>NZ_MIKE01000025.1:0-366475 GCF_001853485.1 Flavobacterium tructae | reverse complement strand
CTCTTCCCATCCCGAACAGAGAAGTTAAGCCCGCCTGCGCAGATGGTACTGCAGTTATGTGGGAGAGTATGTCGTCGCCTTTCTTTTAAGAACCCTATCCAAATCGGATAGGGTTTTTTGTTTTATAGCGTTTTTTAAATCCTTGCGCGCTTTGCGTAAGCCTTCGCGCTCTTTACGGTTAAAAAAGCACACGGATGATACGGATTCGCCAGGCGAAAACGCGGATCAGAACGGATTTTTTTTGATTTACAGGAGTGAAAATTGCTTTTGCTCTTTCAGGGCGATGTTTGCTGTTCATTTTGCTTTATACATAGTGCTTTGCACCATGCTCTTTGCTTTTCGGGCTTTCAGCCCTTTTTTCTTGTGTGCTTTGCGTATACCTTTGCGGACTTTACGGTTAAAAACTTTAGTCCTTTTTTTCTTTGAATATTCTTTTTATCACGGTATGCGTTAGGGATGGAAGCGATATCCTTTTGCGATTACCGTACATTTAAAATTCCCTGAAACTTCTATCGCAAAAGATTTAGCGGACAGCCCGACCCAAAGGGGAACGCCATAACTATCTTTACTATATTTTTGCTAAGTAGGTATTAACTTAAAAATCTGAGAGTAATTTTTTTTTCGATGGGTTGTAATCAAAGATTGTAATTTCAGATAAAAATCATATTTTTACTTTAGTGTTTAATCTATCTAAAAATCGGAATGCGATGAAAAATGTCTTTTATAAAGAAGATTGTGATGAGTTTGTAAAACGTATCAATTTGCTTCAACCGGATTCGGTAGGGCTCTGGGGTAAAATGGATGTGGCTCAAATGCTGGCACACTGCAATGTTTCCTATGAGATGGTTTTCGATGATATTCATCCCAAGCCGGGTTTCTTTTTGAAGTTTATTTTGAAGACATTGGTTAAAAATAAGGTGGTAAGTGAGACACCGTATAAACATAATAACCCGACGGCATCTCAATTTATTATAAATGGCACTCGCGATTTTAATCTTGAGAAAGAAAGACTGATTGCGTACATTAATAAAACGCAACTCTTAGGCGAAAAAGACTTTGAGGGTAAAGAATCACATTCTTTTGGCAGATTAACTGCGACAGAATGGAGCAATATGTTTGCTAAACATCTGGAGCATCATCTGAGTCAATTTGGTGTTTAATTTTATGCTTTGCTTATGAGAATGTTCTGTATTGTCAGTTTGCTATTTTTAGGATTAGCTGTAAACGCGCAGCAGCAGGAAGTCCAGAAGAGTATTGAAACTTTTTTTGAAGGTTTTCACCAAAGGGATACTGTAAGGATGAAATCTGTTTGTGCGGATAGGATAGTCCTGCAATCTATTAGTGAGAGTTTGGTTAAAGGAAACAAACTTACAGAGGAGAATGCGGGTAAATTCTATAAATCAATTGCTACCATCCCGTCTAATATTGAATTTTCTGAAAAGATTTTAAGCTACAATATCCAAATTGACGGAACAATAGCACATGTTTGGGCACCCTATCAGTTTTATGTGAACGATAAACTGAGTCATTCGGGAGTAAATACTTTTACTTTGTTTAAAGAAAAAGACAACTGGAAAATCATCTATCTGATCGATACCCGAAGAAAATAATGCTTTTATGCAATTTCAGTTGCAAAGTAATGACAGGAGTCAGCAATTGTGCACTCATCACATTTGGGTTTAGGTCTGCAGGTTTCCCTTCCTAAAAAAGAAATCGCCATACCAATTTCAGACCAAATGGTTTTGGGCAAAACCTGCATTAGGTCTTTTTCTGTTTTAATTCCGTCTTTACTCTCTTTGATAATACCAATTCTTGGTGCTACGCGTATGACATGTAAATCGGCAATAATTCCTTCTGCCGGTTGATGAGTTTCTCGTAAAATTACATTAGCTGATTTTCTTCCAATACCTTTTAAAGCGGTTAATTCTTTCATGGTTAATGGAATGTCTTCATCATTTTGAACCGTTTTTGCAATTTCTAAAAGCCATTGTGCTTTTGTGGGATAATTACGGACTTTACTTATGTATGGAATAAAAGTTTCTGCATCGGTTTGAGACAGGCTTTTTAGTGTGGGATATTTTTCAAATAGTGCCGGTGCAATTTTATTGATATTGGCATCAGAATCCTGAGCAGACAGAACAACCATTACTAGTAATTGATAAGTATTTTGATAGTCTAAAGGATGTTTTCTTCCTTTATATTTACTTAAAATGGGTTCCAGTTTTGTTTTCCAGTTTGTTGTTTCTCCAAATAAGTCCATCTTTAGTTTCTTTAGTATTGAATAATAGAAAGTATAACTATCACAAAATTAAGAGGTTTTGATGAAATCTATCGTTTTTTTAATGACATTTTGATTGCCTAGAATTTTTCGGTGTCCTAAGCCTTCTGTTAGATATAAAGTTCCACTTTCCAGTTGCTTATGAATATGTATTCCTGCTTTTACGGAAACTTCAGGATCATCATGATCATGAATTACGAGGACAGGTAGTTTAACTTTTTGAGCTGCTTTGTAAGCCGAAAAGTCATCCATTTTTACCTGATATTTCTCTTCAAAATGGTCGCGTAAACGTTCGCTGATTTCTGGTTTTAGCTCTAGTTTGGCTACAAAATCATTCAATATATCCTGTACAATATCACCACTGCCAATTACTATTGCTTTTTTTACCTGTAATCCGTCTTTAATCGCGTTTAGGACAGACATTCCGCCTAAGGAATGACCGATAGCGAAATCAAAAGGGCCAAATTGTTTTTCAATTTCTAAAATTGAAGCAATAAATTCAGACATAATCGTACTTTTTCCTTCGGATTTTCCATGTGCAGGAGCATCAAAACTTACCGTTGAAAAGCCATTTTTTAAAAGTTCATCGGCTATTTTGAATAATTGGGTTCCTCTTCCGGCCCAACCGTGTACGAGTAAAATTTTGCGATTATTTTTCCCATATTCATACGTAACGACGCTTTTATTAATTACGGGAACGTAAATGGTTCTTTGAATACTTTTTTGCTCCATATCCAATTCGCGTTTTGGAACTTTATGTTTTACAGGAGTTGTGAAAAGTTTTGCGGCATAAGTGGTAACCAGTTTTGTTGAAAAAAAGGCACAAATTTTAGCGGATGCAATAATAAACTTGGGAATTTTTAGAGATTTAGTAGGATTATTTTCCTTTTTTGACATATCAATAATTTTTTTCTGAGGGCTGGATTCTGTTTATTTTTTCCTAAATTTAAAAAAAGATAAAAGTAACACATTAATAGATGTTTACTGAAAAAAAGTATTGAGAAAATAGTATTTAGTACGCATATAAATTTTAAGAATGGAAATATTTCACATCAGTGCAGAGTGTTATCCAATGGCAAAGGTGGGCGGTTTAGCCGATGTGGTTGGCGCATTGCCTAAGTATCAGAACAAAGCTGGTCACGACGTTCGTGTTGTGGTTCCTTGTTATGATACAAAATTCAGAAAAGAAAACGATTTTGAATGTGTTCATTGGGGAAATGTGAAGTTGGGGAATTTTAATTTTCCGTTTAGTGTTTTAAAAGAAACAACAGATAAATTGGGATATGAGTTGTATCTGATTGAAATTAAAGAATTGTTCGATCGCCCAAATGTTTACGGATATGAAGATGATATTGAAAGATTTGTATCCTTTCAGATGGCAACCTTAGACTGGATTACAGCAAGGAATAAAGTTCCTGATGTTTTAAATTGCCACGATCACCACACCGGATTGATTCCGTTTTTAGTTCAATATGCTTACAAATATGAAAGTCTTAGCAGTGTAAGATCAGTAATTACAATACACAATGGTCTGTATCAGGGTTGGTTTGGTTTTGATAAGCTCTTTTATTTGCCTGAGTTTGATTTGAAGCATGTTGGTTTCTTAGAGTGGGACCATTCGATTAACTCATTAGCAGTAGGAATCAAGTGTGCTCATGCTGTGACTACGGTTTCTCCAAGTTATCTCGACGAAATTAATAATGCCGCAAATGGTTTAGAAGCCCTTTTCAAATCTGTTCGCCACAAATCAAAGGGGATTTTAAACGGGATAGATTTTGAAGTTTGGGATCCTGCCAAAGACCAAATGATTGAGAGTAATTATTCGATAGATACTTTTGAGATTGGAAAACAGCAGAACAAAGAAAAATTATGCGAGGAGTTTGAACTCGATCCTGCAAAACCAATATTCAGTTTTATAGGGCGTCTGTTTGAGGAGAAAGGAGGGGATTTGCTTCCACAGGCTTCGGCACTGGCATTATCCGAGAATTTTGAAAATATTAATATACTGATTCTGGGATCTGGAAATTCGTTGATTGAAGAACAATTGGTTCAATTGCGGAATGATTATAAAGGGAATTACAACGTTTTTATTGGGTATAATGAAGCATTAGCCCATTTGATTTACGCAGGAGCAGATTTTATTTTAATGCCTTCGAGAGTTGAACCTTGTGGCTTAAACCAAATGTATGCACTGCGTTATGGAACAGTTCCGATTGTGAGAAGAACCGGAGGCTTGAGAGATACGGTAATAGATTTTGGTGACGCTGGTAACGGAGTGTGCCATGACCAGGCTTCGGTAGGGGATATTTGTTATTCGATCAATCGTGCCGTCAAATTATATGGGGATAAAATTAATTTTAAAAATATTAGAGCGAAAGGAATGGGGACAGATCATTCCTGGGAGCGTGCATGCCAAGAATACATCGAGATATACAACCTAATAATTGAGAAAAATGAAATTTAAGAAGAAGAATGTAGTTGCCATTATTTTAGGAGGAGGACAAGGATCACGCTTGTTCCCATTAACCGAAACCCGATCTAAGCCCGCAGTGCCAATTGGTGGAAAATACCGATTGGTGGATATCCCTATTTCCAATTGTATTAATTCTGATATTTTTAAAATATTTGTCCTGACACAGTTCAACTCGGCGTCTCTAAACGCACATATTAAAAACACTTTTAATTTTAGCATCTTTAGCCAGTCGTTTGTCGATATTCTGGCGGCAGAACAAACTCCTGATAATCCAACCTGGTTTCAGGGAACAGCAGATGCCGTTAGACAATGTATGTCTCATTTTTTAAAACACGAATTTGACTATGCCTTGATTTTATCCGGAGATCAATTGTATCAAATGGATTTTAATGAGATGCTGGAGGCGCATATTGCTGCTGATGCTGCGATTTCGATTGCGACATTGCCGGTGAATGCTAAAGACGCACCTGAGTTTGGAATTCTTAAAACCAATCATGAGAGTTTTATCGAAGCTTTTATTGAAAAGCCCCATGCCTCATTGTTACCCGAATGGGAATCTGATGTAAGTGAACACATGAAAGAGAAGGGTAAAAAATATCTGGCTTCTATGGGAATTTATATTTTCAACCGTGAACTACTCGTAGAACTGATGGCTGATCCGGAAACAAAGGATTTTGGAAAAGAAATCATTCCGCAGGCTGTAGGCAAACATAAAATTTTGAGTTACCAATACGAAGGGTATTGGACCGATATCGGGAATATTGAATCTTTCTTTGAAGCTAATATTGGTCTGACGGCTGATATTCCTGAATTTAATTTGTTTGATAATGACAATAAAATTTTTACAAGACCCCGATTATTACCACCTTCTAAATTTAGAAATTCTACCATCAATCAATCGTTGATTTCGGAGGGATGTATTATTAACGCCAAAGAAATTAAAAGTTCAGTCATTGGAATCCGTTCCAGAATTGGAGAGGGAACTGTATTGGAGAATTGTTATGTGATGGGGAACGATTTTTATCAGGATCTGGACGAACTAAATCGTGAAGCCGCAATCCATAAAATTCATGTTGGTATTGGTGAAAACTGTTTCATACAAAATGCTCTGATTGATAAGAATGTCAGAATTGGAAATAACGTTCACATTAGCGGTGGAAAACATTTGGATAATTTTACAAATGAGCTGTACAGTATCAAAGATGGTATTGTTGTGATTAAAAAAGGAGCTGTTCTCTCTGATAATTTTAGAATTGAATAAAATGCTTAGAATTAATTATTGCCTTAAAAACTAAATATGTCTAAAGTAATTACGCATTCTCTCTTTACCGAATTTGATATTAATTTATTCAAAGCGGGAAAACACTACCAGTTGTACGAAAAATTAGGAGCGCATTTAATTGAAGTTGATGGAGTAAAAGGAGTGTATTTTGCCGTGTGGGCCCCAACAGCGCAATCGGTTTCTGTGGTGGGTGATTTTAATTACTGGACACAAGGTGAACATGCTTTACAGGTACGCTGGGATTCTTCGGGTATTTGGGAAGGATTTATTCCGGAGGTTTCAAAAGGGACTTTATACAAATATAAAATTCAATCGAATATTGACGGAATCGTTACCGAAAAGGCAGACCCTTTTGCTTTATATTGCGAAAAACCACCTCATACCGCCTCTGTAGTCTGGGATTTGGATTATAAATGGAAGGATGAAAAATGGATACAATCACGTCAGGAGAATAATGCATTAGATAAGCCTCACTCGGTTTATGAAGTGCATTTGGGATCCTGGAAACGCGGAGAACATAATCGCTTTCTAACCTATTTAGAACTGGCAGATGATTTGGTTGCGTATGTAAAGGAAACCGGTTTTACGCATGTAGAATTTATGCCGGTTATGGAATATCCTTACGATCCTTCATGGGGATACCAGCTCACAGGGTATTTTGCACCGACTTCGCGTTTCGGAAAACCACAGGACTTTATGGTTTTGGTCGATAAATTACACCAGGCCGGTATTGGTGTTATTCTAGACTGGGTGCCGTCGCATTTTCCTGATGATGCACATGGTTTGGGCTTTTTTGACGGATCACATTTATACGAACATCCGGATCGCAGAAAAGGATATCATCCGGATTGGAAAAGTTTGGTTTTTAATTACGGACGTAATGAAGTTCGTGCTTTTCTCATCAGCAATGCCGTTTTCTGGTTGAAGCATTACCATGCGGATGGTTTGCGTGTGGATGCCGTAGCGTCTATGTTGTATCTCGATTATTCGAGAAAGGAAGGGGAGTGGGAACCAAATATTTACGGAGGAAGAGAAAATTTAGATACGATAAGTTTTCTTAAAGAGTTCAATGAAGTAATCTATGCTAATTTTGATGGAGTTCAAACTATTGCCGAAGAAAGCACATCCTTTCCAATGGTTTCCAGACCAACTTTTACAGGAGGTTTGGGCTTCGGAATGAAATGGATGATGGGTTGGATGCACGATACTTTAAAGTACTTTCAGAAAGAAACCGTTTACCGAAAATACCATCAGAACGAGCTGACTTTTTCGATGACTTATGCTTTTACCGAGAATTTTATGTTGCCGTTTTCGCATGACGAAGTGGTGCACGGAAAAAAATCGATTGCCAATAAAATGCCGGGTGACGAATGGCAGAAATTTGCCAATTTAAGATTGCTGTACGGTTATATGTTCACACATCCCGGAGCAAAGTTATTGTTTATGGGATCTGAATTCGGGCAAAGCGATGAATGGAATTTTGAGAAAAGTCTGGATTGGCATTTACTGCAATACGACTACCATTTCGGAATTAAAAAAGTAATTACAGATTTGAATCAATTATACAAAACTCGTCCTGCATTGTATGAAAAACAATTTTCGGGAGAAGGTTTTGAGTGGATCAATTATTCAGACCATCAGAATGCGGTTTTATCGTACATCCGAAAAGGAAATAATCCGAAAGAAAATTTAATTATCGTTGGCAATTTTACACAGGTAGTCCGTGAAAACTACAGAATAGGAATTTCGGAAAAAGGTAAACTACTGGAAATTTTTAATAGTGATGCTGTTATTTATGGAGGAAGCGGTGTAGGAAATCCGCAGACATTAACGATAGAGTCATCACCTTATGACGGGAGAGATTATTCGGTAGCTTTAAATTTACCGCCTTTGAGTATCACCGTGTATTCATTTGTTTAGATGGCACACGGATGACACCAATTTAGACCGATAAGGACGGATTTTATATTTATATTGTTTAAAGACAGTATGGTATAGATGAATTTATTAATCCGCTTAGCGGATAGTCATATAAAATAGTTGATGTAGATCGGGCAGATTTTGGAAAAATCATTTTAATTCTTTCAATCTGTGGCAGATGAATTCGTTATAATTTGTGCAATTCGTGGCGATAGAAAGTAATTTATATTGATGTCAATGAAAATCCATCAAATGCGTCTCATCTATTCGTATTATTGAGTTATTTGTCCGCTTAGCTGACAGTCAATATATTATTTTATCAGTTTCACGTTCTTAAATTATCGATTTGTTGAATTTTTAAGGGGATAATTAATACTCATTCAGAAAAAACGTTTTCGTGAATAATCCTTTTATTTATAGAGGGTTATCTGGTTTTTTTGTATGTTTGAAAGGGAGACTAACGTTATATAATTAATACAGAAATCGACATGATTACAAATACAGCATTAGAATACAAGGGCGATTTATATCCATCAAAAATTATCTCGCATCAACATGAAGGAGATTCTGTTTTTTTTCATACCGACAATAAAGTAATCTTAAAAGTCACTATTCTTAGAGACAGTTTGATTCGTTTTCGTTTTACCACAAAAGGGTATTTTAGTAATGATTTTTCGTATGCCGTTGATAAAACACAGCTTCACGGTTACAACTTTTTAGAACTTACAGAAGAAGAAGCCTATTTTCAAATCAGGACCAGTAAAGTAAAATGTAAAATTCAAAAGAGAGATTTACGTCTCGCTATTTACGATTTACACGATTTTCTTATTCTGGAAGACGAACTTGGTTTTCATTGGGAAGAAAGTTATGAATACGGAGGAAATATCGTAAAAATGAGTAAATCCTCTAAAGACGGGGAGTGTTTTTACGGTCTGGGTGACAAAGCAACACAGATGAATCTAAAAGGCAAAAGACTTGAGAATTTTGCCACTGATCAATATGCTTACCAAAAAGAACAGGATCCGTTATACAAAGTGGTTCCGTTTTATATTGGTTTGCACAATAAAGTATCGTATGGAATCTTTTTCGACAATACTTTTAGAACCTTTTTTGATTTTTGTCAGGAAAGAAGAAACGTTACCAGTTTTTGGGCAGAAGGAGGAGAAATGAATTATTATTTCATCTACGGTCCGCAAATGCAGGATGTAGTAACCACTTATACCGATTTGACCGGAAAACCGGAACTGCCACCACTTTGGGTTCTGGGATACCATCAATGCAAATGGAGTTATTATCCCGAAAGTAAAGTAAAAGAAATCACCTCAAAATTCAGAGAACTCAAAATTCCGTGTGACGCCATCTATCTCGATATCGATTATATGGAAGGATTTCGATGTTTTACCTGGAACAAAAACTATTTTCCCGATCCTAAAAAAATGGTAGCCGAATTGGCTGAAGACGGTTTTAAAACAGTAGTTATCATAGATCCGGGAATCAAAATAGACAAAGAGTATTGGGTGTATCAGGAAGCCTTAGAAAAAGATTACTTCTGCAAAAGAGCCGATGGGCCTTATATGAAAGGGAAAGTCTGGCCGGGCGAATGTAATTTCCCCGATTATACAAATCCCGTTGTAAGAGAGTGGTGGGCTGGGTTATTTAAAGAATTAATTTCAGATATTGGTGTCAAAGGAGTTTGGAACGATATGAACGAACCCGCTGTAATGGAAGTTCCCAACAAAACATTTCCCACAGATGTACGTCACGTATACGACGGAAATCCATGCAGTCATAGAAAAGCACACAATATATATGGCACACAAATGGCCAGAGCTACTTATCATGGGGTAAAACGTTTTGTCTATCCTAAACGCCCGTTTGTGATCACCAGATCGGCCTACTCCGGAGCACAGCGTTATACTTCTTCGTGGACAGGTGACAATGTGGCTACCTGGGAGCATTTATGGATTGCCAACATTCAGGTACAAAGAATGAGCATATCCGGAATGGGATTTACAGGTTCTGATATTGGAGGTTTTGCCGAACAGCCTACCGGAGAATTGTACGCCCGCTGGATTCAGTTAGGCGTATTTCACCCGTTTTGCAGAACGCATTCTTCCGGAGATCATGGCAATCAGGAGCCTTGGGCATTTGATGAAGAAGTCATCAACATTACCCGTAAGTTTGTCAGTCTGCGCTATCAGTTACTCCCTTATTTATACACCATGTTCTGGCAGTATATTGAAGAAGGAGTTCCGATGTTAAAACCATTAGTATATTACGATCAGGAAGATACCCAAACCCATTATCGTAATGATGAATTCATCTTTGGGAATCAAATTTTAGTATGTCCGATACTCGAACCAAATGCTGTCGGCAGACGAATGTACATTCCAAGAGGAGAGTGGTACAATTACTGGACCAACGAATTTGCAACAGGAGGCAGAGAAGTTTGGATTGATACTAAATTTGATGAAATTCCGGTTTTTGTAAAAGCAGGAGCTGTTATTCCGAAATATCCCGTACAGCAATATGTTGGTGAACTCGAATTTGATGAATTAACACTCGATTTATACTTCAAACTTGGAAAAGAAAAGTCAGTCGTTTACGAAGATGCACAGGATGGATACGATTACAAAAAAGGACGTTACAGCTTTTTATCTTTCAGTACCATTGGAAAAGAGAAAGAGCTTATCGTTCAGTTACACAAAGAAGGAAAGTATGATACACCGTACAGTAAGTATAAAATCAATTTAATCGGACTGCCTTTTAAAGTGACTGAAATTGAAATTGATAATGAGAAAATAGTATTTGACAAGGAAGGTTTTGAACTTAATCATTTTTTAATCGTTGATAAAGAGTTTAACGAACTTCATATCATTGGCGAATAGTATAATCCTGATATTTTTTTTGATAATTATATAAAAGTGGAAAAATTAATAATCGTATTTTTGTATGTTGTTATAATACCACTATCATGAGAAAACATCTAGCATCAGGCTTACTTGCCGTTGTTTTAGCGGCAGGTTGTGCGACTAATCCCATTACAGGAAAACAAAATTTGAATTTTGTTTCAAACAGTGAATTATTTCCATCTTCGTTTCAGCAATACAATACGTTCATATCCGAAAACAAGGTAATTACGGGAACTGCAGATGCGAAAAAAGTAGAATTGGTAGGAGGAAGAATTAAGGCAGCAGCCGAAAAATACCTGATTTACTTAGGACAATCGCAGTATTTGAAAGATTATCGTTGGGAGTACAAACTCGTGGACAATAAGGAGGTGAATGCCTGGTGTATGCCCGGAGGAAAAATTGTGGTGTACTCGGGAATTTTACCGGTAACACAAAATGATTCCGGTTTAGCTACCGTTATGGGACATGAGGTTTCACACGCTTTAGCAAATCATGGCGCACAAAGAATGAGTGCCGCACAGTTACAGCAAATAGGAAGCGTTGCTTTAGGAGCAGCCACAAGCGGTAAAACCCAGCAAACACAGGAAATATTTGCACAGGCTTATGGTCTGGGTACACAGGTGGGAGTAATGTTGCCGTTCAGTCGAAGCAATGAAACTGAGGCAGATAAAATTGGTCTGACGTTAATGGCCATTGCAGGTTACAATCCGGATGACGCTATTTCGTTCTGGAGCAGAATGTCGGCCAAATCAGGAGGATCGGGTACACCGGAGTTTATGAGTACACACCCTTCTGATGCTTCAAGGATTGCCAATATAAGAGCTTTAATACCGGAAGCAAGAGCAACGGCACTTAAAGTGGGAATCATTAAATAGATTTTTTACGATAAAATAGAAAAAGCTATCCTTTTCAGGATGGCTTTTTTTTTGCTGATAATTTATTAATACATGAATTACTGAAAATTGATTTGATTGTGATAAAAAAGAAATAAATTCGTAGCCTGTTAACAAAACCATTACTATGAAGAACCTACAAAAAGGAGATAAGAAATTATTGAATGCCTGGGCATTTTACGACTGGGCCAATTCGGTTTACACCTTAACGATTGCATCGGCAGTATTTCCCATTTTTTATGAAGCTTTATTTACAGATCGCGACCATTATATTGATGTATTTGGAATGCACCTTAAAAATTCAGCCTTAATTAGTTTTATTACCGCAGCAGCCTTTTTGGTAGTATCTTTTATCTCTCCTTTATTATCCGGAATTGCCGATTATGTGGGGAATAAAAAAGCTTTCATGAAGTTCTTTTGTTATATGGGAGCCTTATCCTGTATGGGATTGTATTGGTTTGATCTTGATAATATTTATACAGGATTAGCCTTTTATTTCTTAGGATTGCTGGGATATTGGGGAAGTTTGGTTTTTTATAATTCTTATCTGCCGGATATTGCTTTTGAAGAACAGCAGGACAAAATTAGCGCTAAAGGGTATTCGATGGGGTATATTGGCAGTGTATTGTTGCTTATTATCAATTTAGCAATGATTATGAAACCAAAACTTTTTGGTATTACCGGAACCGATGGAGAAGCTGCGATGAAAGCCATGCGCTACTCTTTTATAATGGTTGGAGTCTGGTGGATTCTATTCAGCCAGTATACTTACTATTATCTGCCAAAAGGAAGTAAAGCGAGTGGTCAGAAATTAACCAGTTCAGTTGTCTTTAATGGCTTTAAAGAGTTAAAAAAGGTTTGGGCTTTGCTAAAAGATAACATTGCTTTAAGAAGATATTTAAGCGGATTTTTTGTTTCAAGTATGGCGGTGCAAACGGTAATGCTTGTAGCAACTTATTTTGGAGCGCAGGAAATTGAGTGGGCAACCAAAGAAGATAGTACCATTGGATTAATAAAATGTATTTTGATTATCCAGTTAGTAGCAGTTGTAGGAGCAGTTTTAACCTCAAGAGCTTCAGCTAAGTTCGGAAACATTCCAACCTTAATTGTGATCAATAGTATTTGGGCTGTATTTTGTGCTTTGGCGTACTTTATAGTATTACCAATGCATTTTTATGTGATGGCTACCGTAGCCGGATTTGTGATGGGTGGAATTCAGGCATTGTCCCGTTCGACGTATTCAAAATTATTACCGGAAACAGAAGACACCGCTTCTTTCTTTAGTTTTTACGATGTAGCGGAGAAAATCGGAATTGTAATCGGAATGTGCGTTTATGGAATCATCGATCAAATCACCGGAAGTCCGCGTGCCGCAATTGTGATTTTGGCCATTTTCTTTGTGACGGCTATTTTTCTTTTAAGAAGAGTACCAAAAAAGGCACTTTAGAAAGCTGCTCTGTGGATGAAGTATAATGAATAACACGAATTGCACGAATTGTCACTAAACAGGGTTCGCCTTTTATAATTTGTGCAAATTCGTGGAATTCGTGTTTAGATTGTAGCTTTAAAAAGCATTTTTACTTCAATATTATTTAGATTTAAGCTGCGCATTGATTTTTACAAGCATTTGCGCAGCATTTTCGTTTTTAGGATTTAATTCCAACGATTTTAAATAATTCTCTTTGGCAGGACCTAATTGTCCAATGGCTTCATAAATTTCACCCAAGCTGTCAAAAGCATTCGCAGAAGCCGGATATTCTGAACAATTAAGAGCAAAAATCTGAACTGAAAGATCAGTTAGTTTCTTATTAAACAAATTATAACCAAAATTGTTTAGATCGTCTTCAAAATTATAGTCAGGATATTTTAATCTTAATTTTTTAAATTGATTGACAGCAGTTTCAAACGTATTCTCACTGAATATTTCGATTAACTGAGTCTGTGGCGTTCTGATTTGTTCCAGGCTAAGCTGCAAAAATCGCGTGGTACTAACTGCACGGGTGATCGTTATGGCTTGTAATTTATGATTGAGTAAGTTAAAATGAATTTCGTTCGGATAATTATCGATTTTGAAAGTATTGTTTCCTAAGTAATACATCTTAGTTTTTTCGATATCGAAATTTTCTTTTAAAAATGGAGAGTAAAGATAGAGGCCGTTATGCTCTTCAGCTATTTTAGTTGTTCCCATTCGGTCATATCCGTACAGAATCTCAGTATAATACCCTTTTATGGCATTTTTTAATTCTGATGGAATTTGGATTGCACCTCCCTTAATTGGTTTAGACCAGTTTAGTTTTGTGATGACTTCTTTTTCGATGTACGTCATTACGGGAAGTCTGTTAGGTTTGTCACCGTTGGCTAAAATGGCAATTCCGTTACCATTTTTCATGGTAGCAAGCAAATCTCCACCGGTTCCGGTATTAGAGCCATCATGTGAGAACCAGTCCAGATTTCCGTATCCAAGACTGCGCTGCCATCCGTAACTCCATCCTCGTGGACCTTTCATTGTTGCTATGTTTGTAACCTTTTCAGCCACAGCTTTAGAAATCACTTGTCCTTTACCCGTAAGTGCCTTTTGCAATTCAATCGCAATTAAGGCCAGATCAGTAGGAGTAGACCACAATCCCGAAGGCGCAACTTGTGGCGTGATGGGAATTCCTGTTCGGATTATTTTACCATTACTGTTGTGTACTTTGGCGATATTAGTCAGAAAATCATTTTCATTGGGCTGAATCATGGTTGAATTCTGCAAATACAAAGGATCAAGCAGCTGTTCTTTGACAATTTGTGCCAATGGCTTTTTGAAATGATCTTCCAGAGCACATTGGATAATTACATAACCGCCACCGCTATATTGCCAGTCGGTCTCAGGTTTGAATAGAAATTCGATAGGCTTTTTAGATCGGGGTAATAATTTGCCCTGCAGACTTTCTACAATTGTGGGAATGGAATCTCCCTGATAATAATCTTCGAAACCGCTCTGACTTGTTCCGGCTGTATGGGATAAAAGGTGTTTCCAGGTAACGGGTGTTTTTGAGGTATAGTCACTTTTAGGCAATTGCCATGATTTTAGATATTGAGAGATAGGGGCATTAAGGTTGATTAATCCTTTTTCCTCTAAAATTGTACAAACAATAGCGACGATAGGCTTTGAAATGGAGGCAGTAGAAAAAGCAGTGTTCAAATCAATTTTTTCTCCTGTATCTATTGCTTTTACACCCCATTGATTCGTCCAGATTACTTTGTAATTTTCAAAAACGGCAACACTTAACCCTTTAAGGTTGTATTTTGACATCATTTCTGCAGTACCATTTTTTAAGCTGTCCAGAGATTTGATTTTTTCAGAAATAGTTGTTTCCTGAGAAAATGATAAAGTGCAGGAGGTAATCAGAAGTAAAACTAAAAAAGTTCGTTTCATTGGTAGTGATTTTTGATCGCGGTACCGCTTTTAAAATATAAGCTCAATAATAAAAGAAAAGTAAGCTGTTTGTTCTTTGATTTGATGATGGTAATATTCTTTTATTATTGAGCTTTTTATAGAATTAAGCTTTTGAAATACTTCCTGATCCTGAAACTTTTACACTTCGTTTTTCTGGATTTCCGCTGTATCTCACATCACCGGATCCTGAAACTTTTGCGCTTATACTTTCAGTACAGTTTACACGAACATCTCCTGATCCTGAAATGGTTACTTCGGTGTTTTTTGTTTTAAGATTTGCGGCATCGATATCTCCGGAACCTGATAATATGGTAGAAAAATTAGCAGCATTTCCTTTTAAATTTACATCTCCTGATCCGCTTAAAGTTAATTCAAGATCGTTGGAGTCTAAAGCCAGATTAAAGTTTCCTGAGCCGGATAGTTTTGCTAGAAACTTGTCGCTTTTGATCGTGCTTTTTGATTGAACGTCCCCGGAACCGGATAAAGTCAATCCGGATATGGATTCAAAAGGAACCGTCACTTCAATCTTTTTGCCAAGACTTGGGGAGAGATTGACTCCTTTCTCAACATAAACTTTTAAAATATTATTTTCTACTTCAACTTTAATGGCAGTTAGTAAATTTTGTTCTCCTTTTACTGTAATTTTTCCTTCTTTCCCTGCCACTAAATCCACATCAAAAAAACCGGAAATTTTTATTCCATCATAATCAGAAGTGGTTCTGGTTTCAGAAACGACATTGCCATTTCCTTTTAGCTTTTTATTAGACCATTGAGCATTTGCAATAAAACTGAATAAAACTGCACTGCAAACGAATAATTTAACTGATGTTTTCATTGTTTTGATTGTTTTAGATTGTTATTTTTTGATTAACGCAGCATTACCATAACTGGTAGTAACCGTTATTTTGCTTTGTCCTTTTTTCTTATTGTAACCACTTATTTTTTTAGCACTGCCTTTGCTTTCCGCCACTGATGTTTCTAATGAACTGTCGTACTTGATATTCCCGTATCTGGTGTTAATGTCAAAATCAAAAGCAAGATCAGCGCTGTAACCCAGTGATACATTCGTATAGCTGCTCGCTACATTTACATTCTTTTTTTTCTCGTTCAGAGTGTCCACATTTATCTTTGAATAGGCAGTGTCAATATTCAAATTACCGGAGAGTTCTCCAACAGAAACACTTAAGTAATTTCCGGAACCCGTCAGCGAACTGATTTTTTGAAGTTTAAAAGTGGAATAATTACTATCGTATTTGATGTTCTGACCTTCATTAAGCAAATATAAATCAGTGTAATTGGAGTCTATATTTAAGTTTCCGGCTTGCGTAATTTTCAAGTTAGAATAGCGTGCTTCAATACTTCCGTTTTTGATAGATTCAATGGTCGAGTTATCACAATAGCCTATTTCGATTCGATTGCTGGAGCCATTTAGTTTTCCTAACGTTATCTTTCCGTATTTACAAGTAATATCTGTGGAGGATTCTAAACTTAGCGTCGTGATATCTCCGTACTTATTATTAAGTTTTACCGAACCGTTTTTCGGGATCTTAATGACATAGTTAATTTCAAAGAAATCAGCACTTCCTTTACTTCTTACTGAAGAATTTCCAAGGTTTGTCACCGCAGTAACCATCGATTTAAGAGCTGTAATGTCAACATCAATACTGTTCAGTCTTTGGTTTGCCCAGCTTTCATTTTTACTGGTTACCTTAATAGTAATGTCAATGTCTATTTTATCTTCATTCCAGGTACTGACGGTGATGTCTCCGTATTTGTTGTCAATATCAATACCTGCGTTCGAATTTACGATATAGGTTTTTTTAATGTTCTTTTGCTTAGTGATGTAACTATTATCATCATTTGAGAATCCTAAAAAAGGAAGTAAAAGCAATAGGATGAGTATTTTATAATGTTTTTTCATGTGTAGTGTTAGTTTTAAAATTTTCATTTTCTTCAATGCGTTTCAATACCGTTTGTAAAAAGGAAATACGTGTTTCCAGGTTACTGATCATGGCATAAATAATTTGTTTGTTTTCACCGTTTTTCTGTAGTTCTTTCATGATTTTTGCATAATCGGTATCAAACACCTTCATTTGTTTTAAGGCATCGTTAATAATCTGTTCATTCTGAGGAGAACTTTTTTCTTTTAATTTTACTAGCTCATTATCAATTAAAATACTGAATATCGAATCGGTTCTTTTGGCTTCCTTCGAAGCAAACTTGTAGTGTTTAGGCTCCTGATAACTGTTGTAGAATATAGATACCCCCAACAATACCACAATTGAAGCAGCAATGGCCCAAACCGCATGATTTTTCTTCTTAGGTTGCTTTTTGTTTAATTTATTTAAGAAATCAAGCTGATGGTCAGAAGTTAATTCGGCTACATCCCATTGGTTCTCAAACTTTTTGAATAATTGATCTAAATCGTCATTTTCCTTTTTCATATCTCCTCTAATTTTTTTCGTAAACTTTCTTTTGCTCTGCTTAGCGTCGTCCGGCAATTAGCATAACTGATGTTTAATATTTCACTAATTTCCTCCTGATCGTAACCCTCAATATAAAAAAGGGTTAAAACCATACGATAATTGTCTTTCAGGTTTGAAATCGTATCTAAGACTTGTTTTACTTTAAGTGAATTCAGATCAATGCTGTCACTTAATACACTGTCATTTTCCTCTATTTTATAAAGGGTTTTAGTCAAATCTTCTGCCTGAAAAGCATTATTCTTTTTATAAAAATCAATACTGTAATTGATGATTATTCTTTTTAACCACGCACCAAACGCTACTTCTTGTTTGTAATCATTGATTTTTGTAAAAGCTTTCAGAAAACCTTCCTGCATGACGTCCTGTGCAAAATGTTCATCTTTCACAATGCGGAATGCCACATTGTACATCGCTTTACAATAACGATTGTAAACTTCGAATTGCGCTTTTTGGTTGTTCTCCTTACAAAGCGTGATTAATTCTTCGATATTCTGGTTAGTTATACTCAAGTAATTGTTGCTAGTTTTTAATAATGACTTTGCTTTTTTGGGTTTGTTACAGTTTTGATAAAATTAATTTTATTTTATTTTAAAATAATTGTCTTTCTTAGGTTATTTAACTTCTATCATACAATTTCAAAACTTTCTTTTTTGCTTTTGGCACAATGATTGTCTATTTTTACCGCTAATCTTGTAAATGAAATACTTTGCACAGATTTAGCTAAAACTACCGCCTGTAAAGTTATATTTGCGGTTAGTATGAAATATTTAATGACAAAACGACTTATATACTATTATGTCAAACCATAAAATACTCACAATTGACAATCTGTCACTTCAGGAATTTGACTCAGAAGCAGATTTGATTCCATTATTAACTCCGGAAGACGAAGAGGAAATGAATAACGAAGAGCTTCCGCTCTCGTTGCCTATTTTGCCATTACGCAATACCGTTTTATTTCCGGGAGTTGTTATTCCGATTTCGGCAGGAAGAGATAAATCAATCAAATTAATTAATGATGCCAATGCCGGTGGAAAAATTATTGGTGTGGTTTCTCAAATTAATGAAGAAGACGAAGACCCGTCAAAAGATGATATTCATAAAATTGGAACCGTAGCCAGAATTCTTCGCGTTTTAAAAATGCCTGACGGAAACGTAACCGTAATTCTACAAGGTAAAAAACGTTTTGAAATTGACGAAGTGGTTTCAGAAGAACCTTATATCACTGCCACGATCAAAGAAGTTTCAGAAGAACGTCCGGCAGAAGATGATACCGAGTTTACCGCAATTTTAGATTCGGTAAAAGAACTGGCGATTCAAATTATAAAAGAAAGTCCAAACATTCCGTCAGAAGCTACTTTTGCGATTAAAAACATTGAAAGCCAGTCGTTTTTAATCAATTTTGTTTCTTCTAATATGAATTTATCCGTAAAAGAAAAACAAGGTTTGTTATCGATAAACGGATTAAAAGAACGCGCGCTTGAAACGTTGCGTTACATGAACGTGGAGCTGCAAAAATTAGAATTGAAGAACGACATTCAGTCAAAAGTTCGTTTTGATTTAGACCAACAGCAGCGTGAATATTTCCTTCACCAGCAAATGAAAACCATTCAGGAAGAATTGGGAGGCGTTTCGCAGGAGGAAGAAATGGATGAAATGGGGTTGAAGGCCAAAACCAAAAAGTGGGACGAGAAAACGCAGAAACATTTCGAAAAAGAATTGTCTAAAATGCGCAGAATGAACCCGCAATCTCCTGATTTTGGAATTCAGCGTAACTATCTGGAATTGTTTTTAGAATTGCCCTGGGGCGAGTATTCTAAAGATAAATTCGATTTAAAACATGCACAAAAAGTATTAGATAAAGATCATTTTGGACTTGAAGAAGTAAAGAAAAGAATGATCGAACATTTGGCGGTATTGAAACTTCGTAACGATATGAGATCGCCAATTATCTGTTTGACAGGGCCTCCGGGAGTTGGTAAAACTTCTATCGGTCGTTCGGTTGCTGAGGCTTTAGGACGTGAGTACGTACGTATTTCCTTAGGTGGTTTACGTGATGAAGCTGAAATTCGCGGACACAGAAAGACTTATATCGGTGCTATGCCGGGACGAATCATTCAGAGTTTGAAAAAAGCCGGAACCTCAAATCCAGTTTTCATACTGGATGAGATTGATAAATTGTCAAGCGGTAACAGTGGTGATCCGTCTTCAGCCTTATTAGAAGTATTAGATCCGGAACAAAACAATGCTTTTTACGACAACTTCCTTGAAATGGGGTACGATTTGTCTAAAGTAATGTTTATTGCAACTTCAAACAATATGTCAGCCATTCAGCCGGCATTACGTGACAGAATGGAAGTCATTAAAATGTCCGGTTACACCATCGAAGAAAAAGTTGAAATTGCCAAAAGGCACCTTTTCCCGAAACAATTAGAAGCACACGGATTAACCGCTAAAGATTTGACCATTGGTAAAAAACAACTGGAAAAAATCGTAGAAGGATATACGCGCGAATCAGGAGTTCGTAACCTTGAAACTAAAATTGCTCAGGTCATTCGTAATGCAGCAAAAGCAGTTGCAATGGAAGAGGACTACAATAAAAAAGTAACCGACGAAGATATCGTGACCGTTTTAGGGGTACCAAGACTGGAACGTGATAAATATGAAAACAACGATATTGCAGGCGTTGTTACAGGTTTAGCCTGGACAAGTGTTGGCGGAGATATTTTGTTTATCGAATCGTTGATTTCGGAAGGAAAAGGAGCTTTGACCATTACCGGAAACCTTGGTAATGTAATGAAAGAATCGGCTACAATTGCTTTAGAGTACATCAAAGCCAATGCTAAAAAATTAGGCTTGAATGTTGAATTGTTTCAAAAGTACAATATCCATTTACACGTACCGGAAGGCGCAACACCAAAAGACGGTCCAAGTGCCGGAATAGCCATGTTAACGTCTTTAGTTTCATTACTTACACAAAAGAAAGTAAAGAAAAGTTTAGCAATGACAGGTGAAATTACGCTTCGTGGTAAAGTTTTACCGGTGGGCGGAATTAAAGAAAAAATCCTGGCAGCAAAAAGAGCCAATATTAAAGAAATCATTTTGTGTCATGAAAACAAAAGTGACATTGATGAAATTAAAGCCGAATATTTAGAAGGACTTACTTTTCATTATGTGAAAGAAATGAGTGAAGTTCTGGCTTTGGCCTTGACTGATCAGAACGTTAAAAACGCGAAAACGCTGAAATAATTTAAAGTATAGACTTTAAATACCAAGATCTAAATTCCAAATTCCAATCTGAGAACTCAGTTTCGGAATTTGGAATTTTTTTTATTGAAATTTAATCTAAGGCAACAGTTTTGGAATTTGGATTTTTACTATTGGAATTTATTTTATCGTATTTTATTTTTATAATTGATATAATTTTATCTTCGCACTTGCGTTATCCCTCTATATGATCGCCCCAAAAGAATGTTAAAACAGTTTGTTTTATTTTTATTAGTAACAATTTGCTCTGTTAGTTATGGGCAAATAGGAGGGCGTCACACCTATCAGTTCTTGAATTTAACGACCTCTCCGAGACAGGCAGCTTTAGGTGGAGAAACAATCACGATTTATGACGAGGATGTCAATCAGGTGATGTCTAACCCTGCAGCTTTAAATGAAGATATGGACAATCGTCTTGCTCTGAATTATGGGAGTTACTATGGAGAAGCTTCTTATGGAACTGCTTCTTATGCTTATACTTACGACAGACATGTGCAGACATTTTATGCAGGAGTGAGTTATGTTAATTATGGTTCATTCGAAGGTTATGATGAAAATGGTCAGGCTACTTCTAATTTTACCGGGAGTGAAGGCGCACTTTCATTGGGTTATGCTTATAATGTTCCTTATACTGATTTGCATATCGGAGCAAGTGCTAAGCTAATAACTTCAACGTTAGAAAGTTATAATTCGATAGGAGGAGCAATTGATTTAGGTTTTTTGTATGTAATTGAAAAAAATGACGTAAATTTGGGTCTGGTAATCCGTAATATAGGTACACAGTTTACAACGTACTCGGGTATAAAAGAAAATTTACCATTTGAAATTGTGGCTGGAGTTTCTCAGGAATTAGAGCATGTGCCCCTTCGCTGGCATCTTACATTAGAAAATTTGCAACAGTGGAACATCTCTTTTTCGAATCCCGTTCGTGGAGGAACCGGCATAGATGGATCAACAAACAAAGAAAAGGTTTCATTTTTAAACAACGCTTTAAGGCATGTTGTTTTAGGAGTAGAACTTTTTCCAAAAAAAGCATTTAATTTGCGTTTAGGATATAATTTTAGAAGGGGAGAAGAATTACGGGTGAATGAACAGCGTAATTTTTCAGGGGTGTCAGTAGGATTTGGATTAAAAATGAACAGGTTAAAATTTAATTATTCATATTCCAGATATACTTTAGCAGCAAATACAAGTCTTTTTGGTTTAATTTTAAATTTTCAGTAATGATATGAAAATACTTAGTTTGTTTTTGTTTTTAACAGTAGGTGTTTTTACGGGTACAAAACACTATTATAAAAAAGAAACCGCTATTTCCACTCTGGAAGTAGAGCGTATGAATCTTAGAGTAAACGAAATAAAAAACATGATGAGTATTGATTCTAAATACAATACCAAAATTGCTTTTTTCGTTGACATGAGCATACCGTCAGGCAAAAATCGTTTTTTTGTTTACGATCTGGTGAACAGTAAAATTATCGATCAGGGGCTTGTAGCACACGGCTCAGGATCAGAAACGGGTGTAAAAGGAAGTTTGCGTTTCAGTAATACTCCTAATTCCAATTGCACTGCTTTAGGCCGATATGTGATTCAGAAATGTTATAAAGGAATCTTCGGAAAAGCCTATAAATTAAACGGTCTGGATGAAACCAATAATAATGCTTTAAAAAGAGCCATAGTGTTGCATTATTATTCTGCAGTTCCTTATGAAGAACAAGATTATTACATCAGCAACAGCCATGGCTGCCCGATGGTTAATGAACAGTTCTTTAAAAGACTCGAAAAATATATAGATTGTTCTAAGTCAAATATCATTCTGGATGTTTATTATTAGCAAACCTGGAAGATAGTTTAAAGATACTTAAATCATATACTGCTGTTGTTTTTCCTTCAACAGCATTTTTTTTGTCCTGATTTTATTCCATTTTATATTTCCACATTGTCCAATATTATAGTATGAAGAAAATCCTTTTTATTTTTCTTATTGTATTGCTTTTCTTTATTGGGTATAAGATCAGCAGGAAAGACACTATAGTTCCCTTAGCAGTAACAAGTACAATTGATAAAAAAGAGATCAATGAAATCAAGGAAATTATAAAAAGTGACTCAAAATATAATGACAGATATGCTTTCTTTATCGATATGAAAATTCCTTCGGGCAAGAATCGCTTTTTTATATACGATCTAAAAAATAATAAAATCATTGATAAAGGTTTAGTAGCCCATGGTTTGGGGTCTGAAACTGAAATAAAAGGGAAGTTAAAATTTAGTAATGTCCCTAATTCACTCAGCACTTCATTGGGGAAGTATGCTGTTGGTGAGCATTATAACGGAAAGTTTGGTAAAGCCTATAAATTATACGGATTAGATCCCACAAATTCTAATGCATTTGATCGTAATATTGTTTTTCATTATTATTTTGATGTTCCGTATAAAGAGCAAAATGGATATATTTGCAACAGTTATGGATGCCCAATGGTGAATAAAAAGTATTTTGAAAGAGTGGCAAAAATAATTGACAATTCCGGATCCGATATTGTGATGAGTATTTACTATTAAAAGCGGATGGGAGCAGTAAATAAGTTTAAATTTAAAAAATAAAAAAATTGAAAAAAATTACCATTGCAATTGATGGATTCTCCTCTACAGGAAAGAGCACTTTGGCAAAACAATTAGCAAAAGAGTTAGAATATGTTTATGTAGATACCGGAGCAATGTACCGTGCCGTTGCCTACTTTGCCATGCAAAACCAGCTTATTGCAGCCGATTTTTTTGATAAAGCAGCCCTTATTACGGCTTTACCGAACATTCAGTTAGAGTTTAAATTTAATGCCGATCTTGGTTTTGCCGAGATGTATCTTAATGGAGAAAATGTAGAGAAACAAATCAGAACCATTGAAGTTTCCAGTTTTGTTAGTAAAGTAGCAGAAGTTTCTGAAGTACGTTCCAAATTAGTGGAACAACAGCAGGAAATGGGGAAAAATAAAGGTATTGTAATGGACGGAAGAGACATTGGTACTGTAGTGTTTCCAAATGCTGAACTTAAAATATTCATGACAGCCAGTGCCGAAACCCGTGCACAGAGACGTTTTGATGAATTACAGCAAAAAGGAGATAACGTTTCTTATGAAGACGTCCTGAAAAATGTAGTCGAGAGAGACTATATCGATACACATCGTGAAGATTCTCCTTTAATTATTGCCGATGATGCGATAGAAATAGATAATTCTTATTTAAACAGAGAAGAACAGTTTACAGCAGTGCTGGAATTAGTAACAGATGTTGTTAAAACAATTTAATTTTTTGTAGATATCATTTTTAATGGTAGTTTTACCGCTTCATTTATTTTAAAGACAATTTCATCGTATGGGAATTAAAAACAGGTTGATTATAATGAGCTTTCTTCAATTTTTTGTTTGGGGAGCCTGGCTTATAACAATTGGAAATTATTGGTTTGGAACTAAAAACTGGGAAGGAACCCAGTTTGGTCTGGTCTTCGGAACCATGGGAATTGCTTCTTTATTCATGCCCACTTTAACCGGAATTATTGCAGACAGATGGATTAATGCAGAAAAACTGTATGGCGCCCTGCACATTCTTTATGCAGTAGTTTTATTTGGTATTGCACACGTTACCACACCTGATAATTTTATATACGTAATGTTTATCGCAATGTGCTGCTACATGCCAACCATTGCTTTGAGTAATTCTATTTCGTATACCTCGCTTAAATTAAATAATAAAAATATTGTAAAAGATTTTCCGCCTATCCGTGTTTGGGGTACTATTGGTTTTATCGCTGCAATGTGGATCACTAATTTAAGTGGAAGCAAAGCAACAGAATATCAGTTTTACATTGCCGGAGTTGGTGCGTTGATTCTTGGAATTTATGCCTTCACATTGCCAAAATGTAAGCCGCAGCGTCTTACTAAGGAAGATGCCTCTCTGGTGGAAACCTTAGGTTTGGAAGCCTTTAAATTGTTTGGAAATTATAAAATGGCCTTGTTTTTCGTATTCTCTATGTTTTTAGGAGGCGCTTTGCAATTGACGAATGCTTACGGAGACGTATTTTTAGACGAATTCAAACATTTTCCTAAATATGCAGATTCTTTTGTAATTAAATATTCGACTATCATCATGTCGATTTCTCAGGTTTCTGAGACATTATTTATTCTTGCAATTCCGTTTTTCTTAAGACGTTTTGGAATCAAACAGGTAATGCTCATTAGTATGTTGGCCTGGGTATTGCGTTTCGGATTATTTGGTTTTGGAGATCCTGTAGGAGGTTTATGGATGATCATATTGTCATGTATTGTGTACGGAATGGCATTTGATTTTTTCAATATTTCAGGTTCGTTGTTCGTTGAAAGCAATACCGATTCGAAAATACGTTCGTCTGCACAAGGATTGTTTATGATGATGACCAATGGTATAGGAGCGGTTTTAGGAAGTTTAACTTCAGGTTGGGCTATTGATCGCTTTTTTACCAAATCGTTCACTAATACAACTGAATTGGCGACATTTTTACAAACTGAAAGTACAAATTCAAAAATGCTTGATTTTGTAAAAGGTCAGGGTAATTCAGTTTCTGCAGATGGAATATTTACGAATCCTATTTTAATGAAAGACTGGCAAACCATCTGGCTGTCATTTGCAGCTTATGCCTTAGTAATTGCAATTGCTTTTGCGATTTTATTCAAACACAAACATGACCCGAAAGAAATAGAGAATTTGAGTCATTAGAAATAAATCACATAGTAGAAATCCCGTTTTCATAAATTGAAAACGGGATTTTTTTTGACATCATTTGTATCTTTAGTTGACTTCGATACGATTAAATAAAAACAGATCATTATTAGCTGATTTTACTGTAATATAGTATTGACCCACAGGCAAATTCGTCTCAATTGTATCAGACTTCGGCGTAATTAGAGTAGATTGAATCGGAATTAACAAATCTGCGTTTTTAGTTGTATTGTATTCGTCTAACAAGAAAACGTCAACCAAAAGCTCTTGGTTTTTAAGCGGAATAAATTTTTGGTCCTTCAGACTTACCTTTTTAAAAACCTGATTAGGGTAAACAGACTGCAGGTTGGCTTCAAGGTTGTTGATTAAAAAGTAATCAGCACTTGATTTCATTAAAGTATCTTTGGCGAATACCGATTTTGGAAGCAGAACTAATTTTTCTTTTATCTTCATCATAACAGTCTCCTGATTGATGGTAACGGGATCTATGTTTGAGTATTCTTTTAAATAATTGGCCATAAGACGTTTTTTGCCTTCTTCTTCCAGATGACCATGTCCCACATAAATAAAAATTTTAGCCTTTGGATCTTTCTCTAATATTTTCATGACATTTCTGGCTTGCCCTATTTCCCGATCTATTTTCTGATCTGAATTTTCATGCCCCACAAGAGTAAATCCCATAGCATTGGCTTTCCTTACAAAGTGACCAAAATAGGGATCTTTGATATAAAACCCATTTTTGGCATTTGGAACAGGCGCAGTATTAGTACTATAATTTGGTGTAAAGGTTTCCATCGAAATTACAGTAAACCCTTTTTGTTTCAAGACATCCAGAAGATTCATGGCAAACAACCGATGCTTGGGATAAAAATGATCTTCATTGAGTATAATCATCTGATTGTCGTTAGCGAGATCCCCAATTGCCGCAATTACAGCTTCCTCTTTTTTCACTTCATTTTGGGACAGCGAGTTTAAAACGGTGCGGTTAAAATCATTTTTATCGCTTTCATAGCCCTTAATCAATGCATCGTATTCTTTATTATCACCTATATAAGAATTGATTGTTAAGTACAAAGGGTCTTTGAGCATTATTTTTTTTGGATCTTTTATAGGAGCCTTTTTAATTTTTTCTCTTCCCTGCAGGTAATTTTTATGTGGTTCAGTGGTATAATAATTAAAGAGATGCATATACGACAGTTTATTCAAAGAGGTACTGTCCAAATGAACCTTCCTCATACTTTCGGTCGCCTTTTCCAAATGATTGGTGTTGGCTGACATTCGCGTAAGGGCAACAATTCTTTTTGATCCCTTTAGTTTTTCGTAAACAATAATTCCATTGATACTGTCATTTTGCAGCAGTTTTTCATGAACAATGGTATCGCTTGGCTTTTCAATCTTTTCAAAGAAATAGAAAGTCTCTAAGTTTTGGTCTGTTTTGTAGCTTAGGAATAAATGAGAAGCAGTAACATCTTTGAAATTCCCAATTCGTTTTTGCAGGGCACTTTTTTTAATCTTAGACAGATCGTCATAAACAACACCTTTCGGTATTTCGATGGAGACATCCAGTAAATTATTGTAGAACAAATCGCCTTTGTTTCTTTCTCCGACGATAAAGTTATGCTGAATAACATCCTGGTCAATGGTTTTGCACCCGGTGAACACTAAAAAACAACTTGCCGAATAGCAATATATTCGGAATCTTGAAGGAATTAATTTTATCATAGTTTTAAGAGTAAGGAATAGCAAATATCATTGCTTTCTGAAGATCTGTATGTTAGTTTATTATCGGAAATCAGCATTATATTATCCGTTAGAGTAATTAGTTCTATCATGTTTTGAGATCACATCTGTGTTTTGGTGTAAAATGGTATTGCAATTTATCAGGAATAGGATTAATTTTTAGAGATGATGACAAAATTGTACAGGAAAAAAGCTGTAAGGTACAATTTTTCTTAGTTTTTTAAAGGATATCTTTGTTTGTGTAAGATAACTATTTCGAACAGACCGTACTTATGGCGGACACGTAATGTCCGGTAAATTGACTGCAGCAACCATAAAAGTAAGTCTTGATCAAAAACCGGGTTGTGAGGTTATTTTGCCACAGCAGAACAGAGTCTTCGACAAACCGTGGACAAAACAAAACAATGTTAAAAGTGCTTACTAAAAAAGCCACTTATTAAATTTTAAAATTCGAAAAACATGACAAAATTAAAATTAGCAATTTCTATTATGATTTTGCTCACTGCTGCTATGACTGCGCAGCAGACGAAAGAAATCCAACATCTAAAATTTGATAATTTGGGATGGGAACAACTAGGAGATAAATTACAGCGTAAATATGTGTATGGAGAGCAGGGGATGCTGGCGTTGTTTAAGATGGATAAAGGTGCTAAAGTGCCAGTCCATCAACATCCAAATGAGCAAACGACTTATATTACAAAGGGAAGTGTAAAAGTAACCATGCAAGGTAAAGAGTACATTGTTAGTGCCGGAGAGGTGTTGATTATTCCGGGGAATATTCCGCATCAGTTTGAATGTTTGGAAGACGGAACATTAGACATTGATTTTTTTGCTCCCCCACGTAAAGATTGGATTGAAGGTACCGCCAGTTATTTTGCGAATGCCAAAAAAACAACCGAACCTCTCGAAGTAGTTGCTGCAATGGACATTCGTCCAGGTGACGTTGCTGTATCAGCCGAGGGTCGTGTTTTTGCAACCATTCATCCATTGGGAAGTCAGAAGATGCAATTGGTAGAAATTGTAAACGGAAAAGCGATTCCTTACCCATCTGAAGCTTATCAGAAATATGATGCAAAAGCAACCGACGCAAAATTTGATGCGATGTTGGGTTTAATCTTTGATAAAAACAATCAGTTATGGGTTACCGATATGGGACTCGAATTAGGTAAATCCAGACTTTGGGCCTTTGATATCAGTAAGAATAAAGTAGTTCAAAAAATTGAATTGCCTCAAACTATTGCGCCTAAAGGTACATTTACGCAAGATGTTGCCATTGATGAAAAAAATGGTTTTGCTTACTTAGCCGATATTGCCAATCCGGGTATTATTGTTTTGAATCTGAAAACAAAAAAAACACGCCGATTTAGCGGACATATTTCTTTACAGGCAGAAGATAAAGACATGATTATTGATGGTAAAGTAACTTATTTTGGTGGAAAACCGGCTCGTGTAGCCATTGACCCAATTACACTTTCAAATGACAGGGAAACGATATTTTTTGGAGCAATGAATGGAACTTCATGGTATAGCGTGCCAGCCAAACTATTCAGAGAAGGTAAAAGTGATGCCGAAATTAGTAAGGCAATAAAAAAAGTAGGCAGCAAACCTTTTAGCGATGGTGCTTTGACAGATGAAGCCGGAAATCATTATTTTACAAATCTGCAAGAACACGCCATAACAAAGTTGGATACTGCGGGTAAATTGACTACTATTGTACAGGACACTCAAAAATTGCAATGGCCGGATAATGTTTATAAAGGACCCGACGGCTGGATGTACATTTCAGTAAATCAACTCAATAGTTCGCCAGCTTTTACAGGTGCGAACGATCAGGGGAAACCTCCATATTTTATTTATCGTTTTAAGCAATAAGAGTACTATACTAAATCTAATTTAAAGAGTAAAATGTTCAAATTCTTCAGAGTTTCAATCAGTATTGCTATAACAGCGCTATTTGTACTTAGTTTCGTTACACTAAGTGATGTTTTTCTTCATGACAATCAGTTATTCTTTCATGTACTGACTATAGTGACAGCTGTTATTTTTGCGATTATGGGGCTTGTTGGCATTGTGATTTATAAAAACTTTAGAAATATTTGGCGGTATGCTTTACAAGAAGAGCAGCAACATTTTATCAGGTCTTCTGTTCGAAAATTGTTACTTGTATTTGCTTTTATTGCAGTAATAACGGCATTATTTTCATTTATACTTTGCATAGGTTTAGTAGACAGAATGCAAAACGGAATGGCTTTATTCGGCTAGAACCGCCGAAGATTTCTGTCAGTTCCCTAAAAACCCATTATGCGTTTATGTATAATGGGTTTTTAGGGTTTTGCATTTTACTCATAAGTCTTTAATATGTTCTTTTTTTGTATCACATATAACCTAAACATATCCACTTATTGCATATGTAGCTAAATTCTTTAAAAAAAATCACGTTTAGTACTACTATTAATCTACATTTGTAAGAATAAAATTATTTTTAAAGCTTTCGTTTAATAGATACGGAAAGTATTTAAATTTAATGTAAAAATTCTAAATAATAAGAAAAGCAATTATTATATGAGAACAGTAGTGGACAATATCGTTATATTAAAACTTTTTTATTAGATTTTTATGGTCCCGGAGGTGAAGTGCTTATTGCATTGTCTGTAAAAGATAAAGTTGGAGGCTCTTATAAAGATAATACCCTTTGATTTGCTTTTAGGTTAATCCGACAGATCTAAGAGAGGAAAAGCATTTGGAGCATTCGCAGAATTAGGTTTTGGGTACAAAGGAATTGTTACGGCGGGGTTTTAATTATAGATTTTAAAAGAAGATTTAACAAGTAAACTAACTAACCAATTTAATTTTTTAACATTTAACCATTTTTTGAGAGAGGGGATAATCCCCTCTTTTTTTGCCGTAAAATTTGCGAAACCGTGTAACTCTGCGGTCAAATTTGTTGTTGTATAATTAATGAGTTTGCTTCTATTTATTTCAGTCAACACAGGATTAATTGTTTTGATAATCAGTAATTTAGTTTTGTAGGTATAGATTATATTCCACATTTACAGTAAAAGTTATCAATTATTCCACAGGTGACGCACTTATTGAAACCGGCATTCGAATCTCGTAACACCGTTCTATATTTGTACTCAGAAAGCAAGTCTTATCAATTAACAGCACCTTTAAGAATTAAACAGCATGCAAATCATGATGATTTGTATATCATAAATTTCGATCTTAGCGAAGAGTTCAACTGGATTCAGATTCGTGATATCAGTTATAAAATTGGTTCTTTAACGAATTTAGGACTCTTTGTTTGGAAGAATAGCATAGAAAATATTTATGAACATGCCGCCGGAAAGAGGATATTTACAATGCGTTTAATCGTGGATCAGAAATTACTTCGTCCTATGTATGTTCATAAACTAAACGATAAATTTGAAAGCAAAGAACTTTGTTTTCACGATCTTATTGACAGCAATAGCAGAATACTGATCGATTCGATAAAGAATAAGGATGTTTTAAATCAATTTTCCAGTTTCTATCTCAAAGGAGTCGCTTTAAAATTACTGGGAAACTTTATTCAACGGTATTCAGATACTGTTTTACCTTCGTGCAGGATAAAAAAAACAGACCTGACCGGCATGGAGATTTCTAAAAAATATTTACTGCATAATTTAAAAAATAAATTCCCCGGAATTGCAGAGTTGTCAAAAGTTGCCAATATGTCGACTAGTAAATACAAAAGACTCTTTAAAGAAATTGAAGGTGTAACACCAAATGATTTCTTTAAAAAAGAAAAAATTATTTTGGCGCATCAATTATTGTGTAGCGGATCCTATGATTCTATTGTTCGGTTGGCCTATGATCTTAATTTCACCAGAGTAGATTATTTTTCAAAGAAATATTTTAAAGTTTTTGGAAGAAATCCTTCCGAGGATTTGATTGAAAAATGCAAATAAGTATTTTTAGAACACATGCTGTTTTCTCAAATTAAGTTTTAGAAAACAGCTTTTCTAATGTAAACCCGGCTAACTTTAAACCTTTTGTTGCTAGAATAAATGGTTATACCGGCAGGTTTTTTTCAAATGCCGATCCAAAAGAGAAAAACGAATCGGTGCTTCCTACACCTTCAATTTGATGAATTTGCTCGTATAAAATTTTGCGAAGCTCTTCATTATTAACTGCCACAATTTTAATAAATAAGGCATACTTTCCCGAAACCCAATGGCATTCTACGACTTCCGGAATTTCTTTTAATTTTTCGGCAATAGAATAGGAAAATCGTGCTTCTTTAGTCACAATTCCTGTATAAGTAGTGGTTTCAAAACCAATTTCTTTAGGATTTAATTTTACCGAAAAACCGGTAATAATTCCCGATTCCTGTAATTTTCTAACTCTTAAATGTACCAATGAATTGGATATGTTTAGTTCCTTGGCAAGATCTGAAAAAGAGATTCTTCCATTTTCACTTAGTTTATGTATGATTTCGCGGTCTAAATAGTCAGTATTTTCATTCTTCTTGATACTTGGCATGGTTGGGCGTAGTTTAGAGATTTCTATTATTTTGACAATTCTTAAGTTAAAAATGATTTTATAAGTGTCAAAATTACAAAAAAAAGGCTATGAAATGTCGAATTTTAAATAAACGTAAAAGTAAGGTGTTATAATAACACTTTTATATATAAATTTGTGTGATAATCACACTATTTTAACAAAACGGAAATGGATAAAAATCAATTACTTATGAAATTATGGGAGCAATATGCCAATATTACCCCATCTGCAAGAAGAATACATGAATTACTGGAAGAAAGAGGAGAAGAGATAAAAAATGACCATATAGCGATTCGTACTTTTAATGATAAACGTGTAAATATTGAGGTTTTAGAAAAACCTTTCCTGAATGTTGGTTATGAAGCAAAAGGAGAATATAATTTTGAGAGTAAAAAACTTTTTGCCAGACATTATGAGCACGCTACCGATAAAGATGCACCAAGAATTTTTATTTCGGAGCTGGAATTAGAAAAATGTTCTTCTGAGTTACAGGAAACAGTACAGAATATCCTGAACAGTTGTGATCAGAACTTATTTAACGATGCTGAATTAGTCTTAAGCGGATCGGTATGGAAAGGGAATTCACAGGCTATCTATAAATCTTTATTAGAAGAATCTGAGTATGCGGCCTGGATGTATGTTTACGGTTTCCGAGCCAATCACTTTACGATTAGTACTAATGCTTTAAAAGGATTTAACACCTTAGAAGAACTTAATACTTTTTTGGAAAACAGCGGATGGAAACTGAATGCTTCCGGTGGAAAAATCAAAGGAACTCCGGAGCAATTATTAGAGCAATCGAGCACGCTTGCTGATTTGTATGTAGTGGATTTTGAAGAGGGTGCTTTAGAAATTCCATCTTGTTATTATGAGTTTGCCCTCCGTTATCCAATGGCGAATGGCGAATTGTATCAGGGATTTGTAGCATCGTCTGCCGATAAAATATTTGAAAGTACAGATGTAAAGCTGCAGGAGGCTAAATAATTACAGGAAATAAGTATAGTTATCGTTATCATAATCAGTTTTTTATAGTTTAAAACTGGACAACCTATTTTAAAAAAGTCATAATGGCAGTAACAGAAGTACAATTCGGAATAAAGGAAGCTTTAAGCCAATTGGGAATAAAAGAAGTTAATGAGGGAACTTCAACGGGATTGAATCATTTTTCGGGAGGAGAAATTCTGGAGAGTTATTCTCCGGTAGACGGACAATTGATCGCAAAAGTTAAAACATCAACCGCTGCAGATTATGAAAAAGTGATGGAGGCTGCAACAGCTGCTTTCAAACAGTTCAGACTGATGCCGGCACCACAGCGCGGGGAAATTGTTCGCCAGTTTGGGGAAAAGTTGCGTGTACACAAAGAGGCATTAGGAAAATTAGTTTCATACGAAATGGGAAAATCTTTGCAGGAAGGTTATGGTGAAGTACAGGAAATGATTGATATCTGCGATTTTGCAGTTGGACTTTCCCGTCAGCTTCACGGATTAACGATGCATTCAGAACGTCCGGGACATCGTATGTACGAACAATATCATTCTTTGGGAGTGGTTGGAATTATTTCGGCTTTTAACTTTCCGGTGGCTGTTTGGGCATGGAATACAGCTCTGGCCTGGATTTGTGGAGATGTTTGCGTTTGGAAACCATCAGAGAAAACGCCTATTTGTGCTATAGCGTGCCAAAATATTATAAGTGAGGTTATCAAAGAGAATAATTTACCGGAAGGTATTTCAGGTTTGATCAATGGCGACTATACGATTGGAGAGCTATTGACAAAAGACACACGTGTTCCTTTGATCTCGGCTACAGGTTCGACCCGCATGGGAAAAATTGTAGCGCAGGTAGTTGCAGGACGTTTAGGGAAATCATTATTGGAGTTGGGAGGAAACAATGCCATCATTGTAACTCCGGATGCTGATATTAAAATGACGGTTATCGGTGCTGTTTTTGGTGCCGTTGGAACGGCGGGACAAAGATGTACATCGACACGTCGTTTAATCATTCACGAAAGTATATTCGACAAAGTAAAAGATGCTATAGTGGCTGCTTACAAGCAATTGCGTATCGGGAATCCGTTGGACGAAAAAAACCATGTTGGTCCGTTGATCGATACTCAGGCAGTTGAAATGTACCAGCAGGCACTACGAAAAGTAGTAGCCGAAGGAGGAAAAATTCTGGTTGAAGGTGGTGTGCTTTCAGGTTCAGGATACGAAAGCGGCTGTTATGTAAAACCTGCTATCGCAGAGGCTGATAACTCATTTGAAATCGTACAGCACGAAACTTTTGCTCCGGTTTTATATTTATTAAAATACTCGGGGACTGTCGAAAATGCGATCGCCATTCAAAATGGTGTAGCACAAGGCTTATCCTCAGCAATCATGACTAATAATTTAAGAGAGGCCGAATTATTTTTATCGGTCACAGGCTCTGACTGCGGTATTGCGAATGTCAACATCGGTACTTCCGGTGCTGAAATTGGCGGTGCTTTTGGTGGAGAAAAAGAAACAGGCGGTGGGAGAGAATCCGGCTCCGATGCCTGGAAGGTGTACATGCGCAGACAAACCAATACCATTAATTATACTACTAGTCTGCCATTGGCACAAGGAATAAAGTTTGACTTATAAAATAAACGGATACCTACCGTTTTTCTAAAAGTCAAATCAAAGAGAATACCGCACTTTATAGGGCAGTTCTGTAATTGAATGTCTTATAAAGTGCTTGCCTACAAATAAAAAAAACTAAAAAAAGCGAAATTTTAATTAACCAAAACCATTACCAAAATGAAAAAACTACTCAGTAGGAAGTTCTATTTTCTTCCTTTATTGTTATGCTTGTGGTTGCCAAACATCAATTTTGCGCAAGCAAATCAAGCACAAAAGACCATTTCCGGAAAAGTTACTGATGACAAGAACAATACGCTGCCGGGTGTGAGTATTTCGATTAAAGACTCTAAATACAATGCTGCAACAGATATTGACGGAAATTATACTTTGGTGTATTCATCAAGTCTTGTGAATCCGGTTATCGTTTTCTCCTATATGGGATTTATAGAGAAAAGTGAGGCTGTAAACAACCGTGGTGAACTTAATATTACCATGCAGGAAGAAACCAATAAACTGAATGAAGTAGTCGTTATTGGTTATGGTTCTCAGAAGAAAAGCAACGTTACGGGAGCTATTTCTACTGTTAAAAAAGAAAGTTTAGAAACCAGAGCGACAACAAGTCCTTCTGAAGCACTTCAGGGCTTAGTAGCGGGGGTAAACGTGCAAAAAAGCGGTGGTGTGGCAGGAGCTTCTGTGAGCGTGAAAATCCGTGGGGTAAATACCTTTGGTGCTACAGAACCACTTTATATTATTGACGGATTTCAGGGAGATATTAATACGATAAATCCAACCAATATCGAATCGATGGAGGTATTGAAAGACGGTGCTGCGGCTGCTATTTACGGATCTGTTGCTGCAAATGGTGTAATTATCGTAACCACTAAAAATGGACAAAAAGAAGGTGTAAAAATAGATTTCAGCTCTTTTTTAAGTATCACCAATCCATCGAAAACATTAGATTTATTGGATGCTGACGGATATCGCACAGTTCATAAAAGAATGTACGATGAGTACAATAAGTATGCGACTTCACCAAAAGCACTTCCGGCTTATATAACGGCTCCATCTGATGTTAATACCGACTGGCAGGATGAAGTTTTCCGTTCCGGATTTACACAAAACTACGGTTTGGGAGTTCAGGGAAGACAAGGTGATTTTAAATTTGCTTTATACGGAAACTTTGTAAAGCAAAAAGGAATTATTATCGACAATCAATTTGGTTCTCAAACAGGAAGTGCAAGGGTAAGTTTCAAAAAATCGATTTTTGATATCGATGGAAAAATGGCTTATATCGGAACCCAAAATGCATTGCCTAACTTTCAGTTGAAAGAAGTTTATACAATGTCTCCGTTAGTTCCGGTTTATGACGATAATGAGCAATACGGTTATGGTCTAACCAATAAAAATGGTTTGCCAGCCGGAACGAACCCGGTTGCCGAAGAGCATTTTAGAAAAAGTAATAATGTAGGGCAGGATATTACAGCTAATATTGCTGCAACGGCTAATATTGCACCTTGGTTCAAATATAAATTGGCCTATTCTTATCGTGTGAAAAATAACCAGCAAACCGCTCATTTTCCTCCATTTATTGCTAATCCAAAAGAGGTACATCTTTATCCCTTGCAATCGGAGTTGAGAACAACCTGGAATGAGCAGATATTAGATAACATTATTACTATCGATAAAACTTTCGGAAAACATGTTTTTGGTTTAATGCTGGGTAATACTTTTAACAGTCAGGCATCCAACTGGAATCAGGTAAGTGTTGAAGGAAAAACAACTGATTATACTGTAGAAAATGGACAGCTGGTTTCTATCGACCGTCCGTCAGGATTTCTTGATCCTGGTTTTGAAACTATCGGAGCCGGAAGAGGAGGGACTTATACTGCAGACGGTTCAAAGTTTCAATACAATCGTGTTTCTTTCTTCGGAAGGTTAAACTATTCTTATAATGATCGTTATTTATTGCAAATGACCGTTAGAAGAGACGGTTCTTCTAAGTTTGGTGCAGACAGCCGTTGGGGAACTTTCCCGTCTATCGCCTTAGGATGGAAAATCGAGCAGGAAGATTTTTTCCCGAAAGATATTTTTATCTCTACTTTAAAACTACGTGCGAGCTGGGGACAATTGGGTAACGAAGCTGCTTTAGGATACTATTCTGCTAATACTTTAATTAACACAGGAAATTCTTTAGGTTCAGGTTATGTACAGGGAGTTGGAAGTAATCCCTGGCCGGGAAGTATTGCGCTAGCATTAGAAAATAGAAATTTACAGTGGGAAACTACAGATTCTAAAAACATTGGTATTGATTATACTCTTTTGAAAGGAAAAATCAGCGGTTCGATGAACTACTATCACAATGTGACGGACAATTTATTAATTACAAAAAAACTGGCTCCATCTGCCGGAGTTGATGATCCGATTCTTAACGTAGGTAAGATTAGCAACAGCGGTTTTGAATTTGAAGTAAATTATCGTGATCAGGTTGATGAATTTAAATACAATGCAGGTTTAAATTTTACAACTCTTAAAAATAAAGTAGTAGCCTTAGCAAACGAGGGACAAACTATTTATGGAGAAGGATTAAAATTCAATGCCGAACATTTTCCAACTCAGGCACGTGTAGGAAGTCCAATTAGTGGATTCTATTTGTACAAAACAGATGGTATTTTTCAATCGGTTGAAGAGGTAAATGCTCACAATAAAAATGGTGTTTTATTACAGCCAAATGCAAAGCCGGGTGATATTCGTTTTAAAGATATAAACGGAGACGGAGTTATTGACGATAACGATAAAGCTTACTCCGGAACAGGATTGCCAAAAGTTGAGGTTAACCTTACTTTGGGAGCCAGCTACAAAGGATTTGATTTTTCAGCATTGATTGGAAGCGGCTGGGGGAATAAATTATACAACGGAAACCGTTATTTTTATGAGTCTATGAGTTCAGGAACTAATATGCTGGCTTCGACATTAAATTCATGGACACCGGATAACCGTAGTGATATTCCAAGAGCAGTATTACAGGATCCTAACGGAAACAGTCGTGAGTCAGATCGTTTTCTGGAAAGTGGAAATTTTATAAGAATGCGTCAATTGCAGTTTGGATATACGATACCAAGCAAAATGTTAGGCAAAGCAAAAATAGACAAGCTTAGAATTTATGTTAGTGCAGAGAATTTATTTACGATCACCAATTATTCAGGTATTGATCCTGAGTTTTCGCGTAGTTCTGTACTTAATACCGGTATTGATCGTTTTGTGTATCCATTTACAAGATCGTTTGTGTCGGGTATTCAGTATATATTTTAATTCTATTTTATAAAAGACATCATCATGAAAAAGATATTTTTATTATTTTCCACTATAGGTTTGCTGACTATAACAAGCTGTAGTGATTATCTGGAGCAGCAATCTCCGGACCAATTGACCTCAGAGAATTTCTGGAGAAATAAAGCCGATGCCGAATCTGCTTTGGCGGCAACTTATGGACAGCTTGAATGCGCTACCAACGAATGGTCTTTTGCCGAAATAAAATGGCCGGTAGAAGCCTATCGTGAAGACATCAACGAAATGGGAAGCGATGCTTTGAACTACCAAAACTGGGTGGAACTTTCGACTTTTACTTATACGAACGGGAATAGTCAGTTTACCAGTTATTGGAAAATTAATTACAGAGGGATCAGTAATGCCAATCAGGTGATTGATAAATTACCAAAGGTTCCGGCTTCTGCCATAACAGATGCTGACCGTAAACAAATTGAGGCGGAAGCTCGTTTCTTACGTGCTTATTACCACATGAAATTGCTTTTGAACTGGGATAAAATTTATGTTAGAGATAAATACGTAACCAAAGAAAGCGATTTAAATGTTCCGTTATCGACAAGACCGGAGGCCTGGGATTTTATCACAAAAGAATTTAAAGCGGTGGCAGACATACTTCCTGCGAAGCAAACTTCTGATAAAACAGGACGTGCGACAAGCGGAGCAGCCAACAGCTACCTTGGATTTGCATATTTAACCAGAGCTTATGAAGAAACTGCTCAAAAGCAAGCTTTTTTAAACGAAGCGCTTACGGCATTGAATAAAGTTCAGGGGTACGAGTTAATTAAAGATTATGTTTCTATGTTTGACGGCACCGTAAAAAACAGTAAAGAGTCTATTTTTGAATTGCAATTTTCTGAAACTACCGCTAATGGTGCTTTCTACCGTAATGCGCTTCACTATTGGATGGCAGCGGGAGAACTTGGCGGATGGGACGAAATTTTGCCAAGCCCTATGTTGGTAAACGAATTCAAAAAAGAAGGAAAAATTGCGACGACAGGAAATTATGATACGCGTTTTTACAGTACTATTTTCTTTAAAGATCCTTATTTTAATGATGCCAATAATCCTTTGGTATTAGGTACTACTTATGATGAAAAGTTTGAAGGGAAGGACAAACCGGTATACCGCAGATACATTCCAAGTACTCAGGACAAAATGAATCAGGAGTTTACGGCAATCAACATTCCTTTGATGCGATATGCGAATGTACTGTTGATGCAGGCTGAGGCACTGAATGAGTTAGGGCGTACCGGAGAAGCTATTCCGTATATCAATAAAGTTCGTGAAAGAGCTGATATGCCAGCGATGACCGGAACAACTGCAGCAGCTGTTAAAGCTCAGATTGAACACGAAAGAATCATAGAGTTCCCGTTAGAAAACTACCGTTTTTATGATTTACGTCGTTGGGGAAAAACGAAAGCAGCACTTGATGCAGTAGGACGTAGCGGTTTTGATGCAGCAAAAAACAATTTTTACCCAATTCCATTAATGGAATTGCAAACAAATTAATTCAATGAATTGATTTTAATACCGATATAATATGAAAATATTGGATTAAAATAGAAATGAAATTGATATAACTTTAAAAAGAATAGCCTAATTTTCGGGCTATTCTTTTTATCTGATAAGTAATAAAGTAATTGTTTTTACTGATTTTTTAGATGACTATCAGTGACTAATGCCAAGATGATTAAATTAGCCAAAGATTAGAAAGATTTTTATAGATTTTTTGATAATTGCATATTAAATCAGTGTGAATCTGTAAAATGAGTGGCAAAAAAACATTCTTGGTTTGCATTTAAAGACATTCCTAAATTATTTTATCCATAATAACACATCATAAAACAAAATAACATGAGAAAAAAGGAAATACTTTTTATTCTTGCGTCCTTTTTTATAGTTCAATCAGGCTGGTCTCAAAAGAAATATCCCAATTTAGAAGCGGCCCAAAATAGCATAAACTATAAAGGGAACCCCCTAAATGCGACAGATCGAAAATCACTGGCGTTTTCAGATAAAGGGGCTTGGTTTGGATTTGGATTTTTAGAACCATCAGTAGTGCAGGCCGGATTTTCCGGGCCTTTTTTAATGACAGAACAAAATGGTGTCTGGTTAAGTCCTTCGTTTGTTTCTTTAGAGCTTACGGATGAAAACAAAAAAGAAGCCATTCAATGGAAAAATACGCTGGTGAACCAGAACAGCTACAACAGTCATTTGGAACAGTCATTTAAAAATGAAAAGTTAACGATAAAACAGCAGTTGGTTTATTTGTCCGGTCATTCGGCTTTACAAAAAACAAGTATTACCAACACATCAGGAAAAACAGTAACCCTTTTTCCGTCCTACCACTCAACACTTTTTTTAAATGATTTAAAACTTTCAAAAGAAGACAAAACTTTAAAAATTGTTTCGGCTAAAAGTACAGCAACAGGGTACATTCAGTTTTTGAATAGCACTCCTGAAATTGAAATTACAAATCAGGGTTATAAAGCTCAGACAGAGAAACTGGTTCTAAAACCAAATGAAACTAAGGAAATAGTGGTTTCTCAAACCTTCATTTTTTCTCAGTATTCCTGGAAAACCGAAAATGAAAACATTGCTAAAACGGCATTCAATACCTTACTAAACAACACACAAAAAGAAAAAGAAAATCAACTGGTGCAATTAATTGCCAGAAAGAAAAATATTTACAAAGAAGCCGTTTACTCTAATTTGATTGCTAAACTGTTATTGACTTTACAAAACAATACTCGAATTGCTGCTGAAGGTTTGAAACACGGTGGACTTTTTCCAAGCTACAATTACGAATGGTTTCATGGTTTCTGGGCCTGGGACAGCTGGAAACACGCCGTTGCGGTTGCCAATTATAATCCAGCCTTGGCAAAAGATCAGATGCGTGCTTTGTTTGATTATCAGGAGCCAAACGGATTTATTCCGGATTGTATTTACAGAAATAATCTTCTGGAAGAAAACAATTACCGAAATACTAAAGCACCGCTTGCAGCCTGGGCCATCTGGAAAATTTATGAAAAATCAAAAGACATTAATTTCATAAAAGAGTTCTATCCGAAGCTAAAATTATATCACAATTGGTGGTACAAAGAACGCGATCACGATCAGGATGGTTTGTGTGAATTTGGTTCTACAGACGGGACTGTGATTGCTGCCAAATGGGAGAGCGGAATGGATAATGCCGTTCGTTTTGACGACAGTAAAATTCTAAAAAACGGTGAAAAAGCCTTTTCGTTAGATCAGGAAAGTGTAGATTTAAATTCCTTTTTATATGCCGAGAAAAATTATTTGCAGAAGATGGCAGAAGTTTTAAAACTAACTGAAGAATCGAAAAAATGGAAGGAAGAAAGTACTGCTTTGAAAGTTAAAATTCAAAATCAGTTTTGGGATGCTGCTACAGGTTGGTTTTACGATACGACTATCGATGGTAAAACGCTGATAAAAGCAATGGGTTGTGAAGGATATTTGCCTGTTTGGGCAGAAGTTGCTACTGCTGAGCAAGCTCAGTTAGCCAAACAAAACATGCTTGATACGGCGAGTTTGAACACTTTTGTTCCTTTACCGACACTGGCAGCCAATCATCCAAAGTTCAAACCGGACAATGGGTATTGGAGAGGACCGGTCTGGCTTGATCAAAGTTATTTTGGTATAAACGGACTGGAAAAGTACGGCTATGTGAAAGAAGCAAACGAACTGGCTCATAAATTAATTTACAATGCCGAAGGAGTTTTAGACAAAGGAACTTCTATCAGAGAAAATTATCAGCCCATTACAGGAAAAGGACTAGAAGCCTACAACTTTAGCTGGTCGGCTTCTCATTATTTAATGCTGCTTTTAGAAGATAAATAGTGAAGCGAGTTAAGAAAAACTATCTAAATTTGATTAACACAACAACAGTACAAAGTATGTTCAACCAAAAAATATCATTCACAAAAATAGTAGCAACAGGATTGCTTATTGCAAATTGCCATTCGGTACCTGTTTTTGCTCAAACGAAAAAAACTACAGCGACAGAAAAAAAAGATCCACAGCGTTTTTTCTCAAAGCCTGATTTGATGCAGATCGGTGTTTATTATTATCCGGAACAATGGCCTAGAGAGCAATGGGAACGCGATTTAAAAAACATCAAAAAACTGGGATTTGAGTTTACACATTTTGCCGAATTTGCGTGGACGTATATGGAACCGGAAGAAGGCAAGTATGATTTTAAATGGCTGGATGACGCTTTGGCAATCGCCGAAAAAGAAGGTTTAAAAGTGATTCTTTGCACCCCAACACCAACTCCGCCGGCATGGATGGGGGAAAAGTACCCTGAAATTTATCTGGTAGATGCAAGCGGACGCCGTAGAGAGCATGGAAACAGAGCCAATCAATCGGTTTCAAATGAAAAGTACAGAGCCTTTGTCGAAAAGATAGTGACTGAACTTGGGAAAAGATACGGAAAGAATAAAAACATTATGGGCTGGCAAGTGGATAACGAGCCGGGAGCTCCGGATGATTTTAGTCCATCTGCACAAAAAGGATTTCAAAAATGGTTAAAGGCAAAGTACGGTACAATCGAAAAATTGAATGCCGAATGGCTGGGAAGTTTTTGGAGCATTCGCTATAACAACTTCGAACAGATTGCCATTCCAAATGCTGAGATTTATTTTGAAGACAAATTGAGTCCGCATGCCATATTAGATTTCAAAAGATTCACGGCAGATTCACAAGCCGAATATTTGAATTTACAGGCAGAAACACTTCGAAAATATGTTGATCCAAGACAATGGATTACGACCAATTATACGAATGTAGTTTATGGTGCAGACCCAAGAAGAACTGATAAGATGGATTTTGCTACTTATACGATGTATCCGGTTAGCGGCAGGAATCAATTAGGAGGTCAGAATTTTAGAATGGGGCACCCGAATAAAATATCCGAAGCCAATGATTATTACAGATCGATTAACGGAGTTACCGGAGTTATGGAAATGCAGCCGGGACAAGTGAACTGGGCGAGTATCAATCCGCAATTGCTTCCGGGAACTGTTCATATGTGGATCTCACAAGCTTTTGGAGGAGGCTGCTCTTTCACCTGCACTTATCGATACAGACATCCACTGGGAAGCAGTGAGATGTACCATGACGGAATCGTAGGTACTGATGGTGTAACCTTGACTACGGGAGGAAAAGAGTTTGTACAGTCAATCGAAGATATGAAACTGCTTCGAAAAGAGTACAATCCGAAAGCAGTACTTCCTGCTGATCTTGCCAAAAGAAAAACAGGATTTTTATGGAGTCATGAAAATCTGTGGGATTTGGAGAACCAAAAACAAACGGAGTTCTGGAGTACGTGGAGACATCGAAATACCTATACTTCAGCAGTAAAATCGACTGGCGCACCAATGGATTTTATTACAGAAGAAGATGATTTTTCGGCCTATCCCTTTATTGTAGCACCGGCTTATCAGCTGATCGATCAGAAATTGGTAGACAAATGGACGAAATATGTAGAAAATGGTGGTAACCTGATTTTGTCATGCCGTACCGGTCAGAAAGATAAAAACGGGCATTTCTTTGAGGCCAAATGGAGTGCGCCAATCGTTCCGTTAATTGGTGCTGATGTTGACTTTTTTGATATGCTTGTGGCGGATGTAAATGGAACGATAAGTTCCGGAAACAATACCTATAAATGGAATACCTGGGCAGATGTTTTAAGTCCGAAACCAGGAACAGAAGTTTTAGCAACGTATGCCGATCAGTTTTATAAGGGAAAAGCAGCAGCAATTACGAGAAAACTGGGGAAAGGAACGGTTACGTATGTAGGAGCAGAAAGTAAAGACGGTGATCTGGAAAGACAAGTGGTGAGATCGGTTTATGAACGTTCCAAAGTTGCTATCGAAGATTTGCCAAAAGGGGTTTTTGTAGAATGGAGAGACGGGTTTTACACAGGAGTAAATTATACCAATGAGCCGATACAGTTAGCAATTCCTGAAGGAAGCAAAATTTTGGTAGGGCAAAATCCTTTACAACCGGCTCAGGCGATTATTTGGAAATAAAGTAAAAGTCTGCCACGAATTCACGAATTTTTTAAACAACATATATCGAGTAATTCGTGAATTACTTCGTCCCTCCGCTATCGCTCGGGTCGTGGCGAAAAAAGGTTTGTCAGATTGGGAAAACAAACAAAATATAATTCGCGTTAATTTGTGAAATTCGCGGCAAAAAAATAAAAAACAATTTTAATATAGTATCAATGATTTTTTCAGAAGCAACTATTCAGGATTTAGTAAAAGAACATTACGGATTAACCGTTACCGTAAAAGCATTAAATGGATATGATGAACTGAACTTTCTTTTATCAAATGAGAAGAATGAAAAGTACATTCTAAAAGTTTCAAACGAAAGTCACCCTTTTCCTTTTTTAGAAGCGCAGATCAATATCATTCAGCATCTAAAAAAGAGTCCTGTTTCAAATTGTTTTCAGCATTTCAGTATCAATAAACATGGAGAAGAACTGACTAAAATTGTTGGTAATTCCCAAACGTACTATATCAGAATACTGAACTTTTTAGAAGGTGTTTTTTGGGTGGATGAAAAAGCTAAAACAAAAGAATTGCAATATGACCTGGGAAGTTTTTTAGGAAAGATGGATCATGCTTTACAGGATTTCTCACATCCTGCCATGCATCGCAATTATACTTGGGACATTAGTCGTGCGAGTGAAGCAGCGGACAATTTAAAATACATTCTAAATCACGAAAAAAGGCGTATTGCGGGCTATTTCCTCTTGCAGTTTGATACTGAAGTCTTGCCTCAATTGCATCGCTTGCGTCATGCTTATGTACATAACGATGCCAATGATTATAATGTACTGGTACAGCACAATCGTGTTAGCGGTTTAATCGATTTTGGAGATATGGTGTATACCGCTTTAATCAACAATTTAGCGATAGCCTGTACGTATGCCATGCTGGACGAAGAAGATCCGCTGGCCGTTGCAGCATTGATCGTTGAAGGATACCATAAATCGTATGCTTTAACCGAGCAGGAATTGGATGTATTGTATTATCTGATTGCCGGAAGACTTTGTATCAGTGTAACACAATCCGCTTACAATGCCTCATTAGACAGCAACAACGAACATCATTTTATAACCGAAAAACCGGCATGGAATTTATTGTTTAAGCTGATTCAGATTAATCCAATCAAAGCGCAGGATGCTTTTAGAAAAGCCTGCGGTTTTGAAGGCGTAATTACTACTGACGATTACAGTGATTTATTGGAAGTTCGAAAAAAGAAAATAGGACGTAATTTAAGTATTGGTTATCAGGATAAGTTAAAAATTGTAAAGGGTGCTTTGCAATATTTGTACGATGATAAGGGAAGAACCTTTGTAGATTGTGTCAATAATCCTTCGCATGTGGGACATTGTCATCCGGTCGTGGTTCGAAAAATGCAGAAACAGATTGCCACTTTAAATACCAATACCCGATATTTAAATGACGCTATAACAGCTTATGCCGAAAAACTTACAGCAACCTTACCTTCAAAGTTGAGCGTTTGTTACTTTGTGAATTCGGGGAGTGAGGCCAATGATCTGGCGATTCGAATGAGCCGTCATTTTACCAAACAAAAAGATATTATTGTATTGGATCATGCTTATCACGGAACTTCTACCGTTGCAATGGAAATGAGTCCGTATAAATTTGACAGTAAAGGAGGATTTGGTCAGATGCCTTGGATACACAAAGCGATTAATCCTGATTTGTATCGCGGCCCTTATAAATATGGTGATACCAATGCGGGAGAAAAATATGCTGCCGATGTACAAAGAATTATAGAAGATTTACAGAAAGAGAACAATGCTCCTGCGGTATTCATCTGTGAAACTTTATTGGGAGTAGGAGGTCAGATTCCGTTACCGGAAAATTATTTAAAAACAGCGTATGATTATGTCAGAGCTGCCGGAGGAGTTTGTATTGCTGATGAAGTTCAGGTTGGCTTTGGACGAATCGGAGACCACTTTTGGGGCTTCGAATTACAAAATGTAGTTCCGGATATCGTGGTATTAGGAAAACCAATTGGTAACGGACATCCTCTGGCTGCGGTGATTGTAACGGAAGAAATTGCCGATGCCTTCAACAATGGAATGGAGTATTTTAACACCTTTGGAGGTAATCCCGTATCGATGACTACTGGTTTGGCCGTATTGGATGTGATTCAGGAAGAAGAAATGCAACAGCATGCTCTGGAAACGGGAAATCATTTAATGGATGGTCTTAGAAAGTTAATGGCGAAGTATCCAATTATTAGTGATGTTCGCGGACATGGTCTGTTTATTGGTGCCGAAATGGTAAAAGACAGATCAACCATGGAACCTGCTGTTCCCGAAATAGATATTGTAGTAGAAAAGATGAAAGCCCACGGCTATTTATTAAGCACAGACGGTCCTTTACACAATGTTTTGAAAATAAAACCTCCTATGACATTCAATAAACAAAACGCTGATGAAATGGTGCGATTATTAGATATTGCTTTAAGTGAATTGTAAAAGAAAATCTCGCAAAGTCGCAAAGCAGCAAAGTTTTTAGAGAATTTCTTTGCGACTCCGCGTCTTTGCGAGAAAATAATCATCCATAGTTAGTCCAAAAAAGCACTTTTATTCTTAGTTTGGATAAAGGAAGCTGTATATAATAAAGTATTAAAATGAATAACCATACTATTCTTTCTGAGGCTACCGTTCCTCTTGAAAGTCTCGAAAAACAATTAGAAGGTAAATTATTCTACGATCATACGATGCGCTTGCTTTATGCAACTGATGCGAGTGCCTATAAAGAAATGCCGCTCGCAGTTGCCATTCCAAAAACAAAGGAAGATATTCAGAAGATCATTGCTTTTGCGAGAGAGCATAAAAGCAGTGTAATTCCGCGTGCTGCCGGAACATCGTTGGCGGGACAGGTTGTTGGGAACGGAATCATAGTAGATATTTCACAAGAGTTTACCAGAATTATATCGGTAGATGAGGCCTCTAAAACGGCATGGGTCGAGCCCGGAGTTATACGTGACGAACTAAACCTTCATTTGAAACCCTATAAGTTGTTTTTCGGACCTGAAACTTCGACGAGCAATCGCTGTATGATTGGCGGAATGGTGGGCAACAATGCCTGCGGTGCGAGATCCGTTATTTATGGATCGACCCGCGAACACGTGCTTGAAATCAAAGGCTTTTTGGCCGATGGTAACGAAGTCACATTTGGCGCGTTAACCAATGCTGAATTTGAAGATAAGTGCAACGGAATTAATGTAGTAAGCTCTTTGGAACAGGCCATTTATGTTCAGGTCAAAGAAATACTATCGTCAGCATCAAACCAAATTTTGTTTGAAGATCATTTTCCTAAAAAATCAATTCCAAGAAGAAACACCGGCTATGCTTTAGATTTACTGGCTGATACAATGCCTTTTAAAGATTCAGAAGAGCAATTCAACTTCTGCAAGCTGATAGCAGGATCAGAAGGAACTTTGTTCTTTTCGACTGCTATAAAATTGAATTTGGTCGACGCGTTAAAACCTTATTCTGCATTGGTGTGCATTCATTTTGAAAGTATTAATGAATCACTTAAAGCCAATATTGAGGCTTTAAAATTTCAACCGGACAGTGTGGAATTAATCGATCATTATATTCTGGAATGTACAAAAGAAAATATTGAACAAAGTAAGAATCGTTTTTTTGTAAAGGGAGATCCTCAGGCAATTTTAGCCGTTGAATTTTTAAGAGATTCTCCTGAAGAAATTGAGACCATTGCCAAAGAAATGGAAGCTTTGTTTCGTTCTAAAAATTTAGGGTATCATTTCCCAGTTGTTTATGGTGAGGATACCAATAAAGTTTGGGCTTTGCGTAAGGCAGGACTAGGTTTGCTGTCTAATATTCCCGGTGATGCCAAAGCGGTTGCCGTAATTGAAGATACAGCAGTAGATGTAAATGATTTACCGGATTTTATAGAAGATTTTAATGCTATTTTAAAAAAACGAAATCTAAATTGTGTGCACTATGCACACGCGGCAACAGGAGAATTGCATCTTCGTCCGATTATTGATTTAAAAACGGAAGAAGGGACGGTGCTTTTCAGAACTATTGCGACAGACATTGCACATTTGGTTAAAAAATACAAAGGCTCTTTAAGCGGTGAACATGGAGATGGAAGACTTAGAGGGGAATTTATTCCGCTGATGTTAGGCGAGGAAATCTATCAATTGTTTGTTCAGATTAAGGAAACCTGGGATCCTTGGGGTATTTTCAATCCCGGTAAAATTGTGAATACACCACCGATGGATACAAATTTAAGATATACTGCCGGACAGGATACCCCGATGCCGGAAACCTATTTTGATTTTTCGGAACACAATGGAATTTTGCGTGCTGCTGAGATGTGTAACGGATCCGGAGATTGCCGAAAAACTGAGAAAAGCGGTGGTACCATGTGTCCGAGTTATATGGCCACACGGGACGAAAAACATACCACGCGCGCCAGAGCAAACATGCTGAGAGAGACGATAACCAACTCTACCCAGGCTAACAAGTTTGATGATGACAATCTTGTTGCCGTTTTGGATTTGTGTTTGAGCTGTAAAGGCTGTAAATCAGAATGTCCTTCGAATGTGGATATGGCCAAATTAAAGGCCGAAACGTTACAACAATATCACGATAAAAATGGAGTGAAATTTCGTTCCAGACTTATCGGGAATACTCCCAAAATAAACAAATGGTTTGCCGCGATTCCGTGGATGTATAATTTATCCACAAAAGGAGCTTTGGGGAATGTGGTTAAAAAAACAACAGGATTTGCTACAGAACGAAAATTGCCTTTGATGCATAAGATTACTTTCGCCAAGTGGATGAAAACGTATCGTCAAAAGGGGGATTTTAGTAACGGAAAAGTATACCTGTACAATGATGAATTTTTAAATTATTATGATGTCGAAATAGGGCAGACCGCGGTACAATTACTGAATCGTTTGGGGTATCAGGTCGAAATTCCAAAAATTGGGATTAGTGGCAGAACCTATCTTTCGAAAGGAATGCTGAAAGAGGCCCGTGAAATTGCCGAACAAAACATTAGAGATTTTGAGCAGGCGATTCCACAGGATGGTATTCTGATCGGAATTGAACCCTCGGCGATCTTAACTTTTCGGGACGAATATCCCGATTTATGTCGAGGAGAGTTAAAAGTGAAAGCAAAAAACTATGCTGCAAAAGCTTTCCTGATCGAGGAATTTTTGGCAAAAGAGCTGGAGGAAGGCAGGATTTCTTCAAGTAATTTTACCGATAGGCAGGAACGTATACGCATGCACGGACATTGTTTTCAAAAAGCCTTATCGTCATTGGTGCCTCTTAAAAAAATACTGGCTTTGCCCGAAAATTATACGGTTCTAAACATTCCGAGTGGTTGCTGTGGTATGGCTGGGTCTTTTGGCTATGAAAAAGAACATTATGAGTTGTCGATGAAAATTGGCGAGTTGGTTTTGTTTCCAACCATTCGTTCTGAAGAAGAAGCTACTCTAATCTCTGCCTCAGGTACCAGCTGCAGGCATCAGATTGCTGATGGTACGGGTAGAAAAGCACAACATCCGGTTGAGATCTTGTATAAAGCGTTAAAATAGGCTGTAATGGGGCGTTTTCGAGTTTTTAAATAATTATAAAATGTAAAAAGACAGATTTTATCATTGAAATTTAGGCGTTTAACTTTCAAAAAAACAAAAAGTGTAGTAGAAATAGTTTTCGACGAACGATTTTTTTATCTCCGGTAATCAGGACTGTGGCAACTTGTTAATCAATTGTTTATAGTTTGTTGATAAATAATAGCTTATGTTTATTTTTTTAACAAGCATTCAAAAGAATAATATTTAAATTTGAGTAGAGGTTAAAGGTTTGTCATTTTAAAACATCTATTATGGAAAAAGCTATAAAACTAAAAGTTCGCAAGGAATTAGATGGTCGCCAACAGTTGAACATTATAAAACTTAAAGGAAGTTTAATTTCTAAAGGGTATACAGAAATCATACACATTCTGGATCAGGATGATGAATTTCATATTAACTCTTTTGAAACACGATCTGAAAGTACCAACGAAGTTCAGGAGTTTATTACAGCTTTTATACACAGAGAAAACCTAACAGATACAATCTCGTTTTACAAATAATACTTTTACAGTAAACGATAAATAATGCATAAAAAACAAGAACCCCGTTTCGGTATAGAAACGGGGTTCTTTATCTTAGAAAAGCTTGTCCAAAGTCTAAGTTTCAGGTTTCAAGTTTCAAGTTGAAACCTGAAACAGAATGTTTATCACATCCCGCCTCCTAAAGCTTTGTAAAGTAAGATCTGTGCATTTGCATTTTTCAACTGAATCTCTACAAAATCAAGTTCGGCCTGCAATTTGTTTTTTTGTGCATTGATGATTTCAAGATAATTGGCGTAACCACTCAGATACAAATCATTGGAAACATTTACAGCAATTTCAAGATGTTCAATCTCTTTAGATTTATATTTCAGCACATTTTCAAAAGCTTCAGTTCGGTGCAGTAAAGCACTTAGTTCGTTATAAGCGGTTGTAATGGTGTTTTGATATTGTAGAAAAGAAATTTCCTGTCTTCGGTTGGCAGTAAAAAACTCCTGTTTGATTTGTCCTTTATTGAATATCGGAGCAGTGATTCCGCCTAATAATTGCCAGGCAAACGAACCGCTGTCAAAAAAAGTACTCAAAGAAAAAGAGTTCATTCCTACGTATCCACCTAAATTTAGAGTTGGAAAGAAGGCTGCGCGAGCCGCTTTAGCATCTGCATTTGTAGCCCTCAATTCAAAGTAAGCTTCCGATACATCGGGTCTTTTATGTATGATAGAGTCTACACTTATTTTTTGATTTAAGACTTTAAGATAACCCGATGAAAAATCAGTGTTTCTTTCAATTTTCCCGCCGTATTCTCCAAGCAGCGTAAGTAGTGCCTTTTCTGCCTGATCGATTTTAAGATTTAATTGTTCTGCTTCAGCCAATATATTGTTGTTTTGCGCATTGAATTGCTGTACGGCAAGTTCTGTGGCTTTTCCGACAGATCGCTGTGCCGAAACGATATCCAATGCATGCTGTTGTGTATCAAGGTTTCGCTTGTAAATTAGTGCTTGTTTGTCTAAGGCTACCAATTCGTAGTACAGCTCTGCAATATCGCCTAACAATTTAGTCTTCAGCAATTGCATTCCTTGTTGAGAGGCAAAATATCGGTCACGTGCGGCTTTCTTCCTATTGCTTAGCTTTCCCCATATATCAGCTTCCCAGGATACTTTTCCTCCCAGAAAAAAGTTTGGGGTAGTACCCGTTGCAATTCGTTGTCTGTCGGATATGTTTTGAGACAAATTAGTGTCAAAGTTTCCAACACCCTCCATGGTGTATTTTCCATAACGAGTTCCCGAAGCATCGGCCTGAAAATCCAATGAAGGCAATAAAGCCAGTTTAGCTGCTTTCAGATGCGAGTTAGCTATTAGAATACGCTGTTCCATGATTAAATAATCCGGATTCTGAGCCATCGCTTTGTCTAATAATTGTTCTAGTTTTTCATCCTTAAAATAAGTGGCTGTTTGCAGCGGAACAAAAGTTGTTCCGCTGTCAGCAGCTTTTTTTGAAGTAACATCGAAATTTTTGGGCAGTGTTTTAGCAGCCAGATTATCATTAACTTTTGGAGCAGAACAAGCTGTCAATAACAGAATTCCGGCTACCAGTAAGAGTGAAAATGACTTAAACTTATAGTTTTGATCAATAACTGCTTTATGTTGATTTAGTGATTTTTTCATTATTGTATTTATTTTTTCAGTGCTTTTTCAAATTTGGCAAACAGTATATAAAGACCCGGTATGATAACAAGTCCAAACACCGTTCCGATGAACATTCCTCCGGCAGCTGCCGTACCAATCGAACGGTTACCAACGGCTCCCGCACCCGAGGCGATACATAAAGGAATCAGTCCTGAAATAAAAGCAAAAGAAGTCATTAAAATAGGTCGGAAACGCAGTCGGGCTCCTTCGATGGCAGCCTCCGTAATGTCCCGTCCGATTTTGTTCTGCGCCATCGCAAACTCTACAATCAGAATGGCATTTTTGGCGAGCAACCCGATCAGCATGACGAGTGCTACCTGGGCATAAATGTTATTGTCGAGTCCAACCATTAACAGCGCGAGGTACGATCCGAACACCCCTACAGGCAAACTTAAAAGTACCGGAAACGGAAGCAGTAAACTTTCGTATTGGGCAGCAAGAAGTAAATAGACAAACAGTATGCATAAAGCAAAAATGTAAATCGTCTGATTCCCCGACAGGATTTCTTCACGTGTCATACCCGACCATTCCAGTTCAAACCTGCCCGGAAGTTTTTCGGCAGCGATTTTCTCTACAGCGGCAATTGCCTCACCGGAGCTGTATCCGTCAGCAGGTTCTCCGTTGATCATAGCCGACATGTACATGTTGTATCGTGTTAAAACTTCGGGACCGTACACACGTTCGAGTTTGATGAAGGTGGAGAACGGAACCATTTCGCCGGCATCATTCTTAAGGTACATATCCAGAATACTTTCGGGATTCTTCCTAAATTGAGGACTGGCCTGAACCATTACTTTATACATTTGTGAGAAACGAATAAAATTAGTCGCATAAAAAGAACCCAGCATCGTTTGCAGAGTCGACATCGCATTGTCTACAGAAACTCCTTTTTTAGCTGCCTGATCGTAATCAATATGAATCAAATACTGTGGGAAAGTAGCATCAAAACTGGTAAAAGAGTTTTGTATTTCTGGCGAAGCATTGAGTTCCTTGATAAAATTTTTGGTTACGGCGTCGGTATTAGTAATCGTTCCGCCCGATTTGTCGAGTAAGCGAAGTTCAAACCCGCTTGTATTTCCAAAACCGGGTACCGTTGGCGGTGCAAAAATCTCAATCTGAGCATCAGAAATGTTCTTTGTTTTCTCTCCCAGTTTGGTGATGAATTCGTTTACTGAGATATCGCGATCGTTCCAGTCTTTCAAATTGATCATACCCATTCCGTAAGAAGCTCCTGCAATTTCGGTTACAATACTGTATCCGGCAAGAGTGGTCACGTTGTCGACACCTTTAATTTCTTTGGCTAATCGGGTAACCTCATCCAGTACTTTTTCAGTACGTTCTACAGTGGCGCCCTGAGGTGTAGTCACACTTACATAAACCATCCCTTGATCTTCAGAAGGAATAAAACCACCCGGAACAAATTTGCTGGTTCCCCAGGTAAGCAGACAGAATAAAACCAATAATCCAGCTGTAACAGTAGTTCGGTCTGCAAATTTGGCCAGTATTCTGATATAACCTGCAGTTACATTATCAAACCATTTATTAAAACCGTCGAAGAAACGATTCAGTAGAGAGGTTTTCTTTTCGTCCGGATTATGCGGTTTAAGCAAAATAGCACAGAGTGCAGGAGTTAAAGTAAGTGCGTTGATTCCTGAGATTACAATACTAATCGCCATGGTTAAAGAGAACTGTCTGTAGAAAACTCCAACTGGACCGCTAAGAAAGGCAACAGGAATAAACACGGCACTCATTACTATGGTTATGGCAATAACAGCACCTGTAATTTCTTTCATGGCACTTATTGTTGCCGGCAGAGGTGCCATATGTTCTTCGGAAATTTTAACATGGACGGCTTCGACTACTACAATGGCGTTGTCGACCACAATCCCGATCGATAGAACTAAAGCAAATAAGGTTAGCAGGTTGATCGAAAAGCCCATCATCGACATGAAAGCAAACGAACCAATAAGCGCTACAGGTACGGCTAAAACCGGTATTAAAGTAGAGCGCCAGTCTTGCAGGAAAATGAAAACCACAAAAGCTACCAGAATAAAGGCTTCGATAAGTGTTTTTAAAACCTCATCGATCGATGCGTCCAGAAAGCGCGATACATCGTACGCAATATTGTAATCCATTCCGGGAGGGAAGGAAGTCTTTTGAAGTTCGGCCATCTTTTCTTTTACGCTGGCAATTACTTCAGAAGCATTTGAACCCGGACGTTGTTTTAGCATGATAGAAGCCGAAGGTTTACCATCGGTTTTAGAAACCATTCCGTAACTCATCGATCCAAATTCGATCTTAGAGATGTCTTTTAATTTTAGGATGGTACCATCTGAATTAGCACGAATCGGAATTTCTTCATACTGTTTGGGTTCGTAGAATTTCCCTCCGTATTTGATCACATATTGAAGCTGATTGTCCAATTGTCCGGAACCTTCACCTACTTTTCCGGGTGCAGCAGAGATGTTTTGTTTTTGAAGAGAAGCAATTACCTCATTTGCCGATATAGCATAAGAGAGCATTTTTTGAGGATCAAGCCATACCCGCATTGAGTATTCTTTTTGTCCCATAATTTCAGCCCTTCCAACACCATCAATACGTTTCAGTTCTTGTAGAATGTTGATATCGGTGAAGTTAAAGATAAATTGCTCGTCCTGCGTTTTATCTGTACTCGTAATGTTCAGATACATCAGCATACTGTTCACCTCTTTCTCGGTCGTTACTCCGGCGCGAATTACCTCTTCCGGCAACTCATCGAGTATAGTAGTCACACGGTTTTGAACGTTTACGGCTGCGAGATCCGGATCGGTTCCGACTTCAAAAAAGACTTGTATCAGCGTCAGACCGTCGTTTGAAGTGACCGTTGACATATAGGTCATACCGGGAACACCATTAATAGCGCGTTCCAAGGGCAGTGCGACGGCATTGGCCGAAACTTCGGCATTGGCTCCTGTATATTTAGCCGTTACCGTTACAGATGGCGGAACAATATCAGGAAATTGTGTTATAGGCAACTGAAACAAGGCCAGTATACCGAGGAGTACTATCATAACCGAAATGATTAACGATAGTATTTTTCGTTTGATAAATAACTCTATCATTTTATATTTTTTTGAGACTAATTAATAAGGAACTATAAGCTTGCGTTTTGGATGTTAATTTTGTCACCGTCCCGCAGTGATTGAGTTCCTTCTTGTACAATCAGGTCATCGCTTTTTAATCCTTTGTTGAGGATAAACACATCGTCAAGCGTACTTCCAATACTAATGTTGGTCATTTTTACAATTCCTTCTTTGTTGACAAGAAATACAAACTGTTTGTCCTGAATCGAAAAAACAGCTTTCTGTGGAATTAAAATCACATTCTTTTTAGGTTCTGATATAATTAGTTTTCCCGATGTTCCGTGTTTGATAAAACCTTGCGGATTATGAAATTTTGCTTTGTACTGAATAGAACCTGTTTGTCGGTCAATTTCACCGTCGGCAGTTCTTAATTCGCCTTTTTGGTTGTAAACGACTCCATTTGGTAATTCCAGTTTAATGTCGCCTCCGGGTTTGTTCAGGCTTTTGTCGGTCATCATTTGGAAATAGATGTTTTCAGGGATCGAGAAATAAGCGTAGATATCATCCAGTTGAGAAACCGTTGTTAGTAGGGAACCATTCTCTACAAGACTGCCTTCTTTGAACGGGATACGATCGATCGTTCCGTCAAATGGAGCTCTGATAGTGGTGAAACTAATCTGCTGATTGATTGCTTTTCGTTCGGCAACTGCATGGGCAACTTTGGCAGAAGCGGCTTCATATTTGGCTTTAGAAAGTTCCAGTTCTTTGTCGGCAATTACTTTCTTGTTAAACAGGGTTTGTGCCTGCTCAAGCTCGACTGTGGCAATTCTAAGGTCTGCCATAGTACTTTTGTATACCGCCTGAGCTTTTAGTAATTGTATTTGCAGCTCGACATCACTGATTTTGAAGAGCAGTTGTCCTTTATGTACCTTTTGTCCTTCGCTCACATAAACCTTATCCAGTAATCCGGGAATGCGAACATGTATTTCTACATTGTTTTTGGCGTGCACATCAGCCACAAAACGGTTAGAAACGATGGTGTCCTGCAAGGTGACTTTGTAGACAGGCAGTGTTTTGATTTTCGAAGTCTCTTTTTTGGTTTTATCTCCACAAGAGCTCAGAAATAAAACAGATAAAACAATTAACAAGAATTGATTTTTTGTAGTGTTCATAATGAATTTTTAAATAGGGGTATATAAATGAAGGTGCTCCCCAACATTGATTTGCAGGGAGTCGTGAATAATTTAAATGTTAAATAAGGGATATTGTAACGACTACTGCTTTTAGAGGGCAGTAACGTTTGGATAGAATATTTTTATATCAAAAGTTGCCCTTTACAATAAAACACAGAAAGTGCATTGCATAAGAGGAATATAAAAATGAAACGGATTATGACCTAGAATAACTGGTACAGGTGCAGATGGGTATGACGCTGAATCTGGTAGACAGTTGCCATACCATAAATTAAGCGATTTTTGAAAATTCTGAATGGTACTAATTTGGTATAGTACGGTGTTTTTAAAGTACTGCTGTCTGAAGTTGTAGCACGGTGTTTGATCTTCTTTTTGACAATGAAATGAATGTCAAGATCTTTGGGACTAACCAAAGCGGAAGACGAAAATTGAGGTACTTCTGAAGCGGTGAAGTTTTCCTGAAGCTGACAAATCGTAAGTTCAGCAGTATGTTTACCAGATTCTCCTCCACTTAAAAAAGGGAGTAAGAGCAGCAAAATAATACCTATGAACTTTAATGGTTTCATGAATGCAGTAAAGAATTGTAGCTTGTCATCTGTAAAGACAACTTCTATTTGATATGGGCCAAATATAGGCATTTGCAAAATAAAGGATTCTTAAAATTTTAAGAAAATATTAAAAATTGAGGATAGGATAACATTCCGGAAAGACACCATTCATTTTTAGGATGGTTTTATAGAGGCTTGATGTTATAAAAACAGAATTCATTCTTAATTTTGTAAAAAGAGAAAGAAGCACTAAAATTATTGAAATGAATAAAGTATTCTCCCAACAGGGCACATTTTTATTAGGAACAGATCGATCAGAACATTTTGTTTTGAATAAACCTGCTCAGTTTAGCGAGTATACTGTTTTATTCGTTAGTGAAGGCGAGGGAATTTTTCATGCTGATTTTGCCTCTTTTTATTTTAGAGGCCCGGTTCTTTTGTTCTCAACACCTCAACAATCTATTTATATAAAAGAAAATAAACCTCTTAAATATAGTGTTTTACAATTTCATGGAGACTTCTATTGTATTGAATATCATAGGAATGAAGTCGCTTGTAATGGCTTACTCTTTAATAATATATATTTAGAGCCTTCTATACCATTAACTGTTGACCAGCATCAATTATATGCACAATTAATGGATCAGATTACGGATGAACTAAAGCAGGAAACTCCTTCCGAGATTGTATTGAGAGCTTATATTCAGTTGTTCTTAGCCAAATCGAGCAGTATCAAAATGAACAGCATCGAGAAGCAGGAACTTCCAAAAGATGAAAAAATGGATCAGTTTAGGCTACTTTTGGAGGAACATTTTCTGACCCTTCACAAACCAAGTGATTATGCGTCCTTATTAGCGATGACTTCTAATAATTTTACCAAGCAATGCAGAAAACGCTTCGATAAAACTCCAACGCAAATGATTCAGGAACGACAAATTCTTGAAGCTAAGAAATACCTGCACCTGACTAGAATGAGCATAAAAGAAATTGCTTTTGCTTTGAAATTTCAGGACGAATACTATTTTAGCAGGGTCTTTAAAAAAAGGACAAACATTTCTCCGCAAACCTTTAGAAAAACAACCGGAATTTCAATTGTGGCAGATTTGTCTAGTTAATATCCTTTTTCGTCCATTCTTTGCCAAACATTTGAAAGGTAGTTTTGCTGTGTTATTTAAAAATAAATAATTTAAAAATTACAGTAATGAAAAATACCATTTTGAATACAATTGCAAATTTAGATCAGTTAGGAAAAAAAGCAGTACGTGCCGGAATCGTAATTGTTTTTTTATGGATTGGCGGACTTAAGTTCTTTACCTACGAAGCAGACGGAATCGTACCTTTTGTAGCCAACAGCCCCTTTATGTCTTTCTTTTACAATCAGCCCACCGAGTACAAAGAATTTGTCAATAAAGAAGGGGAGCTGGTTACCGAAAACCACGAATGGCAGATCTCCAATAATACGTATGGGTTTGCCAATGGTCTTGGAATTTTGTTAATCGGAATAGGGGTTCTGGTAGCGATTCATCAATGGGCACCTTTGGCAAGTCTGATCGGAAGCATATTGGTTTTTATACTGACTATAGGAACATTATCTTTTTTAGTAACCACACCCGAAAGCTGGGTGCCGCATTTAACGGATGAGCAATATGGCTTTCCTTATTTGTCAGGCAGAGGGCGTCTGGTTCTGAAAGACATTGTGATTTTGGGAGCTTCCTTAATTACGATGAGCGAATCGGCCGCATTGTATCTAAAGAGACAGTCTTAAAAAACTAAATCACAGTATTGTCAGAAAAGCCTTTAGCGCTCAGGGCAGCTAAAGGCTTTTGCATTTTCAATTATTAAAGCTTTAAAACTATTGCACAGTTACGGCATAACTTAGATTTGAGGTTGCGGTACCTCTTTTAAATCTCATTCTGTTGTATGCTCCAACAGGAACTCCGGCCGGAATTTTCAGTATGGCTTTATAAGAAGAAAGACTTACAATTTCTAAAGGATAGGTGACAGCAGTGTTACTGGTATTGTAAATTTCTACTGCAGTAAGTTCATTTAATAAACCGCCTCGCACTTCAAGAGTTTCTCCTAAACGTTTAGTAGTTGGAAAACCAAATCTCTCTGTTTTGAAATAGTCAGGTTCCGTTACCTCAATTTTAAATCTGTTTTCTACACTGGCATTTTGAAGGGTGTAAGCTCCATTTTTAATACGAAGATCATATAGTCCCAACGGCATATTTTCCGGAAGAAAGTAATACACTCCATATTCTAGAAAAGGCGCCGCAGTTTCGCCGTTGCCTAAGTACACGATTTCTGCTGTGTATTCTGTTTTTTGATCGGCAGCAGATACAAAGTAAACTCTGGTATCTTTAAGACTCATCCATAAATCATTGATGATCGCCGGATCGCTCGTACCACGATTGGTCATTTTTGCCATAAAACCTTTGGCTAATGGCTCTTCCTGAGTTGAAGTCCATGTTAGAGGTTCTTTTTGTCTGAAATCTATTTTTAGGGTATATTTTTTTGTAGTACCTGCTTTTGATGTAACGGTATAAACGGTACCGTCTTTAAAAGCTACCTCTGCACCAGTTGCCGGAGAGATAGTAGCCTCGGTACCCAGAATGATTTCCGGTTTAACCGTTTCAGGAAGTGTTATGTGGTTGCTCCAGGTAATTACTATATTTTCCTCAGTCAGAGCTGCACTAATCGCATTATTTTCAGTATCCTTAATGGTAAAAGATTCAATATGGGTGTAACCCGGAACTTTAATAACATCGGCCGGAATAGTATTTACCTTGTCGATATACTCCGTTTCGCACGAAACACATGCCAATGCCATAAAAAGCAGGGCTATTTGATATAAAAAGACAGGATTATGTATTCTTTTAGTCATGATTGTGTTGTCTATGTAATTTTTACTTGATTTTATTTATTAGTTTTGCTACTTATTGAATAAGCGGGCTATTATTTTTTAAAATGCCTGTTTTACAATGCTTACGGTAATTTTACAGAGCCGTTTGTGGTCATGGGGGAATGATTTAGGGAATAGGGTATTTTGCAGTCGATCGCCGGTCAGCATTTGCTGCAGTTACTTTTATCTATTTCGTGCTCCCATGTTCTTTTTTACGCTGTTGTTAATTATTTTACCTGAGTCCAGTTATAGTTTACAGTACTGTTTGAAGATCCCGGAGTAATGCTGGTTACCTTAACCAGGTAAGCTTCTAATGCTGATGCAGGACTCGTAACTGATTGTGAATTTGTACCAGAATTAGTTCTCCAGATTACAATAGCTTTTGCAGGAGTCATAACATGTGTAAGGATGTTGTAAGAGTAGTATCCTAAGCGATAATTTGCTCCGGATATAGTTCCGTTGTATCCTAAAACATTGTACGGATCTGCCGGTGAAGTACCTACGTTACCAGATGCGTTTTTAACTACAATAGCAGAGTTCCAGCTATCCCAGTCATCACAAGTCTGATTTAAGTTAACAGTACCCACATACCATTTACCGGCATTACCTACCGGACGGATTGAACCTCCGTAAATACCTTCCCATTGAACGTTAACACCTCCAATTGCAGCCGCAACAGGAGTCCAGTTCGTATAGGTAGAAGATGGTGCAGCAGTTCTGTTTACCGTAACAGAGGTAGAAGTAACTGTACAAAGAGCTAAAGCAGATTTCTTAGTTAAATTTGATCCTTGCGATTGTTCTTTTGCTACCGCTTGTGTTTCGGCATTTTGTTCGTCAGTACTACAAGATGTAAATGAAATAGCAGCCACTGCTAAAATTGATAGAATTATTTTTTTCATAATGATTTATATTTGATAGATTAATTGGCTTCTTTCATTACCCTCGCAGTGTAAACAGGCATTTTATATTTTCTTATATTTAATTGGTGATCCTGAACGGATATTTCATGGTAGTGGACAGATTATAACTTTCCATCATTAACCAGTAATCGGTATCCGGTTGAAGAGGTATAGTTGTATTGGCTGCATCTGCAAAAACATACATGACATAAAAACTTCCAATATCAAGACCTTCATTGTATTGCTTCATCTGCCATTTCTTGTTGCCTTGCGCATCTACCACAAACACTTTTGTCACCTCATAAGACGGCAGGAAATTTTGCCCTTTTACCGTAAGCGGACTATCGGTACTAATCGAGAAAGTTTCAGTTGGACTTGATACTTCATTTACGACTAATTTAGGCTGTTGTATAACAACGTTCACCGTGTAAACCGCGGTTGTTCCATCTGCCGCTTTTGTGGTATAGGTTACCGGAGTTTTGCTAAAAACAGGTATCAGTTCTTTTGCGGCAGGAGAAATAGTGGTATTTGCCGGTAATGATATGGCAGCTTCAAGATATTGATACTCATAATAAGAAGGCAGGTAAACTGTAATGGTCTTCTTCAGATTGTTTACAGCACTATGAATGGCCTGAGTGGTGCCAGGATTGGTTACACGAAAAGATATAATTCTTTTAGCATCCAGACCGGTAACTATTTCTGTAATGGGTGCTTCTTTTACATCTGTCCATCTTTCTTCCTCACTGCTGCATCCCGTTAACAGAGTAAGTAGGGTAAAAGCTGAAGCGAATAAGTTTGTTTTTAATGGGGTAATTTTACTATTCATGTGAATTAAATTGGTTATCGGATTTCAAATTTGGTACTTCCCGCCGGTACCATTACATATTCAAAAGTGTAATACATGTGCGGAGTGTCTTTAAACCAATCCTTAGGGCTGTATACATCTTTATAAACAGATATCATTTTGATTTTTGCGTAATTACCGTTAGCGGTTTTCAGGATAATCGTTCTGGCCGGAATTACAGTACCGTTTGCAATTTTAAGTGATTCTCCAAGTGCATAGGCCACGTGTGCTTTCTGCGGATTCTTTCCATCCGATACCACTTCACCTCCAAAATCATACAAGTACCATCCTGTTCCGTTTCCAAATGAGCCTGCATCATCAGTACCAATAAGGTCAATTCCGGTTTTAAACTGACTGTCTGCAGGAATATCAATAACTTCATTAAAAGGTTTGGCTACAATCGTGATTCCACCTATACCTCCCGCAAGTGAACCGTTGTTTTGTGAGTTGCTGCCATTGTTTCCGGATAAAAAGCTCGCGTAAAGCCCGCCAAAAGCCAGATCCCATTTTCGGGTTTTTTTATAAGATCCCTCTACAGCTTTGTTTTCTTCAAGACTGTAGTAAAGTGTTGCTGAAGGAGCAGTAGGATTTGCATCAGAAGTACTCCCTTGATAGTTTTTTACCTGTATTACTTTATAGAATAAACCTGTTGAAGGAATTTCGGTTTTCGGATCGGTTGCCTTATTTTCGTCTGCTGAGCAGGCCGTAAACAAAACGGTTAGAAGAAAAACGACCAGTAGGATTCCGGGCATTTTTTGGGTTAGGGTTTTGATTTTTGTCATGTTATTCAATTAATTGGTACTTAAATTTTTACTTCCGTCCTGCTGTACAAAGTATTTGAAAGTAAAATAGGGAGCAGGCCAGTTTAAATCAGTTACAGCAGGGGGATTGCCTTTGTAAGCATTTATGAGTTGTAGCTTTGCATATTTTCCATTAGGCAGACGCAGCACATAAGTACGATCCGGAATAGCCTGCATGATATGACTGCTTAAGCTGTAATAAAACCAACCCGCAGAGCTTTCAGAGGAAGACCATCCAATTTTAGTAACTTCACTGTTGTTAAAATCAGTATCTGAAGGCGCCTGATTGACATTTTTATAAGCTTCTTTCAATAACACTACCGCTGTGTTTTTTGCCGGACCACCATAACCGGGATTGTATTGGTATTTTGTATTGTTTATAAAAACTTCACTATTGTAAGGCCCTGTAAAAGCAATGTCCCAGTCGTTTGTTTTCATGAATTGTAAAGAATCTGCTTTTGTATGCAGCCAGATTTGTTTCTGATCGCTAAAGCGAAAAAGAAAAGTATGAAACCCTCTTTTTTCCTTGCCCTTTGTGTCACTGCTCATAGCAGCTCCGGTATCTCCGGCAAGATCTGAAACTATGGTGCTTTTACCATCTGTCAGAGTGGCTGTAGGATTTTCGTCAGTACTGCTGCAGGAAATAAAATTCATACCTATAATAAGTAGTACTAAAGGCCATTTTTTGAATATATGATTTGTTATCATGATGAAATATTTAAGGTAAATTATAGTTTTATTGATCTTTAAAAAAACGATAGCTTATGCCGGCAAGCAATATTCTTCCGGGCTGTCCGGGCATTAGCGGATCGGTGTAGTTGAAAATATTATCAGCTGTAAATCGAATACTGAGATGGTCTTTTAACAGTTGTTTTTCTATACTGGCATTAGTAAGCCAATAATTCTTCACAAAAATGTCGTATTGGTCAATGAATTGATTGCCGTTTCGATCTCCGAAAGGATACTTGCCTCTAAAATTAACCCTGATGTTTGCATTAAGTTTCCATGGATTATAGCGATAGAAAATAGAAGTATTGGCCATGTGGCGGGAACGATTTTCAATACCCCAGTAATCAGACGGACGGGGTTTATACGAATTTCCGGTTGCAGGATCATGTATGTTTTGGCTATAAGGCCATTTACCTGCACTGATACTGTCTTTGATACTAAGATCTTTAGCAATTAAATATTGATAACCGGCGCTTATTTCCAGATTCTTTATCGGACTGAGTTTTAAAGCAATTTCAAATCCTTTGTTAACAGCTTTAGGGAGGTTTTGATACGTATAAATAATTTGATTATTGGTTCCTGTAGCGACCTGAATGCTATTAATTTGATTGGTTATTTTATGATAAAAAAGATTTCCTTCTATTTTAAACTTTTTGGAAGGTTCCAAAACTAATCCTGCATTGTACGAAGTACTCTTTTCGGCCTGAAGATTTCCTGCAGTTTGATTGAGCACATATTGCCTGATTTCGCTAATCTGACCGTCCTCTTTTAACTGCTGTAGTGTAGGAGCGAGAACCGCATTACCAATAACCAGGTAATTTCCGTTAGGATTAAAGAACACCAAATAATTGGTTTTAAAATCAGGAGCTTTAAATCCTGTTCCAATACCTGTTTTAAAAGTCAGTTTAGGCGTAATGAAGTATTGTAATCCAAAACTGGGATTGAGTCTTCCTCCAAAATTATTAGTGTGATCGTAACGGAGTCCGCCCACAGCTTTTACTTTCTGAACAGGAGACCATTCGCCCTGAACATAAGAGAAAAAAGTCTGTAGAGAATTGACACCATTCAGCGATTTATCGTTCATATTCTCCTGACTTCCGCCAATGCCGCCCACAAGCTGGTACGAATTGTTATTGCTGTAGGAGAATTGCTGTTCTACGCGATGAAGTGTCTGTTTAAAAACATCCTGACTAACAGCATTATTGCTTTGCTGCCAGGCCACACTCATATCGGCAGTATAATGAGTGAGGTAGTATCGCGTAATGCTTCTTAAGTTACTATTGAAACGGTGATCGAACGAAAGTGAAAGGTTAAGATCCTGCTCGTCCTGATGATCTCCGGAAATGTGTCCAAGACCAAAATCCTTTTGCATAAAAGAACGTCGCAGACCGTAACGACCGCTTAGATTTAAATAACTCTCAGCACCGATTTGATAGCGTGATCTTCCCTGTAAGCTATAATTGTCGTAGGGTGGAGAAGTGGTGCCTTTAATGTATTTTGAATTGGTATTAAAACCGTCGGTTCGATAATAATTTGCCGCTATATTGGCGGTTCCTTTATTTTGTGCGAATGGGGTTTCACCTTCTACAGTGGCATCCAGAATGTTCAATGAACCATAACTTACAGAAGTTTGTAGCTGCGGATCAATTACGCCGTGTCGGGTAATAATATTAATGGTACCGCCCAACGCTTCACTGCCGTAAAGACTGGAAGATGCTCCTTTTATGATCTCAATACGTTCTATATTAGACACACTGATTCTCGAAAGATCGAAATTACCATTGTTGCGTCCAACCATAGGCTGACCGTCAATAAGTACCATAATATATTCGCTGCCAAAGCCCTGCATTTGAACGCCTACAGATCGTGCTCCACCACTAATATTGTTGACAATTGCGATTCCCGTCTGCTCTTTTAAGACCTCATCAAGTCTTCGGCTGCCCATTAGTTCTATGGTTTTACGATCAATTATGGTTACGGGCATCGCACTATACTGAGCATTGACAAGGCTTTCGGGATTACTCTTTTTGGAACGACCTTTTACGCTTACTTCATTCAGATCAATACCTGGCTCCATATTAATGTGCAGTGGCTTCATAGCGGAGCCATTCAAAACAATCTGTCGGATGTAATCTTTAAATCCCATGGTGGTGATTCTGATGTTGTAGGTTCCATTGGATACACCGTTAAATGAAAAGTATCCCGTACGATCTGATAGTACTGACTTGCCTGAAGACTCCAGTGTTACGAGAACCTTTGGAAGCGGATTTCCGGCATGATAGACAAAACCGCTAAAAGCGGAACTGTTTTGAGCCTGAACAAAACTTATATACAAAACAAGCAAACAAGTAAATATTGTTTTTTGGACAGGAGTGTTGGTATTTTTGTTTTTCATTCTGTGTGTTATCCATTGTCTAAAGGAATAAGAGTATTATTGTGTCACTATTCTTATTTAGACTGTGTAAAAATAATAATTAATAATGTAGTAATAGTATTTTTTTTACAGAATGGATGGAAATTAAGTAGGTAAAAGATTATCAATGTGAATTTAAACTTCAGATAAAAGGTTTTAGCTAATTGTTTATTAGTCTTTTAGATATTTAACGAATAAGTAAGTTAAGTTCTGTATTTAAGAAAAATTTAACAAATTGAAAGAGCTGAAAAAGCGTAAAATACAGTCACTTTTTTGGGTTATTTTAGTGCCGGTTCTTACAAAATCGTCTTAAAACAATTGAAAATAGCTTTTGAAAATTTTAAATACTATCTGTTTTGGATTTTGAATGTTGTGACAGCTGAGCTGTTCTGTTGACAATAGAGTTTAAAAAAAATCTCATTTCGAAATGAAATGAGATTAGCGAGGTTGCCATTAGGAGAAAACGTCTATATCCATTCTCCTGCAATATTGTGATCGTTTGGTAAATAGGTAAGATACTGCACCATTCGTGGGTTCTGACCTTTATTAGGTGTGGCACAATGAGGTAATGCACTGTTCCAGATGATAAAATCGCCGGCTTTTCCGAGCACCGGCTCCGACTTCAATGTTTTTATTGCTTCTTCTCTGGGATTGACATTCGGATCAAGGTTGTTTAACCAATCGTCTATTTGGTTATGAAATCCGGGAACACAATGAAAAGCACCATCTTCAGGTCCGCAATCGGTGAGGTAGAGTAGTCCCTGTATTTCAAACTGAATGGGCTGTCTTAAACTCATGTCCCAATGAAGCGGACTCCCCAAGAAGGTAAAATCTCTGGTTTCCGGCGGGTTGAAACTTACTTTATCGATAGTTTTGTAAAGCTGGTCAGTTTTGTAAAGCTGTTCGTAAGCTCTTTTAATTTTGGTCGAAAATCGGTTTCGGTTTAAAGTCTCATGATCTGAAAAATTAAGCATTAGGCCTTTTTGATCTTCGTGTCTTTCGTACCAGGTTTCTTCTTTAAAAGGATCCATTTGCAGAAAATCCCAGATGGCACGTTGTGTATCTTCACAATCTTTCTCCGAAATAGCATTTTTTAGAACCACATAACCGTTTTCATTCCAGAATTCCAGATCTTCCTGTGAGAGAACATCAGTGGTAATACCTTCAGATTCATAATTAATATTTCGTTTTCTGTTACTGATCCATATTTTAAAAGTATCAAAATCAGGTTTTTCAAAATACAAATACTGTAAAGTGTCTTCCATACCAATACCCAATTGGAACAAAGCCTTAATTTCTGCATTCCAGGTTTCGTCATCAGTCTGAACGGTTGAACCGTCCGGCTGTAAAGTGCGTTTCCATAACTTTTCAAGAACAGTTAGTAAGTCTGTCATTTCGGTAGGTTTTATCATTTATAAATCAATACTTTCAAAAGTAAGGTATTTAGAGCGGTCTGCTAAAAGTAAAAATACGTGTTTTTATCTTTAGTTTATGGTTTATAGTTTATAGTTTATAGTTTGCGGTCTGCATCTCACATCTCACATCTTGCATCTTAGATCTCACATATTACATTTTATAGTCATGCTCCGTTAAAGAACAAAATAAAGATATCGGATTTTAAATTATGACATCAGACATACTAAAACAGGTGTATTTACTTATTAATAATTGTGCTTTTTTGCTTATACTTGTTGGGAGTTTACGGGCTAATAAATGGATTGTAAGCGACTAAGTTTTTTAGCTATTTTCATAGTTAAGAGCTGAATTTTTACTTTCCAAGGTCATCCAATAAGGAGTATGCTAAAAATCCTTTAAAGAGTAAGCAAAACTTAAAATTCAGAGATAATGGACATCAGTTTTTTTTCCTCCACTATTGTTCAGGTCGCTATTTCACTGATCATAAGCTGGGCATTATTTGCCTTATTGTGCAGTATGATTCTTGAACTAACGGTACAGATAAAAAGTGAAAGAGGTCGGTTTTTCAGAAGTAAAATTATTGAAAAGCTATTTGATTTTTCCAATCAGATCAATTGGGGATTGTTAATGTACAACAACAGCAATATCAGATTATTGACGAAATCGGAAAAAGCGCCGCCAACCGAAATTACTTCCAAAACTCTCGCGGAAGTACTGGTGGATACGGTTGCTAATGCTCAGGCAGCTAAAATATTGCTTCAGGATGATGAGGTAAATCATGAGAAGAAGTACAGCAATGACCTGCTGAATAATTTTGAATTTGCTATTACTTATTTAGGACAAAGCGATTTGATTCTGATGCTGAAAAACGCCATGAACAAAGCCAAAATTAGAGCTTCCGGCTCGGTAAATGAGGTGGCAGAAAAGGTCCTTTATGAAGAATTGATTAAAGAAGTCACCATTTGGTTTGATCAGTTTAGTGACCGAACCAGTGTATGGTATAAAAAACTCTCCAGAAAACGCTTGTTTATTATCGGGCTTCTGGTGAGCTGTATCATTAATATTGACAGTATCGTTTTGTTCAAGTATTATGATACTAATCCAACGGCAAGAACCGCCATGATTGATTATTATACGAAGAACAAGATGCAATTAGAAGTACTCAGCGCAAAATATGGTACACCGGGACAAGGTGCAGCAACTGATACGGCAGCCCTGAATTCAACCAAAAAGGATATTAAGGGTTTATCCAAACAAATAGATAGTTTAAAAACCAACTTAGATTTACCTATTGGGTGGAAAAAAGCGCAATGTGCCGATGTGAAAAGCAGTTCAGAAAAAGATTGTTTCACCTTCTCTTGTATTTTGCTTAAAATATTGGGGATTATTATCTCGGCCTTTGCGGCAAGTTTAGGAGCTCCGTTTTGGTTTGATATTCTGAAAAAAGCAACGACTACAGCGCAAACAGTAATTAAAGAAGTATAGATTATGGAAAATAATTACAAAAATGCTCATACGCATATATTCACCATGAATAATGCGCCAAAAAACTTCCTGGAATTGTATATGCCACCATTTTTGGCAAAAGGAGTTGATAATTTTACGAATACCAACCTTGGTGCCTGGCTGATCAGACAGTTGGCGAGCAGTAATAAAGGAATGGCCAAAAGATATGCTACCTTCCTTCAAATCGGTAAAAGTAAATATCAGACCGATATTTTTGAGGATTTAATGTCCCGATACCCTAACGAAACATTTCAGTTTATTACCCTATGTCAAAACTTAGAGTATTTAGGTGTTGGCAGATCCGTTAGCGGTTTCGAGGGACAAATAGAAGAAGTGATTGATATCAAAAGAAAATACCCCACGAATATTTTGCCTTTTTTCGGACTTGACCCAAGATGGAAAAGCAGCGGAGACGAAATTCAGAAAACGGTAGAGCGTTATTTCGAAACTAAAATCGAAGTGGGCGGAACGTCTGTATATCCGTTTCAGGGATTAAAAATGTATCCAAGTACCGGACATTATGCTTTTGACGCAAAACTTAGGAAGACCATGGAATGGGCTGCCGACAATGGTGTTCCAATAATGACACACACTTATTATTTGGGTGGAATTTATAATTATGATAAAGATTATATTAAACGTAATCTAAATCCCATTGACCCGTATACTGGAAATATACATGGAGCACCGAATGCAGTACCGAAATTTATTGAGGAGAAAGGAGGTTTGTTCGGAAATCTCTTTAATGGAAATGACCGAAAAAGCTGTAGAAGTAGCTGCTCTTATTTTCTTGAGCCACATTCGTATGAGTCTATGTTGAATTCAATTAAAGATCTTAAGATATGCTTTGCGCACTTTGGTGGTGTCAATCAGATACAAGCTTCCGAAGGAAACAATAAAGATAGTAATCAAATCAATCCTTATGGAGTGTTAAGAAAAAACTGGTTCAGTCAGATACAAAACCTGATGACTCAGCATCCGAATGTTTATACAGATATATCGTATGATGTAGCAGAATGTCTCTTAAAAGAAAACAGTGAGCTTTATAAAGTATTTTTTAGAGAGGTGGATAAATCCTATGGCAATCAAATATTGTTTGGAACCGATTATTTTATGACGGAGAAAGACAGTCTGGAACAAGTGGCGGTGCAGGGATTTAGAAATTATGCTTCGAATGCTAAGCTTCAAAATGGGAACTCGCTATGGGATCAAATGGCAAAGAATAATATTAATAGCTATTTAGAGAGTAAATACTATTCCGGAAAGCCTGTAATTATTCGCTCTGTTTAATTAGAATAGTAAGATAAATTTTCAACCTCCAGAATCAATTGATTCTGGAGGTTTTTTTTGTGGGTAATAAAGGCTGAAAGCCCAAAAGCACAAGTATGGTGCAACGCACTATGATCTAAGTTAAGCAGGAATATTGCCCTGAAAGGGCAAGAGCAAAGAGACGATCTGAAATCAATACTTCAGAACTGTAATTCTTACAATTGTGCTTGGATTTAGAAAGCTTTCTATTTAAGAGGTTGTTTTTTATTAATGAATTTAAAATCAGGTATTTATACTCTTTTATGCTTGGTTTAGTTTAACGAGTTTTGTTATCTTTGAAATAAAATCTTACAAACTATAGTAAGTTTGTAGGTAAATAGCACTTTCGTAAATACGCTTACTGCAACGTTAAATCTTACAATATTCTACCAATTATTTAACCTTTAAACCATTCAAATTATGGAAACCAGAAGTCCCCCTTTTTAGTTGTAAAGATTTTTGAGATATAAAGAATGATTCACCCCTTAAATCAAATTATATGAAAAATTTATACAAAATTATGTTGCTGTGTGTCTGTGGAGCCACTTACGCACAAACCCAGAATGATATTGCAAAAATTAGGTCCGGAAGTAACGTATCTGAACTTCAGTCTCTGAGTCAGAGATACCAAACCGAGGCGGACCAGAAGAAACAAAGAATCAGTAATCTTGCGAAAACTAATGGCTGGCGCACTTCATTTAGTAATAAAAATGGAACCACAAGCGAATTAGTAGATGTAAGTGCCGACGGCAAAACGCCTATCTATTTTGCTACTGAAAATGTAAATGCCGCAAAATCCACACGGGCAAATTACTTGAATTCCGGTGGTGGTTTAGGACTGAACCTTAACGGACAAAACATGACGGCTTATGTTTGGGATGGCGGCGCTACACTTCCTACTCACAATGAGTTTGGCGGAAGAGTGTCAATTAACGATGGGGTTACTACTATTGTTGCCGGAAGTAACAACAGTCAACACGCCAATCACGTAACAGGTACTATTGTTGCGGCAGGTACTGTAGCGGCATCCAAAGGAATGGCCTTTCAGGGAAATGCCAGAACGAACGAATGGACTAACGATTTGTCTGAAGCCACTACAGCAGCGGCAAACGGAATGTTGATCTCCAATCATTCTTACGGATGGGCTACAAGAAATTCTGCTGGAACAGTTCTGATCGCTCCGTGGCAGTTTGGTGCTTATCAAACTACTGCCAGAGACTGGGACAATCTGATGTTTAATGCTCCTTACTACCTGCAGGTGAAATCAGCCGGAAATGATGGCGGAGATAACACTGCAAATACAAGTCCGTTAGGAGGTTTTACTGCTTATGATAAACTTACAGGATTTTCGACCTCTAAAAACAATCTGGTGATTGCTAATGCTAATGACGCTGTGATAAGTTCAACAGGAGCTTTAACAAGTGTTACCATTAGCGGATCCAGCAGTCAAGGACCTACAGATGATTTGAGAATCAAACCGGATCTTGCCGGAAATGGAGCCTCTGTTTATTCGACAGCCACACTTACAAATCCGGTAACACCATTAACCAATAGCAGTTATGGTAATGCCAGCGGAACTTCAATGGCAGCTCCAAACGTAACCGGAACACTACTTTTGCTACAGCAGCATTATAAAAATCTGACCGGAAACTTTATGCGTGCTGCTACTCTAAAAGGATTAGCATTGCATACAGCCGACGATGCGGGAGCTGTTGGACCTGATGCAATTTTTGGATGGGGTTTATTGAATGCAAAATTTGCTGCGGAAACCATTACAAAAAACGGAACAGCATCTATTGTTCAGGAAAGTACACTGGCGAATGGTGGTACTTATACATTGTCGGTAACTTCAGACGGAGTTAATCCGTTAATTGCTTCTATTTCATGGACAGATCCTGCCGGTGTTGCTTATTCAGGAAGTACACCAAATATTGGTACAGCAAAATTGATAAACGATTTAGACATTCGCGTAACTAATGGAGCAGGAACTAATTTCCCATATCGATTGCTTACTGCAACAACAAACGGATTGGGTGACAATACGAGAGACCCTTTTGAGCGCATCAGAATTGTTGGAGCAGCGGGAACTTATACTATCACGGTAACCCATAAAGGAAGTTTGGTCAACGGAAGTCAGAATTTTTCAACGGTGGTAACCGGAATTACCGTACCGGATCTTTACATCAAAGACAGACCGTTTGATGTGGGATTACAACCTAATCCGGATTCTGGACCTATGTGGATCAGTGATGATATCTGGGTAAGACAAACCATTGACGGAGGAACTACACATGAAAATCCTGAGTTTAAATTAAGCTCTCCAAACGGAGTGTATGTTAAAGTAACTAATAAAGGAACAGTTCCTAGTGCTTCCGGAAAAGTGAAATTGTATTTTGCAAAAGCTTCTTCAGGATTAACATGGCCTACCAACTTTGTTAATTTTTATGTAGGGACTGTATTGCATGGTGATTATATCGGAGAAGTAGCTATTCCGGCAATTGCTGCAGGTGGAAATGCTACAGTAGTGATTCCTTGGTATCCGCCAAATCCTGCTGATTTCACTTACGATGTACACCATTTTTGTTTAGCGGCAAGAATAGAATCATCAGAAGATCCAATGTTTAATGAACAAACTAATGTGGGTATAGGTGTAAACACCAAAAACAACAACAATATTGCCTGGAAAAATTTAAGTGTTTACAACCTGAATACGACAGATTTTGTTCCTCCAACTGCAGTATTCATCAGAGGAATCAGATCTAAAAATATCAACGTGAGATTTATAGACAGAGGATTTAACGAACAGTTGAAGAATAATTTCTTTGATTTGGGCGGTACAGTTGAAGCTACACTGGATCCAAAACTATTTGAAAGAGCACAGGCCAATGGAAGTTTAAAAGGAGTACAGATTTTAGATAAAAATAAAATCCTTATTACTTCCAGAGAAGCATCTATAGCAAACCTGCCTATTGATATCGATGAAACTTTCGGAATCACATTTGATTTCAAAGTGGCAAAAGATTTTCCTGTTGAAGAGCAAATTACCTTAGACCTTGTTCAGGAAGATGCTAAAAGCGGAGAACTTGAAGGAGGAGAGCGTTTTGCACTGGTAAAAGCTAAACCGAATACTAAAGCCGGAGCCACGTCACTTGTTGAAGCTCCTGAATCTCGTACTGTTGCTATCTATCCGAATCCGACAAACGGTATATTTAAAATAGCCGTAAATAGTGAGGAGCAGGGAACATTAAAAATAACAAGCATTTTCAATACGGTTGTTTTTGAAGAGAAAACAAATAAACAAAAAGAATTTAGTGTAAACATCTCCAAACAACTTCCGGGAATTTACATCGTTCAGTTTATCTCTGAAAATGGAAAAGTAGTTACCAGAAAAATAATTAAAAACTAATATTTTTCGAGTGAAACACTTATTACTTTAATGAGTGTATGAAATTGAAGGAAGTCGTCTCAATATAAATCTTGAGGCGATTTCTTTTTTTATAAAAGAAAAGCTTTGCAGACTTTGGCTTTTAAACGCAAAGTACGCTAAGTTTTTTTTATGCGTAGGTTTTATATAAAAAACATAAAGTCCGCAAAGCTTTGTCTAAGTATAGCTTTGCGAACTTTGCCTTTCTAAGCGTAATACAGCTAAAATTCTTAGCGTGCTTTGCGTTAAAATTTCCAACTTAGATGATTATTGCTCTATTTTCAAGGATGAACTTTTGCAACATACGAAGAGACTGTTACGGTACCCGAATCATTTTTGACCGTATAAACGCCTAAAATACTATTTTGATAAGCAGTATTAGCACTTGTACTATCTGCATTCGGAAAATCAATATCTATCCAGTTGGCTTCTCCAAATGTGCCATCTGAATTTCGGTTTACAGCAACAAAGGAAGCTCCCATATCTTTTCCGTTAACACTAATCCAGTCAGACGGCATATGATAGCCATTGTCTTTGGATGCAGTGATACCTTCAAAATGTGTAACTACAGACAAAATCGTTTCATTCTTATAACTAAACGATTTTAAATTACTCGTTTGCTTTGTTTTGGAATTATAATCCACCAGGAAAGCCTGACTTATTTCCCCTAATTTAGCACTTGAATAACCGCCTGCCATAGTGTAATGATCACCGCCATTGTGCCAGATACCGTACAAAGTAGTCGTTAAGGAATCAGGAACTTTAAAATCAATGTATTCTTTAGTGACAACATCATACAGAAATGCATATCCATTCTTGTCATTCTCTACATCATAATTTCCAACAGCGATTCCGCCCATTATACTATGAACAAATACATTATTGGTATTACCGCCATTTGGTGACACCTGAATCCAGGTTCCTGAACCATCCGCCGGACCTTCGTAATAAAAACCAAGATTTCCGCTTGGAGCTTTACCGGAAGAGGCAGATATTTTGTAGGAGCCTACTATTTGTACTTTGCCTTGATGTCCGTTATTAGGGCCGTAACAAGAGGTATTGATAACCGTTGCTGTTGGTGTACTTGGAAAATTTACAATGTTCCATTTGCCCTGATTGCCGCTTCCATTAAGCGGCCCTTCATAGATTAAGCCCTGAACGATATCATTAAGGCCTATTAAACTGCCTGAAATGTATACATTTTCAGATCCTGTTACGCCTCTTACGCCTTGTATGCTGGTTTCTCCGCCATTAGGATAATTGAAATCCGTATACTTTGCCGTATTGACTTCCAGATTTATATTTTCTGACATAATTTTTCTTTTTTGATTGTTGTTTTAACCCGTTGGGAAAAATTAAATTTTGTTCAATTTCACCCAACGGGTTATTGTTTTATACTTTTTTGGAACTGTGTCCTGCAGCTGTTTTTAGTTAAATGTTGTTGTACTATAAATATCTTTTGGTGCATTTACCCAAAGTTTCTCTACTTCCAGCTGATGCAGTTGTTCTTCTAATTCGTGTCTGATTTCACTATAAGCCGGATCGTAGGCAAGATTGGTGATTTCCAACGGATCATTAACTAAATCATACAGCTCATACTGTTTGAAGTAGGCCGTAGCGGCATCAAAATAGTAGTCAAATTTCCATTTTTCGGTTCTGATACATCGAATGCGATTCGCAGCTCTTACGATCGTCCAGGTACTGTTAGAACCTGCTTTGACATCATCGTAAGTAAACAAAATACTGTGCTGAACAGGAGTGTTGTCCTGCATTATTGGCAGTAAACTGGTACCAGCAAGTCCCGTTGGCGGATTAGATACGTTGGCCATATCAATAAAAGTTGGAAAAATATCTGCTAAGGTTGCTAAAGCCATAGAGTGTTTGACAGGATGATCTTTAAATAATATCGGATTAGATATAACAAGCGGAACTCTTAAAGCTTCTTCGTAAGCGACAAAAGTTTTCTGACGTAATCCGCCGTGAGCGAGTCCCATTTCTCCATGATCGGATGTCATTGTAACTAAGGCTGAATCGGCTAGTTTTTTGCCGTGTTCATCTTCTCTGTACAATTCGTCAATCAGGTAGCCAAACTGTTTGTCGGCAAGACTTAACAAATAGCCATAAAAATTAATATAATTCAGTTTATCTTCGGTACTATTGATCGCTCCAAGAGTTAAAGCCATATTAATCAGGATTTGTTCCTGAGCCATAGGTTTTTTATTTTCCAGTAAATTTTCGTTTACAGTAGCAGGAAGTCCTATTTCTCTGGTCAGCCAGCTGTCCGGATGGTATCCTGATGTACCTGCTGTATTGGGATAAGCCAGTACATCATGAGGATTTACGAGTGAAAGAATCAAACAATAAGGTTTATGATTTCCAGCAGCTCTTTGTGCTCTCACTTCTTTTAGATATTGGATAGCCTCGGCAGTGTATCTGGCGTCGTGATTGGCATAGCCACCCCCAAAATTAAGCGGGTTCACATCTTCACCGGCATCGGGAGAAATCCAGCCCATAGCCCCAAAGAGTGAAATATCGGCAGCCGTTAAATCTTCGTAGTTTGTTTTAGTTCCATTAGGAGCAACACCTTTACTCATGTGCCATTTTCCTCGGTATTGCACATCATATCCATCAGCCCAAAGAGTATTCATAATATTAGGCAATGCATTGCTAAGTGTAGGCTCCTGAGGCGACAATAGACCACCTTCGGTTAGCGTTTGACTTACGCCATGTTTCGCAGGATACAAGCCTGTAAATAAGGTCGAACGGCTAGGGGAGCACATGCAGGTGTTGCAAAATGCACGGTCGAAACTAAAACCATTCTTTTTTAGAAAAGTCAGTGTGGGAAGATTTTCTTCCTCCCATCCCGGTGGGAAATGTTGAGTAGCGCGCTGCTCATCAGTAATAATTAAAATCATGTCCGGCTTTTGGCCAATTTCGTTAAGTTTTTCTTTTAAGTTCATTGTTTGTGGTTTAAGGGGTTAATAAATAGATAATTGTTGGTATATGGATTTGTAATTCATATCGATAGGTCAGTTTGAAATAATTCAAAAAAAGGGATTGGATTATCGTAAAAATTGAGGCGTGAAGAGAGAATTACAGTAGTACTTTTTCAATATAATGTTCGAACAAAATAAATTGCAAAAGGCTTGTAGAGGATGCTGTAGGGTAGAGTTGAATCTGATTAATAAGAATAAAATTACAATAACTAAGCAGATTTAAATTACGTATAAATACCTGTTTTGTAGTAGTTTATCTAATTTTTAAGAAGTACAAAGAGTTCAATAATCTGAAGGACTTCAATTAGACAGATATTTTGTTATTGAAGAGACTCTTTTAGGTGAAGGAATAAAGGTAAAGAGCAGTAATTTTTCAGACTACAACTATTGGTGTAACTAAGAATTCTAAGGCTGAGGGGGTAATTATGTTAAACGACTAAAAAAAAAATTAAATATCGGGTTGCGTTTAATCGATAAAAAATGATTTATCACATAGAAACATAGATTTTAATCTAAAAGAGAAAAAAGAAAATACATTTCTTCCACCTGATATTAGGTGTATTTAAATGAGGTGAAATGCTTTTTTACAGATGTTGAATCTAAGTTCCTATGTGTTAAAATGAATTATACTCAAAAAGTTAAAAACAATAATAATTTTGAGTTTTAGTTTTTAATTCCCCTTCAATAAATTGATACTTACTGTAGCGATATCGGCATCCGGGAATCGTTTAAAAATCGATTGGTCCGGAAATAATCCGGCTTCTGCAGCGACTTTATTAAAAACGTCAATTTCCACAATATACTGGTCCGAGAAACCGTGAGTAGCATCATAAGCCGTTGCGGGAGTTTTTCCGATATTAGCGGCTGCAAGTTTGGGATTGATGGTATGCAATTCAATCAACAGTAAGCCAAATTTACGCACATAAGGCGACCATTTTTGTAAATGTTCCAAAAGATTATCCTCGACAAGATTGTTACTGATTCTTTTTCCTCTGTAAGCAAATGCTCCGGTAGACGTACTGATTCTATCTTTGTTAATGTGTTGGGGATCTTTCCAAATTCGATTGTGATCTAAAAAAGTCCTTACATTAAGTAGATCTTTAAGATCTATATTGTAGTTTTCTTTCAGATCCTCCGAAAGCAGTTGAGGGTTTCCGATATCTCCCCAAATTACTTTTGCCCAAATGTCGGCTTTAATTAGATTGGCTCTGGTAACTTTTAAGGCTGCCTGATTATAGTCGGCACCAACTAAAAACAAAGGGTAGTCGTCGAGCATTTTTCCACGTAAAGTCTGCCTGTCGATAACTTCGAAAATATGCTGTAAAAAAGCACCATTACCGCAACCCATATCAAGTATTCCTTTAGGTTGCTGTTCGATTGGTAAATTAAACAGGCTGACAATAATTTCGTCCACCACTTTAAAATAAGTATCGTGAGCACCACCGCTTCCCCATACATTCATTTCGCGATCTACGTGAATTTCATTTTCGCCATCGGCTATCATTCTTAAAACGGACGGATCACCAAAAATCAATTCTTCGATTTTGGCAAAGGTGGGCAAATAAGAAACTGTAACACCGTAAGCACTGGCTCTTTTAGCGTAAAACAAACCGGTTTCGGTAAACTGATAATTGCCATTTTTTTCTAAGAACCATCCAAGATGTACAAAAAAGTCCAGTATTTTTTTAAAGTTTTCCGGAGATTTATGAAATTCTTCGGGTTGGAAAGAAGTCTCCATAAAGTATTTGTGAAACATTCCTTTCATGGCCAGACGTACAATGGTGGGACCAATCAAATGCCCTTCGACGTGTTTTAAAACCTGTTCCTGAAGACTTCTTTTCAAAGGATCATCAGAAGGTGATATTCCATATCCTTTTTTATATTTTTCAAAAATAAGATTGAGTTTTTCAAAGGGTACGTCGTCAAAAAGTCGTGGATGAAACTGCCCGGAGAATTGGAGTAAATCAACAACATCCTGATAGAGATGAAACAGCGAAAAAGCGATTTCTGTTTTTTCGTTTGTGATGATGGTTATTTCCTGTGTTCGATTATCTACTTCATATTCTAAAAAGCCCTGAGAGGCCAGAATTCTCAAACCAACATTCAGATAACCTTCATTTGCTTTAAAAGTAGTAGCTAACTGCGATAGTTGTACTTGCTTTTGATTTAGGATATACTCTAAAACTTTATGATTTTGTAGCGCAATTGCAACCGGAGCAACAGCCAGACCGTCAAGGTGTCTGAAAATAGAACTTCGAAGTTGTGATTTATCGGTCATAGAAAAAGGTTGATGGTTGGTTAAAAATAGTGATTTTTTAATTTACGACCGTTACTTTTTTAGAGGCTATTTTAAGATTTTCCTCATAGCTATTTTTCGCAAATAACTATTGCGAACCTCAAAGTAAGTGAAACATCTTTTTTTAGAGCAAAAAACGATGTTTCTAGGTGTTAAACTAAGTGATTGGCAACAAGTAGAAGTAATCAGCTCACCGCCATTTTATTATACTTATTACGATATTCCAACGGATTTAATCCTGTTACTTTTTTAAAAATGGTTCGAAATGCTTTTGTATCGGTATAACCTACATCATACATTACCTCATTGATATTTTTACGGCTGGTCTCGAAACTTTTTTTGGCGTACTCAATTTTCACCCGATTGATGTATTCTAAAACTGAATTGTTGGTTGCGGTTTTAAATCGTCTCTCAAAACTTCTTCTTCCCAGCAATACCATTTCGGCCAATTCATCAATGGTGATTTTTTCCTGAATGTTATCTTCAATAAAATTCTGAACCTGTTTAATGGCATCGTCGTTATGATTCTTTTGCCCTTGAAACATTGCAAAAGAAGCCTGACTGTCTCTGTCGATATCGATGGCAAAGTATTTGGAGGCAAGTATAGCCGTCTCTCTGTCGGTATATTTTTCGACCAGATGAAGCAATAAGTTCCAGTACGAATGTGCTCCACCGCTGGAATAAAGACGATGTTCTTCCGTAATAATGCTTCCGTCTATGACTTCTACTTCGGGAAACATTTCTCTAAACTCATTTTGAAATCCCCAATGGGTAGAGCATTTTTTGCCGTTTAACAAACCAGTGGAAGCTAACAAAAACGCTCCAACACATAATGATGCGATCTCGGCACCCTTATGATATTGTTCGCTGATCCAGGGTAATAGTCCTTGATTTTGAGCAATCGCAGCTTTCATGTCTCCAAATAAGGCAGGAATTACAATCAAATCAGTGGCGGTAATATCTTTTGTGAGCTGAGACGTATTAACGGAATACAATCCGTTATTAAGTTTTACTTCTTTCTCTAAACCTACTAATTGTACATCAAACAATAATTTTTTACCGGAGGCGGTCATAAATTGATTTACAGCCGAAAATAAGTATTGCGGATCTGCAATTGCCTGCAGAACCGAACTTTCAGGAACAAGAATGCTTACTTTTTTTATCATGGTTTTTTATAGGTTAGATCAAATTAGGCAAACGATTTACAATTGACTGACTGTTGCTGAGCCCTTGATTTTACTTGGTTGACTGTTGAATGCAACACTTTACCGGGATCATAGCGATACAACAATTGATTTCAATGCAATTTCAAAGATAAAGATAGTTTGTCGTAAATGCCCTTTTTGTTGTCGTTTTTGTGTAGGTGGATTCTGTGATTTCTGCTCCATCTTTGTACTATCAATTAACAATTAAAAAATCACACAAAATGGCGACAAAAATTTTCATCAATCTGCCGGTAGCAGATTTACAAAAAGCAATGTCTTTTTACACAGCAATCGGATTTACAAACAATCCTCAATTTACAGATGCTACAGCAGCCTGTATGGTTCTAACCGAAGAAATTTATGTGATGTTGTTGACTCATAATAAATTCAGTGAGTTTATCAATAAAGAAATCGGTAATGCTTTCGAGAAAGCTTCGGTAATTAATTCCTTGTCAGTAGAAAGTGTAGACGAAGTGAATGAAATGATCAATAGTGCCTTAAAAGCAGGAGGTAAAGAAACTGCAGAGCCGAAAGACTATGGTTTTATGCAGCAACGCAGTTTTGAAGATTTAGACGGACACCTTTGGGAAGTTCTGTATATGGATCTGGCGAAAATCCCACAACAATAACCCTATTAAAATGGCACAGCTTAATTCTTATTTAACATTTAACGGTAATTGCAGAGACGCGATGTTGTTCTACAAAGCTTGTCTTGGCGGTGAACTCGAACTGCAAACCATAGCCGATTCACCAATAGGGGAAGAGCTGCCGGAGAAAATGAAAAAATGTATTTTGCACGCCACCCTTAAAAGCGATACTCTTACCATTATGGGATCGGATATGGCTCCCGAAAACCTGACAAAAGGAAATGCCTTCTCGATGATGCTCACGTTTGACAGTGAAGAAGAAACACGAAAGGTTTATGCTGACTTATCTAAAGACGGTCAGGCTACCCATCCGTTAGAAAGGACTTTTTATGGAGCTTTGTTCGGGAATCTTACGGATAAGTTCGGACATCAATGGATGCTCTGTTACTCGTGCCAAGAAAAAAAATCTTTATCTGTTGGGTATAATTAATTCTTGATGATTATACCCAATCGAATAAAGCTATAAATTGACTTCTAACAGCTAATAACTTCTAATGAGACGCCTAAGCAAAAAGGTGGTCTCATTTTTTTATTTCTTTATATCAAACCGGACAGGTTTTAAAAAACTGTCCGGTTTATTAAATGTAACGTTTATATACTACATCTTTTACTTCACTGATCCTTATTTTGAAGCACATTAAGTAAAAGTACTAGAAGTAATTTTTTAAGAAAGTATAAAATAGAATGCACTTTACAGAATCACTTTAGAAAAAATCCTACACAGAAGTGGAAGAACGGTTGTTTGTTAACTGTTTTATTTTAAGTTGTTTATCGTTAAAAGGCTGATTTATTTAACATTTTTTATATAAAAAAAAGAGTTAAAATTTTGGCTTTCGTTATTTTAACTTACTTTTGTTCTATCAAATTGGTAGAGTATAAATTTATCAGATTAGTGAAGATTAAAGAGAAGAATAGTAACTGCTGTTTTTAACTAGTAAGAATTAATAGGAGATAAGTTTCCCTTAAAAGTAGTCAGACAATAAAGTGATTTTTAATCTAACGCGATAATTTCAGTGAGATGAAGTCCTTTTTTGAGATTGAAATCTTACATAAATACATTAAAAAAATAGTAATCCAAAATAATAAAAAATGAAGAAACGAATGCATAGCTGTTAAAAAAAAGAACCATTTCTGCGGGAACAGAAATGGCGAAGCTTAAAGAAATTGTACATCTCTATAAGGAAAGCACGAGCGGATAAAATCCGACTTCGGGGCACCTTATGTATTAAACTAAAACAAAGTAATGAAAAAAAAATTAAACAGATATATAGGATTATGTATTTTGTTAATTTCCGCAGGTATTAAAGCACAGGAAGTTAAACCCTTAATCCAGTCGAAACTCGAAGGAACTGTAATCGATGCTGTTACAAAGGAGCCCGTTATTGGAGCTTCGATAAACATTAAAGGAACTACTCATGGGGTTGTAACGGATATGGACGGTAAATTTTACTTTCAAACCGGGCAAAAAATTCCTTATACCCTAATTGTAAGTTATTTGGGCTATAAAAAAGCGGAAGTTACAGCCAATGAAAATTCAGTTGTGGTTACTCTTACTCAGGAACAGAATGCATTGTCAGAAGTAGTGGTTACGGCACTTGGTATTACAAAAGAAAAAAAATCTCTGGGATATACCACACAGGCAGTTAAGGGCAAGGAATTGTCAGACACAAAAGAAACCAATTTTCTAAACAGCCTTAGCGGTAAACTTGCCGGTGTTCGTATTACCAATTCGCAGGGTGATATGGGATCTTCGCGTATCATCATTCGTGGTGAAACGTCTATTTCCGGAAATAATCAGCCGCTTTTTGTGGTCGATGGAGTTCCTGTAGACAACTCACAACTAGGAAGTACCGGAGGTACCACTCGTGATTTTAAAAATGCTATTGCCGATTTAAATCCACAGGATATTGAATCCCTAAGTGTATTAAAAGGTCCTAATGCTGCCGCTCTTTACGGATCACGTGCCGCACATGGAGTTGTGCTTATCACAACAAAATCTGGAAAAAGTCAAAAAGGGTTGGGGATAAGCGTTAATTCCGGAATCACAATTTCTCAGGTGGCTACTTTACCTAAATTTCAAAATTCATACGGACAAGGATCAAACGGAAAGTTCAGTTATGTAGACGGTAAAGGTGGCGGAATCAATGATGGAGTGGATGAAAGCTGGGGACCTAAATTAGACGGTCGTCTTATTCCACAGTTCTATTCTAATGGTGTTGCGGTACCTTTCGTAGCACATCCGAATAATGTAAAAGACTTTTTCAACACTGGTATTACCTACGATAATAGCGTATCCATAGCTAAATCGGATGAAAAATCAGATTTTCGTTTAGGAATAAACAATCAAAAACAATTGGGTACAGTACCTAACAGTGAAACAAATAAAACAAACTTTACGGTTAATACAAATTACCAAATTTCGAAAAACATAAAAGTAGGGGTAACGGCTAACTATATTGTGACTGATGCACCCGCACTTCCTGGTGGTCCGCAAGGTAACCGTGCCGCTGGTGTGATGTTGCAGTTCCTTTGGTTCGGACGCCAGGTAGATATCGATCAGCTTCAGAACAACAGAGAGGTAAACTGGAACAACAGCTATTACAGCAATCCCTATTGGAATGCGTATTATAACACCACTAGCCAACAGCGCAACCGTATAATAGGAGATATTCATTTGGATGCCAAAATTATCGACGGGCTTAATTTTAAATTCCGTACCGGAGTTGATTATTATAACGATCGCAGAAAGTACACCATTAAATACGGTACAAACGGAACTCCTTTTGGATCCTATGCAGAAGATGCTTACACGGTAAACGAAAGAAATACAGAAGGGATTTTTACGTATACCAAAAAACTAACCGAAGACTTTAGTGTGGATGCTCTTGCCGGATTCAATATTCGTAACCACAGTGATGCTAATAATTATCAGAAAGCACCACGTCTTGCCGTACCGGATTTGTATACCTTAACGAATTCAAGAGATCCGTTAACTTCATCAAATTCATTATCAAGATTGCGAGTATACAGTGCATACGCTTCAGCACAGTTTGGATATAAAAACTATGCTTATTTAAACGTAACTGCCCGTAATGACTGGTCGTCTACATTACCAAGCAGCAACCGTTCTTATTTTTACCCTTCCTTCAATGGTAGTTTTGTAGTTTCTGATGCTTTCAATCTGAAAAGTAATACACTTGATTTCTTAAAACTTCGTGGAGGCTGGTCTGAAGTAGGAAACGATGCAGATCCGTATCAATTGTCTACGGTTTACGATTTTCAAACTGCATTTGACGGAAACCCTATTCAAACCTCAGCGAAGAAAAAACTGAATGAGAACCTGAAACCGGAAACCACTCGTTCTACGGAATTGGGTATAGAATCTTCGTTCTGGAAAAACAGACTGCACTTAGATGTAGCTTACTACAATACGAACAGTTTTGACCAAATTTTAGAAATAAAAACTACGGCTTCAAGTGGTTATAATTCGCAATTAATCAACGCGGGTAAAATAAACAATCGTGGTATTGAAGTTCAGTTAGACGGAACTCCGATTCAAACCGAGAATTTTAAATGGAATGTAGGAGTTAACTATTCAAAAAACATTAGTGAAGTAAAGATTTTGGATTATGACAAACAAATCCAGAACTATACTATTGGTACATCAGGAGGTGTTGATGTACTGGCGTCGGTAGGACAGGCTTATGGAGCACTTTATGGTACAGCGTATCAACGTGATGCAAACGGAAATATAGTAGTTGGAGCTAACGGATTACCGAAAGCCGATCCTCAAAAAAGAGTATTAGGACATTATACTCCGGACTTTTTAGCAGGTGTAACCAACACTTTGAGTTATAAAAATCTTGAATTTTCATTCCTTATTGATGCCAGTGTGGGGGGAGATATTTTTTCGGGAACCAACAGAACAGGTACTTATACTGGAGTACTGGCAGAGACACTTGCTGGTCGTGATGCAGCAAACGGAGGTTTAAATTACTACTACCCTGGTAACAGTACAGCCAATCCAAAAACATTGGTAACGAGTGGTGGAGCACCAAATGGAGTAACGGTGTATGATGATGGAGTTCTATTTAACGGAGTTTACGCCGATGGAACCCCAAATACTCAGGTGATTAGTGCGCAGGAGTTTCATAAAGCATCTTACAATATTAGTGAAGCCTATATTTACAGTTCGACTTTTGTAAAACTGAGAGAAATAAAACTGGGATACAATTTCAATAAGAAATTTGCCAGAAGACTGGGACTAGAAGGAGCAAGTATTACTGCTGTAGGCCGAAACCTTTTGTTTATTTACAAAGATGCGCCAAACATTGATCCTGAAACCGCTTTCAATACTGGAAATGCTCAGGGATTGGAGAGTTTGTCTTTACCAACTACCAGAAATTTCAGTCTGAATGTTAATCTTAAATTTTAAAAACGCGAAATCATGCTAAAAAAAATAGCTTATATAACACTATTTGCGGTAGCACTTACCTCTTGTAGTGACACTTTGGATGATATTAATAAAAATCCAAATGCAACCGAAACACCTTTAGCGCCTTATCTATTGACAGGTACGTTAAAGCAGGGAGCCGATTTGTACTGGGGAGCCGACAATAATTTTAATGCATCGTTACTATTTGTACAGCATTGGGCTAAAGTTCAATATACAGAACCGGACAGATATGACGTATCGAACACTTCTTTCACTACATTGTGGAATACGGGATACGCCACTTTGATTACAGATTTAAACACGATTCTGAAATTTCCGGATCAGCAGGCAAATCCAAATTACAAAGGAATTGCGTTAACCTTACGTTCATGGGCATTTTTATTGCTTACAGATGCTTACGGGAGCATTCCGTATAAAGAAGCAGGCCTAAAAGTAACTCCGGCATACAATACGCAAAAAGAAGTGTATACCGGTTTATTGGAAGATTTAAAACAAGCGCAGTCTTTACTAAATCCAACCAGTGGAAGCGTAACGGGAGATTTGGCTTATAAAGGCGATATCTCGAAATGGAAAAAATTGGTAAACTCACTACGTTTGCGTATCGCATTGAGAATTTCTGATAGAGAACCTGCCTTAGCCAAACAAGCGGCGATCGATGCAACTACTGATGCTGCGGGAGTAATTAGCAACAACAATGAAACTTTTAAGTTTACTTTCACGAGTTCGCCTCAGCAAAATCCTGCTTCGGCCTGGTTTGAAACCCGTGATGATTTTCGTATTTCGAAAACATTGGTGGATAAGTTAAATGAATTCTCCGATCCGCGTTTGCCGGTTTATGCCCAGTTGCCAACAGATGCAAGCGTTGGAAAATATGTAGGAGGTGCTAACGGATTATCAAACAGTGATGCCAACAGCCAGGGATTTGCTAAAACATCAAAGCCGGGGGCTTATTTTTTAACCTCGTCATCACCAGCCGTAATTGTTTCTTATTCCGAAGTATTGTTTAATCTTTCAGAAGCGGTGGCTCGCGGTTATATTGCCGGAGATGCAGAGCAGTTGTATAAAAATGCCATTACAGCATCGTTCAATCAGTTTGGAATTACTGATGCCACTACAATTTCAAATTATCTTAATCAGGCAGCGGTAAAGTATGATGCAGCGAATTATGCTAAATCGATTGGTACACAAAAATGGATCGCATTTTTCGGGCAGGGTCTTGATGCTTTTGCAGAATGGAGAAGATTGGACTACCCGGTATTGAAAGCAGGTCCGGCTACGGTTCTAAACGGACAGATTCCTTCACGTTTCTTTTATCCGGGAACAGAGCAGTCACTGAATGGAGCCAGCTATCAGACAGCTGTATCTGCTCAGGGAAAAGATTTGCTGACTACAAAACTATGGTTTGACGCAAAGTAAACCTTAATTTAAAAAGGAGAAAGCAAACGGCTTAAACGAGTCCGTAATCAATTATAACAGATAATACTTCAGAGGAAATTTTCTCTGAAGTATTATTCATTTAAAGACCAAAGTTATCTTGGTATTTGTGGTCTTTCCATCTTATACTGTCTTCCGGATAACGTTTTAATAAAGGAAACCAAAGCCACAATCTCGTCATCATTTAGATTTAACGGCTGCATTAAAACATCCGTTTTAGGAAATAGTGGATCTGCTATTTTTTCGGTTTCATTAGGATCAATCATGTGCATGCCGCTGTTATACATATTCACAATTCCGGTGATATTATCAAATAAGCCATTGTGCATCCACGGGCCTGTATACATTACATCACGAAGAGAAGGAGTTCGGAATTTTCCAACATCATCTGCTTTTTTAGTAACCGTATAAAGTCCTAAATCTTCATATTCCCTTTTGTAATAAGTAAGCCCAATATTATGGAATGACTCATCGGTCAGGTATTTTCCGGAGTGACAATTCATACATCTTGCTTTGGTTCGAAAAAGGTGCAGACCATAGATTTCCTGATCTGATAATTGCGTGTAATCGCCATCCATAAAGGCATCAAAACGGCTTCGTTTGCTTAAAATTGTTTTTTGGAATACGGCCAGTGACTGCAGGATTTTTTCATAAGTAATCTCAGAATCTCCATATGCATTTTGGAATAAAACAGGATAACCTTTAATTTTTCTCAATTTTTTAGCCAGATTTTTAGGTTCCATATTCATTTCATGATGCGCTGTAATGGGCCCTTGAGCTTGCTCTTCTAAAGTAGCAGCTCGTCCGTCCCAAAAGAATGATTTTCGAGCTCCGATGTTATATAACGAAGGCGTATTTCTTTTTCCTTGCAAATGATCATTCCCTAAAGATACTTCACGCGCATCTCCCCAAGCCAGTTCCGGATCATGGCAACTGCTGCAGGATACCTGATTAGACCCCGAAAGTTTGGGATCGAAAAAAAGCAGCTGTCCTAAAATTACTTTAGGATTTTCCATGGTATTGTAGTAACTCGTATCGATCGCAAGAGCTTCGAATTCCTGCCATTGCACACCGTCATCAATAGTAGGTTTTGGCCATTGACTGGTTGGTTTACTATAGATTTCACGCCAATTTGAATTTGCAAGTTTCTCACCAAATGCAGCACTGAAACTTAACAATACATAAATTATGCCTATGAAAAAAATAGAAAAAGAGGTTTTTAATAAAAGGGACTTCATTATAAGCGGATAGTGATGTTATAATTTAAATTAAAATGTCAAACCTATTGACATTTGAAAAAAAGTGTTGTTTTGTTTTTGAGGAAAACTGTAGTAATCCAGACTTGTCTTAACGAAAAAGTTAAGATCAGGTTGGTACTTGTAATCCCATCTTGCAGCGAGATTTATTTTAGTGTATGGAGAGGACAAAAAAGTAAAGTTATAATTGAGCATATTAAAAATTAAATTGGCTTTGCGATCGCTTAATTCCATTTCGGAACTTAAAATCCAGTTGTGTTCGAGTGAAGCCGAAACATTAATTAAGGATGTAGATAAAAGTTTTGAAATGGCAAAATCCAATCGGCCGATACCTTGCTGTAGGTCAATAGTCCGAAGAGGATCGAGATATTTTTCCGCAGTATTTTTTAAGGTAAAGCTCGGCGCAATCGACCATGATAATTCAGGATTTGGAACGTAGTACAATCCTGAAAACACAACAGATGTAGCCTGATTGGTGTATTTGGTATGCTTGGCTATTTTGATGTAAGATGTAGTACTTTGGTTGTCAAATATATTTTCTTTTCCAGTTCGGTCTGTGTAAAAAAGTCCAATTTTTGCACCCCAAAACTTCTCTTTTAATTTTTTGAAATAAGAAACCTCTCCTTCATACTGATTCTCTAAAATTGTAGACGCGACAAGGTTTTGGAATTCGGTCATGATTTTTTCATAACCAAATTGATGGTATCCCAGTAGTAAACCAAAGCCATTTCGGTCTTTTGAAAAAAACTGCACATTGGCGCCATAGCCTCTTCCGTCATAATACGAACTTAGTTTATTTCCGGTCAGTAATTTATTGTAAACGCCAAGCCCTACCATATGATAAACCGCGGGAGCCCCTAATTCGCTAAAGAATTTTAGATTATTAGATTGTGTATATTTTTGCAGATTTAAAGCCGAACCTAATACATAATGATCGCTAATGTTTAAGGAAATACCGGTAGAAACATTAAGATCTGAAACCGTATTTTTAGGTCTTGGGTCAATATCCCGATATTCCATTAATGCCCTGTAATCAGCACTTATACCCAAAGTTATTTTATTCAAAACTTTAGCATAACCGCCACTAAAGGAGTACTCTTCATACGAAAGATCACCCCCTATAGAATCTGCCGTTACATAAGGGTAGATTATTTGATAATCTGAGCTTTCGTTCCAACGCACATTTTTACGTTTACCATTCTTGTAATGAGCGTTTCCAAAAACAGTATTTTCAGAGTTAATCTTATAATACGATTGTGCCTTAATAAGAAATTGACGAATTCCATTTCCCAACTGTTGAATATTGGTTTGCTGCGCTGCCGAGCTATAACCCGCGCTCAATTCTGATAAAGAATAACGGCGGGCATAATGCTGATTTGCAGGATTGGTATAAAATCTTCGGGCAAAAGTATTCTCGGGAGACAAGTCTTCATGAATGCGAAGGAGCACAGAAGTACTGTCCTGTGCCTGCAGCAAACTGCAACTCAAAATAATAAATAGAAATAGGGAACGAAAACTCATGATTAAATTCATTAATTCATTAAAGAAGGTTTAACCTCAGGGGAAAAATCTAATGTTGAATTATTAGTGTCTTTTAGTATTTTTTTGCCGTTTGAAGTAGTGGACAGCGTTTTACGACGAACACTTTTCCCATAACGTGTTGCATCTGAATCTACTTTTCCGCAATAAGTCCAGCCTTTGTCCAGCGATGGAGCAGTAACAATCCATTTAAATTCAGATTCAACACTTAAATTAACAGCGTCTACAATCCATGAATTTGGAATCGAATACACGTTTTCGCCCATTGGATAACTTTCTCCGCCAAATACCAGATTGTATTCGTAGTTATAGGTATAATCCGTTAGATATTTTGTTTTGTTTATGGGCATACGAGCGATAACAAAACTTTTAAAACCTCTGTTATGAATTACCATAGAAGAGAATAAACTTTCCATATTCGGAACAGAAGGATTATCAACATCATCAGCGTCTTCCGTATAGAATTCAAAAGTAGCTTTTCTTAAATCCAACGAAGCTGAATTGTATTCTTTATGATCGATTGCATCTTCGGCAATAACAAAAAACTCACCCGGAGCGATTGGATAAGTAGTTCCGTTACCGGGAACAATTGCAACAGCAGATACCGCAAACGACTGCGCCATGATATTCGGGGTATAGTCTTGTTTGTCAGTTGTCATGAATTCCGATTGTGCGATCATTAATCCATCTGCATACAATACTTTATCCGTATTATTATGAATCTTAAAGTATTTGTCACCTGAATATTGTTTTCCCTGTGGTGTTTTGGTTCCTGTAAAAAATACCTCTTCAATCACAAAATCAGATTGTGTTGTTTTGAGGAAAAGATTTAAAGAAACGGAGGCACTTCCTCCAGTAATCACGACCGCTTCTTTATAGCTGCTTACCGAAGCTTCGATAATGTTACCGTCTATTGTATAGTTGATTTTTCCGTCAATAGATATTTCGTAAGAACCTTCATCTAAAGAGACAGAGATATTGTTATTTAAAGCTTTACTTTGGGTTACTTTACCGGTATTACGCTCTTTAAAAGAAACGGAAACATCAGAAAAGATAACACTGCTTAGATCTTCCGGATTTACAAGCGTTAAAGTTAAAGCCGTTTCTTTATTGCTGTTATCATCATCTTTAGAACAGGATGGTAATAGTGCCATTATGGCTATTGTTAGATAAATGGGTAGTAATCTGATTTTCATAATTGGGTATTTATTTAATATTAAAAGTTAAAAATTCAAGTTTAATTCCATCCCGAAATAAGGTGAAGTAAGACCGCGTCGCTCGATCTTCTGACCATTAATTTCATAGTTTTGATAGTAACTGAAGAGTCGGTTAACGAACATGGAAATTCTAAATCTTTTGTAAAAATCTTTAGATACTTTCAGATTCATATTCATCGACATCGGGATTGATTTTTTTTGAAAAAGAGCATCATTGTATTTAATATCAAGCCATTGCAGAATAGGATTTGATAGGTCTTTTTCGAGATAAGGATGCTGTTTTCCAGAAGGATCAATATAAGCAATTGGTGTTCCGTTCATAGGAAGCGACTGATCACTTCTAAACCATAAAAACTGAAACGATCCCGAGAATTCTAAGCCAAGAGGAGGAACGTAGGTATCTACAATCAAATTGGTATTGAACTGCTGTTTTTCAGAACCATCATCAAACTGATACAGTCCTAAATAAGGAAGCCTCTTCCCATCAATGATAATATCTTTCTGTCCTCTTTTATAAACCGGACTGCTATTGGTATAAGTGGTCTTAAACCAGGCTCCATTTAGAGTAAATCGGGTATTAATTGCTGTAAAACGTTTGGAGGAAAATTGAAATTCAACCCCGCTTTTGAGCAGCTTACTTCCGTTATTAGTGATGTTGTATGACGTTAATAGTGTGTCTCTAACAAAACGTATATCGGCTAAATCTGGTTGTGAGGTTAAGGTTAAAGGATCAATAGAATTGTTGTCATACTTTTTATACGATAGCGCCTGATATTGAGAATTATTTCTAAATCCGGAATCCATACGTTCATTGAAAAAAGTAACCGAAAAACGATTATTGTCATAAGAGAAATCCGCTCGGACCTCCCATTTTTTATTTATAGCCGGTGTTAGATTGTAATTTACAGCAGATGTTTTATAAGTCATTAAATTAATTCTTCGGTACTCCGGTGTATTATGATAATAGTTCAATTGTACCAGATCATTATAGATAAAATCCGGGTAAAGCTGAGCCAGTGTTGGAAATTTGGTATACTGTCCGAAACCGGCCGTAAGTTCTGTTTTTAGGAAATGTTTCCCCATTTTAAAAGATGGAAACACCCATTGCGTATTAATTCGGGGGTCAAAATAGTATTTTCCCGAAATGCTATAAGCCGATGGCACATTCAACAACGACATCGCCCGAAGACCTCCTGTGAGATTTAATTGGTGTTTACCAATTGGAATGGATAGAGCATCTTCGACAAAAAAAGAAAGATCAGTACTCGCCGGAATGTCTTTATAAGATCTGGGACGTGTAGACATTTCAGGAGATGGGGGATGAGTAGTATCGTAAACCTGTCCTTTTCCGTTATTTTTTGAGTATGTCCATTCCGAACCCGCTTTTAAAGCGTGTGTTATTCCAAATAAATGAATTTCGAAATCTCCCATTGTTTTAAAAAAGGCATCAAAAGGCTTTCCATCCACAGTAAGATTAGAAATGTACTGTGGCGTTAGAAAAATTCCGTCAGATTCACCTTGTTCGGTAGTATTAGGAATAGCTGTTGCACTTGAGACCTGAACCCATTTGGTTTGCTCAATTTTATCGAATTGCTGATTTATTGCTGCCGACGAATGAATTGCTTTTAAAAACGGTGCCATTTTAAACTTTAAATCAAAAGAGTTTGCCCATGAAAACCGATTATAGCTTGAAGCATATCGGTCAATTTTGGTATAACCCACATCCGGATCTGCTCTTTCATTGTCTATAGAACCGCTATAATCTAAACTCGAATCCCATTGAAGCTGATGCGAATCATTTTCCCAAATTTTTTGTGCCCGTATAGAGGATGTAATTCTTTTGTAGTTTTCAAAACTGTTGCGCGGATCTGATTTTGCATTTAAATAATCAATTCCTACATTCAGAATCAATCTTTTTTCTTCAGATTCAAAACCTTTTCCTAAATAATACAATTTGCTAAACTCATCAGCCTTAAAACGGGATTCCCAATTGGTACGCCCTTTTTTTCGCTGAATTTTAATAAGTCCGCTCGTTAAATCACCATATTCAACGGAAGGAATCCCCCTCACAATTTCGACTCTTTCAATCTGATCTGTCGAAATAGAGCGCATATCTACTCCTTTAGAAGTTGTATTGCGGCGTGTATTGGCATATCCTGAACCCGGTGTGATAGACATATTGGGTCCAGTGGTATACTGTAGATTTGCATCGGTATTTATTGGAATCCCGTCAATTACAAAAGAAGTTCCAAGTGAAGAAACATCATAATTAGAATCAGCTGTTCCAACCTCTCTTAATTTAATATGATTCGAAGCATTAAATACAGGATCTTTTGAGCGTCCGCCAGGAAGTAACTCCAGCAAATCGGTGAAACTTGAAGGCTGTAAATGCTGCATGGCTTTTTTATCAATAACAGAGGTACTGGTCATACCACGAGATTCTACAGCCGTTATGACTACTTCGTTTAACTGTACACTTGACGAAACTAATCCGAAAGAAAGACTTTGTCCCGTTTTAAACTCGAGATTTTGCTCGATCGTTTCGTAGCCTAAATGTGAAAGTTTAAGTATGTAACGGCCACTTTGAATGGAGTTTAAAATTATGCTACCCAAATCGTCTGAATGCGCTTCGTATTTGCTAATTCCTTCTGCAGAAAGTAATACACCTTTCAAAGGAATTTTACTTTCAGCATCGTAAACGGTAATCTGAAGAGTAATTTTAGCAATGTTTTGAGAAAAACTAAGGTTAGAAAAAAGAGAGAATAATAAAAACAGAACGGATACAATCCTTTTTAGCAGGAATGTAATAAGGCTATTAAAAGAAGTCATTGTATTAAATATCTGTTAGCTAAATAAGCTATATAACAAAAAGGCGGTTAATCGTTGCAAATGTAACTTAATTTAGACTGGATAAAAATAATTGTTGATAAAAAATATTTTTATGACGTTTGCTCACGATTTAAAAATCAGAGCGAAAATGCCGATTATCAAAAATATTTCCCGAAATTTGTTACTATAACAACTTTTTATATCGTTTAGTAAATCAACTTTTTATAGGATTTTTGTTGAATTTTATAAACAGAAAAAACGTGAGTAATAAGGGTTGTTTAGTTTAAAAAGACCAAATCTTCAAGAGCTGTATTTCGTAAGAATTATGAATAAATAATGCTCAAAATAGAGGTTTCCTGCCCCGGAAACTGGCGGTAGAAGCCAATACAAAAAGTTAGAATTGAATCACAGCTAACTGCTTACTGTTCTTTTGTAGTCAAATAAAACAGTTCTTAAAACTCATTACCTGTTATGAAAATCACGAAGCACTCAGGATACAAAGTTCCTTTCGACAAAGAAAAACTGAAGCTTTCCCTTAAAAAATCAGGAGCAGCTCCCGATGTTATAACAGAATCTATGGTTCAGATCGAAAAGCAGATGTATGATGGTATTACCACCAAAGAAATCTATAAGATGGCATTTGCAATTTTAAAGAAAACCGCAAATGGATATGCTGCCCGTTACAATATCAGACAGGCTTTGCAGATGCTCGGTCCTGCGGGTTTCTATTTTGAGAAATTCATTGCAAGATTATATGCCGCAGAAGGGTTTAAATCCAAAATAAATCTAACGCTACAGGGTAAATGCGTCTCGCATGAAGTAGACGTTGCTATCATGAAAGACGATGCGATAACGATGATAGAATGCAAGTTTCACGGAAGCAAAGATGGGGCTTCAGATGTAAAAGTCCCCATGTATATTCTTTCTCGTTTTAATGATTTAAGAGAAAAACGACATATTATTTTTTCTAATAATGAAACTTTCACATCCTGTATCATAGTAACCAACAATCGTTTTACCAAAGACGCGCAGGATTTTGCCAACTGTAGCGGAATTTCTCTTTTAAGCTGGGATTATCCGCCAGATAAAAATCTTAAAAATAAAATTGATAGGGGAGCGCTTTATCCTATTACCTGCCTGACAACACTATCAATGGTCGAAAAAGAAAAATTGCTTTTTCTCGATCAGATACTGGTAAAAGACCTTCTTGACGATCAGGAAGGACTAAAAAAAATTGGGCTGAGTCCAAACCGAATCAAGAATATAGTACACGAAGCTTCACAAATCTGTAAACTTATCTAAGATGAAAGTAAAATTTATAGGAGGTGCAGGAACCGTTACAGGTTCAAAAACACTCATAGAAACAGAAAACAGCAGGATATTAATTGATTGCGGACTTTTTCAGGGTATAAAAGCATTGAGAGAACTCAACTGGGATCCGTTACCTGTTTTACCTTCCACAATAGATTTTGTGCTTCTTACGCACGGTCATCTGGATCATTGCGGCTGGCTGCCTCGATTAGTAGCACAGGGTTTTAAAGGTAAAATATACTGTACCGCGCCAACCAAAGCTATAGCCAGACTAGTGCTTTTAGACAGTGCCAAAATTCAGGAAGAAGAAGCCGAAAGAGCCAACAAAGAAGAATACTCTAAACATGAACAGGCAGAACCGCTTTATACCGTAGAACAGGCAGAAGCTGTTACTCCGTTTTTTAAAATAATAGCACCAAATACAACAGTAGAGATTGCAGAGGATAGTACTGCCGTTTTTGAAAATGCGGGACATATTATCGGAGCGTGCAGTATTACAGTAAATGCCGAAGGTAAAACGTTAGTATTTTCGGGTGATATCGGACGTGATGATGATGTATTGATGTTTCCACCAACCAAACCCGTAAAGGCCGATTATATTTTTCTGGAAAGTACCTACGGAAACAAACTACATGCAGAGTTGGACGTAAAGAAAGAACTGGAAACACTTATAAATACAGCCATAGCAAAAAAAGAGACGGTAATCATACCCGGTTTTGCTGTCGAGCGGGTACAATCGGTGATGTTTTTATTGTGGAAGCTCAAAAAAGAAGGAAGAATTCCGGACGTTCCCTATATACTAGATACTCCAATGGGGGCTAATGCACTGCATGTATTCTTAGAAAATCTGCAATGGCATAAACTTTCCGTCGAGGATTGCCACGAAATGTCTAAAATGTTCACGATAGTTTCAAAGTACGAAGAAACCATGCGGATTATAGAAAATCCTCAACCTAAAGTGGTTCTCGCCGCTAGTGGTATGGCAACAGGAGGAAGAGTATTGTCGTATTTTGAACATTATATAAGTCTCGAAAAAACTACAGTGATTTTTGTGGGATATCAGGCAGAAGGTACCCGGGGACGAAAATTGCTTGAAGGCGCCAAAGAAATCAAAATATATGGGAACTATTATTCCGTAAGAGCAAAAATCTTTCAGATTGAAGGGCTCTCCGCACATGGAGATCAAAAAGACCTGTTAAACTGGCTTTCTGCTCTCGAAAACACTCCGAAATGCGTTTTTCTTGTACACGGTGAAAACCTGCCTGCCGATGAATTGCGTGTTAAAATCCAGAAGCAGTACCACTTTAAATGTACCGTTCCGTTAATGGGGAATGAAATGGAAATTTAGGATAGGTTTGTAACTTCTTCAAAAAAAGCTAGGGCCTATTGGTAAATATTATTTTATTCAGATCTATAGTATCAGGCTGTTGTACATTCATTTCGTATGATACTTCTATTTCATGTTCAGACAGAAATTCTATAGTTTTAGCACATCCGTGAGCGCATGATTCGACCTTAATTGGGAAGTATAATCTTTTATTCTTATCATATCCAATGAGGTTATGACGAAAGTAGGGAACAATTTTAAAATCTGCATTTTCAATGGCTCCATCATCATTTCCTCTTCCGTTAAATTGAAATAGATCCTCCGAATAATAAGTACTTTTCACAACAGCTGGATAAGATGATTTTCCATCTTCAGTATAATTGTCTTCGTACCATTTTTGTTCAAAATTCTTATAAAAGTTAATATCCTTTTCTTCTTCTGATGGACTATAAATCCATTTACTCTTATTTGCGAAGCGATATAGTTCATTTTTGATCGCGGTGTTGTGATCTAATTCTGTATTTTCTAAAAAATTTCCATCAACCGCATTATCAGATCTTAGAGTAGGTTCGCCTTCATATTTTAAGGTATAATACTTAAGAGTATTTAAGTTTAACATTATAAAACTCAAATATAAGCTATGATCTCCATTACCCAAAGGAGACTCCATTAAGGCAAATAGAAAATAATCTGCATTATTTATTTTTTTCCTTAAAAATAGTTGTCTGTCTATAGTAACATGATTATAATCACTTATTAATAAAGTGTCACTTTGAATTAATTGTTGTGGCTTATTTTTTTTATACTTTGTAACTAGCAGTATGTTTTTATCTCCAACTAGTAAAAAGTTGTCATCTTCGCTAACTTCACTCCCGGATATTTTTACTATCTCCGTATTCTCAGTAGTATTAAAGGAAAATAGAGTTGTGGTTTTCCTTCCTTTAATAGTATTGTCCTTAATATCAGTTTGTAGATTCTTTAGGTTACTACTTTTATCAGAACTCTTATCCTCTTTCTTACAAGAATAAAAAATGACAAAAGACAAAAGAATTAAAGTCAGTTTGCTCTTAATGGTATTCAATTAATTTTAAGTTTTAGTTTACAGGAAAGATAAAATTTATTTTGTCAATTTAATTTACAAGTTAAAAAATCTTTTCTGATAGATTTCTAATATTTAAAAACGGTTACTTTAAGTTTTTTCTAAAGTGTTTGGAATTCGCTAGTTTTACTTAAAAACAGATTGCGACAACAGAATTGATAATTACTTGAAAGTAAAATAAGTATAAAATAAGTATTGAAAGAATTAAAAAATGAAAGAACAACTTACTGAAATCATAAGTCAGGTTTATCATAAAAGCAATAGAAATGGATTTACATTTTTAACAGGTGCAGGAATTTCTGCCGAAAGTGGAATACCAACTTATAGAGGAGCAGACGGGATATGGGTAAAAGGAACTCAATTTCATAAACCGGAAGAGTTTGGAACTTTTAAATACTTCAAGGAAAATCCTGAAGAGGTTTGGCAGTATTCACTGTTTAGAAAAAAGATGTTTGAAAACGCTCAGACCAATGAGAGTCACCATGAAATAGTAAAAATTGAAAACCTCCTGCAAGACAGATTCCATTTGATAACACAAAATATAGACAACCTGCACAGACGTGCCGGTACAGAAAGAATCTATGAAATACATGGGAAAACCAGAGAAATTAAATGTTCGAACGGCTGTAAGGAAATAGAAAAATTGCCTATAGAAGTCAAAGGAAAAGATATAGACGAGGATTTGACAAAAGAAGATATAGAATTGCTTAAATGCAAACAATGCGGCAGTTGGATGAGACCCAATATTTTGTGGTTTGATGAGTATTACGACGAAAAAACAAACAAAAAATACAGTTCCTTAAAAATTGCCAAGAATTCTGGTATTCTCTTTATTGTTGGAACATCCGGAGCGACAAATCTGCCGATGGCTATTGCAGAAACTACCTTGAAGTACGGAGGAACAATAGTTGATATTAATACCGAGGATAATTTATTCACGGAACGTATTAAAGAGAAGAAAAATAAAATAATTATTCGCGAAACTTCTACAGAGACCTTAAAAACAATAAGAGAGATATTGCAGAATGTAATCGGGAAATAGATTATTTTATATTTCATCCACATCCGTCACAGTGTGCAATGTAATTTATGAAATGCCTTTTTTAACCTTAAAAAGGCAGCATTCCTATGCATAAAAGAAATGCCTTTCAACACGTTAAACATAGCTTAGGACGAATAAACGTCAAGTTCTTTACTTTGAAGAAAACTGGGAAACTGTATAATAATCATAGTCGCGGTATATTTAACATTACTTTAATATTATTGCTTTTAGGTGCTGTAGTTTTGTCTCCTAAAAACTTAAATATTGAACAATACAATGAGAAAAGTTATTTTTATTTTGATTATTCTTCTATCGGCCTATGGTCATGCTCAAGTTACAAGTTCGGCAATGTCTGGAACGATTAGATCAAACAAAGGAGAGCCCCTTCCGGGAGCTATTGTGGAAATAATTCACAAACCTACCGGAACTAAATACTATTCGACAACGGGGTTTGATGGCGGATATGCAGCACAGGGTTTGAGACCGGGAGGCCCATATACTTTAAAGGTAACTTACATAGGTTACAAAACAACTGAAATCACAGATATTAATGTTGGTTTAGGAAACAATCTAACCGTAAACGTTAAAATCGACGAAGAAGCAAACGCTTTACAGGAAGTCGTAGTGACAACAAAATCCAATGGAAATTTTAACAAAGGAAAAACAGGAGCGTCACAGCAATTTACAAACAGAGAAATTGTAGCAGTTCCCGTACTAGGAGCACGTTCTGTAAACTCTATCACTAAATACAATGCAAACGCCGGTGCTAATGGTACTTTTGGCGGTCAGGATTCAAGATTGAATAATTTTACTATTGACGGATCTGTATTTAATAATGGTTTTGGTCTTGGGAGTGAATCTCAGGCGGGAGGAAGAACAGGATCGACAGCTATTTCACTTGATGCTATAGAGCAGCTACAGGTTAATATTGCCCCTTACGATATTCGTCAGTCGGGATTTCTTGGGTCCGGAATTAACGCTGTAACCAGAAGTGGAACAAACGAAATCGAAGGATCGGTTTATAACTCTTTCAGAAGCAATAAATCCAGTTTTATTGGAACACATCCCGGAAAAGATGTGACTATCAAACCCGGAAAATTTGATGAAAAAATATGGGGAGCACGTATTGGAGCACCCATTATTAAAGACAAATTATTTTTCTTTGGTAACTTCGAAACCATCGAAAATACAAGTCCGGCAACAACATGGACTTCAACAGGATCACCACAAGGTGGGGCTCAGATATCAGAACCGACTTATCAGGAAATGCAGACTCTTTCTAATTATATGAGAGATAAGTTTGGTTATGAAACAGGTCCGTGGGAAAACTATGATGCTACCAAAACATCTAAAAAATTCTTAGCGAGAATAGACTGGAATATTAATGATAATCATAAGCTTACGGCACGTTATGTACATCATGATTCATCGTCAGACGAGCTAACTTCAAATTCTAACTCATTAGGTTTTGGAAACAGAAGAACAAGTACCTTAGCAATGTCATTCAAGAACAGTGGTTATACAATCTTAGACAATACCAGATCTATTGTATTGGAATTGAACAGTAAATTAGGCAATTCATGGTACAACAATTTTATCGCTGGTTACGATAAACAAATCGAAGACAGAGGGCTTCAGGGAGGAGGATTGTTCCCTACAATTGATATCAAGAAGGGTACAGCAAATTATATATCTGTAGGTTTAGATCCATTTACGCAAGGAAACAAACTTAGCTATTCAACGCTGCATTTTACAGACAACTTAACCAAAACTATTGGTAAACATTCAATTGTTTTAGGAGCTAATTTTGAATACTTCAAATCAAGCAATTTATTCTTTTCCGGATCAAATGGTGTTTATATATTCAACTCTTTAGCAGATTTTTACGCAGCAGCAGATCAATCAGCAGCAAATGGAGGAGCACCTTCCACCGCAACGGCTACTTCACCTGCACGTTTTCAATACAGATACTCCGCTTTACCGGGTGCAGTTGAACCTTTACAGGTCCTGAAAACAAACAAACTGGATTTATATGCTCAGGACGAAATTAAACTAAGTGAGAGATTCAAATTGTCAGTAGGACTTAGAGCGTCCAGAGTATGGTTTGCCGACACTGCATTAGAGAATCCAACAGTAACGGCGATGACTTTTGCAAACGGAGAAAAATTCAATACAGGAGAAATGCCCGATGCACAATATTTATTTGAACCAAGAGTAGGTTTCAATTTAGATTTTAATGGAGACGCTTCAACCATAGTAAGAGGAGGTTCAGGAGTATTTACCGGAAGAGCTCCTGCCGTATATTTGTCAAACCAAATTGGAAATAATGGTGTGCTTACAGGTTTTATCGATGCAAGTGGTGCAGCTTTAGCCACTGGAGGTTATGGTTTTACACCAAGACCTGCACAATATTTTACCCCGTCAACTCCAACGCTTCCTTCCACTTTTGATTTAGCCTTTACAGATAAAAAGTTCAAATATCCGCAAGTATGGAAAACTACGATGGCAGTCGACCAAAAACTTCCATTTGGATTTGTAGGGACGATTGAAGGAGTAATCCAAAAAAATATCAATGCAATCAATTATTATAATGCAAATTTTGACGCACCAGTCGGAACTTTTACAGGAGCAGATAACCGTCCAAGATATTCAAGAAATGATAACGGAACGAGAATAAATGATAATGTTTCAAATGGGATTGTTTTAACCAATTCTGATAAAGGATATTTTTATTCTACTACCTTCAAACTAGAGTACCCATACCAGAAAGGACTTTGGGGATCTTTCGCCTACACACATTCTCAAGCTGCCGATTTAATTTCTCCGGGATCTATTGCTTCAGGATCATGGACAAGTGCCAGGTCTGTAAACGGAAATAATGATTTAGACGTATCCTTATCCAATAATAACACACCACACCGTTTAGTTGGTGTTCTGGGATACAGAATTGAATACGGAAAAGGTTTGGGCGGTGCTACTTCCATCAATCTGGGGTATATCGGAGAAACAGCGAATCCATTTACTTATGCTTATAGTGGTGATATGAATGGAGACAGAGTAAACGGAAACGATCTGTTATACGTACCAAACAGTGCATCTCAACTTAGTTTTGCTCCTTTGGCAGTATCAAGTACTGTAAATGGCGTTACAACAACCAGAACTTATACAGAGGCAGAACAAAGAACGGCATTTGATGCCTACATTGATCAGGACAAATATCTTCGTACTAGAAGAGGTCAGTATGCAGAAAGAAATGCTGCTATCCTGCCAATGTTGCACCGATTAGATTTGTCTATTTCGCAAGACGTTTATATCAAAATCGCAGGTAAAAAGAACTCTTTCCAATTTAGAGCAGACATTCTGAATTTTACAAACATGATCAACAAAAACTGGGGAGTGACACAAAGAGCTACTAATCCTAATGTATTGGCTTACTCTTCTACAACCGCAGGAAATGTTCCGGTTTATACCCTGGCTACGCAAACAGATCCTGATGGAAACCGATATTTAATTAAAGATACATTCCAGAAAAATGCATCAGCATTTGATGTTTGGCAGGCTCAATTTTCAATTCGATATATTTTTGGAAAATAACCTGAGAATTTCTTTTAAATAAATTTTAAAAACGGCATTGAAACAAAATTCAATGCCGTTTTTCTTTTTAATTTTTGCATTAAAAATTAGAATTCGGGGTTGTCATTGGCATGCTTTCAGAAAGCTCTCAAACGTAGGTCGATCTCATAAAAGTTTTAGTGCAGAACATACTTTGTACGATTCCTTTTTTAACTTATCTTCGCTGTCAACTCATTTAAAAATCTAATTTGTGAAAAATAATCAGGAAGTCGTAGAAGAGAATCAGCTTAAACGTGGGCTGACCAACCGTCACATTCAATTAATTGCTTTAGGAGGATCAATAGGAACCGGTCTTTTTCTTGGTATTGGCCCAGCAGCTGTATTAGCAGGACCATCTGTTATTCTGGGTTATGCAGTTGCCGGTATCATTGCCTTTTTTATTATGAGACAATTGGGCGAAATGGTTGTCGAAGAGCCTGTTTCAGGAAGCTTTAGTCACTTTGCTTATAAATATTGTGGCTCTTTTGCGGGTTTTGCATCTGGTTGGAACTATTGGATTTTATACATTCTGGTGAGTATGGCCGAACTTACAGCCATTGGGGTTTATGTACAGTTTTGGTGGCCCGAAATTCCGCTGTGGGCATCCAGTTTGTTTTTCTTCCTCGTTATAAATGCTTTAAATTTCGCTTCGGTAAAAGTGTACGGAGAAACCGAATTTTGGTTTTCAATCATAAAAGTAGTTGCCATTATTGCCATGATCCTTTTTGGTACTTACCTGCTGATAAGTGGTACAGGAGGAGAGCAAGCTACCATTCATAATTTATACAACGATGGAGGTTTTTTTCCAAAAGGGTTCTTTGAAAAAACGGCATCGGGTAGTTTTCAGGGCTTGTTATCTGCAATGGCACTGATTATGTTCTCTTTTGGAGGTTTAGAACTAATTGGAATTACCGCTGCTGAAGCAGAAAATCCGGAGAAAAACATTCCAAAAGCAACCAATCAGGTGATCTATAGAATCCTTATCTTTTATGTAGGAGCATTGGTTATTTTATTTGCTTTGTCTCCCTGGCGACAAATAACGACAGACAGTAGTCCGTTTGTAATGGTTTTTCAAAATTTAAACGGAATGGAGTTTGAGTTGTTTGGTACTAAAATATACTTTACCCGCCTGATCGCCAACGTGCTTAATTTAATTGTTTTAACCGCAGCTTTATCAGTATACAATAGTAGTGTATACAGTAACTCACGTATGTTATATGGTTTAGCAGATCAGGGTAATGCACCTAAGTTTTTAAAGAAGTTAAACAATAAATCAGTGCCTATTAATGCGATACTAATTTCTTCCTGTTTTGCAGCGATCTGTATTTTAATCAATAAAGTAATTCCAGAAGAAGCTTTTAGCATTTTAATGTCTTTAGTGGTGTCTTCTTTAATTATCAACTGGGGAATGATTTCGTATACACATCTAAGATTTCGACGTACAAAAGAGCAGGAAAGCACTAAAACGATGTTTCCATCGATATTTTATCCGGTAAGTAATTATATCTGTTTGGTATTTTTGTTGGGAATTTTAACCATCATGTGGATGACCGATATGAAGTTATCCGTAGAATTAATTCCTATTTGGCTGGGTATTCTTTTTATATTTTACAAAGTTTATAAAACAAAAAAATAAGCAACTTTTACAGATTAGTCTGCTATTATCCGTTGAGTATAATAATTTTTAAACACATAGAAACATAGACTCTGACTTCTCGAAAGACGTTTCACTTAGTTAAAAAGCATAGGGTTTGCTATGTTTATTTGTGCAATTGAAATGCCTTAGCGCGGTAACAAAACTATGTTTCTATGGGTTTAAATAGAGTATTTTGCAATAGATGAGTAACACATTTTTGAACAACAATCAAATTGGAGTAGTCGCTACTTTCTCTGAACTGGTACAGACTCATTTCAAAGGAGAAAGGAACGCACAGTGCTGGTACAGAAATTTGGACGGCGATTTTAACGAAATTGTAGCTAAATTATCTTTAGAAGAAAATATCACAGTAGTTTATCCCGAAGATCTAATCGCACTCGAACTCAGCGAAAAGGGGAGTATAGCCAGAGAAGTTATCTTAAACGATTTACAATTATTAACTGATTTTGGAGCTTCGCCCTCACTTAATTTACTAAAGTGTTACGAACGTGATGACGAATTTGATTTCATCTCTACAGATGTGTATTCGTTTCATGTAGATCGTTCGCCCATTACGACCGATACTTTTTTATGTACCTACCACGGAGCAGCAAGTGATATTGTTTCTAATTCGCAGGCAGAACAAAAAATTCTAATTCCGGAAATCCGTGCAAAGTTACAAGAGCTGTACGATGGACCGCCGGAAGAATTCGAAAGTTTTCTAGAAGAAAATTATTTCGATTTGCATTATCAGTTACATCCCAATGCAGCACCTATCAATTTAGGCTTAGGGCATCTTTGGCGTCTGGCTGTAGACCATCCCAAACAACAAGTATTACCATGTATTCACAGAGCTCCAATAGAAAACGATGGGGAGTACCGATTGTTGTTGATTTGTTAAAGGAAATAATTGCATTTGAATAACCATTTCTAGTCTCAAAATATATGTGCGTAAACGGAAAAGAAATTAAACTTTGTACCTGTGTTCCAAATGGAATGGATACCATTATTCACCACAAGAATTCCCGAAAAAACAGAAAGAAAAGACGTGTCGACTTTACCTGGACGTTAGAAAAATGCATGGGCTACAGTAAAACGACAATGGACGGAATGGGGTACAGGCCGGAGGAAGTTTTAACCGAAGATTTGACAAACGAGAGAATGCTTATGGTACTTAATACTAATAACTGTTTTGATTTCGATTATCAACCTGGTGAAGGGGATAATCTTCAAGTTTTTGCTCCCGAAAACTCTATGAGAAGACATTTATCTTTTATTTTTAAAAATGGAGAATGGACAGCCGGCTCGCATATGCCTTTTATGTATGAGATGGAAAAAATAAATTTTGGAAAAGTAACTTTTAAAGATATTTAAAAAATTAAAGTGAAAGAATTTATCAAAAGAATATTTAGAAAATCAACACCGGAAGTATTTATAAATGTCGAAATTGAATTAACCGAAAATTGGGTCAGATACAACAACGGAAATTCAATTGGAAAGAAAGGTTCTGAAGGAGGTAAGATTTTAAATGATCAGGAACATATAAATGGTTCTAGAATAACGATTGAAGCCAACGCCGGAAATATTCCATTTGCTATTACATTCGGAATTTATGGATTAATGGTTCACACAGAATTCTTTAGCGAAATAGAAATTGCCACTGAATATTTCAAAAGAAAAAAAAATGAGATCGACGGGATTCTAAAAATGTTTGAAATTTCGGAAGAAAACCAAGATATAGAATGGAAAAGTAAAATGGACGAGTACTTAGAAAAATTAATTTATGAGTAAAAGTGGTTGATAATTGCTAGTATTCGCGGCAAATTGAGTTTTCGAATCTCCGAAGAGTTCAATTGGAAAGCTATGCAAATGTCTTTGACTTCGCTACTTAAATAATAACTATACAATATTACTTCTTAATTTATTTTAGTAAATGAATTCTTAATAGTAATGTAAGACAATTTTAAATATGCCATAACTTTGGCCTTAAGATTAAATCGTTTTTTTGACATAAAAATTTTTTTATGGAAAAGAACAAGGATTTAGGCAGAAGAAGGTTTCTTAGAAATTCTTTATTGGTTGCCGGAGGAGTTTTCATCGCCCCATTGATTGAAAGCTGCAGTAACGATGATAAACCAGACCATGATGGTGCTCCGGATGGAATGAAAAACGAAGGGTTTGAAACAGGAGTAGCCAGTTTTGACCCTACTGAAACCGGAGTGATTATTTGGACAAGATATTCAGCAGGCTCCGATGCCGAAATTAATTGGGAAATAAGTAAGAATGCCTCGTTTACTGAAATAACCAGAAAAGGGCAGGCAGCAGCATCTTCTACAAATGATTTTACAATAGCGGTAGATGTTCAGAATATTCCATCGAATACAAAATATTATTATAGATTTTATAATGCCAAAACCAAACAAGTTACAGTTACGGGAGAAACTCGCACATTACCCTCTAAAACAGACAGTGTAAATGACGTAAAAATGGCTGTTGTTTCCTGTTCTAATTTTCCGGCCGGACTTTTCAATGTGTACGGAGCGATTGCGTCTTCAGATGCCGATGTAGTGGTGCATCTTGGAGATTATATTTACGAATACGCGCCGGGACAGTACGGGACAAATCCTTTTACCAACCCGCTGGGCAGAGAACATAAACCCACCAGAGAGATTACAAGTCTTAGCGATTACAGAGAACGATACAGACAATATAGAGGAGATAAAAATCTTCAGTTGCTGCATCAGAAAAAACCATTTATATGCGTTTGGGACGACCATGAATTTGCCAACGATACCTATAAATCCGGTGCCGAGAACCATCAGCCTTCCGAAGGAGATTTTCAGGTGAGAAAAATGGCTGCTTTCCAGGCTTATAGTGAGTACATTCCGCTTAAGACAGGAAAAGATTTTAGAATTTACAGAAGCTTCAATTTCGGTACTATTCTGTCCCTTTACATGATGGATACCAGAGTGATTGCGAGAGATAAGCAGCTGAGTTATGGTGATTATATCGATAATAGCGGAAATTTTGACCAGACAAAATTCAAAACCGATCTGTTAAGTACCAACAGAAAACTAATTGGAAGCGAACAAATGGCATGGCTGGGATCGCAGATCAATGCAGATACCGCTAAATGGAAAGTTTTAGGCCAGCAAATCCTGATGACCAAAATGCTGATTCCTGCAGAGTTATTGATGCTTTTGAACCAAATTTTAGGAGAAGTCTCTAAATTAGGAAGTGCAACACCGGCGACTATGAAGGCGCTTACGGCAACAATCTCCCAACTTGTGGTGATTAAAATGAGACATAAACAAGGTGATCCTACCTTAACGGCTCAGGAAATTGCGAGAGTTACCACAACTTTACCTTATAATCTGGATGCCTGGGACGGCTATTTTGCCGAAAGAGAACAGTTGTATGCGATGCTTTCGGGTAAAAATGTAGTGGTTTTGGCCGGAGATACTCACAATGCATGGATGGGTAAACTTACAGATATGCAGGGGAAACGAATAGGAACCGAGATAGCATGCAGTTCGGTTTCATCGCCGGGATTAGAATCGTATTTCGGAATTACCTCAGACCCTACAAAAGCGATAGAACTGGCACAAGCCTTTACAGTTCTGATAGATGATTTAGAGTATGCCAATTTGTACAAACGTGGATACACCTATCTTAAATTTACAGCATCCGGTTCTGAAGCCGAATGGCGATTTGTAGACAGTGTAACCACTGAAACCACCAATACGGTTACAGAAAAGAAATATACTATAGCCTAGAATTTACGCTCTCCAGTTTGTCATTTCGGCCGAAGGGAAACCCGAGCGATAGCGAATAGGTGAAGTAAATCGCAAGCTAATTTCGACAATGTAGATCACCAATCTTTGTTGAACTAGATTGAATTAAAACGGAACAGGAGTAATCTTGGTCCGTTTTTTTATTTTATCGATTTAAATGTTTACAAAATAAGAAATGATATTTGGCTGCGAAGGAGGTTTTATTTTGCTGTAACAAAATGAATAAAAAAAATATTTTGTTTCAAAAGTTGTAACAAAAAAGTAAAAAATAAAAATTTGTTACAGCTTTTGAAACAAATTAAAAAATAAATTAAATTTGTTCATCAAATAAATTATCGAACAACCAAAAGCAGGAGTGATGGAAAAAGAGGAAAATATTGGAGCGTTATTAGGAATACCACAGGAAGAAATGGCAATGTTGCTGGAGGTAAAGCGCGTTCAATGGGCGTTGTTCCTGACAGGAAGACGAGGTCTGCCACCAACCGCACTGCTTAAATTGAGCGAGATGCTTACTATTTTAAAGGAACCGGATAATGAAGCCCCGGATGATGAAGCGATAAAGGAGGAGCAGGCACAAATAACTAAATATTTAGAAAAGGAGATCATCATCAACCTAAACAAACAGCAGCTTGCCCTGAACCAACTCGAGAGATGCAGGAAAAAGTACCAATCGGCGGAAAATGCGATGAAAATTGCTGACACCTTAATCGCCAGAGAACAACAAACCTATACCTGGCAGAAAGAACTTTTACCTATTATTAAAAGAACCGCCCAAGATATCCTGAAGAAAAACAGTGTACTGATACAAGAGCAATATACCATAAAACTACTGGTACTACAGCAGGAAGAAGTAGTCTTGAGAGAACGATTATGGAGTAAGTAGCCGCTTACGATTTAAAGTTATGAGTTGACTTTGGAGCGGTACAAAGTAGGAGACATTTGAGGAACAGTCTGTAAAGCGGGATGTTTTTCATACGATCAAGCAATAGCAAATTTTAATTTGATAAATTTGAGTTTATAAAACCTTAAAATTAAGCGTTGCATGTATTTCAGAATTATATGCATGCATTTTCCAACAGCTATGAACAGTATAAATCCATTAATTCAACAATTTAAGAAATATGGAACGCTGAGTTCAATCGCCGAAACGGCTATTGAGCAAAAAACCAAAATATTTATAAAGAAAAAAAACGAGCATTTTTTGAAGCAGGGACAGCTACTAACAAGTTATTTTGTGGTAAAGAAAGGTGTTTTCAGAGCTTATATTAATCGGAATGAAAAAGAAATAAACGTATGGTTTGGAGAAGAAAACCAAATTTTTGGGGCCATAATGCCTATGTATGCCAATAAACCTTCACCAGAGTACATACAATTTTTAGAAGATTCAGAAGTATATGCCATTGCAGTAGATGATTTAGAGATTTTATACGAACAGTACCCGGAGTTAAATCGTATCGGCAGAAAAATAGCCGAAGAACTGTGTGTTATTCTAGAGGATAGAATTACTTCGTTGCATACCGAAAGCGCTACAGAGCGTTATCAATCACTTATGGAACAACAGCCTAGTTTAGTAGAGCGTATTAATCTGGGGCATATTGCTTCTTTTTTGCGTGTAACACAGGAAACCTTAAGTAGAATACGCAAACGCTGACGATTTTGACCTACATCAAAAAATACAATCTTTTTGCTTGCGATCTTTGCAGTACTAAATAATTAAGACATGCAAAAAGATAAATTAAATTGGTTTAAGAATGTAGAACATCGTACTCATCCACATCCCGGATTAAACTGGTTAACCGCCACTCTAAGCGTACCGGACGTAGCCAGAGCAATAGATTTTTATACCGGAGTAATGGAAATGGTTTCCATTTCTGAGTTGGAAGATCAAAACAATGGAGAACTATTGTTTGCAAGAATTCGCTATCGCGGAAACAATTTTGTACTCAATAAAGAACATTGGGATTTTCAGGCAGTAGCTCCAATTACTTCAGGACAAGTACCTCCTTTTATTTTTTACTTGTATGTAGACGATGTAAAAACATTGGTTGCCGAAATTAGAAAAGATAAAGAGGCTAAAATTATTGCTGAGCCGGAAATGCAGTTTTGGGGAGATTTAAAAGCAAGAATTCAGGACCCGTTTGGTTACATCTGGGATTTGGCAGAAAAAGCGAATTAAAGATGAAGTATTTATTTTTAGGTCTGGCCATTTGCGCAGAGCCAGGGCAAAACCAGTGTAAATCGAACAATCCAAAAGCGGTAAATGTGGTGTTATTCAAATTCAAATCGGAGGCATCATTGGAGCAGGAACAAAACTTTAAAAGTGAAATGCTGAAAAAGCACAGTGCGGTTTCAGGACTTATAGATATTTCTTTTGGAGAAAACGTGACAGATATAGCAAAAGGATTTACCCGTGCAGAAGCAGCCCGGTTTAAGGACCAGAAATCGTTAAAAGTATTCAGTAAATCAGATCCTGTTGAAGAGCTAAATACCAGTTATATCAAACCGGTTTTGCAAGAGATTCTGGTATTCAATTCTTTTTCTTAACTTAGTAAAAGCAATACTGACGCAAAATTGAATGGAGAACGCAAAGTCGAAAATATGATCCAATGGCTTGCTGGGTACTTCACAGAGCAGGAGGGATGATAAAAAAATGTTAAAAACATTCTATATTTTAAAGTGGCACAGTTCGTGCTTGAAAGGAAATCATTGAATAATCTGAATGCTTAATCGGTATTCTAAAAAATTAAAATAATGAAAAGATTTAAATGTATTTATGTTTTTGTAGCGGTATTATTATCAACAATTACATATGGTCAGGAAAGTTTAAAAATGTTTGTAAAAGAAAGTAAAGTGTCCTGTATGGGTGTTGGCCCTATGGAATGTCTGCAGGTAAAGTATGACAAAGACAAAGAATGGCAGCTATTTTACGATCATATTGAAGGTTTTAATTTTGAAAAAGGAAATCGATATGAGATCTTGGTAACGAGAACAAAAAGACAAGAGCCTATTCCTGCCGATGCTTCTGCATACCAGTACAAACTGAAAAGCATTGTTTCGAAAACTCCTGTAAATGCCGAAAAAGGAATTTATAATACCAAAATGATCTTGACCCAGTTAAACGGAAAAAAGATGACTAACGGGAAAGCATTTATTACCATTAATGATGAAACCGGAACAATAAACGGTAACAACGGATGTAATATCTTCAATGTAAAGTATACAAAGCTTTCTGCAAAAAATCAAATTAAGACCGATTCTCCTTTTGGAACTTTAATGGCTTGTGAAGGCGAAGGCATGAAATTGGAGCAAGATTTTAGCGCTGCGATCACAAAGAAAAGATACTTCTAATTTATACTATGAATATAGTTCTGTAGAAGAAGAAAGCTATATAAAGCAGTACGTACAAATAATATTTCAAAAATTGTTACATATCATAAATGGTAATTATGAGAATTTCGAAATAATTAACAAGTTCAATAATGATTTTAATTTAATCGTTAAAACTTTAGGAACAAGTATGATTTTTGATACAGAAATTTATAGAAAGTTAGAGAGGGGAGATGAGTCTTGGAGGGAAGATCTAATAAATATGAACCCTTCGGACAGTTAGTACCCGCTCTACGAAGAGTTGTTAATTAAAGAGCAAATTTGTCGTGTATGCTGTGCGAACGTCTCTGACTTCGCACCCGCAACGATGAGTTATAAAGAGCGTTGAGGAAAAAAGGAAATTATCCGAAAATTAAGTTCTTACTATTCTTTTTTTATCAAAAGCGAATAAGAAAAACTACAACCCTAAAAAAGTTGTAGTTTTTTCATTTATACTTCTTTCTACCCTACTTTCGCCCAAAATTATATTTCCAGTAAAAAACAAAAGATGAAGAAAACAAACCCCATTATTCCCTTATTCAAGCAGTTCATAAAAGAAACGGAAACCGGGAAGCGACTCAAGAAGAATGGTGAAAGAATAAAATCGGATTCTATAGACAATTACAAATATGTTTTGCAGAATTTAATTCAGTTTTCAAATGAAACTAAATTTGAACTCCGTATCTGCGACGCGTCAAAACTGGATAAACGGGAATTGACCTTTGAGAAAAGTTATTGGAAAAAATTCTATCAAAAGTTCACTGATTTTTTATATAAAAAAGGCCCAGCTTTCCGAAGTGTTCAACTGAAAAGCTGCGCAAATGTCTCTGACTTTGCGCTTTTTTTTTTACGCTTATTGAATTATTAAAGTTCGTAAAAGTCTCCCGACTTTTTATGTTTATTTCTTAATATTTTTTTGATTCTTTCTTTTTCAGAAATTACATCTAAGAAATTTAGTTTTAAAGTCTGAGACTTTACGGTTTATGCATTTTTAATTAGACGTTTACAAGTTGGCGCAAAGTCAGAGACATTTGCGCAGCGCTTGCGAGGCACACTTTGCAGAGCAGGGGGGTAATTGGTTTTAAAGCCTGAGACTTTACGGTTCATGTGTTTTAAACTAGACATTTGTAAGTTGGAGCAAAGTCAGAGACATTTGCGCAGCGCCTGTGAGGTATACTTTGCAGAGCGTGGGTATACTTTGCGGAGCGAAAAAAAACATTATGAACACTTTTTTATTACGATTAATAAATTGACCAGAATTATTATCTTTATAAAAACGATGTCTCTATAGTGAGATAGTTAGTCCTAAATGTAAAACTTAAAATAAATGAGATGGAAATGAACAGATTAATTTATGGAGAACGTAGAGCAAAGGTGATTGAATGTATAAGAGCAAAACTCCAAACAATCGAAGATGAAAATTTATCGCTTCTTGAAAATTTAGGGATTGATTTTAAGAAGACTACAGGGTTAGCTTGGAATGATAGTGCAGTGTGGTTTTATAATGATCCTAACAATCCAGTTGATAAATTGCCGAATGAAGTAAAATCAAAAGTTGACTTAGTAATCTCTTCATGCTTAAAAGATTGTATATAAAGGGTAAAAATATTTCCCGACTTTTTACCGTTATTTTTTAATATTGCTTTGATTTTTTCTTCTCTAGAAATTGTATCTAATAAATTTAGTTTTAAAGTCTGAGACTTTACGGTTTATGTGTTTTAAACTAGACGTTTGCAAGTTGGCGCAAAGTCAGAGACATTTGCGCAGCGCTTATGAGATATACTTTGCAGAGCGGGGGTAGGGTTTGTGAGGCACACTTTGCAGAGCAGGTGGTATCCTTTGCGAAGCTGGGAAATGTTTTTTTTGAATTTCCAAGTTTTGAGATTAAAAGATAATTGATTATAAAAGCTATTGTAATGAATTTTGGTAAAAGCCGTTTTCACATTAGTGAGGTTGTCAAATCCGAAAAATGTACTTAATTTAACCCAAAAACTATTTTATTTACGGTCGTTAGCATTGATAAATCAAAAAATAATTAAGCAAGAAACATAGAATTTAAAAACTGGTAATTATGGAATACAAATACGAAATCAATCAAAAAGTTGTTTGCTTAGGTAAAAGATGTATTGTTAGGGCAACTAAAAAACTACCACAAAAATTTACTAATAATCCATATTTTAGAGAAGAAATAAGACCCCAGAAGGATTATTTGTTATATATTTTTGATAAATATGAAGATGGCAATGAAGTATATTCAGGCACTTTAGATGTATATGAAAATCAAGTAGAATTTGGAAATTGGTAATTAAAAAAAATAATAAAATGACAGGAATAGAATTTTATACTTTTTTGCAAAGTATTTATACACAAGATGGTCAACCTTTATATAAAAACTATTCATTTAAAAAATGGCTTCATAAAAAAGATTCACAATCATTCCAGTTCAATGGAAATAAAGCGGTTAAATCAATACCGAAGTACTGGTTAATTGATTCTAAAAATGCCAAAAATAGAGGTGAGAAAATAGACAGAAATTGGTTTAATAATTTTTATAAACAACAAAATTTTAACGATTGTAGAGCAAGTATAGCTATTTGGTTAATTGAAAAATACTAATAGTAAAAAGAATTTTATTCCAATACAATTATAACTAAAGATGAAAAGGAATAAATTAACCCGCATTACTTTCAAAACAAAAAAAGAGACTCGAAAGTCTCTTTTTTTGAAGTATATCGTTATAAATAATCATTTATTATTTAATTTCTCAAGCCTCGCCATCATCTGATCTTTCTCTTTCAACATACGCTCGTACAACGCAATTTTTTCTTCATGAAGTCGAATTATCTTGTCAATTGGATCATTATTGAAAGTTGGGCTGTAGTTTATCAAACCTTGTGTATCATGAAAAGTATTCGAAATAATATTTATCGCCTGCTCTTCATCAAAATTCTGAAACGCTTCCACCGGAATTTTTAATACGGCTGAGATTTGTTTCAGCAGTTTGTCTTCAATGACATCTTTTTGCTCGAGCATCGAAATTTTCTTTTGGTTCCAGTCTTCACCCAGATCATAAGCCAATGCTTCCTGTTTGATGTTAAGCATTTCTCTAAAACGTTTTACGTTTCTTCCCTGATGTATTTTCTGTTCCATAGCGAATATCAATTTTCTAAAAGTTCAAAGATAATCCCATTTGGGTTAAAAATCCTTGAATTTCAAAGATAAAAAAATATCGCATAAAACAGCTGTTTTGTCAGATATTATACCAATTTTTATTCAGGTATAATATCCGCTATTCGAATAGATTATCCTTTTTAAAGAGCAGAAATTCGTTGGTGAATTTTAAATCACTTTAGCATGAACAAGAATACAATATCTTTCGAAACCAGCTCTTGGACAGGGGAGGTGTCGGGAAATCCAATTAAAGCCATTGGTGCTTTTTTTGCCTATGCAGATCTGGATTATTACAAACAAAATTTAACCAAAGCGGTAGTTTACAGTTATAAGAGTGAGGTTTATGAAGCGAACAATCCCTCGAATGCTTTTGTTTTTTATACGGCTATGAACAATTTTCTCAAATTGTGTTACTGCCTGCAGGAGAAAAGCAAAAAATGGCAAGTTATGGCGTCTTTGCACAATGAAACGGTATTTCATCTTTCTTCGCTGACAAAGGAAGAATACGAGGATCCTTTTATCGTATTTCAAAAAGCATTTGATGAAAAAACACCTGAAGAATTTGAATCGTTTCTGTGTTTGATTCTGGAGCTTTCAACGTCTCCCAATGCGCAAGATCCGTACTCTGATCTCACAATACCCTATATTTATTTAATCAAAATGCTCGATGCCGTAGCGCTAATGAAAGAAAGAGGCATTGAGAAAATCAAGGAATGTGAATCAGCCTGATGCTGTAGCGGAATAGTCCTTATTCAAATTTTAAAAATAAGAATAGGGCGTAGAAAAATCCCTTCGCTGGCGTGAGCGTCTCGCTTGTGCGATCAATGTTGTCTCGTACTGAAAAAAGGTTACCTACCTACACTTAAATCCTAAAATAGATTTGCATTCCTATTTTATTACTGCTATCCGTTTACAATAGTCGGGCTTTTTACATAATAATTTGTTAATCTATACTTTTACTTTATCAAAAACGTTCTAAATTGTGTCATAATTTGTGGTAGAGCTAATGAAATGTTTTACGATATCTTAGTGAAGAAAAAACAAAATAAAGTATTAAACCGTTAAAAAAAAAGCAACATGTTAAAAGAAATTGAAAGTTTAATTCCGCATAGGAATCCTTTTTTATTTGTAGATAAAATAGTGTCATTTTCAAATGAAACCATTGTTGGTATTAAGACATTTGACGAAAGAGATCTTTGGTTAAAAGGAAGTGTTCCTATGTCTGAGTATATACCTGGAACAATATTGATAGAATCAATGGCGCAATGTGGCGGTGCAGGAGTTAAACTTTTAGGAATTACAAATGGAATTTTTGGACTTGTCAGTATTGAAGATGCTGAATTTTTTGCAACTGCAAAGTTTACAGATGATATTAAATTTGTAATACAAAATATTCGTTTAAGTGAAAAGATAATTAAGCAGTCCGGAATTGCTTATGTAGGAGATAAAGAGATCATTAAAGCAACCTGGATGTGTGTAAAATTGCAATAATGCAATTCATCAAAGCACCCCAGCTTTCCGAAGTGCTCAACTGAAAAGGTGCGCAAACGTCTCTGACTTTGCGCTTTTTTTATGCTTATTGAATTATTAAAGTTCATAAAAGTCTCCCGACTTTTTATATTTATTTCTTAACATTATTTTGATTCTTTTTTGTCTAGAAATTAGACGTTTGCAAGTTGGCGCAAAGTCAGAGACGTTTGCGCAGCGCTTGTGTGGTAGACTTCGCAGAGCGGGGAACTAGATCATTCTTTTGTTGAAATCGCTTATGCTAAGAGAACTGCAAAGACCAAATTCTTTAATACGATTTAAATACTCTTTTTTGAGTTCTCTGCAATATTTTTCAATATTTTCTATGTCACCAAAAGCAAAAGACAGAGGTTCTAAATCTAGCCCGGCACCTTCATGATTATAAACAATTTTTATATTTTTTCTTGTTATTATATTGTAGTCTGTAACATCATTAAAACCAATATCTACAACACATTCTTTTTCAATTCCAATAAAATTATCTTCCTTGATAGCAGAAAACTTATTATTGCGTAAATCAATATATTCTAGATTTTTCAGATTTTTAATTCCCTCTATCTCTGATATTTTATTAGAAGCAAGATTCAACATTGTGAGGCTAATCAATCCTTCTAATCCTTCTATTTTTGAGATCTCAGTTTCGCTTAAATCCAAGACTCTTAAATTTTCCAAATAATCTAAATGCTTTATTTTTTCTATTTCGCTTGCATTATGTAACAAAAGCTGTTTTAAATTAGTCATTTTTTTTAACCCCTCAAATGACTTTACAATACAAGAACTCAAATTTAATTTTTCTAAATTTTTCATTCTGTCTAATGCTAATCTATTGAAATCTAAATCAAAACAAGAAGAAAGATCTATGTGGTTAATATTTTCTAGTTCTTCAATATCTTCAAAACCTTTGATTTTTGTGTTTCTCAGATTTAACTTCCTCAGATTTTCTGCGTGCTCTAATCCCCGAATAGATTTTACTTTAGTATAATCTAAACTTAAAGAGCATAAGTTTTGAAGATCTTGGATGTTTTCAAATTTTGAATCAGAATTCACATCAGTAGCTGATAAGTTCAGTTCCTGTAGGTTTATTAAATTTTCAATACCTTCAAAATTTGACAAGGGATTAATGCTTAAATCTAATTTTTTAAGCTGTTTAAAAACACTTATACTTTTAATATTATTGATTTCACAATCTTGTAAAAATAAGTCTTCTAAATTATCAGATATTGGTAATAAAAAATCGAGACTATTAATTGGGATTTCTTGTAAACGTAAAGTTGTTATGTTACCATCTTTGTCAATTGTATAAGTATTTTCGAAATCAATTGCTTCATCAGATTTGATCATTTTAATATCAAATTCATTCTCTATTTTTTTTATAAATGCTTTCATTATTTACATCCTAGACTCTTAAATCTATCCAAATTAGTACTTCCTTTTATTGAAATGTCAGGGTTTGCTTTCCCTATGATTGATTCAATATATCTAAAACAATCAAATTGATTGAGTTTATATTTTTTACCATTAAATTTTTGTGCTGATTTCGATATTGCATCATTTAAATTACGAGTTACTTCTATTGTTTTTTTGTCGGCTGCATCGATATCATCAAGAGATATTTTACTCACCCCAGTTTTGATTTCGATGATATCATTTCGACCCATAGTCAAATGTGTCATTTGCTGCACTCCTTTTGAATCAGTATATATCAATCTATAATGATTTCCGCTGCCAATATTTACATCCTGCCTTATAATTGTAATTACGTCAAGCCCAAAAAAATCAAATGTTGCATTACTATCTTCTACATAAGCATAAAAGTTTGGGTTGTTTCCATGTAATCCAATCGGATCTTGGCTAATATATCCTCCAGTTTCAGGATTATAATACCTAAACCTATTATAATAAAGTCCTGTCTCTACATCTTCGTATTGCCCCAACTGCCTAAAAGGGACAAAATCTCGATCGCCTTTTAGATTACGGAGATCTCCGTAAATGTCATAATCCGTTTCCCAGACTAACTTACCTTTTTTAGTATAAGCTTGTACGGGCCTGCCAATATAGTCATTGATAATGGAGAATTTTTCTTCTCCAACAATCTTAGCACTAGGTACAAAAGAACCTCCTTCATACACCCAAGTAACTAAATTGTTAATTGGTTCTGGCTTGTCGTAAACCAAGTCATCCTCGGTAGCAACTAATTTAGGACGATCTTTTAAATCGTATTTCCATTCGTGAATAAGAACGTTTCCATCCCAAACATAGCGATTTATTATTTGGTTTGCAATTTTTGCGGTGCGTCGACCCAGGGCATCGTACTCAAAATGTACTTTCTTCCCATCAGGGTTGGTAATGCTCTCGAGCATACCATTCGCCAGCCAGTTATAGGTGGTATCTCCGTCCTGCCATTGCTCATGTTCTTGCTGTAATCTGATTTCTTCGGTTTTGTTGCCTGCCAGTTTATCGATCCAGTTGGTTGGTTCTTCGAATTTTAGTTCTTCGTTGATGTTTCTGGTACTTTTGTGTATCAGATTACCCAGTTCGTCGTATTTATAATGATACTTTTCGTCTTTCAATAATTTTCCACCTTTACCATACTTACGATCGCTGCGATCCGGAGTTTTGTAAAGATTTCCTACTGCATCCGGGGTTTTGTACAGCTGTTCTTTACCATTATAATCGGCTTTGGCCAAATTACCAAAGTCATCATAATCAAAGTAGGCGATATTGGAAGTCATTTGATTTACAGCACTGCGCAATTGCTGGTTGGTATCCCAGTTGTAAAAGCGTGATCCGCTGCGTTTGCCATTGGCAAATACTTCCTGTTCTTTTTGTTTTCCGCTGTTGTTGTAACTGGTTTTAATGTGGAGTCCACCTGTGGTAAAGCGTTCTATTTCTCTTCCCAGTTCGTCGCGTTTCAGGGTGGTTTGCCACTTCTGGTGCTGTTCTTTGAGTTCGTTGCTTTGAGCCTCGATGCGTTCCAATTGTCCTTTTGAGTCGTAATACGTACTGATCTCTGCTCCCAATGAACTATTTATAGCAATACGCTGTCCCAGTTTATTGTAAGTAGAGGTAAGGGTAATGGCATTTTTGGTGTTATCGAGCTGTTGTTTCTGGGTTTCTTTTACGATACGCCCCATTTCATCACGTTCCAGAAGGACACTTACATTTTGATTTACAGCCTCTGTTAAAAGTCCGTTTTTGTTGTAGCTGTAGGTTTCCCAGGTACCGTCGTGATAGTCGGCTCTGGTGATGCGTCCCAGTGCATCTTGTTCGTATTCGGTAAATCTGCCGTTGCCATGGTCTATTCTGGTGACTTCACCTGCAAGATTACGCTGGTATTTTTTGACCATACCGTCAAAAGCAGTTTCTTTGATTATTTGTCCGGCTTTGTTGCGGCTAAAATAGTAGACTTCGTTGTCTTCGTTTTTGATGGCTTGCAACTGTTCCATCTTGTCGTAATCAAAACGAACTTTCACGCCATTTTGCTCGCGTGTAGCAAGGCTTCCCAGTGGAGTATAACTAAACTTAATCTTGTTTTTATTGTCTTTTAGCGCTATGACTTCATCGTAATTGTTGTAGGTAAACTGTATGACATTGCTGTCTTTCTCTACAATTTGTCTTACGCGGTCCAATGCATCGTAGCTAAAATAATCGGCCATTTGCATTGGGGTGTAGATCGCCTGTACGCGTCCGCGATGGTCATACTCCCATGATTTTAGTTTTTGGTTGTTCTCACGCCATTCTATCAAATTGTATTGATCGTCATAAATCAGTTCGAGTTTGTTGTTGTTTTTGGCCACTGTCGCCAATAGTCCATTATCGTGATAACTAAAGTGAGTAGTGGTTTTATCGGGAGCAATAATCGTTTTGAGCTGATCTTCTCTATCTTCTTTATACAGATAGACCGTTTTATTCCCTTCAGGATCTATGGCAATTGATGGACGATTCTCCTCATCGTAAATCATGATTTCTTCTGTCCCATCCGGGTAAACCGTGCTGATTTTGTTTCCTCTGTCATTGTAATTAAAGCCAAGAATGCGTCCTTCCGGATCAATCTCGCGATAGAGTTCCATAAATTCGGTATAATCGTAAAAGGTACTGTTACCCATTGGGTCTTTTACTTGTGTGATGAGCTGGCTTGACTCGTAATAATAGGTGGTTACAGCCTGGTTGGAGTCTGTTATCAGATTATAACCTTCCTCGGGGTGGTATTCCATCCAGCCTTCCTGCCAGCCGCCATCACCCCAGGTATGTATACAGCGGTTTTGGGTGTCATATTCCCAATAAAAAGCTTGTCCGTTACGGTCGGTTTTTTTAACCATTAAATGATTTTCATATTCAATGGCTGTCGGTTTTTGCAGTGCATCAATAATAGCACTTATGTTACCTTGTTTATCGTACTCGTAGGCTACCAAAAGTTCGTCCTCTTCCGGTCCGGCAAGCTCCAGCTTTTGAATAAATCCATCCTTAGTGCTTACTTTGATTTCTCTGCCTGCAGCATCGATGATTTTTTTCAGACGGTTTGCTGTAAATTCGAAAACAATACTAAGTTCGTTAGCATTACTAATTTTGGTAAGTTGGTATTTTTTACCATCAAACAGAGTAAACTCATAAAAGAGCTTACTTTGATGATCGTAAGCCTGATAACCATCCTGAGTTCTTTTGAGGGTAGTTTTTTCTTCACGTAAGTAAAACCCTTCTTCAGGCAGTAGGATAGGAAAAGCAACAAGCCTTCCGTCGTCCATACGAAGTCCTAAGGCATCGTCCTCGGGGTATAATTCTACGGCTCTGTCATATACGCAATGTACACCATGACCCAGCCATCCTACATATTGGGAATCTGAATACCAGCTGCGTTTCCAATTTAGAGGAATCGGACTGGTCAAATCAAAATCACTGCCTTCATAAATCACCACGCCATTGATCACATTTACGGGGTCATTAACACATTTTCGGAGTCCATCTTTAAGCCCATTAGGACCTTTTGATCCCTTAAGGTTAATCTTTTTGACAAGACCTCTAACTTTTTTCATCAGAGTACTAAAGCCAATACTAGCTAATAATCCTGTAAGAACCCCACCCCAATCGGGAGGATAGGGGCCGCCAACCATTACGGGTTTTCCGGTAGGAATAGGCAATGAAAAGGAGGTCGGGGCAAAAAGAGTTGGGGCAAACGGCAGCATTTTCTTGCCTATTTTGGTTTTCCCTAAAGACATCGAGAGCGGAATCCCAATATCATTACAGGTCATTAGCATATGTCCTTTGGGGCTCATTCGGGTACCGTCTGAGAATACAGTTTTAGAAGCAAAAAAGTTCATGCTTTCATGGCCTATGATTGGTGTCATAAGCCAGGGCGGTGTAAAAAGAGGAATGTGCATCAGAGGTATTATGATACCACTGGTGTCTGAGTTTCCACGTTTAAATCCATTTACATGCACCGTGGCACCTAAAAACGGAATATAATCAAATGGATCGATGACAATGCCTATATAAGGATGAAAAGGGTTAAAAGGGGGTAGTGTAGTAAAATGGATGTCTATCCCCACTACAATGGTTAAATGGTTATCGGTTAATAGCATGTTTAGTAGGTGTCGCTTAATTATTGGGTGCTTCTATTATATTGGGGGCTTATTTATTTGCTATCCAATGTCATTACTAAAAGAATGATATAGCTATAGCATTTTGTAAATACATTATGTTCACTTTATTTCTTGTAGGAAGAAGAAGAATATCGAAATACAGTTATGAACGAAAATACAACAGTATTTTGGATACACAAACTAATTTGTAAGATTTATTATAAAGAAAAGGCTCTAATTTGTTAGTTTAAGGAATTAGAAAAAAAGCATAAAAAAATCCCATTTCGTAAGAAATGGGATTTTTGTGACCTCGACTGGATTCAAACCAGTAACCTTCTGAGCCGTAATCAGATGCGCTATTCAGTTGCGCCACGAGGCCTTTTTGTTCTTTCAATTGGGCTATTTTTCAGTAGCTTTGTTGATTGCTTATTGCGGGTGCAAAGATAAGCATATGTCTATTTCTTCAATAAGGAATTAAAGAGAAAAAAAAAGACAAAAGATTTTTTTATCCTTTGCCTTTATTAGTGACCTCGACTGGATTCAAACCAGTAACCTTCTGAGCCGTAATCAGATGCGCTATTCAGTTGCGCCACGAGGCCATTTTGCTTTTCAATCTGGCTATTTTTCAGTAGCTTTGTTGATTGCTTATTGCGGGTGCAAAGATAGGCATAAATGTGAGATATGCAAGCATGAAATAATATAAAAATAAAAAAAAATGCAGATTAAAAAATATATACGTGATATTCAAGGATTTCCGAAAAAAGAAATTTTGTTTAAAGACATCACTCCGTTGCTAAATGACCCAATTGCGAGAAAAGAAACTGTTTTTATTCTGGCGGAATCTCTAAAAGGGCAAAAAATCGATAAAGTGGTAGGAGCTGAAAGTCGGGGCTTTTTCTTTGGGATATTACTGGCTCAGGAATTAAACGCAGGCTTTGTTCCGGTAAGAAAGCCAAATAAGCTGCCATACGACACGATTTCGGCTTCGTACGAACTCGAATATGGCACAGACAGTTTAGAGATGCACACAGACGCCATAAAGAAAGGAGACAGGGTTTTGATTCACGATGATGTTTTGGCGACGGGAGGAACCGCAAAAGCCGTTTGTGAATTGGTAGAACGACTAGGAGGGGAGATCGTACAATGCAATTTTCTAATGGAGCTTAGTTTTTTGAACGGAAGAGAGAAAATTAGCCGCTATCCTATTTTCTCTGCTTTGACGTATTAGTAATAAGGTACGTTCGCCAATTGATTCACTAAGATGTAACAAAAAATAAAATTCCAAATTCCAACATAATAATTGGAATTTGGAATTTAAACATTTGAAATTTATTTCTTTTTAAAACTATCTCAAGGTTGCTCCAAGTTCAGTTTCGAAAGTCTGCTGTAGTTTCGACATGATTTTGTCAATTTGAGCATCTGTAAGCGTTTTAGTATTGTCCTGAATGGTAAAACTCAAAGCATACGATTTTTTGCCTTCCGGAAGTTTGTTTCCTTCATAAACATCAAACAGGTTAATGTCTTTTAAAAGTGACTTCTCTGTTTGTCTCGCAAGGTTAAAAATACTTTCGTAAGTGGTACTTTTATCAATCAGTAAAGCCAAATCTCTTCGAACTTCAGGATATTTTGGAATTTCGGTATATTTAATTTTTCCGGTAATGATTTTTAGAATCAAATCCCAGTTGAAATCAGCAAAGTAAACATCTTGTTTGATTCCGAAATGTTTCAATATTGATTTTTTAACAACTCCTATTTCTACTAAAGTCTCGCTATTGTAGCAAATTGCCGTTCCTTCTGCGAAAACATCCGATTGTACCGGAGCATTGGTAATTTTATCAATTCCTAAACGTGATAATACGCCTCTTACATATCCTTTTAATAAGAAGAAATCAGTTGCTTTTTGAGGATTGGTCCAGCTTTCTTTGTTTCTGTTTCCTGAAATTAACAACGTAAGGTGTTTGTGCTCCTCATATCCGTTAAGATATTTATGATACGTTTTACCAAATTCAAATAATTTTAAATCTGAATTCTTTCTGTTGATATTATACGAAATAGCTTCTAAACCTGAAAACAGTAAAGACTGACGCATTGTTGATAAATCACTGCTTAAAGGATTCAGCATCGTAACATTGTGCTCCTCTTTTAAAGCAGTAGATAATTTTGCATATGCAGCAGTGGTTAATGAATTGGCCATCATTTCGTGAAACCCTTGCGAGTTCAGTTGAGAGGCAATTACATTTTGAACTTTATAGTCTTCTGTTCTTGGAGAATTAGCAACGGTTGCATTGAATTTTTTAGAAAAATTAATGTTGTTGTATCCGTAAACTCTCAGAATTTCTTCGATCACATCAATTTCACGCTGTACGTCTACACGGTAAGCAGGGATTGTTAAACCTAAACCTGAATCTGAAACGCTGTTTACTTTTATATCTAAAGAAACAAGAATTTTTTTGATGGTATCTTTTGGAATCTCTTGTCCGATAATTTTTGAAACGTGGCTGAAATTCAACAAAACAGAAAAATCTTCTACTTTCTTAGGATAAACCTCTATAACATCAGAAGTGATTTTACCTCCGGCTACTTCCTGAATTAAAAGTGCCGCGCGTTTTAAAGCATATTCTGTAATGGTTGGATCAATTCCTCTTTCAAATCTAAAAGAAGCATCCGTATTCAATCCGTGTCTTTTAGCGGTTTTACGCACGCTTACAGCATCGAAATAAGCACTTTCTAAGAATATAGTCGTAGTTCCTTCTGAAACTCCGGATTTTTTACCTCCAAAAACACCAGCAATACAAAGTGGTCCTTTTTCATCACAAATCATCAAATCTTCTTTGTGTAAGGTTCTTTCTACATCATCTAAAGTCACAAATTTAGTACCCTCAGGAAGTGTTTTTACAATTACCTTTCCATTGATTTTCGCTGCGTCAAAAGCGTGTAATGGCTGTCCTAATTCGTGTAAAACATAATTAGTAACATCGACAATATTATTTTTAGGAGTCAGTCCGATTGCTTTAAGACGATCTTGCAACCAGGCTGGAGATTCTTTAACTGTAATTCCGGAAATAGTTACTCCGCAGTATCTTGGTGCCAAAAGAGGCTCTTCAACCGTAACGTCAATTTTTAAAGTACGCATGTCTACTCTGAAATTGCTCACTGATGGTGTAATTAATTCGATGTTTACACCACGCTGTAGCATTCCGGCTCTTAAATCACGGGCAGTACCCAGGTGACTCATAGCATCTGCACGATTTGGAGTCAATCCAATTTCGAAAACTTCGTCATTCACCACTTTAAAAACTTCCGCAGCAGGAGTTCCCGGAACTAATCCTTCGGCCAGAACCATAATTCCGTCATGACTTGTTCCCAGACCTAATTCATCTTCGGCACAAATCATTCCGTGACTTTCTATTCCACGAATCTTTCCTTTTTTAATGGTGAATTCAGCACCTTCTTTATCGTATAAAACCGTTCCAATTGTAGCAACAGGTACTTTTTGTCCCGCAGCAACGTTAGCAGCTCCGCAAACAATTTGAATAGGAGCTTCTAAACCAATATTTACAGTGGTAACTTTTAATCTGTCGGCATCAGGATGTTTTTCGCAGGTCAATACATGTCCCACAACAACACCTTGTAAACCGCCTTTGATCGACTGGTATTTTTCGACAACTTCTACTTCAAGCCCTAAATCTGTTAGTAGCTCTGAAGTTTGATCAGACGGCCAGTCCGTTTTAATAAATTGTTTTAACCAATTGTAAGATATTTTCATTTTGCTTTTTTATTCTTGTATGAGGTTACAAATATAAGAATTGCACATTGTAGTAAGAAACAATTTATTTGCTTTTTTCGGGCTGTTCTTTCAGAGAGAAATTTTAGAATATATAAGTCTCTTTTCAACACATAGAAACATAATTTTACATCTTCAAATAAGGCGTTTCCCTTGGAGTAAATCGCATAGCATATGGGCGATAATTGTATTTCTTTTATATGTTCTTTCAGTAGATAAAAACTATTTTTTTAAGTTTTAATGTCTTTAAAAAAAATCATTGCTTTAATTATCAAATACTTATATCGTTTATTTAAATTAATTCTTCAATGTGTTTTTTAATGTTTTCGGAGATCTTTTTTGTTGGCAGATCATTTTCATCATCGCCAAACGGGTCTTCGATTTCTTCGGCAATAAGCTCTAAACTTGCCAGTACATAAAAGATAAAAACCACCACCGGAGCTACATAATACCCAAGGCTTACTGAATAACCAAAAGGAAGTGTCATCGTATAAAAAAAGATAAATTTTTTGATAAAAGCACTGTAAGAGTAGGGAATAGGGGTGTTTTTGATTCGCTCGCAGGCACCACAGATGTCTGTAAATGATTGTAACTCTTCGTTTAAAATAATAAGCTGTTCTCCGCTGATTTTTTTATCCTCGTACAGGTCGTTTATTTTTTGAAAAATTATCCTTTTAACCTGATTTGGTTTGTGTTTGTGATGATCAATTTCTAAATCTACATCTTCAAAAAGTTGTTTACCGGTGTCAGAATCGTGCAGGTGTTTGTGCAATACGGAAGCGTAGGCAGGAATAAATTTTCTGAAGAATTTTTTATCATTTTCTTCTTTCAGCATAGCCGAAAGTTTAATGGCCAGATTCCGACTGTTATTAACAAGACCTCCCCAAAGTTTTCGGCCTTCCCACCAACGATCGTAGGCTGTATTGGTTCTGAAAACCAGTAATAATGAGATTACAAATCCCAACATCCCGTGCATGATCGGGATGTTGTGGATATAGTCGTTTTTACCAATTTTAAAATACGAGACTTCCAAATATCCAACAATTGAAGAGTAAATTCCGATTGCAATCATGATCGGAAGCAGTTTTCTAACCGTATCCGATTTGTGAAAATGAAAAATAAAAGTGAACCAATCTTTGGTGTTGTATGAGATCATTTGGACTTGTTTTGAAACAAATTTACTTTAAAAATTGATATTCCCGGCCAATTCTTTCAAAGCAATCTCAGATAATTTTGCCTGAAACTGTGAGTTGCTGTAGCGTACTTTAGCATTTACATAGTTTAATTGAGCTGTTCTGAAATCCAGCGTTGTGATAGTTCCAATTCTGAATTTATCTAAAGTAATATCTAAATTTTGTTTGGCAATCGTTACGTTGTCTTCTTCTAATCCAATCAATTCTAAATTGGTTAAATACGTTTGAAAAGCGGTGCTTAACTGAGTATCCAGGATCATGTTTTGCTGCTCAATCGCAATTTGTGAGTTTTCGATCTGCAGTTTTGCTACCTTTTCATTTCGATGTTGATTGAACCCGTCAAAAACGTTTAAAGTGGCATTAAAACCATAGTTAAAACCTTTAGAAGAGTTCTGACTTGTAAATCCAAGACTGGACTGGCTTTCGTTAAAGTTGTACCCCGAAGTCAGGTTTACTACCGGATAACGGTCTGCTTTTACTTGTTTAAGCTGAAGTTCGGCAATACGTTTGTTGATAATCTGAGATTCTAAAGCCGGATTTTGTTTGTGAGCCAATTCTATTAAATCGACTAAAACGAGTTTATTATCTACAGCTACTACATTAGTTACGGTGAAGTTTATTTTAGGATCACGTGCCAAATATTGGTTGAGTAAGATTTTAGCATTAGCATAGGATTCTTTTTGTCTCAGCAAAGCAACCTGATCTGAATTTAAATCAACCTGAGCGTTTAAAACTTCCAGTTTTGATGCTTTTCCAATGCTGAAACGGTTTTGTGCCAGCGTTAATCTTTGTTTCGAAATTACAATTGTAGTATCTAATGCAGACAGTTGCTGCTGTTGCTGTACCAAATCAAAGTAAGCGCTGTTGACCTGTCCAATTTTGACCAATATCACTCTTTTCATTTCAGAATCACCCAGTTTTTGCAATTCTTTAAGCTGATCCAGTTTGGCAAACATTTTCATTCCGTCAAAAACGGTCCATCCCAAGCTAACACCGTAGGCTAAACTGTTATTTTTAGCATTTCTTAAAGAGGTTGTAGTTCCGTCCTGACGTGTTTGTGACGAGTTGGTAACACTGTTATTGTCGGTTACCGAAGCTGTGGCCCTTGGCAACATTCCGGCATTTCCAACTGTTACATTGGTTTCGCTTATTTTAAGGCTGTTTTTAGCAATCTTAATTTCGAAATTATTCTCTAAGGCAATCTTCATGGCGTCTTCAATGGTTAAGACTTCCTGCGCACTGATTTTTGTTGTACAGAACAACAATAAAACGAGACTTGTTACTATTATTTTAGCTTTCATGTGATGAAGGGTTAGCTGCGATTCCACTTTTTCAGAAGAGATTCGCAGCTTCTATAGGATTTCAGATTTTATATCAATTATTTTGTGTTTCTTTCATATTCATCGATATGATCAAATTCAGGATAATGTTTTCTTGCTTTAGACCACATTAAATAAATAGCAGGAATCACAAATAGGGTTAAGGCTAACGAAAAGATGGTTCCTCCAACAATTACAACCCCCATACCAATTCTACTCGTAGAGGCAGCACCAAGTGACATTGCAATTGGCAAAGCTCCTAAAGCAATCGCCAAACTTGTCATTAAAATTGGACGCAAACGTGCTTCTGAGGCTTCTAAGATAGCTTCCAGTTTTGGTTTACCCTGTTCGCGCAGCTGATTGGCAAATTCCACAATCAAAATACCGTTTTTTGTCACCAATCCAATAAGCATTACCGTCCCAATTTGGCTAAAGATATTCCAGGTCTGATTGAAAAGCCATAATGAAAATAAGGCTCCGGCAACCGCCATTGGTACGGTTAAGATGATGATAAGCGGATCGATAAAACTCTCGAACTGTGCAGCAAGAATTAAAAAGATCAGTAATAGGGCTAATCCAAAGGCGAAAGAAGTATTTGAACTACTTTCAACAAAGTCTCTCGATTCTCCACTTAAATCAGTGGTGAAAGTATCGTTAAGTACTTTTGCTTTGATTCTGTCCATTTCCTGAATACCGTCGCTGATACTTTTTCCCGGTGCCAAACCTGCAGAAACTGTTGCCGACATATAACGGTTGTTGTGGTACAATTGAGGCGGATTACTTTGTTCTTCAATTTTAACCACGTTGTCCATCTGAATCAATTCTCCGCTTTTATTTTTCACAAACATCGAAGTCAGATCCAGCGGTTTCGAACGGTCTTTTTGATCAAACTGACCAATTACCTGATATTGTTTTCCGTTTTTAATGAAATATCCAAAACGCTGCCCGCTTAAAGAAAGTTGTAACGTTTGTGCAATGTCAAGGATCGAAATTCCTAAACTTTCTGCTTTTTCACGGTCAATACTTACGTTGATTTCAGGTTTGTTGAATTTTAAATTCACATCGGTAACTGAGAAAACGTCACTTTTGCCGACTTCTTCCATAAAAACCGGAATTTTTTCTCTTAGTTTCTCAAAATTCGGAGCCTGAATGATGTACTGAATCGGTAATCCTCCACGACGGTTTACGGCAATGGTTGGCTGTTGAATTACAGAAGTTTTAGCATCAGGATATCGTTTGGTCATTTTGGTCAATTGATCTGCAATATCTTTCTGAGATCTTTTTCTCTGATCCGGTTCAACCAATGAAAGTCGGATAAAACCAGAGTTAGTGGCTGAAGCTCCAAAGCCCGGGGCAGTGATAACCAGACTCACTTTTTTCTCCGGAATAGAATCGTCTACCAATCTCGAGATTTCCTGCATAAAACGATCGGTGTATTCGTAAGATGACCCTTCCGGCGTAGTCATACGCATGGTCACAGAACTACGATCGTCATAAGGCGCCGTTTCTTTTGGGAGTATGGTGAAAAACAAATAGATCAATCCAAAACAAGCAATCAGAATAGGGAAACTAAGCCATTTTTTAGCGATAAAACGATTCAAAGAGTCAGCATAACCGCTGTTAAGTTTCTCAAAGAAAGGCTCGGTTTTTACGTAGAATTTAGATTTTTTCTGTTCTCCGCCTTTCATTAGATAAGCGTTAAGCATTGGTGTTAAAGTCAGCGATACAAAAGCCGAGATTAAAACGGCAGCTCCAATGACGACCCCAAATTCCCTAAAGAGTCGGCCGACAAATCCTTCTAAAAATATTACCGGCAAAAATACGGCCGCAAGGGTTACCGAAATTGAGATTACGGCATAGAATATTTCATTAGATCCTTTAATCGCGGCTTCAATTGGCGACATGCCTTCTTCTACTTTCTTGAAGATATTCTCGGTCACTACAATTCCGTCGTCGACCACCAGACCGGTGGCTAAAACAATCGCAAGCAGAGTCAATACATTGATCGAAAACCCGAAAAGCCACATGATGAAAAACGTCGCAATCAACGAAACGGGAATATCAATTAATGGTCTGAACGCAATAGCCCAGTCTCTAAAAAACAAGTAGATAATAATGATTACCAAAATAATTGATATCCCTAAAGTTTCGGCAACTTCAAGTACTGATTTTTTAACAAAGATCGTATTGTCCAGTGCAATATTCAGTTTGATATCTTTTGGAAGATCCTTTTTTAAGGCTTCGTACTTTTTGTAAAATTCAGATGAAATGTCCAGATAGTTGGCTCCCGGCATTGGTACTATAGCAAGACCAATCATAGGTAAACCGGACTGACTCAATTTTGTTTCGATGTTTTCAGGACCTAATTCGGCTCCTCCAATATCACTTAAACGAACAATTTTATCTCCATTAGTACGGATGATAATGTTGTTGAATTCTTCCGGTTTTGAAAGGTTACCAACCGTTTTTACAGTTAACTCGGTATTGTTTCCCGTTAGTTTTCCTGAAGGCAATTCAACATTTTGGGAGTTTAAAGCATTACGAACATCAGATACGGTACATTTATAAGCGGTAAGTTTTACTGGATCAATCCATAAACGCATGGCGTAACGTTTTTGTCCCCAGATTTGAACACCACTGACTCCGGGAATAGTTTCCAAACGTTGTGAAATCACATTTTCGGCATAATCACTCAATTCCAAAGAACTTCTGGTGTCACTTTGTACCGTCATCGAAATAATAGCATCACTGTCGGCATCTGCTTTGGAGACTACCGGCGGGGCATCAATATCCTGCGGTAAACTTCTGATGGCCTGAGAAACTTTATCACGGACGTCGTTTGCTGCTTCTTCCAGATTTTTGTCCAGATTAAATTCAATGGTGATGTTACTGCTTCCCTGATTACTGGAAGAAGTTATGTTTCGAATCCCATCGATTGCGTTGACCGCTTTTTCAAGAGGCTCTGTAATCTGAGATTCTATAATGTCGGAGTTAGCTCCGGTATAGTTGGTTCGGATAGAAACCTGCGCAGGGTCGATCGAAGGAAATTCCCTAACACCTAAAAAGGTATAACCAATGAAACCGAACAGAATAATTAAAAGATTCAGTACGATGGTTAAAACAGGTCTTTTTATACTGGTTGTTGATAAACTCATAATGTTATTTATGATTTTAGAGTTTAGATTTTAGATTTTTTTTGAATAAGCAGAAAAAAGAGTATAGAATAAAGAAAATAGATTGGAGCGTATTAATTGTCACGTTAGATGTCATACATTTTACAACGAACAACTAACAACTAACATTTCACATTTTCTATTTTTTTACATTCACTTTTATTGGCGCTTCATTTTTAAGCGACATTACGCCACTGGTAATCAGAGTGTCTCCGGCTTTTAATCCTGACAGAATTAAAATAGAAGAGTCTGTTCTTGTCGTAGCGTCAACCATAACCTCTTTGGCTTTACCCATATTGGCAATGTATACTTTTTTACCGCTTTGTACCGGAATTATAGCTTCTGAAGGGACTACAATGGCATCTTTTACAATGTTTAGAGGTAGTTTCACATCAGCGAAAGTTCCAGGGAAAAGCTTTCCATCCACGTTATCCGCAATAGCACGAATTTGCAGTGTACGTGTAGCTACTTCGACTTCCGGCTCGATGGCGTATATTTTTGCTGTATAAACTTTATCGGAACCTGAAACGCTAAAATCAATAACAGATCCGGATTTTACTTGTGCCGCATATTTTTCAGGTATCGAAAATGTAATTTTTAGTTTACCGGTATTTACCAGTTTTGCAACCAGAACGGTAGGAGTGATGTAGGTTCCCGGCGAAATAGAACGCAAACCAACTTTACCTGAGAACGGAGCTTTAACTGAAGTTTTGGCGATTTGAGCTCTGATTAGCTGACTTTGTGCCTGTGCAGAGGCATGATCGGCTTTTGCAACGTCAAATTCTTCCTGACTGATGGCTTCCTTCTGAAGCAATAATTTTGCTCTTCTCTCATTTTCGGCAGCCAGACCTTCACGGGTCACGGCTTGTCTGAGTTGCGCTTTTAGTTCGATGTCATTTACTTTAAAAAGTACCTGTCCTTTGTTTACAAAACTGCCTTCATTGAAATAAATGCCTTCCACAATTCCGGAAACTTCACTTCGAATCTCAATTTGTTCATTGGCTTCAATAGAACCTGATAATGACAGGTTGTTGTCGAAGGTTGCAGTTTTAACAACTATTCCGGTTACCGTAGTAGGAGTGTCTTTGTCTCCAAACTTTTTCGATTCGTCGTTTTTCTTTTTATTCGACACGACTCTGTAGGCAATAAAACCTCCTAATACAATGATCAGTAGGGCGTAAACTAAGTTTTTTACTTTCATAAACTTGAGGTAAATGTATTTTTTTGGTGTATGTTTTCAGTAAGCACACAAATTTAACTTTTTGTTGTGAAATCTGGAGAGCTTAGCTTTTATTTAACATTTGTACGTACAAACATTACATAAAACTAAGATTAGACTCTTTTTCTGTGCCAAGGTTTAATACAGAATTAAAAAAAAACAAGATAATTAATCAACCCGTTGGTTTTAAATAATATAAAAGTCGATTAATACATAGAAATATAGATCTTATGTCCATATATAAAAAGAAAACATAGTTGCATCTGTATTCAAAATAAGTGAAACGTCTTATTCAAAAATATTGATTCTCTGTATTAAAGAATAATTGGACCCAACGAGTTAAATCAATTAAAGTTTAGGTCTTTTAAGAACTTCTTTCCTGTGGTTTTACCCACAAAAAGGGTAGAATTACGGGTTCTGCAAATCAAAAAAATCCGACAAAGATATTTTTCGATGTATTTTGTCCGATTTTATTTGCACTTTATCGATTTTATTCGTAACATTGATAGGCTTAAACAAAATGATCTGTTTTTTTTTGGAATAATAATGTATCTGAGGGTTAAGCGTTAAAATGTGTAGGTTTTTTATTTGATTTAAAGTTAAAATAGTTAAATAAATAAACAGTGTAATTAACAACTGTTTAGACATTTTTTAAGTTTCAACCCCAAATTTACTTGTTTATGCTAAAAAAATTACTCGTTGGTTTATGGATGGCATTGTTGGTTGTTGCTATCTCATTTCTCTTCTGGCAGAATGAATTTAAATACAGTCTGCCTACGCCGGTTCCTCAAAATTACAAAGCGATAGCTATAGGAAGTAAGATTGATTTAAAATGCTGTTTAGCAGATCGGAAACCTATTTTTATCCATTTCTTTAATCCCGATTGCCCTTGTTCCCGGTTTAACATTCCTCATGTTTCGGAACTCATTAAAAAGTATGGCGACCGGATTAATTTCAAAATTGTGGTGCTCAACAAAGAGAGATCTTTCACCATAGCCGAAATTCAGAAAAAATTTGATGCTAAAATTCCAGTTTATTTCGATCAGGCAATAGCTAAAAATTGCGGTGTTTTCTCAACCCCGCAAGCTGTTCTTCTGGATGATTCTCAGAATTTATACTATCGCGGGAACTACAATAAAACCAGGTATTGTACCAATGCCGACAGTAATTATGCTCAAATGGCAATTGATTCCTTATTGAAACAGAATCATTCTCCTTCCTTTGATGCTTTAGCTCTGAGAGCTTACGGATGTTCGTTACCAAAATGCAATAAATAAACCAAATTCTTAACCAAAATCATTTTAATTTATGAAAACAAGAGCCAGTTTGAATGAACAAGATTATTTGCACAATTTCATGTCTACGATGACCCAACGATCGGACACCATTGTCAATTATGTTTTAGCGATTTATTTTCTGTTTGGAATTGCTTTAGCTTTTAAATATGATACGTTTGAGATCGGAGTAGGAGTAGGTGTTTTAAATTTGCTGTTGTACTATTCAGCAAAGTTTTTCTTTAAGAAATCTAATTTTTACCAGTATGTGCTAGCTATTGTTTTAGCTATATTTATGGCACAGTATATTTATCAAATGCATGGTTTATTTGAGATGCATTTTACCGTTTTTATTGCCAGCACGATTTTAATTATCTATCAAAACTGGAAGCTTCAGATTCCTTTGACACTTTTGGTGGTCTTGCATCATGGGGCTTTGGCGTATTTGCAAAATCAGGTTTTCAACGACCCAAAAGGATTACAATTGTATTTCTCGCAGGTTAATTTTGATGTAGAAACCTTTGTAGTTCACGTCGTTCTGGCGGCAGTGGTATTTTTTATGAACGGGTACTGGGCGTACTATTTTAAAGAACACAGTCAAAACCACATTTCTAAAATTTCAGACGAATACGAATTAGAGAACATGAAATTGGCTTCTGCAAAGTACAGCTCACTAACTGCTACAAAAGATTATAATGATTTTATTCACAGAACGACACTGGATTTGAAATTACCGGTAAGCTCTGTGCTTAAACTTATTGACGTTTCGAAAGGGCATACAGACAATGATAAATTATTAAACTATTTGGAGATGATGCGTGAAAGTGCCAAGAGAATTGATGATCTGGTAAACGATATTCATGTGAAATCTACTGATAGTAGAAATTAAGATAACAAATTGTAGTGTATTTTAAATCAGTGATTTAATGATTTTAAAATACGGACCTAAGATAAAAAATGGTATTGCTTATTAATTTTAAATACAGGATTTATGGACAACAGAATTACCCGCCCGACTCCATCCGACAGAGAAGTCGACTGGAACAAAACAAAAGTATTATTAAGTAAAACAGATACAAAAGGAACCATTTTATATGCAAATGAGGCATTTATTGATGTTTCGGGATATGATGAGCATGAATTAATCGGTCACGCTCATAATATTGTCCGTCATCCGGATATGCCGAAAGTAATTTTTAAATTTCTATGGGATAGTATTAAATCAAGTCAGAATATCCATGTCATTATCAAAAATATGTCTAAAACGGGACGATTCTATTGGGTGGTAACCGATTTTAAAATTATTGCAGATGATGATGGTGAAATTGTTGGTTATTTTGGAACCCGAAAATCAGTACCTGAGGAAATCATTGCGAAGTTTATTGACCCTCTGTATAAAAAACTGCTGCATATTGAAGAGGTAAGCGGAATGGGTGCTGCCGAAGATTATTTGATTGGCTTTTTAGAAGAACGAAAAAAAACGTACATGGAGTATATCGATCATTTGATTGCGACAGGAAAAGACGACAAGAATAAAATAAGCAAAGGACTTTTTAGTGGTCTGTTTGAAAAGAAAGCAGCTCCTAAAAAATAGCAATTTCATTAGAATATATATATACTTCATTGTAAAAGATAAGCATTCAACTTAGAAGAATTTGTCCCCCAACGAATTCAAATCACCAAAAACATCAGTTGTTGAAAGCTTGGTCTTTACCACAATGAAGTATATTTTTTTTATTCATTTGCATAAGTCTTCGATTTGGCTTTTGATAATAACAATAGGTTTGCATCTAATTTAGTTTTCATAAGCCTTCGACTTCGCTCAGGGTGACCGTAGTAGTTCTGTATTTAATTTAGTTTCTAAAAGTCTTCAACTTGGCTTTTGATGATAGCAATAGGTTTGCATTTAATTTAGTTTTCATAAGCCTTCGACTTCGTTCAGGGTGACCGTAGTGTTCTTGTTTATAATATGGGTAGCAATCCTAATCTTAGAATCTCAGTACCTTAGAATCTTAGCAACTTAGAACCTTAACTAATATAATTCCAAATGTTTTTCTTCTTAGTCAGTTCGATAAAAACAGCCTTTAGTATGGCGTGTTCCGGTTTTTGCAGCGGTGCGTCTTCTTTTAGGATTTTCATGGCATAATTACGGGCCAGACCCAGGATATCCCTGTCGCGAACAATATCGGCAATTTGAAGATTCAGAACGCCGCTTTGTTGCGTTCCCATCAAATCACCCGGGCCACGCAATTTAAGATCTACTTCGGCTATTTCAAAACCATCGTTGGTCTGAACCATGGTTTCCATTCGCGTTTTACTGTCGGAACTTAATTTGAAACTTGTCATCAGAATACAATAACTCTGTTCGGCTCCACGACCCACACGTCCACGCAGTTGATGCAGTTGTGACAAGCCAAAACGTTCTGCGCTTTCAATGATCATTACACTGGCATTGGGAACGTTAACACCAACCTCAATTACGGTGGTGGCTACCATGATATTGGTTTTACCTTCGGAAAAACGTTTCATCTCAGCATCTTTATCAGCAGGTTTCATTTTACCGTGCAGAATAGAAATAGCGTATTGAGGTAATGGAAAATCGCGGGAAATACTCTCGTAACCGTCCATTAGATCTTTAAAATCCATTTTTTCCGATTCCTGAATCAATGGATAAACAATATATATCTGTCTTCCCAGAGCGATTTCATCACGTAGAAATTTCCATACTTTCAAACGATTGCTGTCGTATCGATGAACCGTTTGAATCGGTTTTCGTCCGGGAGGCAATTCGTCAATTACAGAAATGTCTAAGTCCCCATACAAACTCATAGCCAAAGTTCTCGGAATAGGGGTAGCGGTCATCACCAAAACGTGCGGAGGAATTTCGTTTTTCTTCCACAATTTCGAACGCTGTTCTACGCCAAAACGATGCTGTTCGTCAATTACAGCAAGTCCCAGATTCTGAAATTTCACCTTGTCTTCCAGTAGCGCATGTGTACCAATTAAAATTTGCAAACTTCCGTTTTCCAGTTCTTCGTGAATTATTTTTCGAGCTGCAGTTTTACTTGAACCTGTTAAGAGTTTTATATTGATATTTAGTGTTTTAGCTAATTCAGATAATCCAATAAAATGCTGATTGGCAAGGATTTCTGTGGGAGCCATTAAGCACGCCTGGAAACCATTGTCTATCGCCAAAAGCATGCTCATAAAAGCTACAATTGTTTTTCCGGACCCTACATCTCCCTGCAGCAATCGGTTCATCTGGGCATTGCTTCCCATATCGGAACGAATCTCTTTTATTACTCTTTTTTGAGCATTTGTGAGACTAAACGGCAAATGATTTTGATAAAATTCATTAAAAAACGTTCCTACCATGGTAAAAGGATGTCCTTTTATTTTATGCTTTCGGATAAGGTTTTTAGTGATTAATTGAAGTTGTATAAAAAACAATTCCTCAAATTTGAGTCGGTATTGTGCTTTCGCCAAAGCATCAGTGCTTTTCGGAAAATGAATATTGAATAAAGCGGCTCTTTTAGAAATAAGTCTTAATTCTTCGATTAAATAAGTTGGAAAAGTTTCGGTAAATAAAGCCTGAGTTTCCAGAAACAACTGCTCCATTAGTTTGTTAATGGTACGGTTTGAAATTCCTTTATTAGCCAGTGTTTCGGTTGAAGGATAAACGGGCTGCATGGCCGAACGAAGACTTCTTTCATGTTCGCTCCACAATTCAATTTCCGGATGCGCCATACTAAATTGACTTCCGTATAACGAACATTTTCCAAAAATTACACAAACCTCATTCAGTTTCAGACTTTCGCGAATCCATTTATGCCCCTGAAACCAGTTTAGATCCATTTGCCCCGTATCGTCTACAAAAGTAGCGACCAGCCGCTTTTTATTCTTTGCAAATTCGACGGTTTTAATATTGATTATTTTTCCAATAATCTGCACCTCAGAACCTGTATTCTGAAGTTCGTTAATTTTATAGTAACGCGTTCGGTCTATATATCTGTTCGGAAAAAAATTAACCAAATCTCCATACTTATGAATTCCAAGTTCCTTTCGAAGCAGCTGCCCACGACTGGGACCAACGCCTTTTAGGTATTCAATGGGGGTTTCAAGGAGATTGTTGGACATTTCAGTAATTGTAGATTTTAGATTTTTAGAGTATAGAGCAAAGAATAAAGAGTATAGAACAAAGAGTCAAGATTTTAGAGTAAAATCTATAATCTTGCCTCTTTGCTCTATTTTCTATCTTCGAATCGATTTCATAACTGCGAAGATAAATTTTAATTGGGAAATTTGAAAGTCTGAAATAATTCATTGGCTATTTTAATAAATAAAGATATTGAGTAGATTTGTTCAGATGTTTTTAGACCAAAACCTTACATAATGACTAACGAAGAAAAAGTTCCTTTTGAAACCATGAATTTTGCAGGTGTGACTTTCAAAGTGATTAACCGACATGAAGCCAACACTATTATTGGCGATCTTACTGATTTTAACAATCAAAAAATATACAATGTTTTTGAAGATACCTGGCGTTTTCCGGATTACGAAGACAATCCTATATTTCTCTTAGCGGAAGATGATGTCGAAATGGATACGTTTGAAATGGATTACAGCACAGATGAAAATCCGGATGTTTTTATACTCGGATTTATTTTCAAAGGCAATCTAACAGTTAAAAAACTTATTAGTTCTTTTGATACAGATAATTCACCTGCTCTGATTGTTTTAGGAGAAACAAGCACTACAAACATTACTTTGTTTGGAAGTGTACATTATTTAGGTGGCGGCTTAAAATGCGATTCCCTTTTAGGAGAATACAATCATGGAGAACTTTTTGTAAAGGGTGATGTTACCGCCTGGTTAATCTACAGTGATGATATGTGGATGCATTTTGAACGTTTTACCAATGTTCAGGCAATTGTTAATGTGGGCAGACCTGATGTTTTGATTTGCAGCAATCTGACTGATACTGACGGGTCAATCGTAACGATTGAAAATTATCTTCCTTCAACACACCGATTGAGTGATATCGTAAATGATTCCTTTATTGAATATTCCGATGATGGCACGGAGATCCTGGGTAATAATTACTATGATGATTGCTTTAACAAAGGGCTTTCAATTGTCGATCAAAGTAAATCAGATCAGTATTTGTATACTGATTTTCGCGCTCAGTTTAAAGAGGCTGTAGAAACGATAGTTGAGATGGAAAAATTCAAAACAGAGGAAAGACTTTACAGCAATATTGGAAATACCACACATTTGTTTGTTTCTTTTGATTATGAAGGAAAGAAATACAGTCAGCTTTCAGAAGAAATTGGAAACGGATTTAATATTAGAATGCGTGGTTTATGGTGTCATGATACTGAAGAAATTACACTGATTCTCGAATATCTGGATGAAGAGGGAAATCCGAAATACCAATGGATGAATGATGAAACGACAAACGGAATCGAGTTTTATTGTGTAAAACGTGCTGTAATAGAAGCTTTTTATTTTCTTACTTCAGAGGCTGAAGAGGAAGATGATGTCGAAATAGAGGAGGATGAAGAATACGATAACAGTTTTTCATTAGAAGAATTTGCTGTACAGTTTGGTAAATACGCTTTGCCAACAGATTTAGTAAAGTTGTACGAGTTTGAGCAGAAATATGGCCCAGAAACTTATTCGGAATGTTTTGGTTTGACCATTACAGAAGACAAGACTGGTATAAAAACATGGTCGGAGAAAGAAGCGTTTTACAATAGTTTTATCGAGTTTGCAGGAGCCAACGGTTCCGGAAGCTCGTATGCTTACTGGTTGATAAATGAGGATTTAAACGATTGCCCGATAGTCGTGTTCGGCGATGAAGGAGGTATTCATATAGTAGCCGAAAATACTAGTAAACTAATTCATCTTCTCACTTTAGATACTGAAATTTCAGTTGATTTCGATTCGGCTTATTTTTACAAAGACGAAGAGTATTATGAAGAGAATGAGAATAAGGAAGAGTTTCAACAATGGGTTAAAAAGGAGTTCAGTCTTGATCCGTTAGAAACCAATGAAGAAACAAAAGAAATTGTAAGCGAGGCTCAAAAGAAATACAAAGAACGACTGAATGATTTCTTAATCAGTTTTGATATTGAAATAGGTGAAGACGACGAGTAATTCTCTGGGAGTTCAAGGTCTCTACAAAATCGAAATTTCTATCTTTGAATAAAATTTATAAAAATGACTACACATTTAGCACTTTTACGCGGGATCAACGTTTCCGGTCACAACATGATAAAAATGGAAGCCTTGAAGATAATGTTAGAAAACATGGGCTTTCAAAACGTACGCACTTATCTGCAGTCCGGGAATGTATTTGTGGATACAGAAGAAGAAAGTCCTTCAAAAGTAGGTTTTATGATCAAACAGGAGATTTTTAAAGTTTTCGGACATGAAGTTCCTGTGATTGTAATTGCTAAAGAAGACCTGGAATTGTGCTTTTCCAATAATCCATTTTTAAAAGAAAAAGATATTGATATCAAGAAACTTTACATTGTTTTTGTTTCGATTGCTTTGAAAAAAGAAAGCATACACGATTTAAAAATCAGTCAATTTAAGCCTGATGAAGCTAGTATTGATGAAAACCGTATTTATATTAAATATGATATCGGTGCCGGAAAAACAAGATTAGAACTGAAATACATTGAGAAAAAACTAAATGTAATAGGAACAATGCGTAACCTGAATACTGTTACCAATTTGCTGAACATGTATGTTTAGATCTTTAGATTATTAGAATGTTAGATTATTAGATTCTTGGACCTTGACTGAAGAAAAAAGAAAGACAGAGTCCCGAGAGGACTAGTTTTTCATAATTTATTCCTAATAAGATCTAAGCTAGTCTAACAATCTAAAAATCTAACAATCTATTCTCTCATCCATTTTAGCATCGTCGGAAAAGCCGGTTTTCCTTCTTTAGTGGCGCTATCACTACCTAAAGTAAGACCGATCCACTCAAGAAAAGGCAGGCCAATAAAATTTCCTGAAGTAAAATTAGAGATCAGCCATTCAGAATCATTTTTATAACCATCGGGGTGAAAAACCAGCTCGATTGGTAATTTTAAATATAAACATGCGGCAAAAGACCATAAAATAGCAGCCATTTCTTCGGCTTCAGTGGGCCAGTTGGAGGTTATTTTTTCGGTTCCGACGAGTTTTCTGTCGGAAGGACTGGTTACAGCAAGATGCCCCGCTTCGTGCAAAATATCACCCGGATATAATAATTTATCATAATCAATAACAACACAATTCGGACCTAAATCTAAACCTGGCAGAAAAGTATCATTCAATTCCTTTTCAATTACATCTATTCCAATTTCAGTAAGAAAAGATAAAATTTTCTTTATTTCTGAATTTTCTTTCGTGAACATATTCTCGTTTTAAATCAAATCGCAATACCAAAATCCATAATCAAAAGCATCGCTGGAATTGGTATCACAAGCAGTATTTGAGGCTTCCTGAGTTTTAGGCTTTTCATACTTGCGGTAAACGATTTCACCAATCTCAAAAGAAACAGGTTCTGAGAAAATAGGACCATCAAATGTAAAGGTATGAAATTCGCCATTTTCACCACAAACGTCCACGTTTTCAGGTAAGTCGTTAATGAAATCCTGATCGATAATTCTTCCCACAAAACTTTTATCTAAAAACCGTTCGTTTACACATACCACAATCGTTTTAAATCCAAGGGCAATGAATTCTTGTATTAAATCCTGAGTAGGAATTTTCCAAAGAGGAAATACACCTTCAAAATCTATTTTAGCCAATTGAGTCTCACGATACTTTCGTAGATCTTCCAAAAAAATATCCCCAAAAATGGAATGTGTAATTCCCTGATTTTTTAATTCAAGTAAGGTTTCATTCATCACACCTTCGTAAGTTTCCATCGTAGGCATCTCCGGGATTTGCATAATTTTCAAAGGCATACCCAGACTTTTGGCTTGCGCTTCCAACAGTTCTACACGAACACCATGCATTGAAATTCGCTGGTATTGCTGATTGACACTTGTCAGTAAACATTCAATTTTGAATTCAGGATTTTGTGAAATCTTATAAAGGGCAAGAGCAGAATCTTTTCCGCTGCTCCAGTTAAACAAAGCTTTTTTAGGTCTTGGCATGCTGTTGTAATTTTGTCTGGTAAACTTACAACTTTCCTTCGATTTGTTTGTCAAACCTTTGTAACTTTGGAATTTCGCCCTCAATTTTGGTTCAATGAAATATACTCTTTTATTTTTTACCGCTTTTACTTTTGCACAGCAAACACAATTTGTTGATTTTAAAACCGTTTCCGGACAATTGTCTGTAAATGCTGTCGAAAAAACAATTTCAGGTACAGTCGATTATCAATTTGAGATTCTGAAACCAATTGATACGATCAGGATTGATGCAAAAAATATGGCATTTTCTAATGTTCAGATAGATAACAGAGAAACAGTTTTTATAACTACAGATAAAGAACTGAAGATTGTCGGTAATTTCCAAAAGGGAGAAAATCATCTTACTTTTCAATACAGCGCCAAGCCAAAACAGGCCCTGTATTTTGTGAATATGGACAACTCAGAAGTACAAATCTGGACACAAGGGCAGGGAAGGTATACCAGCAATTGGTTTCCAAGTTTTGATGATGTAAACGAAAAGGTCGTATTTAGTTTAGGAGTAACCTACGATAGTACTTATCAGGTCATTTCGAATGGTATTTTAGAAAGTAAAAAAATAAACACCAATCAAACACACTGGCAGTATAAAATGGAGAAACCAATGAGTTCTTATCTTCTGATGCTTGCCATAGGAAAGTATGACAAGAAAGAGCTTAGAGCAAAATCCAGAATCCCGTTAGAGTATTATCTGGAAAACAAAGATGCAGATCGTTTTGAACCAACGTACCGTTACTCTAAACGTATTTTTGATTTTTTGGAGAAAGAAATAGGCGTTAAATATCCATGGGAAATCTATCGCGAAATTCCGGTACGTGATTTTTTATATGCCGGTATGGAAAACACCACTTCAACACTTTTTGCTACGCGTTATGTAGTGGATTCTATTGGTTTTGAAGATCGAAATTATACCAATGTAGACGCACATGAATTAGCACATCATTGGTTTGGTGATCTTATCACAGCCGAAAGCAGTACACATCATTGGCTCCAGGAAGGTTTTGCTACTTATTTTGCAGCTCTGGCCGAAAGAGAAATTTATGGCGATGATTTTTTTTACTCCAAATTATACGATACCGCACAACAAATAAAATTTGCCTCCAGGACCGATTCTATTCCGGTTTTAAATGCAAAAGCCAGCTCTTTGACTTTTTATGAAAAAGGAGCCTGGGCATTATTTGTATTACATGAATCTATTGGCGATAAAGCATTCAAAAAAGCAATAAAGAGTTATCTTAAAAAGTACGCTTATCAAACGGTAAATACACAAAATTTCTTTGATGAAATAAAAAAGGTATCTGACTTTGATTTGGATAAATTTCAGAAAACCTGGTTGGAATCAATTGTTTTTGATACAGCAACGGCCAATACTTTATTGAGTAAAAACAAATCGATTCAGGTTCGATTAGAAGTTGATAAATTAAAAAAGACAGCTTTAGCAGAGAAAGTGGATTTTTTAAGTAAAACTTTAGATTCAGATATTTACTCTTCTGTAAAAGAAGCTATTGTTAATCAATTAGAAAATGAAAAATACGAATCAAAGAAAGCATTATTATTGCAAGCTCTGAAAACAAATGACCTTCAGATTCGGCAGGCAGTTGCGGCTTCTTTGACTAAAATCCCGGAAGACTTCAGGGCGGAATATGAAAACTTGCTAGACGATAAATCATATCAAACACAAGAAGTTGCTTTGTACTGGTTATGGAGAAACTTTCCTGAGCACCGTACCCGATATTTGGACAAATCAAAAAATTGGGTTGGTTTTAACGACTACAATTTAAGAACGCTATGGCTTTCATTAGGACTTTCAACACCTAATTATGCAAAAGATTCAGAAGTCTTAATTTCGGAGTTAATAGCTTTTTCTTCTGCAAAATATGAAGCTACTACCAGGCAAAATGCTTTAGAAAAACTGATTGCTTTTAAGATTATCAATGATGCTGTTTTAACGAACTTAGTTTCTGCGACAACTCATCACATGTGGCAATTTTCAAAGTTTGGGAGAGATACAATCCGACTTTTGCTAAAAAATACAGATTTGCGTGCTTCGTTTGAAAGAATTTTGACTAATTTAAACCCCGATGAACAATTTCAACTAAAACGTTTGTTGGCAGAGGAAATAAAAAAATAGCAATTTTTAGTAGTAATAAAAACAGAGTGGAGTAGTTGTAAAAAAGTACAATTGAATACTTTTAACTCCTAGCTTAAAACGCACAACTTAAAAAAATATGAGAGCATTGGTTATTTCTGGTGGGGGAAGTAAAGGGGCATTTGCCGGCGGTGTGGCACAATACCTGATCGAAGAGAAGAATCATGAGTATGATTTGTTTATTGGTACTTCGACCGGTAGTTTGCTAATACCTCATTTGGCCTTAGGGCACATTAAGAAAATTCACTCTGTTTATACCAATGTTACCATGGCCAGTATTTTTAATATTTGTCCATTTGTCGTTAAAAATAAAGACGGAGTAGACATTGTAACCATAAATCATTTTAACGTATTACGTCAGTTTTTCAAAGGAAAACGTACTTTCGGTGAAAGTAAAGGTTTAAAGAGGTACATAAAGAATAATTTTTCTATATCAGATTTCAATAAACTAAAAAAACTGGACAGTGACATTGTTATAACAGTAACTAATTTTACCAAGAATGAGGCAGAATACAAATCAGTGAAAGATTGTACTTATGAAGAATTCTGTGAATGGTCCTGGATTTCCAGTAATTATGTCCCTTTTATGAGTCTTGTTGAGAAAAACAACTACGAATACGGGGATGGAGGTTTTGCAAGCTTAGTTCCAATCCGTGAAGCCATTAATCGCGGGGCAACAGAAATTGACGTTATTATTCTGGAAACTGAGGTAAATATGGATAAAACAGTTATCGGTAAGAATCCATTTTCTTTAATGATCGATTTGTTCCGAATTGCTTTAGATCAGGTCGAAAAGCATGATATTACTATTGGGAAGCTTCTGGCAAACAATAAAAATGTAAAACTTAATCTGTACTACACTCCAACAAAACTAACCGATAACGCCCTTATCTTCAATCAGGAAGTCATGAAAGAGTGGTGGGAACAAGGCTATGAATATGCCCAGAATAAATCTGAAGTTATGAGTGATAACAGATAGTCTTTCTTAGACTTCTTAGTTTGTTAGACTAACTTAGATTATTGGATCTTTAGATTATTGGATTATTCGAAATAAAAAACTCATCATAAGGTTTAACTTCAAAATCTAATACTCTAAAGATCCAGCAATCTAAGAATCTAGAAAAGTTCCGCTACTTCATTCTTGATATACGCCAAAGCTGCATTGCTTGGGGATTGTTTCTCTAATAAATCATTTAAAATTACTTCACGCAATTTATCAGCACTGTCTACACGATCACTCATGGCAGTCTTACGGATGATTTGTATGGTTGAATTTTTTGCTGTGGTAATAATGGTCCAGCATTCATCCGACATATAAATTTGTTGCGTTAAATTGTGCTCAAACTCTTGTTCGATCTGATCGATCACAAAATTCTCGTAATCGTGTTTTTCATTTGAGATAGGAGCGATTCGGATCAGTAATTTGGTCAGATTGATACGCTCTAAATATAAAGTCATACGTTCGTAAGCTTGTAAACGTATAGGCAAAGATTCTTTATGTGCTTCTTTGTTTAGTAAAAAATTACGCTTTTTATCGAAATTCTTAATGTGCAGTTCAAAAAAACTGTAGGCAACAAATCCGGTAACGACAGCAGGTAAAGTGTAACTGGCTAATTCTATAATTCTTGTAAAATCCATTGGGTTTAAATTTTTAGCAAAAATATACTTTTCAGGGAGAAATCCACTTTAAAATTATTGTAATAAACAAACTGGAAGCATACTTTTGTGATGAGATTTTAAAACTACTTCAAATACAGCCTGAATGGACACCTACATAATAATTTTACTTTGTTTAGCTGCTTTTGCGGCAGGATTTATTGATGCCATAGTAGGCGGCGGCGGATTAATTCAAACACCAATGGGATTGATTCTATTGCCAAATTTACCGGTTTCTACCGTTATAGGTACTCTGAAGTTACCCGCTTTTACCGGAACTTCTTTCGCAGCCTTTCAATACCTCAAAAAAGTTGTAATTCAATGGAGACTTTTAATAATTATGATGTGTTTAGCTGTTCCCTCTGCATTTCTGGGCTCTACGCTCTTAACCTACGTCAGTAATGATTTTATGAAACCTCTTTTATTGGTTGTGTTATCACTTTTACTGATTTATACTTATGCCAAGAAGAATTTCGGACAACACGAAGCTAAAGATCATTCGGCCGGAATACAAATACTGTACGCAGTTGCCATCAGTATAATTGTTGGTTTTTATGATGGCTTTATCGGTCCCGGAACCGGAAGTTTTTTTGTGGTTGCTTTTATAGCGCTTTTAGGATTTGATTTTCTTCACGCGTCTGCAAATGCCAAAATGGTAAATCTCGCTACCAACTTCGGTTCGATCTGTCTGTTTATGATAAAAGGAAAAATAATCTGGACAATCGCAATTCCTATGGCGATAAGCAACGGACTCGGCGGGTGGCTTGGTGCAAAACTCGCCATTAATAAAGGAAATGGTTTTATTCGCGTTTTCTTTTTAGTGGTAGTAATTGGTACGTTAATCCGATTTTCTTATGATGTCTTCTATAAATAGGTGCTGAGTTGCTAAGATTCTGAGGGTCTAAGTTTTTCGTTGGTTTTCGTTTCTAATAAATAACTATTAATAAATTTCATACATTATAATAACTAATTCTCTTGAAAGTTTAGATAAACATGCTCACTAAATAGGTTAGTGCCTGATAATCTATATTATTAGAAAAACAAAAAACTTAGTACCTCAGAACCTTAGATTCTTAGTAGCTTATTAAAGCTATAATTCTTAATTTTGCATCACTATGGAGAAAAATTTCATGCAAAAGTACATTGACCAGCTCAATGAAGCGCAACGACAGCCTGTTTTGAAAAAAGACGGGCCAATGATTATTATTGCTGGTGCAGGTTCGGGAAAAACCCGTGTTTTAACAATTAGAATTGCCTATTTAATGGCTCAGGGTATTGATGCTTTCAATATCTTGTCGCTTACTTTTACCAATAAAGCAGCCCGTGAGATGAAGCACAGGATCTCAGATATTGTGGGAGCTTCTGAAGCAAAAAACCTCTGGATGGGAACTTTTCACTCGATTTTCGCACGTATTCTTCGTGCAGAATCAGACCATCTGGGGTATCCTTCTAATTTTACGATTTATGACTCTCAGGATTCTGCCCGACTGATTTCTTCTATTATAAAAGAAATGCAGCTGGATAGGGATATTTATAAACCAAAACAGATTTTAGGTCGTATATCAAATTACAAAAACAGTCTGATTACAGTTAAAGCCTATTTCAATAATCCTGAATTGGTTGAAGCCGATGCCATGGCAAAAAGACCGCGTTTAGGAGAAATTTATCAGCAATACGTTGAGCGCTGTTTTAAGGCCGGCGCTATGGATTTTGATGATTTGCTATTGAAAACAAATGAGTTATTGACCAGATTTCCAGAAGTTTTAGCAAAATATCAAAACCGTTTTCGTTATATTCTGGTGGATGAGTATCAGGATACGAACCACTCTCAATACTTGATCGTAAGAGCGTTATCTGATAAATTTCAGAATATTTGTGTGGTTGGAGACGATGCTCAGAGTATTTATGCTTTCCGTGGAGCGAATATCAATAATATTCTGAACTTCCAGAAAGATTACGAAGGCGTAATCATGTTTCGTTTAGAGCAAAACTACCGTTCCACCCGAAATATAGTGGAAGCAGCAAATACGGTGATGGAACATAATAAAACCAAACTTGATAAAGTAGTTTGGACAGCAAATGATTTTGGCGGAAAAATTAAAGTCCACAGAAGTTTAACAGATGCCGAAGAAGGACGTTTTGTAGCCAGTACGATTTTTGAACAAAAGATGCAAAACCAACTACATAATGGTTCGTTTGCAATCTTGTACCGCACCAATGCACAGTCACGTGCGATGGAGGATGCACTTCGTAAACGAGATATTCCGTATCGAATTTACGGCGGCTTATCCTTTTATCAGCGCAAAGAAATTAAAGATGTCTTGTGTTACCTTCGTTTGGTAATCAATCCGAAAGACGAAGAGGCATTGATTCGTGTAATCAATTATCCGGCACGCGGAATTGGAGATACAACCGTTGAAAAACTTACGATTGCGGCAAATCATTACAAACGTTCGATTTGGGAAGTAATGGTTAATATTGATAAAATCGATCTAAAATTAAATGCCGGAACAAAGAACAAAATCAGAGATTTTGTTACGATGATTCAGAGTTTTCAGGTCATCGATCAAAATCAGGATGCTTTTTATGTTACAGATCATGTTGCTAAGAAAACAGGACTTGTTCAGGAATTAAAGAAAGATGCCACACCGGAAGGAATGGCTAAAATTCAAAATATTGAAGAGCTTTTAAATGGTTTAAAAGATTTTACTGAAGGACAAAAAGAGGTTGATGGTGCAAGAGGAGCTTTGTCTGAGTTTATGGAAGATGTGGCATTGGCTACAGATTTAGATAAAGATACTTCTGATGAAGATCGTGTGGCGTTAATGACGATTCACCTTGCTAAAGGACTTGAATTCCCCCACGTTTTTGTAGTAGGAATGGAGGAAGATTTGTTCCCAAGTGCGATGAGTATGAGTACGCGAAGTGAATTGGAAGAAGAACGTCGTTTATTTTATGTAGCGCTTACTCGTGCTGAACATCAGGCTTATTTGACCTATGCGCAGTCACGTTACCGTTGGGGAAAACTGACCGACAGTGAACCATCTCGTTTTATTGAAGAAATTGACGGGCAGTACCTGGAATATTTAACACCAGCCGAAACCAACTATCGCTACAAATCTCCAATTGATGGAGATATTTTTGGAGATATCGATAAGTCGAAACTGCGATTGGTGAAACCTGTAGGAAGTACACCCCCTAAACATGTTACAGCCAACGAGCCAAAATCGGATTTGAATATTCGAAAATTAAAACCCGTTACCGGTACCAGTCCAAACAATGGAGCTGCCAATTTGTTTGATAATAAGCTCACCATTGGAAATATTGTGATGCACGAACGTTTTGGGAAAGGTGAAATCGTCAACATGGAAGGTGTTGGTGCTGATAAAAAAGCTGAAATAAAATTTGAAGTAGGCGGAATCAAGAAATTGTTGTTAAGATTTGCTAAATTAGATGTTGTAGGGTAGAAAGAGTGTAGAGAAAAGAGGATAGAAAATAGATTTTTAAAGAAATTTAATTTTTTATAACTGGATTTGATTTTCAACGCTCTCAATTTTTCATTACTTTTCAAAAGGATAAAGATTCTCTAAATCTATTGTAATTGTAATGTTGTTGTTTATTTTAAAAATTTAAAAAGAACTAAAGATCAGTCTTTGTTCTATAATCTAACTTCTTTATTCTAAAAAAATGGCTGAGTTCATAAAAATATATTCGGACAAACCCAGTGAAGCTGCAATAGCCAAAGTGGTAAAAGTACTCCAGAGCGGTGGTTTGGTGATTTACCCAACTGATACGGTTTATGGTTTAGGTTGTGATATTACCAATTCGCGTGCTTTAGAGAAAATTGCAAAAATAAAAGGCGTCAAATTAGAGAAAGCAAATTTCTCGTTCATTTGTCACGATTTAAGTAATTTATCGGACTATGTGCGCCAGATTGATACATCAACGTTTAAAATTCTTAAAAGAGCATTACCGGGACCATATACTTTTATTCTGCCTGGAAACAATAATCTTCCTAAAGAGTTCAAAAAGAAAACAACGGTAGGTATTCGTGTGCCAGATAATAATATTATTCTTGAAATTGTTCGTCAGCTGGGAAATCCGGTGGTATCAACCTCTATTCGTGATGAAGATGACGTAATTGAGTACACCACAGATCCTGAACTGATCTTTGAAAAATGGCAAAATTTGGTCGATTTGGTTATTGATGGCGGATACGGTGATAACGTAGGTTCTACAATTATTGATTTATCAGAACATGAACCGGTAGTGGTGAGAGAAGGAAAAGGTGATCTTGATATTTTGTAAGATAAAAAGTGATAATTTTATAGGATTATATAAAAAGGTTTGATTAATTAGCTAAAAATTAATCAAACCTTTATTATTTTATGAAAACCCCCTTTTTATTTTTTTTCTTATTTGTTTCAATCAGTATAATTTCACAAAATACCCTTAGAGGCAGGATTACAGGAAAAGACAACATCCCTTTAGAAGGTGTGAATGTTTATTTTGACGGAACTACAATTTCAACTATTTCAGACTCAAATGGAAATTACGCCTTGCAATATGAGCCTAATTCTAATGGAATCTTAGTTATAAGTTTTGTAGGATATGAAAGAGAGTACCTTACAAGTATCGATGCAAGCAAGTCCTTAGATATAAAAATGAAAATTTCAAAAAATGAACTTAGAGAAGTTGTGATAAACAAGAACGATTTATTTACGCGTAAGCAAAAGTTAAAATTGTTTAAGGAATACTTTTTAGGTACAACAAAAAATGCAAAATCCACTATAATAAAAAATGAAGACGATATTCATTTTAAATACGATAAAAAGAAGTTGCTTTTAATAGCTTCATCGGATAAACCTTTGTCAATTGTAAATACTTCATTGGGATATAGAATTGATTATGAATTAGTAGGTTTTGAAATTACTTTTAATAAAATAAGTATCGATTCTAAAGATGTAGTAAATAATTTTTATCAAGGGGTAAGTCGATTTATCGAGATTGAACATTCTTCAGAAATACTAGGACGAAGAGAGAAAGCTTTTGAAGGATCACAACTGCAGTTTTTTAGGAATTTTGCAAGCAATAACTGGGGTTCAGATAAATTTTTATTAACAAATGATTCTAATAGTTTAGATTCCACTAAACGTTTTAAAATTACTAATGAAAATGATTCTGTAAAAGTTGAAGTTTTACGCCAGCCAAAAGGAGAAAGTAAAAATGAAGAGAATCTGCAAAATATTGTAGCTTCATACAATCTCATATACAACAATACCGAAACATCCAAAATAGTTTTTCAGACAAATTCGTTCTATATTTATAAATATGGAAACAACTCAAATATTGACAGTATCCTTTTCTTAGGGAAAATTACAGAAAAGAAAGTTGCGGATATGCTACCGTTAAATTATGGTATAGAATCGTTATAAAACAAAAAAAAAAGCCCTTTGAAAGGCTATTTGTAAAAAAAAACTTAAATGATATAATTATCTAAAATAATTGACTAACTTTAGATTTGTTAAAATTTAGTTAGTTAATTTAAAAATAATGCTATTCTTGATTTATATTTAATTGGTTATTAAAAAATTAAGAATACATAAAAGCAGGTCAATTGACCTGCTTTTTCTGTTTAATAAAGTATGTAAAAACGAGATTATTTCGCTTGTTTCTTCATTTCTTTTTCAATCATATCGTAGAATTGATCGATTTTTGGCATAACTACAATACGAGTTCTTCTGTTACGGGCTTTATTCTCAGCACTATCATTAGCAACTAATGGTACATAAGAACTTCTACCGGCAGCGATTAATTTAGCAGGGTTTACACCAAGTTCATTGCTTAATACACGAACGATTGAAGTAGAACGTTTAACACTTAAATCCCAGTTGTCTAAGATAATTCCATTGCTTTTGTAAGGAACGTCATCTGTGTGACCTTCAACCATACACTCAAAATCAGGTTTGTCGTTTACTACTTTTGCAACTTTAGCCAAAACAGATTTTGCTTTGTCGCTTACGTCATAACTTCCACTTTTGAATAATAATTTATCAGCGATAGAAATAAATACAACTCCTTTTTCTACGTTGATTTCGATATCCGGATCATTGATTCCAACAGCTCCTTTTAAGCTTGTAACTAAAGCTAAAGTTACACTGTCTTTCTTAGTTAATGCATCCTGAAGTCTAGATATTTTTAAATCTTTTTCTTTTAAACTTTCTAAAGATTTCTCAAGATTTTCAGCTCCTTTAGTAGTTAAAACAGTTAAGTCTTTAGAAGTACTGATTAAATCCTGATTGTGTTGCTTATAGCTTTCAGCAGTTGCTGCTAATCCTGCTTTTTCTTCCAAACAAGTATTTAATTTAACTGTGCAAGAGTTTAATAAATCTTGTATCTCTTTGTTCTTAGCTTCTAAAGCAGCATATTGCTTCTTCGATACACACGAAGTTAAGGCCATTAGTACTGATAGTGCGATAACTATTTTTCTCATAGGTATTATATTTAATTAAACGTTGATTACAAATTTAGTTCTTAATATTTTGATTAATGTTAAAGATTTCTTTAAATACCTGTAATTTCTTCAGGTAATACAAGTAAACGATACTTTTAACCATATAGTATTCCTGTATCTGGAAATCTTTACGCTTTTTAAGGTACTTTAAAGATATGCAATAAAAAGAGAAATGAGCTTTCAGGATAGCATAAGTATGGCCAAATTTTCCCTGAGTAAGGAAACGAATACCCGCTATTCCGTCCAGAACCATTCGGAAGAAAATCACGAAGAATAGTCTCTTTTTAGGTAAATTCTTAACAAGCATTAATAATGAATTTCTAAAATTCAAGAAAGTTTTTCTTGGATTTCCTTGCTGTAAAGTTGCACCTCCAACATGATAAACAGTGGAACCGGAGACATACTTAATCACGTGTCCTTCATTTGCAGCACGCCAGCACAAATCAATTTCTTCCTGATGAGCAAAAAAGGTCTCGTCAAAACCTCCGAGTTCGTGGTAAACTTCACTTCTGATGAAGAAACAAGCTCCGGAAGCCCAAAACAATTCGCAATTATCATCATACTGCCCATTATCTTTCTCTATCGTATCAAAAATGCGACCACGACAAAATGGGAATCCATACTTATCAATGAAACCACCGGCCGCACCTGCATATTCAAAGTATTCCTTATTTTTATAGTCCAGAATTTTTGGCTGAATGATTGCGGTTAGTTTTTCATTTTCAAAAGTTTCAAGGATAGGATTAAGCCAGTTCTCAGCAACTTCAATATCTGAATTTACTAAAGCATAAATCTCAGCATCAATATGTTGCAAAGCATCATTGTAACCTTTAGCAAAGCCATGATTGCCATTGTTTTGAACTATTTTTATGGAAGGGAAATTATTTTTAACAAAGTCTATAGAATGATCCGTTGAAGCATTGTCAGCAACATAAATTTGAGCACCCTCAGAAAATCGGATAACAGAAGGTAAAAATTGCTCTAACAATTTTACGCCATTCCAGTTTAAAATTACAACAGCTATTTTATCCAAAAGTAATTCTTATTTATTTTAATATTATTCTATTCTTTATAATCGGGTAAGCTTCTTAAAAACTGATATTTTTCATTCTCAAAATCCATCTGACAGTAAAAATGATTCAGTCCGTTTGTGACATTCAAAAACCGTGCCTGCATTGTCATGTTATAACGGGCAATCTGATCAAAAGTTGCCTGAGAGATTTTAACTTCGGGCGCTTTGCATTCTACCAATATATGTATAGAGCCATCAGAATTGAAGACTACCACATCATACCTCTTTCTTAAACCATTGACAGTAAGAACTTTTTCAACATTTATAAGTGATTTAGGGTACTTTTTCTCAATCATTAAAAACTGAACTACATGTTGGCGAACCCATTCTTCCGGAGTAAGAATGATAAATTTTTTCCTGATTTCATCAAAAATAGACACTTTATTTTCGCTATTTTTGAATCGGAAAGTATAGGTTGGGAAATTAAGTTTAAGCATAAAGCAAAAATATAAAATAGTTTCAGGTTTCAGGTTAAAGTTTCAGGTTATTGAAACGTTAACCTGAAACTTTAAACTTGAAACAAAATTTTTAATGGACGAAGTTGTAAAAATTGTTAATGACATAAAAGCCGGAAATATAAAACCGATCTATTTTTTAATGGGCGAAGAGCCGTATTATATTGATAAATTATCGGAGTATATTGAACAGAATGTGCTCGCTGAGGAAGAAAAGGGATTCAATCAGACCGTTTTATACGGAAGAGATGTATCGGTTGAAGATATTGTAGCAACGGCCAAGCGCTATCCTATGATGGCTGATCGTCAAGTTGTTATTGTCAAAGAAGCACAGGATTTATCGAGAACAATTGATAAAATAGAGTCTTATGTGGGTAATCCGATGGAAACAACCGTGTTGGTTTTTTGTTACAAATACAAAACGCTGGACAAACGAAAAAAAGTAACCAAATTACTGGCTCAGAAAGGAATTGTATATGAAAGTAAGAAATTATACGAAAATCAGGTTGGTGACTGGATCAAACGTGTGCTTGCCGGAAAGAAATATACAATTGACCCAAAAGCCAATGCAATGCTGGTAGAATTTTTGGGTACCGATTTGAGTAAGATTAATAATGAATTAGAAAAATTACAAATCATTCTGCCACAGGGAACCGTTATTACGCCCCAGCATATCGAAGAAAATATCGGTTTCAGCAAAGATTATAATGTTTTTGAATTGCGAAAAGCGATAGGCGAACGAAACCAGTTGAAGGCCTATAAGATTGCGGAGAATTTCGCCCACAATCCTAAAGAATATCCACTAGTAATGACGACGGGATTAGTATTCGGTTTCTTTGTTCAACTTTTAAAATACCATGGACTTAAAGATAAAAATCCTAAAAATGTTGCAGCAGCCATTGGGGTCAATCCCTATTTTTTAAAAGAGTATGATTTAGCAATAAAAAACTATCCGATGCGAAAAGTGAGCCAGATTGTAGGCGCACTGCGTGATGTTGACATTAAAAGCAAAGGAGTAGGAGCCAATGCATTACCACAATCCGATTTATTAAAAGAAATGTTATATAAGATATTCAATTAAGTGATTTAGTATTAACTTGTTATAAATACTTTCATGTGTAATTAATGTATCAATATGCCCTAATTTAATCACTTTAAATTTTGATTTTTAAAATCGCTACTGACAAGGAATATTTAGTTTTTCATTTACTAAATACATAAAATTAATATGGCTACAGGAATAATTTGTCATAATAGTAGTATATAATGTATTAAAATTTTGGTAAAAACAATCTAAATTTACTATATTACCTGAATAATTTATATAAAAAATTTCGGTGGCCCCATCTACTTTAAATTTACGCATTTCAAGAATAAGGACTATTCTTGCGCTATTTGTTTGTCTTTTAATTGGTTTTAAGAGTCATTCGCAGTCTCAGATTTTCTCAAAAACAAACTCAGACATTATTCTGTCAAAGATTGATAGTATAAAAAAGTTAATCCAAACAGAGAATGTTGAAAATCATCTTTTAGGACTTAAAATCTTAAATAAAACAAAAGCTTATCTGAAAACAAAAAAAGACACGGCAAATCTTTTGTTCTTTCACAGAGAGAGTATTAAACTGATTTCCTATTTGCGAAGTTTTGGAACCCCAAATGCTTATCTTCTTGAAAATTTTCAAATCTTAAAGAAATACAATAACAAGCGTGAGTTAGCCCTACTGCATGAATCTCTTGGTGATCTGAGATATTATGAAGGCAGTAAGGCATTGTCGCATGAGTATGATTTGAAAGCGCAAAGATTAATAAAAAAATATGGCAACTATGAGGATAATATAAATATAAACTACAACCTCTCCGTTTATTATAAAACCTCTAAAGATTATAAGAAATCTATTGATTTTGCGATGACTTCGCTTGAAAACATTAAGAAAAGCAATACATTCGAGAAGAACAATTTCAAGATACCAAATTTATATCTCTTCATTTCTGAAGATTATTACCATTTAAAAGAAAATGACAGCGTATACAAATATCTGACACTTGCAGAAGAAACGAAAACGAATACTAAAGACGGAAGGTTTCCTTATGGAGCTAAGCTGAATGAATTAAAAGCAATGTATTATTACAATATAGGAGACCTGGAAACTGCGGCAAAGTTGTACCAAATTTCAGTGTCTGAATATGTTAAACTCAATCAGTATAAAATGAGGCTTGTTCAAAAATCAAACAAGCTAAATAATACTTTAAAAATAAAAAATATTGAGAATAAAGGGAAAATTAATGAAGCGAGACTTGAAAGCGTAAGTGAATCTTATAAAAATTATTTGCTGATTTTTGCATTGTTGATTGTTCTGATATTGACAGTTCTGTTTATAATTCAATTTAGAGCATCTAAATATAAAATGAAGGTCAATTTAATTCTACAGAAGAAAAACTTAGAGTTAAAAAAAATAAACAGAGAGTTGAATGAGGCATCAAAAATAAAAGATACTTTTCTTGATGTGGTAACGCATGAATTGAAAACTCCTTTAAATACAATTAAAGGAACAGCATATTTGCTTAAAAGTGAAAAATCGGAACTTCTAAAGGAAGATTATATTAAAAATTTAAATTTTTCTTCAGATTATCTTCTGGGCTTTATCAATAATATGGTAGATTTTAAAAATTTAAAACGTCATGATACTGTTAGCTTAGAATACAAAGACATTAACCTGGAAATAATATTAAACTCCATCATTGAAATGTTTAGAATCAATAATCTGAACCAGAATAGAATCGTACTTGATTTTGATGATAAAATTTCACATATGTTAAAGTGTGACGAAATAAGATTTACTCAGGTAATTATGGAGTTGATGACGAATGCTGCGAAATTTACTAAAAATGGCGAAATAACTTTAAAAGCAAAATTAATTGATTCTGCTAATGGTAAAGAAAGCATTAAATTTGAAGTTTCTGACACGGGAATTGGAATTTCAGAAGATGTACAAAGCAAAATATTTGAACCATTCATACAGGAATCGACTGAGATCAATAGTAATTACGGCGGAAGTGGTCTGGGGTTGTCCATTATAAAAAGAACGTTAGAACTTTTTGGAAGCCAGATAAAAGTTAAATCTAAAAAAGGCGATGGAACTACTTTTTCGTTTGTAATTGATTTTGAAATTTCTAAAGAAAACCATCATGAAATTGTTTTTAATAATGTTGAAAGACAAATTGAACAACTTACAGATATCGAGATTTTATTAGTTGAGGATAATAAAATGAATCAGCTGATCGCTAAGAAAATTTTAATCAATAAAGGTTTTAAATGTGATGTCGCTAATAATGGACTTGAAGCAGTTGAGAAAGTTAAAGCTAAAAATTATGCAATAATATTGATGGATATTATGATGCCCGTTATGGACGGTTTTGAGGCATCGGCAATTATTAGTAATTTAAAACCTGAAATACCAATCGTAGCTTTAACGGCCATTTGCGAAAACATAGGTAACGATGATTTTCAAAGGGCTAAAATTTTAGAAAAACTTGATAAGCCGGTTGATCCAGATATTTTGTATGAAACAATTTTAAAATATGTTGTACAAAAAACACTTTAAGATCTATGGAAATTCACGATATTTGCATCTCTAAAAAATTACTACTTTTAAAATACTAATAAAGCAATTATGGGAATGAATAAAAATACCATCCTGGGATGGGCTACTTTTATAATGGTACTTATGGGTTTGTTACTTATAGGTCTTGGCGCTTTTAGATACAGAGACGTTTCTGGCTGGGGATTTGCTGCAACCGGAGTTGGTTTTATTGCAAACGCCTGGGTTTTTAACGCTTTGAAAGGAAGAGTTTAAAATATATCTAAGTAGATTTCTCTAAAGAATCACAAAAAAAATAAACATAAAAATAAATCAAATGTCAGACGATAAGAAAGTAATTTTCTCAATGCAAAAATTGAGTAAAACCTATCAGGGAGCAGACAAGCCAGTTCTTAAAAATATTTATTTGAGTTTCTTCTATGGAGCAAAAATTGGTATTTTGGGACTTAATGGTTCCGGAAAATCTTCACTTTTAAAAATTATTGCAGGAGTTGATAAAAACTACCAGGGTGATGTTGTTTTTCAACCGGGTTATACTGTTGGTTACTTAGAGCAAGAACCAATACTTGATGATTCTAAAACAGTTATCGAAATTGTTCGTGAAGGTGCAGCTGAAACCATGGCAGTTTTAGAAGAGTACAATCAGATTAATGATTTGTTCGGTCTTCCTGAAAACTATGAAGATCAGGATAAAATGGACAAGTTGATGGATCGTCAGGCAGCTTTGCAAGACAAAATTGATGCTCTTGGTGCCTGGGAAATTGATACAAAACTTGAAATTGCAATGGATGCCTTACGTACACCGGAAGGAGATACACCAATTAAAAACCTTTCAGGAGGGGAGCGCCGTCGTGTAGCACTATGTCGTTTGTTACTGCAACAGCCTGATGTATTGCTTTTGGATGAGCCTACCAACCATCTTGATGCTGAGAGTGTTCTTTGGTTAGAGCAACATTTGGCACAATACTCCGGAACTGTAATTGCCGTAACGCACGATAGATATTTCTTAGACAATGTTGCGGGTTGGATTTTAGAGTTAGACAGAGGTGAAGGTATTCCATGGAAAGGAAATTATTCTTCATGGTTGGATCAAAAATCAAACCGTATGGCTCAGGAAGAAAAAGTAGCTTCTAAAAGAAGAAAAACTTTAGAGCGCGAGTTGGAGTGGGTTCGTCAGGGAGCAAAAGGTCGTCAAACGAAACAAAAAGCCCGTTTACAGAACTACGACAAATTATTGAATGAAGATCAAAAACAACTGGATGAGAATCTGGAAATCTATATCCCGAACGGTCCGCGTTTAGGAACCAATGTGATTGAAGCCAAAAATGTAGCAAAAGCTTTTGGGGATAAATTATTGTACGATAATTTGAACTTTACTTTACCACAGGCGGGAATTGTTGGAATTATTGGGCCAAACGGTGCCGGTAAGTCGACTATTTTCAAAATGATTATGGGAGAACAACAAACTGATAGTGGAGAATTTTCAGTTGGTGAAACTGTAAAAATTGCTTACGTTGACCAGTCACACTCTAACATTGATCCAAACAAATCAATTTGGGAAAATTTCGCTGACGGTCAGGAATTGGTAATGATGGGAGGTAAGCAGGTAAACTCAAGAGCTTATTTATCACGTTTCAATTTTGGAGGTGGTGAGCAAAACAAAAAAGTATCAATGTTGTCCGGTGGAGAGCGTAACCGTTTGCACTTAGCAATGACTTTGAAAGAAGAAGGAAACGTACTTTTACTGGATGAGCCTACGAATGACCTTGACGTAAATACACTTCGTGCACTTGAGGAAGGTTTAGAAAACTTCGCTGGTTGTGCTGTAATTATTTCTCACGACAGATGGTTCTTAGATAGAATCTGTACACACATTCTTGCTTTTGAGGGAGACTCTGAAGTTTATTTCTTTGAAGGAAGTTTCTCTGATTATGAAGAAAACAAAAAGAAACGTCTTGGTGGTGATTTAACTCCAAAACGTCTGAAATACAGAAAATTGATTAGATAGTAAAATCTAAACTTTCAATAAAAAAATCCCAAATTCCAGTTATTGTGAATTTGGGATTTTTTATTATTACATATAACATTTCTTCGATCTTTGTCGATTTGCAAATGTGATATCTCGTTGCTCGAAATGACAAATATTGCGCAATGATAATATTGCGTCAAATTGGTATTTGGAATTTAAAAATTGAAATTTTCTAAAGAAACTTAGCTTTCAATTCCGCTGTCGGAATCATGCAGCTTTCTTTTTTACCATACCAATTGTATCTATTTTTGGCGACATAATCATAAATACGGTCGCTGATAAAAATGGGAACAATTCTGAAAATTTCTGATAATCTCCAAAGACCACCAAATTCTTTTGCAATAGCTATTACTGCAGATGATTTGTAAAAGTACGCAGAGTCAGGATTGAATAATAGAATACTGTCCATTTTTGCATAACTAATCCCCAAATGTTTACAAATCGAAATTCCTAATTCTGATTGCAAAGCCACAAATCTAAAAATGTCTTTTTTATCATGCTTGATTATAAATTGCACGGCAGAGTTGCAGAGATTGCAGATGCCATCGAAGAGAACTATTTTTTTATTTGCGGGTAAATCAATCATTTTTTAAACAGATGGTATTTTGATAGAATAATATAATTATTTCTATTATCTATTACTTTTTTAGTTTTAATAGTTTTTGAAGATCAAAAACAGCTTTAATAAAATAATTTTACAGCAATTTTAAAACATAACGACCTTCTTATTCGTTTTTAAAGAATTAGCGCTTTAAATCGCTTTATTTTGAATTTCACCAAGAAAAACGTAAGTTTTATTATTTTTTAACCGCTTCAACCAACTCCAACTCATCTAAACTGACTTTCGAAGTGAAAATGCCGTAATTTACTGTTGCTTTATTTTTTTCGATAGCATCAATACTTCCAACAGATCTTCCGTCGAGCATTCTTACACGATCACCAACTTTTAGAATTGGTTTTGGTTTTTCAACTACAGGTTTAAGTTTCTTTTCTTTTTTCTCTTTTCGAATTTCCTCTACCTTAACTGTGATTTCAGCAATTACTTCTTTTTTCTTTTCAATTATTGCTTTCGTTTCTTTTGGAGTCGCCTTTTTACGTTTTGAATTTTCAATCTCAACTATTTTCAAAAATTCACCAATAAGTTCCTTTTTGTTTTTGTTGTTAAAGTATTTCTCTGAAATATCTTCAATTTTCTGACCGATATAAATCGTTTTCTGATTGCTATCGTATAATTCCTGATAACTTTCCAGTTTTTGCTTGATCTTAACGTTGATGTTTTCCATCTTTTTGCTTTCTTCACGAGCCCTGGTTTCTTCCTCTTTTAGATTAAGAGAAGTTTTTTCAAGCTTGGAGCGCTCTTTCTGAAGGGTAGCAATTGTTTTATCAAAACGAACTTTACCTACTTCAATTTTCTTTTTAGCACGATTAATCAATCCAAAAGGAATTCCGTTTTTTAGAGCTACTTCAAAAGTAAATGAACTTCCGGCCTGACCTAAAGCCAGTTTGTACATAGGTTCTAAAGTTTTTTCATCAAACATCATGTTGGCATTGGTTGCATATGGCAATTCATTAGCCAAAATCTTTAGATTGGAATAATGAGTCGTTATAATTCCGAAAGCTTCACGATGATAAAATTCTTCCAGGAATATTTCTGCCAAAGCACCTCCTAATTCCGGATCAGACCCTGTACCAAATTCATCAATTAGAAACATAGTCTTCTTGTTGCATTTTTTCAGGAAGTAGTTCATGTTCTTTAATCGGTAACTATATGTACTCAAGTGATTTTCAATAGATTGATTATCTCCAATATCTGTTAAAATCCTGTCAAACAAGAATGTTTCGCTTCGTTCATGAACCGGAATAAGCATCCCGGATTGCAGCATTAATTGTAACAAACCTACTGTTTTTAGTGAAATTGTTTTTCCACCCGCATTAGGTCCCGAAATCACGATAATACGATTATCTTGCTTTAGTTCAATGGTTTGTGGATGAGTAACTTCGTTTTTCTGTTTGTTGTTCAGGTATAAAATCGGATGATACGCTTCTCTGAAAAACAACCTTCTTTCTTCTGTAATAGTAGGCAGGATTCCGTTGATTCGATTCGCATACTTTGCCTTTCCGGCAACAACGTCAATATCACTCAAAAAATCCTGATATTCAATTAATAAAGGCAAGTACGGACGAATTGCATTGGATAATTGCTTCAAAATTCGGGTAATTTCTTCCTTCTCTTCGTATTCTAAATTGGCTAATTCTCTGGAATATTTTAATGTAGCTTCAGGTTCGATATAAGCAATACTTCCGGTTTTCGAACTTCCTAAAATAGAGCCCTTAACTTTTCGTCGATACATGGCTAAAACCGCCAAAACTCTTCGGTTTTGCACAAAACTTTCTTTTATATCATCAAGATAACCTAAACTATTGTACTGTGTAAGAGCGACTCCGAAACTTTGGTTTACTTTACCACGAATCAGGTTCATACCCTGACGAATGCTTAATAAAGCCGGTGAAGCATTGTCTTTTATTTCACCATATTTGTCCACAATAGCATCAATAGTGGTCACAATATCTTTTGTGTATTCAACACGTGAAGCTCTAGCATTTAGATTTGGATAATAATCATCAAACTTTTTAAGGAAATTTAGTAAAAAGTTTGAAGTAGAAGAGAGTGTAGCAATTTTTCTAAAGCTTCCCACTTCAAGAAAACTATCTTCAATTGCCAGGAACTTTATCTCGTGAGTTATGGCGTCAAACCCGTGATTGGGAATGGCGTTATTATTTTGAAAAGAGGAAACATATTCTGATGTTTGCATTAAAGCCTGCATCAAAGTTTCCTGATCTCTAAAAGGTGTTATTTGTAAAGCTTTTTCTTTTCCTATATCAGTATTACAGCCTGCTGAGATGGTTTCGAGTACTGTAGGAAATTGTAAATCTTGTAATGTTTTTTCGGTTATAGATATCATTATATATCGTAAGTTGTAAAGGTTCAAAGTTACAAAGTTTTGAAACGAAATAGTACTATTAATTAGTACTTTGAAAAAAACTTTGCTTAATTTGTGATAAAATTTAAAAAATGAAAATCAATCTTTCTCCTGATTGGGAAACGGTATTAAAAGATGAAAATCAAAAAACTTATTTTTCTGAGCTCATGAAAACTTTAGAAATTGAGTATCAAACACATACATGTTATCCACCTGAAGAATTGATTTTCTCTGCTTTTAATACCTGTACTTTTCAAAACTTAAAAGTTGTCATCATAGGACAAGATCCTTATCATGGAGAAGGAGAGGCGAATGGATTGAGTTTTTCTGTAAATGATTCCGTTAAAATTCCGCCTTCACTGCGAAATATTTACAGGGAACTAAATGACGATCTCGATTCAATCTTTATGCCAACATCAGGTAATCTTGAAAAGTGGGCAAAACAAGGTGTTTTACTTTTAAATGCCTCCTTGACAGTTCGCAAAGACAGTCCAAATAGTCATAAACATTTGAAGTGGAATTTGTTTACAGACGCCGTAATTCAAGCCATTTCGGATCAAAAAGAGAATGTTGTATTCCTGTTATGGGGAAGCTTTGCTCACAAAAAAGGCGCTAAAATTGATCGTTCTAAACATTGTGTTTTAGAATCCGGACATCCTTCGCCTATGAGTGCTAATCAGGGAAAATGGTTCGGAAACAAACATTTTAGCAAAACCAATGATTTTTTGAAATCCAAAGCAATCAAAGAAATCGACTGGCTGTAGAAACGAAGAGCTAGTTAAAATCAGCTTTTATAACAAAAACTGATTGTTGCTAATTATTAAAATGACACACTTACTCTTTTGTGTCTTTTTTAATAATCTCTTCCAGAATAGCTTTGTTCTCGTAGTTGACTACTTTTAAAATTATCTCTTGATTTTTAGCTGTTTTTCCTTCGATTATATAAAGTTTTCCTTTGTTTACAGGAACATTGCTTTTGTCAAAATCAACATCACCAAATGTCAGTGTGCTTTTAATATCTGCGGTGTCAACCCATTTTTCATTTAAAGTCTGAATTGCTTTTTCGGAATACTGAAAAGGCTTAGTGCGTAAATTATTTAAAACTCTGGCGTTTGGAAAGTAATTGCAACGTGTGTCTTTTCCACTGAACACAAGGGCTACAAAAAAGCATCCCATAACCAAACCAACCAAATAATATGCAAAACGATGTACGAACTTCATGAAATATAATTTTTGCAAAGGTACATTAAAGTTCCTTTAAAATACAAGTAAATTAATATCGTTGTCCGGTAAATCAAACCATTCTCCAATTGCTTTACTGGTCAGGATTCCGTGATACATGTAAATTCCGTTTTTTAATCCTTTATTGCATCGTATAGCACTTTCCAGACCACCGTCTTCTGCAATTTGAAGCAAATAAGGAGTAAGGATATTACTTATGGATAATGAAGCTGTCTTAGAATATCTGGAAGGGATATTAGGTACACAATAGTGCAGCACATTGCTTTTTATAAAGGTCGGTTTTTCGTGAGTGGTAACCTCCGAAGTTTCAAAACAACCTCCGGTATCAATACTCACATCTACAATTACAGCACCTTTTTTCATGTGTTCAACCATTGTTTCCGTAACAATAATAGGGCAACGCTCTTTACCACGCATGGCGCCAATCGCCACGTCACAACGTCTTAAAGCCTTTAGCAGCGCTTTTTGCTGTACCGTTGAAGTAAAAATACGTTGGTTAAGGCTGTTTTGCAAACGGCGTAATTTGGTAATTGAATTATCAAAAACTTTCACATTTGCACCCAGTCCTATGGCAGTTTTTGCAGCAAACTCACCCACGGTTCCGGCACCCAGAATAACAACATCAGTAGGAGGGACTCCGGTAATATTACCAAACAAAAGACCTTTTCCAAACTCGTCCGTAATCATTAATTCGGCAGCAATAAGAATAGAAGCTGTTCCTGCAATTTCACTTAGTGATTTTACGGCAGGATACGAGCCATCTTCGTCTTTTATGTATTCAAAAGCCAGTGCCGTTATTTTTTTCTGTGCTAAAGCTTCAAAGTATGCTTTCTTCTTAGTTTTTAATTGAATGGCCGAAATTATGATGGTTTCGGGATTAATCATTTCAATTTCGGCTGTTGTAGGAGGTTCTACTTTAAGAAGCATTGGGCAACCAAAGACTTTCTTTGTGTCATTTGTTACTTCAGCTCCTGCATCAGAGTATTCTTTATCAGTGTAACTGGAACTTTCTCCGGCTCCTGATTCAATCATTACTCTATGTCCCTCATATGTCAACGCACTAACAGCATCCGGAGTCAGACAAATACGACGTTCCTGATAACTTGTTTCTTTAGGAATTCCTATAAAAAGCTCACTTTTGAATCGGCCAATTTCAAGTTTTTCTTCTTGTGGCAACAATTGCTGTTTCGTAAATGGAGTTAAGGTAATTGACATGGGTTGTGCAAAAAATTAAGAGTACAAATTACGTAAAAAGTTTTAAAATCAATGTAAAAATTCTGCTAATAGTTGTTTAAGAATTACAACAGAATTTTCTCCATTTTTATGTCCGCTCTTTCGTAAGTGACGTCACCTAAAGGAACTTCAGTAAAACCAAATTTCTGGTACAAATGAAGCGCAGGAAGTAATATGCGATTGGAATACAAAAACAGCTTTTTAATATTGTTTTCTTTTGCAACAGCCATGCAATGTGTTAACAGTTTGTTTCCAACTCCAAGACCTTGTGCCTGATCTGAAACAGCCATTTTGCTCAATTCAAAGGTAGTGTTATCAACTTTCATTAAGGAAACAGTTCCAATAATTTCACCGTTATATCTGGCGTAGAAGATTAGTCCGCCTTTATCTATAATTTCTTCTTGTGGGTTAGAAAGTACCAATTCGTCTTTTTCTTCTACTTTAAAATACTTTTTAAGCCATTCCAGATTTAGAATCTTAATGTGTTCTTTTAAATCAGTTGAAAAAGAGATTATTTCTACAGTATTTTGGGCATTCATCTTTATATTCTTAGTGTCTTTATGTAGACCTTTCGACTTCTGTTGAAAGTTTTAGGATAATTTTAATTCTCTTTTTCCATCTGCCAGCAGTTCAATTGTGATGGTTGAAGTTTCTTCCGGGAGTAAGCTTGCAATTTTCTCAGACCATTCAATAAAACACCAATTTCCGGAATACAAGTAATCGTCAACTCCCATGTCTAGTGCTTCAGTTTCTTTGTTTAATCTATAAAAATCAAAATGATAAACAATTTGATTGTCAGAAGTATAATATTCATTAACTAAAGAGAAGGTTGGACTACTGGTTGCGTCTTGAACCCCCAGGTTTTTACACAATTGTTTGATTAAGGTAGTTTTTCCAACACCCATTTCCCCATTGAAAAGAATGATTTTTTTTGGATTTGCTGCTAAAATTTGCGTTGCTACTTCTTTAATTTGATCTAATGAAAAAACGATGTTCATTTCTTGTTTGTTTTAATTAGTCTCAGTTTTCAGTCTCAGCTATAAACTGAGACTGAAAACCGTGACTGAGAACTTTTTCTATTTCGGATTAAATACCAAAAACGGAATAATCATTTCTTCTAAGGAAATCCCTCCGTGCTGGTAAGTGTTTTTATAATAACTCACATAGTGGTTGTAGTTGTTTACATAAGCCAAAAAATAATCATTTTTAGCAAAAATAAACGAACTACTCATGTTAATCGCTGGCAAACCAATTGTTTTAGGCTCTTTAACGACATATACATCTTTTTGTTCGTAGGTTAAACTACGACCGGTTTTGTAGCGCAAATTTAAACTTGTATTTTTATCTCCAACCACTTTCGACGGATTTTTTACATTAATAGTACCGTGATCTGTTGTCAAAATCAATTTAAAACCTAAAAGTTGTGCCTGCTGAATAATTTCGAGCAGAGGAGAGTTTTTAAACCAGCTTAAAGTGAGTGAACGATAGGCTTTATCATCTGAAGCCAGTTCTTTTACCACTTCCATTTCAGTTTTGGCGTGCGACAGCATGTCAACAAAATTATAAACTACGGTTACAAGGTCGTTTCCTTTTAAAGCTTTGAAGTTTTCTGCCAGTTTTTTCCCTCCGGCGTAATTCGTAATTTTGAAATAATCCTCTTTAATGTTTAAACCTAAACGTTTTAATTGCGCCGATAGAAATTCGGCTTCAAAAAGGTTTTTTCCACCATCTTCAACATCATTTTTCCAATATTGCGGAAATTGTTTTTCCATCTCTATCGGTAATAAACCTGAAAAGATTGAATTACGGGCGTATTGGGTGGCGGTTGGAAGAATGGAGAAATACGGAACCTCTTTTTCCAGTTTATAATAATTGGAAACTACGGTTTCAAAAGATTTCCATTGATCATAACGCAGGTTGTCAATTACCACAAATAGAATAGGTTTGTCCTTCTTTTTAATTTCCGGAACTACTAATTCTTTGAATAAATTGTGCGATTGAACAGGCTTGTCTGCCTTCGGAGCAAACCAGTCTTCATAATTTCTCTCGATATATTTTCCGAATTGCGAATTGGCTTCTACTTTCTGAGATTCAAGAATTTCTATCATCGCCTGATCGTTGATGTTCTCGAGTTCTAATTCCCAGAAAATTAACTTTTTATAAAGTTCAATCCAATCTTCAAAAGAATTAACCATAGCCAACTCCATAGATATTTTTCTAAACTCCTTTTGATAATCTAATGTCGTTTTTTCAGAGATTAGCCTCGAATGATCCAGATTTTTCTTCAGACTTAACAAAATCTGATTCGGATTTACCGGTTTTATGAGATAATCGGCAATTTTGGAGCCAATAGCTTCTTCCATGATATACTCTTCCTCACTTTTGGTAATCATAATCATTGGAATAGCTGATTTTTTCTCTTTCATTTCCGAAAGTGTTTCCAGACCACTCATTCCGGGCATATTTTCATCTAAAAAAACAATATCAAAATTGTCTTCTTCAAATAATGCAATCGCATCTAAACCATTGTTAGAGGTCGTTACAGTGTAGTTTTTTTTCTCCAGAAATAATATATGTGGCTTTAAAAGATCGATTTCATCATCGACCCAAAGTATTTTTATCTTGTCCATAAACGATTTAATTTTTAATGCAATTTAGAAGTATAGAACTTAAAAAGTATTAAATATAGTATAAAATTCAGAATTAAGAATGGTTAATTTTTCTGAAAATCTACTTAATGTAATGTTATTATATTGATTTTCAAAGGGAACATTTGTTGATTTTTAAGTAAAAAACGCAAAGTTGTTTATGGTTAATTACTTATATTTGTTCACCTAAAAATAACCAAATAGTGACTCATATCAATAAGTTAAAAATATTCAATGATCCCATTTACGGGTTTATCACCATACCGAACGAACTTATTTACGATTTAATTCAGCACCCGTATTTTCAGCGTTTACGCCGTATTTCGCAAATGGGTTTGTCGTATTTGGTTTATCCCGGTGCCAATCATACGCGTTTTCATCATGCTTTAGGCTGCATGCATTTAATGCAAAAATCAGTAGATACACTTCGTTTTAAAGGAGTTGCAATTTCGGCTGAAGAAGAGAATGCATTGTATATTGCCATTTTACTGCACGATATTGGTCACGGGCCTTTTTCGCATGCCATGGAAAAAAGTATTGTAGAAGATGTGCATCATGAAGCCATTTCGCTGCTGTTTATGAACAAACTCAATGAAGAGTTTGAGGGAAAACTGAGTCTGGCTATTCAGGTTTTCAAAGGCGATTATCACCGAAAATTTATGTTGCAGCTCATCTCAAGTCAGCTCGACATGGACCGAATGGATTATTTAAAAAGAGACAGTTTTTATACCGGTGTAGCTGAAGGAAATGTAAATTCTGAACGTTTGATTCAGATGATGAATGTAGTTGACGGTGTTTTGGTAATTGAGGAAAAAGGAATTTATTCTGTCGAAAAGTTCCTGCTTTCAAGAAGATTAATGTACTGGCAGGCTTATTTACATAAAACGAGTCTCGTGGCCGAACTGATTTTGATGAAGGTATTAAAAAGAGCTAAAGAACTTACTCTAAAAGGTACAGTTTTGCCCTGCAGTGAGCCGCTTTTGTATTTTATGAAGAACAGAGTCACTCTGAAGGATTTTGATGCTGAAAAATTAGATTTATTCTCCCAATTGGATGATTTTGATATTATTAGTGCTTTAAAAGCCTGGCAAAAACACAATGATTTTATACTTTCAACTTTAAGTAAAATGCTTATTAATAGAGATTTACTTAAAATCAAGCTTACCGCAGAAAAAATACCTGCCGAAGAATTACAATCGCTGAAGGAAGAATTTGCTAACGAACATCATATTACACAATTAGAAGCCGGATATTTTATTTTTGGCGGAAAAATTAAAAACCAGGCTTATAGCAAAGAAGCTGAGCCCATACGAATTTTCAAAAAAGACAAAACAATTGAAGATGTTGTAGAAGCGTCTGATCAATTGAATTTGAGGTCGTTATCTAAATTGGTGACAAAATATTACATCTGTTTCCCAAAACAACTTATCTAAAATTAACATTTAAAATCTATTTTTTATATTTTTGTCGCAATGAAATTTACAGCAGAACAAATAGCGGGAATTTTAGAAGGAGAAGTTGTTGGGAATCCCAATGTAGAAGTTTCTCGGTTATCTAAAATAGAAGAAGGTGAGGAGGGATCGCTTACTTTTTTGGCCAATCCAAAATATATCAACCACATATATACTACTAAAGCATCTGTAACAATTGTTAATGATAGCTTTATTCCGGAACAGGAAATCACTACAACTTTAATAAAAGTGGAAGATGCTTATGCTTCTTTCTCTAAACTTTTACAGTTTTACAATCAGGTTAAATTGAACAAAAACGGTATAGAAGCACAGTCTTTTATAACAGAAGGAACTAAATATGGGGAGAATCTGTATTTAGGAAGCTTTAGTTATATTGGGCAAAATGTGGTTCTGGGCGACAATGTAAAAATTTATCCGAACAGTTTTATTGGAGATAATGTTGTTATTGGTGATAATGTGTATATTTTTGCAGGTGCTAAAATTTATTCCGAAACTATAATTGGTAACAATTGCACTATTCATTCCGGAACTATTATTGGTGCGGATGGTTTTGGTTTTGTACCAAATGATGAAGGAGTATATAGTAAGGTACCACAAATTGGTAATGTTATTATTGAAGATAATGTTGATATTGGCGCTAACACTACCATCGACAGAGCAACTCTTGGTTCGACGATTATCCGACAAGGAGTTAAATTAGACAATCAGATTCAGATTGCACACAATGTTGAAATTGGCAAAAATACCGTAATTGCAGCGCAATCAGGAGTGGCAGGTTCAACTAAAATTGGCGAGAACTGTATGATTGGCGGACAAGTAGGCATCGCAGGACACTTGACTATAGGTAATAATGTGAGATTGCAGGCTCAATCAGGAGTAGCAAGAAACATTAAAGATGATGAAATTCTACAAGGGACACCGTCTCTTGGTTATACTGATTTTAACAAATCGTATGTTCATTTCAAGAATCTGCCTAAAATAGTTTCCGAAGTAGAAGAATTAAAAAAACAAATAATAAACCCAAAAAATGGAAATAATGGTTAAACAGAAGACCATCAAAAATGAAATTTCACTAACAGGCGTTGGATTACACACTGGGAAAGAAGTTACAATGACTTTTAAACCTGCTCCAATAAATAATGGTTTCACTTTTGTAAGAGTAGATTTGCAAGGTCAGCCGGTCATTGAGGCTGATGCTAACTATGTTGTTAATACGCAAAGAGGTACTAATTTAGAAAAACTTGGCGTAAAAATTCAAACTCCTGAACATGTTTTGGCGGCATTAGTTGGATGTGATCTTGACAATGTTATTATAGAATTAGACGCTTCAGAACTTCCTATCATGGACGGTTCTTCAAAATATTTTGTGGAAGCAATTGAAAAAGCTGAAATAGAAGAGCAAGACGCTAAACGTAACGTTTATGTAGTAAAAGAAGTAATATCATTTACAGACGAAACGACCGGAAGCGAGATCTTGGTGATGCCAAGCGACGATTATCAGGTGACTACAATGGTAGATTTTGGTACTAAAGTTTTAGGCACTCAGAATGCTACTATGAAAAGTATAGCTGATTTTAAGAATGAAATTGCAAGTTCAAGAACTTTTAGTTTTTTACACGAATTAGAGTCATTACTAGAGCACGGTTTAATTAAAGGTGGTGATCTAAATAATGCAATCGTATATGTAGACAAAGAAATTTCTGAGTCTACGATGGCGAATTTAAAGAAAGCTTTCGGGAAAGATGAAATTTCGGTAAAACCAAATGGTGTTCTTGATAATCTTACTTTACACTATCCAAACGAAGCAGCTAGACACAAACTTCTTGATGTAATTGGAGATTTATCTCTTATCGGAGTTCGTATACAAGGAAAAATTATCGCTAACAAACCAGGGCATTTTGTAAATACACAGTTTGCTAAAAAGTTAGCTAAAATTATCAAGATAGAACAAAGAAATCATGTACCTGTTTATGATTTAAATCAGGAGCCATTGATGGACATTCACAAAATCATGGCGATGCTTCCTCACAGACCTCCATTTTTGTTGATTGACAGAATTATCGAAATGTCTGATCGTCATGTGGTTGGTTTGAAGAATGTGACCATGAATGAAAATTTCTTTGTTGGACATTTCCCAGAGGCACCGGTTATGCCGGGGGTATTAATTGTGGAAGCAATGGCACAAACGGGTGGAATTTTGGTTTTAAGCACAGTTCCGGATCCTGAAAATTATTTGACTTATTTTATGAAAATTGATAATGTCAAATTCAAACACAAAGTATTGCCGGGTGATACCTTAATTTTCAAATGCGAGTTGATTTCTCCAATCAGAAGAGGAATCTGTCATATGCAGGCAAATGCTTACGCAAATGGAAAATTAGTGACCGAGGCAGAATTAATGGCTCAAATTGCGAGAAAACAATAATAAATAATCAATTTTATTGTTTAGGTTTGTTGCCCAAATTAGACTATTTTAATTTAAAATATAAAAAATACATATGAATCAACCATTAGCATATGTTCATCCTGGCGCTAAAATCGCTAAAAATGTTGTAATTGAACCTTTTACAACAATTCACAATAATGTTATTATTGGTGATGGTACTTGGATTGGTTCAAATGTGACGATCATGGAAGGTGCCCGTATTGGTAAAAATTGCAATATTTTTCCGGGAGCGGTTATTTCTGCGGTACCACAAGATTTGAAGTTCGGCGGAGAAGATTCTCTAGCTATTATTGGAGATAACTGTACGATTAGAGAATGTGTTACGATCAACAGAGGTACAGTAGCCTCCGGACAAACTATTCTTGGAAATAATTGTTTGGTTATGGCATATGCTCATATTGCGCACGACTGCGAAATTGGGAATAACGCCATTATCGTAAACGGAGTTGCCCTGGCAGGCCACGTAGTTGTTGGAAACCATGCTGTAATTGGTGGTTTGGCAGCGATTCATCAGTTTATTCATATCGGAGATCATGCTATGATTTCAGGTGGATCATTGGTTAGAAAAGACGTTCCTCCTTATACAAAAGCAGCAAAAGAACCATTGTCGTATGTAGGGATTAATTCAGTAGGTTTAAGAAGAAGAGGTTTCAGTACTGAGAAAATCAGAGAAATTCAGGAAATCTATAGAATTTTGTATCAAAAGAATTACAACACGACACAAGCTTTAAGCATCATTGAAGCTGAAATGGAAGCCACTCCTGAAAGAGATGAGATTCTGGATTTTATCCGAAATTCGTCAAGAGGAATCATGAAAGGGTATTCCGGAAACTATTAAAATAAGTTTAATCGTTTATTTGTTGAATCGTTTATAGGAATAAACAGTTAAACGATTCAACGATTCAACAAGAAATAAATAAAACAAAAACAAAATGGCATCTACATCAGATATTAGAAACGGATTGTGTATTAAATTCAACCACGATATTTTTAAAATTGTTGAATTTCTTCACGTAAAACCTGGAAAAGGACCTGCTTTCGTAAGAACAAAATTAAGAAGTTTAACATCAGGTAAAGTATTGGATAATACATTTTCTGCTGGACATAAAATTGACGTTATTCGTGTAGAAACACATAATTACCAGTTTTTATATGCTGAAGGTGATGAGTTTCATTTTATGAACACAGAATCTTTTGAGCAAATTTCTTTAAATAAAAACATTCTAGATGCTCCGGGATTATTGAAAGAAGGAACTAGTGTAATGGTTCAGGTAAATACTGAAACTGACTTACCTTTATCTGTAGATATGCCATCTTCTGTAATTCTTGAAGTTACTTATGCTGAGCCGGGAGTAAAAGGAAATACAGCTACAAATGCTACAAAAAGCGCAACAGTAGAAACTGGAGCGTCTGTAAACGTTCCTTTGTTCATCAACGAAGGTGATAAAATTAAAATTGATACAGCTTCAGGTTCTTACATGGAGCGTGTAAAGGAGTAGTTTTTATAAGTTTTCAGTTTTCAGTCGCAGTTATCAGTTTGTTAATGCAGATTGAAAACTGAGACTGAAAACTGAGACTGAAAACTAAATAAATATATGAAATTTCCAAAGAGTCATTCTTTACAAGAAATTGCAAATTTGCTTGATTGCGAATTTATTGGTGACCAAAACTTTCCAGTTTTAGGCATGAACGAGATACATGTCGTTGAAGCCGGAGATATTGTTTTTGTTGACCATCCTAAATATTACGACAAAGCTTTACAATCGGCTGCTACTATAGTTTTAATCAACAAAAAAGTAGATTGTCCTGAAGGTAAAGCCCTTCTAATTTCTGATGATCCTTTCAGAGATTTTAATATCTTAACCAAACACTTCAGACCATTTCAAGGCACAAATGTGTCGATTGCACTCTCTGCAACTATTGGAGAAGGTACTATAATTCAGCCCAACTGTTTTATCGGAAACAATGTTACCATTGGTAAAAACTGTCTGATTCACCCTAATGTTACTATTTACGATCATACCGTAATTGGCGACAACGTAATGATTCATGCCGGAACTATTTTAGGAGCCGATGCTTTTTATTATAAAAAACGTCCTGAAGGCTTCGATCAGTTAATTTCCGGAGGAAGAGTAGTTATCGAAGACAATGTTGGCATAGGAGCACTGTGTACGATTGACAAAGGTGTTACCGGTGATACCACTATTGGCGAAGGTACAAAATTGGACAATCAAGTGCATGTTGGACATGATACTGTAATTGGTAAAAAATGTTTAATTGCGTCACAAACCGGTATTGCCGGATGTGTAGTAATTGAAGATGAAGTTACCATTTGGGGACAGGTAGGAACGACCAGTGGCATCACAATAGGAGCAAAGGCTGTTATCATGGGGCAAACTGGAGTTACCAAATCGGTTGAAGGAGGAAAATCTTATTTCGGAACTCCAATCGAAGAATCGAGAGAAAAGTTAAAACAAATGGCCAATATCAAAAAGATTCCTGAAATTCTAAATAAATTGAAGTAATTATGTCTATAAAAGAATTTGTTCAAAAATTTTACAAGTCAGATGCCTTAATTGATAGCGAAATCATGAAAACTTACTTACATCCCGAAGTAAAGTTAGACTGGAACAGCACCAAAGGATTGATTGAGATGGATTATGATTCTATGATGGCTATGGCCAATGAGCTTAGTCGCGCTTATGTTCGCTCGAAAGTTAGAATTAGCCATATCATTGCCGAAGAAGACTTAGTTTCAATACGATATTCTCACTTTGTAAAAACGATTGAGAACCCCAGAGAAGAGATGTTATTAGCTCATTTTGCCACAATTTGGCAAATAAAAGATGATAAATTATATCGCGGTTATCAAATGAGTCAATTTTCTTAATTTTTTTAAAGACAAAAAGGTTAAAATACGTTACAAAACCTTACTTTTGCATCACAATTTTAAAAACTACATAAAATATATATCATGAGTGTTTTAGTTAATAAAGATTCCAAAATAATTGTTCAAGGATTTACAGGTAGCGAAGGAACTTTCCACGCTTCTCAAATGATTGAGTACGGTACAAATGTTGTTGGTGGTGTAACTCCGGGTAAAGGAGGAACAAGCCATTTAGACCGTCCGGTTTTTAACACAGTAAAAGATGCTGTAGAACAAGCCGGAGCTGATACATCTATCATTTTTGTTCCGCCAGCTTTTGCTGCTGATGCAATTATGGAAGCTGCTGACGCTGGAATTAAAGTAATTATTGCTATTACTGAAGGAATTCCTGTAGCTGATATGATTAAAGCTAATAACTATGTTAAAGAAAGAAATTCAAGATTAATCGGACCAAACTGTCCTGGTGTAATTACTCCGGGTGAAGCTAAAGTTGGTATTATGCCAGGTTTCGTTTTCAAAAAAGGAACAGTTGGTATCGTTTCTAAATCAGGAACTTTAACTTACGAAGCTGCTGATCAGGTTGTAAAACAAGGTTTAGGAATTACTACTGCTATTGGTATTGGTGGAGATCCAATTATTGGAACTACAACTAAAGAAGCAGTTGAATTATTAATGAACGATCCAGAAACTGAAATCATCATTATGATTGGTGAAATTGGTGGTCAATTAGAAGCTGATGCTGCTAAATGGGTAAGAGCTGATGGTAACCGTAAACCAGTTGTTGGTTTTATTGCCGGAGAAACTGCTCCAGCAGGTAGAACAATGGGTCACGCAGGTGCTATTGTTGGTGGTTCTGATGATACTGCTGCTGCTAAAAAACAAATCATGAGAGACAACGGAATTCACGTTGTTGATTCACCAGCTGAAATTGGTAAAAAAGTAAAAGAAGTACTTGGATAATCCCGGGTATTTAAAATAATAAATTCCAAAAAAGTCTCAATATTCTGTTGAGACTTTTTTACATTTAAAGTCCTGAGGGATAAATCAAAAAAACTTAGTATCTAAGTATCTCAGCATCTTAGAAACTTAAAAATAAAAATATGTACAAAGAATTAGAAAAATTTAAAGTAAGCAGTAGCTTTACTTTTACAATTGAAGACAGTTTAGAACAAGTTTGTAACGCTCCTGAAGGAGGTGCAGGTGTTTTTGTAGTTTATGCAGTTGAAGGAAATGCAAAAGAATTGATCATGGTAGGATCTACCGGAACTGTTCAGAATGATGGTACTTTGAAAAGCAAAAACGGCGGATTGTACGATAAAATTGTAAACGGACATCAATTTGCAAAAACGGGAAGAAAATACTCTTGGCCGGCACAAATGAAATTAGAGAATATTGCTGCTCTTGAAGTAGTTTGGTTCGAAACTTTCAATGCAGATTCAAAAGGAATTCCAACTACAGTAGAAGGACAGGTTTTGCAAAATTTCTTAGATGAAAATGCAAAATTACCTAGATGGAATGTAGCTTTCTAAAAGAAAACTTCAATATAAAATCGTCAAAAGCCTTACTAAATATTTTAGTGAGGCTTTTTTTTTACATATAGAGACATAGATTTGATACTTTTAAAAAAGGTATTTTACTTATTGAAAACACACAGAGGCTACTAGGTGTGAGAAACCGGTAAAATATCTTTTTTGTCAGATATTATAGCGATTCTAGTACTGCTTGAGTCCAATGTTTTGTCGCTTAATATTTGAATTTGGAATAGTTACTTTTTTGATCGGCAGGTACTACTTTAGAATAAAATACAAACAAATCATTTAAGCTATTGTTAAAAAAAAGCTAAAGAACTATGGCTGTAAAATCTGACATTTAGATAAAATAAAAGATTAGCTTAAATTTTACTTTTATGTGCTAAACCCCGTTAAGTCAATAAAAAAAGCTCTTTCCAAATGTTAAATATTTATATTTCTCTTATAAAAAAATTTGTTTTATATGTTTGCTTTTATATATTTATCGCATAGATGTAAAGAATAATGTTAAAAAATCTTATTCTTTATGTTAAAAACAAGTGCTTATTTTCAAGAATTCTATTGCAATTTTATATGAATACCAAAACTCTACAATTCAAAACATCGGACGATCTTACGCTTTGGACTAACTTGAAAAATGGAGATGAAAAGTCATTCTCTTTGTTGTTTGAAAAATACTATGGTGATTTGGTAAATTATGGAAATTCACTTTCTCCGAATGCCGAAAAGGTACAGGATTGTGTTCAGGATGTTTTTACAGATATTTGGGTTTACAAGAATGGGCTTCAAAGTTCGGTTGTAGTAAAAGCCTATTTATTATCAAGTGTACGCAAGCGTATTGCACGTTTATACGAACGTGATCATATTTTTCGCAAGTCCGCAAGCACAGATTCAATTGCTTTTCTTTTAGAGTTCTCTGTAGAACATGATCTCATGGATGATGATTATGCTACAAAAGAAAAAGTAATTCATTTGAATAAATTATTAAACAATTTACCGGCACGACAAAAAGAGGCCTTATATTTAAGATACCATCAAGGCTTAACGGTTGATCAAATTGCCGATATGCTGGAAGTAAATTATCAATCAGCAAGTAACTTACTACACCGCGGTTTACTTACTCTTCGCAAGGAATGGAAGGGTAGTGTTTCGTTAATTCTTCTTCTTTCCTCAACAACTTTTTAATTTTATTTATACAGAATTAAAAAAAAATCACAATTTGGTGAGTATATAATAAGAAAGCCGTCCTCTATGTTTTTGTAACCCTATTTCTAGATGCAAAAACGTAATACATATACCGAAATTGAAGATTTCTTATCTGATGAATCATTTCAGTCATGGATTTTATCCAAAATAGACAATGATAGTTGGGAAGAATGGACTTTAGAGAGTCGTCAGCGCGCTAAGCTGGTAGAAGATGCAAGATTATTATTGTTGGCCATGAAAGTGCCGGATCAGACGATATCTCCTGTAGATCTTCATCATGCTTTGCAGGCCACCTGGATTAAAATCGAAGAGAAAGAGAATCAGAACAATTCAACCCCAAGTTCGAAAATAAAATTTCTTAAGAAATATTTTCTTAGTGGTATTGCCGCTGCTTTAATTATTGGCTTAGGATCAGTTTGGTTGTATAACAATCAAATAATTCCTAATAGCAAAGAAGTAACCTACAATGAGTTAATTAGTGAAAACAATGAAGGACTGGTTGAACAAACCAATAATTCAGACAAAGCTCAAATTATTACTTTATCTGATGGTAGTTCGGTTTTATTACAACCTAATAGTAAACTGAGTTATCCTAAGATCTTTACCGGAAACGAAAGAAAGGTGTATTTATCTGGTGAAGGCTTCTTTGAAATTAGTAAAAATCCAAAAAAGCCCTTCTTTGTTTACGCCAATGAAATTGTTACGAAGGTAGTTGGAACTAGTTTTAGAGTCAAGGCCTATTCTGACCAACCTGATGTTGAAGTTTTGGTTCGCACCGGTAAAGTAAAAGTAAAATCAAACGATTTGGTTGCAAAGTCAGACGATGATGAAGTTGTTTTGTTACCTAATCAGGCGTTACGTTTTCAGCGAAAAGATTTAAGCTTTAATAAAATTACAAATATCACTCAGGATATAGTCCTTACCCGTAGTGTCGGAAATATTGAACAGCTCAGCTTTGAGTTTACCGATATTCCGGTATCACAAATTTTTGAAACGATAGAGCAGGCTTACCTTGTAGACATCGATTATCCAAAAAACAAGCTGAAAGACTGTCACCTTACAACATCTCTTAGTGATCAGCCTTTGATGGAAAAGCTAAAAATTGTCTGTAACAGTATTGGCAACAAGACGACTTTTGAAATGAATGGAAATCAAATCGTTATCATATCTGATGGATGTAACTAAACTCATTTTGCAACTGTAATTGTAAAGTTGAGTTTTAAATAACAAAGAAAAAACATGAACAACCTAAAATAACCAAAACAAATAATAATAACGCCTATGTAAAAGAAAATGCATAAAAAAAGTGCCGAAATGCTGTAACATTATCGACACTTAGATGAATCAAATTACTCTCTGTAAAGAGTAACTGAGGATGTTTCTTAAAATACACTCGAATCAGTATTAATCAAAACAAACCAAAATTATGAAAAAACCAGTTGTTAAACAACGATTACTCCATCGAATCATGAAAATAACACTATTTCAGTTTGTTCTGGCACTTGTGTTTTCAAGTGTTGCCATGGCAAATGATGTAAATGGACAAAAAAAATTAGATACTAAAGTTACAATTAATATTACAAATTTAACTTTAGACAACACCTTGTCTAAATTACAAAAGTCTGCAAATGTAAAGTTTTCTTACAATTCAAGATTACCACAACTGAATCAAAAAGTTAGTATAGATGCTAACGATGAAACTTTGTCGAGTATTTTGAATCGAATTTTATTACCATTTAATATCACTTACACTGAAGTCAGCAATCAGATAATTCTACAGAAAAATGCATCAGCAGTTCCTTTTACAAGTGCTGAAACATCAAATTCAGTATTTGAAAGCTTAACCGCTGCAGGTCCGATTATTAAGGGTACAGTTACAGATGTTAGTGGCAGTCCGCTACCTGGAGCTACTGTATTAGCGAAAGGAACTAAGATTGCGGTATTAACAGATTTTGATGGTAAATTTTCTATCGAAATGCCGACTAACAGTGACAGACTTGTAATTTCTTATGTTGGAATGGAAACAAAAGAAATAGGAATAAGCAATACAAATCCGGTTATCGTTTTAAATGAAGCAGGACAAAATCTAAAGGAAGTCGTAGTAACCACAGGTTATGAAAAAACTTCAAAAAGAACTTTTACGGGGGCAATCAGTAAAATTTCCGGCAGTGAATTGAAAGTCGATGGTGTTGTAGATGTAAGCAGAATGATTGAAGGTAAAGCTGCCGGTGTTACTGTACAAAACGTTACGGGATCTTTTGGTTCGACGCCAAAAATTACGGTTCGTGGATCTTCTTCTATTTTTGGAGATACCAAACCTTTATGGGTTATTGATGGGGTTGTACAAGAAGATATTATCAACGTTTCATTTGCTGATTTAGCATCTGGAAACTCAGCAACATTATTAAGTTCTGCTGTAGCAGGTTTGAATGCAAATGATATTCAAAGTATTGAAATTCTAAAAGATGCATCTGCTACTTCAATCTATGGTTCAAGATCGTTAAATGGGGTGGTGGTTGTAACTACTAAACAAGGACGTAGAGATTCTCCTCTAAAAGTGACTTATTCTGTTGAAAACACAGTTAGAACTGTACCAAGTTATACTCAGTATGATATTCTAAATTCTCAGGAATCGATGAGTATTTTTCAAGAGATGAGAACCAAAGGTTATCTTAATCAAAGTTCGTCTATTACTGCAAGATTTAGTGGTGTTTATGGTATTTTGGCTAAAGAAGTTAACCGCTATAATGAATCAAATGGTCAGTATGGTGTTAGAAATGAGCAGCCATACATCAATGAATTTTTGCAAAAATATGAATTAGCAAATACAGACTGGTTTAAAGTTTTATTCAGACCATCTATCACACAGAATCACTCTTTAAGTTTTTCAGGGGGTGGAAAAAATAATACTTTTTATGGTTCTCTAGGATACTATACAGATCCGGGATGGACTTTAGCTGATAATGTGAAACAATTATCATCAAACTTAAAAGGAACATTCTTTATCAACGACAGATTAAATATTACTTTATCAACACTTGCTTCTATACGTGATCAGGAAGCTCCGGGTACGTACGAAAGTAAAAATGATGCTGTATTTGGTAAGATAACCAGAGATTTTGATATTAACCCATTTAATTATGTATTAAGTACAAGCAGAACGCTTAGACCTTATGATGAAAATGGTAATTACGAATACTACCAAAACAACTGGGCTCCTATGAACATCTTAAAGGAGTTGAAAAATAATACTATGGGGATAAAAGTAAACGATATTCGTTTTCAAGCTGACATAGATTATAAAATAAACAAAAACTTAACCTATAACTTTACAGGTTCTGCACGTTATGCTAATACATCAAGAGAGCACAAAATTTACGAAGATTCAAACGTAGTAGGGGCATATAATGCAGGAGTTGGTGCGACTCTAAATACTCAAATTCAAAAGGATAATGTGTTCTTATACCAAAATCCAAATGATTTAACCGCACCGAAAATATCTGTATTGCCAAATGGTGGATTTTTAAGAAAATACACTAACGACATGACTTCTTATAATGTTAGAAATAGTATTACTTACAGAAACACATTGAATGATAAACATGAATTAGAAGGCTTCTTTGGTACAGAGTTCAGATCAGTAGACAGAAATAATGACAATTTTACTGCTGCAGGAATTCAGTATGAAAAAGGGCTTAGTGCTTTTATTGACCCAAAATTAATTGAAAAGTTAGTAAACGAAGGAAACTCTTACTACGATTTTGGAGCTGAAAGAGAGAGAACAGTTGGTTTCTTTGGAAAAGTTGGATATACTTACGATCGTCGTTATACAGGATCTATTACTGGTCGTTATGACGGGTCTAACAGACAAGGAGATACAGGATCATCAAGATGGCTTCCTACTTACACATTAAGTGGTAAATGGAACATTAAAGAAGAAAATTTCATGAAGAATGTTGAATCTGTAAACACTTTAGCACTTAGAGCTTCATACGGTTTAACAGCAACGGCAGGTCCTGCTACAAATTCATTGGCTATTTACAGAAGTTTTATCACTAACCGTTTTAACACAGGTGACAGAGAAAATGCAATAAATATTTCTGATTTGCAGAATGCTGATTTGACATGGGAGAAACAATTTGAAACCAATATTGGTTTCGATCTTGGATTGTTTAGAAACAGAGTACAAGTAACTACAGATGTTTACAGCCGTAAAGCATTTGATCTTATTGATTATGTAATTACTTCCGGTGTTGGAGGACAATCTGTTAAACAGGGTAACAATGCCGATATGGAAACTAAAGGTATTGAGTTTGGTTTTACTACTCAGAATATTGCTGCGAAAGATTTTAAATGGTCTACAACATTAAACTTATCTGTTTATGATCAAAAAATTACAAAACTAGCCAACAGACCAGCAGTATTTGATTTGATAGCTTCCAACGGAGGTAACACAGTAGGGCATCCTAGAAACTCACTTTATTCTTATCAGTTCACGGGACTGAATCCTGAAGGATTACCAACTTTTAAATTACAGGATGGTGCTGAAAATAATATTACAGAAGCTAATTTTCAGGATACTAATAATGTAATGAAATATTTAAAATATGAGGGATCTGTTGAGCCAAATAAATCTATTGGTCTTGCTAATACGTTTACTTACAAAAACTGGTCATTATATGTTTTCATAGTAGGATCAGGAGGAAATAAAATCAGATTGAATCCTGTGTATAATAATGTTTACACAGATCAGACCGTTTTCACAAAAGAATTTGCTAACAGATGGATTAATCCAGGTGACGAACAATATACAAATGTGCCGGTTATTGCAGATCAATTGTTGAACAGGAATTACGGAGCTAATAACTTACAAATTGCATACAACACCTATAATTTTTCTGATGAGAGAATTGCAAGTGGTGACTTTGTACGATTAAAAAATATCTCTCTTGGCTGGGAATTCCCAAGTGATTTTAAAAGAAAGTTAGGAGTTAGCACCTTTACTTTAAAAGGTTCTGCGGTTAATCCATGGCTGATTTATTCAGACAAAAAATTAAACGGACAAGATCCTGAATTCCGTAATACCGGAGGGGTAGCTTTCCCTATTACAGCACAATATACTTTTGCAATAAATATTTCATTCTAATACTAAAATTGATTATGAAAAATATAAAAATAACACTATCACTATTATTACTGATTGGTTTTAGCAGTTGTGATGATTTCCTTTCAGAAGTACCAGATAACAGAACGCAGATAGATACACCTGAGAAAATATCTGAATTATTAGTTACAGCCTATCCTAGCTCTTCTTATTTTGCACTTGCTGAAGCCATGTCAGATAATGTTTTTGACAGTGAGTTAAAACAGGCTGCGAATGTAAATAATGATAATAGCTATAATTGGGAAATGCAAAATCAGATCGGAACAGATACCGAAAATGATTTTTGGACCGGATCGTACGAAGCTATAGCAGCAGCAAATCAGGCATTGGATGCGATTGAAAAATTAGGCAGTCCAACAAGTTTAAATCCACAAAGAGGGGAGGCATTGATCGCGAGAGCCTATTCTCATTTTATGTTGGTTTCATTATGGGCAAATCGCTACAATCCTACAACAGCCTCAACAGATTTGGGAGTTCCGTACATTACAAAACCAGAAACAGAATTATTAGTGAAGTACAAACGTAATACTGTCAAAGAAGTTTTTGATTTTATTGAGCAGGACATTACAGAAGGTTTGAAATATGTAACAAATGATTATAAAGAACCTAAATTTCATTTTAACAGGGATGCTGCCAGGGCTTTGGCATGTCGTTTTTACTTAATAAAAGGGGACTGGGATAAAGTTCTTGAATTTTCTGAAGGACTTGGCTCTAAACCAACTAAAATTAGAAGTTACCTTGCTTTTAACGCTGTTCCTTTCTCCCAAATGCCTTTAGAATATTCTAAAGCAGAACAAGAAACCAATCTGTTAATTGCTTATCCTAATTCAACTGCAAACAGAGCAGGTGCATACAGATTTGCTCTTGCTGGAAATAAATCAGATGAAATATTAGGTAATCAAACCAATATGTGGGGTAAACCAAATCTAATAAAAGCTCAGGGTCAGTATTATAGTGGAGTACTAGTTGTGGTTCCTAAACTTTACGAATATTTTAAAGTTACCAACTTAACATCTGGTATTGGAGTGCCATACACTGCTACTGTTTTACTTAGCAATGACGAGTTATATTTGAACAGAATTGAAGCATTGGTGATGAAAAACAGAATGGCAGAAGCCAATACAGAACTGGGATTCTTTTTAGGAACCAGAACATCAGGATACAATGCTACAACAGATGTCTTGAATGAATCAGTAGTACAAGCTAAATATCCGGTAATCACAAATGAGTATACTCCATTCTATACCTTAAGCCCGCTTCAGGCTTCCTACATAAAAGCAATAGCAGAGGCAAGAAGAAAAGACTTTTTACGTGAAGGACTTAGATGGTTCGATATTAAACGTTTTAATCTGGTTGTAACTCATAATACACTTGAGTTTGGTAAAGTAATTCGAAAAAACGTTCTGGAGAAAGATGATAATAGAAGAGCATTACAAATTCCGCTTAGAGCTTCAGATAATGGTATTGAAAAAAATCCTAGATAATTTTTAATTAAAGTATAGTATGAAAATAGTAAAAACATATAAAATAGCACTAATGGCAGGGGTTTTACTTCTTGCATCCTGTGCCCATGAAGTACAGCCAAAAGAAAGTCAATTTGATTTTTCAGCACTGTCAAAAACAGATTTAGATAAATGGATTGGGACCAATTTCTTAGATCCTTATAACATAAATGTATACTATGAGTGGAATCAAAATTTAGTTGATAATACTAAATATCTATTTCCTCCTCAAGTAGATAAAGTTCAACCGGCAATGGAAGTTGTAAAAAAAATCTGGGTAGATAGCTACACCAAGATTGGCGGAGTGAATTTTGTAAAGAAAATTGCTCCCAGAGAATTTGTACTTGTTGGTGGTGTTAATTTAAACACTAACGGAACGGTAACACTCGGATTAGCAGAAGCTGGTCAAAGAGTTACACTATTTGAGGTAGATAAACTTAATAAGAAAAACAGAGCCAATGTTACACAGTTTATTCACACCATTCAACATGAATATGTGCATATTTTAAACCAAACTAAGCCATTTGACGAACAGGCCTGGTCTAAGTTAACTCCGGTAGGTTATACTTCTACATGGTACACAGAAGCACTTTCAACTTCAAGATCATTAGGTTTCATAACCAGTTATGCAAGATTGAATATTTACGAAGATTTTGCCGAAACTGCCGCTACAATTTTAACAAGTTCAAAAGCTGAATATGATGCCATCTTAGCAAGTGTAACAGATGCTACAGCTAAAGCAAATATTAAAGCAAAAGAAGCATTGGTTGTAAAGTATTATAAGGATTCTTTTAATATAGATTTCTATGCTTTAAGAGATGAAGCTCAAAAAAACACTGATGTTGTAGTTAATAACTAAGGACAATAAATTTTATAAAAAGCAATATTATGAAAGCAAAAAATATATATAAGTATTTAGCGATTTCTTTGATAGCTTTATTTCTGGGATCTTGTACAAGCACAGAAGTAGACGCTAAATTTGATCAAAATGCTACCGAAAGATTAAGTTCTCGTCAAAAAGAACTGAATGATGTTCTACTTTCATCTTCAGAAGGATGGAAAGCCGTTTATTACACAGACAGCACACAATTAGGAGGCTGGACACATTTATTCAAATTTCTTCCGGAAGGAAAAGTAGATATGGCTTCCGATTTTAATAGCCTGACAGGTACTTACAAAAGTCAGTACGAAATTCAGGTTGGCAGCACTGTAAGTTTAGTTTTTACAACGGAAAATAGAATACATCTTTTGTCTGATGCGAATAATTCTCCTACAGCGGCTCTTTTAGCCAAAGGATATTTAGGAGATTTTCAATTCTTTTATTATGGACAGAAAAATGGCGACATTATTTTTAAAACCAATAGAAATGGACACGAAGTTCGTTTTGTAAAAGCGACAGCAAAAGATTGGACAGATTTACCTAAAAACACGCCAATAATAAATGCCATAACAGGAAATGAGGTAAGTCCCCTTTATAGATTATTGCAAATAAATGACGGATCTACGGTACAAAACTATGATTTTGACTACAATACAGCTGCGCGTTTTGGAGTGGCAACATCATTAGTAGCAGGATCAAATGACGTTCAAAATTTAGCTTTGGCTTTTACACCAACCGGAGCTACAGTAAAACCGGCACTTACAGTAAAAGGTCAAAAGCTAACTAATTTTGTGTATGATTCCGCTACTAACAATTTTGTGGCAACTGGAACTGGTGGAGTAAGTGCAACTCTTAAATTTAGCAATGTCCCACCAAGATTAACAGATGATTATAAGATATTGCTTCCGGGGAAAATTTATGCCAGATTTGGTTATTATGTTGACGATTATACAGAAGATGCATCAACAAACTCGCAATTGTTTGTAAATGAGTTAGCAAAAATTAATGCAAGTTTACCTAAAGGTGTAGCCATATCATCTGTTCAGCTTTATTTGAATCACTCGCTTGGAAATTTCATTTACTATACGTTTACAGGTGGTCAGGCAGCAATTTTTCACTACATAGATGTTGTAGAAGACGCACCGAACCAGAAGATCATTCTAAAACATAAGTCTTGGAACGGAAACACAACCGTTGCAGCTCCTGCATTTTTGGCAAATTTTGATAAAAATCTTGTCAATACAACTGGTGTTTATGTCAAGAAAGAAAACTTCAAGTTAGGATATACCAATACCGTTTATACGTTTACCAGTGCGTCAAGTTCATTTAGAATGACAACCTGGCTGCTTTAAGTTGCACCTAAAAAAATGCATTGTAGTCTTTTAGAAAGAGCAGCTACAAACTGCAATGCGTTTTGTCTTTATTTATTTTATTTTATTTTTATTTTGAGTTGAGGCAGCCCTTACGGGCTGCTTTTTTAAGTGAGAAATCAGAACAACTCGTTGTATATGATTTAGAAAGAGAACTAATATGTTATTTAAGAATATGTTTATGTCTGAAACTCAACGGACAAAAAATGATTGAGCTAACCAACTATTAAACAACCAATTTTATGATGTTAAAAACTATTTTAAATTTCGCAGGAGTTGAAGTACTAGGTAAAGAAGAACTAAAAGAAGTAAACGGAAGCGGTGGAGTAAGATGTACTGTACCGTGGTCACCATTACCTTATAATGGGCCGTGTATTATGCTTCCACCGATAACACCTGCAGAACCAATATGCAGAGCAACGATAGATGGTGTGATTTGTGAGTAGTTTTAAAGATGTGTCATCCTTAAAGAAAGATATTCAACCGATGCTAAAAGTTGAATAAATGACTTTTAAAGAACATTTTTTTATAGATTAAGAAAAACCGTTTCATAATTTGAAACGGTTTTTTTATGATTATTGCTAAAGAATCGTCCTAAATCGCAAATTATACTAAGAGTAATTTTTTTAAAAAGGGAATTATCATATATTTGACAAGTCATTCACAGCACTGTTTTTTACTCTTTTTCTCAGGAGAAAGTAAATAGCTGGTTAGCTGGAAATAATATTAACATTAATTTTGAATATGAAATTACTAGAAGGAAAAGTTGCCATTATTACAGGCGCTAGTCGTGGAATTGGAAGAGGAATTGCTGAAGTTTTTGCTAAACATGGCGCAAACGTTGCTTTTACATACAGCTCATCTGTAGCTTCTGCAGAAGCTTTAGAAGCTGAATTGAACGGTTTAGGAATTAAAGCAAAAGGATACCAATCAAATGCTGCCGATTTTAATGAAGCACAAACTTTTGTTGATGCAGTTTTAGCTGATTTCGGAACCGTAGATATCTTAATTAACAATGCCGGAATTACAAAAGACAACCTGTTAATGCGTATGTCTGAAGCAGATTTTGATCAGGTTATTGATGTAAACCTGAAATCTGTCTTTAATATGACAAAAGCAATTCAAAAAACCTTTTTGAAACAACGTTCAGGATCTATCATAAATATTAGTTCAGTAGTAGGAGTTTCAGGAAATGCAGGGCAAACTAACTATGCCGCTTCAAAAGCAGGTGCAATTGGTTTTACTAAATCTGTAGCATTAGAGTTAGGTTCCCGTAACATTCGTTGCAATGCAATCGCGCCTGGTTTTATTGAAACGGAGATGACTGCAAAATTAAACGAAGATGTAGTAAAAGGATGGAGAGAAGGAATTCCGTTAAAAAGAGGAGGAAGCGCAGAAGATGTTGCTAACGCTTGTCTTTTCTTAGCTTCAGACTTAAGTGCGTATGTTACCGGACAAGTACTTAATGTTTGTGGAGGAATGCTTACCTAAAAATAATTTAAGGATTCAATAATTGAAAAATTTAAAGATTACTAATTTTTCAATCTTTTAATTTTTAAATTTTTTTAATCTTTCAATTCATAAAATATGACTACAAATACGATTCTATTAATATTACTTTCTTTAGTAATCGCAGTTGGTTTGTCGTATTTTCAATATTTTTTTAAAGCCAAAAACAAATCCAATGTGATTTGGTTTTTGGCTTTTTTACGTTTTTTAGCCATTTTTGGATTATTGCTTTTACTAATAAACCCAATAATGACCAAAAATGCACTGGAAGTTACCAAAACTCCGCTTGCAATTGCTGTAGACAATTCAAGTTCTATTACTGCTTTAAATTCAAATAAAAAAGTGATAGAATTGCATCAAAAATTGATGTCGAATCCTGCGCTTCGGGATAAATTCGAAATTCAGTCCTACCAGTTTGATGCCGATTTTAAACTTTCGGAGAAGTTTGATTTCAAAGGAAAACAAACCAATCTTGACGAAGTTGCCAAAAATCTAAAAAGCATCAATAAAAACCTGATTTTTCCAACCGTAATTATAACTGACGGAAATCAGACTACAGGAAACGATTATGTCTATCGTTTTGATCCTGTTAATAAAGTTTATCCTTTGGTTGTGGGAGATACAACCACTTTTTTAGATCTTAAAATCAATCAGCTTAACGTAAACAAATACGCTTTTCACAAGAATAAATTTCCGGTAGAAGTATTTCTTCAATACGCAGGAGACAAAGCTACGAATGCTGATTTTACCATATCACAAGGAGGTAAGGTAGTTGCCAAAGAAAAAGTTTCTTTTTCTCCTTCCAAAAAGACAGCAACCTTAAACTTACTTTTACCGGCTGATAAAGTAGGTTTACAAATTTTTAAAGCAGCAGTTTCTTCCAATATCAAAGAGAAAAACAGCTACAATAACATCAAAAATTTTGCTGTCGAGATCATTGATCAAAAGTCAACGATTGCAATCGTTTCTGCTATAAATCATCCCGATATTGCAGCATTAAAACGTTCGATTGAAACGAATGCACAGCGTAAAGTGATTCTGGTTAAGCCAAACGATATCAATCAGCTGCAAGAAGCTTCTGTTTTGGTTTTATACCAGCCAACGACAGCATTCAAAGCCATCTTTGATAACAATAAGCTAGCGGGAGTAAACACTTTTATCATAACCGGTAACAACACTGACTTTAATTATTTGAATCAGCAGCAAAAAAATCTGGTATTTAAAATGAGTGGTCAGAGAGAAGATTATCTGGCAGAATTTGAATCACAGTTTAATCTGTTTGCTGTAGACAATATAGGTTTTGAAAATTTTCCACCACTGCAAAATTTATTTGGAACGGTGACCACTAATGGAAATGTATCGGTACTGCTTTCTTCAAAAATTAGAAATGTTTCTACAAATGCACCCTTACTGGCCTTTACAGAGAATCAGGCAAAAAGAACCGCTTTTCTTTTAGGAGAAAACAGCTGGAAATGGCGTTTACAAAGCCATATTGACAATCAGTCTTTTGAGAAGTATGACGTTTTTATAGATAAGGTTATTCAGTATCTCGCTTCAACTACTTCCAAAAAATCTTTGGTAGTTACACACGAAAGCTTCTACAATTCCGGTGAGGCTATTGTGATCAATGCACAGTACTTTAATAAAAACTATGAGTTTGATGAAAAAGCACGACTTACAATTACCGTAACAAATGCAGCAACCAAACAGGTAAAAAACTATGACTTGCTAAAAGGAAATAACTCTTTTTCGGTAAATCTGGATGGATTGGCCACCGGAAAGTACAATTTCACAGTAAAAGAATTGAACACCAATACTTCTTACTCAGGTCACTTTGAAATTTTAGATTTTGATATCGAAAAGCAATTTGTAAATCCGGATGTTCAGAAATTAAAACAATTAGCCTTACAAACCAACGGAAAAGCTTTCTTTGAAAATCAGGCAGATGAACTTATTCAACAGCTTATAGAGAACAAAGAATACAAATCGATCGAAAAAAATATTTCCACCAAAACACCTTTAATTGATTGGGTTTGGCTGTTGATTTTAATTGCTTTGGTATTTACTGCAGAATGGTTTATCCGTAAATACAATGGATTACTTTAAATAGTAAAAAAGTTTGGTAGCACAAAAAAACATTTTTTTGCGTAACTTGAAACTTTAAACATGAAACAAAACTAAGTAATACAATGGATTTCAGGCTAAAAGTATTCTACACCGTTGCACTCCGTCTTAACTTTACTAAAGCGGCAACTGAATTATATATTTCACAGCCAGCGGTTTCCAAACACATTCAGGAACTTGAAGAAACTTATAAAACCAAGCTTTTCGAACGAAACGGTTCCAAAATTGCTTTAACTCCGGCAGGAGAAATTCTGCTCAAACACACCAAAAACATTTTTGAAATCTATCGTGAAATAGACTTCGAAATGAGCAGCTTTATTAGCGATCGTCAAGGATTACTGAGGCTGGGAGCGAGTACAACGATTTCTCAGTATATCATTTCACCGGTATTAGCACGTTTTCATCAAAAACAGAAAGACATTAAAGTCAATTTGCTCAACGGAAATACAGAACAAATTGAGAATGCCTTAATCCATAAAGAAATCGAAATAGGAATTGTTGAAGGACAATCCAAAAACCAATCGATTAAATATACTCCGTTTTTAAAAGACGAACTCGTACTGGTGTGCAATACCAAAAATCCGCTGATCAAAAAGAATGAAATTTCATTGGAAGATTTAAAATCGATGAAATTCATCACTCGTGAGCGTGGATCAGGAACACTTGAAGTTATAGAATACTCTCTGAAACAGGTTGGGGTAAAAATAAGTGATCTGCAGATTGAAATGCAGTTAGGAAGCACCGAAAGCATTAAATCGTATCTTCTAAACTCGGATTGTCTGGCTTTTATGTCCATACATGCAGTAGATAAAGAGCTTAAAAACAATGAATTAATGGTGCTTGATATTGCTAACTTATCTATTGAACGCTACTTCTATATCATTACCTTACTGGGTAAACCAAATGCATTAACAGAGCTTTTTATCCAAAATTTGTCTTCTTATTATAACTTAGAGTTATAGCCTATCGCGTTTTACGATTGGTGATTTTGATATAAACGACAGACCTTTGTACAAGAAATATCAAATTACTTATTTTGAAAACGAAACAACAAACATCGGTACATTTTTTTGAAATTAATCCTTATACGCAACAGGCAATTTTTGCTTTCATAATTGTTCTATGCCTATTTTCAATCATTTCACCTCCATTAGCTTTACTATTAGGAGTCATTCTGGTAAATGTCTTCGGAAATCCATTTGAAAAGTTCAATGCAACAGCGATTACTTTTTTACTTCAATTTTCAGTGGTAGGTTTAGGCTTCGGAATGAATGCGACTGCAGCGCTCTCTGCCGGAAAAGAAGGATTCTTACTTACTGTATTATCCATTTTCAGCACTTTACTTTTAGGGACTTTCTTAGGGAAAGCATTCAAAACCGAGAAGAAAACCTCCCATTTAATTTCTTGCGGAACCGCTATTTGCGGAGGAAGCGCCATTGCGGCTATTGCACCGGTAATTAAATCTAATGAGAATCAGACCTCAATCGCTCTGGGAGTTATTTTTATTCTGAACTCTGTAGCATTGTTTGTGTTCCCCTTTATTGGACATCAACTCGACTTATCGCAGAAAGACTTTGGATTATGGTGCGCCATAGCGATTCACGACACCAGTTCTGTAGTAGGCGCTGCCAACAAATATGGTACGGAAGCACTTCAGATTGCAACTACTGTAAAATTGGCCAGAGCCCTATGGATTATACCGATCTCTCTTTTAACCGCTGTGCTTTTTAAGAATAAAAACTCTAAAATCAAGATTCCGTATTTCATAGGTTTATTCATTCTCGCCATGCTTTTCAATACTTATGTGCCACAAACGGCTGTTATAGCACCACATATTGTTTCGATTGCCAAAATCGGTCTTACGATAACTTTATTCCTGATAGGAGCAACTTTAAGTGTCAATACTTTAAAATCAGTTGGCGCTAAACCTTTACTACAAGGAGTTGTTCTTTGGATATTTATTGCAGTTCTGGGGCTTGTGTCGATACTATTTTTCCACTAAAGAGAAATAGCTATTTCACATTCGAGAATCTAACAACAGGCTTATCAACCAGCTTATACTGTTTCCCTTTAAACGAAAAACGTCTTTCGATCTCGAAATTAAACTTCTTCTTCGTTTTGGCCATTGCAGCTATTTCATCAGGTAAAATGACTTCAAATTCATCATTAGCCTGGGCAGCTTTACTAAAGGAGCCGTTTGTTTTAACGATAATATCCCTAAAGTGTTTTTTGTTTGTATCCTTTACGACGGTGTAAGAACCGGACCATTCTACGCTCGCTACATTGGTGAGTTTGTAATTGTAAGACTCTAAAATAGGCTGGTACCTTCCGTCAAATCCGGCAATCAGATAGAGAATCCCTTCAAATGGACCGCCCGCACCACCATTTACATGGGTGAGTGTAAAGGCGTACTGATCTTCTCCAATTTCTACCAATTTTGGAGAAGGCGCCTGAGCAAAAGAGCCAAAAGCCGCAATAGCAGGTTGAAAAGACCTCATTTGCCAGGTTTGGTTGTTTTTAGCAAACTTGGCTACGCCAACAAGTCCGCCGGAAAATCTTCCGGTCTGCAACCCGTCTTCGTCATAAAAAGAATGATTAAAAAGCAGCAATTTAAACTGATTCCCTTTAGAATCTGTATAATCAAGAGTGCCTAAAACCCTCGTTGCAACGCCATTTTCATAAGGAAACAACTGATCACCTTCGACACCATTGACATCAATATAGGCGACAGGCTTGCATGTGCTGCATTTCCAGCTTATAAAAGTATTATGATCGGAGAGACTGTATAGTTTACCCGGAAACAATTGCTGCATTGTTTTCACCGAATTGAAAGGATCCGCTACCTGTAATGTTCTTTTGGTAATCAGAATCGTATCCTGAACATTTTTCAATTCGACAATATCTTCTTGTGCAAAACCGCTGCAAGTGAAGAGCAGGAAAAGAATTCCTATAGAAATGAGGCGCATATTTTTAGATTTAGATAAAAAGTAGCGAATTTACGAAGAAACTTTTAATTTGAATTTCAATTACTTCGGATTCAAAAAAAATAAATGAAGCTAAATTTTGCAATCTTTACGATTATTCCCTTTGAAATGTACATAAATAAAATAAATTTGCACCTCTAACAAAAATAAAAATGAAAAACTTAAAAATGAAACCAAGACTAATTGCATTATTCGCATTAGCAATTGGTTTTTTGACATTATCCTGGGGGATGGTTGGTCACGAACGTATTAATAAAGCCGCAGTTATGGCTTTGCCACACCCGCTTCAGGTATTCTTCTATAATCATATAGATTTTATTACACAGGAAGCCTCTGTACCGGACATTAGAAAATATGCCTTAAATTATAAAGACGAAAATCCAAGACATTATTTTGACATGGAGAGCTTTGGTAACCCAGCAGATTTCCCACAGACTCTAGAAGCAGCAAAGCAAAAATACGATGCCAAATTCTTAAACGAGAACGGAATCCTGCCTTGGTACATCGAAGAGATGATGGTAAAATTGACAAAAGCTTTTAAAGAGAAGAACAGAGCTGAAATCTTGTTTTTAGCTGCAGATTTAGGTCATTACGTTGGTGATGCACACATGCCATTGCATACCTCTTCAAATCATGACGGACAATTAAGCGATCAAAAAGGAATTCATTCCCTTTGGGAAAGCAGACTTCCTGAATTGTTTGTTAAAAACTACAGACTAAACGTTCCGCAAGCACAGTACTATGAGGATGTTCACAAAGCAACCTGGGACATGATTAATGATACTCACAGTTTAGTTCAGCCTTTGCTGGATGTAGATAAAAAGCTAAGAACAACAACTCCGGAAAATGAGACTTTTAAAATGGATGCTGATGGGAAAGTACTAAAGAGCAAATACAATACAGCTATTTTCTCTGACGAATATGCTAAAAAACTGCACAAAGAATTAAATGGAATGGTGGAGAATCAAATGAAAAAAGCCATTGCAGCAACAGCAAGTTTTTGGTACACAGCATGGGTAAATGCAGGAAAACCGGATTTAAGTGATTTAGATGCATTTGAGCTTACACAAAGAAATAATCAAGCCTTAAAAGATGATGCCAGATTATTTCAACAAGGAAACTTATTTGGAATGAAAAATCAGAATGATTAAATAGTTTACTTTATAAGTATTCAGTCTCAGTCTCTGTACTGTGTTTAGTTTACAGATTATAGCTAATTATTATAATGAGAACAGCCTCAAATTCTAATGAATCTGAGGCTGTTTTTTTTTGTAATATTTCTTGCTTAATTTTATTTTAGACTTCATCTGCGATCAATACCGCAATAGTAAGCAGCATTCAACTGTGAGCACGACTGAATACTGCGACTGAGACTGAAAACTAACGCTGATACTTCTTCTCTTTAAGCATATAGGAAGCTGTTTGATAAAAAGAAATGGTTTCTTTTATTAAATCAGCTCTCTCTGTTTTCATCGGAGTTTCGTTGTAATCAATTTGAAATTCAGGAGCAATACCTGGTTTCGGGTTAATTTGCACATTAAACTGTTTTACCTGTTGCTTAGGCGACAAAATCGTCAGAACATTGTCTTTAATTAGTCCCATGTCCTGATAGGTGGCAATAAAAGCTCTGGGTTTATAATCCGGTTTTAAAACATCCTGACCAAAAAACTTACTTTCATAATTAAAATTTAATAACCCAAAGAGTGTTGGCATAACATCTATTTGCGACATTAACTGATTGTATTTTTGAGGTTTTCCGTTTGGATCATAAATAAACCCCGGAATTCTATACTTATCTAAAGGAAGCTCGGTTTTTCCTGCACTTGAGGCGCAGTGGTCGGCTACAATTACAAAAATGGTATTCTTAAACCAAGATTGTTTGCTTGCCATTTCAAAGAATTTTTTCAACGAATAATCCGTATATTTTACACCGCCTTCACGAGATTTTGCATCACCCGGAATATCAACTTTATTATTTGGATACGTAAAAGGTCTGTGATTACTCACCGTCATAATGTGATTAAAGAAAGGTCTTTTTTCCTTTTCCTCAGCATTCATAACCTTTATCGCTTTATTGTACATATCTTCATCACAAACACCCCAAACATTGGAGAAGGTAATTTCTTCAGGTGCAAAACTTGATTTGTCTACAATTTCATAACCATTTCCGGAAAAGAAATCCTGCATATTATCAAAGAAAGCATCTCCGCCATACAAATATTTCACCTTATATCCTTTTTTCTTAAAAATAGCTCCGGTAGAAAATTTGTTTTTATTGTCTTCTCTTTTTACAACGCTTTCACCGGCAGTTGGAGGCAAACATAAAGTAACCGCTTCCAGTCCGCGAACTGTCCTGTTTCCGGTAGCATATAAATTGGTAAAAAGAAGACTCTTTTGAGCCAAACTATCTAAGAAAGGAGTAATGTTTTCCTCATTTCCATACATCTTCATAAAATCGGCACTATAACTTTCGATAGTAATCAGCACCACATTTTTATGATTTTCAAGCGAATCTCCGGTAATAGTTCTTTTAGTACTGTTTCCTTTAATAGTAGCGAACTGCTGTTTTAGAAGCGCAAAAGCCTCTTCATTAGGCAACGTTTTATAAAAATCAAAGTAATCAAGTTTACTGTTCTCAAATGCTAAGTAAAATTTGTATATACCGTTAGCCTGTAACTCGTTAACAAAAACATTCTTTGAGTTTTCCGTTTTTGCCAGCGTTGGAATCGCAATTAGTGAAACAGCAAATGCCCCAAGATAGATAGCAGTAATTTTTATTTTTTCACTTATAGTTGGAATATGATCAATATAATTTCTGGATTTTTTAAGGATAAAGTAAGTCACAATTCCGGTGACTAAAAATAAAGCCGAAAACAAAGGAATTACCGGATAGGACTCCATAATATTTCCAATAACCTCAGTAGTGTAAATCAAATAATTTACCGCAATAAAATTATACTTCACACCAAACTCATTCCAAAAGAAATATTCACTTAAACCATTTTGCAGAATTAGTAAAACATACAGGAAAATTACAAATGCAAACAACCAATATCTGATTTTATCCCTTAGCTTAGGCAGAAACAATAAAAGAGCAAAGAGAGCCATCTTAATTCCGATGAAAATCATAACGATCATTGGCAAAGCTCCTCCATACTCGTCAAAGATACTTTTCCCGGAAGCTGCATAGATAAAGAGAACCGCAAAAATCCCAAGAATTATATAACCGGAAGGTTTATTATACTTAGAATTGGATATGAAAATCAGATAGAGCCATAAAAAAACACTTGCCACAACAAAAACAAAAAAATCAGAAACAAGTCCAAGTATAAAGATTTTTAAGCTCTGAATAATGGTAAATGAACTTTGTGTAATGGGATGAAAAAACAAAACAATTCTTAACAGAAAACTAACGATAAAATAAAATATCGCCAGATTGTAGATTGGGGAAAACTTTTTTGTGAGGGACATTAATAGCTTTTTAAGTTCAGATAATTATTAATTTAAAAGAGTTATTCATTTGCTTAAGATTGTAAAATTAGTAAAAATAACATACTTTTTTTAAGGATAAACTGCGAGTAGTCTCTTTTATAGTCAAATATGAGAATAATACCTATTTTGACTTCTTTTTCAAACAAAAATAATCCCATTAAATTAATTCAGAATAAAGTTATGCTTTTGCCTTACTTAGTGTTAACTTAAGGTTTACTTAAGCAGGTTAATTTTCGGCTATTCTAATGGTATTAAGTCCTTTCTGACCTCAAAAGTCTTATCTTTGAAGGTAAATAATTACAGTTCAACTAAAATTACACTATTAAAATGCACATTCTAATCGTTGAAGATGAGTTAGGTATTGTTCAGTTTTTGCAACAAGGTCTGCAGGAAGAAGGATACCAGATTACGACAGCCAATGATGGCTCTAAAGCTTTTGAGCTGATTCACAGCCAACACTTTGATTTGATTTTATTAGACTGGATGCTTCCTAAAATTAACGGATTAGATTTGTGCAGAGCCATTAGAGTTAAGGATCAGAAAACCCCAATTATCTTTTTGACCGCTAAAGATACTGTACAGGAAACGATAGAAGGCCTGAAAGCAGGAGCAAATGACTACATCAAAAAGCCTTTTAGCTTTGAGGAATTGGTGGAACGCATCAAAATACACTTTAGAAATCAAAAAGGTTCAGAAGATTTGACTTTGGGGACTATTAAAATAGATTTGTTAAAACATATCGTTCTAAAAAACAATGAAGAAGTTGCGCTAACCCAGAGAGAATTTGAACTATTAAAATATCTTATTCAGAATAAAGGAAAAGTCTGCACACGAAATCAAATATTAAAAGATGTTTGGGAAATAAACTTCGAATACGACACTGGTGTAATCGATGTTTTTATGAATGCCATCCGAAAAAAGCTCAATTTAAAAATTGAAGAAGATTATATTAAAACTATACGCGGTATCGGTTATATCGCTAACGATTTATAAATGACACAACTTTCTTTTAAAAACAGAATTGCTTTAAATTACATCATTACAACGGGATTATTAATTTTAGCCGTTTTCTCCGTCATTTATTCTATTGTAAAACACACGGTTTACAGTCATATTGATGAAAAAATAAAAGTTGAAATTCAAAATCACCTCCAGGAAATCAAAGAGGTAAAGGGAAAAGTAATTTTAATTGATGAGGAAGAATGGAACGAAAGAGAGCACAACACAGTAGATGTCAATCCCGTTTTTGTAGAGTTCCTTGATCTGAATAAAAAAATCATTGAAAAAGCACCGAATCTAAAAACCCAAACCCTTAAATTTAATGATTCTGTTGAAGATTTTGAACTCTTTGACACCAAAATGGGAGACCATGCGATCCGACAAATTCAGGTTCCGCTTCATCTTAAGGAGAAGAAAATTGGATATGTGATTGTTGCCATGTCTCTGGCCGATTCTAAAATGGTATTGAACAACCTGTTTGATATCATGTCACTTTCTTTTTTAGGCATTCTGATCCTGTTGTTTTTCATAGCAAGATTCTTTGCGGGACGAAGCATAAAACCCATCAATGAAATCATTAATACCTCAAAAATTATCACCAAAGACAATTTAAAGACACGTATTGCATTACCGAGAACTAAGGATGAATTGTACACGCTTTCGAAAACGATAAACAATCTTTTAAACCGAATTGAACATGCAATTGAACGTGAAAAAGAGTTTACCTCTGATGCTTCTCATGAACTAAGAACACCTCTTACCGTTATTAAAGGAACACTTGAAGTATTGATTCGTAAACCTCGAGACAATAAGGAATACGAAGATAAGATCAACTATTGTATAAAAGAAGTTGACCATCTGAATATGCTTGTAGATCAACTGTTGTTGATGGCTCGTTTTGAAAATCAGAAGAAAAATATCAATACCGAATCTGTTTATCTAAATGCGGTAATTTTAGACGTTTTCAGATTAAATTCCGAAAGAATTAACAATCAGCAGATCAAAATTAAATTTGATACTCGTCAGGATTATTATATTGAGTCGGATAATTTTTTAGTCATTACCATACTTAGAAATATAATTTCCAATGCTATTAAATATTCGCACAGTGGAGGAGAGGTAACTGTTCTGCTTTCCGAAGAGCATGAAAAGACAATCTGCAGAATTTCAGATAACGGTATTGGTATTGCAAAGCAAGATTTAGACGCTATTTTTAGTCCGTTCTTTAGATCCAATTCTACGGAACATCCGGAAATTAAAGGAACCGGATTAGGCCTTTCTATCGTAAAAAGGGTAACTGAACTACTTCATATCAAGTTTAAAATGGAAAGTGAAATAGGGCTAGGTACTACTGTAATTTTATACTTTGATCAAAATAAAAAAGCCCTTTTATAGCTTCTGAAAGACCTGTAAAATTAAGCCTTGAAAGATTTTTTAACAATAAAATGCCATTAAGTTAAAATATAAAATGCTTTTTTATGAAAATAACTACTATATTTGCAACCGAATCAAAGAATTAAAAAACAAAACAAGACATGATTTCTAATCAATTACATCATCATCATTTTCATTATTGCTCTCAGGCGATGTGTTAATGGTATGCGTGTAAATCATCATATTTTAAAACCCGTTTGAGTACATCAAACGGGTTTTTTTATACCACTTCTTTGTACTCAGACTATTTAATTCTAAAAAACTAAAAAAATGAGTACATTAAAAATTGCAATTCAAAAATCAGGTAGATTAAACGAAGACAGCATTCAAATTCTTAAAGATTGTGGTATTTCAATCAACAACGGAAACGATCAGCTTAAAGCCGAAGCTTCCAACTTTCCTTTAGAAGTTTTATACCTTCGAAACTCAGACATTCCGCAATATTTAATTGATGGAGTGGTAGATCTTGCTATCGTTGGCGATAATTTACTTGTGGAGAAAGGCCGACAAATTGAAGTAATTCAAAAACTGGGTTTTTCTAAGTGCAAAGTTTCTGTTGCAGTCCCTAAAACCTTTGAATACAATTCGATACAGGATTTATCAGGTTTGCGTGTTGCAACCTCATATCCTAATACCGTTAACGAGTATTTTAATTCTTTCGGACTGACAGTTGATATTCACCAAATTTCAGGTTCTGTAGAAATTGCTCCTAATATCGGACTTGCCGATGCCATTGTAGATATTGTTTCAAGCGGGAGCACCTTATTCAAGAACAATTTAAAAGAGGTTGAAGTAATTCTTAAAAGTGAAGCTGTTCTGGCAGTTTCGCCAAAAGTATCTCCCGAAATTCAAAAACATATTGATACTTTAAAATTTAGAATTCAGTCTGTTTTAAGAGCAAGAAACTCCAAATACATCCTAATGAACGTGCCTAACGATAAAATTGAAGCAATTGGAAAAATTCTGCCGGTACTTCGAAGCCTTACCGTTTTGCCACTTGCACAGGAAGGATGGAGCAGCGTTCACTCGGTAATTGATAAGGACACCTTTTGGGATGTAATTGACCAATTAAAAGAGGAAGGAGCAGAAGGAATCTTAGTGTGTCCAATTGAAAAAATGGTTCTGTAGTGTGCTTCGCACGCTTTAGGCTTTAAGCAGTACGCTATAAGCCTAAAAAATTAAATAAAATATTCCATAGTTAAACCGCATACAGCCTAAGGCTTACCGCTTAAAGCTAATAGCATAAAGCATAAAAAAAATGAATAAAATAAACAATCCGAAACCAGATACCTGGTCAGAAATACTAAAACGACCAACTAAAACGATCGATGATATCGAAGTTACAGTAAAAGAAATCTTTAAAGAAGTACAGAAAAAAGGGGATGAAGCTGTTGCTAAATACACTTCTATTTTTGACGGAATTACTCTGGAAAACTATGAAGTTTCAGCTGAGGAGATTCAGGAAGCCAATAGTAGCATTTCAGAAGAACTAAAAGCGGCTATTCAGTTAGCAAAAGAAAACATATATAAATTTCACAGTGCTCAAAAAACCGATAAGATCTCAATTGAAACAACTGAGGGAGTCAACTGCTGGCAGGAAAAGAGACCCATTCAAAAAATTGGCTTATACATTCCCGGAGGAACGGCACCTTTGTTTTCAACCGTTCTAATGTTGGCTGTTCCTGCCGGAATTGCTGGCTGCAAAGAAATAGTACTGTGTTCTCCGCCTGATAAATCCGGGGAAATAAACCCTGCAATTCTATATGCAGCTACTTTATGCGGTGTGACCAAAATCTTAAAAGTGGGTGGAATTCAAGCCATTGCAGGAATGACATTTGGAACAAACTCAATCCCTAAAGTGTATAAAATTTTCGGGCCAGGAAATCAATTTGTAACTGTGGCAAAACAGCTGGCAACTCAATTTGGAGTAGCCATCGATATGCCTGCCGGACCTTCAGAATTGCTGGTCGTGGCTGATGACACTGCTGTACCAGCGTTTGTTGCCTCCGATTTACTGTCTCAGGCAGAACACGGAACAGACAGTCAGGTGATTCTGGTTTCGACTTCTAAAAGATTAATTGAAGCCGTTGAAAAAGAGATCCAGGTTCAAATTGAAGAACTTCCCCGAAAAGCCATCGCTAAAAAAGCCATTGAAAATTCAAAGCTAATTTATGTAGAAAACGATCAAATCGCTTTAGATTTAATTAATGAGTATGGACCGGAACATTTTATAATTTGCTCTCAATACGATGATTTCTACTGTAACGGTATTATCAACGCAGGTTCTGTGTTTATAGGCAATTACACCCCTGAAAGTGCGGGAGACTATGCGTCAGGAACCAATCATACTTTACCAACAAACGGCTATGCCAAAAATTATAGCGGCGTAAATCTGGACAGTTTTGTAAAATCAATGACCTTTCAGAAAATTTCCGAAAAAGGAATTCAAAATATTGGCAATGCGATCGAACTTATGGCTGAAGCTGAAGGATTACAAGCTCACAAGAATGCAGTTACATTGCGATTAAAGAGTTTGAAGGAAAGAGGATAGAGCAAAGAGTCAAGAGTATAGAAGCAAGAATATAGAAGCAAGAATATAGAGCAAAGACTATAGAACATACAAGTAAAGGATACGGAAGCTACTGACCAGACAAAAAAGTCTACCATCTTGACTCTTGGCTCTATACTCTATTCTCTAAAGAAAAAAAAATAAAAAAATGAAATTCGATATAAACACGATAACAAGAGAGAATGTAAAATCTTTGAAGCCGTACTCATCAGCTCGTGACGAGTTTGAAGACTTTGATACTGCCGAGATGATTTTTCTGGATGCGAATGAAAATCCGTTTCAAACTGGAGTAAATCGTTACCCTGATCCGCAACAACTTTCGGTTAAAGCCATTTTGGCAAAGAATAATAAGGTAAAAACAAGCCAGATTTTATTAGGAAACGGAAGTGATGAAGTTCTCGATTTACTTTTCAGAGCTTTCTGCGAACCTAAAACAGACAATATTATTTCGCTTCCGCCAACATACGGGATGTACGGCGTTTTGGCGAATATAAATGCAGTCGAGAACAGAGAAGTTCTACTTTCAACTGATTTTCAGCCACAAGTAGATCAAATCTTAGATACTGTTGACGATTCTACTAAAATTATCTTTTTATGCTCTCCAAACAATCCTACGGGAAATTCATTTTCAGATGAGAGCGTTGTAAAACTACTTCAGAATTTTAAGGGTTTAGTTGTAATTGACGAGGCTTATATAGACTTTTCAAAAAAGGAAAGCTGGCTGACGGAGATCGATGAATATCCAAACTTGATCATCACGCAAACCCTTTCAAAAGCCTACGGACTAGCAGGAATCCGATTAGGAATTTGTTATGCGTCCGAAGCTGTGATTTCGGTTCTCAACAAAATAAAACCTCCTTATAACGTAAACGAATTAACCCAGCAGAGAGCTATAAATCGTTTGAATAATCCAGAAACAATAAAGAATGAAATAGCTTCAATTATTGAACAAAGAGAAGAGTTAATTAAAGTTTTACTTGAGGTAAGTTTTGTAGAAAAAGTATATCCAACAGAAGCGAACTTTGTTTTGGTAAAAGTAGACGATGCCAATAAAAGATACGATCAGTTAATTGAAAAAGGAATTGTAATCCGAAACAGAACCAGTCAGCCTTTATGCGAAAACTGCCTTCGTTTGACGATTGGCATTCCGGAAGAAAACGCTGTTTTGATTAAAGAATTGAAATTATTGAAATAAAACTTAACCGCAAAGCTCGCAAAGAATTACGCGAAGTACGCAAAGTTTTCTTGCCACAGATTATATAGATTAAAAGAATTTTTATTTTGCCACAAATTTCTCGAATTTTCACTAATTCAATTCGTTTTAATTTGTGAATTCGTGGCGAAAAATTAAACACAAGGAATAAAAAAATCATTATAATCTATATAATCTGTGGCAAAACAAAAATATAAACTATGAAAAAAGTACTTTTTATCGATCGTGACGGAACGATTGTTTTAGAACCTGAAAATTACCAACTAGATGCTTTGGAGAAAGTAGAATTTTATCCAAAAGCTTTTCAATACTTAGCTAAAATTGCCAACGAACTAGATTACGAATTGGTAATGGTTACCAATCAGGACGGTTTGGGAACGGATAGTTTTCCGGAAGAAACGTTTTGGCCAACACAAAATTTTATCTTAAAAGCTTTTGAGAATGAAGGAATTAAATTTGATGCTGTCTTCATCGACAGATCTTTTCCGGAAGATAATGCCCCAACAAGAAAGCCAAGAACAGGGATGCTTACAAAATACATCGATAACCCGGAATATGATTTAGAAAATTCTTTTGTTTTAGGAGATCGTTTGACGGATGTTGAACTAGCTAAAAATCTGGGAGCGAAGGCTATTTTTATCAATGATAATGACGGAATCGGGAGCAATGAAATTTCTTCTAAACGGGAAGAATTAGACCAAACGATTGTGCTTCAGACAATGAATTGGAAAACGATCTATGAGTTTTTAAAGCTAGAAGCACGTTCAGCCTCGATTACACGTAAAACGAATGAAACAGACATTTTTATTAATTTGAATCTGGATGGAACCGGAAAAAGTAAAATTGAAACCGGAATTGCATTTTTTGACCACATGTTAGATCAAATTTCCCGCCACGGACAAATGGATTTAGAAATACTGGTGAAAGGTGATTTGGAAGTTGATGAACACCACACCATTGAAGACACTGCAATTGCTTTGGGAGAAGTTTTCGCCAAAGCACTGGGAAATAAACTGGGAATCGAACGTTATGGCTTTTGTTTGCCTATGGACGATTGTCTGGCACAGGTCGCAATCGACTTTGGCGGAAGAAACTGGCTGGTTTGGGAAACCGAATTCAAGCGCGAAATGGTCGGTAAAATGCCAACAGAAATGTTTTTTCACTTCTTTAAATCATTTTCAGATGGTGCAAAAGCAAACATCAACATCAAAGCTGAAGGGACCAATGAGCATCACAAAATCGAGGCAATTTTTAAAGCTTTCGCAAAAGCGATAAAAGTAGCAGTGAAAAGAGATACGGAGAAAATGATTTTACCCTCAACAAAGGGAATGTTGTAAAACGCTATAAGCTATAAGCAATAGGCAATAAGCCTAAAGCTTAAAGCCTAAAGCATAAAGCTTTTATTAATGAAAATAGTAATCATAAACTACGGCGCAGGAAATATTCAAAGCATCATGTTTGCAGTAGAAAGACTCGGTTTTAAAGCGGTTTTGAGCAATGATCCTGATAAAATTCAGAAGGCCGACAAAGTAATTTTTCCGGGCGTAGGAGAAGCAAGTTCAGCAATGACCAAACTGAAAGAAAGCGGTTTGGATCGTTTGATTCCGAACTTAAAGCAGCCTGTTTTAGGAATTTGCCTCGGAATGCAATTAATGTGTAATGCAACGGAAGAAGGGAATACGGAAGGTTTAGGAATTTTTGACGTAGATGTCATAAAATTTACATCTAATGTAAAAGTACCACAAATGGGGTGGAATCAGATTTATAATCTAAAATCTAATCTGTTCAAAGACATTGCCGAAAATGAATTTATGTACCTCGTACACAGTTTCTACGCACCAAATTGCCAATATATGATAGCAACAACAAACTATGATGTAGAGTACGCATCGGCATTACAAAAAGATAATTTTTATGGAACGCAATTTCACCCTGAAAAGAGTGGTGATGTTGGGGAGAAAATCCTTGAAAACTTTCTAAAATTGAATGATTAAAAAATTTAAAGATTGAATGGTTAACCCCAGAAACTCTTTAAATTATTTAATTTTTAAATCTTTAAATAAAAAAAAAATGAGAATAATACCCGCCATAGATATTATCGACGGAAAATGTGTTCGCTTATCGAAAGGCGATTATGACACTAAAATAATTTACAATGAAAATCCTATCGAAGTTGCCAAATCATTTGAAGCTCACGGAATCGAATACCTGCATTTAGTAGATTTAGACGGTGCGAAGTCAAGCAAAATTGTCAATTACAAAATCTTAGAGCAAATTGCGACACAAACGAGCTTGCAAATTGATTTTGGAGGCGGTTTAAAATCAGATGAAGATTTAAGAATTGCCTTTGAAAGTGGCGCAAACCAAATTACAGGCGGAAGTATTGCTGTGAAAAATAAAGAAATATTCCAAAAATGGATCACTCAATATGGTTCCGGGAAAATTATACTAGGCGCTGACGCCAAAGACGAAAAAATTGCCGTTTCAGGCTGGTTAGAAAATTCAGACGAAGATTTAATTCCGTTCATTCAGGAGTATCAAAACAAAGGAATTCAATACGTTATTTGTACGGATATTGCAAAAGATGGAATGTTAGAAGGCCCAAGTTTTGATTTGTATCGCAAAATTTTAAAAAACTGCAATGCCAAATCGAGCGGAGTCGAAATTAAGCTAATCGCATCAGGTGGAATCTCAACATTCGATGAATTGCCTAAACTAGCCGAACTTGGTTGTGAAGGAACAATTATCGGGAAAGCTATCTACGAAGGACGCATTAGCTTAAAACAATTAGAAAATTTTATAATTAGAAAATAAAAACATATGGTTACTTGTCATTTAAAATACACAATAGATCCTTTCCAGCTGGCTGTTTTCGAAGATTACGGAAAAAGATGGATTAAATTAGTAAACCGATTTGGTGGTCAGCATCATGGTTACTTCATGCCTTCTGAAGGAGCTAATAATATTGCGTTTGCAATGTTTTCTTTTCCCAGTTTAGCTGAATACGAAAACTATAGAAGGTTAATTTTGGAAGATCAGGAATGTATTGAAACTTTTAAAATTGCAGAAGATTCTCGCTGTATACTAAGTTACGAGAGAACTTTTCTTCGCCCAGTATTCGAATAGTATAAAATAGAAAATGAGAAAATTTGATAGTTAGATAATTTATTACGTGACATAGAATAATTAACTAATTTTCTAATTAACACTTTAAAGAAATGTTAGCAAAAAGAGTCATACCCTGTTTGGATATAAAAAATGGGAGAACCGTAAAAGGGGTTAATTTCGTTGATCTTCGCGATGCAGGGGATCCTGTTGAGTTGGCAGAACTGTATTCAGCAGAAGGTGCCGATGAACTGGTTTTTCTGGATATTTCAGCCACTGAAGAACGCCGTAAAACGCTTGTTAATATGGTTCGAAATGTCGCAGAGAAGATCAATATTCCATTTACTGTCGGAGGTGGAATTTCAAGCGTTGAAGATGTTGAAATTTTATTGAACAACGGCGCAGATAAAGTTTCGATCAATTCCTCGGCAGTCAAGAATCCACCGTTAATTAATGAATTGGCTCAGAAATTCGGAAGTCAGTGCGTGGTCGTCGCTATCGATGCCAAACAAATTAACGGGCAATGGATCGTACATTTGGTAGGAGGAAAAGTACCAACCGAACTCAATTTATTCGATTGGGCAGTTGAAGTGGCAGCACGTGGAGCAGGAGAGATATTGTTTACTTCGATGGACAATGACGGTACTAAAAACGGATTTGCGAATGAGGCACTTGCTAAACTTTCAGAACTTGTTAATATTCCGATAATTGCTTCGGGTGGTGCGGGAAATATTCAGCATTTTGTAGACTCATTTAAGAAAGGCAAAGCCGATGCAGCCTTAGCCGCAAGTGTTTTTCACTTTAAAGAGATTGAGATTAAGACTTTGAAGGAAGAGCTTAGAAATAATGGTGTTGAAGTTAGGGTTTAGAGCATAGAAAAATAGAAGAAAGAAAATAGAAGAAAGAAAAAAGATACCGGCACTCTAAAATCTAAAGTCTAAAATAAAAAGAGCAGGATATAATTAAAAAACAAAAAGAATTCAGCAATCTAGAATCTGAACTCTAAAATCTAAAATAACTATGAACGTAGATATAAAAAGTGCACACGGATTAATTCCGGCAATCATTCAGGATGCAGAAACCAAGAATGTGCTGATGCTGGGATATATGAATGAAGAATCACTTCAAAAAACAATAGAAACTCAAAAAGTAACCTTTTTCAGCCGATCCAAACAAAGATTGTGGACAAAAGGCGAGGAGAGCGGTAACTTTTTAAACCTGGTAAGCATCAAAAATGACTGCGATGGAGATACACTTTTAATCCAGGCAATCCCTGTAGGGCCAACCTGTCACACAGGAGCAGACACCTGCTGGCAGGAAGAAAACAAAGAAAACTACGGTTTTATTTCTACCTTAGAAAACACCATCAAAACTCGCAGGGAAAATGCTGATTCTGAGAAAAGCTACGTGGCTTCTCTATTCGAAAAAGGAATTAATAAAATTGCTCAAAAAGTGGGTGAAGAGGCCGTAGAAGTAGTTATCGAAGCGAAAGATGATAATGATGATTTATTTCTTAGCGAAAGTGCTGATTTGCTTTTTCATTACCTAATCTTGTTGCAAGCCAAAGGCTATCAGCTTAATGATGTTGTTGATGTTCTGAAAAAGCGTCAGAAGTAAAAAGTTTAGTTTCAGGTTTCAGGTTTCAAGTTATGTTAGGTAACCTGAAACTTGAAACCTGAAACAAATTAGCCGACAGTTACTCTACAAACTCAAAAACGGCAAACTCCTGTGGTTGATGAAAACCAAATTTAGAACTTTTATAAGCTTGTAAAGCAACATATTCAGTGGTATTACCGTAATCAATTCTAAAAGCATTTCCTCGCCACTTAGTTCCCACTTTTGGTGTTGAAAAATTACCGTTTTTAATCGTATTCAGACTTGAGAAAGGAATTTTAATTTCGGTATTGAATCCTTCGTTTGTTATTTTGCTTTGTGTTTCCAATCCCAAAACATCAAACGCTATATTCATGTTCCATCCGCCACAAGCTGGTGAGATACACTTTAACAGTAAATCATAATAAGAAGAGTAGGCGTTCACGCCAATTTCGAGATAGTTTTCCCCATTACCGTCTGCATCAATAAAAATTTCAACCAAATCATCAGTATTAAAAATTTCAGTGTCTTTTTGCTGTGTCTTACCCATAATTTTAGAATCAATCGAACGATAGGTGATATATAGGTTATCATTATCCCATGCAAAAGAAACATACGTATCCTGGGTCGCCTTTTTTCCGGAATCATGAGCCACAAATGGTCCAAGAAAAGGAGTCTTCCAATCTGATAAATTGCCATCAATAGTAACTTTTTGAATAGTTCTTGGAATAAGAATATTTTGCGAATAAGTTGTGATCGAGCACATCAAACAGAGCAGGATAGCAATTTTAAGAATTCTCATAAATGACATATATGGATTTGATTGGCTAAAATACAGAAGAATAAACGAATTTTAACATTAATTTCTAGAATCCTCTCTATTAAATCAGTCAAAACTTGATTCGAATGTTTACATTTGTTGAAGTGTAAACGGCTCAAAAAGCCTTCTTAATTTCGACTAAAAGAAAATATCTGTTTCATATGAAAAAATACTTCGGTGGCGTTTGTATCGCCTTTCTATTTGGCTTTACTGCCAATGCACAAGGACTTTTGAATAAGTCAGAAACTATTTTTACACATCAGGACACTTTACGCGGAAGCATCACAAAAGAAAGAGCCTGGTGGGATTTAAAATACTATCATCTTGATATAAAAGTGAGTCCAAAAGAGAGAACAATTTCAGGTTCAAATACAATCCGTTATACTGTTTTAACCCCATACGATAAGATGCAGATTGATTTGCAGGAACCAATGCAAATTACGAAAGTAACACAAGATGGAAAAGAATTACAGTTTAAAAGAGACGGAAATGCCTTTTTTATTACGCTGACTGAAAAGCAAAAAGTAGGCGATATCAAAGAAGTGATAGTAAGTTTTACAGGAAAACCAAGAGAAGCCGTGAAGGCACCTTGGGACGGCGGAATCAGCTGGAAAAAGGACAAAAATGGTAAAGATTTTATCGCTTCATCCTGTCAGGGATTGGGAGCAAGTGTATGGTGGCCAAACAAAGATCATATGTATGATGAAGTCGAAAACATGTTGATCAGCGTAAACGTTCCCGGTGACCTTACTGAGGTTTCAAACGGAAGATTAAAAAGCGTTAAAAAGGAAAAGGATGGAACAAAAACCTTCAACTGGTATGTTTCAAATCCCATTAACAACTACGGTGTAAACATCAATATCGGCGATTATGTTAATTTCTCAGAAGTATACAAAGGCGAAAAAGGAGATTTAGATTGTAACTATTATGTTTTAAGAGACAATCTTGCTTTGGCAAAGGAACAGTTCAAAGATGTACCAAAAATGCTAAAAGCTTTTGAAAACTGGTTTGGACCTTATCCTTTTTATGAAGACAGTTACAAATTGGTCGAAGTACCCTATCTGGGAATGGAACACCAAAGCAGCGTGACTTACGGGAATGGCTATAAAAATGGTTATTTAGGACGTGATTTAAGCGGAACAGGCTGGGGATTAAAATTTGATTTTATCATTATCCATGAATCAGGTCACGAATGGTTTGCCAACAATATCACGTACAAGGATATTGCGGATATGTGGATTCACGAGAGCTTTACTAATTACTCTGAAAGTCTTTTCCTGGAGTACTACTACGGAAAAGATGCCGCTGCAGAGTACGTAATTGGATGCCGTAAAGGGATTCAGAACGACAAACCTATCATTGGTAATTATGACGTAAACAACGAGGGATCAGGTGATATGTATCCAAAAGGAGCCAACATGCTGCACATGATGCGTCAGATTATAAATGATGATGCCAAATGGAAATCGATTTTAAGAGGTTTAAATAAGACTTTCTATCACCAAACTGTGACAAGCAAGCAAATCGAGGATTATATCAACACACAATCCGGAATTAATTTTAATAGAGTATTTGCTCAATATTTAACCACAACAAAAATCCCGGTTTTTGAGTACATGTTTAAAAACGGAACTTTCGGTTACCACTGGACCAATTGCGTTTCTAAATTTGATATGCCCGTAAGAGTAAAATTAAACGGAGTGGAAACATGGTTAAAACCAACAACCGAATGGCAGTCTGAAAAAACTACTAATGAAGACAGAAAGGTCGAAGTAGATAAAGATTTCTATGTAACAACTTCGAATATAGTCGAATAAAAGATTGATAAATTTCAATAAAAAATCCCAAATTCCAATCTAAAGGTATTTGGGATTTTTTGTGTCTAATTAAAATTAAGCGGATAAGTTTTAAGAACCTATCCAGTTTGTCAGTATAAAATGATTATCAAATTGACTAATCATCTAAGTTATTATCGACTATTCAACTTCGCCTTTTCTTTAATAATATCGGCGATCTTTTTGTTGTCGATTTTACTTTCCAGCCATGAAATAATATCAAGGTATAAAAAGGCTCTTTTCTCATAAGTATTCTTCTCCAGTTCGATAAAGCGAGCTCTCATTTTGATAAACTCCTTTTTAATATCGGCAGGGTAGAAGTTATTCAGGTTTTTCATAAACTTGATAATCTCTTTCTGAACCTCATGTAAATCATTCATTTTTAAGAGGAACTTATACGTGTTCTTCAAATGATTTTCCAAATAATAATCCTTACCCAATTCGTAATGTGCAATCAAGGACAAAAGTCTTGCAAAGCACATTAAATCTTCACGCATCGACAGATTTTTATTGTTGATGATCTTATCCAAATAATTAATCGATTCATTGTACTTTTCAGTACCAAAATAAATAGAGGCAATTTTATAGTAAAACAACATCTCGTGATGCTCATCAAGATGTTCGCTGTGAAGTTTTATTTTCTGCAGAATCTCCGGAATAAGATATTCACTTTCAGCAAAAGTTCCTTCCAGTATGTGAAGGTTCAACTTATTATTATAAACGTACAGAAAAGAAAGCGATGCAATATTATCATTTACCGGAAACCTTGGATCGGCAATGGTTTCTTCTAAAAGCGTCAGGTATTTTTTGAAATTCGACTTGTATTTCAACATATACAACGATTCCAGAAAATAATGATTCCCCTTTAAGAAAAAGACCGGGTTCAGGTAAATCATATTAGGATTATCATAAAACAATCTCACCCATTTGTAGGCATATTTATAACTCGCTAAGAAATCCTGAACCAGAAAACTACGCCAAAGATTAGCATTGTAAAACCAATACTTTTCCCTAAAACCAAACTTACTTTCGTCTAATTTTGAAATATGCTTATTGAAGTAATCGTCAATGTATTTGTACTCTTCGTCGCTTTTTACATAGCCGGTTTTTAGCATGATTCCGTACAACTGCAGCGATAAATTCGATAATTTACTTGAAATGGTATTGCGATAATTCAGTTCTTTGGCCTGAATCACTAATTCGTCAGCGCGTCCCTGAATACTTCGCGTAATGTATTGTGATTCGATTAGTTTTTCGAATTCTACAATTTCATACGCCATGTATTTCTCATCATTCTCAAGCGCCAGTTGTTTTGTTTTGTCCAGAATCTTCAAACTCTGTTTGTACAAACCTTTATTGTATAAAATAACCGCAAAATCGATTTGTTCCCGCAACTGATAACGAATATTCTGACTCGGAATATTCAAGCGAATACTCACTAAAATCTGTTTGTATAAGTATGATTTTAAATTAGATAGCTGAACCTTTTTAATAATACCACTCTTGAGAATCAGCTTTTCATCATAAGTTTCAGACTTATCCAAAATGTTAAATAATTCGATGAATTTGGTATTCGAACTCGTCTCTAAACGACTTGCAAAAATCTTAAACTGCCTTTTTTCGGATTTAGAAAGTGATTTTATTAATACAAATAAGAAATCTTTTTGATGGTTAGCCATTGTAAAATATAATAATATAACTTATTGATTTTTAGTTAATTAACCTGCTTTAAAATGTTTTATGAACAGTATAATTTCATTAAAATGAATTTCGTGCCGGCAAAGTACAATATATATTTGTTATCAAGATGTGAAATTACATTAAATAAACGAATATGAATAGAGAGAAAGTTCAAATTTTTGACACCACTTTGCGCGATGGAGAGCAGGTCCCGGGATGTAAGTTAGATACGAAACAAAAACTAGTTATCGCAGAACGACTTGATAAAATGGGAGTTGACATTATCGAAGCAGGTTTTCCAGTGTCAAGTCCAGGCGATTTTTTATCGGTTTCTGAGATTTGTAAAATTGTAGAAAATGCAACTGTTTGCGGTCTGACAAGAGCCGTAAAAAACGACATTGATGTTGCTGCAGCTGCCTTAAAGCACGCTAAGAAACCTAGAATCCATACTGGAATCGGAACCTCTCAATCTCACATACTCCATAAATTAAACACAACTCCGGAAGACATCATTGCAAGAGCAAAATTTGCTGTAGCACATGCCAAATCCTACGTAGAAGATGTAGAATTCTATGCCGAAGATGCCGGAAGAACCGATAATGCCTTCCTTGCGAAAGTTTGCGAAGAAGTAATAAAATCAGGAGCAACAGTATTGAATATTCCGGATACAACAGGCTATTGTTTGCCTGAAGAATACGGAGCAAAAATTAAATACCTAAAAGAAAATGTAAAAGGTATTGAAAACGTAACCCTTTCCTGTCACTGTCATAACGATTTAGGAATGGCTACAGCAAACTCCATTGCAGGAGCTATCAACGGAGCAAGACAAATTGAATGTACTATAAATGGTATAGGGGAGAGAGCCGGAAATACAGCTTTAGAAGAAGTTGTAATGATCTTCAAACAACATCCTTACCTAAATCTGGACACCAATATCAATACAAGAGAATTAAACGAAATGAGCCGTTTAGTTTCTGAAAGTATGGGAATGATTGTGCAGCCAAACAAAGCCATCGTAGGAGCTAATGCTTTTGCACACAGTTCCGGAATTCATCAGGATGGAGTGATTAAAAACAGAGCCACTTATGAAATCATGGATCCGCTGGATGTAGGTGTAAATGAGTCCTCTATTATATTGACAGCAAGAAGCGGAAGAGCTGCATTGGCTTACCGCGCTAAAAAAGTAGGTTATGAACTTACTAAAGTGCAACTGGATATCGTATACGTTGAATTTTTGAAATTCGCCGATATTAAAAAAGAAGTAATTGATGCTGATATTCATCAAATTATCGAAGCGGCTAAAATTCAGGGAGAATTAATCAGAAACTAGTTCAATAGAGCAAAGATCTAAGAGAATAGAATAAAGAGAATAGAATAAGAAAAAAGGGTTTAAATACATAAAGAACGAGACGTTATGAATTTGAAAATAGCAGTTTTACCAGGAGACGGGATTGGACCAGAGGTAATTTTACAAGCCAAGAAAGCTTTACATGCTATTGGTGAGGTGTACAATCATGAATTTGTTTTTGAAGAGGCGCTCATGGGAGCCATTGCCATTGATAAAACAGGAAATCCTTTGCCGGAGCAGACATTAAACCTTTGTTTAAATACAGATGCTGTATTGTTTGGAGCCATTGGAGATCCTAAATACGATAATAATCCATCAGCGAAAGTGCGTCCGGAGCAAGGATTATTGAAACTGCGCAAGGAGTTGGGATTGTTCGCTAACATTCGCCCGATAAAACCTTATAAATCACTCATTGATGCTTCTCCGTTAAAAAGAGAAATTATCGATGGTGCTGATTTTACTATTTTCAGAGAATTAACCGGAGGCGCATACTTTGGAGCTAAAACCTTAAATGAGGAAGGTACACACGCTTCAGATTTATGTGAATATTCAGAAGAAGAAATCACCAGAATTGCACATTTGGCTTTTAAATCAGCACAAAACCGACGCAAGAAACTTACGATGGTAGACAAAGCCAACGTTTTGGAAACTTCCCGTTTATGGAGAAAAGTCGTTCAGAAAGTAGGCCAAAGTTATCCTGATGTTGCTTTAGACTTTTTGTTCGTAGATAACGCAGCGATGCAATTGATTTTAAATCCAAAACAATTTGATGTGATTTTGACCGAAAATTTGTTCGGAGATATTCTATCAGATGAAGCAAGTGTAATAACGGGATCTATTGGTTTATTAGCCTCAGCATCTTTAGGAGAAAAGAATGCTTTGTTTGAGCCAATCCACGGTTCCTATCCTCAGGCGAAAGGAAAAAACATCGCCAATCCGATTGCTTCCATTTTATCAGCGGCGATGTTATTAGAACATTTTGGTCTATTTAAAGAAGCTGCTATGATCTATAAAGCAGTCGAAAAAGCAATCGAATTTAAAGTCGTAACCGTTGATTTAAAACCGGATTCAAAGTTCGGCACAAACGAAGTAGGGGACTTTGTATCCAATTTTATCTTCAGTAAAGACGACTTACTCTATTTTAATAATGACAACGTTCACATTGGACAATCAACAATTGTTTAATATTTTTTGTTAAAAATTGAATAAATAACAAGAAGTATGTAAAATGTTGAGATTTTATTTTTTTAGTCCTTTAAGTTTTCATACTTTTGTCTCACTAAAAAAAAGAAAGATGCAAATCTCAATTATTATTACTATTTCTGTCATTATTGTAAATGTGATTATCACATATGCACGGGGAATGGTATAAATATAATTGAAAAACTATATTATAAACCTTCCAAATACTGGAAGGTTTTTTTTTGAATTAAAATTAAAAAAATAACACAATAATGGAATTAAATAAGTACAGCAAAACCATCACTCAAGATCAAACACAACCAGCAGCGCAAGCCATGTTGTACGGTATTGGTTTAACTGAAGAAGATTTGAAAAAAGCACAGGTAGGTATTGTGAGCATGGGGTACGATGGTAACACTTGCAACATGCACCTGAATGATTTAGCAAAAGACGTTAAAAAAGGTGTTTGGGATGCAAATCTGGTCGGACTTATTTTTAATACCATTGGTGTAAGTGATGGAATTTCGAACGGTACAGAAGGAATGCGTTATTCCTTAGTTTCCAGAGATGTAATTGCCGATTCTATTGAAACAGTTGCGGGTGCGCAGTGGTACGACAGCATCATTGCAATTCCTGGTTGTGATAAAAATATGCCTGGTGCTCTGATCGCCATGGGACGTTTGAACCGTCCGTCTTTGATGGTATACGGAGGATCTATCCATTCCGGAAAGTGGAAAGGGGAAACATTGAATATTGTTTCAGCTTTTGAGGCCCTAGGAAAAAAAGTGAAAAATGAAATTACTCCGGAGGATTTTAAAGGAGTTATTCAAAATGCTTGTCCCGGAGCAGGTGCCTGTGGCGGAATGTATACGGCTAATACCATGTCTTCGGCAATTGAAGCCCTGGGAATGAGTTTGCCATACAGTTCGTCAAATCCCGCTTTAAGTCAGGAGAAAAGAGACGAATGTCTTGCTGCTGGTAAAGCCATTAGAACATTATTGGAAAAAGATATTAAGCCTAGAGACATTATGACTCGTAAAGCTTTTGAAAATGCCATTACAATTGTAGCCGTTTTAGGAGGTTCAACCAATGCCGTAATGCATTTGATCGCTATGGCACATTCCGTTGGTATTGAAATTACACTTGATGATTTTCAAGCGATAAATGACAGAACTCCTATACTTGCAGATATGAAACCAAGCGGTAAATACATGATGGAAGACATTCATGAAGCAGGAGGTATTCCGTCAGTAATGAAATACTTATTGAAAGTAGGACTAATTCATGGAGATTGTTTAACTGTAACCGGAAAAACAGTGGCAGAAAACTTAGCTTCAACTCCGGATTTACAAGATGGACAACAAGTAATTCATGAAATACAAAAAGCTTTAAAACCAACCGGAAACATTCAGGTTTTATATGGAAATCTTGCTTCTGAAGGAGCTGTTGCCAAAATCAGCGGAAAAGAAGGAGAGTATTTTGAAGGTCCTGCGGTTGTTTTTGAAGGTGAGTTTGAAGTGATTCCAGGTCTTGAAGCCGGAAAAATTAAACCCGGTAATGTAGTCGTCATCAGGTATTGTGGACCAAAAGGTGGTCCGGGAATGCCTGAGATGCTAAAACCTACATCAGCCATTATTGGAGCAGGATTAGGAAGCAGTTGTGCTCTTATTACAGACGGCAGGTTTTCCGGAGGTTCACATGGCTTTGTGGTAGGACACATTACACCAGAGGCTTATGATGGTGGTGGTATTGCACTGGTAAAAGATGGTGATTTAATCGCTATTGATGCTGTAAAAAATACAATCAACCTGAAAATATCTGACGAAGAATTCGCCGCTCGTAAAGAGAGTTGGATTCAGCCTCCTTTAAAAGTAAACAGAGGAGTTTTACTGAAATACGCCAGATCAGTCTCAAGCGCTTCAACAGGTTGCGTTACCGATAAATAATTTTACAATAACAATTTCAAAAAACAATGACAATATCAATAAAATAGCAAAGTTCAATTGCAATAAAAAGTAGAAATATAAAGAATCAGTTTGAAATTGATTTTAACATTGCCATTGAATTTTGAAATTGATTTTTGACATTGAAAAAACAATATACTATGAAAATATCAGGGGCAGAAGCCGTTATAAGATGTTTGTTAGCAGAAGGAGTAGACTTACTTTATGGTTATCCGGGAGGAGCGATCATGCCGGTTTACGATGAATTATATAAATTTCAGGATCAGTTACATCACGTGTTGGTACGTCACGAGCAAGGTGCTACACATGCTGCACAAGGATATGCCCGCGCTACAGGAAAAGTAGGGGTAGCCATTGCAACTTCAGGACCGGGAGCAACCAATTTAATTACCGGAATTGCAGATGCCCAAATCGACTCAACCCCAATGGTTTGTATCACAGGCCAGGTAGGGAAGCACTTGTTAGGATCTGATGCTTTTCAGGAAACGGATATCATCGGAATTTCGACTCCGGTAACCAAATGGAATTATCAGGTAACTGAAGCTTCGGAAATCCCTGAAATTATTGCAAAAGCATTTTACATAGCGCGTTCCGGACGTCCGGGACCCGTATTGATTGACATTACAAAAAATGCTCAGTTTGACCAATTCGATTTTAGTTATGAAAAATGTACCGGAATCAGAAGTTATACTCCGGTTCCGAAACTAAAATTAGATAAAGTGGCCGAAGCTGCTGCTTTAATCAATAGCGCTAAAAAACCTTTTATTGTTTTTGGACAGGGTATTATTCTGGGAAAAGCGGAAGCCGAATTTAAAGCTTTACTTGAAAAATCAGGAATTCCTGCCGCCTGGACCATTTTAGGACTTTCAGCCTTGCCAACAGACCATCCCTTAAACGTGGGAATGCTGGGAATGCACGGGAACTATGGCCCAAATTTGCTAACCAACGAATGTGATGTTTTAATTGCTTTCGGAATGCGTTTTGACGACCGTGTTACCGGAAACCTGAATACTTATGCCAAACAGGCAAAAGTAATTCACTTCGAAATTGATCCTGCCGAAATCGATAAAAATGTAAAAACAGAAATAGCTGTTCTTGGAGATGTAAAAGAAGCCTTAACCGCTTTATTACCATTAATCGAAGCAAAATCACATGATTTATGGCATAACGAATTTAAAGAGCTAAAGAGAATCGAGTACGATTCCGTTATAAAAGAAGAATTAAATCCAACCAATAATAAAGGAATTTCAATGGGTGAAACCATAGAAATGATAAACAAACACTCAAAAGGGGATGCTATTATCGTCTCAGATGTTGGGCAGCATCAAATGTTTGCCTGCCGTTATGCAAAATTCAATTCTACCAAAAGTAACATTACCTCAGGTGGATTAGGTACAATGGGATTTGCTTTACCCGCAGCCATCGGAGCCAAAATGGGAAAACCGGATCGTGAAGTAGTGGCTATAATTGGTGATGGCGGTTTTCAAATGAACATACAAGAATTGGGAACCATTTTTCAGACTAAGGTGCCTGTAAAGATTGTCATTCTAAACAATGAATTTTTGGGAATGGTACGCCAATGGCAGGAGCTATTTTTCGATAACAGATATGCTTCTACTAAAATGATCAATCCAAATTTTGTAGCGATAGCTGAAGGATATTATATTAAATCTAAAAAAGTAACACAAAGGGAAGATTTAGATGCAGCCGTTGCCGAAATGCTGGCTTCAAAAGATTCTTATTTCTTAGAAGTTATGGTAGAAAAAGAAAACAACGTATTCCCAATGATTCCAACGGGAGCATGTGTTTCTGAAATTAGATTAAGCTAAAATTAAAGTTTCATGTTTCAAGTTTTTTGAGTTTCAAGTTGTAAAACGTGAAACCTGAAACTTGAAACAAAAAAAACTAAAAACAATGGAAAACAGAACATTTACCATATCGGTATACTCAGAAAATAATGTAGGATTGTTAAACAGGATATCAGGAATATTCTTAAAGCGTCACATTAATATATTAAGCCTAAACGTTTCTGAATCAGAAATAGAAAGTGTTTCCAGATTTATTATTGTTGTGGAAACAACGGAGAAATGGGTCAAAAATATTGTTGGGCAAATCGAAAAACAAATTGAAGTTATAAAAGCATTTTATCACACCGATGAAGAAACCATTTATCTGGAAAACGCTCTATTTAAAATTGCTTCAAGCCTGTTATTTGATGAAAAACAAATTCAGAACATCATCAAGGATAGTCAGTCAACAATTGTCACAGTTTCCCGCGATTTCTTTGTGATTTCTAAATCGGGGAGACGTTCTGAAATCGAAGATTTGTATGCCAAATTCAAACCTTATGGCATTATGCAGTTTGTTCGCTCAGGAAGGATATCTGTTTCAAAAGAAAAAATGGAAATTTCAACAATGTTAGAAGCATTTCAATAGGATTATTTCATCTATTAACCAATTATTAAATACAACATTCATTAAATATTTTTAAAAAAAATGGCAAATTATTTCAACACATTACCACTTAGATTACAATTAGAACAATTAGGAGTTTGCGAATTTATGGAGCAATCAGAATTTGCAGATGGAATTTCGGCTCTGGCAGGAAAAAAGGTTGTCATTGTAGGCTGTGGAGCACAAGGTCTGAATCAGGGTTTAAACATGAGAGATTCCGGTTTAGACATTTCATACGCATTGCGTGCAGATGCAATTGCAGAGAAAAGAGCATCGTATAAAAATGCCACTGAAAACGGATTTAAAGTAGGTACTTATGAAGAATTAATTCCAACTGCCGACTTAGTTTGCAACTTAACTCCTGATAAACAACATACTGCTGTAGTTACTGCCATAATGCCTTTAATGAAAAACGGAGCAACATTATCTTATTCTCACGGATTTAATATTGTGGAAGAAGGAATGCAAATCCGTAAAGACATCACCGTAATTATGTGCGCACCAAAATGCCCTGGTTCTGAGGTTCGCGAAGAATACAAAAGAGGATTTGGTGTTCCGACACTTATCGCTGTTCACCCGGAGAATGATCCAAACGGTTTTGGTTTAGACCAGGCTAAAGCTTACGCTGTAGCAACCGGAGGACATAAAGCGGGAGTTCTGAAATCATCATTCGTAGCCGAAGTAAAATCAGATTTAATGGGAGAACAAACCATTCTTTGCGGGTTATTACAAACCGGTTCTATTTTATGTTTCGATAAAATGGTGGAAAAAGGAATCGACAAAGCTTATGCTTCAAAATTGATTCAGTATGGATGGGAGACAATTACAGAAGCCTTAAAACATGGAGGTATCACCAATATGATGGATCGTCTTTCCAACCCTGCAAAAATTGAGGCTTACGAAATTGCTGAAGAATTAAAAGACATTATGAGGCCGTTATTCCAAAAACATCAGGATGACATTATCTCAGGAGAATTCTCCAGAACCATGATGATCGATTGGGCAAATGATGATGTAAACTTGCTAAAATGGAGAGCTGCAACTGGAGAAACTAATTTCGAGAAAACAGCTCCACAAGAAGCTCCAATTTCAGAGCAGGAATATTTTGATAACGGAGTACTGATGATTGCAATGGTAAAAGCGGGAGTAGAATTGGCTTTCGAAACCATGACAGAGGCTGGAATCATCGAAGAATCAGCTTATTACGAATCATTACACGAATTACCTTTGATTGCAAACACGATTGCAAGAAAAAAATTATTTGAAATGAACCGTGTGATCTCGGATACTGCTGAATATGGCTGTTATTTATTCGACCATGCCTGCAAGCCGTTGTTAACAGAATTTATGAAAACAGTGGAAACAAATGTAATAGGTAAACCATTTTCTACTTCAAATGGAGTTGACAATGCTACTTTAATTGCTGTAAACAAAGAAGTTCGTCAACACCCTATCGAAGAAGTAGGAGCATGGTTGAGAGAATCAATGACAGCAATGAAAAAAATTGGATAATAAATTGGGAATTACCACACGTACGGTTGTGGAATCTGCTCTGTATCTCCGTTTGATGTAATATTTTTGAATTAGTAAGCACTTATTAAGAAAAATGGATATAGATGCAAATTGCATTCACTTAACTTCTGAAAGTAAGACTGTAAGTTAAGTGAAGCTAATCCCTAATGAAGGGGGTATATTTAGCAATAAATGTACTTGTTGAAGTTTCATTTTAATTAATAAAGTTGCTTCTATTTTCAAAAATAGTGCGGAAGATTGTAATACAGAATTACAAAATTAATTGTTATTGAAATTGTTAAAATTAAAAAGGCATGGTATTCATTTATCGTGCCTTTTTTGCAAAATGTCTTTTTTCATCAAAAAGCCATTTTTTATATTATACTTATTAAAAAGTAATATTTTTTTCAATATCTGTTTTTTTTTCCTATTATTTATGAATTAAATAATTTTAAGAATAGACTGATATTTAATACATTTATAAAAAAAAATTCTAAAAACGTATGAGTTATTATAAAATTGAAAATTTAGAACAGTATTTTAAACATTACAATAAGTCAATTAGAGAGCCTAGAAAGTTTTGGGGAAAAATAGCTGAGGAAAATTTTACCTGGTACCAGCAATGGGAAAAAGTAGTTGATTTTAATATGGCTGATGCGGAAGTAAAATGGTTTACAGAAGCAAAAGTTAACATCACCAAAAATTGCATCGACAGACATTTAAGCAAAAGAGGAGAAAAAACGGCTATCATTTTTGAACCGAATGATCCCTCAGAAAGCGCTTTACATATAACGTATAACGAATTATACGAAAGAGTTTCAAAAATGGCGAATGTTTTGCGCGAGCAAGGCGTACGTAAAGGAGACCGAGTTTGTATTTATTTACCAATGATTCCGGAATTGGCTGTAGCTGTATTAGCCTGTGCCAGAATCGGAGCCATTCATTCTGTTGTTTTTGCAGGGTTTTCAGCTTCTGCTGTGTCTGCCAGAATAATTGATTGCGAATGTAAAATGGTTATTACTTCTGATGGAGGATACAGAGGTAATAAAAACATTGACCTTAAAGGAATTGTTGATGAGGCATTAGAAACTTGCCCGTCTGTAACTAAAGTTTTAGTTGTAAAAAGAACTAATAACGAAGTTAAAATGAGAGACGGCCGTGACGAATGGTTACAGCCTCTATTAGATAAAGCCTTAGATAATAGTGTTGCGGAAATAATGGATGCTGAAGATCCGTTATTCATTCTGTACACCTCTGGTTCTACGGGCAAACCAAAAGGAATGGTACATACCACAGCCGGATATATGGTTTATACGGCTTATACCTTTAAGAATGTTTTCAATCACGAAGAAAATGATATTTTCTGGTGTACTGCTGATATAGGTTGGATTACAGGTCACTCTTATATTTTATACGGACCTTTATTAAATGGAGGAACAACTGTAATTTTTGAAGGAGTTCCTTCTTATCCTGACTTTAGCCGTTTTTGGGACATTATTGAAAAACATAAAATCACACAATTTTATACAGCACCAACTGCAATTCGTTCACTTGCAAAAGAAAGTTTAGATTATATCCAAAAGTATCCTCTAAAATCACTTAAAGTAATTGGATCAGTTGGAGAGCCAATCAACGAAGAAGCCTGGCACTGGTTCAACGATCACGTTGGAGATAAAAGATGTCCGGTTGTGGATACCTGGTGGCAGACTGAAACCGGTGGAATCATGATTTCGCCAATTGCCTTTGTAACCCCAACTAAACCAACCTACGCGACTTTGCCACTACCGGGAATTCAACCTGTTTTGATGGATGAAAAACGCAATGAAATTGAAGGAAATCAGGTTGTTGGAAGTTTATGTATTAAATTTCCATGGCCAGGAATCGCCAGAACAATCTGGGGTGACCACCAACGCTACAAAGACACTTATTTCTCTGCTTTCCCGGGAAAATATTTTACAGGAGACGGTGCCTTAAGAGACGAAGTTGGTTATTACAGAATTACCGGTAGAGTAGATGATGTTGTGATTGTATCCGGTCACAACTTAGGAACAGCTCCTATTGAAGATGCCATTAACGAACATCCTGCAGTAGCTGAATCTGCTATCGTTGGATTCCCACATGACATTAAAGGAAATGCCTTATATGGTTTTGTAATCTTAAAAGAAACAGGAGAAGTTAGAGACCGATCTAATCTTAGCCGTGAGATCAATCAATATATTTCTGATCACATCGGACCAATTGCAAAATTGGATAAAATTCAGTTTGTTTCAGGCTTGCCTAAAACACGTTCAGGAAAAATTATGCGTAGAATTTTACGTAAAATAGCAGAAGGCGATTTTTCTAATTTTGGAGATACTTCAACTTTGCTAAACCCTGAAATTGTTGACGAAATTACAAAAGGGAGGATCTAGTATCTTCACAAAATAAAAAAAGCTGTCCATTCGACAGCTTTTTTATATCTATTTTTTTTTACTTCCTTAATCCTTTAAGAAGTGCATAAATAGCCATTGCGTGTCCGTGACCTAAATCAAAATCCGTTTTTAGCCAGCTAACAATTTCGGTTGCTTTTACTTCAGGTTTTAATTCTCCACTGACTGAAAATCCTTTTTCATCTGAAAGTTTTTTAAAATCATCAGGACCTTTTCCTGTCTTTGTTTTAATATTGGTTAAATAAGCTTGAAATGACATAATTTTTTAGTTTTAATAGTTATAGTTTATTTCTCGACAATCGTTTTTATGTTCGTTAGGCTTTCTTCTACATCAGCTCCAATTATTTTATCCATATCAAAGAAAAGAAGCATAAAATTCTTTGGCCAGTTCATTCCGCTATTGTAAATCCAGATAAGCTTTGTTTGATTTCCGGCTAACGTTTCTGTTTGCATATGTCCATTTGCCGTAAATACATAAGGTGCTAAAAAACGAAGTTCAAAATCGATTCTGCTATTTTCTACTTTTTTTATTTCCCATTCTCCTTTACCAGTCTTATGGTGTTTGCTTTCAAAAGTCAGAACAGAACCTGCAGTTCCGTCAGTACCTGTTATCTCGATTTTTGTAGCAGGATCCAGCAATAGCCATTTACTGTACAATTTTTGATTCCGATTCAGTTTTATAAAATCAAAAACTTCCGCTTTGGGTTTATGGACGATTATTTCTCTCCTTATAGTATATTTATTTTTAGTAAACATTGCTACTACTAAAGCTATTGAAACTATAGCTATCAATACCGTTATTATTTTTACGAATATCATTTTCATTTTTGTTAAATTGGTTAATTAAAAAGGTCTTTATATTTATTTCTAATTTTGATTTTCGGTGAAGTTAAACATCCCGGAGATTCACCAATGGCCTGAAATATAATCTGACTCTTCAGACATTTTCTACAGAACGTCTTTACTTTAAGACAATTACCGCTAAAAGCCAGATGAGAATTTATAGTTGTCATTTTGTTTTACTTTTTCTGTTAATTTTTAATCAAACTAACAAGACAAAGATGCGATTACTTACAAAAGGCAATACTGTACGTAAATGACAACAATAGGGGGATTTACGTCATTTCTTTCTGCCGCTATGAAAAACAAGTAAAATCGAAGGCGTACAAAACTAAAAAACTTTGATTGCGCTTAGTCTAACAGCTATTCACCTAACAAAAAACCTTTAAAACAACAAATCCGACAACCCCAAACCTTGGGATTATCGGATTTATAACATTCATTAGTGATCCTTTATTTCGGATATATCAAATATGTTTAGCCAAAAAAAGGAAATACTTTTCAGTGATTTCCTTACTTCTTTTTAACATGTTTTTGATTCATTCATTCTATTTAATTCCTAATCTCGATTTCAGTTTAAGGAATAATAGGCCAATTTTATACGCATCTTCTGCAGACGAATTTCTATCGCTTTTCGGAATTTTGAATATTTCACTTAAATCGTCCAGAGAAAACTGTTTGTCATTAATATCCATCAATTTTCGGTACATCATATCGATATCTAGTGCTTCATTTTTCAATCTTCCACAATCCAGACGTTCTAATGCTGCATTCAGCATTTCGATATCAAAATTAATATGATGCCCAACCAGAACAGAGTTTCCTATAAAATTAATCAGAGCTTCTATCGCATCAGGTTCCGGCATCTTCATCATTTTGCTTTCGATGATGAATTCATTAGAAAGTCCATTATCCTGCAAAAATTTGTACTGCAGCAAAACAGCTTCAAAATTGTCTTTAATCACAATGCTGTCATCCGTAACCGAAAATGCGCCTAAAGACAAAATAACATCTTTATTCGGATTTAAACCTGAAGTTTCTGTAGATAACACCACAAATCTGTTCGGTTTAACTTCAAATTTCGTTAAGTATTCCTTCCAAAAGTCCGGATACTCTTTATTGATATTTTTAATCCAGTCTAGCATACTTATGAGAATTGTGTAAGTTGAAATTTACTCTTAATTAATTCCTCAAGGTCTTTCATTGGGGTTAAGGCATTTTTTAACTTTTCTTTATCAGTTTTCGACATTTCCCTCAAATTAATATATTGTCCGGAATCGTCATTTTTCAAACCTTCAACAGTTCTAAATTTAGACAAAGTTAGAAAAGCTTCAGCACAGCTTAAATAAATCTCTGCATTTTTAGAATCTGTAATCGCTAATTGTTTAAATCTCAAATAAGTATTTTTAATTCCCTTTATATTAGCATTCAAAATCAGCAAACGAGCTGAATCAATTAAAGGCATTAATGCACGGGTTTTAATATCAAATTTTGTTTTGTGAGGTCCTTCTTCTTCAATAATAAACTTTTTGAAAAAACTTAAAGGAGAATTGCGTTTTAGAGCATCATTCCCTAAGAAATCAAAAAACAAAGTATTGTTTACCGCATTCTTAAAGATCACGTTTTCGATCACTTCTTCAATTTTAGGTTCTCCAAAAACAATCTCATAATCAAAGAAAATACTACTCAAATCATTACTATTTTCACCTGGAGTATTCATCCAGCTGTTGTATTGTTTCGTCCAATCAGTCAATGACTTACACCAAAGCATATTACTCCCCATATGTCCGTTTGGACAAAGTTCGTAACCTACTTTTTCTAAGATTGAAGTTGTTCTTTTAGCCAGTCTTAAAAAGTAATCTTTTACCTCTCTGTACTTGTCCGGTGCCACGTCTTCAAAAATCAGAATACTGTCCTGATCCGTAAGTAAAAGCTGCTCCTTACGCCCTTGACTACCAATACTTAACCAAGCAAAACGAGCAGGAGGGGAGCCTAAATCTAAAATAGACAGCTCGACAGCACGTTTAATAATAGCCAGATTAATTTCGCTTGCAATATTGCTGACATGCGAAATTGGAATATTTTTCTGAATCGAATTCTGAATTAAATCAGACAAACGATCGCGGATTTGTTTTAGATCTTTTGGTAATTGAGAACGTTTTACTTCCTTAATCAAAACACCCGGATTACTGGCTTGTGCGACAATTAGATCATGCTCGGAAATAATTCCTTTTACAGCAGATTTACTTGTACCGTCTTTGGTAACACATAAATGAGTAACGTTGTGTTTCAACATTAGTAATTGTGCTTCGGCCAAAGAAACATTTTCAATAACCGTAACTACCGGCGAAGACATAATCTTATCAATCGTTTCAGTGATAGGATAGCGGCCTGTAGCAATTTTAGACGATAAATCGGCATTGGTTACAATACCAATTGGATTGTTTTTTTCGCAGATCACAATATTGTCTACCAATGATTCGGTCATCAAAATAGCCACATCTTTGATAATGTGGTTGGATTCAGTTGTTAACGGCGAATTATTGTAAGCCAAAGACTGAATGTATTGCATTTCAGATTGCTGATCTACATAAAAAGCGGTATCAGAAATTAATTTTCCGTTAGAATGTACATTGTCCTTTGCGTGTCTTGAATTTACAGCAAAACTCTCCAAGAGAAAATTCAAAACATCCGAATTATTCGCTACGAATGGTCTGAAAACTGCAATTGGAATAGCATAAATAATACTTTCTTCACGAGCTTTAGCCGTCATCATATAGTTATTCTTGGCAAAAAACGGACGTAAGCCAAAAATATCTCCTTCATGACATTTGTTTATAATCGTTTCCTCGGCATCAGCAATTGTGGTCAGATTTACAATACCTGAAGCAACAACATAAAAGCTGTCATGAAGCAGGTCATTGTTTTGAAATAATACTGCATGTTTTTCTAAATTGATCACACGAATGTTAGTTGCAATATCTGATAATTCCTGAAAAGTTAAATTATCAAATGGCGGGTATTCTTTTAAAAAATCTGCAATATGCTCAGCAATTGTATTCATACGGTTGATATTTTTTTTAAAGTATCGAATGTAAAAATAAGAAAATTATGTCTTAGAATGAAAGCATCCCATACAGAATATAATTATTTTAAAGAAATCTTAAATATAACCATTTTAAAGCTTTTAAAACAGCTCATTGCAATTTTGAAACTCAATTTAAATTAGTTATTTATATGGATTGGTGAAAGTACATGCACAGAGTAGCACTGAGAATCGATTCTTTTGCATTAGAATAATCTTTATCGAAAATATTCGAAGGATAATGAATCACAGTAGAGTAATTCTCTAGATTTTCTATTTTACATAATATAAATTATAGGTCAAATTGTATAGGATAAATAATCACTAATTTATTGGCGTTTAAAGCCTTTACAGGTTCTTTAATGAATTGCTTTGTTGCCAGACTATGATACTCATTAGTAAATATTGCAAACATTCAGAAACTAAAATTTCAATATCATGCTAAGCCCTGCTTGCTGAGATTCTCATAAAATATTATTTTGAAATTTATTTTTCAAATACGGCAAAATTGCATCCATATTGTTCAACAAGATCATTAGCTAAACTTGCAAATTCTATAAAACATAATTTTAGTCTATGATACGTCGTTTAAAAAATATCATGCTAATTCCTGTTTGCTGAGATCCTCGTAAAATATTATTTTGAAAATTATTTTTCAAATACTGCAAAATTACATCCATAATATTTGACAGGATTATCTCAACTAAACTTCTAAATTTTATAAACTGAATTTACAGCCTGTGATACATCCTTTAAAAAATATTCTTTCTTTCATTCATTTTTTGAAGCGTTTTGTCATGTGTAATTATTCGACCAGCATCAATATCATTTTTAGCTTGTTCAATTTCTGTTTTTAATTCCAGCATATAAAACTCATCCGGACAAAGAAATTTTGGCAATTTCCGGGATTTCATCCAACGTAAAGGTTTTTGTCTTTAACTTTCTATAAAATGTCGATCTTGAAATTCCAACTTTTTCAATTATTCAATTCTTGTATCATAATAATTTCACACGTTCTATTTTACATAATATTATTCTCTTCCACTTCATGGTACCCAAAAAAACATAGGTTTAACACTCTCATAAAAGACGTTTCACTTATCTAAAACATACAAAGACTACTATGTGTAAGAAACGTTTTTCTTTTAATACTCTTTTATAGAAATATCCCGATGCATCGGGACTATGTGGTAAATAGTTCTACTCGTACAACTTGGTCAGAACCGTTTCTTTGGGAACTAAGTCGTCACCGCCTCTTTTTGAGAATTGTAAAACATCATCCTTTGCAAATAAAACGGCACCTGCGGAACCGTCTTTGCCTTTAATGGTAATTTGAGCTTTTTCGCCAAGCGCGTATACATTACCCGTAACTTCCATAACACCGCTTACAAATTTCTGATTGTCGCTCGTAATCTCGGCCGTTCCAAATATTTTATTATTGGATTGCGCCATATTAATTTTCAGGACATATTCTTTGCTGCAGGTTTTACAATTTTCAGTGCTCCAGGTTCCGGTAAATCGATTGGTTTGCGAATAGGACGCTATAGAAACAATCATTAATAAGAATACGAAAATTTTCTTCATTTTGATTTAAAAGTATTTGTAATTCAATCAGCTTCAAATATAAAACAATATGACTATCCTTTACACGTATTAAGAATGTTTTTTGCCACTGATTTTACAGATTCACACCTATTTTATACGCAATTAAAAAAAATCTGTGAAAATCTTTCTAATCTGTGGCTAATTTTAGTCACTTGGTATTGGGACAGCCTCTATAAAACAAAAAAGCATTCACCGTAGCGAATGCTTCTGTTTGATTTAAATTTTTAGTCTAAAATCTATTGTTTTAGTTTTGTTTTATCTTTTTCAGGTAAACTGGTTTTCCGTTCAGCGATACGCTAATTTCATTATTTTTTTCATTGAAAGTAGTTCGCAATGCATTTCCTTTAAAAATGGTTACGTCTCCGTAAACTTTTCCGGTTTCATCAGAAACGTATTCAAACAGCAATTTTTTGTTATCCGGCTCAAGTCCGATTTTGTAGCTAGAAAATTTTGAAGTTGTCAAATCAAACTCCTGATGCGTGTCAATAATATTGCCATCTGCATAAAAATTGGTAACGGTTTTGTTTAAAGTAATGTCCGGGTAATATTTGTTTACTTTTTGCAGCAATGCGTACTGCTCTACATTTGCTTCTTCTTTTTTGGACGTAATGGTTTGTGCAAATGAAATTGTGGTAAAAATAAGCGCGAATACTAAAATGTAATTTTTCATAATTTTTGATTTAAGATTAGTGTTAATAATGCTTTTTTATAGTTCAATTAATGCGTAACCTAATTAAACGTTTTATTAAAAAACGTTTAAATTACACTACAAGATATGAAATCTTTACCTTTGCAAAAAATGAAAAGCAATTTTTTAAGAAAATGACAACAAAAAAATACATTACCCTTATCCTTATTTTAGGTTCTTTAACAGCACTCGGCCCATTTTCAATAGACATGTATCTTCCTGGTTTCTCAGGTATAGCAAAGGATTTGCACACTTCGGTAGCAAAAGTATCCATGAGTTTATCCAGTTATTTTATCGGAATTTCAGCAGGACAATTATTATACGGACCATTATTGGATCGTTTTGGCCGAAAAAAACCTTTGTTTATAGGTTTGATGGTTTATATTCTGGCTTCTTTGGGATGTATTTATGTAACTAATATTGATTCGTTTATCCTTTTACGATTTGTTCAGGCCATTGGTAGTTGTGCTGCCACAGTGGCTTCTGTAGCGATGGTTCGTGATTTGTTTCCTGTAAAAGACATTCCAAAAGTATTCTCTTTATTAATGCTTGTTGTTGGACTTTCTCCTATGCTGGCACCAACAATTGGAGGTTATGTTACAGAAGATTATGGTTGGCATACCGTATTTTTTATCCTAATGTGTATGGGAATTGCTATATTAATTGCATCACAAATTGGTTTACCAAATACTTACAAGCCTGATACTTCAATATCTTTAAAGCCAAAACCGATTATCACTAATTTTATCAGCGTTTTTAAAGAGCCTCAGTTTTACACTTACGCCTTTACAGGTGCAATCGCTTTTTCTGGCTTATTTTCATACGTTGCGGCCTCGCCTATCATTTTCATGGACATTTACCACGTTGATGCCAAGACTTACGGTTGGATTTTTGCTTTTATGTCGTTAAGTTTTATTGGCTCAAGTCAGTTAAACTCCCTATTATTGAAGAAATATTCTAGTGAACAGATGATCTTTGGAGCATTGATTTCACAGTCTGTTATTAGTATCCTTTTTCTAATTCTGGCTTTAAATGACCTTTTGGGATTGTATCAAACTATCGGAATGTTGTTTTTATTTCTGGCATGTCTGGGAATTTCGAATCCAAATACCGCCGGACTTACTCTGGCACCTTTTGCTAAAAATACTGGAAGTGCTTCAGCATTAATGGGGGCTATTCAGTTGGGTATTGGGGCTTTGGCTTCGTTTGCTGTTGGAGTTTTCGTTAAAGATTCTGTAGCTCCAATGGTAGCTATTATGACCACTACTACTCTTACCGCTTTTATTTTTTTAAATATCAGCAAACCTTCTATCAAACAAAAAGTAGAATTGTCCGAGGAAGATGATATTACGATTGGTCACTAAAGATTATTAAACTCCAATTTTTAAATTCCAAATTCAATGAATTGTGAGTATTTGATTGAGCATAAAAAAGCCAGATTCTATTATGATTCTGGCTTTTTATTTTAGTATAGTTTGTATCTTTTTTCTCCTTGGAATTTAAAAGATTGGGATTTATTCTCTAAGATCTTTTATCCGGTCTGATAATCATTCTTAGAGACTGATCTTTTGCGAAATAAGCAATCATCCAGTTCCAGAAGGTATTCAATCTGTTTCTATAGGTAATCAAAGACATCAAATGAACAAATAACCAAATAAACCAGGCAAAGAATCCTTTAAAATGCCATTTTGGACTTGGTAAATCTACAACAGCTTTATTTTTTCCAATAATCGCCATAGAACCTTTGTCATTGTACATAAATGCTTTTAAAGGTTTGTTTTGAACCATTGCTTTAAAGTTCTTGGCTAAATTTAATCCTTGCTGAATAGCCACCTGCGCTACTTGCGGATGCCCGTCCGGGAAATTTTTATCACCGGCTGTGATGGCTGTGTCACCAATAGCGTAAATATTTGTCAAACCATTTACTTTATTGTACTGATCTGTCGCCATACGTTTTCCACGTCCATAACTTTCTGCCGGGATTCCTTCAAAAATTTTAGCAGAAACTCCGGCAGCCCAAATCAGGTTTTTGGTTTTAATTGTTTCTCCATTTGCAAAATGAACGGTATCATCAACATAGTCAACAACACGTGTTTGAAGTTTTACCACAACACCAAGTTTGGTAAGTGCATCCAGAGTATCCTCCTGAGAAGCTTTACTCATAGGCGAAAGGAGTGCGTCTCCCCCATCGACCAAATACACATTACTGGCTGATGTTTCTAATTCCGGATATTCTTTTAACAGAATACTTTTGCGCATTTCGGCAAACATTCCGGATACTTCCACACCTGTCGGGCCTCCTCCAGCAACAACGATAGTTAATAATTTGCGTCGTTTACGCATGTCTTTGGTAATTGCTGCTTTTTCAAGGTTTTTAAGCAGTGCATTACGCATTTCGATGGCATCGTTTAGCGTTTTCATCGGAATGGCGTTTTTCATTACATTTTCCATTCCAAAATAACTCGTTTCAGCACCGGTTGCAAAAACTAAATGATCGTATGTTAATTCTCCGTTGTTCAGAATAATTTTATTCTCGGCCGGAACCACAGAAAGCAATTCTCCTAAACGAAACTCAAGATTCTTTTTACCAGCAAAGAATTTTCTAAACGGATAACTGATACTTGAGGGTTCTAAAAAAGCCGTAGCAACCTGATATATAAGTGGTGGAAAAAAGTTATAATTGTTCTTATCTACAAGAGTTACCTGTATCTGAGGATGGTTAACAAGCTCTTTTGCAAGATTGATTCCTGCAAAACCACCTCCTATGATGACTATCTTCATATATGCTGTATATTAACTGGGATTATAGTGAAATTACCTTATAAATATACAACATAAATTAGCAAAGTTAATCGGCCGGAATATTACTTTTTGAATTTTTTAACAGGTTTTTCGGTGACTTCAACTTTGTTCTGTAAAACATAACTGGCCATCAATTTTTCAATTAATTCGTCTTTAGTCAGATGATGAAAAACAGTCTTTACCTTCGTTTTCAGATCGGTTGACATATCATGATTGGGCTTTGTTTTGAAAATCTGCTTGGCCCATAAAAGCATATTGTTTTCTTCAAGACTTAAAGCCGACGGTTTTTGGAATTTGGTAAATTTAATTCCTAATTCTGCTTCAAATTCGGGAATTTCTACTACTTCTTCCTCCTGCAAAACCGTTAGTGAAAGCCCCTTTGCTCCTGCCCTTGCCGTTCTTCCGCTTCGGTGAACGTAGTTTTCATAAGTGTCAGGTAAGTGATAATTCACCACATAAGAAATCTCTTTTACATCAATTCCTCTGGCTGCCAAATCTGTAGCCACTAATATATTGATATGTCCTTCACGAAATTGCTCCATGATTCTGTCACGTATTCCTTGCGACAAACTGCCGTGAAGTGCTCCTGAAGAAAAACGATTGATCGCTAAATTCTTTGCCAATTTATTGACTGCTGCTTTGGTTTTACAGAAAATAATACCGCGTTCTCCCTCTTTTGAATTCAGGAAATGCATTAAAACATCCAGTTTTTCAATTGGATCCACTACAATATATTCGTGATCAATTCCTTGATTACCTGCAGTTTCCATATTTGCGCTAACCTGAACTACATTTTTATTCAAATAGTTCTGAATCAGTTGTTTGATTGTTCCCGGTAAAGTAGCCGAAAACAATAAAGTACGGTGTTTTTTGGGAAGTTCAGCAATGATTTCGTCCAAACTTTCTTTAAGTATCGAAACCATTTCATCGGCTTCATCCAGCACTAAATAAGAAGTTTGTTTTAAATCAATCGCTTTGCGCTGAATCAAATCAATTAAACGTCCCGGTGTAGCTACAACTATTTGTGTAGGTTGTGTTAATCGCTCAATTTGTGGTTTTATTGGAATTCCTCCACAAATTGAAGCAATAGAAATATTTGGAATATGTTTTCCAAAATCTTCTAAATTTCTAAAGATTTGCTGTCCAAGTTCTCTCGTTGGAACTAAAATGACAGCCTGAACAACAGGAGATTCAGTATCAACTAACTGCAGCAACGGCAATCCGAAAGCTGCGGTTTTACCGGTTCCTGTTTTGGCTAAACCAACTACATCCTGAGTTTCAGCCAGAAGTAATGGAATTGTTTTTTGTTGAATTTCTGTTGGTTCGACAATGTTCAATTCGCCTAATGCTTTTAAAATTGGTGCTGAAATTCCGAATGATGAGAATTGTTTAGACATCTTTTTATTTTGTTTATTTTGTTTTTATTGGTTTCAAGTTTCAGGTTGCTTTGATAACTTAAAAATGAGTTTCTGGTAATTTGCAAAGGAGAAATCGCAATAGAATGAATTACTCTAAAATGCTATTTCTCCTTTTAAGAATATAATTTTGTTTAGATTCCAAAAAAACCTGAAACCTTAAGCCTGAAACAAAATTTTTCTATTCGTCCGGCTCGTTCATGATTTTTTCACGATACTTCTTACCTATTAATAACGTCAGGTTCTTTTTATAATCGTCAAGAAGCCATTCGCGGTAGTTTTTACTACACTGACTCAAACATTTTGCAAAACGTTTGATACGGCATTCTATATCATCATCAAGTTCTTTTCCTAATGATTTTGCTTCTTGTAGCGTTTCTGTATTGTCCACACACATGGAAGCATGCTGTTCTAATGATTTGTCTAAAACCACTTTTGAACGTAAATTTTGTTTGATAATTAACTTGTGCTCTTCATCAACATCAAAAGTTACATCGGCGGTTTTACTGAATTTAGCACGCAATTCCGGCGGCATACTGTATTTAAAGTACATTTCAATCTCAGTATCATCACGAAGATTCTCTAAATAAAATTCAGGCGATTTAAAGATGTGCTGCCAGTTTACCGGCTCACTCCATAAACCAAAACGTGCAGCGTTATTCCCCAGATCGATTACTGTAAATTCGTCTTTTCCGGGTAATTTACGGGATCCACGACCAATCATCTGATAATAAAGCGTTAATGACTTAGTCGCTCTGTTCAAAATAATCGTTTCAACCGTTGGTTCATCAAAACCTGTTGTTAAGATTCCCACAGAAGTCAGAATCGCATCCGGTGTTTTTTTGAACCATTGTAAAATATCCTTACGCTCTTCTGAGCTGCTGGTATTATCAAGGTGTCTGATGTCATAACCCGCTTCTCTAAATGTTTCATAAACATATAACGAAGTGTGGATACCATTATTAAAAATCAGGGTCTTTTTACCTATTGAGCGTTCTGTATAAGCGTGCAGCAATTTTTCCTGCATGATGGTATTCGTATACAAATCATCGGATGATTTTACGGTATAATCTCCGTTAATACCTACTTTAAGAGAGGTTAATCCAACATCATAACTATAGGTTGTTGCACGAGCCAAAAATCCCTTGTCAATCAATGAACTAATGGTATCACCCACAATAAGTTCATTGTAACTCTGGTGCATCGGTAATTTTATATTTGAACTCAAAGGCGTCGCTGTTACTCCAAGAATAAAAGCATTTTTGAATGAGTTTAATAATTTTCGGAATGAATTGTAATGTGCCTCATCAATAATAACCAAACCAATGTTATCTAAATGTAGTTTTTCGTCATTGATACGGTTTTTTAAAGTCTCGACCATGGCCACAAAACAAGAGAAATCGTTTTGGTCCGGTAATTCTTTTACTTTACTGTTAATGATTTTATTGGAAACACCAAACCCTTTTAGCATTTTTGAGGTTTGCTTACAAAGTTCGATACGGTGTGTCAGGACCACCACTTTTTTATCATTATTAGCTAAATAACGACGAACGATTTCGGAAAAAATCACAGTTTTTCCACCACCTGTTGGCAATTGATATAATAAATGATGTTTCGGAGGAGCGTTGTCTAAACGATCAAAAATGGCATCAATATCGCCTTTTTGATATGCATAAAGTTCTTTTTTCTCTTCTCTTTCTATTTCTAAAGTGTTTTGAGACATTGTTTATTTTTGGATTTTTGCAAAAATACACCGAAAAAACAGTTTTTCACTTTATTTTAACCTAAAATAAATGTTTTTTTTAAATAAGATTTTTTATGAGAATCACTTTATTAGTCGATTTTCTCTAAAATTGCCTCAAAATCGTACCTATTTATCCATTTTTGTTGAAGAGTTTCTTGTTGAATGGTGATGATTCTTTCTTTAAAATCCGGTAAAATTCCATTGGAAATCGAAAAATTCACGGCCTGCTCAAAGGAATTGAAGATGCTTTTACAGAATAAATCCTGCTTAACCGGATTTTGAGACGAATAAGTTTGCGCTATTTCTATATTGTAAAGCATAATATCAGCAACAACAAAAGGATCAACTCCTAACAAAATAAAATGTTTGATGTATTTCTGCGCTACCGAACGTCTCAATTTTGCTTTCGGACGTTTCCTAGCTCCTGCTTTTTTGATCGGAAAGTATTCGTGTGAAATCTTTACTTTACATTCCTGCAATAGTTTATCTTCTTTAGGGTTAAAGACAAAATCGTAGTACACTTTTACAGGACTAAACTTTTCATACAATTCGATAATTTGCTCTTCGAGCTGTTCCTTATCTAATTCGGCAAGATATTTTTTTAAATCGCGTTTACTCATTATCAAAGTTTAAGATTGTAAAAGTAAATTACTTTCCTGATTCATACTGCAAAAACCAACGATAATACTTAATTTTGCTAGTATTAAACTCAAAAAATAGAATATGCTCAAGATTTTCAAAGTTACTGCAATTTTAGAGGGAATCTCTTATTTAGTATTGTTTACCAATATGCTTTTCATCAAAACCAATAATCCTGAACTTTATCATACCTTATTACGTCCGTTGGGAATGACACATGGTGTTTTGTTTATCGGATATGTATTGTTGGCTATTTTACTTAAAAAACCTCAAAACTGGGATTTAAAAACTTTTGCAATTATACAGATAGCGTCACTTATTCCGTTTGGAACTTTTTATATAGAGAAAAAATACCTGGAGAATAATGCCTAGACTTTTGGATAAAATATTCAACTTTTTATACCCTATTTTTAGAGACTGGGGCATGAGCCGTAATATTGCGTCTTATGTGAGTCTAGTCTTTAATATTGCGATTATGGTAATACTGGCTTATGCCATTTATTATTTTGCAAAGTTTGTTTTGGTTACGCTAACCGCCGTCTTTGCGCAGCGTACCAAAACAAAATTTGACGATTACCTCATTCACAATAAAACCACAAAATACACGGCCTATTTAATTCCGTTTTTCTTTATTTACAAGGCTGTTCCGATTATTCTGGACAAATATGAATATTGGGAGTCTGTTTTTGGAAAAATAGTGGGCGTTTATATCGTTTTGTTGGGATTGTGGATTACCCGCACCATTTTTAATGCTTTACGTGATTATTTAAAGCAAAAACCGGAATACAGCGACAAACCAATCGACAGTTTTGTTCAGGTTATTATGATTGTTCTCTGGATTTTTGGGGTTGCCATTATTATTTCGAAGTTATTCGGAATCAAACAAGGTGAATTACTGACTATCTTAGGGACACTTTCGGCTATTATTATCTTGATTTTCAGAGATACTATTCTCGGGTTTGTTTCAAGCGTTCAGGTTGCGATAAATGACATGGTTCGTATTGGCGACTGGATTACGATGGATAAATTCGGAGCTGATGGTGATGTAATCGAAATTAACCTGACAACCGTTAAGGTTCGAAATTTTGACAACACGATTACCACAATTCCAACCTACGCTTTGAGTTCTGATTCTTTTCAGAACTGGCGCGGTATGCAGAAATCTGACGGTCGACGTATTAAAAGACACGTTTTGATCAAAAGCAGCAGCATTCGTTTTTTGAATGACGAAGATTTGAATCAGATGAAAAAAGTGCAATTGATTTCTTCTTATATCGAGACCAGACAAGCCGAAATCGACAAATACAATGAGATACGCGGAGTTGATAAAACGTTGGCACTTAATGGCCGAAACATGACCAATTTAGGATTGTTTCGCAAATATATCATGCAATATTTGGTGACACATCCCGGTTTAAACAAAGACATGCACATGATGTGCCGTCAACTGCAATCGACTGCGAATGGAGTTCCATTAGAAATTTATGCTTTTTCGAGCGATAAACGCTGGGCCAATTACGAATATATTATGTCCGATATTTTTGATCACGTAATGGCATCTGTAGAATATTTCGATCTTGAGATATTTGAACTGCCTTCGAAGATTGGTAGATTTGATTAAGAAAAGTTTTGTTTCACGTTTCACGTTTCAGGTTTCAGGTTTTTGACTTCGTCAATAAACCTAATAACAACGTGAAACCTGAAACCTGAAACAAATAAACAAAAAACTACTCCTTAACTTTTTCAAAAACAAATTCTGACTCATCATACTCGATTGGTACTTCAGGCATAAAAAGCGGAAGATTAAAATAAATTCCGATTACTCCTTTTCCTAAGAACAGTTTATTGTCTTTTTTTAGCAAGGCTAAAGGAACTCTCTTCCAGTTTCCGCCATTAGAGATAAAATGATAATCCCCTCTTAACGTGTCTCCTTTTATATCTCCTCTTACATCCCCGGAATCTTTACCAATTTTATGGTAGAATACTTCATAACGGCCGAAAAACCGCTTGTTGTTTATACGAATGTCTAAGACTGCTGTATCGCCTTTGTGAACCGCGCGATAAACAGCATGTTTGTACTCTTCTTTATTTTCTTTTGAATTACAAGAAATTAGAACAAGAGCCAATAAAGAAAAAAGTATAATTTTTTTGATCATTTTTGAAGTTTTAAAATGCAAATTCATTTCAAACAAAGTTCAGGAGTTTAAAATAATAAGGAATTGCATCATTTTTAGCTTAAATAGAAAAAATTGTATCGGATTTTTTTCTAAATTTAAAGAAAAAACATGGAAGCAAGAGACACTTTTTTAAAAGAATTCAGAGGCGAAACTTTAGGAACCATAAGTGCTCAATCTTCTGCGGATGAGTTGTTTCAAAATCAAACCATTAGACCCATTTTAAAACTTCAGAACGATTTATTTGTTGCGGTTTTCATTAACTATGTCAACAAAAATAAAGCTGATTTTTACTCGTACACGGTAGAAAAGAAACTCCAAACCATCGAAAACTCCATTCAAAAAGATATTAAGTTTAGAAATTCTCTAAAAGGAATCGTAATGGCGCTTTTTACCCTTGAAGAATACGAAACTTATATTCAAAACTCCTCCAGTCTCAACAAAAGGATGATGAATTTACTCATTGACCGCTTGAAAAGTCAGATGCAATTGTTTGAATTAGAGTCGAAGTCGAAATAAAATTTAAATAAATAATCCCCTCTTAACGTGTCTCCTTTTATATCTCCTCTTACATCCCCGGAATCTTTACCAATTTTATGGTAGAATACTTCATAACGGCCGAAAAACCGCTTGTTGTTTATACGAATGTCTAAGACTGCTGTATCGCCTTTGTGAACCGCGCGATAAACAGCATGTTTGTACTCTTCTTTATTTTCTTTTGAATTACAAGAAATTAGAACAAGAGCCAATAAAGAAAAAAGTATAATTTTTTTGATCATTTTTGAAGTTTTAAAATGCAAATTCATTTCAAACAAAGTTCAGGAGTTTAAAATAATAAGGAATTGCATCATTTTTAGCTTAAATAGAAAAAATTGTATCGGATTTTTTTCTAAATTTAAAGAAAAAACATGGAAGCAAGAGACACTTTTTTAAAAGAATTCAGAGGCGAAACTTTAGGAACCATAAGTGCTCAATCTTCTGCGGATGAGTTGTTTCAAAATCAAACCATTAGACCCATTTTAAAACTTCAGAACGATTTATTTGTTGCGGTTTTCATTAACTATGTCAACAAAAATAAAGCTGATTTTTACTCGTACACGGTAGAAAAGAAACTCCAAACCATCGAAAACTCCATTCAAAAAGATATTAAGTTTAGAAATTCTCTAAAAGGAATCGTAATGGCGCTTTTTACCCTTGAAGAATACGAAACTTATATTCAAAACTCCTCCAGTCTCAACAAAAGGATGATGAATTTACTCATTGACCGCTTGAAAAGTCAGATGCAATTGTTTGAATTAGAGTCGAAGTCGAAATAAAATTTAAATAAAAATAGAATTTAACCTATAAAACAAATCCGACAGGTTTTAAAAACCTGTCGGATTTACATAAATTACTATTTAAACCTCAAAATAAAAAAGACTAACGGTTAAATAAACTGTTAGTCTTTTTACTTTGCATCCATTAGGACGCAGTTCTCAAAAAAATGTTTTACACTTAATAAAACAAAATCTTACAAACGACGATTCTATAAGTTTAAAATCGGCCGTAATTGTTGCTGTCTATTCCTCAGACAACATTAATTCTTTGATATATTTCACCGGAGCACTTCCAAAACTCAAGAATTTCTCGTGAAACTTCTTCAAATTGAATTTATCTCCTTCTTTCTTTTTAAGTTCTTCTCTTAAATTATAGATTTCGGTGTATCCTGTAAAATAAGAACACAATTGTACTTGTGATAAAGTTACACGTTTCCATTTCCCATCTGCCTCAGCTTGTTGCTGGAAAGCTTCTTTAGTTAATAAATCCAAAGCCGCTTCTTTAGACATATTTTTAGTATGTACACTAATGTCCAAAATGGTATTACAAGTAGCTCTCAAGTTCCATTTATAGTACATTAACCACATCTCATCAGAGTTTTTATATCCGCTTTCCAACATCATTTTCTCTGCATACACAGCCCAGCCTTCTACCATAGCACCATTTCCTAAAATAGATTTAATGATACTTGGCGATTGATTGCTGTACACCAATTGAGTATAATGTCCCGGAACAGCTTCGTGAATGTTTAAAATTTGAAGGATATAATCGTTGTATTCACGCAGGTAACTTTCTGAATTTTCAGCCGTCCAGCCTGACATGCTTCCCACATTATAATAGGTGTTGGCATTTTTATCATAAGGTCCGGGAGCCGAAATAGAAGCTCCTGCCACTCCTGCCATATAAGCTGGCTCTTTACGAACTACAAGTGGTTTTGAAGGATCGATATACAGTAAATCTTTTGCTTTAACATACGCTGTTAATTCCGGAATTTGTTTTTCAATTTCAGACTGGAATTTCTCTGGTGTAGTATGCTGTAAAGAGATTTTATCAATTACTTGTTTGATTAAATCCAGTTTATCAGCAGGCTTTGGTTCATTTCCTTTGTATTTTTTCCAAAGTTTATCAGCCAAAACAAACATTTTTTCGTGCAAATCTTTTTTATGATCTACGGCAACTTTGAAGATTTCCTCTGCTGTATAGCTTGATTGGATATCGAAATTGAACTTTTTAGCAAACAATTCCGATCCAAGTCTGAAAGAACGTGGTGTTTTGTTGTCTAGCTTCTTTAACCAATCAGCATAATCTGCGACTGCTTTTTTAGCAACGATTCCCTTATCGAGCATTTCTTTTTTCTCGGCAGCAGTTAATTTACTTTTTTCCAGAGCCGCAGCCAAGTCAACGTCAAAAACGGTAGAACCGCCCAAATTTTGCGCTATAGCAAGCTCTGTATGTTCAACTGTTGGGTTTTTAATATTCTTTTTGGCTGCTTCATAAAATGCAGGAACATTATTCATTTTAGCGTTGAAAGCACGTAAACGAACTTCTAATGAATCGTATTTACCATTTAAGATTTCCGCAAAAGCTCCACAAACATTATATTCAGAAGGATTCCACTGAGAAGATTTTACTTCTTTAATATTAAAAACAGTAGCTTCCAACTGATTTTTTATCATTTGAAAATCTGTCTTATTGTTATCCGACAAATCCTCAAGTTTAAATTGTTTTAAAGAATCCAATTCAGAATTAACAAAATCAAGTTGTCTTTTTTCCTCAGCAGCATCCGGAACAACCAAAACACTATCCAGTTTATGATAACCAACAGCCGAAGCCCAGCCCGGGTTAATCTTCCATAAATCAGTAACAAAACGATCCTTATAAGCGTCGAATTTTGTATCTAATGCTTTGTCGCTCTCTGACTTCCCATTCTTATTACAGGAAAAAAGTACCGTGATTGCAAAAATTGAAACAAACAGTTTTTTCATAAGTTATATTTTTTATGGTTTAAAGATAAAAAAAATGTTCTTTATGCAAAACTATTTGTTATTTGTAATTAATATTTCAATAATTCTAATAAAACATCTTCAAATCGATTTTTAGCTAAAAACTGATCCTCCAATGCTTTGGTAAACGGAATAGGTGAATCTAAACTGGCTACTCTTTTTACAGGACCGTCTAAATGTTCAAAGCATTCTTCCATAATCAAGGCCGAAATATCACTCGCAATACCTCCAAACAAAGTATCTTCCTGATAAATGATTACTTTTCCTGTCTTTTTAACCGAATTAAAAATAGTTTCGGTATCCAAAGGCTGTAACGTTCTTAAATCGATTAAATCCGCTTTTATTTCAGGATTTTTATTCAGCGTTTCTAATGCCCAATGAACCGTGGCACCAAAAGCAATAATAGTAACAGAGTTCCCCTCTTTCAATAAAGCTGCTTTTCCTAACGGGATAGTGTAATAATCTACAGGAACATCCTGATAAACGCTGCGATACAATTGTTTGTGTTCGAAAAACAGTACCGGATTTGGATCATTTATAGAAGTATTCAATAATCCTTTTGCATCATACGGAAAGGCCGGATAAACAACTTTCAGTCCCGGAGTTTTGGTAAACCATGCTTCATTGGTCTGTGAATGAAAAGGTCCTGCCTGAGTTCCACCGCCACATGGCATTCGTACCACGACATCGGCCTTTTCTCCCCAACGATAATGTGATTTGGCCAGCAAGTTTACGATCGGATTAAAACCTGTAGAAACAAAATCGGCAAACTGCATTTCGACAATAGCCTTACAGCCGTTGATTGACAGTCCCATTCCGGCAGAAACTACTGCACTCTCACAAATTGGGGTATTTCGTACACGTTCTTTCCCGAACAACTTCACAAATCCATCCGTAATTTTAAAGGCACCGCCATATTCGGCGATATCCTGCCCCATTATCACCAGATTCTCATGCCGTTCCATCGATTGTTTTAAACTGCTGCTGATGGCATCAATAAATCTAATATTAGCTATTTCAGAATCAGATTTAACTTCCTCATAAACAAAAGGTTTATAAACATCTTCTAATTCACCACTATAATCCGGAACGATTTCCGGCTCTGCATTTGCCATGGCCCAGTTTTCATCAATTTCCTGTTTAAGGGAACTGTGCAATTGTTCGTCAAATTCAGTAGTCAGAACACCGGTTTCTATTAAATACTTTTTGTAATTCGCTACGGGATCTTTGGCTGCCCATTCATCCATTAGCTCCTGCGGAACATATTTGGTACCACTCGCTTCTTCATGGCCACGCATTCTGAAAGTCTTAAACTCCAGCAAAACCGGATGTGGATCTTTCTGCATTTCTTCTTTCAGTTGTGCCAGTTTATTATAGATTTCCACTATATTATTTCCATCAATAATATGACTCTCTATACCATAACCTATTCCTTTATCTGCCAGGTTTTCACAAAAATACTGCTCGTTTGTTGGTGTAGATAACCCGTAACCGTTGTTTTCAATTACAAACATGACAGGTAGTTTCCACACGGCAGCTATATTCAGCGCTTCATGAAAATCACCTTCACTGGTAGCGCCTTCACCTGTAAAAACTGCTGTTATTTTATTCTCTTTTTTAAGTTTATGCGCCAGTGCAATTCCGTCTGCGATTCCAAGTTGCGGACCCAAATGCGAAATCATACCGATAATATTGTATTCCTGAGTGCCAAAGTGAAAACTGCGGTCCCTTCCTTTTGTAAAACCGTTTGCTTTTCCCTGCCATTGCGAGAATAAACGATGTAGCGGAATATTTCTGCTGGTAAAAACGCCTAGATTTCGGTGCATAGGCAACACATATTCTGAATCATCTAAAACAGAGGTCACTCCTACTGCGATGGCCTCTTGCCCTATTCCGGAGAACCATTTAGAAACTTTCCCCTGACGAATTAAGATGAGCATCTTTTCTTCGATTAATCGGGGTTTGAGAATTTTTTTATATAAGTCTAATAATTGAGTGTCAGTTAGGTCTTGTCTGTAAAAGATCATTAGCGGTTAGTTTTTAGTATTTCAAATATAGAAAAATATAACAATTTTATAGCTTTTTGTTAGAAAATTTTAATTTTAGTATAACTTTTAAAATTGAATTCTAAAATATTCTCTACCTTTGTTACTGAAAGGTTTTACAACGCCTTTTATCTTTAAATAAAAATGTAAAGTATGCAAAACATTCCTAGTGTAGACTTACGTGATTTCCTTTCGGACGACCCGAAACGTAAACAAAAATTTGTAAATGAAATCGGCAGTGCATTTGAAAACATTGGCTTCGTAGCCCTAAAAGGTCACTTTTTAGACGACCAGTTGGTAGACGAGCTTTATAGCGAAATTAGAAAATTTTTCGCTTTGCCAGTAGAAACTAAGCATAATTATGAAATTCCCGGTATTGGCGGACAAAGAGGTTATGTATCTTTTGGAAAAGAACATGCTAAAGGACGCAAAGAGGGAGATTTAAAAGAATTCTGGCATTTTGGCCAGTACGTGGATGCTTCTTCTAAATATGCAGCAGAGTATCCTGAGAACGTAAATGTTACGGAATTACCTCGTTTTAATGTTGTAGGTAAAGAGGCGTATCAAATGCTTGAGAAAACAGGTGTTTATGTATTAAGAGCCTTAGCTTTACATTTAGGTCTGGATGAGTTTTATTTCGATCAGTATGCGAAAGACGGAAACTCTATTTTAAGACCAATCCACTACCCGCCTATCACTACTGAGCCGGAAAATGCAATTCGCGCGGCTGCTCATGGTGATATCAATTTAATTACCTTATTAATGGGTGCTCAGGGTAAAGGATTACAGGTTCAGAATCACGATGGTGAATGGATTGATGCTATTGCTGAAGACGATCAGTTGGTGATTAATGTTGGAGATATGTTATCAAGACATACAAACAACAAGTTAAAATCAACTATTCATCAGGTAGTTAACCCACCTAGAGAATTATGGGGAACCTCTCGTTATTCCATTCCGTTTTTTATGCATCCGGTAAGCGATATGAAGCTGGATTGTTTGGAAAACTGTATTGATGCAGAGAATCCTAAGAAATTCGAAGATATTACAGCTGGAGATTATTTATACGAACGCTTGGTAGATTTAGGTTTAATCAAGAAATAAACCTAAATTAGATTCCAAAATTTAAAAATTCCAAATCCCAAACTCATCATTGGGATTTGGAATTTGGTTTTTACATACTTTCTTTAATTAGCATTTATTTTTTAGCATAAAAATTATGGACTTACAAGATCAATTAAAAAATTTGTTTCCGGATCATGTCGAATCCAATGAACCTGAAGAGATTCAGGAACAAGATCATGTTCTTTATATCCAAAAGGAACCTATGATTTGCAAATTCGAAAAACGAAAAGGAAAAGCCACTACCATAATTGAAGGCTACGAAGGATCAGACGAAGATTTCAAAGTATTGGCTAAAGAAATTAAAACCAAACTTAGTGTTGGCGGAACTTTTAAAGACGCCTCTATAATTATTCAGGGAGATTATCGGGATAAAATTATGGAAATCCTTAAAGCTAAAGGATTTAAAACTAAAAGAGTTGGCGGATGAAATGTTTCAAGTTTCAGGTTTCAAGTTAAAGCAACCTGAAACTTGAAACTTGAAACAAATAAACTTAGTACCTCAGGACCTTAGAGTCTTAGTACCTTTAAAAAAACTTAGAACCTTAAAAAAAATGATACAAAATTCAGAATTAATACTTAATCCGGACGGGAGTGTTTACCATTTAAACCTTCGTCCTGAACATATTGCGCACGATATTATTTTCGTAGGAGATCAAAACAGAGTTGAAAAAATCACCCAGTTTTTTGATTCTATTGAATATTCTACACAAAAAAGAGAATTTAAAACCCAAACCGGAATCTATAAAGGAAAAAGAATATCGGTAATGTCAACGGGAATTGGTCCTGACAATATTGATATTGTAATAAACGAACTTGATGCTTTGGTAAACATCGATTTTGAAACACGTCAGCCAAAAGAAAATCTGACTTCTTTGAATATTATACGAATTGGAACTTCAGGTTCTTTACAAACCGATATTCCTGTAGACAGTTTTGTAATGTCTAAATACGGATTGGGACTTGATAACATGCTTCGCTCCTACTTAATTGATGAAGTTTCGAATGCTGATATCGAAGAAGCTTTCATCAAGCATACGAACTGGGATGCTAAAAAAGGAAAACCTTATGCTATCGCTTGTTCTGAAAAGCTGGAAAAAATTATTGAATCGGATCAAATGTTCAAAGGAATCACTGCTACAGCCGGAGGTTTTTACGGACCACAAGGACGTGTTTTACGCTTGAACATCCAGGATCAGGAATTAAATAGTAAAATGGATAATTTTAGTTTTGACGAACAAAGAATTACCAATTTAGAAATGGAAACTGCAGCGATATACGGACTTTCTGCTCTTTTAGGACATAATGCGCTTTCGTTAAATGCAATTATCGCCAATCGTGCTTCGGGAACTTTCAGTGAGGATCCTTATAAAGCGGTTGATGCACTTATTGCGTATACCCTTGATAAACTGGCAGGAAATTAATTCAATACTATAATCCATTCAGAAATTAGATTATTCATGGAAAATGCTATTTTAAAGTTTGAAAAATTACTGAAGGATAATTCGGCTTATTTCCCTTCTCTGAAAAGTGAAATTTTGGAAGCTAAAAACCCCGGGAAATGGTCAAAAAAAGAAGTTATCGGACATTTGGTTGATTCAGGAATTCATAATCTGGTTCGTTTTACAGAAATTAATTATCTGGAAAAACCTTATTATCACAGACCTTACAATCAAATGGATCTGGTAAATTTAAATCAGTATCAAACCATGGACATTAATGATCTCACACAACTTTGGTTTTCTATCAACCGTCAAATTGTAAGGATCATGAAGAATGTGGATGAAAAAGCTTTGAATTATGAGATCATTTTAAGCGATGCATCTGTAATTGATTTAAAGTTTTTAATGACTGATTATGTAGAACATTTAGAACATCATATTAATCAAATAAGATCCTAAAATTATGTTTTTAAGAGTTGCCCGACATACCGATAATATTGAAAAAATAGCTAATTTTTATATCAATGTCCTTGGTTTTGAACTCTTGGGCAGCTTTGAGAAACATAAAGATTACGATGGTGTATTTCTTGGAATGCCACAATCCGACTGGCATTTTGAATTTACACAATCAAAAGTAAAAGCAAATCATACATTTGATGAAGATGATGTAATTGTGCTTTATCCAAAGTCAATTATTGACTACAACGAATTGATAGACAGAATTGAACGCAATAACATCTCAATCTTAACTGCAACCAACCCTTTCTGGAACGAGAATGGAAAAATGTTCTTAGATCCTGACGGTTATCGCATTGTAATATCGCCTTTGAAAGCGGTGATCGATCAGATCAATTAATAGAAGTTGCAATAAAATATAAAATGAAATAATGGCAGAAACACATAAAAAAATACTGTTCAAATACTACAGTACTTACCTGGAAGAAATAGTGTCGGAAACCATGTGGGCAGAAATTTTAGATTCAGAGAAAGGTCTTTTTAAACTGGATAACATTCCCTTTTTCGGTCCTTTAATTGCTACAGATGATATCTTTAGAGCAGAATATGATGAAAATGAAAAGTGTTTTATTCACAAAGAAACCATAGAACATTCAGGGAACTCAATTGTTCAGGTTCTTATTCTTGAAAAAGAATTTGATAAAGAAATCATACGCGAAAAATTAAAAGCAATCAATTGTTTGTCAGAAGCATTAAACGATACCTTTCTTGCAGTCGAAATTGCAAAAAATACCGATTATTCGATTGTAAAAAACTTATTATCAGAATACGAAGCAAATGCTATAATTGAATTTGCCGAACCTTGTTTATCAGACAAACACAGAACCGATTTATTAAAAAATTAATACCCCACCCAATACACTTAGAATACTCTTAACCAACTTAAACTAAACTTAGAATGAAAACTGTAAAAATTGTAGGTGTTCCTGAGCACTTCAATTTACCATGGCAAATGTGCATTGAAAATGGTGAATTTGAAGCCGAAAATATTGATTTACAATGGAAAGACATTCCGGAAGGAACCGGTAAAATGTGTCAGATGCTTCGCAATGATGAAGCTGACATTGCCGTTATTCTGACGGAAGGTATTCTGAAAGATATTGCAGCAGGAAATCCAAGTAAAATTGTTCAGATCTACGTACAATCACCTTTGATTTGGGGGATTCATGTTGCTGCAAAATCAACTTTTGAGACCGTGAAAGATCTTAAAGATAAAAAAGCAGCCATTTCACGATTGGGTTCAGGATCACAGTTGATGGCTTATGTCAATGCACATGAGCAAGGATGGAAAACCGATAATTTACAGTTTGAAATCATAAATACGATAGACGGCGCTGTTGAAGCATTGACTAACGGAACTGCCGATTATTTTATGTGGGAGCGTTTTATGACGAAACCCCTGGTTGATAAAGGAATTTTTAGAAGAGTTGGTGACTGCCCTACGCCATGGCCATCGTTTGTAATTGCCATCAGAGACGAGTTTTTGAAAAAGAATCCCAAAATAGTCGAGCAGATATTGGAGATAATCAATAGAACAACTCAGGATTTTGCTCAGATTCCAAATATTGACAAAACTCTGGCAAGTCTTTTCAATCAAAAACAAGAAGACATTCAGGAGTGGCTAAAATTAACCCAATGGTCTCAGAAGCAACTGACTGAGAAAGCTTTTATCAAAATTCAAAATCAGTTATTTGATCTGGGAATTATTGAGAAAAAAAGTACTTTTGTTGAAACCGTAAAAGCGCTGTAAAAACTGCTTTTGAATCTTATGATAAAATTTCCTAAAATTGACTTTCCGCAGTTAAAATCCAAACTACAGGTGAAATCACCCTGGGACAGGATTATTATTATGCTGCTGAGTCTTTTGATTACGGTTCCGATTTTTATCATATTGCATCAAAATCTAATCGATTTGCAATGGGCATTCAATTTAGATCGTGTTTTGATTTTTATACTGGTTTTTACTGCAATTTTCTTTCTTCTAATGTTGCTCAGAACCATCATTATACTCTGCATTGCAGTATATTTATTAGTATTGTTCTACGGGTCGGTTATTGGAAATTATGGCTTCAGTGAAATCTCCGAAGACTACAATTCGATGATTTACACCATGTCTGACAATCCATTCCCACAGGATATTATTGTGGCAAAACTACTTCCGTTTCCTAATAAATCCAAAATTATAAATGCGATAGAGTATCAGAATCCAAAGGTTCGAAACTTTGCCATTATGGCTACCTCTAAGCATTTTAAAGGCCTTAAAGGTTATTCAGACTACAGAACCATTATTCAGTGTTTTGCCGTATTTAAAGAAATCAACAGCCGTTGGAATTATGTTAATGATCCTAAAGAAGGGGACTATATTGCAACTGCGAGTGAGTCTTTAGAATACTTTTCAGGCGACTGCGACGATCATTCTATACTAATGGCCGCTGCAGTTCGATCGATTGGCGGAACTCCCCGATTGATTCATACGAAAGGACATATTTACCCCGAAATACTTATCGGTTCAACAATCGACTTGGAAAAAGTGAATTACCTGATCAAAAATGTGCTTTTTGTAAAAGAAAGTTATGGTAAAAAAATTCACTACCACATAGACGAACGTGGACAGGTATGGATGAACCTGGACTATACGGCCAAATATCCGGGTGGCCCTTTTATGTACGAAGAAATTCTGGGAGAGCTCACCTTAAACTAGTTTTTCTGAAGCTATTCAGGCACAAAACCCTTGAGATTTATGGTTTTTTCATGTGTGATAGTAATTTTATAAATATTTGATTTTTAGATTTTTAATTAGAATAAATTTTGTAATTTTCTGTAGTTTAACATATAACCACAAAATCATGAAAAAATCTAAATTATTTATCTTCGCAATTGCATTACTGGCTGTATTAATGATTTCATGTCATAAAGGTCGAAATAAATTAGTGAACTCCTGGAAAATTACTGCTGTAGAGCCTAAATTACCGATTTCAGATTCTATGAAAAATGTAATTCTAACTCAAGGCACACTTACCTTTACGGAAGACGGACATGTTACCGGATATCTTACTCAAGAAATTAACAATGGTACTTATGCTTTAACAAAAGGTGGTAAAAATTTAGTAATAAAGGATGAAACCGGTACTCCCTACCCTTGTGAAAGTATCATAACAGAAGATCAACTGACACTAGACAGTAAAGAAATGAAAGTTACCCTCAAAAAAATATAATGTTTTGCACCTTAAAACAGTAAAACCACTCTTTTATAAACCGGAAAGAGTGGTTTTTTATTTAGAGTAATACCCTAATCTCTTTTTAAGCAATCAAACACTTCTGAAAGTGAATTCTTTCATTAACTTGGTTTTTTTTTGAGCCAAACTATTGTAATTTAATATTTTAAGCCTAGCTTTAATAAACTAAAACAAATGCCCCCAATAGAACCTATGATTTTAAATTCGAAAAAAATATTTCTGATCGACGGCTTAGGAGCTTTATTCTCTACCCTTTTGTTGGGCGTAGTATTGGTTGAATTGGAAATCTACTTCGGCGTTCCCCAAAAAACGCTTTATCTTCTTGCTGTTTTAGCCTGTTTGCTTATGGCATCTTCATTTGCGAGTTACTGGTTTGCGAATGAGAACTGGAGAGGTTGTCTAAAAATTATTGCTTTTGCAAACCTGTTGTACTGTGGTATCACGGCAGGCCTCTTACTCTATCTTTATACCCACCTAACCTATTTAGCGGTATTCTATTTTCTCGCGGAAATTGCAATTATACTCTTTCTTGCCCGAATGGAATTTAAAATTGCGAGCCGTTAACTTCTTATCTACTCTACGACTCCATCGTCCGAAAGCCCATAAAACATTGATAATACTGTCATTACAACAAAATATTTTTAAAAAATAGTGTCAAAAATTTTGCGCAGTCAAATAACTGCATTATATTTGCTGTCAAATAACTGCACAATGGAAATTCGTAGAGATGTATTTCAGGCAATTGCCGACCCTACCCGAAGGGCAATCTTAAGCTTAGTGGCTATCCAGTCAATGACTCCGGGAGTTATTGCTGAGAATTTTAATTCTTCAAGACAAACTATTTCAAAACACATTCAAATATTAACGGAATGTGAACTCCTGGAGCAAACGCAAAATGGAAGGGAAATTTATTACGTTACTAATGCCAGAAAAATGAAAGAAGTTGCTGATTTTATAGAACCGTTCCGCCAAATGTGGGACGATCGTTTTAACAAACTGGAAAATATCATGAAAAACTATAAACCGAAAGAATAACCAAATTATGGAACGAAAAACGAAAATTACTGCCGAAGAAGGTCAACAGGATTTATTAATTACAAGAGAGTTTGATCTTCCTCTAAAATTATTGTTCATGGCTTATACAGAGCCTGAAATTGTTGAACAATGGATGGGAACCAAAGTACTACAACTTGAGAATAAGAAGTATGGCAGCTGGCAATTTGAAACTTCCGACCCTAAAGGGAATGTAGTTTTTAAAGCTAATGGAGTGGTTCATGAGTTTTTTCCGGAACAGAAGATTACGCGAACATTTGAAATGGAGAACTCTCCTTTTCCGGTTCAACTTGAGTTTCTTGAATTTGAGGCGATAACAGAAGAAACCAGTCAGTTAAAAATGCATATTATTTACAGATCTGCTGCACTTAGAGATCAGATGCTAAAACTGCCATTTGCTCAGGGAATCAATATGGCTCACAACAGATTACAAGAATTCGCTTCCAAAAAACTAAATTAAACTAACTTAAACTAAACTATAAAATCATGAAAAAAAGAGACAAAATCATCTATTGGGTTGCTACATTATGGCTGGCGTTAGGAATGACTGCTACAGGAATCGTACAAATGCTAAAAATAAAAGAACAGGAAGGCATGATACAGCATTTAGGGTTTCCGGTGTATTTTTTAACATTGATTGGTATTTGGAAATTATTAGGTGCCGCAGCTATCTTAATTCCTAAATTTCCATTACTAAAAGAATGGGCCTATGCCGGCTTTTTCTTTACCATGACAGGTGCTGTTTTTTCGCATTTGGTTGTTGGAGATCATCCAAAAGAACTATTTGGCCCGGTATTGCTTATTGTTTTGACTATTGTGTCCTGGTATTTCAGACCTTTAGAAAGAAAAGCGATTTTAGCAAATTAGTCAATTTCTATCCATAACAGTGAAACTATTACAATCAAAACATTTAGCTTCTAAAAAATCAAACCCAAATGAAAAACAAACTATCAACAGAACAAAGCGAAGAATTATTGAAAGTACTACAAATCCGTTTTGAGAACAATATGAAGAGACATACAGGTCTTGCGTGGGATGATGTTCAGCAAAAACTGGAGGCAAATCCTGCGAAACTCTGGTCACTCGATGAGATGGAACGAACCGAAGGCGAGCCGGATGTTGTTGGATTTGACGAGAAAACGGGAGAATTTATTTTCTTCGATTGTTCTCCCGAAAGTCCAAAAGGCCGAAGAAGTCTGTGTTTTGATCATGAGGCACTCGAAAAAAGAAAAGAACACAAACCTGCCGGAAGTGCTGTAAATATGGCCGAAGAGATGGGAATTGAACTTTTAGATGAAGTACAATACAAAGAACTTCAAAAACTGGGTAAGTTTGATACCAAAACTTCAAGCTGGATTGTTACACCTTCTGAAATTCGCAAACTGGGTGGTGCATTGTTTTCTGATTTTCGCTACAATACCGTATTTGTGTATCATAATGGCGCTGAATCATATTATGCAGCCAGAGGTTTTAGAGGCTCTTTGAGAGTTTAATGAATTTTAATAACAATAGCATATGAACCCTAAAGTTGATCTTTACTTTGAGAATGCTGAAAAATGGCAAAAAGAACTGGAAGAGTTACGAAAAATTGCGCTGGATTGCCATTTAACAGAAGAATTAAAATGGGAAACAGCCTGCTATACGCTGCATGGCAATAATGTTGTTTTAATACATTCTTTCAAAGAGTATTGTGCTTTTCTGTTTTTTAAAGGAGCCTTAATGAAAGATACGGACGGAATTCTAATACAGCAGAGCGAGAATGTTCAGGCCGCAAGACAAATTCGTTTTACGAGTCTTGACGAAATCAAAGCTCAGAAAGCAATCTTAAAAACGTATATTTATCAGGCCATTGAAATAGAAAAAGCCGGTTTGAAAGTACAATTAAAGAAGACATCCGAATTTGAGATTGCAGAAGAATTTCAACAAAAACTAGATGAAGACAAGGCTCTTGAAATTGCTTTTAACACTTTAACTCCAGGTCGTCAACGGGCTTACTTACTGTATTTTTCAAGCCCAAAACAATCTAAAACCAGAGCGTCCAGGGTAGAAAATATGACGGATCAGATTCTTCAGGGAAAAGGATTGAAAGACTAATTTTTTAAAGATGATGTAGGAACCGTTTTAATAAAGAAGAATAGTTTTATCTTAGTATAAAAAACAAAACTCATGGAAGACAAAAAAAATCAAACCAATCCCTCCTCTTCTGACCCGACACCAAAAGTAACGGGAGTTGGAGGCATATTCTTTTTTTCAGAAAACCCAAAGGAAACCAGAGATTGGTATGCCAAAAACTTAGGACTTGAAGTTAACGATTGGGGATCTACTTTTGAATCCAGAAAAATAGATGCTCCTGAAGTCGTAGAATCTCTTCAATGGAGCCCTTTTAAGAAGGATGATGCGTATTTCTCTCCTTCGAAAAAAGAGTTTATGATTAATTACAGAGTGCAGCATATTGAAGCTCTTGTCAAACAGCTTAAAGAAAACGGTGTAACGGTACTTGATGATATTGCCACCTACGATTATGGAAAGTTTGTTCACATTATGGATGCTGAAGGCAATAAAATTGAACTTTGGGAACCGGCATAACTTAAATGCCTGACAAACTTGAATCTTTACTACAAACATCAGACTGAATCACTTTAAATGAATTCATTAATATTGTATTTTGCTAAACTTGGCTTTTCAGAAAAGGATATCGCCGAGTTTTTAAGCTGTATCAAAACACGTCAGTTTTCTGCAAACGAGTTCATTCTAACTAACGGTCAGTTGGAGAATTATTTGTCTTTTATAGATACGGGAATTGTCCGCTATTTTGTACTTACCAATGACAAGGAAATTACCTTTGATTTTGCGTTTAAAAACTCCTTTTACTGCGCCTACGATTCTTTTTACAACAGAACTCAAACACAGGTTTATATTCAGGCGCTTACAGATTGCCAATTGTACTCTGTCTCTTACGATCAGCTGCAGAAACTTTATGACAAATGTGAAACAGCAAAAAAACTGGGCCGTATCGCTACTGAATATTTATTGGATAAAAAAGTAAAAAGAGAACTGAATCTTTTAACCAAAACTCCGAAGGAACGCTATCAGAGTCTTCTTGAGGAACAACCTAAATACATTCAGCAGATTCCTCTCAAATATCTTGCGTCCTACATTGGTGTTGTTCCGGAGACGCTCAGCAGAATCCGCAAACGCATTTCTTGACCAAAGTCAATTGGTAAAACCTTTATTAAACTCAATTTTGTCCTGTTTTTTAACCTTAAAATCAGAACAAAATGAAAGTTACCATTACCCATATTGACACGGCTTGTGTTTTAATAAACATCAATGGATTTAAAATTATTACAGATCCGACACTGGACAAAAAAGACGACTTTTTTCCACAATATGTAAGCCGTCCATTGGCATTTTCAAAAAAATATATTGACCCCGCCTTATCAATAGCTGAAATCGGAAAAGTAGATTTGGTTTTATTAAGCCACGATCATCATAGCGATAATTTAGACAAAAACGGCAGGGTATTTATCAAAACTGTACCTGTTGTTCTCTCTACAAAAGACGCAGTGAAACGCTTAAAAAACAATAATACCATTGGTCTTGACAACTGGGAGGAATATACTGTTGAAACCACGAGGGTAAAAGGCTTGAAAATAACAGCTATACCTGCTCAGCATACCAATATTAAAAGACTGGATAAGGTTATGGGAAAAGTTATTGGTTTTACTATCGAATGGGAGGATCAAACTGGCGGCTGTCTCTATATTTCAGGAGATACTGTTCTTTTTGAAGGTTTATTGGAACTGGAAAAAAGAAAGAAGGTTGAAACGGCTATTTTGCATCTTGGAGCAGGAGCTTTTCCTTATTTGAAAAGGAATTTAAGGGTTACTATGAATGGCGAGGAGGCGCTTGAAACGACACGGCTTTTAAATCCCTCTACGGTAATTCCAATTCATTACGAAGGCTGGTGGCATTTTAAGCAATCGGTAAAATCACTAAAAAGCGAAATTGAGAAATCGGAATTAAGGGAGAAATTCTTATGGCTGGAAAGCGGAATTGAAACTGCATTAAAATTTTAGATAGATGTATTCTTCTAAACCGTTAAAGGACTTGTAAAAAAGCACTCGTTATTCATCCTTTAATCTACTAAACAAGGCTTTAATTCTAAAGATAATTCCTATATTCGCTGATGTGGATGTTAATTTTTAACAACACCAACTAACAATCAAAAAACGCCATAACCTTAAAAAAAATTTATGAAAAAAGTAACTCGTCTGTTTACATTAATGCTCTTTATTTGTTACGCTTCTACCCCTCTCTATTCGCAAATTACATCTGAAAAAATAGATCTTTTAATGCAGGACGCTTTGGAGAAATTTAAAGTGGCCGGTGCCTCAATTGCAGTTGTTAAAGATGGAAAAGTAATTCACCAAAAAGGATATGGTGTTGCCTCTATCGAAACAAAAAAAGCCGTAAATGAAAGTACAAATTTTCAAATAGCCTCTAACAGCAAAGCTTTCACAACTGCAGCGCTCTCTATTCTGGAAGACGAAGGCAAATTGAAATGGACAGATAAAGTAAAAGACCATCTTCCAAAGTTTAAAATGTATAACGATTATGTTACGGAAAATTTTAATATCCAGGATTTGCTTACACATCGCAGCGGACTTGGATTAGGTGTGGGTGATTTGATGTTTTTCCCTGACGGCTCCAATTTTACAATAAATGATGTTCTAACTAGTTTTCAATATTTTAAACCGGTATCTGCTTTTCGAACTAAGTTTGATTATGACAATTTATTGTATATCGTAGCGGGAGAATTAATTTCTAAAGTAAGTGGTATGGCTTACGAAGATTTTATACAAACCCGAATTATTGATCCTTTGCAAATGAGCAATTCTTTTGCACAAAGCGACAGGATAAAGGATAAAAGCAATCTGGCTGTATCACATTCGTCAGAATCCGGAACTATAAAACGAATTGATGGATTTGGAGTACAGATAAATGGTGCTGCGGGAGGAATCATTTCAAACGCAGCCGATATGGCAAAATGGATGACTTTATGTCTAAATAAAGGACAGTATGGAAGTGACTTGAAATCAACACTATTTTCTGTTAAAAATCATAACGAAATGTGGCGCATCCATACCGTTGAAGAAGTAGATCGTGATCCGAGATACAATTCACATTTTAGCGGTTACGGTCTGGGTTGGGGATTAACTGATGTGAAAGGAAATCTAAAAGTTTCTCATACAGGAGGTCTACCGGGAATGTTATCCATTGTTACGATGTACCCGGATCTAAACTTAGGCATCGTGATTTTAACTAACACAGAGAATGGCGGTGGCGGGCTCTTTACTGCCGTTACCAATACTATCTCTGACAGTTATTTAGGCCTGGACGATTTTGGCTGGACCAATAAAATTGTGGAATGGATGAAACAAGGCAGAAACACAGGAGATGATGTTACCAAGAATGTTTGGGAAAAAGTAAAACTGACAAAAAATGTGAAAGTAAAAAACGAAGACTTTATCGGAGTTTATACTGACAATTGGTTTGGAGAAATTGAAGTATTTGAAAAAAACAAACAGTTATGGTTCAGATCCTATCGTTCACCAAAATTAAATGGCCCTATGGCTTTTTATAATGCTAATACATTTGCCATAAAATGGGAATATCAGGCAATGAATTGTGATGCCTTTGCGATGTTTTCACTGGATGAAACCGGTAAAGCACAATCAATTAAAATGAAAGGCATCTCTCCTAATATTGATTTCAGTTTTGACTTTCAGGATCTGGATCTAAAAAGAGTGAATAAGTAAACCTGTTTTTATACTAAAATTTAAAAAAAGTCCGCAAAGTTTTCTTTATACTTTGCGGACTTTTTGCTTCTCTATTCAATCAAGTAATGCTTTTAGTTCTGATTCCTTCTGGTTAATAATGAAAAGCTGACTTTTATCTTCCAATAATATCTTGTAATCAAACTCTTTAGCAGCATTGAACTTCCAGTTTTTTAATTCTTTAAAACTGTTCTTAATGAGTTTTAAATTTTCGGCATTATTTTTAGAAACAATGATCATCTTAGTCAGATTTGATTTTTGCATTTTTTCAAGAGTGCTTCTGCTAATTTCGGTTTCATCCTCTGATCTGGAACGGTAACGATACTTTTGCTTGATGACGTCAAAATCCTTTTCATTTTCAGAAATAACATATCTGTAAGCCATTAGATTATCCATTTCGTTTATCCAGTTTGGGAATTTTGTTTCGTAGATTTCAATATAACGATCTATGAAACTTTTGTCTATGGCTTTTTTTTGAGAAATGTACTCGTTTAGCATAGGGTAAATTTCTTTTGCCATGAGGTTGATGTATTTTTTATTGTACCAGTCACCATCATCAACTTTTCCATTCAGCTGTGCGTATACATAACCATTGGCTAAGGAAGTTGCCAGCGCTTCGTTAAGCAGATGATAGGCGTAATTACTGTATTTTGATTTGTTTTCTTTGAAACTATTGTCGATCATTTTTTTTACTTCCAATGGCTGTTCGTTGTAAATAATATGATACGTTTCGTGCAACATTACACTAAAGAGATCCTTATAATCGTCTAAATCTGTTTGAATGGCACTGATGAAATTATTACCAAAAGAATTCGCGGTAAAGCCTTTAGAATTAGGCAAAGGATAAAATGCGATTTCAAAAGGAATTGAAGTATCCCAACTCGAATTGTAAAAAATCAAACCCATTTCAAAATAACGCTCCAGGTCATTTTCCTTTGCGTATTTGGTAATTTCAACGAGCTGTTTTTCAAATTTTTCTTTATTGGGATTGTATATGAGTTCGTTGTAAATCGGAGTAAAAGCGGAAATTATTCTCGTAAGATCATTCAGTGTTTTGTTGGTTAAAACTCCAATAGAGCGTATTTTAAAATCTTTTAAATTTTCTGTTTCGATTAAGTTTTTTCTCAAAAAATCAAAAGATTGCATTGGTTTTTTGGAACCTTCCGGGAATTCTTCAAATGGATAGCTGTAATCCAATGTCAGATGATCAAATTCTACTGCCAGTTTCTGAAATTTCTCAGTGTTGTATTTTGATTTTTGAAACTCAGTTTTAAAAACGTTGTCGGGATAGTTTTCGGATAAATTCTGAAGGAAAACAAAAACAGCTAATTGCTCAGAATACTTAATATTAAATACTGTTTTTTGAGCAAAAGACCAATTGGTTACGGCACACAGCATAACGACCAAAAGCTTAATTTTTAAAGTAATTTTCATTGTTTAGTAATTAAAATTTATTCGATAAGAATTAAAAGTAACTCAAAAATAAGCAGACAACAAACACTCACGATACCCTAAACAAAACAGTAACTGCTATGTTATCTTCAATAACTCTTACAATCTCTTTTTAGTATCTATCGCTTACTATTTTGCACTAGCCCTCTTTTGTCTTAAATTTGCAGTCTTGTTACAAGCATAGCAAAGTTTTCAAATGCTGAAGTGTCTAAATTAGGTAAAAAAGTGGGAATACATACGATTGAAAATGCAGAAAGAAACTGGACTATTTGTCCCGAATGTCAGGGACGTGGTAAAAAAAGCCAAAGACTCAGCAAGAAAGTGCGGCTTCAATATCAGATAGCGCTGGAAAACTTTGAAAAATCAAAGGACTCAGGAGTTTCCCCTACTCGTCCTAAAGCGCATCTCAATGTCTGTCTCCACTGTGACGGATCGGGATTGATTCCTTCGGAACATCCTACTATGATTGACAAAGAAAACTACCCGCATGTTGCCATAATTGGAGCCGGTATCGGAGGAGTTGCATTGGCTGTCGCTTGTCTGCACCGCAGAATTCCTTTTACTCTTTACGAACGCGATACTAACTTTGATGCCCGATCACAAGGTTATGGTCTCACCTTACAACAAGCCAGTAAAGCCATTGAAGGATTTGGTATATTCTCTTTAGAAGAAAAGGTCATTTCAACCAGACATTTGGTACATACTCCGGAAGGAAAAGTAATTGGAGAATGGGGTATTCGAAAATGGATTCCATCGGATACCAAAACAGCCCCGAAGCGAACGAATATGCATATTGCCCGACAACATTTGCGTTCGGCACTGCTGAAACAACTTGGGGCAAATGATATCGTGCAGTGGGGACATCAACTCATAGATTTTAAGGAATCAGAAGACCAAAGTATTTCCTTAAATTTTGAAGTAAATGGCAAAATCATAAGTACTAAAGCCGATCTTGTAGTGGGAGCTGATGGCATTCGCAGTACGGTACGAAAACTATTAATTGGTGACGAGGTTACTCCTTTGCGTTATCTGGGATGTATTGTGATATTAGGTATTTGTCCGTTAAAGGCTCTTGATGGACTTGATCATAATTTGCTCGACTCGGCAACTGTGTTTCAAACCGCTAACGGCAATGAGCGAATTTATATGATGCCTTATACAGAAGATTCTGTAATGTGGCAGCTTAGTTTTCCAATGTCCGAAGACGAAGCTAAAATATTGAGCGCACAAGGACCGAAAGCGCTAAAAGAAGAGGCTTGTCGAAGAACACAATGGCATGCCCCTATCCCACAAATTTTATCGGCAACTTTAGAGACGCAAATTTCAGGTTATCCGGTATACGACCGTGAATTACTTCGTCCCGAATTATTAGCAAAAAATAAACGGACCACATTGATTGGGGACGCAGCACATCCGATGAGCCCTTTCAAAGGACAAGGAGCTAATCAGGCATTGTTAGATGCGCTTTCTTTGGCTCGCGGAATCGTAAGAGGATGCAGACCGCTATCCAACTGGAGAGAAGCAGGAATAAGAGAAAGCGTTTTGACTGAGTTTGAATCCGAGATGCTTGTGCGAAGTGCCACCAAAGTAAAAGGTTCTGCCGAAGCTGCAGAATTCCTTCATTCTGAAATTGTTCTTCACGAAGGTGATGAACCAAGAGGAAGATGTTTAAAGAATAAATAAGCCAATCGTTTATTGCGTTTTTCTACAGTTTTTTTCTCGCAGTTTTTGCAGATCAAGCAGATTTTTTACTACAACCTATATGTTTTAAACTAAAAAAAGGAGCCACTTTTCAATGACTCCTTTTCGATATTAAATTTTAGTATTATTGAATTCTTTTTACAGACAGCTTGTCTAAGCAGAAATAAGCTGCGGTATTCATTCCGTATACCGGGTGTGAATCTGTTGAAGCCATTTGGAAAACAAGGTATTTTACGTCCCCTAAACCTTGAAGCGCCGTAGTATTCACGTTCACCCATCCTGTTGGCATTACTAAAGAACCTCCTGTGTAATCAGCCAATGATTGTGTAATTGGCGCAGTAATAGTTCCGCTTGAATCTACTCCGTAAATTAACAATTCAAAGTGATCTCCTGAAGAAAATGCCTGAGCAAAACCGTCTCCATACAAACAACCATAATATGACCATGGGTGCATGTTGATTTTTAATCCTTTTACATTGTACAATCCTGTATTTCCAATTTTAATCCAGTTAGAGAAACTTGTCTCACTGAAAGTAGTTCCCTGTGGATTTTTAGGATCTGTATAACTTGACCAGTATGCTACGATGTACGGATCTCCTGTTGTACCCGGAGTACCTGCCGAAATTGTAGAAGAAGTTCCGAAACCGCTTCCTGCCATAGTACCCCACTGATTGGCTACCCAACCGTTAGATCCGCCAGTACCTGCTCCCGAACCGTAATTTGTGATATCGTTTACATTCGATACAATAAAACCATCCCAATAATTGTAACCTGATGATGTTCCGCTATGTGAAAATTTAAATATATCAACGGTTAAATTGGTACTTGCCACATAGGTATTTTGCCAATACTTCCCGCCTGTTGTTGATGTTCCGCTGGTCAATAAAGAACTTGTCAGGTTAAGCGTAGTAGTTGTTCCTATTGAAGGATCGGTCACCGCACTTTTAGAAGTTGAGCCTGAGCTTTTAATCGCTGCACTGCCGCTTTCGCTATTTAATAGATTTTCATCATTACTACAGGACGAAAGTCCCAGAATCAAACCTACTGTCAAAAAATAAAGTACTTTTTTCATGATTTATAAAAATTTGGATTAATATTCTTGGTTGATTAATAAACAGTTTTTATTGAGGCTTTTCGATTATTTGCCTGCAGCAAAATTCAAATCTTCTGCTTGTTTGAAGGAGTTCGTAACCAGGTCTAATGCGCCAATCTCTGTGAACGTAGGCACGTATACTTTTACGAAATCTACCCCGGGAAGATGTACTTTATTACCATTACTATCTACAGCCCAGCTAATGTCTATTGAAGGATCTTTGATTCCGCCATAGCCCCATTCAAAAGTTCCAACATTGAATGCTGTACCTTCTCCATCGCTAATATCTTTTGTAGCCAAATTGACTTTTGTTCCTTTTAGTGTGTAAGAATCTCCAAGCCATTGTGGGTAATAATTGTATCGTCTCCATTTTTTTGTTCTGGTGATAAAACCTGAAGCCGTTTTATTATTTGCCCATTTAAGATATTCCTTGTCGAATTGCCAATCGTACTTTCCTGCTACGGCAGTTTTATTTGGATCCGGTTTGTAATATGTCACCTCATAGTTCTTAACTGTAGTCGATTTATAATACTCACTTCCGGCTATTTCGTACCACTCATTATCCTCTGCAATTCCATTTTTATTGGCATCATAAGCCACCATAATACTCACAGGAGAAAACTTTGAAGCATTCGAAACTGTATTCATCTGAACTGTAAAATCACGTTTGCCATAAGCATTGATCACCGTATGGTCGAATTTTGTTACGATATAACCGCCAAAAGTTCCCAGATCAACTAGAGACCCGTCGGCCAAAATAGCCTGTGCATTCTCTATCGCTTCCGCTTTCGTTGTAAACTCAAAACCGTCATTGTTATAATGCGGAGCAGGCACATAATCTATAATTGAAAGTGCTTTCGAAGTATACGTTTTACCGGTTTCGGCAACTGTAACTTTAGTAGAAGCCTGTTTTACCAACTTATTTAGTGTTACGGTAAAATCTACAGCATAGCTTAGTGCTTTTGGTGCTATAAACTTCAAGGTCTTACTGTCGCCAATAACAGAATCTTTAGCCACTCCGTCTTTTCCGGTTACTTTTAAAGTCCATTTGTATTGGGCAACAGCGCCATTTGCATTTTCAATCGTTACTTCGGGATCAATCGCTACCACATTGTATCGCTCCGTTGTAAAATCTGCCTGCAATTTTATAGTAAGAGTTGGATCTTTAATCGGCTCCGGTTTAGGTTCTTCAATTACAGGCTCCGGCTTTGTATCATCATTACTGCAATTGTAAAAAGAGCAAACAATGGCGAGGTACAAACTATATTTTATAAACTTTTTCATATTCTTCTCTTCTTACTTTTTTAGATTGTATTTTTTAATTATTTGAAGATCTGCAGCTCCCGAGAATCGCGTAGCCATAGACGATTGCTGGTGACAAAGTCCCATTGGTTCGCTGACACAGTTCACTACTTTGATAAAATGAATTCCCGGAAGATTTGCTTTATTTCCATTCTTGTCTACGGCCCAGTCGATATCAATATCAGGGCTTTTGGCATTTACGTATCCCCATTCCGGAGCCTCAAAATTCCACAAAGTAGTTTGCCCCGGACGTACTGCTGCAAAATTTACGTTTAACTTTGTTCCTTCGTAAACAGCTGTATTTTGAGTATCCCAGGCTGGATAATACTCTTTCTTAGTTTTAGACCTTGGCAAAAAGTACGTTTGAGATTGGTTGTTCTCACAATAAACATGCTCACGATCTAAAAAAGGATCATTTGGACCGCTTACGACTACTTTCTTACCAGCCGCAGGTTTATAGTAGGTAATTTTAAAATTCTTAACCGTATTTTCTTTAGCATGCTGACTTCCTATGATTTCATACCATTCGTCTTCATCGGGTTTTCCATTAGCATTTTTATCATAAGCAACATAAATTAAACCCGGAGCCGGAGGATTGGCTTTATCCGTTAAATCTGCTCCGTAAACTCTGAAGTCTTTTTTTCCTGAAAGATTAACCACCATATGATCAAATCCAACCACAATTGAACCTCCAAAACCTCCTAAATCAATTGGATATCCTACACTGGTTTCACTTATTCTTCCCAATGCTACCCTCATAACATCAGCTTTAGAAAATCCGTCTTTGTATAAATCATTGGCAAACATTCCGGGTGCCGGATTAAAATCCTGAATACTTGTTATGTAAGGATTGTAATTTTGAGTCTCATTTATCACATTCACTATAGTGCCACTTGTCCCTTTTTTATCTCCTTCCGTAACATTTAAGGTTAGTTCATATGCACCGGGATATAAAGCAACAAATCGTAAATCTTTTGTAGTTCCTATAATCGAATCTTTAGTCTGATTCACCGGATTTTTTTTAAGTACCCATTGATAATTTGGATTACTTGTTTCAGCTGAAGCTGTAATATTCAAAACTTTAAAGGTGTTTACTTCAAATTTATCCTGAAGCTTTACTGCTATTGGTATGGCGAGTCCTTCTCCGGTGTTGGCATCATTTTTATCGTCATCGCTGCATCCGGTAAATGCCGCTGCAAAAGCCAATAATAATAAATGGGCAAAGTTTTTTTTCATAATTCCTGATATAATAATTTAGTTTAATACATTTTTGAATGGATTAACGCGTAGGAATGCTTTCTCCTGAAAGATGCAAATCTGTTGCCCCCATTATTTCTGTTGAAGTTTCTCCGAGCCATCCCGCCTGCTGATTAAGGCCATTGTACACTTTCACAAAATCGATCCCGGGAAGCACTACTTTGTTTCCCTTTTCGTCCACAGCCCAGTTAATATCTATGCCTGAATCATCATCATTGTTCGGAGCATTATCTGCATATCCGTATAAAAAAGCATATTGTACAAAGTAACTTCCCGATCCGCTTTCATCAACTGCGTTATCGGGCAATCTTGTTCCTTTATAAGTGATAGAAGATTGATCTTTAAGCCATTTTGGCCAGTAATCTAAAGAATGATTGTAGGCATTATTCTGAACCAGATAGCCACTTTTCCCCTGATTGTCTTTCCATAAAATATACTCCATATCAACAAAACCTACTGTACCCGTAGTTCCACCCGACATCGGAATTTTATTGGGATCAGGTCGGTAATACGTTATTTCATAATGCTGAATCGTTTTAGGCATTTTATGTCCGCCCCCCTCTATCTCGTACCACTGATCGTCCGGAAGTCCGTTTTTATTTGTATCGTAAGCAACCATGATAACTCCTGCTTCACTGCTTCCGCCGCGCATCGTACTGTTCGGATTTGGATTAGCCTCTGCCCAGAAAGCATTGCCCAAAATTCTAAAATCACGTTTACCCTTAACATTAACAATGGTATGATCGAATCCAAAAACAACATAACCACCAAAAGCCCCCAATGAAACCAGATCACCATTTTTCTTGGCCAGATAAGTATTGGCTCTTGATAAAATTCTTTCAGGGGTATCGCCGTCATTAGCAATAGGCAGATCGTTTACAAACTGCCCGGGAGCCGGTTTAAATTCAAATACTTTTGAGATATAGCTTTTATACTCCTTCGTTTCTTTTGTAACGGTAACGACAACTTTTTGAGTTTGTACATTTCCTTTGTCATTTACAGTTACGGCTAATTCATAAACTCCTGCTTCTGCTGCCGCAAATAAAAGCTCCTTTGCTGTAGTAGTACTTAGTGCATAACTTTCTGAAGGTGCTTTTGTGATGGTCCAACTGTAAGTAGCTTCTGTTGTTGCGCTGATCGTTGGATTTAAAGTCATAATTGTAAATCTCTGCATACTAAAAGCTAAATCTGAACTAACAGGTGTCGGATTACTATTTTCATTTGATGCGTTATCATCAGAACAATTGGTTAATGAGAGTACTGCAATAAGCAACAATAAGGATTGGAAGTTTTTGAAAATATTGTGGTACATGTGGTATTGTTTAGTTTGGTAGTGGTAAAAGCAGGAGAAATTGAAGGAATAACAAAAGAAGTTTTAATTAAAGTCTTCAACAGAGCGCAATGTTATCCTTGTAAGTGTATACAATCGGGCACCGCCAAACACCCCTGAAATTGTATTGGTTTTTTATTAGAACAGGATTAAAATAAGGGAAGACACCACCAGATAATGCATTCGAAAAATACCGATTCAATACTGATTTCCTTTTCAGAAGTGATGCTCTCAGAGAGAAAAAGCAACTATACAACACTCCCGACTGAAGCAGAATAGAAGCAAAAACGATAACAATAAATAAGAATTCTCTTTTTGTATTATACATCACTTATTGAATTAAGAAAACTCCCGGATGTATAAATTAAAAACGCAATAAGGAAGAATCCCGTCATAAAAATGACAGGTTCGTTTATTGTTCTTCAACTTTATTCCACGAAAGTCTTAAACTATGTGATTGTGGCAGGTCTCCTGACTTGTTCCATCTTTAAAACAGCCTTCTCATCCCGCAAGCGGGGCAATGGCATTAGTAACGTTTAAAGACTTGTATAGAACTTACAGTAGCGGGTCTGTTCAGGATTTGCACCTGATTCCCTTTTAACCATTTTTTCTTAAGAAAAAACAGACCAAAATCTGGCGCAAATATATAACTATCTTTTACAATAGCGTAATTCTGAATAAAAAAATGAAATTTTAATATTAATCAATGCGTTACCAAAATTTTAAACTTTTTCCGAAGGTCTATCCAATGATACCAATTACAGATACATATTTACTGACTAAACTTCTTTATTTATTTTTAATCTCAATTTTCATAAGTAAAACAATACCCTTAAAAGTTCCTTTTGATCCCTAAATCAGGTATATATACTTGATTTCAGAATATCCTGACTAGTTACTTTTATAAATAACTAAAACTTAAATATTATGGAAACAGTAAAAATCCCTCAAGGGGTTCAGGTTACACTAAATGTAGCGATAAGTTCTGATGCAATTGTTGGTGCTGCTATTCGTTTAAAAGGTGAGGTAACAACTTACCCTGACAATCAATTTTCAGTAATTCTGGGAGATCTTTCAACACTGCAGAATGAAAAAATGACCGTGCAATCCTTGTTTCACGTTGATCAAAATATTGACCAAATAATGGCGACTACCCGATTAGATATTGAAGTTTCTTATGGTGATCAAACCCAGAAGCTAACTGTTAAAAAAAGGAAAATATACAATCAACTGTTTATAGCATTTGCATACGTTCAATTTACAAAACAATAAAGTTATGAAAAACTATTACTTACTAATAATTATAATAGTAGGAAACATTTGGAACAACAATGCGCAGGAAAAAAATGTTCCATTAAGTGAGTTTCCTATGTCTAATTTAACCAGCCCTGCTTTTCAACTACTGGAAGAGACGGTAACAGATATATACACTCCCGAAAATGTAAAAGCCTTAGCATTACATGTGCAAAACAATTTTGGTGAAAGTATGGCTATAGAAGTAACGCCCTACTTTTTTATTAATACCAAAAGTAAAAAAAGGACCTACGACAGATACATAGGTGTTACGAAAGATAAGGCAACAGGCAACTTAAAACAAAATCCTTTTAGCGGATTAAATACAACGACCCTTTCTTTTGCTTATTTAAAAAAGGATTTTGAAACTATTGCAGGTGACAACAAACGCCAGACCTTTTCTATAGGACTAAGAACAACATTGTTACGTTTTTTTGATAAAGAAAAAATACAGGAAAAGAAACAAAATATTCAAAGTGTATTAACAGATAAAGCATTGGTAGTTCCTGATGAAATACTTCAAATAGTAGATGAAGCAGAACAAAAAAAAGCTATAGAGGAATTTTATGAAAAACAAAAAATAAGAGATCGCTTAAAAGCTTACGAAAAAATTATTAAGCCAATATTCAAACTCGATGTCGCCGCTGCTTATAGTGACTTGTTCAAGGACAATTCTATAAATGGCGGAACAATTAATCGTTTTGGATCATGGCTAACCGGCGAATTTAATCTGATTCTAAATGAGGATAATGAAGAAAGTTCTACCAATAACTATGCAAATCTTCTGTTTATTGGCCGATATATCGAAGATGGTTTTAATATGGATTCTACTAATGTTTATACCACTAATTATTATAGAGATTTCGGGAGTAAATTAAGTTTTGAATTTGGAAAATTTACCTTAGGATATGAATACATCAAACGAAACGGAACTGTAAAAAGTGAAAGATCTGTAGGTAATATAAGTTTTAGGATAAATAAAAACATAAGTATCACAGGAGCATTTGGAAAGGACTTTCAAAAAGAAGATAACCTTCTGGCGCTTTTTGGAGTAAATTGGGGATTAAATTTTGGCAATTCATCACCATCTCTCGAATAATTAAACTATAAAGAAATAACCCACAAAATCCATTAGATGTAATATAAAATCTGAAATCCTATAAAAAAGAAAGCATACTTGTTTTTTCTTTCAATTAACTGATTAGAAACAAGTATGCTTCTATGTCTTATATTAATAAAAAAATTACAATACTACTATTAAATCATTAGCAAATGTTCCTGTACAGGTCCTAATGCAAAAACAATAAACATGGACATCACAGTCAAAATCATAATGACCATAAATAATAAGGTTCCAAAAATACCCGAATCAACTCTCAAAGTGCCCAGCGAAGGAGCTACGGCTTTTTTAGCACTTAAATAACCAATGATCAAAAATGCTCCAATCATCGGAATAAAGCGACCGGCAAGCATCGTAACCGAAGTGGTTAAATTCCAGAAAGGAGTGTTATCAGCCAGCCCTTCAAACCCGCTTCCATTTCCCGCCATCGAAGACACATACTCATAAACTATGGTGGTAAAACCGTGTGGTCCTGTGTTACTCAGCCACTCAACAGCTTCCGGAACATACAAATAAACGTGAACAGCAATTGCCGAAAATAATAATGGTATCGCCAAAGCGCAAAGGTTTACCAAAACTGCTACCTGAACTTCCTTAATCGAGATTTTCCTGCCAAACAACTCCGGAGTTCGTCCTACCATCAGTGAACCGATAAAAGTGGCTATGATCAGATAAATAAACATATTGATCCATCCGGTACCCAGCCCTCCAAAAAACGCATCTACCTGCATTCCTATAAACATCCCAATCGAAGACAACGGCATATAACTATCGTGCATACCTGTTATGGTACCAGCCGGGATTATCATATTAACCGCACTGTAAAAAGAGGAATAATACGTTCCAAAACGCACCTCTTTACCTTCCATATTGGCTGGTGATGAGTCAATTCCCATTGCACTGAATTTGGGATTACCGGACATTTCACCACAGATTAAGGGAATACAAGTTACAACAAACCCCATCAACATCACTCCCAAAAGCATTCTTGAAAATTTTTTATTGTTGAGATACCGGCCTACGAAAATGATAAAAGACATCGGCAAAAGCCAAACGATAATAGTGTGAATGATGTAGGTAAAAAAGTTAGGATTTTCAAATGGATGCGCACAGTTGGTTCCAAAAAAGCCGCCACCATTAGATCCTAATTCCTTGATGGGAAGAAAAGCTGCCGCAGGTCCTGTTGACACTACTACTTCTCTGCCTTCAACAGAGGTAATTTTCTCAGGTTCATCAAATGTCATTGGCACACCGTTAAACAAAAAAAAAGTTGCGGTAATTATACTTAACGGCAACAGTATACGAGTAGATGATTTTACAAAATCGCTATAAAAATTTCCTAATCCTTGTATCGATTGAGCAGCAAGTCCCCTGACTATTGCTACACCCGCACAAAGGCTTGTGGCTGCACTTAAAAACTGTAAAAGCATAAACACGCCTACCTGTGCAAAATAACTCGCTCCTGTCTCTCCTGAATAGTGCTGCAAGTTGGTACTGGTCAAAAAACTAATTGTTGAATTTAACGCCAATGTCCACTCCATACTGTCGATACCAGCCGGATTTAAGAAAAGTTTTCCCTGGAGCAATAAAATAACAAATCCCCAGAGGAACCATATGAACTGTACAGATAACAATACTTTTAAATATGTTTTCCAATTCATTTGAACCGTGGGGTCAATTTTACAAAACCGGTATATCAATCGGTCTAATGGATTAATTAAGTCTGTTATGCTTTTTTCATTTGCATATATTTTTTTCATTTCCCGACCTACGATGACCGACAGCAAAATAACAGTAAGAAGAAGACCAAGTGAAACTATTAGTTGAGTTAACATATTTTTTAAGATTGAGGTTCTTTGCGAAAGCACCAACAACTAGTCCACACGAACAATAAAAATGTTAATCCCTGATTTACAACCAAAAGCACTTGTAGGAAATACCACTACCTTATCATTTTGATACGATTACACTATCATTTTGATACTATTTCCTTTTTATTCCTGAAAAATCTAAAGGAATAGGAAGCTAAAAATCAAATAATTAATTAGAAAATGCTTTTTACGGCACATCATTTGTATAAAAAACACACAAAGTAAGTCCGTTTACTTTTATCAAATTTAATTTCCAAAGCCATGAAAAGACATAAAAAAAATGCCGGTTACTTTAAAATTTTTAAACAAGCTACTAAAGAGCGAAGACAAAAAAACAAAATCATACTTACGATACAAGTTATTTTTATAACCATTATAACTATTATGGTGTATCAAAGAATTATGACATAGAAATGTATGGCAAAAAAACGAATCAGCTTATACAACGCTTTTCACCTTCAGGCAAATAAGTCAGAAATAGTAACAATAAACAACTTATCACTCCCTGAATAAAGCGACACAGAATAAAACCTGAAGAAAACTGATGCGTTTTTTTGTTTATCGAATCAATTTTAAAAATGCACTATACACATCATCTTTAATTGAGGTTCGCAAATAAACTTCGTTTTCGTCTTTGGTTTTATATTCAAACTGAATCAAAGCCGCATCAGAATAATAAAAAAAGTAATCATCGCCCAAGAATTCAAGATTTGAAATAGGTCTCGTTGATAATTTGTATTCAAATGCAATTTCACCATTTGTAATGTCCAATTGAAAAAGCTTACTTTTACGAGTGTACCCCCAAATATTATCACTTTCTTCGACCATATACTCAACATTATCGCCTTTAAAATCCCTTTTCCAAATTTGAGTTCCTGCTTTTGAATCTACAGCGTATATCGAAGAAACTTCGGGTCCTTGTGCGGCGAAATATAGCTTCTTGTCTTTGCAAAATATACGTTCCTTAATATTATTCTGAGTTTCCTCCAATTTAAACTGCCACAAAACATCTAATCTATCAGGATTTAGAGCAAAAACTACATTTTTTTCATTTGCAGTAAATATATTTTCTCCATCGGTTACTAATTTTCCGCGCATGGCTTCTTCACAGGTCTTTTGAACAAGAAGTTTTCCTGTATTGGCTTCAAAACTATAAACAGAAGTTCCGCTTTGAATAAAAACTTTGTTATTGAATAAAAGAACCGGACTTTCATTATTTTCAGCATCTAGTTTATGATTCCATAATAAACCACCAGTCTTTATATCAAGCGCATAAAGGTTACCGTTTTGGGAGGTTACGAATAATTTTCCCTCATTTATAACCGGAATCTGATTTTTCAGGATGATCTGATCTGTGCTATTCCCCAGTCTTGATTTCCAAAAAACAGCACCACTCTGATTATCAATGGCAAAAATTTCTCCGTTAATAAAAGGAACATATACTACTCCGTCCTGCAATGTGATAGCATTTGCACACAACTCCGTAAAGGAATCTGTTGCTTTTACGGTCCAGTTAATTTTTTCAGACTCTAAATTGAAGGAAAAAAGAGAACCGTCGTAATCGTAAATCAATATCGACTCTTTATCCAATGCAACTTTCGCCAACGGTTTTAGCACTTTATGAGTAACTTTATCGCTAATATTACCTGCAGCTTCTATTTTAACCGGTGCTGAAACGGTTGGCACCTGTGCAAACATATTGGTAACGGCACATGCAAATAAAAGAGTAATTATATTTTTTTTCATTTTTAGATTTGGGGTTAAATGAACTGATTTCTTTTTATCAAGACAAAATTGCGTTTTTAAGTGATTCCGTGCTTGATAAATGCTTAAAATTATTACGGTACTAATATAGAAACAATTTTCACTGCTAGATCAATATTCCAGAAATAACAGCTAAAAAAACTTCTTAAGGAATAAGGATACTTTTATAGTTCTAACAAACCTGTATACAAGCCATTTCTCCCATGGTTTAAAGAAAATTTCAGCTAAACAGTGACGAGAAATATTTTTAGTTTGTTTTCCAAATCAACCAAATAATTTACTCTAATAATTCTTACATTCGCTCAGGAAAAGTCAATTGATATCTACTAATAAACAATTTAATGAAACAAACCCCTACATTCTTCAAAATCCTCTTTTTAGTACTTTTTATTAGCTGCAACAATTACGCACAACAAGAAGACGACTTTTCTGCAAAAATTGACAGTCTAATACAAACCACAAACCCAAGAAATTTTAACGGAGCAATTGTTATTAAACAAAACGGAAAAATAAAATATGCTAAAGCACATGGTTATTCTGATTTCAACAAGAAAACAGAACTGAAAATTTCTGATAAATTTTCAACAATGTCAATTGCCAAACAAATCACGGCTACACTTATCTTACAAGAAGTAGAAAAAGGAACAATCAATTTAGAAACCCCTATTCGCAAATATTTACCGGAATTAAAATATTCGTGGGCAGATACCATCACTGTTAATCAATTGCTCAACAATACTTCGGGATTAAGCAGTGAAGACATAGATAAACCTCTTAAATTTACTCCGGGAGCTGCTTTTAATTATTCTAATATTGGCTATTATGTAGCAGGACAAGTTTTGGAAAAACAAAGTCATAAAAGTTTTGAAGAGTTAGTAACTGCCTTGTTTAAAAAGTGCGGGATGACCAACAGTTACTACCCAAATGAGACAAACAACACATTTTTAACAAAAGGGCACTCCATAAAAAAAGAAGGTAGTATTAAGCTGAACGAACAATTAAATTTTGATATTCATAATTATTTTGGCAGTCATTTAATTGTTTCGGTTCCTGACTTAGCAAAATGGAATGAATGTCTGCACTCAGGTCAACTATTAAAACCCGCTACTTATAAAATGATGATTGCTTATTCAATCACCAATACACATCCCCTTTTTGGTGATAAACCAATTGGTTATGGTTATGGATTGCGAATAAATGATAAAACCAATATTATGGAAATCGGACATACAGGTTTTCATCCCAGTGAAGGATTTACAGCGGTCAATTTATACTATCCAAAAACCAAAACCAGCGTTATTGTTATGGAAAATCAAGCATTTGAAAATTTTAGTATTGCTTATTATTTTGAACAGGAAATTAGAAAAATCGTTAGAAAAAGTAATCTGTTGAACTAAAACTCAAATTTATAAAAACCGTATGCGTAAAAGAAATTCAAAACAAATTCTCACAGTACTTTTTTCGACTTTAAGTCTCAACTTCACCTTTGCACAAAGAAAAGAGTTCAGGGAAACCACCGTTGACAGCCTAACTTTCGTAAATAACCGAAAAGCACTGAACAGTCTGAATACTGATAGCTTCCTAAAAAGAATATCTACTAAAGAAAATATAGAAATCCCTTATAGGCTCCTAACGCCAAAGGATAATAGCAATCACCATAAATACCCTTTGGTCATTACTTTCCATAACTCTACCCGAATTGGAAATGATAATGAAAACCAGCTTGAACCATTTGCAAAAATTTGGCTGAGACCTGAAATTTACACTAAATATCAATGTTATGTAATCGCACCACAATTCAGCGAGCGTTCTTCAAATTATGAAAAGAATAGTGATGGAATTCAAGTTTCAAAACCTTCTGCAGCTGTTTTTGCCTTACTCGAATTAATTCAAAACATTGAAAAAGAATACCCAAACATCGATAAAAACAAGATTTACTTAATTGGATATTCTATGGGGGGATCGACTGCGCAAAATCTACTCAATATCGCTCCAGACCAATTTGCCGGTATGGTTTCCGTAGCAGCAGTTCCTGATTTTTCCAATCTCAAAAAATTAAGCCAGAAGAACATCTGGCTTATTCATGGAAAAAAAGACGATGACAATCCTTATATCGGAAGTGTTGAATTGTTTGCAAAATTATCCTCCAACAAGAATTTGACTTTTACCACTTTGAATAATTTAAATCATAACAACATTGTGATTCCGTTTTTACTAACCGAAGAGATTCCAAAATGGTTATTTGAAAAGCATAAGTAAATCGTATTTTAATGGATTTAGAACTTGATATTCTTTCCTTAAATATCTGTGCTGACTGTTGATAAAGCATTTTATTTGTTTTTCTCCATCCACTCAATGATTTTTAAAGCAACACCATTTGAAGATTGAAAATTTTGTCCAGTAACAATTCGACCGTCTTGTTCCACATAAGATTCATTTCTCTTTGAAAATTTAAAATCCCCACCTCTGTCTTCTATAGTCTTCTGAATTAAGAATGGAAAGTGTTTAAAATATTCGCCATCTTGTTTTTCGAAAGAGTCAGGATAACCGCTTATTCTTTTTCCATCCACTAAAAATTTACCATTTTTAGTTTTCAGGTTAACAATACCAGCTGTTCCGTGACATACCGAAGAAATAATGCCATTATTATCTTCGTACACTTGCATAGCAATACGTTGAATATCTAAACTTTCAGGAACATCATACATGGCACTTCCACCGCCGATATAATGAACAGCTTTATAATTTTTATAATCAATTTCTTTAGGACTTACGGTATGTTTTATGGCGTACATAAAATCCTGATCGTATAAGTATTGCTTTTGTAAATTATCAGAGGTATTAATATAAGCCAAAGGAATACTGCCGCCCTTTGGACTCACAAAATCAACTGTATAACCGGCATGTATAAAAGTATCATAAGCATTTATGATCTCAGCGAAACTGTTACCTGTTGAAATGGTAGAATTTCCGTAATAATGTGCATTAGAAACAATAAATAAAATCCTTTTTCCAGATTTATTAGTTGCTTTACTGCTGGCCGCTTTGCTGATTATTCTCCATTCACCCTGAATTTTCTTCAGCAAAAACATATCCATAAATTCTTGTTTTTTTTCTGCAATGACAATTTCAGCCTTTGCAATAGCAATATCATTAAAAAATTCCACAGAAATAACTCTGCCTACGCGACCGTTAAATTCACCTTTCTTACCTTTTTGAAACCAGGTAACATATTCCGAAGCTGGAACGATCCATAAAGGTTTGTCTTTGTGACTTAAAAAAAGACTGGCTTCAGAATAAAAAGCCTTACTAATACTGTCAGGCTGATTGTAAGATGTACCCTCAATATAGTTTTGAATGCAATTCTGAATTAAAGATTGTTCTGATTGCGAAAAAGATAAATTGGATACTAATGCAAATAAGACTAAAAGAAAAACTCTCTTCATAAACTTGGATTTTAATGGTTTTAAAATATTGCTCAAAACTATACTCATTGCATCTTAAAATGTTCCGGATTTATAATAACGGACTCCAATTTTATACTTTTAGGAGTAAAAATGATTCTTTTTGCTAAATGGTTTCAAAAAAATCGGGCATAAAAAAAACTCCTTAATTTCTTAAGGAGTTTCTTGTTGGAAGATGATGGCTTAAAATAAAACCTATATATTAAGCTATTTCAATTCTTTTATCTTTTTCGATCTGTTTAGGCTAACTGCAATGCGAATTCTATCATTTCTTTAAAAGAATTTTGTCTGTCATCTGCTGATAGAGCCTCCTTTTTAAGAATATGATCCGATACCGTTAAAATAGCCAAAGCCTTTTTTCTATATTTAGCAGCTATAGAATACAACGCAGCTGTTTCCATGTCAACTGCCAAAACGCCGTAGGTTTTCCAATTTAAAAAAGGATCGCCTAAATGGCTTTCAGTATAGAAAAAATCAGATGTCAATACTGACCCTGTATGAGCTTTTATCTTATTTTGCTCTGCAATTTCATTGGCCTTTTTTAATAATTCAAAATTCGCCGTCGGAGCAAAATCATTGCCGTTAAATTTAAATTTATTCATCCCGGAATCTGTGCACGCACTCATGGCTAAAACAATATCCATCATATTTACATCATCCTGGATAGAACCACAAGACCCCACTCTTACCAGTGTTTCTACACCATACTCTTCGATTAATTCTGTAATATAGATAGAAATTGATGGCATCCCCATACCTGTTCCCTGTACACTAATTCTCTTACCATTATAGAAACCGGTATATCCTAACATTCCTCTAACCTCATTATAGCATATAACGTCTGTTAAAAACGTTTCCGCTATCAGCTTCGCTCTTTTTGGATCACCAGGAAGTAAAACGAAATCTGCTATATCACCCTTTTTTGCGTTATTATGTGCACTCATATTATTATTTTTTAGATTTATAAACTATATTTTCTCCTCTAATTTACTTGATTTGGATACTATTTCAAGCATAATTCTATAACGGATTTTAATGAAAATCAAAGTGATATGAATAAAAACTAATTTGGAGTTGTTCTTGCTTTCACTTCATAAATCCCTGACAACACCTTAATAGAGGTCCCATAAAACAAAAAACCTCCAAAATCAAATGATTTTGAAGGTGTCTTAAAAAGTGGTGGGCGATGAGGGGTTCGAACCCCCGACCCCCTCGGTGTAAACGAGGTGCTCTGAACCAGCTGAGCTAATCGCCCTATTTTATTAGGTTGCTATCATTTCGTGATTGCGAGTGCAAATATACAGCTAGATTTTGTATTTGCAAGCATTTTTCGAAAAAAAATCAACTAATTTTAACTTAACACCCCTACCCGCTTCATAGTCAATACCTTTTATAAACTATTTTTTATTCGTTCTGTTATTTCGTCAATTGCTCCCAGCCCATCAAAAGTCAAAACTTTAATTTTAGACTTCATATATTCGATTGCAGGTCGGGTTAAAGTTTCAAAAACTTTAATTCTCTTCAGATGGATTTCAACATCTTTATCGTCTTTTCGATTAGACGTTTCGGCTCTTTTTTGTGCTCTTTTTAAAAGTTCTTCTTTTGGAACTTCTATATTAATTACCTTACCTATTTCCATATTCTTTGATGCAACAAGTTTCATCAAATCGTTAACCTGAGGTTCAGTTCTCGGATAACCATCCAAAATAATCCCTTTAGCTGAACTGTTTTCATCCAAAATTTTACTAAAAAGATCTTTCATAATGGAATCAGGCACTAAGTCTCCTTTTTCCTCATATTGAGACATTATTTTTCCGATCTCTGTTTTATTCTGTTTTTCCAGACGACATCGGTCTCCAGTTGAAATATGTTTAAACTTAAGTTCTTCTTTTAAAATTTCACATTGAGTACCTTTTCCTGAATACGGAGGCCCCATTATTACTAATATTTCCATTTATGTGTGTTTTTATTTTTCTTTATTGTCTTCAAAAAAATCCAAACATTGTTTCGACTTTACAAGAAATGCAAATTATTTCATAGACATAAAATGACAACTTAAATTACTTTAAAGATCTTCCTGATAAATAAATCTTTTTTTTGTTTACATAACAATTACACCCTGGTACTTGATGATTCATTTAGAGAAACCACTACTTTTGATGGGATTCCAACTAAATAAAGCAATTAAATCACAACTTAAATTAATTAATAAAAAAATGGAAACCAAAATAATAGATAGTCTTATAAATGCTTTTGAAGCCAAACTGGACATTTTGAATATTTTTATGAATGTGGGTGCAAGCATTGATGAAATAGAAAATTTGCAAAATACCATAAAACAAAAACTGCCAGGATCATATATTCAATTATTAAAAAAATATAATGGAGAAAAACGTATCCTAGGATTTATGGCTGGGTTTGGATATTCAAGCATTGAAGATGTTATAAGAGATTGGGCTTTTTTTAAAAATGCACCAGAAACACAGCCAGCAGGAATCAATCAACTTAAAAAGATAAAAAACACTCTATATTCCCCTAAAAGAATTCCTTTTGCTCATGATGGCTCCGGAAATTTTATCTGCATAGATTATGATCCAAATTTTGATGGAATCTCGGGGCAAATACTGTATTTGCCAGCAGGAGATCCCGAACCAATTTCTGTCATTGCAGATAATTTTGATAATTTTTTAACTCTCATTATTGAAAAAATTGAATCTGAAGAATTAGAGTTAATCGACGAGAGAGAAGATTGGGACGAGGAAGACTGGGATAAAGCTGAGATCAACTTTTGCAAAACATGGAAAGACGACTGGACTGATATAGCAGAAGAGTATAATTCAAAACTTTGATTTTTATTGAATTTTCAAAACTTTCCAATTTCACTTTTCTGTTTATGCAATACCTTAAAACTAACCGTAAGAAACCATAAGACAATTAAAAACAAAGTTCGTAAAACTGATAATCCATAAATCTCTATGAACTTTGTTTTTTTTTTTTTTTAGATTAGTAATAAAAAGACAATAGTATTCTTAGTGGTTCAAATCTGCTTTTCCAGGATTAATCCCATAAAGCTATAAAATAAAAAACCTCCAAAATCAATTGACTTTGGAGGTGGTATTATTGGTGGGCGATGAGGGGTTCGAACCCCCGACCCCCTCGGTGTAAACGAGGTGCTCTGAACCAGCTGAGCTAATCGCCCTATTTTACTAGGTTGCTATCGTTGTTGATTGCGAGTGCAAACTTACGACTAGATTTTGTATTTACAAGCTTATTTCGAAGAAAAATTACATCATTTTGTGAAATAATTTTTAGTAATCTATTTATCAATCTTTTAAAACAGAAATAATTTTCATCATTTTTTGCCATTTAGTTAAAAAACGAAATCTCAAAGCCTAATTTCGAATATTCTTTTGTATTCACTGGCTATAATCATACATTTGCATACCTTAATAGTATACTCAAATGCCTAGATATCAAGAAAACGATTTACCTAAAGCTAAATTAGACTCTAATTCACTTCAAAAAGCACTACGAATTTTTAAATACGGTAAAAATCACAAATGGAAATTCTTTCTGGGATTGATTTTTCTCTTATTAACCAGCGCCACCGCTCTGGCCTTTCCGAAATTAATGGGTATGCTCGTGGATTGCGTTACCAATAAAAATCTCAACAGAGCCAACGAAATTGCAGTTGGACTTATGGTAATCCTTACACTGCAAGCTATTTTTTCTTTTTTCAGAATTTCACTTTTTGTGAATTTTACTGAAAATTCACTTTCAAACATCCGCTTTGCTTTGTATGAAAACTTAGTAAAACTACCGATGTCATTTTATTCTCAAAAACGTGTTGGAGAGCTAAACAGCCGAATCAGCGCTGATATTTCACAACTACAGGATACTTTCACTACGACCATTGCTGAGTTTTTACGTCAGTTGATTCTAATTATTGGCGGATTTGTTATTTTAGGTAACATCAGTCCAAAGTTAACTTTAATGATGCTGGCTATTGTACCCGTGGTCGCTGTAGCGGCAGTTGTTTTCGGAAGATTCATTCGCAAGTACGGAAAGAAAACACAGGATAAAGTAGCCGAAAGCCAGGTAATTGTAGAAGAAACGCTGCAAGGAATAAGCAATGTAAAAGCTTTTGCGAACGAATGGTACGAAATTCAGCGCTATAAAAATAAAATCAAAGAAATTGTAAAAATCGCTATTAAAGGCGGTCAATACAGAGGTTACTTCGCTTCTTTTATCATTCTTTGTCTTTTTGGCTGTGTGGTTGCCGTGGTTTGGTACGGAATCACCTTAACCATTAAAGGTGAAGTTGAAGGCGTAGGAGATTTAATATCATTTGTTCTTTACACCACATTTATTGGTGCTTCTTTTGGCGGAATTGCCGAAATGTATGCCCAAATCCAAAAAGCAGTTGGCGCAACGGAACGTGTTTTTGAATTATTGGAAGAAACTCCGGAGGATATTAACGCCAAAACAAGAACTACTCCAATTGAAAAAATCAAAGGAAACCTTTCCTTCAAAAATGTTGCTTTCAGTTATCCTTCCAGAAAAGAAGTTGAAGTGTTAAAAGATGTAAATTTCACTGCCGAGTTTGGTCAGAAAATTGCGATTGTAGGCCCTAGTGGTGCCGGAAAATCGACTATCTCCTCGCTCCTTTTACGATTTTACGACAGAACATCAGGTGATATTATTGTCGATGGAAAAAGTATTTATGACTACGATTTAGAAGAGCTTCGTGGGAACATGAGTATCGTTCCTCAGGATGTTATTCTGTTTGGTGGAACCATTAGAGAAAACATTGCTTACGGAAAACCGGATGCTACCAATGAAGAAATCATTGCTGCTGCAAAACAAGCCAATGCTTTTAATTTTGTGGAAGGTTTTCCTGAGAAATTCGAAACTTTAGTAGGAGAACGTGGCGTAAAATTATCGGGCGGACAGCGTCAGCGCATTGCAATTGCAAGAGCATTGCTTAAAAACCCAAGTATTTTAATATTAGATGAAGCGACATCATCTTTAGATAGTGAGAGTGAAAAACTGGTTCAGGAAGCATTGGAAGTTTTAATGGAAGGAAGAACGAGTATCATCATCGCACACCGACTTTCGACTATTAGAAACGCCGATAAAATTCTGGTTTTAGATCATGGAAGAATTACCGAAGAAGGTACACATCAGGAATTAATCAATCTGGAGAACGGAACTTATAAAAACTTAAGTAACCTTCAATTCAGTAACTCCTAATCAGAATGTAAGCAGTATTAACTAACCTTAAACCAAAGAAATGCCACATTTAAGAATCGTTTTAATTTTATTATTTATTGTTTTAAACACTATCAATGTTCTTGCTCAGGAAAAACCTTTTAATGTCGTTAATATCTCCAAAGACGGATCACAATACATCAAATTTGGAATGAACCTTCAGGTTTGGGGAAGATATGCCGAATTGAACGAAGGAAGTAAAATTGGTACAAATGAAGTTAGTGATGCCTACGATATCGTCATCAGACGTTTGCGTTTGCAGGCAATGGGAATGCTGACCGAGAATATTTTCTTTCATCTTCAGCTGGGACAGAACAATATTAATTTCACACAAAACAACGGACCTTCAAATGCACCGCTTTCAGTTATGGATGCTTTAGGAGAATATCATTTTAGCAAAAAACTTCATATTGGCGGTGGACTAACAGCCTGGGGAGCCGGAACAACTCGTTATTCAGCAAATAGTTCTTCCTCGCATCTTACTCTGGATACACCCATGTATCAGCAGTTTACTAATATTTCATCGACATTCGGAAACCGAAATCTAAGTATTTATGCTAAAGGTGATCTGGGCAAATTTAATTATCGTGCCGCTATTACCAATCCATACCGAAATACAACTGACAATCTGGGAATCAATTCTTCGGTAAGCACACAAACACCAAGAGCGCAATATGCAGGAATCCTGACCTACTCTTTCTACGATAAAGAGTCACTTGAAGATGCCTACCACAAAGGAACCTATTTAGGAACAAAGAAAATCCTTAATATCGCACTAGGTTATATGACTCAAGCCAAAGCCATGTGGCATTTAACTCCTGATGCAACTATCGCATACGACGATATGAGAATACTGGGTTTTGATGTTTTTTACGACAGTCCGATCAACAGTAAAGGCGCAGCTATAACTGCTTACGCGGCTTTTAACAATAATAACTACGGAAAAAACTACATCCAGTCTGTTAATACGCCCAATCCCGCTATAGGCGACAATTCTCTGATAAACGGTTCAGGTGCCGGATTTATAGGTGTAGGAACCGGAAATATTTATTACGCTCAGTTAGGATATCTTTTTGGAAAATCAGATAACGAATCCAAAAAAGGCCGTTTCCAGCCGTATGCTGCCACACAAATTGCAGACTTAGAAGCATTAGACACTCCAATGGCGATGTATGAGTTAGGTGTAAATTATTACACTACGGGCACTTTGGGACCAAAATTCAGTTTAAACTATCAAAACAGAGCCGTTTATGACAAAAGCCTTACAGGTGCTTACAAACAAAGTGACCGATTAGGAATGGTCGTTTTGCAATGTCAGGTTTCATTTTAATTCAATACCCAAATCTGACAGGCTTTAAAAACCTATCAGATTTACTACATAAATCAAATCAATAAAAAATCCCAAATCCCAATCGTAACAATTGGAATTTGGGATTTTTTTATATTGGAATTTTACTTTAATTTATTTTCCTTTTCTTCTTTTGCGTTCCGCTTTAATCATAGACAATTCGCGGCTGGTTTGACCCGCAACTGAAGTATTCTCTTCTGCACGACGAATCAGGTAAGGCATAACATCTTTTACTGGTCCGAAAGGTAAATATTTCGCAACATTATAGCCGTTCTCTGCTAAATTGTAACTGATATTATCACTCATTCCGTACAATTGTCCAAACCATATTTTAGTATCGTTTTTCGCAATTCCTTTTTCCTGCATGATTTCCATCAATTTATAAGAACTCAATTCGTTGTGAGTCCCAGCAAAAATGGACATACTTTCTAAATGTTCCGCCATATAACGTATAGCAGCGTCATAATTAATATCTGTAGCTTCTTTAGAAACACAAATTGGGGAAACGTAATTTTTCTCTTCCGCACGTTTGTTTTCTTTCTCCATATAAGCACCACGAACGATCTTCATTCCGATAAAGAAACCTTCATTCTTAGCCACTTCATGCAGTTTTTTCAAATAATCCAAACGATCCCAACGGTACATTTGCAAAGTATTGAAAACAATCGCTTTTTCTTTATTGTATTTACGCATCATGTCGGTAACCAAATCATCGGCCGCATCCTGCATCCAGCTTTCTTCTCCGTCAATTAGCAAGGCCACATCTTTTCTGTGAGCTTCAGCACAAACATGATCAAAACGGGCTACTACTCTATCCCACTCTGCTTGTTCTGTTGGAGAAAGCGTTTGTTTCTCGCCTAATTTTTCATATAATTCAAAACGTCCAAAACCGGTTGGCTTAAATACTGCAAACGGAATCGCCAAACGTTCTTTTGCAAATTCAATGGTTTTTAAAGTCATTTCTAAAGCAGCATCGAACTGCTCTTCTTCTTCTTTTCCTTCAACCGAATAATCCAACACTGATGAAACACCTTTAGTAAACATTTTGTCTACCACTGTAATACAATCGTCTTCGTTTACACCACCACAAAAATGGTCAAAAACGGTTGCACGAATCAACCCTTCTACCGGAAGATGCGCTTTAATAGCAAAATTAGTAACAGCGGTTCCTATCCTCACCAAAGGCTGGCTGTCGATCATTTTAAAAAGAAAATAAGCTCTGTCAAGTTCCGTATCACTTTTTAGCGAAAATGCAACCTGAGTGTTATCAAATATTTTTTCCATTAAGGTCAGTTTTTTATGCAAATATAGATAGAGTTTTGAATATTCGTCAATAATCACTACCCTATTTTTCAATATCATTAACAACATTGTTATATTTTTACAGCTTGCAACACAAGAGTTTGCCTCATAACAATCTTTTTGAAAGAAAATTACAGACAAACACCTTAAAACCTTATATAGAATGATTCGTTTTAATATAAATTAGAACAAAACTTTGAATATTATTTAGTTAAAAATGCCTTATTTTGCGGTTTCAATTCAACGACAGAGATATGCAATCTATTCAGGCCAATAATTATCTGGTGCATTTTAACCAAAATGCATACGAAGCTTTAAACCATCACCTAAAAGAAAGTAAATATTCAAACGTGTTTATTATAGTTGATAATCAAACCAATGAGTATTGTTTACCAAAGTTTTTACCTTTATTAGAAACAGATCTGACTATAGAGATCATTGAATTTGAAGCAGGAGAAATCAATAAAAATATTGAAACCTGTATTGAAGTATGGAAAGTCCTGACAGAACTTGGTGCCGACAGAAAATCACTTGTCATTAATCTTGGCGGTGGTGTTGTAACTGATTTGGGAGGTTTTGTCGCTTCGACTTTTAAGCGCGGAGTAGATTTTATCAATATCCCTACTACCTTATTATCTATGGTTGATGCTTCTGTTGGAGGAAAAACCGGAGTAGATTTAGGAAATTTAAAAAACCAAATTGGTGTAATTAACGTACCTCAAATGGTATTAATTGACACACAATATCTTGAAACGCTGCCACAAAACGAAATGCGTTCCGGTCTTGCCGAAATGCTAAAACACGGATTGATTTACGATTCCGCCTACTGGAAGCAGTTTTTAGATTTAAATTCAATTGATTACGCTGATTTTGACGAATTGATTTACCGTTCTGTAGAGATAAAGAATGACATTGTCATTCAGGATCCAACCGAAAAGAACATTCGTAAAGCCCTTAATTTCGGACACACCTTAGGGCATGCCATCGAAGGTTACTTTTTAGAAAGTGAAACAAAAACGACACTATTGCACGGTGAAGCCATTGCGATCGGAATGATACTGGAAAGTTATATTTCACTGCACAAAAACTTAATTTCAGCAGCAGAATATGCCGAAATTAAAACCGCAATTAAGAGTATTTACGACGACGTAAAAATCGAAGAAAACGACATCGATCCGATCCTCGAATTGCTGATTCACGACAAAAAAAATGAGTACGGCTTAATTCAATTTGCCTTAATCGAAGGAATCGGAAAAATAAAAATTAACCAATCGGTTGAAAATAAATTGATTCTAGACGCGTTTCAGGATTATAAATCTTAAACTTTTTTTAATAAAAAAGCTTTGCTTTAGGTATATATTATTTTTTACATTTGCCACGATGAAAACGAACAGTAAACAAAGACATTTTAACTCTTACAGAAACCGCCTCAACAGTTCTTTATTAAGAATGTTGAACCGTTTTTATAATAGTAAAAGTCCATTTTGTTTTGATGTCTTTTTGTGCTCGAAAGCAGAACACGAAAAGCTGGAAATTATATTTGCTAATATTAGGGTTTGAATTTTAGATTGAATTTTCGTCATCTAAATTAAAAATCACATCCTAAATATTAAAAAATAAATGAATACAAAATATTCTGACCTTATCAATCAAACTTACTATTTTCCTCAGGAAGAATTCAAATTAAACAAAGACAATCTACAATTTCACAACATCGATTTGATGAAATTGGTAGAACAATACGGAACTCCTTTAAAGTTTACTTATCTGCCTCAGATTTCAGAGAACATTAATAAGGCAAAAGCCTGGTTCAGAAAATCAATGGAGAAAAATAAGTACGACGCAAAGTACTACTACTGTTACTGTACAAAAAGCTCTCATTTTGAATACATTATGAACGAAGCTTTCAAAAACAACATTCACATTGAAACCTCTTCAGCTTTTGACGTAAATATTGTTGAGAATTTATTAGAAAATGGTAAAATCAACAAAAGTACTTATGTAATCTGTAACGGATTTAAAAGAGACGAATACATTAGTAATATTGCAAGATTGATCAATAACGGACATAAAAACACAATTCCGATTATTGATAACTACGAAGAGTTGGATTTACTTCAGGCTGAAATCAAAGGGAAATTCAAAATTGGAATTCGTATTGCGGCCGAAGAAGAGCCTAAATTTGAGTTCTATACTTCAAGATTAGGAATTGGATACAAAAACATCGTTTCGTTCTATAAAAAACAGATTCAGGAGAATGATAAACTGGAGTTAAAAATGCTTCACTTTTTCATCAATACCGGAATAAACGATACTTCATATTACTGGAATGAGTTGGTAAAATGTATCAAAGTATACATTGCCCTTAAAAGGGAATGCCCTACTCTTGACGGATTAAACATTGGAGGTGGTTTCCCGATTAAAAACTCTCTTGCATTCGAATACGATTATCAATATATGATTGATGAAATTATCAATCAGATTAAAATTGCATGTGATGAAGCCGAAGTAGATGTACCCAACATCTTTACAGAATTTGGATCATTTACAGTAGGTGAAAGCGGTGGCGCTATCTATCAGATTTTGTATCAAAAACAACAAAATGACAGAGAGAAATGGAACATGATTGATTCGTCATTCATTACCACTTTGCCGGATACTTGGGCAATAAACAAACGTTTTATCATGTTGGCAGTAAACCGCTGGAATGATACTTACGAGCGTGTTTTATTAGGCGGTCTGACTTGTGATAGTGACGATTATTACAACTCAGAGCAAAATATGAACGCCATTTATTTGCCTAAATACAACAAAGAAAAGCCACTATACATTGGTTTCTTTAATACTGGTGCGTATCAGGAAACTATTGGAGGATATGGCGGTTTACACCACTGTCTGATTCCGCAACCTAAACATATATTAATAGATCGTGACGAAAATGGCATTTTAGCTACAGAAGTTTTCTCTGAACAACAAACTTCTGACGATGTATTAAAGATTTTAGGATATACCAAAAAGGTTTAAAAAAAAAATACTGCTAAATAAATGTTAATAAATATAAAATTATTAATTTGCAGTATAAACTAAAAGGTTAAACTTTTAATTCAAAAAAAAACAAAAAAACAAGAACAAATGAAAGGACCAATCAGTCAGTTTATTGAAAAACATTATTTACACTTCAACTCTGCCGCTTTAGTAGATGCTGCAAAAGCATACGAACAACAATTGGCTAATGGAGCTAAAATGATGGTAAGTATGGCTGGCGCTATGAGTACAGCAGAAATTGGTAAAATTTTTGCCGAAATTATTAGACAAGATAAAGTACAAATTATTTCTTGTACTGGAGCCAATCTAGAAGAAGATATCATGAATTTAGTAGCACACTCTCACTACGAAAGAGTGCCAAACTATCGTGATTTAACACCGGAAGACGAATGGGCTTTATTGGAAAGAGGATTAAACCGTGTTACTGATACTTGTATTCCTGAGCATGAAGCATTCCGTCGTTTGCAAAAACACATCTACAAAATCTGGAAAGAGGCTGATGATAAAGGAGAACGTTATTTCCCACATGAATTCATGTATAAAATGCTGTTATCAGGTGTTTTAGAAGAATACTACGAAATTGATTTAAAAGACAGCTGGATGTATGCCGCTGCAGAGAAAAATTTACCTATCATAGTTCCGGGATGGGAAGACAGTACAATGGGAAATATCTTTGCTTCCTATGTAATCAAAGGCGATTTAAAAGCCTCTACCATGAAATCAGGAATTGAATACATGACTTTCCTTGCAGATTGGTATCCAAAAAACAGCGCTAACGGAATTGGATTCTTCCAAATTGGTGGTGGTATCGCAGGAGATTTCCCTATTTGCGTAGTACCAATGTTGTATCAGGATATGGAAATGCACGATGTTCCTTTCTGGAGTTATTTCTGTCAAATCTCAGATTCAACAACCAGTTATGGTTCGTACTCGGGAGCAGTTCCGAACGAGAAAATCACCTGGGGAAAACTAGACATCAAAACCCCTAAATTTATTATAGAGTCGGATGCTACAATTGTGGCTCCATTAATTTTTGCTTATTTATTAGATCTATAAGATATATATGAAAAGAGTTATAGTAGACTACGCTAAACTTACCAACGAAATTTTAAACCTTTTGGTAGAAAAATTTCCTGATGGTTATGATGATTCGGATGTAATCCGTTTTAGAAATGCTAAAAACGAATTAGTTGAAGCTGTTGAAGTTCGTACTGAAGATACTATTTATTTGGTAAAAATTAGTACTAAGCTTGCGGACAGAATCGAAAATTATGATGAAGACGATGATATCGACGTAGACGTAGATACAATCGAACCTGTAAAAGGTCTTGATCTTGATGACGATATTGACGACGACGACGATGATGACAATCAGGACAAACCAGATGTTGACAATGGAGATGACGACGATGACGACGAAGACAAAGAAGATATTGCTGACGACGAAGATGATGAAGACGAAGATTAAGCAATCTTTTTCAAGATAATTTAAAGGAACTCTATTGGAGTTCCTTTTTTTATGACTTCAGAAGTCTATTATTTTAAAAAATAAGAAAAATACTATATATTTGCTTTTTACTTTTCTTCCTAATCAATCAACGCCATGACTTCAGAAATTCTACATGCCAAACTAAAGGAAAATTTCGGATTTGAAAAATTCAGACCCAATCAGGAAACAATAATTACTACGATACTTTCCGGTCAGGACACTTTAGCTATTATGCCAACCGGCGGAGGAAAGTCAATCTGTTTTCAACTGCCCGCTTTAGTCTTACCCGGGATCACAATTGTGATTTCTCCACTAATTGCTTTGATGAAAGATCAGGTCGACAGTCTAAAAACAAATGGTATTAATGCCTGCTACATCAACAGCAGTCAATCCAGTCAGGAACAACAATTTTACATAGACAATTTAAAATCAAACACTTTCAAGCTTGTTTACATCGCACCGGAGAGCTTGTCTTATCTGGACGTTGCTTTCAACGAGTTGACAATCAGTCTAATTGCAATTGACGAAGCGCATTGCATCTCTTCCTGGGGGCATGATTTTCGTCCGGCTTATACTAACTTGGGATATTTAAAGAGCCGCTTCCCTTCTACTCCTGTTCTCGCTTTAACCGCTACAGCCGATAAAGCGACCCGAACTGATATTATCAAGCAGCTAAAACTTAGAAATCCAAAAACGTTCGTAGCCTCGTTCGATAGAAAAAACCTAAGCCTCGAAGTACGCCCGGCTTTAGACCGAGTCAAACAAATTGTTGATTTTATTGATAAAAAACCCAATGAATCCGGAATTGTTTATTGCTTAAGCAGAAAAACAACCGAAGAACTTGCAGATAAACTAAAGAAGAACGGAATTACTGCAAAAGCCTATCATGCCGGACTTGACAATAAAATCCGAGCTAAAACTCAGGATGATTTTATAAACGATGATTGCCAGGTGGTTTGTGCCACGATTGCCTTTGGTATGGGAATCGATAAATCTAATGTTCGATGGGTTATACATTACAATTTACCCAAAAATATTGAAGGTTATTATCAGGAAATCGGTCGTGCAGGTCGGGATGGATTACCGGCCGAAACCGTAATGTTCGAAAGTTACGCCGATGTAATACAATTGCAAAAATTTGCCTCCGAAGGATTAAACTCCGATGTGCAATTGGCAAAATTAGAAAGAATGAAACAATACGCGGATGCTTTAAGCTGCCGTCGAAAAATTCTGCTTTCGTATTTCGGCGAACTGGTAAAAGAAAATTGTGGTAATTGTGACATCTGCAAAAATCCACCCACCTTTTTTGATGGAACTATTTTAGCGCAAAAAGCTCTTTCTGCAATCGCGCGTTTAAAAGAATCTGAGCCGTTAGCTGTAATTGTTGATTTTTTAAGAGGCTCGAGAAACGCGTATATCTACGAAAAAAATTATCAAAGTCTAAAAACGTACGGAATTGGATCCGACATTTCCTGGTACGACTGGAATCAATACTTAATTCAGCTGATCAACTTGGGATATCTCGAAGTTGCCTTCCATCAGCACAATAAAATTTTACTAACATCTTTTGCAAAAAAAGTTTTGTTTGAAGGAGAAAAAGTAAAACTAAATACGGTCGTTAAAAAGGTAATCGATAAAAATGAAGTAAAAGAAGCCAATACAAAAACGGCTAAAAATTCTCTTTTCGAAACGCTACGAAAACTACGCTACGAAATTGCTCAGGAAGAAGAAGTTCCGGCTTACGTAATTTTTAGTGATGCCGCTTTGAGACAAATGGAAATCTTACGACCAATGACTGATGAAGAGTTCCTTGCTATCGATGGTGTCGGAAATGCAAAACTCGAAAGATATGGTGCTGAATTTATAAAAGCTATCATTCAATTTCAGAAGGCAAAAAAGACAAGCACGAAAGTTAAAAAAGAAAGTAACACTTATAAGACTACTTTAGAACTTTTTAGAAATGGCGAGACTGTCACAGAAATTGCAGGAAAAAGAAATTTAGGATACACGACAATTATATCTCACTTAGCCAAGCTATATCTTGACGGCGAGGAAATCGATTTAAGTTCGTTTGTAACAAATGAAGAAGTCAAACAATTGCACAAAGCTCAAATCGAACTGGAGTATCCTTCTGCTCTAAAACCCTACTTTGATTATTTTGAGGAGAAAATGAGTTATGACAAAATTCGTTTAGGACTTGCAATTGTGGAACGAAACAAGTAAACCCCATTATTTTGTTATTTCGACCGAAGGGAGAAATCACACTAGAAACTCGGCACAGAATGTCTTCAATCTTTATCGAATCCTGCATATGATTTACTTCGCCTGTTCGTTATCAGTCGAAATGGCACAAGCAAAAAAAATTTGTGAATTGCTTCGCCTGTTCGCTATCGCTTGGGTCGTGGAGGTAAAAATTCATTCCTCCCTTTAATGCAAAAAATAAAAAATCCTGTAAAGTTAAACGCTACAGGATTTTTTATACAAGAACAAAATCTACAAATAACGTTCTTCAAAAACTTTCTGATGGTGTTTTTGATGTCCGATCATTACGAATCCCAGAGCACGTACAGAAATCTGAAGATTAGAAGCTGTACCAATTCTCTTAAGCTGCTCTTCTGACAAACTCTTAAAAAACAACAAATTAGAATGTCTTAAAGCAGAGAGTTCCGTTAATAAACTCTGAATACTTCTGCTATTTGAATCTGTACTAATCGCATAGTCATTCTCTTCAAAACTTGGCAAAGCCGTTTTATCATTTCGCGAGAATCGCAAAGCGCGGTAAGCAAAAATTCTCTCACAATCCATAATGTGCTGGATAATGTCTTTTATTGTCCATTTTCCTTCTGCATAACGATAATCAAATTTATCCATCGGGATATTTTGCACAAATTTGATAAATTCATGCAATGAAATTTCCAATTCTTCAAATAAATTCACCTCTCCGGCTTCTTTGATGTAATTGGCAAATCCGCCAGAATATTCATTTTCTGTTAATAAAGCTGTGTTCATTTTTTATGATTTTTAAGCTGAGTTTCTACTCGCATTTGTATTTCCGAAAAGTGACCTTGTTACTATTTTTTCATATACTTTGACCAATTCTTCATCTACCACACTTTCCTTATTCAATTCATTAATTCTTAACAAAGCATATTGCTGTATTGTCAACAACGGCAACACAATACGCTCTCTTATCTGAATCGATGCTATACCATCAGGGTAATTTTCCATAAGTGTTTTATGCCCTGCAATTTTAAGCAAAAGACGTTTGGTTTCTGAAAATTCGTCATAGATAATTTGCCAGAATTCACCAAATTCAGGGTCATTTTTCATATATGCAGTTAGCGGTAAAAAAGATTTCGCCAATGACATCATACTATTCTCCAACAGTGTTTTGAAAAATAAAGAATCATGATACAAATTTTGAACTTTGTCCCACTGCCCACTTTCTTCAAAATACTTCAAAGCTGAACCAACCCCAAAAAATCCCGGTACATTTTGCTTCAACTGACTCCAGGATCCTACAAAAGGAATCGCTCTCAAATCAGCAAAATCAAGTGATTCTGATTTACTTCTTTTAGACGGTCGGCTTCCGATGTTGGTTTTTGAGTAGTATTTTAGCGTACTCATTTTCTCCAAATACGGAATAAACTTAGGGTGATTCTTGAAACTCAGGTATTTTTCATATCCTAAATCAGCCAATTGTGTCAAAATTTCAGTTTCTTCAACACTTAGCTCATTCTTTTCTTTACTAAAAACCTGATTGGTAACTCCGGCACTTAATAAGTTCTCAATGTTATATCGACAGGAATCTAAAGTTCCGAAATTTGAACTAATGGTTTGTCCCTGAATCGTAATTTGAATTTCGTTATTCTCGATTTTTGGTCCTAAAGAAGCATAAAATTTATGTGTTTTTCCACCACCACGAGCAGGAGGCCCTCCGCGACCATCAAAGAATATTGCTTGTATACCGTATTTTCTTGAAATTTCTGTCAATGAAATTTTTGCCTGATAAATACTCCAGTTCGCCATTAAATACCCTCCATCTTTGGTTCCGTCAGAGAAACCTAACATAATGGTCTGCTTGTTTCCTCTGGCTTCCAGATGTTTAGAATACTCTGAATTAGTATACAATTGCTCCATAATCTGATGTGCATTTTGTAAATCATCAACAGATTCAAAAAGCGGAATAATATCTACCGTCGGATTCTCCCAATTGTTCAGACGAATCATCGCAAAAGTTTCCATAACATTCAAAGCGCTTTCGTTATTACTGATAATGTAACGATTAGCTCCGGATTCACCATTTGCTTGCTGTATGCTTTTAATGGTCTGAACAGATTCTAATGTAGATCTTGTAATTTCATTTTCAAAATCAGCAGAATTTAAGTCTCCTTTTACTTTCGACAAAACCCCTAATTTCTCCTCTTCAGACAAATCAAAGTAATTTTTCGGAAATATCTCTGAACCCGAATTCAGATAAAAATCCACCACATCTTTGAATACAGCATTGTGAATTTTACTGTTCTGACGAATATCTAAGGTCGCAAAGTGAAAACCAAATAGATTAATTTTTACTAAAAAAGCTTCCAGTTCATCTAAATAAAGGGATTGATGCTTCTCTATAATTATGGTTCTGATTTTGTTTAATTGCGTTAATAATTCTTCCAGAGTAATATAAATCTCCCCTTTGGAATAAAAAACAGAACGGTAAAGTTTATGTTCAAGTTCAGAAACCAAAGTATCTACTCCTGAGAAAGTTAACTTTCTTTTTAAACTTCTCATTTCTATATAATAACACTTCAGAATTGAGGTACGCAAACGCTCTGCTACTTTTAAAGTAATATCGGTCGTAACAAAAGGATTTCCGTCGCGATCACCTCCCGGCCAAAAACCCAATTTTATCAATTGATTCTGAATAGAACTCCCCTGAAGGATATTTTTTTGCAAGTAGTGAACAATTTCTCCTGAAGTAGCGTAGAATACATTTTCTAAATACCAGATCAAACTCACCGCTTCATCATATGGATTTGGCTTTTCGTTCTGAATAAAAGGTGTTTTTCCAAGCTGCGCCAGCAATTGTTTGATTTTTAATAAATCATTTGAACGAATAGCATCTTTCAAATCATTTATAATCCCTAAAACAGGCCCTGGATAAAACTGTGTTGGATGTGCTGTTAAAACAGTTCTGACATTAAAGTTTTCTAAAAACTCAATCAACTCCTCATTCTTTTCCTTTGCATCTGATTTTTCTTTAATGTCACGCAACGAACCACGCCCTTCCATATTATTAACTTCCGGAAAAGCAGCATCTTCAATGGCATCAAACAATACAATCTGACGTTCGATATACTGAATAAATCGAAACATTAAATCGATTTTGTCTTTTTCTGAAGCATCATTGAGGAATTTATTAGAGAAGAAATTAACAATCTCTTTAGGAGTTTCCTGCTTTTTAAATCCCGTCTCACAAGTATCTGTAAATAAAGGAAGTAAAACCCCTGTGTTGTCAATCGAATCAAAAGGTAATGTTATAAATACACTATTGTAAATATGGTATTTTGAAAGAACGTCCTGATTGAAACGTTCGATTTTTGGTAACGTGTACATAATTTATGGGTAGTTGGTTGGTTAATTGGTCATAAAAAAACCCCAAGAATAAACTTGAGGTTATATTTAGATATAGCATTCAAGAAAATATTACATATTTTTAAAAATAGTATGCATCAAACGCTTCTTATCGTTTATACTTTCTTCTAATGAAATCATAGTTTCTGTTCTGTAAACACCATCAATATCATCAATCATAAAGATAACTTCTTTCGCGTGTTTAGTATCTTTTGCTCTAATTTTGCAAAAAATATTGAATTTTCCTGTCGTTACAGAAGCTACTGTTACGAACGGAATTTGATTGATTCGCTCTAATACAAATTTAGTTTGAGACGTATTATTAAGGAACACACCCACATAAGCAATAAATGAATACCCTAACTTATCATAGTCTAAGGCTAATGAAGATCCCATTATTATCCCTGCGTCCTCCATCTTTTTTACTCTAACATGCACTGTACCAGCAGATATCAATAGTTTTTTAGCAATGTCAGTAAACGGAACTCTCGTATTGTCTATTAACATATCTAAAATCTGGTGATCTACTTCATCTAAACGAAATTTACTCATAATTCTTTAATTAATATTACTAATTGCTATTACAAAGTATAAAAATATGTATAAAAAACAACAAATTCACAAAAAATCTAACTTTTTATCAACCCGTTAACAAATTTAACATTTTTATCTAAACAAAAATCTGCTTTTTGATTCAATTTCGGAAAACTACCAAAGTCATCAGAATAATTAGCACCTTTTGCATCGTATTCATAATGTCCAAAATAATTTTCCAAATCGCCTACTTCAACTATGTAAGCATTGAAATGAATCTTATTTTCAATCAATTCCTCTTTGTATTGTGCGACAAAATTCGTAATAATTTCGATACCATCATAATTTATTTTGATATTTTTCCACATAAAATCATAAAAAACCACTTTATTTTGTGAAATATTCAAATAATCATTAATTCTATTATCAACTAAATCGTTTTCGCTAATCAGTTGAAAACTCGAAACAAGTGAAAAGAATAAAAACTTTCGCGTGATTTCACGCTCGTAATCATCAGGAAAATGACCCGCCTCAAACAAGATTGTCGGAACTCCCAAATGCTGAAATGTATCTCCTATACAATTGATATTAAATGAGTCATCAAAACGTCCGACCTGCCCGGGGATATATTGCTGTAAAACATCATTGATTCCGGCAATTACATTAATAGCCTTTAAACGGTTCTCATTAACTTCTCTCTCCTCATTATACGAAGGAGCCAAAAACGATAGCGTTGCTGGTTTTCCGGTTTCACCAGCCCCAAAAATAGTACGCTGATCATGCAGGTTAAAACAGAAATGCGGTTTAAAAGCTTCAAATACCGATCTTAAAATATTGCTTTCCGGCTGCGTGAGATTTTGCGAATCACGATTTAAATCTACTTTATTGGCGTTCTCACGCGTATACAATCTTGCTCCGTCAGGATTCAGCATTGGAATACTGTAAAAAGTAAAGTTTTTTAGCATCTTCTCTGCAAATTCAGAACCGCTGTTTAACACATTTATAAAATCAAATAGTGCTTTTGTAGTGGTACTTTCATTTCCGTGCATTTGAGACCAAAGATAAATACGTGTTGGACCGCTCCCAATTTGATAACTATAAATAGGTTCTCCTAAAACCGATTTACCAATAATCTCTACTTGATTGTTTGTATTTAATTGCTCTAATAAAGGCTGAATATGATCTAAAGTCAGATAACGCCCTTCTATAGTTTGTTCTTTATACTGGTGAAATAATTCTTCTAAATTCATCTTATTTTGATTAGTTTACAAAAGTAAACATCTTTATTTTTACAATTGTAAATGATTTGTAAACAAATTAATTTAGAATTGTAAACAGTTTTCACTCTGTTTCTAAAGCGACTTTCTTGTCATCAATAAATATTAGCCATAACTATAATTTTTAAAATTCAATTATTTACTTTTCAATAAATTAACCACAACTACTTAAAGTAATAAATACACTATTTCAAGACTTAATTGAAGATTTTCAACTCTTAAATTGTTTTGCGCACTGCTTTTGATTACATTTGTAAACAACGAATTTCTAAACAGTAATTTACAATGGTAAACATCGACGATTTTGTAAAACGGCTTGAAATTATACTAGATTATTACACCTTAAATGCTTCTTCTTTCGCAGATCGAATCGGAGTTCAGCGTTCCAGTATGTCTCACCTCCTTTCCGGCAGAAACAAACCCAGCTTAGATTTTGTACTCAAGATTTTGGAGGTTTTTCCTGAAATTGATTTATACTGGATTTTAAATGGTACAGGAAATTTTCCAAAAACAGAAGACAGTGCCGATCTGAAAAAAAATGAATCGGTGTCTGAATTTGCAAAATCTTTTTCCCCTATTCCATCGGACGAAAATTCTGCTTCAGGAAATTCTTTATCAGAAAATACAAAAACGAAAAATGTATCCTCTGCAGAAATTAAAAATCAAAATTTGAATGCGGCAGAAAATGAAATTGAAAAGATAGTTGTATTTTATAAAAACGGAACTTTCAAGACTTACGTTCCCTAGTTTGATTTTTTTGAGTATTTGAAAAACTTTAAAATTATTTTTCATTTAAGCGATTCTCACGTGATGGGATCTACAGTAAAAAAAATCAACTCCAAAATCCGTTTTCAGGAATTTTACCCAAAACTCCGTTATAGTGTTTTTTCAATACACTCAAATCACAATCATAATCTCCCGTTGGAAGAAATGGCTTTCCTAAATTAACTTCTTTTTTCCCCCAGTCAAAAGCGACAGGAATAATGGGCACATTTGCCTTAAGGGCAATATAGTAAAAACCACTTTTTAATTCTTTAACACCTTTACGAGTTCCTTCGGGAGCTACAGCCAGGCGAAAAACCTCTTTACGGTCAAAAATCGCAGCAATTGATTCTACTTTATTCAATCCACCGGTGCGATCAATCGGCTCTCCTCCCACATTTCTGAAATAATATCCAAACGGAAAGCGGAATAATTCTTTCTTTCCTACCCAATTCATCTCCAAACCAGAAATTCCACGAGTAAAAATTCCTAAATAAAAATCATGATTGCTTGTATGCGGCATTACCATCATCACACATTTTTTCACTTCAGCATTTTCAATCCCTACTATTTTCCAGCCCATTAGCTTAAAAAAAATGAATTTGTACAATCGCTTTTTCATTAATTACTTTTTTACTGCAAAATAAAAGATTTAAAGTGGTATTTTTGAGTAAAAGCATTTAAAATGATCCAAAAATTGTTCAGTTATATTGTTCCTATAAAAATATTCAAAAAAAAATCACAAAGAAGCAAAATTATCGAAGTTACCTGGGCCAATGGCGAACTGGTCCTTGATTCTGAAAATACAAATTACTCTTATGGAAGCCTGCAACGTATCTTAAGATATGGTCTTCGAAATATTGGATACGATGCCATTCTTAAAATGGATCATATTTTATTATTGGGAGTTGCCGGAGGAAGCGTCGTTAAAACTTTGGTGGACGAAATTCAATATAAAGGTAGAATTACCGGAGTAGAAATTGACCCCGAAATGATTAAAATAGCCAATGAGTATTTTAATCTGAATGAAATCAAACAACTGGAAGTGGTAATTGATGACGCATTTGAGTTTGTTTTAAAAACAAAAAATAAATATAATTTAATTATTATTGATATTTTTGAAGATATCAAAATGCCTAATTTTTTATTCGAACGTTTTTTTAGCGAACGTATCTGTTCCTTATTGCAAAATCACGGATTTGTTTTATTTAATACCATGATTTTAGATGAAGCGCATAATGTTCGAAACCAAAAATACATTTCTGAAATTGACCCCAAACTGTTTGCTTCAAAAATGCTCCCACGAGTTGAAGCTCACAATGAATTAATAATTATCGAAAAAGTAGTTTAAATTTATGAAACCTCTTGCCTCTATTTTAAAAGCCTTACCTCCCACTAAAATAATAGATTCCACCATTGATATTTCAAAATACATCCCTTTAGATTTATCCGTAACCAATCAGGAACTCGCTGATTTTAAACCTACCTGCACCCAGGAATTTGAAGATTTTATTTCAGACTACTTAGAAAAAAACGATGCCGAAGTAGCTTTTGGCGGTTATATTGAAGGAAGAACTCTTTATCAGCGCAGTACAATTTTTAAAAATAATTCTATTCCGGAACGCAACATCCATATAGGACTGGACTTATGGACAAAAGCAGATACAGCAGTTCTGGCGCCACTTGATGGAAAAGTGCACAGCTTTAAAAACAATATAGGTCTGGGTGATTATGGTCCGACCATCATTCTAGAGCATCGGATAGAAAATGAGAAATTTTATACTTTATACGGACATTTATCGTTAGAAAGTATAGAGAACCTCAGTGTTGGGACATTTTTTAGTAAAGGTCAAAAGATTGGAACCTTGGGAAGTTCGTCCGTTAACGGAGACTATCCTCCACACGTACACTTTCAAATTATTCGAAACATCGAAAACTACTCCGGTGATTATCCGGGAGTCTGTAATACCAACGATTTGAACTTTTACATTGAAAATTGCCCTGACCCCAACTTATTATTAAAATTACTTAAATAGTTATGAAGAAAGCAGGATTGATTATATGTTTGTTGTTGTTATTGGGATGTAAATCGAAAACAATCCACAGAGATACTGAAGATTTAAAGATCAAGAAAGTCACTGCTGCCGAAATAAATTCCAATCAGCAGAAAAAAGCGTATGAATTAGGAAAAAGGGTACTGGAAACCTGCAATTCCTCAAAATTCAAACCTTTTAACGAGACTGAAGTCACCAAATCGGTAATGGAGAATACGACCGAAGAACGTCTGACCAAAACCTGTCAAAGGTTCAGGCAATACTATGGAAGTTTCATCGATTTAAAACTTGACGGTGTTTACAGAACAAAGCAAGAGGTTATTTATCGATATCATGCGCTGTACACCAAAAAAGTAGCCAATAAAGAATTGCGCATTTTTGTAAATGAAGACAATCTGATCTCAGCTATAAAATCAATGGATTGGGACGAAAAATTTGACTCAAAAGTAACAGAACAATAAAGTAAAACCTATGAATTTAAAACTGCCTCTTTTAATAGTATTGTTAATTTCCGGTTTCATAAATGCACAGCAAACCGTAAGTATAAAAGGCTCTAAACCATTTCCGGCAACAACCAGTTATACTTTTATTTGTGAAAAATATGTGTTTACCGGCGAAACGGAAGTTCAGATTGCGAAAACAGATAAAGGAGGGGCTTTAAAACTATCAATAGGAATTTCTAATGATAAAACTCAAATCTCAGGAGGTGTATATGTTGACCTTGTTAACGGAGATGTAATTGCCTGTGTGGACAAAAACATCAAAGAAACCCTTGACGGAAAGACTACTACTTATTACTATTTCACCCCTGCCGAAATGGTAAAACTAAAGAAAACAGACATTAAAGCCATCCGATTTATCATTAAAGGGAACAATACAGCCGCTTTTGGTGACCAAACCGGTTACTTTACCGCTTTAAACAGAATGACCTACTTTTCGACAGCATTCGATAAATCTAAAAAAACTTTTGACACTGCAGCCGCAATTAGTGTGCTGTAAGTACTTTTTTTAGTACAATAAATTCTATATTTATAATCTAAACAAATTTTTATGAATTCGAATGAAGCTTTAATTACAAAATTCTATACTGCTTTTGCCAATGCCGATGCTAAAACAATGAGCGAATGTTACCATCCAAAAATTCATTTTATCGACCCGGCCTTTGGTTTACTAAAAGAAGAGCAGGTTTCTAAAATGTGGGAAATGTTGATTTTGAAAAGTAAAGGCAACATTAAAATCGAATTTTCAGATATTAAAGCCGATGATTCTTCGGGTAGTGCTAAATGGGTTGCGACTTATAATTTTAGCAAAACCAACAGAAAGGTAATCAATCGTATTTCTGCTGAATTTGCTTTTCAGGATGGTCTGATTATCAAACACACAGATAGTTTCGATGTTTGGAAATGGTCGAAACAGGCTTTCGGTTTTACCGGATATTTAATGGGCTGGACAGGATTTTTTCAAGGAAAAATTCAAGAACAGGCACTCTTGTCCTTAAAAAAATTTCAGGCAAACCAGACAGGTTCTTAAAACCTGTCTGATTGATTTATTTTTACGATTTGAACCATCCGGCCACTAAATCGTCTTCAAACGAACCGGCGTTCTTGTGAACAAATTCATTTGTATCTTTATTATAAGAATAGTCCAAAGCCCACTCCTCATGATTTTTCGCTAAATCTTTAATGCTTTCACAAACAAAAGCAATTTCTTTATCGGTAGTAGTTGGATGAATTGACATTCTGATCCATCCCGGTTTTTTAATTAAATCTCCAATCGTAATTTCATTCACCAGTTTATTAGATGTTTCCTGATCTACGTGCAACAGAAAATGCCCGTACGTTCCCGCACAACTGCATCCTCCTCTGGTTTGAATTCCGAATCTGTCATTCAGTAGTTTTACTCCTAAATTGAAATGAAGGTTTTCAATAAAAAACGAAACAACCCCTAAACGGTTCTTATGTTGGCCTGCCAGAATTTTAATGTTGGAAACGGTATCCAATTCATTAAAAACATACTCTACAATTTCATGTTCACGTTGTAGAATATTCTCGATTCCCATTTCTTCTTTCAGCTCAATTGCCAGCGCCGTTTTAATTACCTGAAGAAAACCTGGAGTACCACCATCTTCACGATCCTCAATGTTGTCGATATATTTATGTTCGCCCCATGGATTGGTCCAGCTTACCGTACCTCCGCCAGGACAATCGGGAATCATATTGTTGTATAACTTTTTATTAAAAATTAAAACCCCTGAAGTTCCGGGACCTCCTAAAAATTTGTGCGGAGAAAAGAAAATTGCATCCAGGTATGCTTCCGGATCTTGGGGATGCATATCGATTTCGACATAAGGTCCTGAACAGGCAAAATCAACAAAACAAACACCATTGTGCTTGTGCATCAATTTTGCGGCTTCATGAAACGGTGTTTTTAAACCTGTAACATTCGAACAGGAGGTAATAGAAGCAATTTTAATAGTTCTTTCACTGTATTTCTCTAACAGTTGCTTTAAATTATCCAGACAAAAAAGCCCTTTTTCACAAGATGGAATAATTTCAACATCTGCAATGGTTTCCAGCCACGAAGTTTGATTGGAATGATGCTCCATATGAGAAATAAAAACAACAGGGCGCTTTTCAGCAGGAACAACAGTGCAATCTTTTAGGTTCTCAGGGATTTTCAACCCCAGAATACGCTGAAATTTATTGACAACACCCGTCATTCCGGTTCCATCTGTAATTAAAACATCATCATTGCTCGCATTAGTATGACGCTTAATGATCGATCTGGCATGATGATAAGCTTTTGTCATGGCAGTACCTGACACTGTAGTCTCTGTATGTGTATTGGCTACAAAAGGCCCGAATTCATTAAGAATTTTCTCTTCAATAGGTCGATATAACCTTCCGCTGGCAGTCCAATCGGTATAAATAATCTGCTTTTTGCCAAACGGAGAAGAAAACTCCTGATTAATTCCTACAATATTCTTTCTAAAATCCTGGAAATAGGTTTCTAAAGTGATGGTACTATTTTTGCTGTTCATTAGTGTGCCTGAGTTTAATTGCAAATATATTGCTTTTTTATAGAATTGCGAATTTATCAATTATAAACTTCAAACGTCAAAAAACTATTTAATATCTTTATTTTAACTGTCTTTTTACTTATAATTTATCACAATATTCTATCGGATTAATAGGACATTAAAACTTGAACAATACTATCTATGGGGAATTTATCAGTTGCCACTTTTGGTGGAGGATGTTTTTGGTGTATTGAAGCTGTAATTCAGCGTTTAAAGGGAGTCGAATCCTTAAAATCAGGATATTCAGGAGGTTTTATTAAAAATCCACCCTACCGTGAAGTGTGTACCGGAAGAACCGGCCATGCAGAAGTCATACAAGTTGTTTTTAATCCTGACATAATTTCATACCATGACCTGATTTTCATATTTATGACAAGTCATGATCCTACCACCCTGAACCGTCAGGGTGCAGACAGCGGGACACAATACCGCTCGATTGTTTTATTTCATAATGAAGAACAGAAAGCGATTACCGAAAAGGTTTTTGAAGAAGTAAAAGCTTTTTATGAAGACCCGATTGTAACGCAGCTTGTTCCTTTTGAAGTTTTTTATGAAGCTGAAACAGACCATCAAAATTACTACAACAACAATCAGGATGCACGTTACTGCCAGATCGTAATTGATCCTAAAGTTCATAAATTAAAAAAAATGTACGCCGACCGATTAATGGATTAAGCAGACATTTTTATCATACTTTAAAATAACACAATACAAACAGAACTCGTTTTAATCTGAAATCAGAGAAAGATTATTCTAATGAAAAATTTAAAAATAAACAACCGATTTACTGCTGAGCTGCCCGCAGACTCAAATGAAACCAACGAGGTTCGTCAGGTTTCTAATGCACTTTTCTCCTATGTAAATCCAACAAAACCATCCAATCCTAAACTGATTCATGCTTCACAAGAAGTAGCGGAATCAGTTGGAATTTCGCTTGATGAAATTAAGTCCGAATCCTTTTTGAATGTTTTTTCAGGGAAAGAAATATTACCTGAAACTCGTCCGTTTGCTATGTGTTATGCGGGACATCAGTTTGGAAACTGGGCAGGGCAATTGGGTGACGGCCGTGCCATTAATTTAACTGAAGTGACGCATAACGATGCATTTTTTATGCTTCAATTAAAAGGTGCCGGAAGAACTCCGTACTCCCGAACTGCTGACGGCCTGGCTGTTTTACGTTCGTCCGTAAGAGAGTATTTATGTGCCGAAGCCATGCATCATTTAGGAGTTCCCACTACCCGATCCTTATCCCTTATGCTGTCCGGAGATCAAGTTTTACGTGATATGTTATACAATGGGAATGCTGCTTATGAAAAAGGTGCAATTGTTTGTCGCGTAGCTCCTTCCTTTATTCGTTTTGGAAGTTTTGAAATGCTGACCGCCCGAAATGAGCTTCAAAACTTAAAACAGTTTGTGGAATACAATATTAAATACTACTTCCCGGAAATAAAAGGAGAGCCTAAAGAGCAATACCTTCAATTTTTCAAAACAGTAGCCGATAAAACCCGCGAAATGATTTTGCATTGGCAGCGTGTGGGCTTTGTACACGGAGTAATGAATACCGACAACATGTCAATTCACGGAATTACGATTGATTATGGTCCTTATGGCTGGCTGGAAAATTACGATCCAAACTGGACTCCAAACACCACCGACAGTCAATACCGAAGATATCGTTTTGGAAATCAACCGCAGATTGCGCAATGGAATTTGTACCAATTAGCCAATGCCCTTTACCCGTTAATCAATGAAGCAGAACCTTTAGAAAAAATTCTGGAGTCTTTTATGATTGATTTTGAATCTGATTATAAGAATATGTTTTTAAGCAAATTGGGCTTATTTATTTCAACCGAAACTGATAATACGTTAATTGACGGTTTGGAAACTGTTTTACAACTATCTGAAACAGACATGACGATCTTTTTCCGAAACTTAAGCAGCGTACAAAAATCAGATTCTCCTGAAAAAGCAATCGAAAGAATTCAGGATTCGTTTTATATTCCTGAACAAATTTCGGGTACAATTTTAGAATCATGGCAGAAATGGTTTACTCTTTATCTCGAAAGACTTCATACGGAAGTGCTTTCTGATAAAGAGCGTTCTGAGAAAATGAACACTATAAATCCAAAGTACGTACTTCGAAATTATATGGCGCAATTGGCTATTGATGCCGCAGATCAGGAGGATTATTCTTTAATTGATGAATTGTATCAACTTCTGCAAAAACCATATGACGAACAGCCTGAATTTCAAAAATGGTTTGCCAAACGTCCGGACTGGGCCCGCTCAAAAGTTGGATGTTCTATGCTTTCTTGCAGTTCTTAATTTTTTAGCCACGAATTCACGAATTTTAATTTTTTGAGGAAATTAAAAAGGTTTTAATTCGTGAATTCGTGGTTATAAACTTATTTCGAAGTAATATAATCTACAATCATGTTCGCATGCACACGAGAATTTTCGATAAACCATTTGTGCGTATGCATTCCTCCGCAAATTACACCCGCTAAGAATAAACCTTCCACATTGGTTTCCATAGTTTCGGGGTTGTATGTTGGTGTTTTTAATTCATCTTCAGATAATTGTATTCCCATATTTTCCAGAAAAGCCAAATCGGGTTTGTATCCGGTTAGGGCCAGTACAAAATCATTTTCAATCGTAATTTTCCCTGTAGGAGTTTCTATTTCTACTTCATTTTCCCTGATTTCAGTAATATTTGATTCGAAATAAGCTTTGATACTGCCTTCCGCAATTCGATTTTCAATATCCGGTTTTGCCCAATATTTCACCCGACTATTGATTTCCTTTTTCCGAATAACCATGGTTACATTAGCTCCTTTTCTCCAGCATTCCAAAGCCGCATCTACTGAGGAATTGTTTGCTCCTACCACCAAAACATTCCTGAAAGCATACTCATGGGCTTCTTTATAATAATGACGGACTTTAGGCAATTCTTCTCCTTTTACTTCCATTTCAATCGGAATATCATAAAAACCGGTTGCAATGATCACATTCACAGCTTCATAAAGTGCTTTATCAGTTGTAATTTTAAAAGTGGAATTTGCGATTTTTTCTACCTGAAGCACTCTTTCAAACAAATGAATGGAAAAATTAAAATACCGATGAATATTGCGATAATATTCCAATGCTTCCTGACGTCCAGGCTTTGGTGCCAGACAACTGAACGGTATTTCTCCTATTTCAAGTCTTTCCGCAGTGGAGAAAAAAGTCATATACAAAGGATAATTGAAAATACTATTGACTATAGCGCCTTTTTCAATTATCAAATAACGCAAACCTTTCTTTTGGGCTTCAATTGCACAAGCCAGACCAATTGGCCCGCCTCCTACAATAATTAAATCATATGTATTCATGTTTTTACTTCTCCCACTCTTTAAAAGGGTTCTTACTCAAATAAGCGTTATAATATCTTGGATCGTTTGTTACCTCATCCCCTAACCAATCTGGCTTCTCGAAAATTTCTGTTTCCGATTCCAACTCTACTTCTGCCATCACCAGTCCTTCATTTTCTCCGTAAAATTCATCTACTTCAAAAATATGTTTCCCTAATTTTATTTCGTAACGCGTTTTCTCGATTTTTCCTTTCTCACATAACTTAAGCAATTCCAATGCCTCATCAAGCGGAATTTCATTCTCCCATTCAAAGCGGGACATTCCGCCCTGCTGACTGACTCCTTTTATGGTAATAAAACCTCTTTCGCCTTTAATGCGCACACGAACTGTTCTTTCCGGAACTGCACTTAAATAGCCTTGGGCAATTTTATTGTGCGTAAAAGCTTGTTCTTTAAAATCAGCTGATTTTACCAGAAACTTTCTTTCTATTTCGACCATTTTGATGTCTGAATTTAATTTTTATGCAAGTTACTCAAATTAATTTGGCCTAAGAATTGAAATTACAAGAATCATTTCTAGACTTTAAATTTCACTTTTGTAATACGCTCACAATAAGAATAATAACTTTAAAATAACTGATTTTTAATAGGTTATGTATTTATTTTTTTGTTAAATTTGATAGAATCTTAACTTCATCACCTATGTCTAAAAAAGCACTTTATCTGTTAGGCATTGTAATAACCATTATTTTAGGTACCTTTTTGTATTTGAAATTTTGCTGCAATTGCACTATGAAAACACCTGCGGTTGATACCGAAAAAGTATCAAAAGTAGTGGCTCCGGACGAAACTACTGTCCCTTTTATTCTAAATGGTTCCGGAATTGATTATCATACCAATGATAATATCAAGTTCCTTAAAAGCAGTCCTACAGCACTTTTGCCTGTGGGTGATTCGGTATCGATTGGAATTCAAAATCTTAAAACATTCCTGATCGCTAATCCAAAGCAAAAAATTACCATAACTGGTTATGCAACTTCAGATGAAACCAATACAACAACCTTTGAAAATCTGGGTCTGGCACGAGCTAATGACATTAAAAAGTATTTTGTCTCGCAAGGTTTACCTGATACGCAGTTAACCACAAAAGGTGAAGTGATCGATAAATGGCAAACGAAAAAAGATACACTGTTTGGACCTGTCAAATATGCTTTTGAAGCTCCGGAAGCTGCTCCGGCTGTAACTGACGAATGGGTTATTTTAAAAGAGAAAATCAATGGCGATCCGCTCGTTTTACATTTCAACACCAATAAAGCCAGTGATAAGTTAACAGCTCCAGAAAAAGAAAAAGTGGCTGATCTGGTAAAATATATGGAGCACGTTAAAGAAGCTGTAATTGTAGCTGTTGGACATAGTGATAATGTTGGAAATCGTGATTCTAATGTGGCTCTTGGTCAAAAACGGGCCGAGTTTACTAAAAATTATTTGTCGAAAAATGGTGTTGACGGAAGTCGGATAACAGCAGAATCAAAAGGTCCTGACGAACCTATTGGTGAAAACACCACCGCCGAAGGCAGGGCAAACAACAGAAGAACAGTGATAACAATTAAATAATCAATCAAAATATACGATCATGAATATACCTTGTATCTTAATACCGGCTCTAGTGGGATTAATCTGTGGAATTTTGGGTTACTTACTGGGAAAAATGAATTCTAAAGGTGACGATTCACTGGCTTTGTCACTACAGTCCGATTTGGATGCCTGCAAAGCCAATACGCGAAACCTGAATGCTAAAATTTCTTCTCTGGAAGCTGAACTGGCTGCAAAAGCTAAAGTCAACAACGCTCCACAATCTTTCGCAGCAGCAACAATACCTGCAATACCTTTTGACGGTGCATTGGCGGCAACCGCTTACGGTAAAAAAATTAAAGAAAATGATTTAAAAATAGTCGAAGGTATCGGGCCAAAAATCGAAGCGTTATTTAACGCTGCAGGAATTAAAACATGGCACGAACTGTCAGAAGCTTCAATCGAAAAATTACAATCCATTCTGGATGGCGGAGGTGAAAATTATGCTATTCATAATCCAAGCACCTGGGCCAGACAGGCATTACTCGCCTACCAGGGCAAATGGCAGGAATTAAAAGACTGGCAGGACAGTCTAAAAGGCGGAAAAGAATAAAACCGAAATCAATATAACCATAAAAACTGGCTTAAAGCCAGTTTTTTTTATAAGCTGCTGAGAAAATCGAAATCCCAGTCTTTTGTTTTACTGTACCATAACTGTCCCTCCACAACTTCAAGCGGACAATCAAAATTATTCGTGTAAAGCGCTCCGGTTCCAAGACCCTGAGGCATTTTTGAGTTTTGCAAAAATGTCCATTGTGCGATCGCATTAAGGCCTATATTACTTTCCAATGCCGAAGTAATCCACCATCCTATTTGATACTTATCGGCCAAATCTATCCATTCTTTTGTGCCTTTGAAGCCACCAACAAAACTAGGTTTTAGAATAATATATTTTGGTTGTATTTTTTGTAGCAAAGCCTCCTTTTCTTCCAACGAGAAAATACCAATCAATTCTTCATCAAGAGCGATAGGAAAGGGTGTAGTTTTACACAAATCGGCCATGGCGGAAATGTTTCCTTTCTTTATTGGCTGTTCAATGCTATGCAGCTGATATTTATTCAATTGATTCAGTTTACCTAATGCTTCATTTAAATCAAAAGCGCCATTAGCATCCACCCTGATTTCAATTTGCTCTGCTGAAAAATGACTGCGAATAAAAGCCAATAACTCCAGTTCCTTTTCGAAATTGATCGCCCCTATTTTCAATTTTATACAATTAAAACCGGTGGCTAATTTCTCTTCTATTTGTTCTTTCATAAAGGAAGCTTCCCCCATCCAGACCAGACCGTTTATCACAATTGATGCTGAATTATTGGTAAAATGAGAAGGAAACAAAACAAACGGATCTTCACTTCTAAGAGATAAAAATGCCATTTCAACACCAAATTGTATCGATGGAAATTCTAACAAAGCATCCCAAAGCGCCTTTTCTCCTAAATGAATATTATCACACGTCCATTGCAGTTTTTCTTCATAATCTTCGCGATCATCCGCACTCAAACCACGAAGTATTCCACACTCTCCTATTCCTTTTTTCCCGTTCTCTTCCAGAACAATAAACCAGGTTTCCTTCTCGGTCATAACCCCTCTGGAAGTCCCGGAAGGCCTTTTAAAATCAAGCATGTATTTATGGAAGGTTGCTTTCATATAATAAACAGATGGTAAAAAAATAAGCCTGAATAAATAGGTATCATACCATTAAACAGGCTTATTATTGATTTTATGTTTTTTTAATTGTACAGTTTCAATATTTTTTCAAAATCTTTTGAAGGTAATCCTGCTTTTTGAAAAATTACGAAATCCTGTTTTGTTTTCTCTATCCAGCTTAAACTGTCTGTTACGTTTTGCGACTGGTACTTTTTATAAATGGCTTTCGCTTCGCTATAATCATCACTAATCAGATAAACGTGCGCCAGATTTAATTTGACAAGCAACTCTGTATCGTCCAATTTTTCACCTTCTTTCAAAAATTTAATGGCTTTACCGTATTGTTTAGTCAAAATATAGCAATATCCTATCGAACTGTAATCTAAAGCCGTTGCTTTTCCGTCGTTAATGATGGTATTCAGTTTCGGAATCGCTTCGTTGTATTTTTGAAGTCTGACTAAAGCAGCAGCCTGTGCTCTCAGGTCGTTGTAAACATTTTTAGAAATATCAGCATCTTTATAACAGCTATTTCCAAAATCCTTATAAGCTTTAGTCTTTTCAATTGGCAGTAACTTTTGAAATTCTGTATAACGGTACTGTTTCATGATTTTATCAAGTATACAAACACAAAAATCATCAGAATTCGCCATTTTCTGAGCCATTGTGGAGGTTTTACAAAGACTTATAATTTCATTTTTATTGTCCTGATTCCATCCGCGATTCAGTTTTGTGTCTACCCACGGAACTACTTCCAGAACTATTTTTTGATTTAGAAGCCAGTTTTTGCTGTGAAAACCAAACCAAAGTGTACTTACATTCTGCCCCAGGCAGGACGATTTATCCAGTGACAATCGTTTAGCATCTTTGCTTAAGGGATCTTTCTGATCGTAACAGGCTTTATCTGTTTTGCCATCTGTGATATACTTTTTTGCCGTCTCATTGGAGGTAAATAAAGCATACGTACAGGTATCATCTCCTGAAATTTTAGACATCAGAAAAACTGCTCCGGCTGATCCCTGACTGATTCCGGTTGGATCCGGAATTGATTTTAAAACGGAGACCAGACTGTTTGCCATTTCCTGGTTTTCATCTAAAAGTGTAATTCGGTATACAATTTCTGTTGTTCCTATCGGTAAATCTTCTGTTTTAAGAATAATTCGGTCACGGGCAGAAACTATAATTTCTTTTGTAGTAGCACGTTCTTTATCCCAATAACCGTCTTTTTGCGCAAAAATGCTGCACGAAGTTGTAATTAAAAGAAGCAGGGCAATTTTTTTTAAAATCATTGTAGAAATTTTATTTTAAGATCACTTACAAAATTCAGGCCTTATTATTTAATGTTCTGTAAATTCTTTTCTCCGCTTCAGCTTTTGTAATGCCGTTATAAAAATCTTTCACAAAAGGATGATTGAAATCCTGGTGCGGAAAAATTTCAGGCCTTTCATTACCGGGTTTGGTCACTACTGTTGTCGGAATACTGCTCGAAAATTCGTAATCCGGAATGTAATTGGAAAGCCATCCGAAATACTGTGCTTCGTGATTTTCATCTTCGCCATTTTCCAGATAATCTTCAAAACTTTTTTCACTCAGCGAAACCCAAAAGCCATACTCTAAATCTTCGCAATGGTCGTTTACTTGCTGAACCCAAACTGCTCTGATAAAGCGATTGATATGATCTTCATGTTTAATGACACAAAAATCCTGGTCAATAACTGCAATTTCTTCTTTTTCCTGTTCTGAAAGCTTGTTGTAAGCAGAAGGCGAACTGTAAGCAATTGCTGGCCAGCTTTCATGCTCTTCGCCACAGCATTCACAAATAAATTTAATATCTGACATTTTAATTACAGTTCAATTGATTCGCCAATTTCCAAAAGCATCAAGTCTTTTCCTTTGTCAAAGAACTTGCGAATGGCGTCTTCATGATCGATTTTAATGTAACCAAATGTATCAAAATGATATCCAAGGATCTTATCGCATTCTACAAAATCTGAAGCTATGATGGCATCTTCAACATCCATTGTAAAATTATTTCCGATTGGAAGAATGGCCAGATCCAGTTTGGTCCTCATTGGAATTAGTTTCATATCCATTGTCAGTGCAGTATCGCCGGCAATGTAAATATTTTTATGTTCGCCCTCAATTACAAACCCACCCGGATTTCCGCCATAACTTCCGTCAGGGAAAGAGCTTGAATGAATCGCATTGACATATTTTACTTTTCCAAAATCAAATTGCCAGCTTCCACCGTGATTCATCGGGTGTGAGCTGAAACCTAATTTAGCATAATAACCTGCAATTTCCGCATTTGAAACGATCACCGCTTTGGTACGATTGGCAATAGCTTCAACATCCAGAATATGATCGCCATGCGCATGAGTAAGCAAAATATAATCTGCTTCTAAGCTGTTGATATCAACTCCTGCTGCTTGTGGATTTCCTGTAATAAAAGGATCTACAATAATATGTTTCCCACCCACTTCAATACCTAAAGACGCATGTCCGTAAAATGTTATTTTCATTTTAATTCATTTTTAAAATTGAACTTTGTTTTATCTTCCCCCTAAAAAGAGGTTTACAATAATGTCTGAAATCAATGAAATCATGCATACTGTCAGTAATATTGAAAGTAAAAAAGTGCTTAGTGCCAGTTTCTTCAATTCAGGATCTAACAACTTTGGGTTTTGGTTTTTATAAACGGTAATTAAATGCTTAGTTAAAGGAATAAAAGCCAATAAAAATAAATACTGATCGAAGTTATAATCACTCAAAAAGGCAAAAGCAACTACTAAAAGCATAGCAGTAATAATCAAAGTGAAATGATAAATTTTAGCTTTTGCACCACCGATCTGAACTACAATGGTATTTTTTCCTGATTTGCGATCTGATTCTTCATCACGCATATTGTTCAGATTTAAAACTCCAACGCTTAACAAACCGATTGAAATAGCCGGCAAGATCAAAAGCGTATCGACTTCTTTTGAATACAAAAAGTTTACTCCCAAAGTACTAACCAATCCGAAGAAAATAAAAACAAACAAATCTCCAAATCCTCTGTATCCATAAGCTGAATTTCCAACGGTATAACGAATTGCCGAAACAATTGCTGCTATTCCAAGTAATAGGAAAAAGATAGAATATCCAAAATTACTTTCGCCAAAAGCGAAATATATAAGTACAATTGCAGACAACAAGGTCAAAAATGAAGTAATTATAATGGCTTTTTTCATGGCCTGAGGCGTAATAACACCACTCTGAATGGCACGCTGTGGACCAACTCTGTCGGCATTGTCCGTACCTTTTACACCGTCACCATAATCATTTGCAAAATTGGACAAAACCTGCAATCCAAGTGTCGTTAATAGTGCAAAACCAAAAATTTTCCAACTGAATACCTCTGTTGGTGTGTTAATGGTTTCCGTTGGATTTGATAAGGCATAAATACTTCCTACTATGATTCCGGAAACTGATAAAGGCAATGTACGCAAACGAGCGGCTTCAATCCAATGTTTCATTCTATTTTATTTTGTTAGATTATTTGTTTCAGGTTTCAGGTTTCACGTTCACAACTTAAAACCTGAAACCTGAAACTATTATTTTAAGCCTTTTATGGCAACCATTTATTTTCGCCGAAGTTGGGCTTTCTTTTTTCTAAAAAGGCATTACGTCCTTCTTTTGCTTCTTCGGTCATGTAGGCTAAACGTGTTGCTTCTCCGGCAAAAACCTGCTGACCTACCATACCGTCGTCTGTTAAGTTCATAGCAAATTTTAGCATCTTGATAGAAGTTGGAGATTTTTGCAGAATTTCCTGTGCCCACTCGTAAGCAGTAGCTTCAAGCTCATCGTGTGGAATTACAGCATTCACCATACCCATATCCATAGCTTCCTGAGCAGAATAATTTCTACCTAAAAAGAAAATTTCACGCGCTTTTTTCTGCCCGACCATTTTAGCCAGATAAGCGGATCCGTAACCACCGTCAAAGCTGGTTACGTCGGCATCTGTTTGTTTGAATATGGCATGCTCTTTACTCGCCAAAGTCATATCACAAACAACATGCAGACTGTGTCCACCGCCAACTGCCCAACCCGGAACAACTGCAATAACCACTTTTGGCATGAAACGGATTAAACGCTGTACTTCAAGAATGTTTAAGCGATGTTGTCCGTCATCCCCCACATAACCCTGATGCCCGCGTGCGTTTTGATCGCCTCCGCTGCAAAAAGAATACACTCCGTCTTTTGTAGAGGGTCCTTCTGCAGACAGTAAAACCACTCCTATCGAAGTATCTTCCTGCGCATCGTAAAAAGCCTGGTACAATTCTGAAGTTGTTTTTGGACGGAATGCATTTCTAACGTTTGGTCTGTTAAAAGCAATTCTCGCAACTCCGTTACATTTTTTATAAGTTATATCTTCAAATTCTCTGGCTGTAATCCAATCCATTTCTGTTTGTTTTGTTTTTAATAATTGATAGTGTAAAAATAAAGCATTTTTATATTTTTACCTACCGCTATTTGTTTTTAGTCGCAACTAAAATCTGTTGTAATGTTAACAATTGGTATAATCTTACAAATAATAATAATTTTAACAGTAGTTTTAAAAAATAATATTTAATTTTACCACCTAGAAATCAATGAGATACATTTTATTTCATTGACTAGAAGATTGATTTTCTTTCACTGATTTATTAACCTAAAAAATGATTTTTTTGAGAAAATTTAAAAATTTTGTCGCTCATTATTTTACGGTTTTTATTCATACGCCGTGGATCAATGAGCAAATGATTTATTCATTTGTTGAAACTTCGAAAAGGAGATAGTAACACCTAAGGTTAAAAGCTGGAATTGTTTAAGAATTAGTATGAGATTGATTACGAAAAGAGGAAAAAATACTAATGAAAACTTTCTACAAGTTATTTTATTAAACTAAATGGGTCGAGCCGTGAAATTGAGTTTTTGCTTTTAATATGAATTTATAAATTGTTTAAAGACATACCCATTTCAGAAAATAGTTTCTAAAATTTTTAAAGCTATTATTTTTTGAATGGATTCGAGTTTATTTTATTTCTGTTTTTTTTTAATTACAATTTTTTTTAAAACTAGAATAAAAAGGGAAAGGCTACTTGTAATGAGTAGCCTTTCCTGTTATATACTGGAGAAATTTCAAAAAAAATCCAAAATCCAAATTCCAAGAAATAAAAAATTCCAAATCCCAACAGCACTGATATCCCATTGGAATTTGGAATTTGGATTTTAAAAATTTAGAAAATTTATTCTTTTATCAGATAAATTCCGTCATCTTTAATTTCAATGAGTTTTTCTTTATACAAAGCTCCAACAGCCTTTTTAAACGTTTTTTTGCTCATTTTCAGCACCGTTTTAATATCTTCCGGATGTGAATTGTCATTCAGACGTAAAAAACCACGATTAGCTCTTAATTCGTCCAGAATCTTCTCTGCATTCGGCTCAATACTTTGATATCCCTGAACTTGCAACGCTACGTCGATTTTATGATCAGGACGGATATTTTTAATATAACCACGCATTCTGTCTCCGGTTCTGATGGCGTCATCATACACCTCGTCTTTGTAGAGCAATCCTTTGTGTTTCTCATTAATAATTACATTAATACCAATCTCTGTAATATGAGAAACAATCAATTCTACTTCCTCCCCTTTTTCAACGGTCAGCTGCTCATTGCTCAAAAACTGATTGGTTTTACTTGACGCTACCAGACGATTTGTTTTTTCGTCCATGTACAAATACACCAGGTAACGTTTTCCTTTTTCCATTGGACGGGCTTGTTCTTTAAACGGGACAAGAATATCCTTTTCCATTCCCCAATCCATGAAAGCACCAACATTATTGATATAATTCACTCTTAATAACGCAAATTCATTTAACAGAATATAAGGCTCTAAAGTGGTTGCCACTGGACGCTGTTCATGGTCCAAATAAACAAAAACGATTAATTCTTCACCGATTTCAAACTCGTTTGGAACGTATTTGTTGGGTAATAAAATATCGTGAATTCCTTCAGGGTCTTTCTCAGGGTTACCTAAAAACAAACCAACTTTGGTATCACGAAGTATAGTAAGGGTATTGTATTTTCCTATTTCAATCATATGCTAAAAATTCTAAGCTGTTAAGCAGCTAAGTTTCGAGCTGCAAATGTACGAAGTTTGAAAATGGTAATCCTAAAAATGTTTCTAATTAAAAAAAGACAACCGCATCTTACTCTAATTTACTCCTTTTGGTTACATTTGAAAACCTATAATTAATCCAAAACCAATGAAAAAGACCATTTTCTATTCTATTTTTACCTTCTTATTTTTTACTCATATTGCCACTTCACAAATTACGGAGGATCCTGAAATCAAAAAAATGATCGGCGAAATCAAAGCTGAAAACCTCGAAGCTACGATTCATAAATTAGTTTCTTTTGGTACCAGACACACGCTTAGCGATACCAAAAGTAAAACCAAAGGTATCGGCGCGGCACAACAATGGATAAAATCGGAGTTTGATAAATTTGCCCAGGAATCTGGGGGAAGACTAACTTCTAAAATCGATTATTTTGATGTAAAAGCCGATGGAAAACGAATTGCCAAAGACAGCCAGCTCGGAAATGTTATGGCGACCTTAAAAGGTACCGATCCAAACGACAATCGCGTACTTATCATAAGCGGACATCTGGATTCTAGAGTTTCAGATGTGATGAATGTCAAATCTGACGCTCCGGGTGCCAATGATGATGGTTCGGGTGTTGCAGCTGTTATCGAACTGGCCAAAGTAATGAGTAAAAGATCATTTCCTGCTACTATAATTTTTGTCGCGGTAACCGGTGAAGAGCAAGGGCTTTATGGTGCCCGTCACTTAGCAGAATTGGCCAAAGCAGCCAACTGGAATATTGTAGCCATGCTAAACAATGATATGATTGGAAACAGCCTCTCAAGTGGTACAAATTTAAGAGATAACACACAGATCAGGATATTTAGCGAAACCATTCCGTTTACAGAAACTGAAGAGGAAGCTAAAATGCGCAAAGCAACAAACCGTGATAACGACAGTCCTTCAAGATTATTAGCACGTTATATCAAAACCGTTACGGAACAGTATGTAGATCAATTAAAAGTAAAATTGGTTTACCGAAACGATCGTTTTCTTCGTGGTGGAGATCATACTCCGTTCAGTCAAAATGGTTTTACTGCTGTTCGTTTCTGCGAAATGAATGAAAACTTCAATCATCAGCATCAGGATTTAAGAACTGAAAATGGTATCCAGTACGGTGATCTTGCTGAATTCATGGATTTTGACTATTTGAGAAAAAATACCTGTTCGAACTTGGCAACACTGGCTAATCTAGCCTGGTCGCCAAAAGCACCTTTAAATGTGGGAATCGAAGTAAAAGAACTTTCCAATTCTTCTACCTTAGCCTGGACTGCACCTGAAGGACAAACTCCTTTTGGTTACCAGATTTTAATGAGAGAAACTTCATCGTCTCATTGGGAGAAAACTTTTTTTGTAAAAGAAACCAAGGCCGAAATCCCCTATTCTAAAGACAATTACTTTTTTGCCGTACAAAGTATTGATGCTTTAGGACATGCAAGTTTACCGGTATTTCCGGTTCCAATTCGTTAATTTCTCTTACTATCATAAAACAAAAAAGACGCAAAGATACTTACCTTCTTGCGTCTTTTTTGTTTTATGACTATCCGTTACCATTACCAAGGTGGCAAAATTAGCCACAGATTCCTTTAATAATTGCCTTTAAATCTGTAGAATCAGTGAAAAAAAATCTTGGCACACATTAAAAGAACAATCATATCTACTTTTTAAGGCTGAAAGCCTGATAGCACAAGCATAGTGCAACGCACTATGTCTAAGTTAAAGAAATAAAATTGCCCTGAAAGGGCAAGAGCAAAGATAGAGAAGCACGTATTTTAATAAAAGCAGCTCATTTTCCTTTAGAACACCATTCCGAATAAGCTAGTTGTTTTTCTTTGGAATTAAGCTTTTGCCCTTTCAGGGCTCAAACAATCTCCTTCATAGCTCATAGCGCTTCGCACTACGCTCTGGCTAAAGCTCTTTCAGAGCAATAGATTTATTTCAGTAAATACCATTTTTTGAATCAACACACAACTTTTTGCATTAATTTTTGAGTCTAAACCAATTCTTTAAAATATTGTTTTAAGATAACATCATTCTCCAAAGTTGGCGTGAATACTTCCAAAATACAAGGAGCATTATTTGTAGCATAAAGCGACTTAATACCTCCCGTTAAAGATTCCTCATCTGTGGCTGCAAAATAATGCATCTTATACATTTTGGCCAGATGCTCAGCTGTCAAGTGATGTGAAGTCTCGAAGTAGGTATTAAAAACCGGTTTTTCTTCATGGCCTGGAAGAATCCTAAAAATTCCCCCTCCTCCATTATTGATTAAAATAATCTTGAAATTTTCCGGTATGTACGAATTCCATAAAGCATTGCTATCGTAAAGAAAGCTAATATCTCCGGTAATAAAAACGGTTTGTTTATCGTTTCCTACTGCTGCACCAACTGCTGTTGATGTACTTCCGTCAATACCGCTGGTTCCACGGTTACAATAAACTTCGATTGAAGGATCAATCTCAATTAACTGTGCATAGCGAATGGCCGAACTATTGCTAATTTGCAACTGACTGTTTTTAGGAAGTGATCCGATTACTTTTTCAAATACTTTAAAATCTGAAAATGCAATTTTACGCAGATATTCTTCTTTTCTGATTTTTCTTAAATCGTAAATCTGATCAATTTTAGAAAAATAATCGCTTGCTGCAAATTCTGTCTTCGGAAGCAGCGCTTTGAAAAATGCATCAGGTTCCATTACAAAATGCTTCGTTAAAGCATTAAAGGTATCATAAGCACGTAAAGTATCTATATGCCAGTGATGTTCGGGTTTGTATTTTCGTAAAAAGGCTTTGATACGTTTGGATACAATCATACCTCCAAAAGTAATTAACACTTCCGGTTCAAGATCTTTAAAATCAGCATCATCAAATGGCGTAATTAAAGTATCTATGCTATTAATAAAACTCGGATGATGCAAATTTGAAGTCGTCTCTGTCAATACTACAATTGAGGGATCTTTGGCAAAGTTTTCCAGAATTTCTTTATCGACAGAATTCGCTTCGTTTATTCCTCCAATAAGAATTAATTTTCTTTTTGAAGCATTCCAAACAGAAACTGTCTCTGCTTCGTTTTCTATGGTTCCTGCACCGATAATTTCCTCTAAATGGGTAATTGTTGGCGCTACAGAAAGTTCTGAAACGGTTTCGTATAAAGGTTCTTCAAAAGGAGCATTAATATGAACAGGGCCTTTTTGAAGTATAGCTGCTTCTATGGCTTTGTTGATCTTTAAATCGTTTTCTATTGAAGCTTCTTCAGTCAAATTGGCATTATAAACAGAATGGTTCTGAAAAACATTCTCCTGACGAATGGTTTGTCCGTCACCAATATCAATCTTGCTTTGCGGACGGTCGGCTGAAATAACAATAAGTGGAATCTGACTGTAAAACGCTTCGGCTACAGCCGGATAATAGTTCAACAAGGCAGAGCCTGAAGTACAAACCACTGCGGTAGGCATTTTGGTTTGCTGTGCAATTCCCAATGCAAAAAAGGCGGCACAGCGCTCGTCGGCAATACTGTAACAGTTAAAATTAGGGTTTTGAGCAAATCCTATCGTTAGAGGAGCATTTCTTGATCCCGGAGAAATAATAATATTAGTGATTCCTTTGCCTGAACAAATTTCGATAATGCTTTGTGCAAGCGCTATTTTGGGGTAAATCATTCTTATGGTGTATTACTTTTTGAAAAGAGATTTACAGTTATAAAACTCTTTTTTTAACCTCACAAAGTTACAAACTTCGCATTGGATTTAACTTATAAATAGGAAGATATTAAAAGGAGTTTCCCGAAAAAGGGAATATATTTGTAAAACTGATTATTTCTATACAAAAACAAACCGATTATGCGCTTTTTATATTTATTTTTTCTTTTTATATCCCTACAGACTACATCGGCTCAAAATCAATTTGTTGCTGATGACATGCCTTATAATACCGCTCTGAACAATGCCAAAGCGCAAGGAAAACCGGTTTTTCTAATGCTTTATGCCGATTGGTGTCCGCATTGTAATTTGATGAAAAAAGAAGTTTTTAGTGATCCTGCTGTGATCGATTTTCTAAAGAAGAATTATGTGTGTGTCTGGAAAAATATTGAAAAAGAAGAAGGAACTGCACTTAAGAATAAATTCAATACAAAATCGTTACCTTCCTTTTTATTTATAGACTCTGCCGCCGAAACCCTTTTGTATGCTTTAAAAGGCGAATTAAAAAAAGAGGTTTTTATGACAGAAGTAAATAATGCCTTAAATCCGAAATTGCAATTGCCTTATCTGGAAAAAGAATTTCTCGCTGATCCTTCTAATGTCGACAAATTTTTCAACTATCTGAACACGCTGAAAAAAGGAAAAGACCGTACTGACTTATCAATTCCAACACATGTTTATCTCCATACACAATCTGATGCGCAATTAATTAGTGAAACCAACTGGCGAGTGATTGCCAATGGGGTTACCGATATCAAATCGAGGGAATTTCAGTATGTATTAAGTCATAACAAGGAATTTGCTGCTGTGGCCTCCCAAAGTCGTATCGATCGAAAGATTGAAAATATAGTCACAGAATCACTTCGTCCGTATGTTGATAATTTAGACACTACAAACTATTACAAACAAAGAGAAATTGCAAAATCAATACGCTTGCAAAAAGTAGATTCACTGGTTTTTAAATTTGACTTAACTCTGGCAGAACGAACCGAAAAATGGCAATTTTACAAAAAAGTTACTCTTGAAAATACACAAAAGTTAGTCTGGAATGATGCCAGTTCTCTGAAAGATATCGGACAAATTTATTTAAAGCATATTTCGGATACCGAGAGTTTAAAAAAAGCAATCGAATGGATAAAACATGCTATTGAACTGAATGATTCTTACGATGGAAATCTACTTCTGGCAAGGCTCTATCAAAAAATAAAGGATAAGAAACTGGCCTTGCAATATGCTAAAGATGCCAAAGAAATCGCCAAAGAAATGAACTGGAACTCCAAAGAGGTTGATGCTTTACTGGTGGAACTAGGCAAACGTTAATCTTCTAAAAAACACATCGTATATACTCAAAAAACTATGAGCCTAAACCTTAGACCGGCAACAACAAATGATTTAGAAAAGATTCTGAATATTGTAAACCATTCGATTCTGCATACCACCGCAAACTACAGTTATGAAATTCAAACCCTTGAAGTTCAAACAAAATGGTTTGAAGACAAAAAAGCTAAAAATCTGCCCATAGTGATTGCCGAATTAGATGGCGAAGTAGTAGGATTTGGGAGTTACGGACAATTCCGTGAGAAAATTGGATATCAATATACCGTAGAACATTCTGTATATGTGGTAGATACTGTTATCGGAAAAGGTATTGGATCTCAGTTACTGTCAGAACTCATTCGTTTGGCTAAAGAACAGGGGTATCATGTTATGATTGGAGCTATTGATGCCGACAACGCCGGAAGTATTGCTTTTCATGAAAAATTTGGATTTGTCGCAACCGGAACACTTCGTGAGGTGGGATATAAATTTGATCATTGGCTCGATTTGGTTTTCATGCAATTAATATTGAAATAAACAGCTTTAGAAATACAAAATAAGAAACCCGCTAAAAAAATAGCGGGTTTTGTTATTGATCTAACAAAAGCTGAAAAGAAAAGGGCTGAAAGCCCAAAAAGCAACAGCATAGTGCGTAGTACTTTGAGTTAGATTAGGGGGTAAAATTGCCCTGAAAGGGCAAAAACAATCTTCATTCCCTATAAATCTCAATAAAAACCGTTCACAACTCTTAGAGAATCTCACACAAAATATGCAAGATGCATTTCTTTGCGATCAGGCTTTTGCCCTTTCAGGGCGTAACCCAATAATTGTTGTCCTCATTCATAGTGCTATGCACCATGCTATTGCTATAGCTCTTTCAGAGCATCAGTTTTCCAAAATTATCTCTTTCCTCTTTTTATAATAAGCGTGCCTTTCATTACCGTAACGGTTACCCCTTCGCAGGGCTTAAAGCCTGCTTCCTGTAACCAATTACCGCAAAGATGTATATAGGGAACAACTTTTGCAGGTGGTTTGTACATACACCTGGAACGTGACCTTCTATAAAATGGTTGAATCTTGATCCGACGAACAGATAATACATCGGGTGGTTTTTTAATTGCAGTGTTTACTGCAACGCGATTTGTTTTTTCTGTATAATGCATTTTCAGAAATTTTTAAATGGCTAAAAAAAATACGGTCTCAGCCTTTCCCGTTGCATTACACCTTTGAAGGGCAGTGGGCACATTAATGCTCCACACGGAGGTACTGAAACCGCGTATGTTTACTTATGGACATAAAAAATGCCCATAAAAATACTGGGCAAAATTTCCACCCTTCAAAAATGTAATGCACAGCAAAAGTACAAAATGAAAATGTATTGACCAACAACAAACAAAATGAGTCAGAACAATGTTCTTTGTCCTCCATTTACAAACAAAAAAATCCACAAAATTGAAAGTGAAATTTCAATTTTGTGGACTAGATTTATTGTTTTCTTCTTTTAACCTTTAATCCAGTTGATGACTTCCGGATCTGTTGGCAATGTTCTTGGCTTAATCACTTTTACCAACTCCCCTTTTTCGTTAATCAGGTATTTTTGAAAGTTCCATTCAACTTCAGAATCCTTCAAGCCATTTTTTGATTTTTGTGTTAAGAATTTGTACACTTCACACATATCACTTCCTTTTACAGAAACTTTATCCATCATTGGAAAAGTTACACCATAATTTTGCTGGCAGAATGTCTCAATCTCTTTATTTGTTCCAGGCTCCTGCTCGGCAAAATTATTAGCAGGAAAACCAACAATTACGAATCCTTTATCTTTATACTCCTTGTAAATTGCTTCAAGATCTTTGTATTGTGGAGTTAAACCGCATTTTGATGCCGTGTTAACAATCATCACTTTTTTTCCTTTTAGCGAAGCAAAATCAAAAGTGTCTCCTGATAAATCTTCTACTTTAAATTGATAAATGGTTTCTTTTGTCATAGGTTTATCCGTTTTAGATAATTTCTCTTTACTGGTTTGTGCCTGAATTTTAGTACCGAACAAAAGGGCAATACTACAAGCTATAAATACTACTTTTTTCATTGTTTATTTTTTTATAAAATTAGTTAAATTCTCTTCTCAAAATTCACTTTAAATTCTTTATTTTTTGCTAAACATACGTTAAATAAAAAATGAAGCCTAACGTTAATCAGACGTTAGGCTTCCCCCCATACAAACAAATCAAACCATGAATTAATTGTTATTCCCTTTTTATATCGTTATATTAAAAATAGTTGATGCCCCGGTTATAGTGCTCATACATTTCAAAATTCCAATCCCTCAGGCGTATCTTTTTTAACGGCTTTTATTTTTTATTCTGGGCAAGAGTTGGACTACCTTCATTTTTTTGGAAGTCCGAAGACATCAACTGATCTACTAATTCCTAAATAATGTATTATCGCTTATTACAAGCTCTGAATTCTTATGAACAAGTCCTTTACGGAAATCACTTTTACTGAATCCCGCCAGCGACAAAACTGTAGTCAAACCAACAATCAGTATTTTCAGTTTATTTAAGCTATTCATGACAAATAAATTTTTATTTATTAAGACTTACTTTACGATTTACTCTTTCTAAATATTAATTTTCATTACTAATTCTTAAAACAAAAGTGCTGTTAAAAAATTCCAATCTTCTTCATTTTCAAACTTTTGCTATTTACGACACTATAAATCCGATGTTATAATAGCATTTACGTAATTGGATTGCTTTTGGTTTTAAAAAAATCAAAAAAAAGTAATATTTTTTTCAAACCCCTTATTTTCCTAGGTTTAAGACTACTAAAAAAAATAAAAAATTCACAAAAAATAAATTATCTTTATCTCAGGTTAGACATAATGTCCCTTAAAATTTTGTTCCAACTTAAAATACTACACCTATGAGTCAAGAAGAATTATTAGTTTTAATTTACAAGAAAGACGAACGAGCTTTTACCCATTTGTACGATATGTACTCGAAAAGTTTGTTTTCTGTTATTAATGTTCTCATAAAAAACCGTGAAGAAGCCGAAGATGTTTTACAGGAAGTTTTTGTCAAAATCTGGAAAAACATCGATTCTTATAATGAGAGTAAAGGCCGATTTTATACCTGGATCCTTAATATTGCAAGGAATACCTCCATTGACAAGTTAAGATCCAAAAATTTTAATAACAGTCAAAAAAACCTTTCTTCAGATAATTTCGTAAATCTGTTAGACGACAGTAATAAACTCGTTAATAGAATTGATACTATTGGAATACAAGAGTTTGTAAAAAAATTAAAACCAAAATGTATCGAGATTATTGATTTATTATTTTTTAAAGGATATACCCAACAAGAAGCTTCAGAAGAATTGGCAATGCCATTGGGGACTATCAAGACGCAAAACAGAAACTGTATTAATGATCTAAGAAATTATCTAAAAATATAATGGAAGCAAAAGAGTATATAGAATCAGGAATTCTGGAACTATACGTTTACGGTTTATTGACCGAAACTGAAAATCTGGAAATAGCCGAACTGGCTAAGAAAAACCCGGAAGTTGATCAGGAAATTATTTCGATAGAAAAAGCTATTGTTGCTTTATCATCAAGTTTCTCTCCTTTTCACTCGGTAGCCAATTTTGAGAAGATAAAAGCCCGTTTAGAGCTGAAACACGGCAAAGTAGTCGACATGAAACCAGCTTCGAACTGGTCACAATATGTAGGCTGGGCTGCGGCAGTGTTACTGCTATTAGGCTTTGGATATCAAACTCTGGAATTGACAAAAACGAAAGAAGCTATTGCTACTGTTGGGACTGAGAAAAACAAAATTGAAAAAGATTACGCTTTCTTAGATCAGCAGAACAAGCAAACTGAAAAAAGTCTGACCATTGTAAGAGACATCAAAAACACAGGTGTAACACTTGGCGGGCAAGCCGTTTCTCCAAGTTCATTTGCAAAAGTGTACTGGAACAAAGACACAAAAACAACGTATATTGATGCTGCCGGTTTACCAAAACCTCCAAAAGGTATGGTATATCAGGTTTGGGCTTTAAAATTAAGTCCTGTACTAACTCCTACGAGTATTGGTTTATTGAGCGATTTTGAAGGAAACTCTCAAAAAATATTTGCTGTTAATCAAACTGATTCAGCAGAAGCTTTTGGAATCACTTTAGAGCCTGCCGGAGGAAGCCTGACGCCTACAATGGAACAATTGTATACTTTAGGGAAAGTTTAAAACATAACACATCTTATCACTTAAGAAACGCATATTCAATTTAATATGCGTTTTTTTATTACTTTCAATTAAAATAACTCGAAAAAAATATGAATGGAAATTTACTTTTAAGAACTGCAGTCGCTATTATTCTACTCACCCATTCTGTTTTCGGAATGTTTAATAACGGAATCAATGATTTTGGAAATCTATATTTAAATCAGATTGGCTTCGCTCCTTTTGGCGTTTTTCTGGCCTGGTCTATTAAACTATCCCATGTAGTAGCAGCCATTCTTCTGCTTAGTAACAAATACGTTAAACCGGCAGGTTTTGTCACTATTCTCATATTGATAATGGGAATAATCCTTGTTCATTTTCAGGAAGGCTGGTTTGTTGTAGGCGGTGGAAGAAACGGTGCCGAATATAATTTTTTACTCATTGTCGTGCTACTGGCAATTATGTATCCCAATGGCTTAAAAAAACAAAACTAAATACCTCCCGTTTAGACATAAAAAAAGATTCAGCTAAGCTGAATCTTTTTTTATTTATTATACTATTTACTATTTTTTCTTGCTTTTATAGTATTTACGGTATTTCGGATACGTTAAAGCTCCAATAACCGAAATGGTTCCTAACGAATACCAAATCCAGCTTAACGAATGTGCTTCTCCTGTGGCATACGAGTGTAAACCTACTAAGTGGAAGTTTACTCCATAATACGTGAACAATATTGACACAAAAGCGAACATGCTCATTAAATTAAAGAACCATTTTCCTCTAAGTGCCGGTACAAAACGAGCGTGAATTACAAAAGCATATACCATAATCGAGATTAAAGCCCATGTTTCTTTCGGGTCCCATCCCCAGTAACGTCCCCAACTTTCGTTGGCCCATTGTCCGCCCAGAAAGTTACCGATCGTTAACATGATTAAACCAATTGTAATGGACATCTCATTAATATAAGTGATCTCTTTTATATTTAAATCCATTTTAGCTTTGTTCTTTTCATTGGTAAAGAAAATCAATACCAAGGCTACAAAACCTAAAATCATTCCTAAGGCAAAAGGACCATAACTTCCTACAATTACTGCTACGTGGATCATCAACCAATACGAGTTCAATACCGGTTGCAAGTTTGCAATTTCAGGATCAATCCAGTTCATATAAGCTGCCATTACGATCATTGCAGTTACAAAAGCAGATGAAGCTACAGTAAGTTTCGATTTTCTGTCAAAAGCCAATCCGAAGAACATTGTTGCCCAGGCTACGTATATAATAGACTCGTAAGCATTACTCCATGGAGCGTGACCCGAGATGTACCAGCGTGCAATAAGCCCTAAAGTGTGCAGTGCAAACAATACTCCTACCAGAATATGAAAACCGTTGATCGTTACGCGAAGCCATTTCTTCTCCAAAAAGATATTTACAATAGTGAACATCAACATCAGGACGGAAACGGTAAGATACCAGTACGGTAATTTTTTGAAAATATCGTATTTGTTATAGGTTATTTCGGCATCAATTTTCTCCTCGCTTGGTCTTACTTTAGCACCAAATTTCTTTTGGAAACCATTAATACTCTCCACCAACTGATCGGCTGTTGTAAAGTTTTTAGAAATTGAGCCATTGTTTAATGCACTAAAATACATTGGCAGAATTTGCGTTACATAAGTCGAATCCATTCCTTTAAATCCTCCCTGTTGTCTTTCCAGATACGAAACCCATTTGTGATTTGGATCATTCGGAATAGGGAATATTTTCAGAATACTACCACTTAAAGCAGATTCCATCAGATTCACTCTTTTATCGGTATCTATAAAATCTTTCTCAAACTGATTTGGGTTTGCTGCTTTATAGGCTGCATCTAAAAATGGTGAAAGTTTATAATTTCCGTTAGCATCAAAAAATTGTACAAACGCAGCACGTTTAGCCTCTTTCTCTACTCCAATAATTTTACGAATACTGTCGTTTCCGGCTCTTAGATGAATCAAAGGAATTTGTATCCAAACCTGAGCATACTGTGTCATAGACAGGAATACCTGATCAGAATTCATTCCGTTGTACGTATCGCTCTGACTTACTTTTCTAAGTAATTCAGATGAAAAAGTATTCACCGGTTTCATTCTACCACCCGCATCCTGAATGATCAAACGTCCAAATTTAGCGGCATGCGCTTCCGGAGCTTTGTAAATGGTCAGTAAAGAATCTAACTGTTTCTGACTCGGTGGTGCGGTAACATGATTGGCATGATCGTTTGGATCTGTATTGTGATCGTGCTTGTGGCCCGGTGTGTGCACATGCGGAGCCTGAGCGAAACCACTTAAACCAATCATTAAAACTAAAATGGTAATTAGTTTTTCTTTTTTCTTTTTTACGCCTTCTAGTTTGCGTTTCAAATCGCCAAAACGGGAATGTTTGGTAAACATAATACCCATTAAGCCTATGTATAAAAGAAAATATCCTAAATAAGTAATATTAGTTCCCCAGAAATCGTGATTTACAGACAATACTGTTCCTTTTTCGTCCGGATCAAATGAAGATTGAAAAAATCGATATCCTTTGTGATCTAAAACGTGGTTCATATAAATATCAGCATTAAATGTTTCTGTTGAATCCTGAACGGTTACTTTACTTTCAAAAGAAGAATAGCTTTTTTCTGTTCCCGGATATTTTGTAGCGATAAAATCGTTTAATTTTATTTTGAAAGGCAAAACATACGCTTTACTTCCGTAGAACAAACTGTATTCGATTTTTCCAATTTTAACCGTCTGAGGCTCCCCTACACTTCCTTTAGATCCCAAAAGTCTAACTTGTTTTTCCTGTCCGTCAGCTTTAATTTTTACAATCAAAGCATCATGATGTGATTTTGCTTTGTAATCGTTATTCGACTCATAATCTACAACTCCTTTAACGGCAGGATCAGGAAATACAATTCTGATATCACCAATGCTATACAAAGAACGCATCATTAAAGGCTGTACATTATCTTTGCTTACCTTACCTTTTAACTGATCGGCCATTCGCATGAACTCTCCTTCAAAAGGGGTCTGAATCGTATATTTATCTCCTGTAGTATTGATGTTGATCGCACCGGCTGTTGGTTTGTTCAACGCAAATAATACGTTGTGAATGTTTTGTACTTCACCCTCTTTCAGAAAATGTTCTTCACGTCCTCCAGAACCGGCTTCCACCATTTTAAGGTATAACGTTCCAGTAGGATCTGGTTTTATAGTTTCTTTAGCTCCCATGATGTAATTCACATACGACACTTCAAAAGGAGTCTCATCGAATTTTCCGGAAAGCGTAAAATCATTATTGGTTACGGGTGAAAACAATAAGCTTTTGTCAAAAACTCTGCGTTTCATTTCTCCTTTATATTCGCCATCTGCAAAAACAGTTAAAAATGTTTTATCAGAGTAAACCTGATTCTCAGCAGCCCCTTCACGGATAGGCATCATTCCTTCATAACTAATATAACGCGTAATAAAAGCTCCTAAAAGAATAAAAATAAAGGCAAGGTGAAGTAATAAAGTGGCCCATTTTTCTTTTTTATGCAATTGATAACGTTTGATGTTTCCAAAGAAATTGATCAAAAAGAAGACCATTATCGCCTCAAACCACCAGGTGTTATAGATTAAAATTCGGGCTGTATCTGTGTTGTACTTACTTTCGATAAAAGTTCCAACACCCATTGCAATTGCGAATGTTAAAAAAAGAACGGCCATTAATCGTGTAGAAAACAAAAAAGAGAATATTTTTTTATCCATTTTTAAGGAATTACATTGTATAAAAGTGGCACAAAAATACTTAAAAATGTTGATTTGCAACGGCTGTAATTTGTTAATAAAAACCAAATATAAATTAGTAAATCAAATCATTCTTTTAAAAACTGTACGCTTAATTTTACAAATTCATAATCTAGTTTACGAATCTGTTTTTTTATGCCACAGATTACGGGATTAAAAAAGGACTTATTCGTTTAGCAAACTTCATTTAGAGCAGTACTTTTTAAATAAATCAACAGAATCATTGCAATCAGTATAATCTGTAGCTAAACTTTATTTTATTTTTTGTTCAATTTTAGAGAGACGTTCCGCTAGGGTTTTAAAAGATTTATTCTCTTCCTTAAGTACCTCAATCTCTTTTGACTGTTGAATGGAATACAAAGTCAACTCTTCAATTTTCTGCAAAAGCTTCGCATTCATTTCCCCCAGACTGATCCCGTTTTCCAAAACTTCTTTCTCACTAGGAATATTTTCTAAATGTCCTTTTTCTTTGATGTGTTTTTCAACTTCGGCAAGTGTGGGCAAATCATACTCTTTTTTAAACACAAAATCAGACCAGCCTTCCAAAGTAACTTTTACTTCTTTGGAGCGAATGGTACCATTTACATCTAATTTGTTTTGAGGAGTTGTTGTTCCAATACCAACATTACCATTGGGTAAAAAAGTCAAATATGTTTTGTCCCAATCTTTACCTATAAAACTATAAGTAAGAGTTGACACCCCATTATATACTCCTCCAAATGATCCAAAAACGATATAATTATTACTGTCATTTTCATTCACCACAGAAAAACTCCTTGCCCACCCACCAGTAACATTAGGGAAATTTGCTTTTATTTTTACTCCATAAGCCGGACCATCTGTACCTATTGAAACATTATTAAAATCTGTGTTCTGTGCGCTAATTTTAGCTACTAAAATCAAACATAAAAAAGCAAAAAGAGATTTTCTCATTATTTAGATTTTTTTCTGAGTTCATTAATTGTTTTTTCAAATTCCAGCTGTTTAACCTTCATTTGGTCATTCTCTTTCTTTATGTCAATCATATAAAGCGTCAACTCTTCTATCTTCTGTAAAAGTTTGGCATTCATTTCCCCTAGATTAATACCGTTTTCCAAAACTTCTTTCTCACTGGGAATATCTTCTAAATGTCCATTTTCTTTGATGTGTTTTTCGACTTCGGCTAACGTAGGTAAATCATACTCTTTTTTAAAGACAAAATCTGACCAGCCCAGCATATCAACCTTTACCTCCTGAGAATGAATAGTTCCTTTGACATCTAGTTTATTCTGTGGGATTGTGATACCAATACCAACATTTCCATTATCCATTATGGTGAATCGATTATTGCATAAACCAGATCCACAACTTAAATTATCATATGCCCAAAATTGCAAACTGTTTCCATAAGAGCCAGTCATGTTATAAATAGTCCATCTCTTAGCTATTGCTGGTGCAGTTTTTGAAGAATTTACCAAACTTAAATATACACCTGTATCACCAGAACCAGAACCTACAATCCCGCCATTAACAATCTGATCTCCAATAAAATTATTAGATCCTCTTGTTGCGAGTTCTACCCATCCAGAATTCCTTGGAGACGAATTTGTAGTAGCTAATTTTCTAAAAAATAATCTATCATTTTCCAAAAAAGAAGAGGCGATCTGCAATTGGTAATTATAATTAGAATTACCATGTCTAATGGCAAAAAAATGTTGCCAGCCATAAGGGTCTGGGGTCGCTCCTGCAGTAACATCCAGACCGCTATACGAGCCTGATAGCAACGGAACATTAAAATCGGTTATGATAGGTGCATAACCGTCCCCTAATTGCTGTCCAAAAGCAAGTGTTGTCGCAAGTAACAGACTAAAAGAAGTAATTATTTTTTTCATTATAATGTATTATTTATTTTCAAGATTTATTAATCTCTTCTTCAACTCTAAATTATCCGCCTTCATTTGGTCATTCTCTTTCTTTATGTCAATCATATAAAGTGTCAACTCCTCTATCTTCTGTAAAAGTTTGGCATTCATTTCCCCAAGATTAATACCGTTTTCCAAAACTTCTTTTTCACTGGGAATATTTTCTAAATGCCCTTTTTCTCTGATGTGTTTTTCAACTTCAGTTAAGGTGGGCAAATTATACTCTTTTTTAAAAACAAAATCTGACCAACCCAGCATATCAACCTTTACCTCCTGAGAATGAATAGTTCCTTTGACATCTAATTTGTTTTTTGGATTTATTTCGCCAATACCAACATTTCCACCAACTTTTATAAACAAACTGGAATTATGTTCACTGTCTCCGTAATTTGTTAAATATAAACCACTCGAAGTTTTATCTGTTTGATGAGACATATAACCTATATTTGAAGAATTACCTGCACTCATAGATTCCCCAATAGATATTGCTGTATATTTATAATTTTGATGATTTTTTCCACCAATAAAAGAGGAAACTACTTGATTCTGTAAATCATCAACAACCGCCAGTTTTGTGTTTGGATTTGTGATACCAATACCAACGTTGCCATTGTTTAGGATGTTAAAATAATCTTTTGTATTGTATCTTAAGCTAAACATATAATTACTAATTGCTGGATATCTTATCATAGTCCATTGTCCTATTCCTGTCCCGGAATCTCCAGGAACAGCTCCTAATGCAATACTAGAAAAATCACCTGTTGTAGAAGGCAATAATCTTAAATTTTCGTTATAATCACCGTTTGCAGTCTGAATTTTAATCGAACCATTAAAAAACTGATTTCCTGCAAAAGTATTAGTTCCTCTTGTTGCGAGTTCTACCCAGGAAGGATTTGAAGGATTTAAATCAGCTGCAATTTTTCTAAAAAACAATCTGTCATTTTGTGTAAATGAAGAAGCCAGCTGCAACTGATGATTGTTATTTGAATTGGCATGCCGAATCAGAAATAAATGACTCCACTTGTGTGTAAGGTCAGGAATTCCCCCAATCGCATCTAATCCACTATAAGCTCCGGAAGTTCTCGGAATTGTGTAATTATCGATTCCTGATGCATAACCATCACCTAATTGCTGGGAAAACCCAATTGCAGTAATTAAAAATGATATAATACCTATAATTCTTTTTTTCATTTTAACGTTTTAGTTTTAATAATTAATTCTATCCGGCCTGCAAATGTATATTAAATCATAACAAACTTTAGTAACTTTTTATTTACAATCGGAGCTTTTTCAATTTATCATTCCAAACCTTAAATCGATTTATAGTCTTAAATTAAAAGCTAAGGTTTAAAAAAAATAATGCTAATTTTGCGCTATGATTCGAATTACAATAATTGGTTCCGGAAATGTTGCCCAACATTTGATCAAAGCTTTCTCTAAAAGTGAAACGGTCGAAATTGTACAGGTGTTTTCCAGAAAAAAAGAGGCCCTTGCTTCTTTGGTAAGTTTTGAAAAAATCACAGATAGTTTTGACTCTTTGCTAGAAGCTGATCTCTATATTATCGCAGTTTCTGACAATGCAATTTCCGAGGTTTCAAAGCAGTTACCATTTCAAAATCGTCTTGTCGTTCATACTTCAGGAGCCGCTCCTATTGAGACTTTAGACATTAAGAATCGTAGAGGTGTTTTTTATCCGCTTCAAACCTTTTCTAAAAATGCCACCATTGACTTTTCAGCAATTCCGGTTTGTCTGGAGGCTGAAAATACCTTTGATTTCCGTGTTTTGGAAAAAGTTGCCAAAAGCATTTCACAGTCGGTTTACCCAATCAATTCTGATCAAAGAAAGGCTCTGCATGTTGCAGCGGTTTTTGTGAATAATTTCACCAATCATCTGTATCAAATCGGACAGGAGATCTGCAAAGAACATCAGGTACCATTTGACGTTTTGAAACCTTTAATTCAGGAAACTGCTCAAAAAATAAATACACTAGATCCAATTGACGTTCAAACCGGACCTGCAAAACGCAAAGATTCTACTACAATCGAAGCGCATTTGGAGTATTTAAACCAAGAAAATCAAAAGAATATTTATAAAATACTAACACAATCTATACAAAATAATGGCAAAAAATTATAAAGAAATAATGAATGACATCACCACTTTCGTTTTTGATGTTGATGGTGTGCTTACCGACAGTTCTGTTTTTGTAACCAATGAAGGAGAGATTCTTCGTACCATGAATATTCGTGATGGTTATGCGATGAAAGCAGCAGTTGAAAGCGGTTACAATGTTTGCATTATTTCCGGCGGAAGCAATGAAGGTGTCCGTGTACGTTTGCGTAATTTAGGAATTAATGACATTCATTTAGGAACTCCCGATAAAGTAGCAACTTTTGCAGAATATACAGAGACTTATAACATTCAACCGGAACAGGTTTTATATATGGGTGATGATATCCCGGATTATCATGTGATGAAATTAGTAGGTTTACCAACTTGTCCTCAAGATGCAAGTCCGGAAATTAAAAACATTTGCCGTTATATCTCGCACGTAAATGGCGGAAAAGGTGCTGCACGTGACGTAATCGAACAAGTAATGAAAGTTCAGGGGAAATGGATGGAACATTTTAACGGAAAACACGATTAATGATTTTAGATTGTAAATTTTAGATTGCACGATCACATCTCACATTTTACAAATAACATAAAACTTAGCCCCTCAGCCCCTCAGCCCCTCAGAACCTTAGTACCTCAAATAAAAATGAAATTCCTCAAACTCATTCGCTACAAAAACCTGCTCATGCTAGCTTTTATGCAGGTATTATTTCGTTATGCCTTTCTAAAACAGCAAAATATTCCTTTAGCTTTAGCGGATTGGCAATACGGATTATTGGTTTTAAGTACCGTTTTACTGGCGGCAGCTGGTTATGTAATTAATAATATCTATGATGTTGCAACGGATAGTATCAATAAACCTGCTGATGTTGTAATTGGTAAAGGAATTTCTGAAACAACGGCCTATAACATTTATATCGGACTTAATATTACAGGGGTTGCTATTGGATTCCTTTTGTCAAATATCATCCTTAGACCTATGTTTGCCTCGCTTTTTATTTTAATCGCCTCGCTGCTTTACTTTTACGCGACGACATTAAAACAAATTATGATTCTGGGAAATTTTGTTGTGGCCTTATTACTTTCTGTAAGCGTATGGATTATTGGAATTTTCGACCTTTTTCCGGCTACAAATTCTGAAAATCAGGCACAAATGGCGAGTTTCTTCTCCATCTTAACCGATTATGCAATATTTGCTTTTATGATTAATTTTATTCGGGAAATCGTCAAAGACATTGAGGATCATAATGGCGACTACAATCAGGGAATGAACACATTGCCAATCGCTATTGGAATTAGCAGAACCGCAAAAATAGCCTTGGGACTTGCAATAATTCCTTTTATTTCTTGTTTACTTTATATCAAAACCTATTTTGTTGAGAACAATCTTTTTATCGCTACATTTTATGCTTTTGCATTTGTTCTGGCTCCCTTACTGTATTTTATTGTAAAAATATTTGGAGCGAAAAATCAAAAAGAATTCCACCATTTAAGTATCGTTTTGAAACTAATTTTATTCTTCGGGATTTTATCCATTCTCGTTATCACCTTAAATATCAAGTACAATGCTTAAAGAAAAACTAAAAAAATATACGTTAATTCTGGCTTCGGGATCGCCTCGCAGACAGCAGTTTTTTAAAGACTTGGATCTTGACTTCGAAATTAGGTTAAAAGACATTGAAGAAATCTATCCACCGGAATTAAAAGCAGTCGAAATCACAGATTATCTGGCAGCGTTAAAGGCCAGTGCATTTGAAGGTGAACTGAATGAAAATGAAATACTGGTGACCAGTGACACCATAGTTTGGCATGAGAATAAAGCACTAGGCAAGCCAAAAAATGCTGAGGAAGCCTTTACTATGATCAAGTCATTATCCAACACTACTCATGAAGTGATCACCTCAGTTTGTTTTAAAACAAACAATTCTTCTACTCTTTTGAATGATACAACAAAAGTTACCTTTAATGATTTATCAGACGAAGCTATTTTGTATTACATCGAAAATTACAAACCGTACGACAAAGCCGGTGCTTACGGTATTCAGGAATGGTTTGGTTTTATGGCAGTTGCAAAAATAGAAGGTTCTTACACCAATGTTATGGGGTTGCCAACAGCCAAAGTTTATGAATATTTGAGTACTTTAGTGTAAAAATTTATTTATGTTTTCTTTTAAAGAATATAGCCAGGAGATCTTAACGACCATAATTCTGATTCTCGTTCTGATAGCGTTGCGCATTATTGTTGCGAAACTAATTCGTCGTTATGCCAGCACAAGTCAGTTATTAGAGCATCGTACCAATTTAGTGATCAAGTACATTCACTTGCTCATGAACATACTGGTTATGATTAGCCTAATTATAATTTGGGGCGTTGAGACCAAAGATATTTTTATAACAGTTTCTTCCATTGCTACTGTAATTGGAGTGGCTATGTTTGCCCAATGGTCTATTTTGAGCAATATAACTTCGGGAATGATTTTGTTTTTTTCTTTTCCTTTCCGAATTGGAGATACTATCAAAATTCATGATAAAGACTTTCCAATCGAAGCAGAAATTGAGGATATAAGTGCCTTCCATGTGAACTTAAAAACAAAAGACGGCGAAAAGATTATTTTTCCCAATAATTTACTGCTACAAAAAGGAATTTCTATAATGCCTGTCCAATACGAAGAGAAGGAGTTTTTTGATTAAGATAAGTTCTGGAATCTTATACGATTTTATTGAACAAAATACCTCTTTCTCTCAAAGCGTTAGGGATGGCAGCGATATCCTTTTGCAATACCCAAACCTTTTTTGCATTTCCCAAGTTCTCCTATTGCAAAAGATTTAGCATACAGCCCGGCCCGTAGGGAAACGCCATAAACAAAATTATCAGTAACGAAATACGAATCTAATTTTATAAAGAGTCATAATAATTGCTTATATTCATGTCGAAATGAGCCTTTAAGCCTATAAAAAGTTATATAATGTCTGTAAATAAAAAAATAGTCGTTTTTATTCTATTATGCTTTTGCTTACAAGGCGCTTATGCACAGGTTAATCCACCACAGAAAGACGCAAAAACTAAAAAAGACAGCAGCGAAGTTTATCAGAAAATTAGAAACTATTCGAAAAAGAATAAATTTACTCAAACCCTGCACAAATTGTTCTTCAGGGGAGACAATACACAAAAAAAAGAAGTTTTAGTACAAAATGACACCACCGATTTTAGTGGTAAAATCATTCGGAACATCAATATTATAACACTTGATCCGTTTGGGCATTCGGTTACAGACACCACTAAGATACCCAAAAACTGGGGAGAAAGAACGGGAAACAGATTGCATTTAAAAACAAAAAAAATAGCCATTTATAATCTGCTGCTCTTTAAAAAAAACACCCCCTACGACACTTATAAAGTACAGGAATCTGAGCGTTTGATACGATCGCAACGATATGTTACAGCTGTAAGAATAACAAATAAGATAACCGGAGTAGCTTCAGATTCAGTTGACATAACGATTAGGGTTCTGGACTCTTGGAGTACGATTCCCAGATTTGCGATCTCGGGTAATCAGGTGTCTTTTGGTATTAAAGAAAAAGACTTTTTCGGAACAGGACAGCAATTGGACTACAAACATACCAACCGATTTAAAGATGGCCGTACTGCCAACGAAGTAAGCTACAACATTCCCAATATTAAAAATACTTATATAGGAACCACTTTATATTACAAGATCGATATTGATAACAACTATACGAAAAGTATCAACATTGAGCGACTTTTCTATTCTCCTTTGACCCGATGGGCCGGCGGTTTATATGTGGGACAGAACTACAAAAAAGACTCTTTGCAGGCACCTGATAAATCGTATGCATTTCAACCCTTTAAAAATAATTTTCATGATTTTTGGGCAGGACATGCCAGTAAAGTAACTCAAGATGAAGACGGTATCACCAATCTGGTGGCAACCGCACGTTTTCTGAACGTTAATTATAGTCAAACTCCTTCTGAACTCTACGACCCCACTCGTTTTTACTCTGATGAAAAACTGATTTTAAGCGGAATTGGTTTGAACCGACGTAAATTTATAAAAGACAATTATATTTTTAGAAATGGTCAGACAGAGGATGTTCCCATTGGGAAAATATACGGAATTACTCTGGGCTATCAATACAAAAACAAACAATGGCGTCCTTATGCGGGAGCGCAGTTCTCTTTTGGAAATTACTACCGTTGGGGATTTTTTAGTACCAATCTGGAAGCCGGTACTTTTTTTCATGATTCGAAAACCTATCAAACGGCCTTCTCATTTGAATCTAATTATTTTACGAAACTATTCACTATCGGAAACTGGAAACTCCGCCAATTTGTAAACCCATTCATCGTTATTGGTGCCAATCGGGAAAATATCATTGGAGATCAGCTTAACATTAATGAGCAAAATGGTTTGGCTGGATTTAATACTGCAATCTATGGAACAAATAAGGTGGTTCTGTCACTTCAAACGCAAACTTATTCCCCTTATGCACTACTAGGATTTCGTATCAATCCATTCTTTAATTACGGACTGGCAGTATTAGGAGCCCCAAATGATGCCGTTGGAAGGAATAAAGCCTACCAAAAAATAACCTTAGGTTTGTCGATAAATAATGACTACTTAGTATTTAGTTCCTTCCAGATTTCACTGTCCTACTACCCTACTATTCCTTTTCAGGGAGATAATGTTTTTAAAACCAACACTTTTCAGACCTCTGATTTTGGCTTACAAAGCTTTGAACTGGCTAAGCCAAGAATTGTAGAGTACAAATAGTAAAAAATCTATTTTCTCTACTTTTTTCAAAAAAAAATCCATACTACAAAAACAACTAGTATTCAATACTTTAAAATAAAATTCATTTTTAAAAAGTCGTCAAAATGCATCATTTATCCGATGAACTGCATTGTACTTTAATTTTTGGCACAGTATATGAATATCACAAAACAGGATCAACCTTAACTTTAAATTAAAAAAAATGAAAACAATAAAATTAGCAATTGCAGGACTTTTTCTCCTGGTTGCAAATGCCACGCAAGCGCAGGTATCTATAAACGTTAACATAGGAACACCTCCGGCTTGGGGACCGGCAGGATACGAAGAAATGGAGTATTATTATCTACCCGACATCGAAGCATACTATGATGTTAGAGCTTCACAGTTTTTATATTTTGGAGGAGGCCGATGGGTAAGAACAACCTACTTACCAAGACAATACAGAAACTATGATTTATACGGAGGATATAAAGTAGTTTTGAACGACTATCACGGCAGAACTCCTTATGTTTATTTTGATCGTCACAAAGTAAAGTATTACAGAGGATACCATGGTGCTCCACAAAGATGTTACAAGCCAAGACCAAGATATGGTTATGACGACCGTCATTATGATAAAAAACGTTATGAGAAACGTCATAAACATGATAGAGACGACGACGATGACGATGACGATCATGATGGTCACTACGGTCGCAGAAGAGGTTAGTTTTTGCTAAATCATTAACTTTCAATACAAAAGAGTATCAAAATCATGATACTCTTTTTTTATGCATGCATACTAAATAACTAAAACGTTAATTTAACGATGAAAACATAAAAATATCAATCAAAACAATTCAAAAAGTTAAATTATACACAAGAATATCAATACATTACGTTTAAAACTGTAATTTTGCACAAAATTTTAAACCACTAAATATACATTATATGAAAAAGCGTGTTTATTTATTTTCATTATCCGTGTTGTCCCTTTTTACATTTTGTACGAATCATGACGACTCTGCAACGAATGATCAGGCAACAAATAACAACATCGAAATCAATAGCGATGTTACGGCTTTAAATAAGAGACTTGATTACACCAATTCCGGAGTAATTTCAATTACCGGTTCATCAGCTTCAACAGGTAAACTGTTCAATAGCGCTCAATCTTCGGCTACCGATTTTCCATTGGTTCAAATCGCAGAAGTTAATCCACCCAAAGACAATAGCGGGAGAACGTTACAGGCCAGTCATGTAGCTGTTAACGGAAACTATGCTTACGTTGCTTATACCATGAGTGGTGAAGCATATTCAGGAGCTATTGATGTTATTGACGTATCTGATCCTTATAAACCTAAATTGATCACTTCTGCCTTAATAGCCAATACCGATATTACCTCCCTTACCTATTCAAACGGAAGTCTGATTATTGGTGCAGCGGCCGATATCGATAAAAATTCTACGCTAAAAAGCCCGGCAATTGTCATTAACATGCCTTTAAGTTCAGGTATGCTAACGGATAAATACACTACGACTAATGTTGAAGGTTACGTAACAACCGATGTTACTTCGAATTCCGGCTCTTACTTTGCAGTAACAGGAGATCAGGGAAGTCTGTTTAAAATTAATGCTGCCTCTAAAGCAATTTCAGGAAAAGTTGCCGTAGAAGATTTACGTTCTGTAGCAATAAGCGGAGATAAAGTCGTGACTTTGAGCGGAACAAAAGGAGTAAATATTTACAACGAATCAACACTGGCATTACAAAAAAGCTTTACCACATCAACAGATGTAAAAGCTTCAAAAAGAACGATAGATTTTGATGGTACAAAATTATTAGTATCAGAAGGTTATAAAGGCTTAGGTGTTTACGACATCAATAGCGGTTCAAAATTACAGACTATTCCATTAGCTGTTGCCGGTGAAGAGAATGTTACCAATGCACTTTCTGTTAATGAAGGTTATGCCTTTGTTGCCAATGGTGCTGCAGGTTTAAATGTCTACAAAACTGGGGCTCAACTTGGTTTACTGGGAACTGTTGATATACTAGGTTCGTCAAACTATGTAAAATCAAGCGGTAATTTTATCTATGTAGCCAGTGGAAAAGGTGGTTTGAAAATTATTAAGATGGAAAAACCAAACACCACTTTTGATGGCTGTACAGGATATGGTACTTATAATCAGGGACAAAATCTGATTCTGAACTCAAATGAAGTTAAATCGTATTCCGGTGCTACCTCTATAAGCTCTGCCATTATTAATTCTGGTGCAATATTAACGCATTGTGGTTCAATTACAGTTCAAAATAATCTAACCTTAAACAGTGGAGGAACTTTCAACATGAAAGGAACATTGTCTCAGGGTAAATACGGTCAGCCTAACCCAACACAACTTATTATTAACAGCAATGCGATATTACAAGTTGAAGGTACTGTAGTAATTTGGGGAGACTTACTATTAAATAGTGGTGCTAAGATTAACTTTATTGGAAACAACTCTTCTATTACCATTTATGGAAAAGTAACCAAGAACAGCAATGTTACCATTACAGGAAACTATAAAGACACAGAAAATAAATTGAAATAATTTACTGCAATCCTAAGAAATACCACATGATCTAAAACATTAGATCTATTTTCTATAAAGCTGTCAGATTTGATCTGGCAGCTTTTTTTTTGAATTAATTTTCTTAAAAAAGCAAATCAATAACCAAACATTAACATTTCATTTAAATACTCTTCCATGATTTAATTAGTATTTTTGAAACGCTATCAAAAAACACCTAACCTTATTATGCGAAAAATTCAGATACAAATTCTTCTCTTTTTTTTATCAGGCATTACCCTTTCTTTTGCACAACAACCACAAAAACCAAGTTCTGTTGAAATTTACAACCAAATTAAAAAATTAAACTTTTTAGGTTCCGTATTGTACATCGCGGCGCATCCGGATGACGAAAATACCCGCTTAATTTCTTATATGGCCAATGAAGTTAATGCCAGAACAGGTTATTTGTCTTTAACTCGCGGTGATGGTGGACAAAATTTAATTGGTCCGCAATTACGCGAATTGTTAGGTGTTATCAGAACACAAGAACTAATCGAAGCCAGAAAAATTGATGGTGGTGAACAGTTTTTCTCCCGTGCAAATGATTTTGGCTATTCTAAAACTCCTGATGAAACGTTAGAAATCTGGAATAAAGATAAGGTACTGGCCGATATGATTTGGACGATCCGAAAATTTCAGCCGGATGTAATCATCAACCGATTCGATCACCGTTCACCGGGTACTACACACGGGCATCATACATCATCGGCGATGCTAAGTGTGGAAAGCTTTAAACTCACCAATGATCCGAAAATATACCCGGAACAACTAAAATATGTAAAACCCTGGCAGGTTAAACGTCAGTTTTTCAATACATCCTGGTGGTTCTACGGAAGTCAGGAAAATTTTAAAGCGGCAAATAAATCCAACTTTATTCAATTGGAAACCGGAGTTTACTATCCGGGAATTGGAAAATCAAATCAGGAAATTGCTGCTTTAAGCCGCAGCCGTCACCAATCACAAGGTTTTGGAAGTACCGGATCACGTGGTGATGAAACCGAATTTTTAGAACTCATCAATGGTGATCGTCCGATAGACAAAACTAATTTATTTGAAGGAATTGATACTTCATGGAACCGCGTTAAAAACGGAAAACCTGTTGGAGATTTAATCTCTTCCATCATCGCCAAATATGATTTCAGCAATCCTTCAGCCAGTATTCCGGATCTGGTTAAAGCTTATACTATGATTGAGGCATTGGAAGACGATCACTGGAAGTCTGTAAAATCAATCGCCATCAAAAATATCATCGCTTCCTGTACCGGATTGTATCTGGAAGCTGCAGCAATTGAACAGGAAGCCACTCCTGGAAGCACTATTAAAGTTACTTTGGAAGCCATTAACAGATCTTCAATCGAAATGCAATTAAACAGTGTGACTTCATTACCGGATCAGAAAAGCACCCCACAAAATATAGTGCTAAAAAACAATAACGATCAAAAAATAAGCTACCAAATTCAGCTTCCTACTACATTAGAATACACACAGCCTTATTGGTTAAAAGAAAAAGCAACTGAAGGAATGTACACGGTTTCTAATCAGGAAAACATTGGAATTCCCGATATTATCAGACAAGTCAAAGTTGTTTTTAATGTCAGAATAAATGGTGTAGAGATTCCGTTCGAGCGCACTGTCATTTACAAATACAATGACGGTGTAAAGGGCGAAATGTACAATTTCCTTGACATTGTTCCTGAAGTTACGACCTCAGTTCTTGAAAAGGTTTTAATTTTTGGAAGTACGAAAAGCAAGTTGGTTCCGGTAAAAGTACGTGCAGGGAAAGACGGTATCAAAGGAAATCTGCAATTGGAATTACCAAAAAGCTGGAGCGTTTCTCCTAAAGAAATTCCTTTTACTTTAGAGAAAAAAGGAAACGAACAGATCTTTTACTTTGAAGTTACACCACCCGTAAATCCGGAAGAAGCTGTTGCAAAAAGTATTGCAGTTGTCGATGGCAAACGTTTTGATAAAGATCAGACCATTATCGATTACAGTCATATTACCAAACAAATGGTTTTAAAACCGGCTGAATCAAAATGCATCCGAATTGAGCTAAAAACAAATGGTGATTCGATAGCCTATATTATGGGTGCCGGTGATGAAGTACCGGAAAGTTTAGCCCAAATGGGATACAAAGTCAGTATTATTAAACCGGAAGAAATCACACCCGAAAAACTGGATTCCTTCAATATTGTAATGACCGGAGTACGGGCCTATAATACCATAAATGCTTTGGCACACAAACAAAATATCCTTTTCAACTTTGTCAAAAGCGGTAAAAACATGATCGTACAATACAATACGTACGGACAAACGGTAACCGATCAAATTGCTCCATACCCGTTAAAAATATCAAACGATCGTGTGACTGAAGAAAATGCAAAAATCACTTTTCTGGCTCCAAATCATCCTATCCTAAACACACCAAACAAAATCAGTGCAAAAGATTTTGAAGGCTGGAAACAAGAACAAGGTTTGTATTATCCTGATCAGTACGATCCTGCCTTTACTCCTATTCTTTCTTCACATGACAAAGGAGAATCGGCTAAAAATGGTGCTCTGTTGGTAGCGCCCTACGGAAAAGGATACTATATTTACACCGGTTTAAGCTTCTTTAGAGAGCTGCCCGAAGGTGTTGCCGGAGCTTATCGATTGTTATCGAATATGATTTCATTAAAACAGCCCATAGAGGCTCCCAAACAGGAATTAAAAAAGTAAACTATTCCCAATATGGAAACTAAAAAAATAAAAAAATGGAAGAAAAGCTACACTTATGTTTTAGTAGCCAACGCCATTTACATTCTGATTTTTTTCTTAATCATGAAATTATACTCATAACCTATGCAGCTATTTGATTGGATCGTACTGATCGTTACTCTTTTATTCATCGTTGGGTACGGCTCTTGGAAAACCAAAGGAAGTAAAAACGTCGAAGATTTTATTCTTGGAAACAACGAAACTCCTTGGTATACCGTCGGACTATCTGTTATGGCCACACAAGCCAGTGCTATTACTTTTCTTTCGACTCCGGGACAGGCTTACCATGACGGAATGGGTTTCATACAATTCTATTTTGGATTGCCAATTGCCATGATTGTGATTTGTGTGACTTTTATTCCTCTTTATCATAAAAATAAAGTATTTACCGCCTATGAGTTTCTGGAAAAGAGATTCGATTTAAAAACCCGTTCCCTGGCTGCCATTTTATTTTTAGTTCAGAGAGGTTTAGGAACCGGTTTAACCATTTATGCTCCGGCGATTATTCTCTCGGCTCTTTTGGGATGGAATTTAACTCTAATGAACATTATAATCGGGGTTCTGGTTATCATTTATACCTTCTCCGGTGGAACAAAGGCGGTAAACGTAACTCAGAAACAGCAAATGTTTGTGATCATGTCGGGGATGTTTATTACTTTTTTCCTGATTCTGCACTACCTGCCAAACGATATGACTTTTACCAGTGCGCTGCACATTGCCGGAGCCAACGATAAAATGAATATTGTCGATTTCTCTTTTGATCCGGAAGAAAAATATACCTTCTGGAGTGGAATCACCGGTGGTTTTTTCCTCGCCCTTGCCTATTTCGGAACCGATCAATCGCAGGTTGGTCGTTACTTATCCGGAAAATCTGTTCGTGAAAGTCAAATGGGATTAATTATGAACGGAATTTTAAAGGTGCCAATGCAATTTTTTATTCTGCTGACCGGAGTTATGGTTTTTGTCTTTTTTCAGTTCAATCCCGTTCCGTTAAATTTCAATCCCAACAATAAAATTGTCATTGAAAAATCACCATACAAAGAGGAATACCATGCTTTAGAAAAAAAACTAAGCACTTTATCAGAAGACAAAAAAGTAATCAATTTATTATACATCGACCAGCTGAATCAGGATTTCGACAATCCGATTTTACGAAAAGAACTGGTTACCTTGTCCAATAAAGAAAAAGACCTTCGTGATCGTGCCAAAGAAATCATTTCCAAGGCTGACAGCAACAGTGAAACTAATGATAAAGATTATGTCTTCTTTCATTTTATTCTCAATTACCTGCCAAAAGGATTAATTGGTCTTCTTTTAGCAGTAATTCTTTCAGCAGCAATGTCTTCAACGGCTTCAGGGTTAAATGCTTTAGCGTCGACGACTGCCATTGATATTTACAAACGAAATCTGAAAACTGAAAAATCAGATAAACATTATTTGAACGCAACCAAGTTTTTTACCTTATTCTGGGGAATTGTAGCGATACTTTTTGCCTGCGTGGGAACTTTGTTCGAAAACTTAATTCAATTGGTAAACATTATTGGATCTATTTTCTACGGAACTGTTCTAGGCATCTTTTTAGTCGGCTTCTATCTCCGACGCGTAAAAGCCAAAGCCATGTTTTATAGCGCTATAATCAGTCAGCTTACCATATTTATCATCTATTATTTTATGATTGCAATTTACCCGAGCGGTCAGGAAAAACTGGGTTATTTATGGCTGAATTTCATTGGAGCCATTCTAACCATTGTTCTTGCGCTGTTTATGCAGCTGGCCTTTTTTAGAAATGAACCGGACGCTGAGGAAATTATTATAGATTGATTCTAAAACCTAAATTTAGTATACAGCCTTTTCAGGTTGAAGAATTTAAATCCGGACAATTAAAAAAAATCTTCTAAAATCAAATTTAGAAGATTTTTTTCTTTTGAATAAGCTGTAGCGAATAATCTGGTAGTTCAAAACCATCTCACATCTCACTTCTAATCTTTTACTTCAACTAATTCTTCAACAAAATTTTTATCTTTGAGAAAACAACCGTCTAAATTCCAACTCTATGAAAGATTTGAAAAAATACAGCAATAAGACTAAAGCTGCTTTTATTTTATTGATTGTGATGCTTCTAATTCTTCTGGGGAATTTCAATACGCTTCAAAATTCAAAAAATGTAAATGAAAATATTAACGCAATTTACAAAGATCGTTTAGTGGTGGCGCATTACATTTTTCAATACTCCAAAGAACTCCATTTTATAAAATCGGAAGCCGAAAAACTGGACTTAAGCGATACCATCAAAAAAGATGAAATCATTCAGACATTAAATGTTATCCACACCATTGACGATTTATATGCTAAAACTGTCCTGACCGATACGGAAAAACAATATTTCGATGCTTTTTTAAATTCCTGTAAAGAAATAAACCATCAGGTTGCTGCCAAAAACTGGAATAAAATCGCCGTCTCAAGCAATGAAGCTCTAAAAACCTTAGAAGCTTTATCGCAAATTCAGATTCAGGAAGGAAAAGCAAAACTGGCGAATGCCAATGCAATGTACAGTAAGAACAATAGTCTTGGGCAATTGCAAATTGCACTCCTCATTATTTTAGGAGGAATCACATTTTACCTCTTGATTGTCAAGAAAATTAAAAAAAGTATCAAAATTCCTGAGCCGCCAAGCTTGAACTAATTTTAGAATGTGTTCTCATTAAGAATGTTGCGAATTTAATACGCGGATTTTACGGATCCGTTTCAATATCAATGTCAATGTCAATATCAATGTCAATGTCAAAAATAACGCTATCTATTACTTCAGTTTCCTGTCCTCTTCTTTAATTGGCAAGTCGTTTATACTGGCGAATCGCTTTTGCATAAGTCCATTAGCATCAAACTCCCAGTTTTCATTTCCGTAAGCTCTGAACCAGTTTCCATCGGGATTCTGATATTCGTACTCAAATCGCACGGCAATTCTGTTTTCGGTATGTGCCCAATATTCTTTTTTGAGTTTGTAATGCCTTTCCTTCTCCCATTTTTGGGTCAAAAAGCGAATGATAGCCTCTCTCCCATTGACAAACTGATCTCTGTTTCGCCATTCGCTATCAACGGTATAGGCTTTTGAAACACGCTCAGGATCCTGACTGTTCCAGGCATCTTCTGCCAATTGAATTTTTTCTAATGCCGTTTCATAAGTAAAAGGCGGCAATGGTAACTTCTGTTCCATAATTATAAAATTAAAGTTTGAATTATTTTCTTGGATTGCTCGATAAGATGATTGGATTTGAATAACTGACTTTCGATGATACAGCTTTCAAATAGTAAATAAATATGATCAGCCAAAAGCTCATTCTCAATCTCCGCTTTAAAGTAATTTCGTAAGTCTGATTTATGGCTTTGAATGACACTCAGTACTTTCTCGTTATCTGAAGGTATTTCTGAAAGTAGGTTCAAAAAACTACACCCTCTGAAATTTTCCTTTAGATTCATGGCTATTAAAAAGTCAAAAGAAGCCAAAACTTTTAATTTAGAATCTTTTTGATCTGAAGTGAATTCCTCCAGCTTCGTAAACCAATATTCATGACGCCACTCTAAAAAGGCGACACATAAATCTTCTTTTGATTTAAAATGCTGGTAAAAACTTGCTTTTGCCACTTTTGCTTCTTCAATAATCTGATTTATACCTGTGGAATTATATCCTTGGGTATGAAACAAAAAGGCGGCTTTTTCTAAAATTCGTTCTTTGGGTTGCATGTCTACTATCTGTTTTGAATTACAAATATACAACTTTAAATCAAAAAACAGACAAGTCTGTCTATTTGAATAAATCTTCTATTTTTTTAACCGCAAAGAACGCGAAGGTTTACGCAAAGTACACCAGGGTGAATTCTGAAATACTTTTTTTTAAGACTTCCAAAGCAATACTAAATAAAAAATCCAAATTCCACTTGAACATTGGAATTTGGATTTTTTAAATTTGGAATTTTCTAATTCAGTGAATTATTATCTGCTCCACTCAGCGATACTGTCTTTATTTAATTTTACGTAATCCTGATTTTTAGCAGCTTCTGCAGCAGCAAGGGAAATTTTAGCGGTTTCAATTGCTCCTTTTTTATCTCCTTGTTTTGCCTGAATTTGCGATTTCAATCTTAAAATGTAATATGGTTTATCAGCGCTTAGGTCTAATGATTTATCTACATAAGTTCTGGCCGTTTCGATGTTTCCGTTAGCCTGAAACAAATAAGTAGCAGCCGAAAAATAATCGTTTGAACTTGGGCCTCCTAAAACTTTCTCGATACTTGCTGTAGCCGTTTTTGCAGTTGGTACTTCAAATTTTAACGCTACATGAGAATTTTCCCAAGACATTTCTAAATAACCGTAGTTTGGATCTAAACCATTAATTCCAATAGTAAAAGTTTCTACCGGAGTTGGCAATGCGTCTTCTTTTACCGTAGTTCTCAGCGCCACATAAGAATCGCTCCAGTTTTCAGGTAATCCCCAGTTATCAGTAGAAAGGTAAAATATAACTTCCCAGCTTTCGATTTTAGGAATAGTATAAATTGCATATTTACCTTTTTTCAATGTTTTCCCGTCGATCACTACATCATCACTAAAGTTAATGATCGTGTTTTCATTAGCTCCGGTTCTCCATAATTTTCCAAAAGGAACTAAATTTCCAAATACAGCTCTTCCTCTGGCACCCGGTCTTGAATAGGTAACTTCAACGTCGGTCAATCCAACGGTTTGTTTGATGTATCCTTTAGGACTCGCTTGTGGAGTTTTTATTTGTGCTTCTGAAGCAAAAGGAGCCAAAACAATGGCCAATGCAATAAGTAGTTTTTTCATTTTCGTAGTTTATTTTGTTCCCTCAAATTTACAAATTCAATTAGCGAATAAATGTTAAATTTAACTTAATTCAAGCGTCTAACTGTGATATTTTTTGCGCGTTCAGCTCGGCAAAGTGATTGATAATCAAATCGGCATCTGATAAATCCTGTAATTTCGAATGATGACTATTATACCCCACACAATATACGCCGGCACCTTTTGCTGCTTTTACTCCATTTGTACTGTCTTCAATGATAATACAGTTTTCTTTCGGAGCTTTCGATAGCGAAGCCGCATGCACAAAAATGGCCGGATTTGGCTTAGATTGCGGAAAATCTTCACCACTCACAATATCGGTAAAATACTGGTGCAAATTGAATCTGGTAAACACACGTTCAATCGTTACTTTTGAAGCCGAAGAAGCTAAAATTAACTGTATTCCGTTGGCGTATAGATCTTTTATTAAATCTTCAACGCCTTCTAGTAAGTACAAATCTTCTTTGGTATCAAAGGCGTCATTAAAAATATTTCTTTTTCGTTGGATTAAATCTTCAACTTCGTGCTCAATTGTTGGAAAAAGCTCTTTTAACGTCTGAAACGTATTTCGCGTCGAAAATCCGGTAAACGAAGTGTACATTTCTTCCGTTACTGTAATATTCAATTCGGCAAATTGTTTGTAATAGGCATAACGATGTACAGGTTCAGTGTCTACAATGACACCATCCATATCGAAGATTACTGTTTTTATCATTTTTTTAAAGATACTAAGATTCTGAGTTACTAAGGTTCTAAGGTTTTTTTTAAAGGTACTAAGGTACTGAGATTCTAAGGTTCTGAGTTTTTTTTCTGAGACATATCTGTTAAAGACTTAGTCCCTCAGAACCTTAGTATCTTAGAACCTTTTCTACTCCTTCTTAAGCAAATGACGAATCACCGTTTCAGCAACATGTAAACCAAATAATCCCGGCATATAACTGTTGGTTCCGTAGAATGATTTTTTAAAGTTTTTTCCGTCTGTTAGTTTTAAACTCTTCTCGTCCTGAATTTCAGAGGAGAAAACTACTTTTAGTTTGTTTATTTTTTCGGCTTTTAGACGCTTTCGGATTGTTTTAGAGAAGTAACAGTTTATTGTTTTTGAAATATCAGTTACTTTTACTTTCGAAGCCAGCATTTTTCCACCCGCCCCCATACTGCTGATGATTTTTACTCTTTTACGTTTTGCAGCAATGATCAGATTCAATTTTGGTGTAATGCTGTCGATACAATCCAGCACATAGTCAAACTCAGAAGAAACCATCTCAAAAGCTCTTTCAGGAGACAAAAACTCTTGTACTCTTGTTAGTTTCAATTCTGGATTGATATCCATTAATCGGTCTCCAACGATCGTAATTTTAGATTGACCAACAGTGGAGTGTAAAGCCGGTAACTGTCTGTTAATGTTTGTAATATCTACTACATCGCCATCAACAATAGTCATACTTCCTACTCCTGCTCTTGCCAAAAACTCAGCTGCAAATGATCCAACTCCTCCTAAACCTACTACCAACACATTGGAATTTTGTAGGTTTTGCAATCCTTCTTTCGTAAATAAAAGCTCGGCTCTTTCTGTCCACTCTGCCATATGTTAATCTTGTTATTTTTGTTTATTTTTTTATTTGTTTCAGGTTTCAGGTTATTTGTTTCAGGTTTCAAGTTTCAAGTTTTACGTTGGTCAGTTCGAGCGAAGTCGAGAACTTTTTGGAATTTGGATTTTCTAAAATTGAAATTTTAATTCTTATTACTTTCCTCAAAAACAGCATTGAAATTATCCAACACAATCTTTTGCAATTCTTTAATGGTTAAACCTTTATATTGTGAGGCTAAATCATAAACCTGTTCTATGCTTTCTTCTATCGTATCGGTTTCCAAAAAGAAGCGATCATTGGGAACAGTCTGAAAAACAGTTTTCAAATCCGGATTTCGCAAAAGATATTTCCCAAACGAAATATAGAATCCTTCTTTAATCAACTGCGCGGCAATCTGGCCGTTTTTAGAAAAACCATGAACAATCATCGGAACTGAAACTTTCATTTTCTTCTTCAGTGCAATCACTTCCTGAAAAGCAGCAACACAATGAATGACAACCGGTTTTTGATACTTCTCCGCCAATGCCAGTTGCTTTTCAAAAACAACTATTTGTTGATCCAACGGAATCTCGATTCGTTTGTCTAAGCCGCATTCGCCGATAGCCAGACAATTATTCGATTGCAATTTTTCTTCTATAATTTTCAATTCAGCATCAATTTGATCCTCTTTTATGTACCAGGGATGAATTCCTATGGAATAAAACGGAATAGAAGCATCAAACTCCTGTGGGTATTGATTGACCAATTCCAGCACATTGGCCAGACTTTTAAACTGATGGGTATGAAAATTAAAGAATTCCATTTAATGAAATGCTTTAACTCCTGCTTTGATTTCTACATTCAGATCGTTTTCCAAAGGAACTATCGGACATGAATATTTATGATTATAAGCACAATACGGGTTATAGGCCATATTGAAATCAACTGCAATTGTGTTTCCTTTTGGAACTTTTAAATCAATGTATCTTCCTCCTATGTAACTTCCTTTTCCTGAAGTTAGATCTGAAAATGGTAAGAACAGATGATCTTTATATTCCTTCGTTTTTGAAAGCTCTATATTTCTGTAAACATTCAATTTAAGGGCAACTCCGTCAATTGTGAAATATAAAGTTCCGTACTTAATGTATTTTGGCGTTCGTGTTCCGGTCGTTTTCATTTCGAAAACTTTTTCGTTTTGTGCTTTCTCCAGTTTTGCTGTCACAAAATACTTTGCATTTATGGGATAAAAATCTAAACTTTTAAAGGTTTTCAGATCTTCTGCCATTAATGGACTTGTCTTAGCATCAGCATATTCTGAATTTATTGTCTTTTGAAACTTTTCACTTTCCTTTTGATTAAATTTACTTTGTCCCAGGCAAAAATTAATCGCTAACAATACTAAAAAAACTATACTATTTTTCATCTTAGAAATTTTGAGCAAAAATAGTTCAAAAGTAACAAAGCAGCAACCGCTCATCCATACAAAGTTTACTAACTTTGTTGCAAATAACTTATTTATAATGCTTAAAACCGCTTTTAGCCGCTACATCAATAATTTTAAAGGTTTTTCGAGAGAAATTTGGATTCTTGCTATTGTTACTTTTATCAATCGTGCCGGAACCATGGTGCTTCCATTTTTGTCCAAATATTTAAAAGAAGATTTACATTTTACTTATAATCAGGTAGGTTGGATTATGGTGGCTTTTGGTTTCGGATCAATGTTAGGTTCCTGGCTAGGTGGAAAATTAACAGACAAAATTGGGTTTTACAAAATCATGATTTTTAGTTTGTTTACTAGTGGAGTTTTCCTTTTCCTTATTCAATATGTTACCCATTTCTGGACGCTTTGCATCGCGATATTTTCTTTAATGACCATTGCCGATATGTTTCGCCCGGCCATGTATGTTTCGCTCGGTGCCTATTCTGCACCTGAAAACCGAACGCGCGCCCTTAGTTTGGTGCGTCTTGCCGTTAATTTAGGATTTGCGGCAGGTCCTGCATTAGGAGGATTGATTATTATGGGGATGGGATATTCAGGTTTATTTTGGGTAGACGGTGCATCGTGTATCATCGCCATTTCGATATTTGCCATACTGGTTAAAGAGAAGAAAAAAATACTACACGAAGATAAAATCGAAAGTACTGAAGTTAAAAAATCGGTTTTTCAGGACAAAATCTTTTGGGTTTTCTTGTTTGTGTGTTTCGCGACGGCTATCATATTCTTCCAGCTTTTTACCACCTTACCACTGTATCATAATGAAAAATTTGGTTTAAGTGCGTTTCAGACCGGACTCTTAATGACACTAAACGGGTTGCTTATTTTTACTTTGGAAATGCCAACTGTTGCTTTTATGGAGAGGAAAGGCTTTCCTAAAATAAAAATCATCACACTTGGATCTTCCATTATAGCCCTGAGTTTCTTTTTACTGTTGATTAATGCTTGGGCATGGATTCTGATAATCAGCATGATTCTTTTCTCGATTGGAGAAATTCTCAACTTCCCATTCTCAAATGCTTTTGCGCTAAGCCGGGCACCACGCGGACAGGAAGGCCGTTATATGGCACTTTATACTATGAGTTTTAGTCTTGCACATATTGTGAGTGCAAAAGTAGGATTCGAAATCATCTCCCGATTCGGATACCAAATCAATTGGCTTTTCATGGCTTCTATTGGAGTTTTTGCCACGCTATGCTGCTTTTGGATTAAAAAGGCATTGGCTAGGGAGAAAATTTCTTAAAAACTTACTCTCCTTATATCGTTTATCGTTTATTAAACCCGACAGGTTTCAAAAACCTGTCGGGTTTGTTTATATATGAAAACAATTTTTACAGATCAAAGTCCAATAATTCTCTTAGATGTTTCCCTAATCCTTCTTATTTAACCCTTTGAAGAAAATCGATTGTTTCCTTCACTTCTTTTTTTAAACTTTAAATCTACGAGTGCATTTTACCCCCTAAACCATGTTAAAAACCTATAAAACAAATCATTAAACTTAATTTTAAACTAACTTTAATGCCTCTAAAAGATATTTAAAACGTAATTTTTAGTTAAATAACTATTTTTATAGTTGCGTAACTAGAAAAATAGTTGTAGGTTTGAATTAAAATTAGAAAACATGCAAAAGTTAACGAACAAAGAAGAGGAAATCATGCATATTTTATGGAGGCTTAAAAAAGCTTTTGTAAAGGAAGTTCAGGCAGAAATAACAGAAGATCAACCCCACTACAATACCTTATCGACTATTGTGCGTAATCTGGAAGAGAAAGGATTTGTGGCTCACAATGCTTTTGGAAACACACATCAATATTATCCAATCATTACTTTAGAGGCCTACAGTAAAAAGTATATGAATACGGCAATTGACAACTATTTTAATAGCTCGTATAAAAATATGGTTTCATTCTTTGCTAAAGAGGAGAAAATTTCGGCGGCAGAATTACGTGAAATTTTAGACATGATCGAAAATCCAAAAGGAGAAAAATAATTGTTTATGGAAGCACTTTTCTTATTTATCGCAAAATCCGGTGGTTTATTAATATTGTTTTATTGTGCTTATTATTTTTTACTGCGCAAAGAAACTTTTTTTAACAGCAACAGATGGTTTTTATTGGCTGGTTTGATTACCTCAGTAGTGCTGCCTTTTTTGGTATATTCTAAAACTGTGTGGGTAAACCCTACTCCCGTAACCAATGTGAATTATACAACTGTTTACCAGCCGGCGCTTATCGAAAATACTGCTCCCTTAATCAACTGGAATCTGGTGCTGCTTTCAGTCTACGTTATAGTACTTCTAGGATTACTTTTAAAATTTGCCTTCGACTTTTATAGTTTAAATGCGGTTCTGAAAGGGAAAAAAATCACACAGCAAGCCGATTTCAAATTCATCGATACCAACGAAAACATCGCCCCTTTCTCTTATTTTGATTATATTGTATACAACTCATCAATGTATACGCCTTCGGAATTAGAAAATATTATCGAGCATGAAAAGGTGCATAGTGAGCAAAATCATACTGTAGATGTTTTACTGTCCAGAGTATTTTGTGTTCTCTTTTGGTTCAACCCCATCATGTGGCTGTATAAAAAAGCAATTCTTCAAAATCTGGAATTCATCGCCGATAGTGAAGCTGCACGAAAAATCTCCGACAAAAAAGCATATCAGTACACACTTTTAAAAATCACAACACATGAAAATTGTGTTGCCATTACCAATCATTTTTATCAATCATTAATCAAAAAACGAATCATTATGTTAAACAAAAATCAATCAAAGAAAAGAAATTCCTGGAAATTTGGAGCAATAGTTCCGGCACTTGCCGCATTTGTATTATTGTTTCAAATCGAAGTAATTGCCAAAGAAAAACAACAAACGTCAAAAGTAATTTCAGGAAAAACAGAATCTGTAGATGTTTACAAAATCAAAAAAAATACGACAGATGCTGAATTAAAGGAAATCAAAGAAAAATTGAAATCAATTCATAACATTGAATTTAAAGCTTCTGAGATAAAAAGAAATTCTGATAACGAATTAATATCAATTAAAATTGATGTTAAAAATGGTAAACAGCAAGCACAATCTGTTCAGACTTCTGGAAATGATGCCATTAAAGATTTTGGATTAATTGTTACAACGGACACGAATGGCAGCAAAAAAATTGGCATTCAGACTGCTGATGAAAATACTAATTCTGAAAGCCACAAAGAATCCAAAAAAGTAAAAAACAAAAAAGTAATCCTTAAACAAAGTAAAGATGTTAACACTAATTCTGGTACTGACGAAAAAATTACTGGCAATACTCGTACAAATACTAGCACTACTACTGTAATTACTGATGATAACGGAACAACCAGCGTATCTACTTCAAATAGTGATGGTAAAATTATTGTTTCGACATCAGGTAAAGCCAGCACAAAAGGGCCTAAACTTACCATCGTTGACGGAGTTGAAATGCCTGCAAATTATAACCTGGAAGACCTTAAACCAAAGTATATTAAAAAAATGAGCGTTTTTACAGGAAGTGAAGCAACTGCTAAATACGGAGAAAAAGGGTCTAATGGTGTAATCGAAATCGAAACACATAAATAGGAAGGCTTAGAATGCAAAAGCTAACCAACAAAGAAGAAGAGATCATGCACATTTTATGGAAGCTTCAAAAAGCTTTTGTAAAAGAAATTCAGGCAGAGATCACAGAAGATCAGCCACATTACAACACTTTATCTACAATTGTTCGTAATCTGGAAGAAAAAGGCTATGTAAGTCATAGCGCTTTTGGAAATACACATCAATACTACCCACTCGTGAGTATTGAAGAATATCGAAAAGGGTTCATGCATACTGCTATCGATAATTATTTTAACAGCTCTTACAAAAGTATGGTTTCATTTTTTGCCAAAGAAGAAAAAATTTCGGCAGCAGAATTACGAGAAATCTTAGTCATGATCGAAACTCCCTAAAAGAAAAAATAGTTAGTTATGGAAGCCTTTTTCATTTTTATCGCAAAATCAAGCGGACTGGTAATATTGTTCTATTGTGCTTATTATTTTTTATTGCGCAAAGAAACCTTTTTTAACAGCAGCCGATGGTTCTTATTGGCAGGATTAATTACCTCCGTTGTTTTACCTTTTTTAGTTTACACCAAAATTATATGGATAGAACCCGCTCCTATTGTTCAGGCTCCAGTAATGGCTGCCTCAAAAGCAACAATCGCTGCAATGGATTATTCGAAAGCCTATATTGTTCCTGCTGTAGCAGAAGATCCTTTTGAAATTAATTGGAATTATGTTGTACTGGCAGTGTATGGTATCGGATTTCTGGCTTTGGTCATAAAATTCATGATTGACTTTTATAGTCTTAATTCTGTTCTAAAAGGTAAAAAAGTACTGCAGCAGGCCGATTTCAAATTTGTCGATATCAACGAAAACATCGCTCCTTTTTCATATTTTGATTATATCGTATACAACTCATCAATGTATACCGCATCAGAATTAGAGAGTATTCTTGAACACGAAAAGGTACATAGCGACCAAAATCATACGATGGATGTTTTAATCTCTAGAGTATTTTGCGTCTTATTCTGGTTCAATCCTTTTATCTGGCTGTACAAAAAAGCAATTCTTCAAAACCTTGAATTTATTGCCGACAGTGAGGCTGCCAAAATAATAACCGACAAAAAAGCGTATCAATACACGCTTTTAAAAATAACAGCACACGAAAGCTGTGTTGCAATCACCAATCATTTTTATCAATCATTAATCAAAAAACGAATTGTCATGTTAAACAAAAATCAATCAAAGAAATGGAATTACTGGAAGTATTATGCCATCATTCCGGCACTAGCTGCTTTTATCTTTTTATTCCAAATTAAAACCATCGCACAAGAAAAAGAAGCTAAAGAAGTTAGAGAATCAAAAGGGGTCATCAAAAATAATGACTCAACCGATGTTATTAAAATCCAAAAAAACACTACAGATCAAGAACTTAAAAAAATTACAGAAGATCTTAAACAAAAACACAATGTTGATGTTGTTATCTCTGATGTAAAAAGAAACAGTGAAAATGAACTGACCGCCATTAAAGTGGACGTGAAAAGACAAAATGGAAAAACACAAACCATTCACATTGAAAGCAATAAAGCGATTAAAGGCTGTGGAATTGTGGTATCAACCCAAAATAACGGTTTCAAGAATGTAGCCTTAATAACGGATGATGCTCCAAGTACACCCCGAATTTTCAGAAATCAGGTTGCAGAAAGAGATGAAATCAATGATACAGATGGTGCCCCTCTTGCCCCTCCAACTCCTCCAACCCCTCCAACTCCGCCTTCATATCCAATTGGAGCAATGCCGCAAATGCCATCATTAGACGTTCCCATGCCTCCAATGCCACCAATGAATCCAGGCAGTAAAGCTGACATGGCTAAATTTAAAAAAGATATGGCCGAATATGAGAAGAAAATAAAATCTATCGAACCCGGGATAGCTGCTTATGAAAAACAAATAAATGAATTCTTAGGACAAAAGAATTCCATCTACGAGAAAGAGATGCAAAAATATGAGGCCGCGATGGATAAATTTAGTGCTGAGATGGATAAGTTTGCTCAGGATATAGAAGGTAAATACGGTAAAGATTCTAAAGAGTACGACATCAATATGAAACAGTACGAAGAAGACATGAAACAACATGAGCAGCATATGCTACGATATGAAGTCGACATGAAAAAACATGAAAAAGAAATGAAGAGACACGAAAAAGAAATGAAAAAGCTTGAGAAAGAAAGCAGAAAATCATAATCTCGGCTTTACTTCAAAACACTATAAATACTTAAAAATCAAACTAAAAGACTTTGCCTGACCGCAAAGTCTTTTTTTTATATCTTTGCAAAAAATTAAGCACTCATGTACAAAATTTTAGCCCGAATCAACAAAATACTGTTACCGAGTTTTACGAAACAAGGTCTGGACATTACGAAAGCAAAAAAATGGCAGATGGCCGTTATTGGTTATCGTGCTTATGTTACCAAAAGAGCTTTAGGATAGTATTCTAAAAAATCTCTTCAAAGCTCTACTAACCGTCTTTGGTTATCGGCTATATATTTGCCGTTTTTCTCTCCATTACATTTCCATGAAAAATAAAGAATTCAATATCCCCCCTGTTTACGCTGTGCTTCTGGCAATTATAAGTGTTCAGTGTGGGGCTGCCATTGCAAAAAGTTTATTCCCAACTATAGGTGCTGCGGGAACAGCTTCTTTGCGAATCGGAATTTCGGCTGTCATATTGCTTCTAGCATACAGACCCAATTTAAAAGCAGTTACTCCGAAACAATGGAGAATCGTTCTTCCATATGGTTTGACACTTGGCGCTATGAATTTAGTTTTCTATAGTGCAATAGAACGAATCCCGATTGGTCTGGCTGTGACGCTTGAATTTATAGGTCCATTACTGGTTGCTATTGTTGGTTCAAAGCGTTTGCTTGATTATTGCTGGGTAGTACTGGCAGCACTCGGAATAGTTTTAATAGCTCCGTGGTCAAATGACCAAATCGATCCTATAGGTGTTTTATTTGCTCTTTTTGCAGGTGCTTTATGGGCTGCCTATATTGTTCTGGGAGGAAAAGTTTCTAAAATTATGCATGGTGGAGAAGCTGTTGCCACCGGAATGTTATTTGGAGCCATTTTAATTCTACCGTTTGGTATCTATGAAAACGGATTGATAAATCTTACCCCTAAGCTCTTCGGGATGGGTGTTGCTCTGGCTCTTCTATCCAGTACCATTCCATTTACACTCGAAATGAAAGCTCTGGGTCAGCTTCCTCCTCGTACTTTTAGTATTTTAATGAGTTTAGAGCCTGCTGCGGCAGCTATCTGCGCTTTTATTTTCTTGCAGGAACATTTAAATTTTTATGAAATTTTAGCCGTTATATGTGTTGTAATTGCTTCGGCGGGATCAACTTTAACGGCAAAGCGATAAATCTTAAAAAATCAAATTCCAAATCCCAGTTTAAAAATTGGAGTTTGGAATTTGATTTTTGGAATTTGAATTACCTCTTTTATTTTTTTGGCAACAATACAGCGTCAATTACGTGAATTACACCATTTGACTGGTTTACATCTGCTATAGTAACTTTAGCTTTGTTTCCACTTTCGTCACTGATGTATAAATCTTTCCCTTTCATCCAGGCCGTTAAAGTTCCTCCGTTAACCGCTTTAATAACTGCTTTTCCCTTACCTTCTTTAATTGCTTTCGCAATATCGGCGGCGCTCCATTTCCCTGCTGCCACGTGATAGGTTAAGATGTTTTGAAGCGATTTTTTATTTTCGGGTTTCAATAATGTTTCAACAGTTCCTTTTGGTAATTTATCAAATGCTGCATTTGTTGGGGCAAAAACAGTAAACGGTCCCTTTCCTTCAAGGGTTTCTACTAATCCGGCTGCTTTTACAGCTGCTACTAATGTCGTGTGGTCTTTTGAATTAACGGCATTTTCAATAATATTTTTAGTAGGATACATTGCAGCTCCTCCAACCATTACGGTTTTTTGCGCAAATGATGAAAATCCAAATCCTAATACCAGGATTGCTACGGCTAAAAAATTTCTAGTTTTCATAATTAATATTTTAAGTTATAAGCTCATTTACGCGGTAATACTAGTTTTGGTTTTTAATACATCTTCAAAAAAACTAATATTATACTGAATATTTTTCAAAATCCGCTTAATAACAAGGCTTTAGAAATGAAATGTTTTTTATAAAAAATCGAACTTCCTTCCCTTTTAATTTAAAAACATTAATCTTAAATCATTACTTTTTCTGAGAATCGTTTGATTTAGGTAAGCCCCAATTCTTGTATATGTTCTATAGAATGATACCCCAACTTACGATAACTTTCAAATTGTGCTTCATCAAAAAACTGATCTGCCGTGGACTGCTGTGGAAAATCAGGATTAGCCAGAGCGTATTCCCGTATGTCAATGGGCTCATCCCCTGTCAATGCGGCTTTTATATAGATTAACGTTCCTTTTCTTTTTATACCCGGATAAGTGATTTCTCCTTTGATGACATGCTTCTTTTTACCCTCTTCAGCAAGTTTCGTAATATCTTTAAAGTCTTCAAAAACAATCTCCACGCCAAAATCAATTCGGCATCTTCTAATGGCATTGGCCAATCCTTCGCAAGCAACGTCCTGATCTTGTTCACCATCTCCTAATATGATATGATTACAACGCCTTCTGATAAGTTCATACAATCCCATATTATCAAAATGTCCTCCGTCTGAAAGGCATACATAATCCATATTGATATCGGATTTTCCGGTCAAATCATGAATTAGGTACAGCAAACCTCCTCTCGGATCTGAATCTTTCCATCTCTTAAGTCTCGTATTTCCAATCCACCATCCCAGGCGGACATTAAAGATTGTCAATAAAAAAGCCATAGGTGCCGAAGAATGATATCCCCAATTCGGATTTACTGCTGCCCCTGAAATAGCCATGGCTGTCCCGATAGTTGGCCCTCCTTTTTCGTTAGAAAATTTATTAGTAGGACGATAACCGTATTCATACACATGATCCACATCATACGTAGACGGGCGTGTTGGACTAAAATCATAGCCACAATACAAGGGTGTAAATACAAACGATTCTGCTTTACGATCCTGACGGTCCAATGCCGAAACAACAGTGGCATTAAGTGCGGTATTGAGAATAGGATACGGACCAAAATAACCGTCTTCAACCTTCATAGACGACAGTAATATATCATCATTTGTATCAAAGCCCGTAAATGCATTTGCCGTTTTAATACGATCTTCCCTACTACGGGTAGCTCCCATAAAAGCTCTTATAAGACGGTTGCGATAAAAATGATGAAGCGAAAACTCATTAACCCCAACACGCCAACTCAAGAAAAGTGTGACTAGCGCTAATCCTACTGTGGTGAGACGATTTACAAAATCGCTATTCCCTATTCTTATCAGGTTTATTATACCTGAACCAATAAGCAGTACACCAATCATGAAAATAAAGGGTACCAGTTTAACAACGATGTTTACAATACTATTCGTCTTCTTTGGATCTTCGTCACCTTTGGAAGCAAATGCTATTTTTACTCCCCAGGCCACTACGCCGGCCCAACCACCCGTAATAGGCAGCATAATCAAAGCATCTTTAGCTTTGAAACTATCCCATAAATCGGGCATTATAAATACTGCAAAGCAGATAATAACCCAGAAAAGCACAAAACGATTTATGTAACCTCCGGTTCTTCCCCACCACTCCCGACGATAATCGGGAAACATTTTGCCCAATATAGCCATCCTTGTTATTATGGCAAGAGAAAAAATTTCAAGAACAATAGGTAATCCAAGCAACAACATTACTTTATCTGAACATACTTTCGGATTGAAATTTCTAATCGGAATAAGTATCGATTCATAATTTTTCCAAAACAGATAAAGCAATATACTTAGAACAACCGCAGCAATAGCTGAAGATATTATTAATATTATGGTAAACCAATTTACAAATCGGGTTCTAGTCGTTTCATTTTTAGCTTCCTTATTTGCTTCATTAGACGATTTTTCTGTTACTACATTTGCTTTTCCTAACTGAATAAGATCGTATCTTTTGTGATAATTACCCAATATGGCAACAAAAATCAATGCGATAAATCCCGGAAGTGATATATTATAAATAAACCATCCGTAAAGATCTTCATGCTTTCGGCAAATTTCGTCGATACTGATATTAAACATAAATGTGCTAACCAAAAAGGCACAAATAATCGTCCAGATTATGAGTAAATAAGGTAAAACACTTGATACCTTTGTAAGAAAGGGTATATCTAAATTAAGAATATTCCAAATTTTTGTTGCCCGTGCCACTTTCCTTTTCCGCTTAATTTTATAATAGGATCTCATGGCAAAAGCTGCAGTTAGTGCTCCGATTGAGAGCATTACAGTATTCAGCCAGAAAAACGGAATTTCATCCTTCTTCTCTAATCCTTTAAAGAATAAACCAAGTATTTCCCAGCCTTTATAAAGATCTAAAATGGTAGAAAAAACAGTTAACAACACCAATAATAACAATATCTGATTGACAAGGGTATTCCTCAGCCACGTCATTCCGGATGTCCAGGCGTCCGGCGACATCATACCTACGTTTGGAGAAAGATAATTACTAAACATCCTAAGCCAGCGTATAGGACGGACTTCATCGGCAAAAGGGTCGGACGATTTATCCGGACATAACTGATCTGTAACTTTACTAAAAGATCCGGAGCGTTTGATCCAGGAGGTATACCAGGTACCAATATACCCACCTCCTGATACCGTAGAAATATAATCGATTTTTTCTAAAACATCCAGACTTGCCAATTTCTGGAGTATTCCAAGATTAAAGGTAGCCGAACGAATACCTCCACCCGAAAAAGCGAGACCGGTAAGCTTCATATCAATAGCTCTTGACATGGGATCGCAGACTTTCGATTCACTACTGGCTATTTTTAACAGGTTCTCATATACACTATCATCACTTGTTGTCGATGCCTGCCATTCTTCACTTCTCTTTTTACGGGCTTCCCTTATCTCATCCAGTTCATCATTAAATAAGGTTTCAAACGGCAATGGAAACTCAGTTCTGATTTTTCTTTTAGACTTATTATTGAGCAACTGTTCAAGAAGCTGTTTATCATCAGTAAGATAAGTGAGAGCCTGCTCTCCGTTTTCATTCCACCAATCCTTATGTTTTTTAGCATCATCAACATTTAGAATCTCTGAGTAATCGTACACCTTATCTTTTGCGGCATAAAATTGATAAAGACGAATCTCATATGCTGATTTATTCTGTCCTGTAATTGCCTGAACCACTTGTACCGGCATGTACCGAAGTGCTGCTGATAATTCTTTTCGTTTGCCCAAATTTTCTTTGTACAGTGCTGTCCGTATACGCTGTCTCCAAAAAAAAGGTACTCTGAATAACAACAGTTCACTTGATTCAGGTTTATCCATGTACCTCTCATCAATATTATCGGCTAGCCAACCTAAAAGATCATAGAGTATATCCAAATATATTTTTGTCAAATTCTTATCTCCATGCTTATCAGGGCTATGCCAGACTAAATCTGTTATTTCATCTATCTGTCCGGGAGTTAATTCATATATACCATATTGATTTTCATTCTCGTTCCCGAGATTCTTCCATGAATCTTTTTCTAAAAGAGCTCTAGGAAAAGTGTTCTGAGGATTACTTTTTAAAATATCCTGAAAAAGGGTCAGATAGGATATTGCTTCGGCGGTGAGATCGGTTACTATATCCATAATATAATGAGGTTTAATGATTAATAGATTAGAGGAATTAAGCTGTCAGAAAAAACAATCGATTATTCAATTGATTCTCCGTAAAATACCGGGATTTTCAGCACTTTAAAACTGTACTAAATTACATCAAAAAATTCTGTACAAAGCAGGTGGAATTACCTGTTTATGAAACATCGATCCTATTATTTAAAATCAATTTTAATCAACTGTTTTCAGTTCAATATATTTTTATAACTTTAGAATCAAAACCAATTTATTATGCAAAATCTTCCCAAAAAAATAAGAAGTAAAAAGTTAAATGCAAAAGTTGATTTAACCGCTATGGTAAGTGTTTCATTTTTGCTGATTATATTTTTTATGGTAACGATCGAATTGACCAAACCAAAAGTTATAGTATATGATACTGGTGCAGACAGAGGTTGTTGTGATTGCCCTCCTCGCCATTATGGAGAGAATAGATCAATGACTATAATATTAGGCGAGAACAACAAAATAATTGCTTACACAGGTTTACTATTTGCCCCTATTGTTCCTCCAAAAGAGTTAGAATATGGTAAAAATGGAATAAGAAGAGAATTATTTGAAAGAAATAAAACAGTTCTGGAATACTCAGCCGCTTTGGGTAAACCCGGACAAGGAGTAACAGTTATAATAAAACCAAGCAAAAAATCCAGTTATGGTAATTTAGTTGATATAATAGACGAAATGAAAGTTATAGGTATAACTTCCTACTCTATTGTTGATTATTACACTCCAGAGGAAGAAAATTTACTGGCGTCCAATTAATTCCTTTTTAAAATTTAAATTAAATTCTATGCAAAATCTTCCAAAAAAAGTAAGAAGTAAAAAGTTAAATACAAAAGTTGATTTAACCGCTATGGTAAGTATTTCATTTTTACTGATTATATTCTTTATGATAACCATTGAATTAGCTAAGCCAAAAGGTATTGATCTTGATTTACCAGATTATTCAGATACATGTGGAGGAATGGGATGCATTAGAGGAAATCGTTTATACACTATTATACTGGATGATAATGATAACATAATAACCTATTCGGGTGTATTATCCTATCCTTTAGAAGCGCCTAAAGAAGTTAAATTTGGGAAAAATGGTATTAGAAAGGAAGTATTTCTAAAAAAGAAAGAAGTAAGTGATTATATGGTATCCGTAGGGAAACCAAAAAATGGCATGGTTGTTATTATTAAACCATCTAAAAAATCTAATTTCAAAAATCTCGTAGATATTTTAGATGAGATGAAAATTGCTGGTATCAATTCCTATACTATTATAAATGATTTTATGCCTGAAGAAACAAAGTTATTAGCTGCAAAATAGATTGTAAATTCGTAGTACAAAAGTTCTCGACTCCGCTCGAACTGACAAACCTGTGAAACTAAAAAAAGTCCCGCATTGCTGTGGGACTTTCTCTTTGCTCATTTATTTTTACTTTTTAACAAACTTCACTTTGAAGCTTCCTTTGTCTGATTTTACTTTTATGAAATAATTGCCCGTACTAAGATTTGAAACATCAACCGTAGAAACTGATTTCGCATTTGGAACTGATACGACCAACTGGCCAAAAATATCATAAACTTCCAACGATTGTATTTCTGCGTCTTGTTTCGTTTTAATAGTCAAAACATCTGAAACCGGATTTGGATAAAGAACAAAATAATTTGAAAACTCAAAATCTTTTACTCCTAATGTTTTAATACTTACCGTTACCGCCAAACGTGTTGAGCTTTCTACATCACCGTCTTTCGTAGCGCCGTAATAGGTTTTTCCATCAACTAATGCTGTTTTTGGATCTACTACGTTTCCGCCTGTTGGGGCGTCGTACCAAACTACATTGGATTCATTCACTTTAAGATCAGCTACAGTAGGATTTTTTGAATTTAAAAATTCCTGTGTTGGATGTGTAGTCGTTGGTGCTTTTGGATCTTCTTTTAAATCAACTGTTACCGCCACACGTGTTGGACTTTCTACATCACCATCTTTCGTAGCGCCATAATAGGTTTTTCCATCGACTAATGCTGTTTTTGGATCTACTACGTTTCCGCCTGTTGGAGCGTCGTACCAAACTACATTGGATTCATTCACTTTCAGATCTGCTACAGTAGGATTTTTTGAATTTAAAAATTCCTGTGTTGGATGTGTAGTCGTTGGTGCTTTTGGATCTTCTTTTAAATCAACTGTTACCGCCACACGTGTTAGACTTTCTACATCACCATCTTTCGTAGCGCCATAATAGGTTTTTCCATCGACTAATGCTGTTTTTGGATCTACTACGTTTCCGCCTGTTGGGGCGTCGTACCAAACTACATTGGATTCATTCACTTTCAGATCAGCTACTGTAGGATTCTTGGTTTTCAAAAAGTCCTGCATTGTGTTGTCTGTTGTTGGTGTTTTTGGATCTTCTTTAAGTTTTACAGTTACTGCCAAACGTGTTGGGCTTTCGCAAGTTCCTGTTTTTAGCGAACCATAATATGTTGTCCCGTCTGTCAATATAGTTGTTGAGGGCACAACATTACCTGCTGTCGCCGCATCGAACCAAGTAACATCTATTTCATTGGTCACCAGACTTGCTACAGTAGCATTGCTACTTTTGTAAAATTCCTGACTTGCTGTTCCTGTTGGCGTTTTCGGATCACTGATCGTTACTGTTACTGCCAATCTTGTTGGGCTCTCACAAGTGCCTGTTTTTAGCGAACCATAATATACTGTTCCGCTAGTTAATACTGTTGTTGAACTCACTACATTTCCGCCAATAGCTGCATCGTACCAAGTCACTCCACTCTCATTGGTTTGTAAACTTGCCACGGTAGAATTTGTAGACTTACAGAATTCCTGACTTGCAGTCCCCGTTGGCGCCGCAGGATTATTAATGGTTGCTGTAACTGCTAAGCGTGTTGTACTCTCACAGCCATTTACGGTTTGTGAAGCATAATAAATCGTTCCGTTAGTTAAAGCTGTACTTGATGTTACAACATTACCTCCTATAGCTGCATCGTACCATTTTATAGCGGTTCCTGTGGCTGATAAATTGGACACGGTAGCATTAGTACTCGTACAAAAGGTTTGTGATGTAATACCCGTTGGGGCTTGTGGAGGATTATTATTAATAGTTACTGTCACTCCAAAACGTGTACTCTCGCAAGAACCGCCGCCTGCATTTGAAGCATAATAAGTTGTGCCATTCATTAAGGGTGTGTCCGATGCAAGAATACTGCCACCAGTCGTAACATCATACCATCTAACTGTTCCCCAGCCAGTAATTGTGACTGTTAAATTTGCTAAGGTGGGATTACTAGCCGCACAAAATGACTGCGATGCATTACCTGTGGGTGCGCTATTGTCAACAATAATTGCACCTACTTGCTGTCTTAAACTTTCACAACCATTTATCGTTTGTGAAACATAGTAATGCTTACTTTCAATTATGGCAGTTGTTGATGTAATAACACTTCCACCAGTTTCCGAATCATACCATTTTAAATCTGTTCCTGTGACTGAAAAACTTGCCAAGGTTGGTTTATCATTACTACTAGCTTGACATACAATCTGTACTAAATTAGCAAGTGGTTTTGAAGCATAAGTAATTCCCGCTATTACCGCCAATCGAGTTGTACTCTCATAACCATTTACCGTTTGTGAAGCATAATAAATAGTTCCGTTTGTTAAATATGTACTTGATGAAAGGACAACACCTCCTGTCGCTGCATTATACCATTTAATAGCTGTTCCCGTAGCTGATAAACTTGCCACAGTAGTTAAACCACAAAATGACTGTGTTGCACTACCCGTTGGTGCCGCAGGATTAGTTGCGGTCTGGCCATGCCCTGTAAGCGACAACAAGCACAATAAAACAATAAACATTTTAAGTAATCTACTTTTCATTTTTCTCTGCATTTTAAATTTTTCATAATTTTTTCTTTTCTAATAAGTTAAAAAAACATTCTATTTATTGTAAGAATATTATGTAAAAATAATTGCAAAAAAAACTTCTTTGGACTATTGTGTAATAACTGGTAAAAACACTGCAATAAATGGTTGCTTTAAGGTTTTACTTACAGAATTATTGTCGGAAAAAAAAATATAAATTCCCCATACAAGAGTTCTCGACTCCGCTCGAACTGACCAAACCTATGAAACAAAAAAAAGTCCCACATTGCTGTGGGACTTTCTATTTAGAGGAAACTAAGAATTATTTTTTCTCCGTTTTTTCCATTTTAGCTTTTAAAGCAGCTAATACATCATTGTTATCTCCTAAAGTTGCAGCTGGTGCATTTGTAGTAGATGCAGATGAAGTATTTTCAGTTGCAGCTTTCACGTTTTTCTCTTCTTCTTCACGGAAGATAGCAGTGTGAGAAGCAACTACTCTTTTGAATTCTTTGTTGAATTCGATTACTTTGAAATCAGCAGTATCACCTTTTTTCAATTTCTTTCCGTCTTCTTTTTCAAGGTGACGAGTTGGAATGAAAGCAACGATATCATCTCCGAATTCTACAGTAGCTCCTTTGTCAACGATTTCAGAAATTTCACCATTGTGGATAGTTCCTACAGCGAAAGAATCTTCGTATTGATCCCAAGGATTAGCAGTAGTTTGTTTGTGACCTAAAGATAATTTACGTCCTTCAACATCTAATTCTAATACAACTACATCAAGTTTTTCACCAACGTTTACAAACTCAGATGGGTGTTTGATTTTCTTAGTCCAAGAAAGGTCAGAAATGTAGATTAATCCATCAATTCCTTCTTCTAATTCTACGAAAATACCAAAGTTTGTAAAGTTTCTAACGATACCTGTATGTTTAGAACCTACCGGGTATTTAGAAGTAATGTCAGTCCATGGATCTTGAGTCAATTGTTTGATACCTAATGACATCTTACGATCGTCTCTGTCTAAAGTTAAGATAACTGCTTCAACAACATCTCCAACTTTCACGAAGTCCTGAGCAGAACGTAAGTGAGTAGACCATGACATTTCAGAAACGTGGATTAAACCTTCAACACCTTCAGCAACTTCGATGAAAGCACCGTAATCAGCGATTACAACTACTTTACCTTTTACTTTATCACCAATTGTTAAGTTAGCATCTAAAGCATCCCATGGGTGAGCGTTTAATTGTTTCAATCCTAATTGAATTCTTGTTTTCTCATCATCGAAATCAAGGATTACAACGTTTAATTTTTGGTCTAATTCAAGAACTTCACTTGGGTGGTTGATTCTGCTCCAAGAAAGGTCAGTAATGTGAATTAATCCGTCAACACCACCTAAGTCAATGAACACACCATAAGAAGTAATGTTTTTAACAACACCTTCTAATACTTGTCCTTTTTGTAATTGACCGATGATTTCTTTTTTCTGTACTTCGATATCAGCCTCGATAAGTGCTTTATGAGATACAACAACGTTTTTGAATTCGTGGTTAATTTTTACCACTTTGAATTCCATCATTTTGTTTACATATACATCGTAGTCTCTAATTGGCTTAACGTCAATTTGAGATCCAGGTAAGAAAGCTTCAATACCAAAAACGTCAACGATCATACCACCTTTAGTTCTGCATTTTACAAAACCATTAACGATTTCACCTGTTTCGTTTGCAGCAATAACTCTATCCCATGATTTAATAGTACGAGCTTTTCTGTGAGATAATACTAATTGACCTGTTTTGTCCTCACGGATGTCGATTAATACTTCTACTTTGTCACCTACTTTTAAGTTTGGGTTGTAACGGAATTCGTTTAAAGAAATAACACCTTCCGATTTTGCGTTGATATCAACGATAACGTCTCTATCTGTAATTCTAACAACTACACCTTCTACTACTTCTTCCTGATCTGTAGCGATGAAAGTTTTTGAAACTAGTTCTTCGAATTCTAATAAGTTTTTCTCATCAACTGCATCAATTCCTTCTTGGAAGTTATGCCAGTTAAAATTTGCTAAAAACTCTTCTTGTGATTTTAATTGTTCAGACATGCTGATAAAAAATTTGTATTCTGTTTCTCTCGAGTTTCATAAAGCAGTAGAAAATACAGAAGTTGTTTTACATAAATAGTTGATACCTAAAGGAAACTCTTCTTTGCCAAAAGGACTGCAAAATTAATACATTTATTTGTAATAGCAAAACAAAAGTGTGTTAGATGTTAATTGTTAATTGATAATTGATAATGGTTAATGGTTAATGGTTAATGGTTAATGGTTAATTGATAATTAATAATGGTCCTGTCTTTCAGTTTGCATTTCACATCTAACGTTTCACGGATATACAAATCATTTATAAAAAAATATACCCGACAGGTTTTAAAACCTGTCGGGTATGATATAATTATTAGATTCTTATGAATTGGCTTTACTTAAAATGTTGAGGTTAAATTTGTATTTTGGCTTTTGGCCAGTAAAATATCAAGTTTCAGAACGGTAAGTCTTCCGCTGTTGTCGATAAAATTAAGGGTTTCTTTTCCTGCATTCAATGAAACTGTTTTTGGGTAATTAAAGTTGGGTACTAACTGAGGAAGATTAATCACAACCTTTTCTCCTACACTATTCTTATATTTTAAAACACCGCTCTTGTTTTCAAATACTGCCTCATAAAAGGTTTCGTCACTTGTTGTCATTGAAAGCCACATCGATCCATTATAATAGTACACATCTTTTGTAGAATAGTCAAAAAAGAGATCTCCTGCTTTTCCATTATCTTTTGGCAAACCGTTTTCTTCGGTCAGGTTTTTCAAATTGTTCCATTTATTTTCGTACCAATAATAATAACCCGGTAAAATTTCCTGATTTTTTGCTGTATTAAAAACCAAAATGAATTTGGTATCTCTGCCTACAACCGTAGACTTGTCAAATCTGCTTTTTAATATTGTTCGTGGTATCATTATTTCTTTACTTTTACAAATTAGATCTAAATGTGATGCTATAATAGACATTTCTTTATGTGTGTCTATCCGGTGTTTTGGGGCACCTGTCTGGCACATTACGACTGCCGGAACTAACCAAATAATACTCCAAATTATCTTCCTCATATTTACTCCATCTTTAAATTCAAACACAAATTTAATACACTCATTTACTGCTAATTATCCATAATTAACAAGCAGCAGTAATGATGTAATAAATAGTACTTTGTTTGGAATAAGTGGTGAGGAGAGGGAGTTTTAATTATGAATTATGTTCACTGTGAAATGTAAAATACGAGATGTGATTTCCGGAATGTATATACTGCAGAATTAAGTTGCGCTTACTGTGAAACGTAGGATGTGTAAACTGTAAACTGAGACTGAAAACTATAAACTATCTGATGTGCTGTTTTTAATCACGAAGTGTGCAAAAATTATCATGAGGTAACACGATCTGGCACATTTTACATTTTACAGCTTGCATTTTAAATCTAACAAACAGTTAAGATTGGTCTTTACTTTCGATTTCGAAGCCATCTTTCGATTGGTTCGAGAACTGTGTTGACAATTGTAACCAGGAATGTGCAAATTAGCGCTTCTATGAAATAACCTGATGCGGCAATACAGCCAATAGCAGCACTGCACCATATGGTCGCTGCAGAATTCAAACCGTGTACATTAGACCCTTCCCTAAATATAACTCCGGCGCCTAAAAAACCAACTCCCATAACGACCTGAGCCGTAATACGGGTTACATCGATATTGGGTGCTGTCGCAGCCACTTTAATCGATAATAAAACGAATGCCGCTGCTCCTGTTGCTACCAGCATATTGGTTTTTAAACCGGTTTCTTTGTGGTGCCACTGTCTTTCGAAACCAATAATTAGTCCGGCGAAGAGTGCAATTATAAGTCGGGTTAGAAATTCTGTTGTACTCAATGTTATTGTTTTTTATATTAGATACCGTTGGGTTTATATTTTCACCCAGATTGCTTCGCCTGTTCGCTATTGCTCGGGTCTGCAGATTTAGCAGATTTTTTTCTGTTTAATCTTTTCTCTAAATTATTTAATAGAATAAATTTAAGAAATTAAATACAATCATTTTTTATCTGTATCATTAAAAAATAAATCTCATTGCACTTCATAAAAAAAAGCTGCAAGATTACCTTGCAGCTTTTCATAACAATTTAATTAACTCAACTTCATTAAAAAAGCTAACTCTTTATTACATCGAAACAATGATGAACTCACTTCTTCGATTCGCCTGATGTTCTTCTGTAGTACATTTTACACCATCAGCACATTTATTCAGTAATTGTGTTTCTCCGTATCCTTTTCCGGTAATGCGATCAGCAGCTATTCCTTTTTTAACAAGCCATGCCACTGTTGCTTTAGCCCTTCTGTCGGATAGTTTTTCATTGTAAGCATGAGTTTGTCGGCTGTCTGTGTGCGAACGAACATCAATTTTCATACTTGGATTTTGAATCATCACCTGACGGATTTTCTCTAACTCAATGGCGGCCTCTTTTCGAACAATCGATTTACCTAAATCGAAATAAATCATTTTTATATGTAAAATTTTCGCCAAATCATCACCCACAATCAATTTTTCAATCGTTTTTTCGACTACTTTTTGAGGCGTTTTTTTCAAAGGCAGTGTCAAACTTGTTTTATCGATTGCTTTAGGCAATTCATTAGTATCATAATCTTGTCTTGCAGCGCGAACAAAGTATTCTTTATTGCAATTTACTTTAAAACTATACTTTCCATCGGCTTTGGTTGTTACCTCGCCTATTATCTGAAGCTGATTGTCCAGTAAATTTACTTTTGCGTTCTCTAATACCAAATTTGTTTCGGCATCTATAACAGTTCCTGATAAAATCTCTTCACAAGGCAATTTTCTGGTTTCCGAAAAACGATAAACGTCATCATAACCATGTCCTCCATCTCTATTGGAGGAGAAAAAACCGGTTCTGCTTTTACTGTCTATTATAAAACCAAAATCATCCACTTTTGTATTTATAGGAGCTCCAACATTCTGAACTTCGCTAAAAGTCAAATCATTTTTAATAGTCGAAACATACACATCAAGTCCTCCTAATCCCGGACGTCCGTCACTGGCAAAATACAATTCATTATCTCCTGATATAAAAGGAAAAGTTTCTCTTCCTTCAGTATTAATTGCGGCTCCCAGGTTTTCTGGTTTACCAAAACTGCCATCCGTATTAATCGTCACACTATACAAATCTGATTGCCCAAAAGTACCCGGCATGTCTGAAGCAAAGTATAACTTTTTTTCATCTACACTTAATGTCGGATGTGCCACACTGTATTGATCGCTGTTAAAAGGCAATTCAACGATATTCGTCCATTTACCTTCTATGTAACTTGCCTTATACAATTTCAACAAAGTGACTTTCTTATCGTCTGTCCCTTTTGTACCGTTTAGAAAATTGTTTCTGGTAAAATACATCGTTAATCCGTCTTTTGTAAAAACGGGAGTCGATTCATTAAATTTTGAATTGATCTTATTTTCAAAACGTTTCGGAATTCCAACACTGCCATCGGCGTTTAATTCTGCCGAATAAAGGTTTGTAAACCATTTATTGGTCCATTTAAATTTTACTTTGGCAACTCCGCCTGTGTCTCTGGCAGACGCAAATACCAATTTATTATCTAAAAAAGAACTTCCATAATCTGAGTATCTTGAATTAATTCCGGCATCGGCTATTTCAAATCTCCCTGAATTGTTTTTTATCTGCTCTAAAT
>NZ_MIKE01000024.1:0-515812 GCF_001853485.1 Flavobacterium tructae | reverse complement strand
GCGCGAAACCCACCACAAGATGAGATTTCTTTTAAGGATCGTGGAAGATGACCACGTTGATAGGCTATAGATGTAAAGGCAGTAATGTCATAGTCGAGTAGTACTAATAATCCGTAAGCTTATGTACACCCTTTTCCCGATAGCGCAAGCTATCGGGAGGAAACTTTCTTAACTAAAAAACTTATTTGTTTCTTTATCTCAGTATGTTAAAATATTGTTTTAATTATCAATTGTTAATTATCAATTGTCAATTAAAAAGTTGCCCAAGCAACTAACAGCCTTAAGGTGGTTATTGCGGCGGGGCTCACCTCTTCCCATCCCGAACAGAGAAGTTAAGCCCGCCTGCGCAGATGGTACTGCAGTTATGTGGGAGAGTATGTCGTCGCCTTTCTTTTAAGAACCCTATCCAAATCGGATAGGGTTTTTTGTTTTATACTAGTTTTAAATTCTTACGCTTTTTGTATAAATCTCTGCGGTTAAAAAAAAAGTACACAGATGATACGGATTCGCCAGGCGAAAACGCGGATTGGAACGGATTTTTTTTGATTTACAGGAGTGAAAATTACTTTTGCCCTTTCAGGGCGATGTTTGCTGTTTATTTTGCTTTATACATAGTGCTTCGCACCATGCTCTTTGCTTTTCGGGCTTTCAGCCCTTTTTCCTTGTGTGCTTTGCGTAAACCTTTGCGGGCTTTGCGGTTAAAAACTTTAGTCCTTTTTTCTTTGAATATTCTTTTTATCACAGACTGCGTTAGGGATGGAAGCGATATCCTTTTGCGATTACCGTACATTTAAAATTCCCTGAAACTTCTATCGCAAAAGATTTGGCGGACAGCCCGACCCAAAGGGGAACGCCATAATAATTAGCTAACACGATAAGATGAATATGCAACCGCACAGGGAATGTGTAGTTGAGATGTTTTTTTAAGTGTTTTTTAGTGCTTTATTTTTAGTTTTATCTGGAGAGTGGGTTCTTGCTTGTTTTGGATGAGAAAAGCGATTTAAATCTCCTGTTTTGAAGTGATTTTTGTGGAAAGGAGTATGGGGTTAAATTGCTACATCGTAGCCAACTTTTACCTTGTCCATTATTACATGAGTGTAGAAATGTTTAACATTCGGATCATCCATTAGCCATTTTTTGGCAAAAGATTCGTAATGCTGCATGTCTTTTGTGTTTACAATAATAACAAAATCATAGGTACCGGTGACGAAATAACATTGCATCACTTCGTGGCATTTCCGCATAGAATCCTTGAATTTTTCTAAAGCTTTTGAATTTCCGTCCGCTAGAATGATGTCTACTATGCAAGTAATCGTTAAGCCAATAGTGCTTGGTGCTATTATTGATATATCGGCCTCTATTATTTTATTTTCTCTTAATCTTGCTAATCTTCTTTGTACGGCTGAACTGCTTAAATTTACTAAGTCGCCAAGTTCTTGCGCAGTCAATCTATTGTTTTTTTGAATGTACTGTAAAATTTTTTTGTCGTATTCGTCGAGTGCTTGCATTTTTTACCTGATTTTCAAGTAAATTTAGGTTAAATTAGTTATTTGTAGTATTTATTTGCTGAAATAAAGCAGGATGGTATAAGTAGTTTTGTGTTGTAATATTTAACATAAAAGAAGAATAATGAAAAGAAATGGAAGTGTTTTTTCTGAAGAAGAAATAGAAAAATTTAGAAGTGAAACAATTGGGTGTAAAAATGTAAACCATCTTAACAATGCAGGCGCAGGTCTAATGCCTGATGTGGTAACTCGGTCTATTTTGGAACATATAAAGTTAGAATCTGAAATTGGGGGGTATGAGGCTGCGGCTTTGAAGACAGATGTAATAAAGGAATTTTACGCTCAGGCTGGAAAATTGGTTAATTGTAATCCGTCGAATATTGCTTTTACGGCGAGTGCTACGGATTCTTATACCCGTGCGTTGTCTTCTATCCCGTTTTTGAGGGATGATGTAATTTTGACTGATAATGATGATTTTATTTCGAATCAAATTCAGTTTATTTCATGTCAAAAACGATTTGGAATTAAAATAGTAAGAATAAAGAATGCTGAGGCCGGAGGTGTTGATCTAAAAGATCTCGAGGAAAAATTATTTTCTCTTCAGCCAAGATTACTGGCTATAACGCATATTCCAACCAATTCCGGTTTGGTTCAGCCTGTTAAAAGTGTAGGTGAAATATACAATCGTTATAGAAAAGTGCATACTGATAAAACCTGGTATATTCTGGATGCTTGTCAATCGGCGGGACAAATGAAGTTGGATGTTGAGGAATTGAAATGTGATTTTTTAAGTATTACGATCAGGAAATTTTTGAGAGGTCCGCGTGGCACGGGGTTTCTGTATGTTTCAGACAAGGTTCTTGAGTCTGGACTCGAGCCTTTGTTTATTGATATGAGAGGTGCTGATTGGATTGAAAAAGATGAATATAAACAACAGCCGGATGCTAAACGTTTTGAAGATTGGGAATTTGCTTATGCTCTTGTTTTGGGAAGTAAAGCTGCTATTGAATATTGTTTAAGTATTGGGGAGGATAGAATTTGGAGGCAAATACAGTTGTTGTCAAAATATATGAGAGATGAACTGGCTAAAATTTCTAAAGTTAGGGTTTTGGATAAAGGACCTGAGCTTGGGGGCTTGGTGACATTTTTTGTCGAGGATTCTCAACCAAAATATATTGTTGATGAGTTACTGAAGAGAAAAATAAATGTGGTTCCGAGTTTTAGAAATTTCGCTGTTATTGATTTTGATGAAAAGGGGGTAAAATGGGCAGTGAGAGCATCTCCTCATTATTATAATACTTTCGATGAAATTGATTTGTTTATCGAGGCAGTTAAGGAAATTGTGTCTATTTAATATTGCTAAGTCGTCGTGATAAATAGCAAAAAAAACTCCTTAATTTCTTAAGGAGTTTTTTGTGGGCGATGAGGGGTTCGAACCCCCGACCCCCTCGGTGTAAACGAGGTGCTCTGAACCAGCTGAGCTAATCGCCCTATTTTACTAGGTTGCTATCGTTTGTGATTGCGAGTGCAAATATACGCTAGTTTTTGAGTTCTGCAAAGAAAATCGAATAAAAAATAAAACTTTTTTAAAAATGATTTATATCTCGCTGTTTATGAATTTGTTATTAAATTGGTTTTTTGCAGATTTTTTTGCTCTTGAGGCTTTTGTTTAGGCAAGAGGCAATTCAGCGACTACAAAAGTGCTCCCGCCAACGTAAATAAAATCATTTTTTGAGGCATTTTTTCTGGCTGCAGTAAAAGCATGTTCTACTGAGTCGTAATTTTCCCCTATTAAATGGTGCTTTTTAGCGGTTTGATTTAAAATTTCTGTCTTTAGACCTCTGGACGAATTTGGGCTGCAAAAATAGTATTGTGCATTTTTAGGAAAAAGAGGTAAAATTGAATCGAGATCTTTGTCGTTTACAACTCCCAGAACAATATGTAAATTTTCGAAACTCTCTTTTTGGATTTGTTTCATTACAACAGCCAGTCCGTGCTGGTTGTGGGCGGTATCACAGATAATCTTTGGGTTTTCTCCCAATTGCTGCCATCTACCTTGTAAACCGGTATTTTTTACAACATATAATAAACCGTTTTTTAGATTTTCGTCTGAGATTTTAAACTCATTTTGAGAATTTAAAATGTGGATTGTCTGCTGTACCGTTTTTTTATTGTGAAACTGATAATCCCCAATTAGATCGGAAGGAAAAACTTCTGTGATTAAATCGGAAGCAAAATAAATGGAAGCTTCATTTAATTTTGCTTTGGCTAAGAATACAGGTTGAGTCTCAAAGGTGTATTCTCCAATGACAACAGGAACATTTGGTTTTATGATTCCGGCTTTTTCACCAGCAATTGCTGCCGGGGTATTTCCTAAAAACTGAGTATGGTCTAAATCGATGTTGGTAATAACCGATACTAATGGTGTGATTATGTTGGTTGCATCGAGTCTTCCGCCAAGACCAACTTCAATAATAGCAATATCAGTTTTCTCTGAAGCGAAGTAATCGAAGGCTAGTCCAACAGACATTTCGAAAAAACTCATATCATTGGCTTCAAAAAAGTTTTTGTGTTTGGCTACGAATTGACAAACAAAATTTTCGGAGATTTCCTGGCCATTAATTTTAATTCGTTCTCTAAAATCTTTAAGGTGCGGAGAGGTATACAGCCCTACTTTATATCCGGCTTCCTGTAAAACTGAAGCCAGCATGTGCGAGGTAGATCCTTTACCATTGGTTCCGGCAACGTGGATGCATTTTAACTGATCCTGAGGGTTGCCAAGATGTGCAGCCAGCAACTTAATATTAGTCAAATCTTCTTTGTATGCCGAAGCTCCCTGAAGTTGGTACATTGGAAGCTGATTAAACATCCAGTTTGTGGTTTCCTGATAGTTCATTGAATTGCGTTAAAATGGTTTCGAATTGAAATAATTTTCATTTTTTTTAGTTTTATAAGGGAGTGAAAATTATCTTTATTGCAAATTTCAAATATTTTTTAGAATTAATTATTAAAAACAAGAATTAATATATGTTTAGCTACATTCAATTACAAGCTGATACCATCGCAAATGCCTCAAACGTAGTTATCGAAAAGATTGCACCTGAAAATGAAATTTCAATGTTTGGGTTTATTATGAAAGGGGGAGTTTTCTTAATTCCGATTGCACTATTATTATTTTATACTATTTATATCATTTTTGAACGTTACTTATATATCAAAAAAGCATCAAGAATCGATTCCCGATTGATACAGGATGTGGGAGATAAATTAAATGCCGGAAATATTGAATTAGCCAGGACTATTGTGGAAAGAAGTGATACAGCAGCAGGAAATATTCTGAAAGAAGGTGTGCTGGTTATTGGAAGACCAATTGCTGAGATTGAATCAAACATGGATCGTGCCGCTGATATTGAAATTGGTGAAATGGAAAGAAATTTGGGACATCTGGGACTTATTGCCGGGATTGCTCCAACACTTGGTTTTATTGGAACTATTTCGGGTGTAATTAAGATTTTCTACAGTATTTCGGTTACTGAAAATATTAGTATAGGAAATATTTCCGGAGGATTGTATGAGAAAATGATCAGCTCGGGTTCCGGATTAATTGTGGGGATTATTGCCTATAGTGCATATCACTTATTGAATGGAAAAATTGATGATTTTGCGTTGAAGATTCAGAAACAAATATTAGAATTTGTCAATATAATTCAAAGAGCATAAGGTATGTCTATCAAGAGAAAAAGAAGGTTTCATGCTGAAGTGGCGACATCGTCATTAAGTGATATTATGTTTTTCCTGTTGTTGTTTTTCCTTATTATATCAACACTTGCGAATCCTAATGTGATTAAAATGACATTGCCGAAAGCGAAAGCCAATGAAAAAACAAATAAACAGTTGATTAGTTTGTCTGTTACCGAAGACAAAAAGTTCTATATCGACAAAGTACCTGTTGAATTTGATGCTTTGGAAACCACTCTAATGTCGAAAATTGGAGCTGACAAACAGCAAACCGTGGTAGTTCGAATTCCGTTTAATCTTCAGGTTCAGGATTTAGTTGATGTGTTGCAAATAGGAGTGAAGAATAATTTAAAGTTTGTAATTGCTACCAGTCCGAAGTAACATAAACACATAGCTTTGTCCTCTTGGATTGGAGGAAAAAAGTACAAACTAATTGATGAAAATAAAAAAGGCTTTCAGGAAATTCTGAAAGCCTTTTTTATGGAAACAGATTTTAGTGTAAATCTGTGTAATTTGTGTTTAATCCAGACTGAAATTGTAAATTATTTTTCCAACCTGTTTTGCGGCTGCTTTGTCGTCTGCTGACCATTTTGTGTTCAATGCCGCTATTTTTGCCTGCTCCAGTAAACAGCTTGCGGTATTAGTTGTTCCTTTTATTCCCGCAGTTGCGCTAATGGTTTTTCCATTTTGGTCTACGGTAACTTCTACCACTACTTTTCCTTCTTCATTGCAGGTGTATTTTGGTGCCGGTTTAGACAGTGCTTTGCGTCCGTTTAGCGAATATCCAGATCCTCCACCGGAGCCGCCGCCACTTCCGGGACCATAACCGCTTCCGGTACCAATTCCATTGCCGGTTCCGTTGCCACCGCCAGTTCCTCCTCCGGAACCTCCCGTTCCATAATATCCGTTCGAACTTAGACTGCCGTTCGCTTTTCCTTTGTTTCCAGCTGCTTTATCGTCGCCATCACCACCTTTATTGGATCCTTTTAAAATGCTTGATAAGGCATCGTTTGTAGAATTGGAAACTTTTGGTTTTTCAGGAATCGGTTTTGCTTCCGGTTTTACAACGGGTGTTGCTTTTTTTGGTTTTTCTTTTGTTGGAATTGCAACACTTTCGTCGGTTGTGGTATTTTCCTGAGTTAAAATTGCTTCGTCTGGTGTTGCTTTTGCCGGAGTTTGTCGGGCTTCGTTTTTTACATTTAAAACTTCACTTTTATAATTTGCTCCCGAGCCTAAATCGCTGTCTCCAAAATTTACCGTAACACCTCCGCCACCTCCGCCAGAAGCCAAAGCAACATTGTTCTCCGGATTGTAAGGAGGCCAAAAGCGTATAAGAAATAACAACGCAATAAGTACTGCATAGATAACAGTAGTGAGTAGTAAGGATTTCTTTTGATCTGAAGAAATGGAACTCATTTTTATTCTGAATTTTGAAATTGTATTATATAAAAAACGCTTAAAAGTAGTAAAAATTGTTTAGAATAGAAGAGGAGGTGATTTTATGACTTACTGTTTTTTGCACTCCGATTTAGCCGATTTGCGCAGGTTTTGTAATTCATGGGGAAGCGGAATCAAAAAAGATCAGCTGAATCAGCGTGAAACATAAAAAAAACGGGCCAGATGTTCATCCGGCCCGTTTTGATAAAGTATAAAAAAATTATACTAGTTGTTTCAATGCAATTTCAAAAGCAGTTGCACTGATATTTGTTTTGGATGGATTTAAAGTGTGGGCTTTAACAATCGCATTTTTTATAATTTCTGAAGTATCATTAAAGATATCCTCGTCCGTCATCTGAACTTTTTTCTCCATGAAATAAGCAAAAACTCTTGCCATTCCACAGTTTGAAATGAAATCAGGAATCAAACTTACTTTGCTATCCACTTCTTCCATGATCGAACCGAAGAAAATTTCTTTATCAGCAAAAGGAACGTTTGCTCCACATGAAATAACTTCTAATCCATTTGCGATTAAGTTATCGATTTGCGCCTGAGTTACCAATCTTGAAGCCGCACAAGGAGTGAAGATTTCGGCACCAATTGTCCAGATTTTAGTGTTGATTTCGTCAAATGGGATCATGTTATCGGCAACTAATTTGTTTCCGTCTTTATTTAAAAACAAAGTTCTGATTTCTTCAAATGAAAAACCTTCTTCTTTAATTAATCCTCCGTCACGGTCAATAATTCCGATTACTTTAGCACCCATTTCAGCCAAATAGAAAGCGGCAGCTGAACCTACATTTCCAAATCCCTGAACAATTGCTTTTTTACCTTTGATGTCTCCACCGTAAGTGGCATAGAAATGACGAGCTGCTTCGGCAACACCATAACCGGTAATCATGTCGGCAACCGTATATTTTCGGGTTACATCAGGAGAGAACTTTGGGTTTTCGATTACTTTGATAACACCCTGACGCAATTGTCCGATTCTATTGATTTTGTCTGCTTCGGTAGGTTTGAAGTGTCCGTTGAAAACACCTTCCTGCGGATGCCATACACCACATTCTTCGGTCATTGGAATTACTTCGTGAATTTCATCTACATTTAAATCTCCTCCAGTTCCGTAGTAACTTTTTAATAATGGTGAAACGGCTTTGTACCAACGTTGTAATACTCCTTTTTTACGTGGATCATTTGGGTCAAAATTTATTCCTGATTTGGCACCTCCAATGGCTGGTCCTGAAACAGAAAATTTAACTTCCATAGTTTTGGCCAACGATAAAACTTCATTCATATCTAAGCCTTTTCTCATTCTTGTTCCTCCACCCGCAGCTCCACCGCGCAGTGAGTTGATAACAGTCCATCCTTCGGCTTCTGTTTCGGAATCTTTCCAGTTAAAAACAATTTCAGGTGCTTTATTTTCAAATTGCTGTAATAAATCTTTCATTTTGTTGAGATATGTTTAGTTTGTGTAAAAGTATAAAATAGAATAATGCGAATAATGTATCTCGTGTCAAAATTTTATGGAAGAGAAAAAAGAAAGCCGAAAACAATACGTTTTCGGCTTTTGAATTTTATAAATCTAACAAATTATATTCCTAATAAGTGTTTTTTTAATGTCTCATCAACAGGTTTGTCTGAAAGCCAGATTCCGAATAATGCTTTTTTGAAATCAAATCCTGGAATTTTTCCTTTTAAAACTTCATTTTTGTATACATTGATGGTTTGGTCAAGCGGATTATAAGCAAGAACAAACACATCTTTTTCAGTTATCATGTCACTTAAAAAAGTTTTAAATTCCTCGATTCGGGGACGCAATTGATTAAGATTGCTTGACGCAGATTTTTCAAAACCGGCATTCATCGCTTTCGTCAGTTTGCTTGAAGAAACCATTGAAGAAGTAATTTCAATTCGGATTGCCATTTCGGTATCGCTGTCAATAATAAATTGTGGATCCTGACTTAGCTGCGATAAATATAAGGCCTGAACATAAACTTCCAACCACATTTTTGATCGGCCTCCAGCACCATTAAGCTGTAAAGTTTTGCCCTGAAATTCAATTTTTCTTGGAACTGTTACGCCATTCACATCAAGCTGAGTCTGGGCTGAAACGGTTGAGAATTGTATACTAAAAAGGAATGTAAGTAGAAGTAAACTTTTTTTCATGTTTTATGGAAATTATAATTATTGAGCAAAAATAATGTTAATTTATCAATTTTATAGCGTTCTTAAATATGTTTTTTTTGACTCAATTTTGCTTTTTTTGTTTGTATAAGATTAGTAATCAAATTAGTAAGAGTTGTTTTACGGGAGGCTGTATATTTTAAGAATTGTTTAATCTTTTGAATAACTAAACTTTACTAAAATTTTAGCGATCGGACTTTTTTGATCCTGTATTTTATTCTTGTTTTTTAGAGTAATGATTGCAAATTTGATGCGTGTTACGCTAAATTTTTAAGATTATAACGAAAACGTTATCGTAATTATTGCCGATCTAGTAAATTTATATGCGCGCATTGTTAAACTCACTTTTAAAATTTATCTTTGGGAGCCTTTTTACAAAAAAAGCAATTCAAAAAAACAAAACAAAAATAACCGTCATCTTAATTTCGATATTTTAAATCGGGTTAAGCTGAGAAAAATAAAAAAGGATAACTATGGATTTTAATCTTACCGAAGAACATTTAATGATTCAACAAGCTGCAAGAGATTTTGCTCAAAACGAATTGCTGCCGGGAGTTATTGAACGTGACGAAAAACAAATTTTTCCGACAGAACAAATAAAAAAAATGGGGCAACTAGGATTCCTGGGAATGATGGTTGATCCTAAATACGGAGGAAGTGGACTGGATGCAATTTCTTATGTAATTGCGATGGAAGAAATTTCAAAAGTAGATGCCTCAGCTTCTGTAGTGATGTCTGTAAACAACTCATTAGTTTGTTGGGGACTGCAGGAATTTGGAACTGAAGAACAAAAACAAAAGTATTTACCAGGTTTAGCATCGGGAGAGATTCACGGAGCATTTTGTTTGAGTGAGCCTGAGGCGGGTAGTGATGCTACTTCTCAAAAAACAACCGCGGTTGATATGGGAGATCATTATTTGGTAAACGGAACGAAAAACTGGATTACCAATGGAAATACAGCATCTGTTTATTTAGTGATTGCACAAACGGATCCGGAGAAAAGACACAAAGGAATCAACGCTTTGATCATGACGAAAGACATGCCGGGCTTTTCTATTGGACCAAAAGAACAAAAAATGGGAATCCGTGGTTCTGATACGCACTCTTTAATGTTTAGTGATGTAAAAGTTCCTAAAGAAAACAGAATTGGAGAAGATGGTTTCGGATTTAAATTTGCCATGAAAACGCTTGCCGGAGGTCGTATCGGAATTGCTTCTCAGGCTTTAGGAATTGCTTCAGGAGCTTATGAACTGGCTTTGAAATATTCTAAAGAGCGTAAAGCTTTCGGAACTGAAATCTGCAACCACCAGGCCATTGCTTTTAAATTGGCAGATATGGCGGTTAATATCGAAGCAGCACGTCATTTGTGTATGAAAGCAGCTTGGGATAAAGACCAACATAAAAATTATGATGTAAGTGGTGCAATGGCGAAATTGTTTGCTTCGCAAGTGGCAATGGATACTGCCGTTGAAGCGGTTCAGATTCATGGAGGCAACGGTTACGTAAAAGAGTACCATGTAGAGCGTTTAATGCGTGATGCAAAAATTACTCAGATTTACGAAGGAACTTCAGAAATTCAGAAAATTGTAATTTCAAGAGCTGTTATTGCAGGATAAATCTCTTCGAAACTTAGATAATCAAAACCCTTTCAGGCTGCCCAATGTCTGAAAGGGTTTTTGTTTGGATTTTAATTTCGTTATATTTACAGAAATAAACTTTTTATGTACGAAGATTTAAAATACTGGTATTTACGAGACCATAAGTTGTTTAGAACTTTGAGTTACTCACAGATCAAACAATTGTGCATTATCACAGGTTTTAAAAAAGCGTCAAAAGGAGAAATTATTTATTTTTCTACTTCAGATTTACCCCGCATATTTTTACTCAAAAAAGGAAATATTAAAATCGTATCTATTGATGAAGAAGGTAATGAAACCATAAAAGACATCATTCAGAAAGGGGATTTGTTTGGCGAATTAACTTTGGAAACGGATGCCAAAAATGAAGAATATGCAAAAGTACTTTCGGATGATGTTGCGATTTGCAGCTTCCTGATGTCAGATTTCGAAGATTTATTACTAAGAAATCCAACACTGGCACTTTCGTACACCAAATTTGTGGGGCTGAAAATGAAACGTATTAAAAATAGTTATGCCAATTTAGTTTCTAAAGATGCAAAAACCAGATTGTATCAGTTTCTTAAAGACTGGGCAGATAAGGAAGGAGTAGCGGAAGGGAATTCGGTAACGATGGAAAACTATTTGACACAGAATGATATTGCACAAATTATTTGTACTTCAAGACAAACGGCAACCCAATTGCTGAACGAGATGGAAACGAATGAACTGATACATTACAATAGAAAAGAGATTGTTATTGTTGATATTACCAAAATCTAAGTTATTTTAAGCGAAGTGTAAATTAGCCGACATTTGCCTTTTTCATACTACCGTAATTTTACATTATCAAATTAAGATGTAAAGTTAAAAATTATGAAAAAATTATTTTTTATTGCTTTAGTAGCCTTATGTACTGTTGCTACTGCGCAAAGTTCGCTTCCTAAAATGGCGACCGATATTGCTCCTTTATTAATAGGAGAGAAAATTCCAAATACCACATTAAAGTCAGTTGAAAATGCAGCGGTAAAAATCTCTGATTTGCTTGAAAAGAAAAAAACGGTTTTAGTTTTCTATCGCGGCGGCTGGTGTCCTTATTGCAATATGCATCTTCAGGCGTTAGCTGAAGCAGAGAAACAAATTCTGGATCTTGGATACCAGATTATTGCAATATGTCCTGATGCTCCGGAGAATTTAAAAATTACAGAAGAAAAAGATAAAGTAAAATATACTTTGCTTTCTGACTCTGAAGGAGAATTTACCAAAGCGATTGGAATTGCTTACGAAGCTCCTGAAAACTATAAATCAGTAATTAACGTACATTCTAAAGGAGTTAATAAAAGTTTCTTACCGGTTCCGTCAGTTTTTGTTGTGAATCCAAATGGTGAGATTGCGTTCGAGTATATTGCTCCTGACTTTAAGCATCGCATTTCGACTGAATTACTCGTTTCAGTATTAAAAAACCTAAAATAAAACAAGATGAAAAAGCTGTTGTTTTTTGTATTGATTTTGGTTTCGGGTATTTCATTTGCTCAGAATGATGCGAAAAGAATAAGTCAGTACAATCTGGAAAATAAAGTAGCCATTCAGGGCTACGATCCTGTGGCCTATTTTAGTCCGGGAAAAGCGATTAAAGGAAAGAATGAATTATCAGCTTCTTATCAGGGGGTGATTTATAAATTTTCTTCCAACGAAAACAAACAGGAATTTTTAAAAAATCCCTCAAGATATGAACCGCAATACGGAGGCTGGTGTGCCTATGCTCTGGGAAGTTCCGGAGAGAAAGTGGAAATAAATCCGGAAACTTTTAAAATTATCGACGGTAAACTCTATTTGTTTTACAATGCCTATTTTAATAATACTTTGAAAAGCTGGAATAAAAATCAGACTAATCTGAAAACGCAAGCCGACGAGAACTGGAAAAAAATAAACAGGTAACAAGATGGAAAAATCAGAAAAAATAATCTGGGCTTTAAGGATTATAGCAGCCGGAATTTTGTTGCAAACCTTATTTTTTAAATTCAGCGGAGCAGAAGAAAGTATTTATATTTTCTCGACTTTAGGAATTGAACCATACGGAAGAATTGGATCAGGAATAGCCGAATTGGTTGTTGCGATTTTAATTTTAATTCCAAAAACAACATGGATTGGAGCTTTGGGCGGATGTGGAGTAATGGCGGGTGCTATTCTATCTCATTTATTTGTTTTGGGAATTTCAGTTCAGAATGATGGGGGCTTACTTTTTTTACTGGCCCTTATCACCTTATTATGTTGTTTAGGATTACTTTATTTCAATAAAAGTAAATTGTTTAATCTTCTAAATTTAAAATAGCCATGTTACTAAAATCAATACGCCACAGTTTAGATGAACTCGATGATCTGTTAGGTCAATTGACAGATGCAGATTATGCAAGACCTTGTTCTGCTCTCAACAATGCAACAATTGGCGAGCATTTGCGACACATTCTGGAAATGTTTATAGGTCTGGAAAAGGGTTACAATTCAGGAGTTGTAAATTACGATAACCGTGAGAGAAATATTCGAATGCAAACGGAAACGGCATTTGCAAAAGAACTTATAACCGGAATAAAAGCAAATCTGAAAAGTGAGAACAAAACCATTTATTTAGAACAGGTAATAGACGGGCTTGCCCTTCGAATTCAAAGCAATTATTACAGAGAATTGCTATACAATCTGGAGCATTGCATCCACCATCAGGCTTTGATCAAAGTGGCCGTTATGCCGTTTAAAGATGTTTTGATTCATGAGAATTTTGGTGTGGCCCGTTCCACTATAGAATACAGAAAACAATGTGTACAGTAAGTTTCGTCAACCATAACGGAGTGGTAATGATTACTTCAAATCGGGATGAAAAAGTAATCCGTCCGGAAGCCATTGCACCCAGAAACTATTGTCATAATGGTAAAAATGTGATGTACCCGAAAGATTCAAAAGCGGGAGGGACGTGGTTTGCCGTAGATAAAAACGGAACTGTACTGGTACTTTTGAATGGAGGTACAGAGAAGCATCGGATTTCATTTTTGTATAGAAAAAGCAGGGGACTGATTGCTCTCGATATGATTTCGAGTTCGTCGCCCAAGGATTTCTGGGATGAAATTAATCTGGAAGATATCGAACCTTTTACATTGGTTTTGTATCAAAATGAAGAATTGTACGAACTGATTTGGGATGGTCTGGTAAAAATTAAGACACTGTTGGAGAGTTCAAAGAATCACATCTGGTCATCGGTTACTTTATATCCTCCGGAGATCAGAAAGAAACGCTCCAATTGGTTTTTTGAATTTTTAGAAGGTAAGGATGAAATCTTCTCTACCGATATGTTAGATTTTCATAAAAACACTCAAAATGATGATTCTGAAAACGGATTGGTCATTAATAGAGAAAATGTTTTGAAAACACTTAGTATAACTCAGGTGGTAATCAAGCAGAATAAAGGGACTATGAAGTATTGCGATTTAATTAAAACAAAGGAGTTCTCGACTTCTTTTATAAGTATTTAATGTAGTAAAGATGAAACTATTTTTTCATAAAGTAACCAATTGGGAGTACTGGCCTTTTAAAGTGCTGTACGTTCCTATTTATTTTCTTTGGGCCTATTATGCGATCAAAGCAAGATCAGTATTTTTCTTTAATGCGTCTAATCCGAAGATAAAAAACGGCGGGTTTATAATGGAAAGTAAAAAACAAATTTATGATTTGCTTCCCAGAGAATGTTATCCCCATACTATTTTGATCAAAGAGGATACGGATCTAAATAAGATTGCAGAAAAAATAGTCGAAAACAGAATTTATTTTCCTTTAATCGCTAAACCTGATATCGGTTTAAGGGGGTCTGGTGTGAAAAAAATAAGAAATGTTTTTGAGTTGAGTGAATATGCCGGAAAAGCAAATTTTGATTTTTTATTGCAGAATTTGATTCCATTTAAAAATGAAGTTGGTATTTTTTACGTGCGTCATCCACACCAAAAAGAAGGCAAAATTACCGGAATTGTTTCGAAAGAATTTTTAATTGTTACCGGTGACGGAATCTCAACTATTGAAGGGTTAATCTGTAAAACGCCAAGATTTCAATTGCAGCTTGATGTTTTAAGAGAGGAATACGGAGATCAACTGCATCAGGTTTTGAAATATGGTGAAAGAGTAAATTTGGTTCCTTTCGGGAATCATGCCCGTGGAGCAAAATTTTTAGATGGAAGCGATTGGATCACCCCAAAGTTAACCGCAATGATTGATAAAATTGCTAAAGAGGTTCCGGAATTTTATTTTGGGCGTTTTGATATTATGTACAACACTTTCGAAGAATTAGAACGTGGAGAAAAGTTTCAGGTTGTAGAGCTTAACGGGGCAGCCAGTGAACCCACACATATTTACGATCCTAAACATTCTGTTTGGTTTGCCTGGAAAGAACTGGCAAGACACATCACTTATATGTATGAGATCAGTGCTGCGAATCATAAAAAGGGAGTGCCATACCTGAATTATAAAGTTGGAATCCGGGAATATAAATTGCATTTGGCTCAGAACAGTAAGATTATAAATTTTTAAAAAATGAAAAGGTTAAAGAATGTCTCAATTGGATTTTTGGTGAGCTTCATCGGATCGATCCCGTTAGGATATTTGAACGTAGTAGGTTTGGAGATTTATTCGAAATCAGGACTTTTTAATTTGGTTTTCTTTCTGTTCGGAGTCATTTTTGTCGAAAGTTTTGTCATTTATTTTACGTTGCTTTTTGCCAGAGAACTAATCGATAATAAAAAATTAATGAAGCTAATTGATTTTTTTGCTATTGGATTTATGTTTGTTCTGGCTTTTCTCTTTTATTACGGATTCAATCAAGCTACAAAATCAACTGATAATTTAAAGGGGTATTTGGTGTATTCACCATTTGTCATCGGAATGATTTTAAATTGTTTCAATTTTTTACAGCTGCCTTTCTGGACGAGCTGGAATCTGTATTTGCTTAACGGAAAGTATATTGTCGTAGAAAAAAAGTTAAAATATTATTATATTGCAGGAACTTTGATTGGTATTTTTTTCGGGATGTTAAGCCTGATTGTGGTTTTACAGACTATTTTTGAAAAGAGTAATCCATTATCAAGGTACGTGATGCCTGTTTTTATTCCGATATTTTTTATGGTCTTAGGGAGTATTCAGGTATTTAAAGTGTATAAAAAATATTTTAAATCGACTGCTTTTGAGGTTTAGTTCCTCAAGCACAATTAAATCATTCTTTATGAAAAAGCTTTATTTTCTACTTCCTTTTGTTTTTCTGGCCTGTAAATCAAATCCCGTTACAGTGAACACTACATCTTCAACAGCTGTTTCAAACCCTATTGAAGTTGCCTATAAAGTAAAAGAATCTGAAGTTTCAGATTTTCTGAAAGAATTGTCTTCCGATGAGATGGAAGGTCGTGAAACAGGCACAAAAGGTATCGAAAAGGCTGCCGCTTTTTTAGAGAATTTTTTAAAGAAGAACCATGTGGCACCTTATTTTACTGCCTATAAAGACACATTGACCAACTTTAAAACACCAGCCTATAATATTGTGGGAGTGATAGAAGGAACCGATCCTGTGCTGAAAAAAGAATTCGTGGTCTTAAGTGCGCATTACGATCACATTGGATTAGAGAAAAAACAACAGGCAGATGTTGTTTTTAACGGAGCGAATGATGATGCGTCCGGAGTTACAGCAGTTGCTGAGATGGCGAAGTATTTTAGTGAAACAAAATCAAACAAACGCAGTATTCTTGTTGTGTTTTTTGCCGGAGAAGAAAAAGGATTGTTAGGTTCTAAAAGCCTCGTGCAAAAACTTAAAAAGCAAAATTTTAATTTATACACACAATTGAATATCGAAATGATTGGTGTACCTATGAAACGTGATTATCTGGCCTATATTACCGGTTTTGACAAAACCAATATGGCTGCGAAAATAAACGAATACACGGGTAAAAAGACTATTGGTTTTTTACCAAAAGAAGCAGAGTACAAACTGTTTTACCGATCGGATAATTATTCTTTTTATGAGGCATTCAAAAAACCATGTCAGTCTATAAGTACTTTCGACTTCGAAAACTTCGCCTTTTACCATCATGTCTCAGACGAATTTAAAGTAATGGATATTTCACATATGACTTCTTTTATTCAGGAGTTTCTGCCGGCAGTGACCAAAATTGCAATCACACCCACAGAGGAAATTACGATGAATAAATAATACTGTCCTTTTATTCGATTTGCTTATTTTTGCTTTATGAAAAATATTATTGTTACCGGAACCAGTCGTGGAATTGGTTACGAATTGGCATTGCAGTTTGCCAATGCTGGTCATCAGGTTTTGGCAATTTCAAGAAAAACACCTCAGGCACTTTTGGAGCATCAAAACATTAGCTGTTTGTCAGTAGATCTGTCAGATGAAGCGGCTTTACAAGAAGTAGATCAATTTCTTTCGTCTGCCTGGAAGAGAGTGGATGCAGTGGTTCATAACGCAGGTGCATTGTTGTTAAAGCCTTTTGCTGAAACCACTCAGTCCGATTTTGAAAGTATTTATAAAGTGAATGTTTTTGCGGTTGCCAACTTAACTCGTATTTGTCTTCCTTATCTTCAAAGCGGAAGCCATGTGGTTACAATCAGTTCTATGGGCGGCGTAAGAGGAAGTTTGAAATTTGCAGGTTTAGCGGCTTATAGTTCCAGTAAAGGAGCTGTAATTACTTTAACCGAATTGTTGGCGGAAGAATATAAAGAAAAAGGAATCTCATTTAATGTTTTGGCACTGGGTTCCGTTCAGACTGAAATGCTAAATGAAGCTTTCCCCGGTTATCAGGCACCAATATCCGCCGAAGGAATGGCAACGTATATTTATGATTTTACGCTTAACGGAAATAAATATTTTAACGGAAAGGTTTTAGAAGTTTCGTCTACTAATCCATAAGCTAAAATTCCAAACATATATGTCAGGCCGAGCGAAGTCGAAGCCCTTTTTACAAATAATATTTAACTTATAGTGAACGAGACCCTTGCAAAATATATACCGGAGCATGCTGTAAGGCCTGTTTTTGATTTGATTGTTGCCAATCAGGTTCATCTGAAAATCGTGAATGAGCGTCAGACGCGTCATGGGGATTACAGAAGAGGGCCTAGTGGCAAACATGAAATTACGGTGAATGCAAGTTTAAATAAATATCGTTTTCTGATCACGCTGATTCATGAAATTTCGCATTTAGTGGCGTTCGAAAAGTTTGGCAGAAATATTAAACCTCATGGAAATGAATGGAAGTTTACTTTTCAAAGAATGATGGTTCCTTTTATTCGTCCTGAGATTTTTCCAAGTACTTTATTGCCGTTATTAGCCCGACATTTTAAGAACCCTTCAGCAAGTAGTGATACCGATACGACCTTGTCTTTGGCCTTAAAACAATACGATGCGCACAACGATAAGAACTATATTTTTGAAATCCCCTATGGAAGTGTATTCAGGATTAAAAATGGTAAAACATTCAAGAAATTGGCCGTTAGAACCAAACGTTTTGAATGTATCGAAATTAGCTCAGGAAAAACGTATCTGTTCAATCCAAATGCCGAAGTGGAGATAATCCAATAAAAGAAAATTCCAATAAAAAAAATCCAAATTCCAACTGCATAAGTATTGGAATTTGGAATTTTTTTATTGAGTTTCCCAGCGGAATTTGGAATTTTAAAATCTTATCCTTTCAAATAAGCCTCTCGTACTTTTTTAAACAGATTAGAAGAATAAACGAATTTTACAATGGCTTCGTTATCCGTTCTAAAGATTTCTTCTTTAGTTCCCTGCCACGCTTTAACTCCTTTTTTCAGGAATACGATATTCTCACCAATTTCCATCACCGAGTTCATGTCATGGGTATTGATAACGGTTGTAATGTTATATTCTTCTGTAATTTCTTTGATCAGATTATCAATCAGAGTAGAGGTATTTGGGTCCAGACCGGAGTTAGGTTCATCGCAAAATAAGTACTTCGGATTATTTACAATTGCACGTGCAATTGCAACACGCTTCTGCATTCCTCCCGAAATTTCAGAAGGCAATTTTTTATGTGCATCAATTAAGTTTACTCTTTCCAGAACAAAATCAACACGTTCTTTGACTTTAGCCTTGTTATCGTTTGTGAACATTTTTAGAGGGAAAGCGACATTTTCTTCAACAGTCATCGAATCAAATAAAGCACTTCCCTGAAAAACCATTCCGATTTCGGTTCTTAATTCTCTTTTTTCATCCGGATCCAGTTCTGAATAAACACGGCCATCAAATTCAATAGTTCCATTATCGGGAGTATGAATTCCTAACAGACTTTTTAATAAAACAGTCTTTCCGGATCCACTTTGTCCAATAATTAAGTTCGTTTTTCCAGTTTCAAAAACTGTCGAAACACCTTTTAGAACTTTGCTGTCGCCAAATGATTTTTCTAAATTTTTTACTTCTATCATGATCCTAGTAACAATTGTGTTAGTATATAATTAAAAAGAATGATTGAAACCGAAGTCCAAACAAACGATACCGTACTGGCCTTACCTACCTCTAGTGCACCACCTTTCATGTAATAACCGTGAAAAGAAGGAATAGTAGCTAAAAGCATAGCGAATATTAGAGTTTTAATAAAAGCATAAACGATGTGAAAAGGAATGAATTCTATTTGGGCTCCAATAATAAAGTCACTGCTGCTCGTAAAACCTCCGTAAACACCAGCAAGCCATCCACCAAAAATTCCCAGGAACATACTGATTCCAATCACAAAAGGATACAATAGTAAAGCAATAATTTTAGGGAAAACAAGATAGTTAAGAGAGTTTACCCCCATAACTTCCAAGGCATCGATTTGCTCTGTAACACGCATAGTTCCGATGCTTGAAGTAATAAAAGATCCCATTTTTCCGGCCATAATTACCGAAATAAAAGTAGGAGCAAACTCCAAAATCACAGATTGACGTGTAGCAAAACCGATTAAATATTTTGGGATTAAAGGATTAGTTAAGTTTAAAGCCGTTTGAATCGCAACAACACCTCCAACAAAGAAAGAGATAAAGCAAACGATACCAAGAGAGTCAATAATTAAATCATCAATTTCTTTAAAAATTAATTGTCGCATAACAGGCCATTTAGTCTGTTTATTGAAAATCTCTTTCAGCATTAAAAAATATTTCCCAACCTGGGATAAGTAACGAATTAGCATCATAGTTTTACAAATATTGGCTAAATTAAGGATTAGTTTACAGTTTATAGTTTCAGTTTACAGTTTTTTAATTTTTTTAAGATTTAAAAAACTTCTGTTTCATTTTCTGCAAACGATAATTTCTAATAAATTTAGCTTGTTCGGGAGTAACGAGTAATGGCGTTTTTGCTTTTTTTGCTTTCCAGAATCCACGGACATAATCCAAAAAGAGAAATGGTTTTTTCTTCATCATGGCCAGTTTAGCCGATGCGATTGCGGTAATCCAGAAACCATATCCTAAAGTATAAAATGCTTCGCCTTGTTTGTATCGGGCAGTTTTGTTGTAGTTAGCGCCAGTTGGTTTCAGATGTTTTACGTGTAAAGAAGCGTCGGTGACAATTTTCCATCCGTAATATTTACAAAGAAGTTCGTCTACAGTGTCCCAGCCCATAGCCGGTTTTAAACCTCCAATTTGCTGAAAAGTTTCTTTGCGATAGGCTTTGAGTGCTCCGCGAATATGATCTTTATCGGTAAGGTTTTCTAAAATCCAGTCTCCATTTTTTTCAATATAACAAAAACCTCCCGCCATTCCTACTTTTGAATCAGACTGAAAATGTGCGATAATAGTTTCGAAATAATTGGAAGGAAAAATAAGATCACCGTCTATTTTTACCATAATATCATAGTCGGAATCCAAAGTTTCTAAGCCTTTCTGAAACGCCTGAATTACTTTACTTCCCGGCATATGAATGGCATCTGATGTTTTGTTTACAACAGAAATAAAAGGGTTTTCTTTTGCAAAACCCAGTACAATTTCTTCTGTTCGATCTGTTGAATTGTCATTTACCACAACAACTTTTGATGGTAAAATAGTTTGTGAAACCAAAGACTGTAAGGTCAAGCCAATTAAATCTTGTTCGTTGTGAGCCGGGATGACGATGTAATACTTCATAATTTTCAATTTAAATCCCAATTCTTTAAATTCCAAATTCCAATCAAAACGGGCTTAATTGGAATTTGGAATTTTTTTATTGGAATTTGACTTTAGGCTTTTATTTTTTCCGCCACAACAATATAATATCGTGGAGTAAAATATCTCAATAAAGGTCTGAAACCAAACTTCTTTACCGGATGCGTGAATTTTTGACGATCAGTAATTTTCCAGCCTGTTTTTTCTAAAAGCCAGTCCAATTGCCAGTCTTCGAATTCATGATAATGTCTGTCCCACATATCAGTTTTAGAACGATATGCAGATGAAAACCATAAACGTAATGGAATTGATATTAACAATTTATCACATTTTACATTTTGCAGAATGGTGTAGGGATTTAGCAAATGTTCGAAAATTTCAAAAGCGGTAAAAACACTATATTCTTCCGTTTGTAAAGCCGTTTGATCGTTGTCCAGATCTTCGCCTTTTGTATTTTTTACAGTATAACCATTTTCTTCCATTATCTTAGAGAATGGATTTGGTACACCAAAATCAAAAATAGTCTCTGATGTTTTAACGTGTTTTTGTAAAAATTCTAAAGTAAGTTTGAATCTTTTATTGGGAAACGTTTTTTCGTACATAGTCATTGCGAGGAACGAAACAATTTCTCGTTCTTGATTTTATAATTAGGTCGCAAATATACTAAAAAAAGTCCGCACCATAGGTTACGGACTTTTTTAGTTTACAGTTTACAGTCGCAGTATTCAGTCTCAGTTTGCACTCTACTGAATACTGAGACTGAATACTGAGACTGAATACTGAAAGCTGCGACTTAAAACTAATATCTGTAAACAAAAGCATTGACATTCATTCCTGCCCCAACAGAGGCAAAAATAACAACATCACCTTTATTTATTTCGTGATTTTCCAGTTTTCCCTGTATCAATAAATCATAAAGAGTTGGTACTGTAGCAACACTGGAATTTCCTAAATCATGTATGCACATTGGCATAATGTTTTCAGGAGGTGTTTTTTCGTATAGTTTGTAAAAGCGGGCAATAATGGCTTCATCCATTTTTTCATTGGCCTGATGAATCAGAATTTTTTTCACTTCATCAATGGATATTCCACTTTTATCAAGACAGCTTTTCATCGCACATGGTACCTGACTTAAGGCAAATTCGTAAATTTTACGTCCGTACATTTTGATGTATTTAATGTCCGGATCTAATTCAGGGTTGTATGATTTTCCAAAGAATAGGTAGTTGGCTTCATCAGTTGCAAAAGTAGCACTTTCATAAGATAGTAATCCTGCTTCATCATCAGAAGCTTCTAAAATAGAAACACCTGCACCATCTGAGTAAATCATAGAATCGCGATCGTGATCGTCAACCACTCTTGATAGTGTTTCAGAACCAATTACCATCACTCTTTTTGCCATGCCAGATTTTATAAAGGCATTGGCCTGCAGGACACCTTCAATCCAGCCCGGACAGCCAAAAATAATATCATAAGCCACACATTTAGGATTTTTAATACCTAGTTTGTTTTTTACACGTGTTGCTAAACTTGGAAGAATATCAGTTTGATGGGTTCCCGCTTTTACGTCACCAAAATTATGTGCGTAAATGATGTAGTCTAAGGTTTCGCGATCTATTTTAGCATTTTCAAGAGCTTTTTCGGAGGCAAAAAAGGCCAAATCAGATGAGGTATGTTGGTCTTCGGCATAACGACGATTTTCGATACCAGTGATGCCTTTGAATTTTTTTATTACAACTTCGTTAGGGTAACCAAAAGGAGTTCCGTCCTCATTTAAAAAAACATGATCACCAAAGTCAGTATTACTTACTTCTTGAGTAGGAATGTAACTTCCTATACCTATTATTTTTATTTTCATTATTCCTTTATTGTCCGGTAAATTTAGGGCTAAAGTATAAATAAAATCATGATAACTATCATAAAAAATAGTATGCACGCATATAATTGAGGAATAGTAATTTTTTGGGGGATATATTGGTTATTTTATAATGAATTATAGATTTTAGCGAGATTTCAAACGTTTGCGATCGGTGGTTTATTGGTGTAATTTTTCTCTTAGAGTAAAAAGTGTTTTTTGATTTGTTACAAATGAAACAGAAGCATGTAAAAGTGTTGAAATAAAAAATCCGACAGGTTTTAAAAACCTGTCGGATTTGGATAATATATATTAAAAGAAAAACTTAATTTTTAGTTTTCCATATAAGCTTCAATAGGAGCACAGCTACAAACTAAATTTCTGTCTCCGTATGCGTCATCTACACGACGAACTGATGGCCAGAATTTATTGTCGGCAATGTATTCTAATGGGTAAGCTGCTGTTTCTCTTGAATAAGGGAAATCCCAGGTATCAGCAGTTAACATTGCTAATGTATGAGGTGCATTTTTTAATACATTGTTTTTATCATCAGCTGTTGCAGCTTCAATTTCTTTTCTAATTGAAATAAGAGCATCACAAAAACGATCTAACTCTGCTAAATCTTCAGATTCTGTAGGTTCAATCATTAAAGTTCCGGCAACCGGGAAAGAAACGGTAGGAGCATGGAAACCATAATCCATTAAACGCTTCGCGATATCACCAACTTCAATTCCGTTTTCTTTAAATGCACGGCAATCTAAGATCATTTCGTGAGCCGCTCTTCCGCATTCTCCTGTATAAAGAATTGGGTAGTGCCCTTCGAAACGTGTTTTCATATAGTTCGCGTTCAGAATAGCATGCTCAGTAGCACTTTTTAATCCTTCACCACCCATCATTGTGATGTAGCCGTAAGAAATTAAACATACTAAAGCTGATCCGTAAGGCGCAGATGAAATGGCAGTAATCGCTTTTTCACCACCTACTTTAAGGATTGGGTTTGTTGGTAAGAAAGGAACCAGTTTTTCGTTCACACAGATTGGTCCAACTCCAGGTCCACCGCCACCGTGAGGAATAGCGAATGTTTTGTGTAAGTTTAAGTGACAAACGTCAGCGCCAATTGTAGCCGGGTTAGTTAAACCAACCTGAGCATTCATATTAGCACCATCCATATATACTAATCCGCCATTGTCGTGGATTAATTTAGTAATTTCAATGATTGAAGATTCGAAAACTCCGTGAGTAGAAGGATACGTTACCATCAAACAAGATAAATCATCTTTATGTTCGATCGCTTTTTCTCTTAAATCCTCTACATCAATGTTTCCTTCAGGAGTAGTTTTGGTTACAATGATTTTCATTCCGGCCATAGCTGCAGAAGCAGGATTGGTTCCGTGAGCTGATGAAGGAATCAAACATACATTACGGTGACCATCATTTCTTGACATGTGGTAAGCACGAATAGCCATTAATCCGGCATATTCTCCTTGTGCTCCTGAGTTAGGTTGTAATGTTGTTCCCGCAAATCCTGTAATTACATTTAACTGCTGCTCTAATTTTTTAAGCATAGTGATGTAACCTTCTGCCTGTTCAACTGGTGCAAAAGGGTGAATGCTGTTCCAGTTCGGCATTGATAAAGGAAGCATTTCTGAAGCTGCGTTTAATTTCATTGTACAAGAACCTAATGAAATCATCGAATGATTCAATGATAAATCTTTACGTTCTAATTTTTTGATGTAACGCATCAACTGACTTTCTGAATGATGATTGTTGAATACATCATGTGTTAAGAAAGGAGATGTTCTTTCTAATGAAGCCGGTAACTGACTTGCCTCAGATAATTCAGAAACGGTAAAAGTTTCTTTTCCTAAAGCTTCAGCAAAAATGGCAATAATTTGGTTGATGTCAGCAATTGAAGTCGTTTCGTTAAATGAAATCGAAATGGATTCGGCATCAGGATAGAAGAAGTTTACTTCGTTTTTCTCCGCAACAGCTTTTACTTTTTGAGCGTCAGCTTTTACTAAAATAGTATCAAAGTAAGCAGTGTTGGTTTGGTAAACTCCTAATTTATTTAAGGCTTCAGCAGCAGTAACCGCCGATGCATGAACTTTGTTTGCAATGTATTGTAGCCCTTTTGGTCCGTGGTAAACTGCGTACATTCCGGCCATAACCGCTAATAATACCTGAGCAGTACAAATATTTGAAGTCGCTTTTTCACGTTTAATGTGTTGCTCACGAGTTCCTAACGCCATACGTAACGCACGGTTTCCGTTTACATCGATCGAAACACCAATGATACGGCCCGGCATAGAGCGTTTGTATTCTTCTTTAGTGGCAAAGAATGCAGCATGAGGTCCGCCATAACCCATTGGTACACCAAAACGCTGTGAAGTTCCAACTACTACAGCAGCTCCCATTTCTCCAGGAGAAGTTAAAGCAGCTAATGATAAAATATCAGCAGCGAAGGCAACTTTAATTTCATTTTCTTTTGCTTTAGCAACAAAAGTGCTGTAATCGTTTACCTGACCATATTTTCCCGGGTACTGTAAAATAGCTCCGAAAAATTCATTTGAAAAATCAAATGTTTCATGGTTTCCAACTACTAATTCAATTCCAACCGGAGTTGAACGTGTTTGAAGAACAGATAAAGTTTGTGGCAAAATTTCTTCAGAAACGAAGAATTTGTTTGTATTGTTTTTCTTTTGGTCACGTGTACGAACGTCAAATAATAACGCCATAGCTTCTGCAGCAGCAGTTCCTTCATCTAATAAAGAGGCGTTGGCGATTTCCATTCCGGTTAATTCAATAACCGTAGTCTGGAAATTTAAAATTGCTTCAAGACGACCTTGAGCAATTTCAGCCTGATAAGGAGTATAAGCTGTATACCATCCCGGGTTTTCAAAAATGTTTCTTTGAATTGGAGCCGGAACGATTGTTGGATGGTAACCCAAACCAATGTATGATTTGAATACTTTATTTTTCTTTCCTAATTCCTGAATATGGTTTGCAAACTCATACTCCGTCATAGCCGGATCTAAGTTTAATGGTGCTTTTAAACGAATATCATCCGGAAGGGTTTCATAAACAAGTTGTTCGATCGATTCAACTCCGATAGTCTGTAACATGTGTTGAAGATCTGTTTCTCTTGGACCAATGTGTCTTAAAGCAAAAGCATCTGTTTTCATATAGTAGTAAAAGTGTTGTTTTTTAGTCGCGCAAAATTAAGTATTAATAATAATTTAATGCACATTTTTAACTTCATTTTTTGTGAAATTTTCAATTAAAGATATGGTTTCTTAATAATTGATTAGATTTGAATAATGAAAGTGTTAAAGTACATATTAGATTTTTACCTGAATGGCAGTATTCATGTGGCTTTATCATGTTATGCACTCATTCGGATTACCTTTCATGTGTTTCATATTCAGTACGATGAGTCGATGGCATTGTTTGGTTTTTTGGGAACAATTGTGGGGTATAATTTTGTTAAATACGATGTTTTGGTTCGTGTTCAAAAGAAAAAAATCGGAAACCAGTTGAAAATTATTGCCATTTTGAGTTTTATTTCACTGTTTTTGGTGGGCTATTATTTTTTTCAGTTGAAGCGGATTACTCAAATTGTTTCAATTGTGATTTTTTTAATAACGGCACTTTACACCCTTCCGTTTTTTCCGAATCGGAGAAATGCACGAAATTGGGCAGGTGTAAAAATTTATATCGTGGCAGTTTGCTGGGTGGGTGCTACCTTAGTTTTACCTTTGATAAATGCCGAAATTCCTTTTACCAGTGATTTTTTTATAAAATGTATTCAGCGTTTCGTTTTGGTTTTTGTTCTGGTTTTGGTTTTTGAAATTATCGATTTGGCCAATGACGATCCGCATTTACAAACAGTTCCTCAAACAATAGGAGTAAAACGAACCAAAATTTTAGGACTATTATTGCTGATTCCTTTTTGGGGATTAGAAGTTTTTGTTTCTACTTTTAATTATCATGATGCTTTTATCAATCTGATAATGATTTTTGTATTGATGTTATTTATTGCATTTGCAAACCCCAATCGCTCCAAATATTATACTTCTTTTTGGGTGGAAAGTGTTCCCATATTTTGGTGGCTGATGATACTGTTTCTTTAAAGTAGTTTTTCCTAAAATAAAAAAACCGATGCGCATACATCAGTTTCCTTAGGAGTGAAATAAAATCTTACTTCGTTTTTTGTTCTGCTAGGGCTTTATTCAGGTCGGCTTTAGCTTCGGCTAGTTTCTTTCTTTTCTTATCAATTTTTTCTTTGCTTTCCTGATCTTTTATGGCTTTGTTTAGATCATCGGTTCTTTCCTTGACTTTTTGCTGTTTTTCCTGAACTTTTTTGTTAAGGTCTTTGTTCACTGTTTTTGTCGTACAGTTTTTTTTAGTTTTCGAGATAGCTTCTTCGACTCCTTTTATTTGACTTTGATTGCCGGCCTTTTTGGCAGCAATCAGTTTTATGTTTAATTCACATAGTTTTCTTTCACAGCCTTTTAGTGTTTTGCAATTGCTTTGTGCAAATCCGATGAAAGAAATAGTAAAAAAAACAACCGATAGTATTTTTGCTTTTAATGTCATAAAGTTTAGTTTTAGTTAGTTTACGGATTCTCGAAAATCGTGTCTGACTATAAAAGTAAGAAATTTAAAGTTTTTTTTCCGAAACTATTTTGAGTGTTTTATTTCTTTCCAAAAGGAAGTTCATAAGATGTTTTTCTAAAAATAAAATATCAAAAAGTTCACCTAAAATTCCAAATGGAGTTTCATATTGCAGTTTGTCTTTCATGATAGTAAATCCGTCTTTTTCTTCAAAAAAATGTTCGTGTTTGAAAGATTTGAATATGCCTTGTTCCATTTCGTCGACAAAGTAGGTATAAGGTTTCATTGCTGTAATTCGGCTTTTATGAGTGAGATAAAAACCGAAATGTTTGCCACGCCAGGTTACTGTTTCATTTAATTGGATTAAGCCGGATGTTACACCGGCAATTGCTTTTTCTTTTGATGGACTGGCAGATTGCTGATGAATATCAATATTTCTTGAAGCATCAAAAACCGATTTTTGAGAGGCTTTTATTAGGGTTGTAAGGTTTAGGACTGTCATTTTCGATATCATTTTTTTAGTTTGGGGATATGAGTGTTACCAATATGTAATCTCTCCGAGATTAATTGCCCCATATATCTAATTTTAATTAATCACCACACTTCAATCCGTGAAAGTGCTCCTGTAGGAGCGATATAATGATAATATATCCTATCTCGGAGAGATTACATATTGGTAAAACTACTTCGCCGCCCTACATAACTGTCCCGTAGGGACTATACGAGACTTAGCACAAAGCGTTTTTCGTAGCTTTTCTGGTTTCAGTACAGCACTTTGATTCTTTTAGGATAAGAGATTCTGAAAAGCCGGATCAATATTTTCAAACTTAAACGCAAAACCTTTTTCTAAAAGTCGTGTCGGAATTACATTTCTGCTCTTTAAAACTAGTTCTGTTTCTGTTCGAATGATAAAAGATCCGATTTCCAGAAAGAATTTGTTGAGTGAGATTCCAAAAGGTACACCAACTGCTTTTCGAAGTTCTTGCATAAAGTCACTATTTGAAATAGGGTTTGGCGAAACGATATTTACTTTTCCTGCCATCTCTTTTTTTATTATAAACTCGATTGCACGTGCAAAATCATCTTCGTGAATCCAGCTGATCCATTGATTTCCTTTTCCTTGTTTTCCTCCAAAACCTATTTTAGCCAAAGTCTTTAACGGAAGGAGAGCACCGCCGTTTTTTCCCAAAACGATTGATGTTCGTAATGCCGTTTTCAGGGTATTTGGAGTTTCTGTTTTAAAAAAAGCTTTTTCCCACGAGAGAGCCACATTTATAGAGAAGTCATTTCCGATCTCGCCCTCGACTTCGTCCATTTGTTTGTCTAAAGAAAAACGGTAAATGGTGGAAGTTGACGAATTGAGCCAATGTTTTGGTGGGTTTTTACAATTCAAAACGGCTTTGTTTAAAATTTTTGTGCTTTCAAGACGAGACAATAAAATTGCTTTTTTATTTTTTGAAGTATAGCGACAATCAACAGATTTACCTGCCAGATTAATTAATACCGTGGCATTTTCCAGTTCACTTTCCCAGCCTGAAAAAGTTTTGGTATTCCAGTTTACATATTTTATTCCATCGATGATTTGTGACTTCCCTCGAGTCAGAATAACAATTTCTTCAAATTTGTTTTTGAAATGATATATTAAAACCTTTCCCAGAAATCCTGTTCCGGCTGCGATGATGAGTTTGCTCATTGTTGTATTTTTTTGGCACGAATTGCCCGAATGGTAATCCGTGCAATCTGTGACGATTTTTTAAAATCAGTTTAAAATGAAGAATAAAGCAATAATTCGATAGAGAATCCAGGTGTAAGATAAGTAAATTGGAAGTTTCAAAATTTTGATTCTTCTGAAATGTTCCAAAAATAGGATCAAAACGGTGACTCCGAACCAGCCTAAAACGATAGTTTCAGTAAGTGGTATAAATTTGCTTAGAAGCAGGACAGGACTTAAAATTAAGGAACCCATTAATGAAACGGTCATTAGATTTCCGGCATAATTCATAATGGTTTGTCTGTCAAATTGGAATAAAAACAAACTTTGGAAAACAATTTGGCCCAATGTAATAATGATTTCTCTTGAAATACTGGTTTTCGGTAAACCCGGAATCAGATTAGCATAACCAAAAAGGATAGAGCTTGTTATCGTTAAGGCAAATCCGATAAACAGAAATCGATATTTATAATTAAAATCGGGAGTACATTGTAATTTGTTTTCTTCGACTGCATTTCCAGGGATAATTACTTTTCGATTGTAAGAAACAAAAGAATACATTTTTTTGAGGATAAAGTGAATCGGTTTTAGAGTTGAAATTTTTTCAATAAGCGGAAATGAAAAACCGACAACTTTAATTAAACTGTCAATTCCATAAGTTACTGTTTTTGTTTTGTTATCAATCAAAGCGATTTCGTTTGGAGCGCGTTTTAAATCAACAAAATTTTGTTCTTCCTCAGATAGCTGACAGTATGATTTTCTTCCGTTTTGATCTAACATGCCACTTTTTACAAAGCCAGTGGTATACAAACTGCATAGCGGACAATCTTCATCGTAAAGTAGGGTTTGGTTTTCCAGCGTTTTCATAGTTATCGTTTGTTTTAAACTTTCAGAAAAAAATGAAAGTTTTGATTAAATTTTTTTATTTCATGATTTTAAGGACAAGACGTCCCAACCAGTTTTCATTAAATTCGGTCATTTTATCCATCATATTATCTGCTTTTAATACAAAATCATACAATTTAGAAGTCTGATCTACAAAGTGTTTTTCTTCAGCAGTATCATTTGCTCCAATTGTAGAAACTTCTTTCAATATTTTAAGAGCAGGTTTAATTTCTCTTTTACTTCTTTCTCTGGCAATTTTTACGGCCAGTTCGTCTAGATCCTTTTCAGCAGTAAAAAATTCCCTTCTTTCTCCGGCTTTGAATTCTTTGTAGACAATTCCCCAATCCATTAAAGCTCTTAGGTTCATGCTGGCGTTTCCGCGTGAAATTTGTAATTCCTCCATGATATCCTCCATAGAAACAGCTTCGTTCGAAACCATTAACAGCGCATGAATCTGTGCCATGGTTTTATTAATACCCCACTGAGAACCTAATGCTCCCCAGGTTTGTACGAACTTATTTTTTGCTTCTTTGAATTCCATGAAACAAATGTAAGTAAAAGTTTTTAAACTTTCAAAAATAAATGAAAGTTTGTTTGATGAGGTTTTTCTAAGAATTATCTTATGTCTTGTTTTTTGTGTCTTATGACAGATAATTCTCATTTTATAACATTTTTTCGATTCGATCTTCATATCTAAAATAGCTTTGATATAGAAATTTAATGAAAGAAAATTATCTGAGTAACTATTTAATTATTAAACAGTTGTGATTGAAAAAAGTGGAGCAGAACCCACTTTAAAAAACGGACTGTTTCGCACAGTTAAAAGCGAAGGCGGATCTGAAAAGCCTCATGAGTAGGACAAAAACTATTATTATGCAAGCAATACCTCAAAAAGTAAAAAATGTAAATGTGTATCCTTATGTAGAATGGCATGGAGGAGGAGTTGGACCAGTTATTCTTCCTGTTGTTGAAAAAGCTACCGGTACCTTTGCAGTTGGAACACTTATTAAATCAGTGTTTTATAACCTTGATTTGAACACACTGTCCGAAAAACCAAAATTAGGTGTACACCAAAGATATATAGCAACTGGAGAATATGAAGACGGTACTCCTTTTACTACTCCGTGGATGTATTGTACAAATGCGGGTACACAGCCTGAGTTTGGAAGAACTATTACGCTTGGTAAACCAGAGTCTGAAACAATTAATGCCGAAACTTTGCCTCCTTATATCACACTGGGAGAACTTACTGATATTACAGTTTCTCAGTTATTTCCGGCACCGGCAATAGGACAGAGAGTTTTAATTGAAAATGGAACCGGAAATGTTATCGCTACCAGAACAGGAACACCTCATGAAATGGGAAGCGAAGTAAATACCGGAAATCGTTTAGGCAAATTAACAGCTGGAGCGAAGAATATTATTATCACCGGAAAAAATAATGAAGGCAGAACAGTGACTTTAGGTAATTTGACTTGCTTGAGTCCAAATGAACCAGCACTTTTCCTGCATCAGTTTGGTTATAGTAATTAAGGAATCAGAAAGTTTCTTCGGTAGAAATTTCTTCCTGAAAAAGGATAAATCCTCAAACAAAACAAATAATAACTAAAAAACAACAACTATGGGAATAATCATGCCTTATGGTGTCGCTGTTAGAGAAGCTCTTGCCTCTAATGACCTGGCTAAGATGGAAGCTGTTGCCAAGCAAGCAAAGCAAACAATAAGAGATCATGGAGATCTGACTGTAGCTTTATTAGACTTATTGGACGCAATAGATTCTCTAAAGAACAAGAAGTAAGCTGACTTGTACAGAAAAACAAGGGGGTATCTGAAAAACCTAAAGAGTAGGAGTAATCAAAAGATAAAATATTATGGCAACAGTACTTTACGGAGTAGGAATCAGAGAGGCGATTGCCTCAAATGATTTAGAAAAAATGGTTGCGGTAGCTGAACAAGCTAAAAAAACCATAAGAGAACAAAAAGATTTGCATGTAGCATTAGTAGAATTGCTTGATGCAATTGATGCCTTGAAAAAGAAAAGGTAATCTAAAAAAAGACGGTTTATCAAGTTTTACTTTTTAAACCGTCTTTTAAATAATTGTCAAACCATAAACAAAACTAATACCGATTGTATATTCAATATAGTCCAATTGCATTGTACTATTTTCATACTACATCGGCATTATATCAGAAAGCATTGAACTAAAATATAAGTAAAATTGATATAAGATGGATACTATTAAGACTTCAACAAGATACAGAGTAAGGGATGATTATGCAACGGCTACTCCAGTGCATGTCGTATGGGAAATTACGCTGGCTTGCAATTTGAAATGCTCACATTGCGGATCGAGAGCCGGAAAAGTAAGACCGGGTGAATTAACTACAGAACAATGTTTTGGGGTTATTGATAGTCTTAAACGTCTTGGTACCAGAGAAATTTCGATCATTGGGGGGGAAGCTTTTTTAAGAAAAGACTGGATTGAGATTATCGAAAGAATACATCAAAGTGGGATCGAATGCTCAATGCAGTCCGGTGCCTATAATTTAAACGAAGAAAGAATCATTGCTGCAAAAAAAGCGGGAATAAATAATATAGGTGTTTCTATCGATGGAATGCCGGATACTCATAATAAAATAAGAGGAAGAAGAGATTCTTTTGAACATGCCGTTAATTGTCTGGGATTACTTAAAAAGCACAATATAACTTCTAGCGTAAATACAGTAATTACAAAAAGAAGTAAAAATGAGATGAATGAGCTTTTGGATGTTTTGATTGAAAATAATGTAAAAAACTGGCAGATACAACTTGCCGTTGCTATGGGGAATGCCGTAGACAATGCGGATGAACTGATCGTTCAGCCTTATGAATTAATTGATTTTTACGATGAGCTTATTGTGATCTACAGAAAAGCCTTAGCTCATAATATCCTAATACAGGCGGGGAATAACATTGGTTATTTTGGACCGTATGAACACATTTGGAGACAGGGCAATGAGAAATATTATACCGGATGTTCGGCAGGACATACCGGAATAGGGATTGAAGCAGATGGTAAAATTAAAGGCTGTCCTTCCTTACCAACAAGTGCCTATACAGGAGGAAATGTAAAAGATATGGCACTGGAGGATATTTGGAAATACAGTGAAGAGATGGTTTTTTCCAGATATAGAAATAAAGAAGAATTATGGGGCGGTTGTAAAGGCTGTTATTATGAATCTTCTTGTCTGGCGGGCTGTACCTGGACAAGTCATGTATTGTTTGGTAAGAGAGGGAATAATCCTTTTTGCCATCATCGTGCTTTAGAACTAAAAAAGAAAGGACTTAAGGAACGAGTAAGAAAAATACAGGAAGCACCGGGCGACTCTTTCGATATGGGACTTTTTGAAATTATCGTCGAAGATGAAAATGGCGTAATTGTAGAAATACAATCACCTCATAGTGAAACTCCTGTTCCTGTTGTTGATGTGACAGCAAGAGTTCCAAGAATACCTAAAGCCTTAAAGTTATGCAATGGCTGCGATAATTATGTCTATGAAGAAGAAGAGGTTTGCAGTTTTTGTAACAGCAACGTGAAAGAGGTAAATGATGAATATGCCGCTAAAATGGAAAAAGCAAAACGCTCACTGGAAAAACTAGAATTCTTAATGATGAAATAGTATGGAGCAATTAAGAAGTATTCAATCAGAAATTGATCAGTATTTGCATCATATTGAAGAAGGTTTAAGTCTGTCGGAAATTACAATTAAGTACGGACTCAACTCTTATCGATACGGATCTTCCAGTTTCTTAGAGGCTCTTTTTGACCCGATTCCAATGACACCACAAACGGTATTTTATGATTTGGGTTCCGGTTATGGAAATATCATTTTATACGGTGCCGTAAAACATCCGGATGTTCAGTTTAAAGGAATCGAAATTCTTGAAGAGCGAAATAAAGTTTGTGTTGCTTTAATCGAAAAAGAAGGACTTGCGAATGCCAGGGCAATTTCGGGAGATATTTTAAAAGCGGATATCTCAGATGGAAATGTTTTTTATCTGTACAATCCTCTTTACGATTTTCAATATGCTGAATTATTAGAGAAACTCTATCACATCTCTCTCCGTAAAAACATTATTGTAATTGCCGAGTCCAGCTGCATCTTTTTCGATGAAGCCGATTGGTTAGAGCAATATCACTTTAAAGATATTGATGTGCTTCGGAAAATTAAATATTACCGCTCTAAATCTGTTCATTAAAAACCACCAACAAACAATAGAAATCAAAATCATTAATTAACCTAAAATCAAAACAGTTATGGCAAGTTTAAGTTCAATTATTCTTCCGGTTCTTGAAGGAATGGAAGAATCACATTTAAAAGTTCAATTATTAAAATTCCTTCCAAATCAGGAGGAAGCATTTTCAAAAATTGAGAAAAGTTTCAATCAGCTGACTTCTAAAGTTCAGGACAAAGAACGTTTACAGCGTTTCTTTCACAGCTGGAGTCAAACCAATAACAGTGCAATGACAGTATCCGGAATCAGTAATCGTATGACCATGCTGGTTCATAAAAATCAACCTATTGCAGATGAAAAAGCACTATTGCAATCGATCACCAGCTTAAACCGTATCGTTGATGAAGATCTGGCAGTGGTAGGCAGAATTTTGCATTCGCAGCTGTTTTATACTATGGCCACTACAATCTGTACAGATGATGACTGGCTTTCCAGACGTTACCTGAATCAAAGCGCCTGTGATTTTAAAGCATGGAAAGATCAAAACTCATTACGAAATAAAGACATCATGATTGCTTTACTGACGACTTTGATACATGAAATTTATACGCATGGAGAAGTAGAACTGATCTTGCCAAAATTCCAGTCCTGGTTGATTAATGATTACGGTTACACAGAAGAAGAGTGCGACAAGACATTAGCATGGATCAGTGTTCACTGTGGACCAACAGAGAAAAATCACTTCTTTTTTGCTGTTAGTTCAATTTTTCACTACGCCAAGGCAATGAATATCGATCTTGAATCGTATGATCTTGAAACAATTGTCAACGACTATTTAGCAAAAAAATCGGCCGTGATGGTGGATCTTTTGGAAGTAGAAGAATTGAGTTTTTAAATCGGCGTATCTAATAATCTATTACAAAAAAATAAACTTCAATCTTATATGTCAAAAATTAAACTACAGCAAAACCAAGCTGATCAACAGGAAAAATGGAATCAGTTGTTTTTTGAATACTTTCAGAATATCAACATATTAGGCAGAGATGCTTTTGCTAATTCGTCTGTCGTCCTGTCTCCGGAGTATAACAAACCGATGGATCGCCTGTGTGCTGTTTTAAACAAAGCTTGTACAGCAATTGTTTTGAATTACTTTGAAGACAGCAGAATCCGGAACTATTATCAACTGGAGAATGACCTTGAAGCTTTATTGAAAAAGTGTAGTAGCCAAAGCTATAATCAGGGTTTTTATCGCCCTGATTTTTTATATGATAGTAATGACCAGCCCAAAATCTGTGAAATAGGAGCACGTTATCCGTTAAATGGATGGATGATCAGTTATTATTTACACCTGATAAACAATCAGACCAACGAATATAAAGATCAAATAGCTGCAGGAGGTACAGATTTAAAAAATCTTATCGACGATCTGTCTCATCAGTTTGCTCCCCATAAAAAAGTAGCTCTTATTCATGATGATGAAAAAGGCAGCGATATTTTTAATGCACAAAGAGAGTTGGCCAAATTAAATATTGAATTAATTTCTGCAAAACCTCAGGAGCTCGTGATTGTAAAGGATTCAATAGAAGCCAACGGAGTACCGGTTTCACAATTTATACTTGAAATGGATCGGGAAGAATTAAAAAAAATTAGCCCCGATGTATTGGACAAGTTAATTGAAGAGAATTGCTATTTCAATGACATTCGAACTTTAATCCTTATTCATGATAAAAGAGTTTTAGCTGTCATGTATGATGCCGCGATTATGCTGGACTACCTGAGTAAGGAAGAGTACAATTTTTTGAAAGAGTACCTTATTCCAAGCTTCGTTATTACCGATCCTGTTGAATGTGATGAATTTACAAATACAAAGCAAAATCTGATTTTAAAACTAAACAGCGGCGGAAGGGGAATCGGAGCCTATGTGAAAAGTGATTGCACTGATGAAAACTGGAATACTATAGTGAGAGAAAACTGGAAGAGCTATCTGATTCAGCATTTTGTAGATCAAAAAGAGTTTGACGATGCTGAAAACAACCGTCAGATTTATTTAGTGGGAATGCTGCTGTGCAAAGATGATAAAAGTTATGGATCCGGTATGTTTCGGGGATCAGATGAATCTGTTGTGAATGTGCATCAGGGAAGAGCTTTGATTTATCCAATAGCACAGTAGTCAAAATATGAAACATACCGTTGTGATACCTCTTTATAATAAGGAAGCTTACATCTATGATACTATTCGTTCTCTGGCTTTTCAGGAAAAAAAAGTGTCAGAGCTTATTATTGTCGATGATTGCAGTTCAGATCTGAGTTTGGTATATCTAAAAGACGCGCTCTCTTTTTTTTCTCCTCAATTTTTGCAGACGGATGTTCAAATTATTGAGCTGGAAGAAAATAAAGGTCCGAGTAACGCCAGAAATATCGGAATTGAATTGGCAACCGGAGATTTGATCAGTTTTCTGGATGCAGACGATTGTTATTTACCAACTTGTTTACAAGATAGTAGTTCTATGATGGAGGAGGAGAATCTCGATGTGCTGATACTTGGTATTCTGCTCATTCCCTCAAATCATTACTTACCGAAAACTAAATCATTTGAAAAAGAAATGATTCCCTTTTCAGAGGAACTATTTTTAATTCCGGATCCATTACACACGATTAGTTCTCCCGATTTTATTATGGGTTTTGGCAGTAATGTTGTGATCCGAAAAAAACATCTTGAAGATATTTTTTATGAGACTGATGTTTCAATAAGCGAAGGCATTGACTTATGGTATCGGGTACTAAAAACATTACCTCAGCCTTCCAGAGTTGGATTACTGAATAAAGCCTGCATCGAAGTACGGGAAGTAGAAGGAAGTTTGTCCAGAATCAGCCCCACAGATTGGAAAGCAATTGAAATCCCGATCATCATAAAGCGGTATAGAAAAAGCTCCAATCGATACGATCAGCAGTTAATGGGAATGTATTCGCAGCGATGGCTGGAACACGCCATGGAGCGATTGCCGTCCTGGCAGCAAAAAGGCTTGTTTATTTTCAATCATTTCAAATTATTGGTCAAGAACAGTTATTATTTAAAAAGAAGAAACTCTTAAAAACGACTCCTTATGTATCCCGTTTGTATCCCTCCAAAAATAGACCATTCTGAATTACAGGATTACTTTGAATTGGCCAAACAAAATCCGTTGTATATTGAATTTTACAAAGGAAATGATTTTGCTGCCGGAGCACCTGTACTGAGTAAAAAAGAGTTAATGCCAATTTTAGAGACAAAGTTTAAACTTGAGGAAGAAAAAACAGGCGTTTATCTCGTACGCTCAGGCGGGAGCACTCAAAAGCCGCTGGTTTTTCCGGTTGATATTCAGGAGAATCATAATCAGCGTCTTGCATTGGCAGGCGAACTCACCCGAAATAATTTTTTTACTTCCAAAACAATTGCCCTGAACATTTTTGGTTATTCCGATATGTATCGTACGGCAGCTATTATGGATGATATTCTTGAAAAATGTCAGGCAACAACTTTGGCATTAAGTGCCCATGCAAGTTATGCCGATATGGAGCAGGCAGCCCGTCATTTCAAACCTGATTTTATATTCGGAACTCCTTCAAAACTAATCTGCTTTGCTCATTTTTTACAAAAGAACAACAGACAAATAGAAATTGGGAAGTTGTTTTATGCGGGAGAGTTTTTACGACCTAATACACAAAAATTTTTACAGCAGGTACTGGGTTTTCAGGAAGTGTATTCCATGTATGGTTCCGCCGAAACCGGAATTTGGGCCTGGTCACATTGTACTAAAACGCCATCCTTGTTTTCCGTTATTAAAGGTATTATTGTCGAAATTATAAATCCCGATGAGGAAGGATATGGTACAATAGCGGTTACTAATACATTCCGTAAAAGGTTTCCGGTTTTTCGATATGCCATCGGAGATATAGGCCGATGGGTGGAACTGGATGGAAAATCTTTTTTGGAATTAAAATCCAGAGAGGCAAAATCTTTTATAGTTTGTGAACAGCATTACGACTTAGATAAATTTCTGTCGTTTACAAGTGAGGCAACCGCTTTTCAGATTCAATTGTCAACAAATAAAAATTTTAAGGATGTTGTAAAGATGCTAATCGTACAAAATGTTTCTGAAGATAAAAGAGAGGCTTTTGTTGAGGAAAAAGATGCGGCATTGAAAAAACTGTTGAACTATGAAGACGGTTTTATGGATGTTGAGGTTTTGCTGGTTACGGCGGCAGATCTGTACATAGATCCCAATACGACTAAGACACCTGTGCTACTGGATCGTAGATAATGCTTTTGTGCAAGTTTGTAATTTTTATTCCCTCTTTAAAAGAATTCTGTTCCAGTGATTATTCGCTTTATGGATAAAAAAACCAGTCTCATGACATTTTTTTATCTAGGGTTTCTTATGCATTGTAATTTTAATCGGGAAAATTAAAAATGCTGGTTTCGTAAAGTTATTCTAAAGGAAATCAGAATGATAAGATTAGCCATTGAGAATCAAAACAATACCAAACAATCCGAATTAATAACCCCAAAAGCAAACTACCATGAAAGATTTAACCTCTTCCTCGAAAAATTGCGTGGATCCGATACCAGATTCAAGATATCCGGTTTTGGAGACTTTTACAGGGCCTCAGCCCAGACTTCCACAATTTTGGAAATGTACTTGTGTACTTCACCCTTTTAGCCCCCTGCAGAGCAATAGTACTACTGCTGACAAAGAGAGCCCTTTTTTTGAAATTTGTACCGCGACGGTTTATTATGCCGAAGGACTTGGATTAAACGCTTTGTTGGTAGGTGCTTCCGGCAGAAGATGGTGGTACAGAATAACGCCAACTCAAACAGAAGTATCGACCGATGGAATCCGTTATACACCGATCAATGTAGGTTGGAGAATTCCAACTACAAACTGGTTTGGAAATGAAAGCAGTAGAGCAAAATGTTCCGGAACCAGTTACCTCAACTGGATGAAAGCACAAAAAGTAGATTGGTGGAAAATTCCGGTAGGTAACAGCAGTCCTGCACCTGCTACCTGGATGTGGTTTGATCATAAAACCAATTTTCCGGTGCGTCTTATGTTTGGACAAGGACCTGTTGCACGCCCGGGTTTAGGAGATGTTAATCAGCTGGCCTTATTTCAAATGTTCTCGTTTACTTATTTCTCTACTTTTGAGAAATTATCGAGCAATCCTTTAAACACACCTTTGGTACCTCCTGTTGTAGAAGGCTTTTCATTTGGAAACCCTGATAACTACGAGCTATTTACATGGAATACTAATTTTGGGATGACTGTTTTCATGACACCGGTCAATGAAGCATTCAATCCTCTTCCTACAAGGGTTTTATACAATTGGAGAGACAATTCGCAATACAGCGTTTCATCAGACAGGAGTCAGAGTACCCTGATGAAATATACCTACAATCCCACAAATCCATTTACTGCGCAACAAGCGCTTCTTACCGGACCAACTCCTACCGGAATGACTCCGCCGCCTAATAGTGGTGCAGGATTTTTAATTAATTATGTAGGAGACAGAATAACAAATGCGATTGGTTTTGGAAATTTTCCATTCCCGCAACAACCGCCAAACTGGGTTCAGATTCCGGCGGTACAAGGAAAAATTCATGCCACTATTGTGAGGAATCCTGCGCTTTGTCCGGGTAATACAGCCACGGTTGTTGGTGTATTTTTTCCGCCTTCAGGAAATAATTATCCAGATTCTACTTATTTATGGACCTGGTATAGCCCTTTCGATCGAACCGGAAGACGCAGCCGACCAATAACCTTTATGCAATCGCAGTCAGGTGTAGGTTTAGGAACGAGTCTTGCTTTGGCAGATTATTTTGATTATGAAGAATTTACAACGCCAATTCCGGCTTGCAATTTCGCAGTTCCGCCAGTTGATTTTACCGTTCAGGCGAAACCGAATCCAAGTACTCCTGATAATCCTAATCCTTCTTATCCATGGTTGGATACAGGTGTTCGACTGAATCCTAGTAGAGTTGCTACCATAAAATATAAAGACGGACTATGGACGGCGAATCCAAATATCAATAACGGTCATTTGTACAATTCTGCCGGAAACCCAACTTTTATTAGTGCTAAACCCGGTTATGCACTTCCAGGGGCAAACGAGGGAGCATTGGTAGGTAAAATAGGAGATACTGTTTTCTTAATCGGACTGGGAGCAAATACACCACCGGGATTAGTTGGAAAATTAGAATTATGCATCAATGACGATTTAAAAGGTATTTACGGAGCAGGTCTGACAGATAATATAGGACAGGTAAACGTGCAGATAAGTGTTAGTTCTCCAAGAAAGGAAAAACTGGAACCCGTAATAGAAAGTGGGACAGAACCCACTCTGGAAAACGAGCCGGTATCTGAATAAGGAGAAACTTGATCCAATGATAAAAAGTGGAGCAGAACCCACTATAAAAAACGAGGCGGTATCTGAAAAGCCCCACGAGTAAGAAAAATTTAAATTAAAAGATTATGGCAGATTTATTAGCAGGTGCCTATTTAGCAAAAGGCACAATCGGGAATGTAGGAACACCAGGTGCTCCAATTGCATCATTTAGTTTAGTTGTTGTACCATCACAACATTCTGTTTCAGGTACAGTAGTCATTACACAGGCCATCCCTGGTCCTGATAGTCATATCGTTGTTCATGTTAAAGGAAGAATATATGCAACCGGATTTGGTAAAATTACTCAGGTAGTTAGCCTAAGCGGACAATATGTTCAATCTGTTCCTCCTCCTGCAATTGGTTCTTTCTTGGCTAATTTTGAGGCACACTTAGCAATCGATAGTTCATGGAACGGAACAGGAGGATTCTCTTATTGGAATCACCACATAGAGAATGTGCCGGTAAAGTCTGCAAAGACCCCGAAAAAAGAACTGGCATAGAAACTAAATTCTCCCCAAACAATTCAATACAAGAATACTGAATTAAGAAAAAATCTTATTTCATTAAAATCTAAAGACCGCCTGCTTCGGGCGGTTTTTTGTTAAAAGAGGTTCTGATAATTAAAAACTTCAGACGATTCAAAAAAACAAACAAAAGAAACACCCATTAACTACACCAAATCATGAAAAAAATAAATATAAAAACAACAGCTACCGTTATCGCGGTTTTTGCCATCCTGATCCTTGGATGCAAAAAAAATGATATACTGGCAAAGGTTGATTCCGATTACGAATACCTGCCACAAGATGTACAGGATTCATGCAGTGTTTCAGAAGATGAATTCAAGACCTGGTTTAAAACAAAAAAAATTACCGAAAATGGACTTGTTGAACCTGCAAACAGTGTTGATTTTCCACATAGAAATAATTGCGATTTTTATAAATGGTCTGAACAAATGTTTTTATGGATTACCTCTCCAGTTTCCGACGGAGACTATAAAAGTGGTGGCACTGTAATAGAATCTCCCGTTTTCTATAATGTTTCTGCAGAAGATCCAGTTACCAAAAAACGTGTTTTAACACCACATAAACCAAATACTTTATTGAGTGCTGTGAGTAATATTAGCCAAACAGGACCAAACAGACTTCCAATTATAATTGATAAAAAAGGAAGAGCATTTGAAGTAGAACCTCAAAGTAAAAATGAAGCTGTTAAAGATGCGTCAAATAAATCTGTGATAGTAGGTGGGGTTATTGCTAATGCCAATGGGGTGCATTCTTTTATAGATACAAAAGGAAAAGCTATTTCTAAGCCTAAAGCGATAATAGATACTAAAGGTCATCGTGAAAACATTGTGCAGGAGTTTATAACAAAAGATAATAAAACTTTGTTCCTGGATTCAAAGGGAGATGTAATTGATACAGAACAAGGACAGGCTGGTTCTAACGGAGCGTTAGTTGCGGTAAATAAATCACTGGTGTATTACATCACAATGGTAAACGATGTTTATGCTTATTTCCTGACGGGTGTACAAAACAAGAAATTAAATGGTAATCAGTTCCCTACTACAGCCAGTGCGAGAGATAGTATTCTTGCCTATGCAAAGAGCAGCGGTTTTGCCGCTCCACCGGATCCGGATGCTTTGGCAATAGAATTAAAGACATCATGGGTGGAAGTAAAGGATTTACCAAATCCGGAGAGTTATGTTACAATCAAAGCTAAGATTCCTGTATACGACAAATCAGACCCTAAGTTGTGGAAGCTAACAAATAAAACAACAACAGCAACACTGGCGTTGGTTGGAATGCACATTGTAGGAAGTGTTGCAGGACATCCCGAAATGATCTGGGCAACTTTTGAACACCAAAAAAATGCACCAAACGAAGCGTATTCTTATAGAGATGTTAATGGTAAAATCAAGCAAGTAAAAGCTGATGGAGGAAAAGATTGGCTCTTTAATGTTAATGCCGACGATACCACAAAAAATACGCAGAAGATGACTGTTGAAAACAATACAATTAAAATTACTGACCCAGCGATAGACAAGCCTAATATAAAAAGAGTTATGGCCTGGGGAGTTGCTTCTGATACTGTTCCAAATCAAGAGAATAGAACTCCTGCAGATTCGAATAGTGAAGTTATTGCTATTAACAACAGTATACGTAAAATGCTGGCTGGTAATGATATTAGAAAGAATTATTTACTAATAGGTGCGACCTGGACTTTTGGTGGTGCAGGGCCTAATGGTAATTCATATCCTTACGGTGGAAATAACGGAGATGCAATTGGAACAGGGCGATTAGCGAATAGTACTATGGAGACCTTTTTTCAGTCTCCAAGCTCCAATTCTGTTCCGGATGGAAATTACAAATCAGTTACGTCCTGCTTTTTTTGTCACAGTGGCGGAAATAGTGTAAAACCAGATAGTCTGAGTCATGTGTTTACTCATATAATACCATTGTCTACAAAGACGAGAGATTTACTTAAAAGAAAAATAAATTAATTCAACAAAAGCCGGGACTAAATTTTAGTTACCGGCTTTTAATTTTGTAAAAGGAATGATGAAGATAAGTAAATTTATCTTTGGTATTTGTAGTCAGATCGAATCAAAAAAAACAAAGCATTTCTACCCCGGTTTTAAATATATCCAATAAGCTTAAAGCAACCCATCTCTTTTCAATAAACTTCCGGTTTGGGTTTCTGACTACCGAACAGTTCGCAAAAAAAAAATATAAGTTTTAGAGACTTTTACAATTACAGCATTAAGAAAAATCTTATGACTGATTTATTTGTTTTCGTGCCATCATATAGGGATCTCGTGACATTTTCCGATATTAAATTGAATGGCTCGTTTAGTTTTGAACAGATAAAGATATAAAAGCCATAGATTTAGTATGCTGACCCCAAACAGTATAAAACATCCCTTTTTGAAAATTAGTTCGACATTATTTTTTTAGTTGGTTTTTAAATGTTTTTCTGTTTTACAGTTCTTTTTCTCGGCTTGTCTTTATTTAAATATGATAAAGTATTATTTAAAGCGTACAAACTATGAAAGAATTTGAGATTGAAAAAAACATTAATTTATCGGATGAAATTTTTTTAAGGCAGATTGATGCTATCATGCAAGAAAAAAAACGGACCCATCTTTTGGTGCCTCTCAATTAGCCGATCAGTTAAAGATCAGTAAAGCACAGCTTAATCGTAAAGTGCAAAATCAAATGAGTTTCCCGCCAGGGAAACTCATTTTGTATTATAGGATGCAGCTGGCCAAAGATATTTTAGAAACTAATAGATATTCTATTGAAGAAACAGCTCTTTATTGCGGTTTTAGCGGAGTGACTTCTTTCAGTCGTAAATTCAAACAAGAGTTTGGAATTTCCCCCTCAGCATATCGTAATGATAGTCTGATTACAGGATTTAAACCGGAAGATTGGAAAATTCCTTTAAGTAATGCGTGTTTCAACAAACTGATTCAGTTAAAAGAAGAATACAAATGGCTGGCGAAATTGCTGATCATCGTTATCGATAATCTTGATAACGAGGCATTCTGTATAGAGATGCTGTCAGCGAAACTTTTTATGAGTCAGTCAAATCTTAACCGTAAGGTGAAATCATTATTTGGATTTCCGGCTATACGTCTGTTACGAGATATACGCCTTCAATTTGCTGCTGAGGTATTAGTGGTACAAAAGAAATCAGTTACTGAGGCAGCCTCTCTTGCCGGCTTTTTTGATATCGCTCATTTTTCCCGTGTTTTCAAACAGAATTTTAATTATCCCCCAAGTAAGTATAATACAGATAACAGTTTATTTCCATTTGTTAATTTATTAAGAAAAGTGTTATGATTCAAATTGATAAAAAGTAGCTTATTCTGTACAAATAAAAGCAAGAACAAACAGATAATTTTGACTTATTAGAATTAAGGATTGTACAACCCGAATCTAAAAAACTCATTGAGGGATACTGCAGATCGCGAAAATGAGAAAATCAATAGTAAGGCAAAAATGTAATTCGTCTCAACAATGTAAATGAGATTTTTATCTCAAAGAAAAAAGAAAAATACAGCTTGATTGATACGGATTTTGTGTTTACGTTATTGATAAAAGTATATCATTTATAGGAGTAAAATCCACAATTTTTCTGAGGCAGGCAATGAAAAAGAAATGCCTCATCAAGTAATGTTTAATTTAAAAAAGGAAAATCATGGCAGATGTATTAATTAAAAACGAAGCAGGAACCGGGCCTTTAGCAACAGGAAGAACAAATGACCCAATAAATGCTGATCACTTACATGTAACTGATATCGACCCTGTAGTTCGAATTGTATTAGGAAATGAGTACGTAGTAGGTTTAGACAATGGTACTAATATGGTAGGTCGTATGTGTACAGCATTAGCAGGAACTAATGCAACATTTACAAAATAAGTAAAGGTTCCGTTTGCGGGTCATTAGGTTTGCTTCTAAAAAATAGGGTATCACTTTTACGAACCATGAAATTTTACTATTAGAGTTTCAAAAAGTACAAACTATTTTACAGAAGCATTAATAAGGAGTGGAGCAGATTCCACTTTAAAAAACGAACTGTTTGCATTCAGAAAATAATGTAAGGCGTTACCCGAAAAGCCTCATGAGTAGGGCCAAACAAACAAATTTATTATGGCAACTTTTAACACGACAGTTAGTATTAGTCCTGAAGACGTAAAAATTTTAAAAGCAGAAGGATATTCTTTATACGGATTCAAATCTGTAGCAGCGTCAGGGGATGGTTCTCCAACCGTATGGTTTCATTTACCGGCTGAAAAATTATTGACTTCAACCAAAATTACCTGGCAAGAACAGTTTCAGGCCTACAATTCAACAAGTACGGTCGCACCTCAGGTTGTAATTGAAGCGAGTAATACCATCGATACAGATTTGGGTGAAAAGATAACAATTGAAAAAGGATCCGGTAATATCGAAGCAACTTCAGACGGTTATCCGGGAACAGTATCTTTTTTGAACGAAGATACACAGCGTTTTACAGTGGGGATTAATCAGTTAGTAAACGGGAAATCAAACATTTTGTGTGCCTTTCCAATTTTAGGAGCAGGGTCTGCAAGAGTGATCACACCTATTACTAAAATTGCTCTTATTTTTTCTACAGAGAAGATAGAAACAGCAACCGTAATTACAAAAGCAATGTCTGCCGGAGCTTTTATTGACCTTACTGGTACAGACTCACGTGTGGTTAATTATAACATAGATGAAGGTTGGAGTGCAAAAGGAGGTAATTGGCTGAAAAACTTTAATGCTTATACAGATTTGAAAAAGCTGTTAATTGAAAATACCAGCGCCAGAGAAAAAGCGTTAAGCGAAAGAAGTAAGTAACAATATAGGGTAGTGTTGTTTGAATTACTCTTCATCTGCATTTGGATGAGGAGTAATTCTTTTGTTTCAATATAAACTTAAAGAAAATAGTATGGCCAATAGACTAATAATTAACTTCTCTCAGGAAACCGTTGAGGTATTAAATAAAGGAAACTATAGTTTATGCTGTTTTCTGGCCTCAAGGTCCAGAAATGCTTCACAGTTCAGGCCTCTGTGTTGGAGTGTGACTAAAAATTTTCTGAGATCGGTCCTTATAGAATGGGAATACAATCTGAGTGGTTATATATCGACAAGTGAGATTACAGAAAATCAAACAATATATATTCCGCAGCCACAATCTGAGAGACCCGCATCTAGTTCAACTTCAAGAAGAAGTATAGGAGGAACAAATTACAAAATAGAGTTAAAACAACGATTGCTGATTCAGGATTTTGGAGGACTTTCAGTAGATACCAATAATGATAATCCAACCGTATTAATTCAGAACGAATCCGGTACAGAGTATGCCACTGGAATTTGTGTTCACAATACTAACGATAATCGGTACTATGGCAGCTGTACTTTTAGAATTTTCGGAAGGCAAAATATTGAGGTTACTCCTGACAATAAAGCCTTCTTAATGTTTAGTGACAACAATCCTCAAAACAATACGGTAATGCTTATTTCGGAAAGTCCGGGAATATTGATTGATTTTGATTTGATGAATGATTCCAGAATAGTCACATTTGATGTAGATCAGGGCTGGAGTTCCAATGACGAAGTATGGGGAATAAAATATCCTGCGGGTACAAACCTGCAAACCTTGTTAGTTTCTTAAAGCAGTAAAAAAATTCATTTGCAGGTATCGTTTCAAACTTTGACTATTACGACAAGTTTAGAAAAGAATACCCCACATTCTATAATGTTTCGATAAAGCAGTCTTAATTTTTTATAGAAGAAAATATCCCTGCCAAATATGAAGTATTCCGGTGTAATCTGCTGATTATTACATGTAATGAGCCAGTTGTTACACTGTGAAAGTTAATTCTATAACATAGCTTTATTTTTGAAAAAAAAAGTTATGAAACAACGCTACTTACTATTTTTATTTTCAGTTTTATTCCCAATCATCTTAGTTTCTCAGCCCAGTCATAATAAAAAAGTAGTTGGATATTATGCACAATGGGCTATTTATGGCAGAGATTTCAATGTCTCTAAGATAGATGGAAGTAAATTGACACATTTAAATTATTCTTTTTACGGTACAAGTTATGATCCCGCCCATCCGGAGAATACAAAATTACAATGTTTGGATACCTATGCTGATTTTGAGCATATGGAAGGAGGAATTCCGTGGGATGCTCCCGTAAAAGGAAACTTTTATGGCTTGATGAAGTTAAAAGAAAAGTACCCTCATTTAAAAGTACTAATATCTGTTGGTGGCTGGACAAAAGGTCAGGATCTTTCTCCAATTGCTGCAAGTCCTGTGGCAAGAACTGCTTTGGCTGCCGATATGGTAAAATTCATCACTACTTATCCGTTTATTGACGGATTTGATATCGACTGGGAATATCCTCTTTCAGGTGGTACAGATGGTACTGAGATTCTTAATGGTGCCCCGGTTCCTCCTCAAAAATACCATCCTGACGACAACAAAAATTTAGTTTATTTATTAAAGGCAATGCGTCAGGCGATGCCCAATAAATTAATTACAATCGCGGCTGGGAACAATGTTCGAAATGTATCTAAACAATATCTTGGACCAAATAACAGAGCTCAATACGGAATGACAGAAGATATTTCGACCTATTGCGATTATATCACTTATTTTGGTTATGATTTTGGAGGAAACTGGTATGATAAAACCTGCTACAATGCTCCATTGTATGCAAGTGGAAACACCAATGATCCGCTTTATGGTGCAGCGCAGTCGGAATCATTAGACGAATTAACGAGTCAATATTTGAATGTAGTTGGTTTTCCTGCCAATAAATTAATCATGGGATTACCTTTTTACGGCAAAAAGTTTGATCATGTTGCTAATGACGGAACCAATCCTAATTTGCCCGGATTATTCGTTGCCGCACCAAGAGATGTAGTTTCCGCCTGTAAAAATGCACAGCCTCCTCTAGGAACCTGGGATACAGGTGCTCCATGTGAAAATTCAGGAAGTATTGAAATTTGCGATTTGGTAGGGAATTCCGTAACCACTCCGCATCCTTATCTTGATCCTAATACCATGATGGTTACACCTACGGCAGCTTCGGCAGGATGGGTACGATATTTTGATAACACCACCAAAGTCCCTTATTTATACAACTCGAAACTAAAACAGTTTATCTCTTACGAAGATAAGCAGTCGATCGATCTTAAAGCCAGATATATAGCGTCTAAAAACCTTGCAGGAGGTATGGTTTGGGAATTGTCTCAGGATACCAGAGGAGCTGTTCCTAATGCATTATTGAGTCAGATAAATGATTCGTTTAATGTTGCTGTTGAGGGAACTTTAGTCTTTAGTGGTGCTGTAAAAATGGGTGCAAATTTAGTTTCGGATGCCACAGTTCAGTTAAAAGATGAGAATGACGCCGTTATTCAAACCGTTAAATCTTCCGATGGAAATTTTACTTTTAACAAAGTAGTTTCAGGAGCCAATTATTCAGTTACCGCTTTAAAAGTTTCCTATACTTTTACGCCGGTAAAATTAACAAATGTTACTGCAAACCAAACAGGTATCGTGATACAAGGTACACAACCTCTTTATGCCATTACAGGAACCATGCTAAATGGTACTACAGTAGTTTCCGGAGTAACCGTTACCGCAGCTTCAGCAACAGCTAATGTTACTGCGGTTTCAGATTCAAAAGGAGCTTATAGCATAAACAGTTTAACAGCGGGAGCAGACTACACCATTACTGCTGCCAAAACAGGAATGACATTTTCACCCGCTTCTACTTTATACAGTGTGTTAAGTGAAAATAAAGTTTTAGATTTTAATCAAAATGCCACTCCAACTAATAAAATAAGCGGAACGGTTAAAAATGGAGCTGTGCCAATCGCTGGTGCAAAAATTGAACTAAATCTTCCATGGACAGATAGTACACATCCTTATGCTACTTTTGTTGCTACAACAGATACCTCTGGGAAATATAGTTTTGACAATGCAATATTTTCGGGCTATACAACCATTTCAAGTTTAAAAATGAATGCCTGGGATAACAACTCTGTTGTTTATTATCCTACAGATTTGGCCAATTTACCAATTCCGGTTTTATCAAAAGAATATAACTTTAACTCAAGCGGTGTTACTCCGGAAGTGACAATCACGAGTCCGTCTGCGGCAAACCTTGCAATAGTTCCGGGAACAGCTATCCAGCTTAAAGCAAATGCCAGTATGACTTTTGAGGATGGAAAGACTACATTATCATCGGTTGTATTTAATGTAAATGGGTTAAATATTACAGGAGCGTCTACAACAGGTACCGAGTATGCGGCAACGTGGACTCCGGCAACAGCTGATTTTAATAAAAACTACACGCTAAAAGCTACGGCTACAGCCTCTAATAATGCTACAGCCGAAAATAGTTTTCCATTTTATTTGCAATGTTCAGGTACAGCATGTCCAAATGTATTGCCGGAAATTATCTGGCTTACACCTGCATCCAATACAATCAATCAGGCTTCCGGTTTTCAGCCGGTTTCAATAAGTGTTAATGTGACAGATAGAGATGGTACAATTTCAAGTGTTACAGTAAATGTAAACGGAACTTATTTTCCGACGATAAAAGGTTCTGGAGACACTTATAGCTATACTTTTACTCCTAATAGCTATAAAGAATATCCAATAATTATAAAAGCAATTGATGATAAAGGAGGCGAAAAAACACTAAATCAATCGATTACTATTGTTAACTCAAAGTTTAATCCGTTGCCGGCTAAAGTTATTGTTGGCTATGCACATGGATGGGAAAGTGGGAGTGCACCATTTTTGTATTTTAAAGAAATTGCAGACAAGAAATACAATGTTGTTGTTTATTCATTTATAGAGACGGTGAATAGAGATGGTTATACTCCAGTGTTAGTAGTAAATGAACCTCGATTTTTTACAAAAGGAGTCTTTGATCCGCAATTGTTAAAAAATGATATCAAAACTTTGAGAGATAAAGGTATCCCCGTAATCGTTTCAATTGGCGGACAAAATGGTCATGTTGAACTAAAAACTATTGACCAGAAAAATATTTTTGTAAATGGAATAAAAGCAATTGTTGACCAATACAACTTTGATGGAGTTGATATCGATTTTGAAGGAGGTTCTATGAATTTTGGAGCGGGAGCGTTAAAAGATTTTTCTTATTCGGCGATTTCGGCCTACCCAAAACTTAAGAATGTAATTGATGCTTTCAAGGAATTAAAGACCTATTATGGAACAGGTTTTATTTTAACTGCTGCTCCGGAAACCTATTATGTACAAGTTGGATATTCGGTGTATGGAGATGGAGCCGGATCTTTTTTACCGGTAATTCATAATTTGCGTAATGAGCTGGATCTTTTGATGGTGCAGTTGTATAACACCGGATCTGTAAATGCTTTAGATAACATAGCATATTCTCAAGCCACTCCGGATTTTTTAGTAGCCATGTCAGATATGTTGATGAAAGGATTCAATGTAGCCTCTACGGGATTTTATTTCCCACCCTTGCCGGCTTCTAAAATAGTTATTGCAATTCCGGCCTGTCCGGGAGCGGCACCGGCAGGAGGATATCTAACACCTGACAAAGGGATTAATGCTTTTAATTACTTACGATTTGGCACTACATATTCCGGAAGAAAATATACAATGAAATCTTCTTTGCAGCCGCAAATGAGAGGAGTGATGACCTGGTCTATCAATTGGGATGCCGCTTGTGGAAGTGGTTATGAGTTTTCTAACGCATATGACAACTATTTTAGTAAATCACTGTCAGTTGATCAATTTGGTGAAAAAGAGGAGACCAATTTTATAGTTTATTTTAAAGATAATGCATTGTCTATAACAGTCCATAATGAAGCAATTGATATTGATCATGTTGAGGTATATAATGCTCTTGGGCAATCTGTAGTAAAGTACAAAAACACCCAAAACAATAGAAATTTATGGCTAGAAGACGGAAGTTTCCTGACTAAACAGTTATTTATTGTAGTCATAACCGATAATCTGGGACAAAGAAAATCGTATAAGCTGGTTAATTTTTAAGACTAAATAATATCCAATTTCCTGAAAAATGAAGTTGACTAATAAAGTTAAATTCGTTAGGTCATCTAATTCTTTATGCCGATCACAAATGAACTGTTTGGAGATCCTAATAAATACAAATAAATAATGATGAAATTTTATAAAATACCACTTCTTTTATTGTTTTTTTTGTTTAACCTAAATAATGTATATTCTCAAGTAAGTTATGAATTTTGTATGACAGGTAAGTATGGAAACACGATTGTTTTGGATTTTAAAGTTCATAATAACACGAATGCTTCCATACCGGACTATAGTTTTGTTTTCAATTGGAAAGGAGTCTCTAATGTTATCATGTGGTCCGGAATGGATGTCATTCAAAACGGAGATAACGGTATAGTTGAGCTTAAAAAAACGACTTGGGGAAATGTTCTGCCGGTAGGAACTACAATTTATAGTGTCACGATGGATTATGTGCCGGGAATGTTTCCGCCGGGCCAGGGTACATTAAATGGTACTCCCATAAAAGGAATTACTTGTTATACTCCTCCGGCCACCGAGAATTTTAAGTGTGAGAAAAATTTTAGCAGTATCTGCGCCATAAAACCTGCGGGACCTAATGGTAATGAAATAAAAATTGGTGAAGGTTCTGTCTGGGCGTGGGGTGAGCGTGTAGATGTTTATATTCCCGAAAACAGAAAAGGGTGGGCTATTAGTATGGCTGTTTCTCACAATTTGTTTACAAATCTGATGGGATTTGAGGCCATGAGTGTCAATGAGTATTTTGCAACAACGATTCAGGAAATAAACGCAGGCTGCGAAGGGAGTAAACTTATTGCTCCAGGTTGGGTTACAAAAAAATACCCTAATCAGGATTTAATTAACGGTGGAGTCAATTGTTATGATACCACGGGGAAGGTTGCAGCAGGATACTTTCAGCAAGAGATGGGAGGAAGCTGGATGGAGATGTTTATGAACTATCCTTGTTTTATCCCTCAGGTTCCTAAGAATAATTTTATAAGCGATCCGGCGATAGGAGCAAGTTTTGAGTTTCAATCTATTATAAAAACGTATCATGATTACAGAAATATTGCTTTTTGGCAATATGTTAAATGCTGGAATCCTATAGGTTTCATAAAAGACTCGAAAGATCCTTATGCGGCGGTTAAAATTTTAGCTCTGGCTTATAATCAGGGAATGAACAGTGGTGCTTTTGAACCTGTTTTTGTTAAAAATCGTGCGAATGCTGTCGCTGCAACAAATTTGATGGATTATATTTCTCCGGCTTCACCTTCCGGACTGGACCGGCTTTATGCAGAACAAATTAACAGACTGACAAAAGTATTAGACGATAGGGTAGCAGATATCAGTTGGACTGATGCTGCTATTTGGGGCGTAACCGATAAATCGGCTCATACCTTTAGAGGATTTTATGACGCACAAATTGAATGGAGTGACGTAGACGAGTATATAAAAAAAATTACGCCTTTTTATGCTGCTTTCGGAGTAACAGAAGCAAATTTCAGAGCCGCAGTCAAACCTGTTTTTGATCGTATCAATGGAGGAAATTCTATCTCTTTCAGATACCAGATGCACGATGTAGTAGAGGCAATAGTTGTCTTTTTGCCAGCCTTTGATCCTAAAAAAGGATTGTCTGAAGTTTATGGTAACGAATCAAACGGGTGTTATGCTCCTACAGCCAGAATGGAAGGATTTGACGGAGGCTGCGGAAAAGATTTAGGATTAACAGTTTATTTCTCTGGTACACCTCCTTATAAATTTACGTACAAGAGAACCGATGTATCTCCGGAAATTGTTTATCCGGAAATAGCCACTTCACAAAATCCGTATTCGATAAATTCGGCATCTCTATCAGAAGGAACATATGCTATTGTTGCAATCAGTGATGCTAATTCTGCCGGAGAAGTTGTGTGCGAACCTATAGAAATAAAAAATGTTGGAGTTGCAATCTCAGCAAAATTAGTTAAAGAGGGAGGAGGAACATGTACGGGAACAGGAGCAGGGGTTAAGGTTGAAATAAACGGCACTGGATCCGGTCCTTTTATAATAGAATATGAAATAAACGGAGTGGTCCAATCTCCCGTAACAATAAATAATACAGGCTTGTATCCTTTAATAGTTGCTCCGGCTAAGGAAGGAACTTATCGATTGACTAAAATTTCTACAGGCGGATGTACTTCGGTGCTTGACGATACAATTGTTATTAATAAAGAAATTCCAGCATCAGCCAGTGCTAAATTAACGAGATATGGAGGAGTTTCTTGTTCTGGGCTAGGTTCAGGGATTCAAGTAAACCTAACAAGTACAAAATCAGTACCATTCACAATAGAATATGAAATTAACGGAACCGTTCAATCTCCTGTAACGATAAGCAGTACAGGTTTGCACACCTTAATAATGGCTCCGGCAAATGTTGGGACGTATCGATTAACAAAAATTTCAGTTGAAGGCTGTGATTTTTTGCTGGATGATACTTTAATTATTTATGGAGGAGTGCCTCCTAAAGCCAGCGCCGACCTAATTAAATACGGAGGGAATGCTTGTTTAGGAGAGAATTCAGGAGTACAGGTAGAAATTATGAGTCCCGATTCAGGCCCTTTTGTAATAGAGTATGAAATTAACGGAATACCACAATCTCCTGTAACTATAAATGATGCGGGTTTACATACTTTAGTAACAGCTCCCTCTAAGGCCGGAATCTATCGAATTACAAAAATTTCAAACGGAGGATGCAGCTTTTCATTAGATAATACTCTTGTAATTGATAATGAAGAACCATTTACTGCAAACGCTAAATTAGTCAAGTATGGGGGAGATTTTTGTTTAGGAGAGAATTCAGGAATTCAGGCAGAAATTACGAGTAGAGATCAGGGACCATTTACAATAGATTATGAATTAAATGGAATAGCTCAATCTCCCATAACAATAAACAATACAGGTTTGCATACATTAATCGGGTCTCCGGCTAAGGAAGGAACTTATCGATTGACTAAAATTTCAACAAGAAGTTGCAGTCTTTTAATGGATGATGTTCTAATTATTGAGGAGAATACAATACCGGCAGAGGTAGTAATTGAAGGGAATTTAATGATTTGTAAAGGGGACAATACTGATTTGAAGGTGAACATTCCTTCAAATCATACAATTAAGTCCTATCAATGGGAAGTCGATGGCAATGCTATCTCCGGAGCCAGTACGAATACTTATGTTGCAAATCAGGAAGGAAATTATACCGTTAATGTTGTTACCAGTATGGGATGTTATTTACTTTCTTCTGTGGCAAAAGTGATTTTTTTAAACAAAGAAGATTGTGAGTTACAAAAACCTGAATTAACCGAATTTGATTATCCTAAGTTTTTTACGCCTAATAGTGATGGATATAATGATACCTGGCATGTAAATAATCTGGAGAATTTCACCAAATTAGAGATCGATATTTTTGACAGATATGGTAAGTTCATCACTCATTTGACTAAAGATAGTCCGGGATGGGATGGCACTTATAGAAACAGTCCTGTTTTTGCTTCAGATTATTGGTTTGTTCTAACGTATGAAGAGATAAATAACCCGGGGATTACAAAACAAATAAGAAGTCATTTTTCTCTAAAAAGATAGTCCGGAAACTTTTGGGAAGTAAAAAAAGACCTTTATTATCGTTTATCCTCTTTCGAATAATTGGAAACACCATTTATATTAATTTCATTTCCTAAAAAGCGGGGTTCCCGATTTCTTAAAACATCAAAAAAAGACTTAAAAATAGAACCGTATTCTCTAAAAGTTACATATTGATATCCCAGATATTCTCCTTTGTTGGCAGAAAATCCAATTGATTTTACCCCAAGTTTTTGTCCAATGTAAATGGCCCTGTTTAAGTGATATTCCTGAGAAATTAAAGTTGCTTTTTTAATTTTAAAAATATGTGAGGCCCTGTACATAGTGGAGTAGGTGTCAAAGCCGGCGTAATCAATAAATATTTTAGTAGTGTCAACTCCGTGATTGAAACAATATGTTTTCATAACGGTAAGTTCATCATATTCATCTCGGCCATTGTCGCCTGAAAGCAGAATTTTATCTATTTTATGTGTTTTATACAATAGGATTCCGGCATCCAGTCTGTCTTTTAAATATTTACTGGGCTGATCACCGTTGATTCCGGCTCCAAAAATAACTCCCACTTCATTTTTTGGAAGATTATTTACAGTGTGATAAATCAAATCACGAGTTGAGGATTTGACATACCAATTAACAGAAATGATTGCAATAACCCCAATGATGAAAAGGTAAATTAGTTTTTTGAGAAGTTTTTTCAATTTGAGTTTCGAAGATAAAGGTTAAAAAGAATGGTGAAGATAAGTAAAATTATTTATGATATTTGTAGTGAGGTCGAATCAAAAAAACCGAAGTATTTCTACCTCGGTTTTAAATATATCTCATACGCTAAGAAGTCTAAAAATCTTAAAGTAATCCTGCTCTTTTCAATAGAGCTTCCGGTTTTGGTTCCTGACCTCTGAAACGTTTGTATAAAGTCATAGGATGTTCAGTTCCTCCTTTTGAGAGAACATTGTCTCTGAATTTTGCAGCGACTTCGTAATTGAAGATGCCGTTTTCCTGAAAATATTCAAAAGCATCAGCATCCAGTACTTCTGCCCATTTGTAACTGTAATATCCTGAAGAATAACCGCCCTGGAAAATATGAGAAAAGGCAGTACTCATTGCATTCTCTTTTACGTCAGGGTATAATTGAGTGTTCGCAAATTGCTCTGTTTCAAAAGTTTTTAGATCCGTAATACCTGTCGGATCCTGTCCGTGCCAGGCCATATCCAAAAGTCCAAAACTCAATTGACGCAAAGTGGCAAGACCTTCTTGAAAACTGGCACTTTCTTTAATTTTTTGAACATATTCGATCGGAATAATTTCATTCGTTTCGTAGTGATTGGCAAATAAAGCCAAAGCTTCAGGCTCGTAACACCAGTTTTCCATAATTTGACTTGGTAGTTCTACAAAATCCCAAAATACAGAAGTTCCGGACAAGCTAGGGTAGGTGGTGTTGGCAAGCATCCCGTGTAAACCGTGACCAAATTCGTGAAACAAAGTAGTAACTTCATTAAACGTTAATAACGAAGGTTTGGTTTCTGTTGGTTTTGTAAAGTTGCAAACGTTCGAAATATGAGGTCTTTCGTTTGTCCCATCTTTTATATATTGTGATTTGAAAGAGGTCATCCAGGCTCCGTTTCGTTTTCCTCTTCTAGGGAAAAAATCCGCGTAGAAAATAGCAACTAAATTGTTCTCTGCATCTTTTACCTCGTATGTCATCACTTCTTCGTGATATTTATCGATATCAAAAACTTCCGTAAAAGTTAATCCGTAAAGTTTTTTGGCAACTGTAAAAGCTCCGTCTAAAACTTTTTCCAATTGAAAATAAGGTTTTAGTTTTTCATCGTCTAAGTTGAAAAGCTGCTGTTTTAATTTTTCAGAATAGTAAGCACCATCCCATTTTTCCAATTGTTCAATTCCGTCCAAATCTTTGGCAAAAGCGGTTAATTCAGCAAACTCTTTTTGGGCTGCAGGTTTTGCTTTGGCCAGCAAATCATTAAGGAAAGAAAAAACTTTTTCCGGACTCTCGGCCATTCTTTCCTCTAAAACAAAATGAGAATGAGTTTTGTACCCTAATAAATTGGCTCTTTTAAAACGTAATTTGGCAATTGCAAGTACGTTCTCCTGATTGTCAAATTCGTTATTTTGAAAAGCTTTTGCGCCAAAGGCAATTGCCATTTTTTTGCGTAATTCACGATTATCGGCGTACGTTACAAACGGAATATAACTTGGATAATCCAAAGTGAAAATCCAGCCCTCTTTTTCCTGACTTTTAGCTAATAATCTCGCAGCTTCGATAGTGCCTTCCGGTAAACCTGCTAAATCTTTTTCGTCAGTTAAATGCAGCTCAAAAGCATTGGTTTCGGCCAAAACATTTTCGCCAAACTGCAGGCTTAATTTCGACAATTCTTTATCGATTTCACGTAAGTCTTCTTTTTTATCCTCAGGTAAATTGGCTCCGTTTCTAGAGAAGCTTTTGTATTTTTTATCCAAAAGCGTAGTTTGCTCCGGATTTAAATTCAGCTTTTCCTTTTGTTCGTAAACGGCTTTGATCTTGGCAAATAATGCTGCATTTAAGGTAATGTCATTTCCGAACTCCGAAAGTAAAGGAGAAACTTCCTGTGCAATTTTTTGCATCTCATCAGTGGTTTCTGCTGAATTCAGATTGAAGAAAATACTGGAAAGACGATCCAGAACATCCCCTGTAAAATCCATTGCTACAACCGTATTTTCAAAAGTGGGTTCGTCCGGATTGTTTACGATGGCATCAATTTCGGCTTTAGCCAAAGCAATTGCTTCATTGAAAGCAGGAACATAATCTTCGATTTTAATTTGCGAAAAAGGTGCTGTATTGTGTTTGGTATTGAAATGTTGTGTTAAGATGCTCATAGTATTTTTGTGTTACGCAAAGTTTCGCTAAGAAAACATAGAGCTTCGCAAAGTTTTTTAAATTATTCTTTGCGAAGCTTTGTGTTTGTTTTTGTGAATCTCTGTGGAATTAATTTTTACTTCTTTAATCCTTCAGCCGCTTTATTAACTGCCGCTTTTAATTCTTCTTTATACGAAATAATAGTATCAAGTACTTTTTTATCGTGACTTCCAATGATTTGTGCGGCTAAGATTCCGGCATTTTTAGCACCGTTTAGCGCTACTGTTGCAACAGGAACTCCGCCTGGCATTTGAAGGATCGATAGTACCGAATCCCAACCATCAATAGAATTGCTTGATTTTACCGGAACTCCAATTACCGGAAGTGGCGACATTGAGGCAACCATTCCTGGCAAGTGTGCAGCTCCTCCGGCTCCGGCAATAATTACCGAAATTCCGCGAGTGTGTGCATTTTTACTGAAATCGAATAGTTTTTCCGGCGTTCGGTGTGCCGAAACGATGTCTACTTCAACTTCAACATTGAATTGTTTTAATATGTCGATAGCATCCTGCATGACCGGCATGTCAGAGATACTTCCCATGATGATGGCTACTTTACTCATGTTTTTTTTTGTTTCAGGTTTTTCTGTTTCAGGTTTCACACTGTTGTCTATGAATGAAAACTGTTACTATTCACTAATCACTCTAATCGTATTCTTAACGTCTTCGGCAATTCTTCTCGCCTCAGACATGTCTTCATTTACGATGGTAACATGCCCCATTTTTCTAAAAGGGCGTGTTTGTTTTTTACCGTAAATATGTGGGGTAACACCGTTCCATCCCATAATGGTTTCGATATTTTCATAAACAACATCTCCCGAAAATCCTTCGGCACCTACTAAATTAACCATAATACCGGCAACTTTACTGTCGGTATTTCCCAAAGGAAGATCCAAAATCGCACGCAAATGATTTTCGAATTGCGAAGTATAGCTGGCTTCAATCGAGTAATGTCCTGAATTGTGCGGACGCGGAGCTACTTCATTTACTAAAATATCATCGTCATTAGTCTGAAACATTTCAACGGCCAAAAGACCAACATGATTAAATTTTTCTGAAACATTTAAGGCAATCGCTCTCGCTTTTTCGGCTACTTTCTCATCAATTCTGGCAGGACAGATTACATATTCTACCTGGTTGGCTTCCGGATGAAATTCCATTTCAACAACCGGATACGTTTTTATTTCTCCTGATGGATTTCTACAGACAATAACAGCCAATTCGTTTTTAAACGGAATCATAGTTTCTGCAATGCATTCTACATTTGGTAAACTGTCCAGATCTGAAACCTGACGAATTACTTTTACGCCGTTTCCGTCGTAACCAAACTCAGTGCATTTCCAGACAAATGGTAGTTTTATATCTTGAATTTTAGCTTTTAGACCTTCTAAATTTTCAAAGCGCTCAAATGGTGCTGTCGGGATATGGTGATCTGCGTAAAATTGTTTTTGAATTCCTTTGTTTTGAATTCCTTTTAAGGTTTTAGGCGAAGGATAGATTTTCAAGCCTTCATTCTCTAATTGTGTCAGGGCTTCAAGGTTAACCAGTTCGATTTCAAAAGTCAGAATATCTACTTGTTTTCCAAAATTATAAACCGTTTCATAATCCATTAAATCCCCCTGAAAGAATTTATTGCAGGCAAATTTACTTGGAGCTTCGTCGCTTGGGTCTAGAACATAAGTTTGGATGTCAAATTTTCGGGTGTCAAACAAAAGCATTTTACCTAATTGTCCGCCACCTAATATTCCTAATTTAAAATCAGAAGAAAAATAATTCATTGTAGTTGTGTTTTTGCAAAGATACTTTTTAATCTTTTTTTAGCCAAAAAATCGTTTTGCACTATTTTTTTCGCCACGAATTCACGAATTTTTACTTTTTCTGACTTGGAAATATAATTCGAGGCAAGAATACTACTTCTCTATTTTCTTTAAAACCTCTTTGGCAACGGCTTTGTAAGCAGCAGAATGATCGCCATAATCCTTATTCAGAATAACTTGCAGTTCAGGGTGTATCCAGTCATAATGGTTGCCTAATAGGTATAAAGTTCTGATTGAATAGGCCTTGGTCGCTACTTTTACATCATTGATAAGCCAGTCAAATGAAGCTTCAATACAATCCTGCAGATTAGTTTCGGAAAGAGAAATGCCGTTTTCGATTTTGCTATAGTGAGCTTTTACGAGTAACTGAACAACTTTTGCGATAGGACGGATGGCACTTTCGTCTTTTAAAACTTTCAAATTCGAACAGAAAAAATCAAGATACGGTTGCAGCCAGATCAATTCTTCGTATGAAACAAATTCCATAATCCAGCAGGCTTTGTGATTGTTTTTGTCTGATGGAGAAAAACAAATTGAAACAAGTTCTTTAAATAAGGATGGGTTTTCTAAAACTTCGTTTGCAACATTAAGACGGTTTTCCCGATAAGCTTTTACGTAGTCTAATTTCGTTTGTAATTCAGAAGACATTTTGATGAGTTTAGGACAGGTCTAAAATAGGTAATTTAACGTTATGGTTTTAAAATCTGCTGATTTAATAAAATCAGACCTGTTTTTAAGAAAAGATTTCTAAATAGTAAGTGATATTTAACATTCTTAAAAAAATAGGTATGCAGTTTGTTTTGATACCCGCAGTTTATTTCTAATTCTGTATCTTTGCGCATTATTTTAAATGTAAAAATAATGATACAACTTCACGATAAACAATTTGTTCCGTTTATTTCGGCTAAAGAAATTGATTTCGCTTTAAGTAAAATAGTAGCACAGGTAGAAGATGATTTTGGAGACGATACCCCAATTTTTATTGGTGTATTAAATGGGGCTTTCATGGTAGTTGCCGATTTTTTGAAGAGATACAAAGGCCTTTGTGAGGTTTCATTTATCAAAATGGCTTCTTATGAAGGAATTGAAAGTACCAATACGGTAAAAGAGTTAATAGGAATCAATCAGGATTTATCAGGAAGAACGGTTATTCTTATTGAAGATATTATTGATACGGGAAATACAATTGAAGAGTTGAAAAAACTGTTTAAAGCGCAAAATGTAAAGCATTTTAAAATTGCTACATTGTTTTTTAAGCCGGAAGCTTATAAAAAAGACATCAAAATAGATTATATCGGAATCAGAATTCCGAATAAATTTATTGTAGGTTATGGACTGGATTATGATGGTTTGGGAAGAAATTTGCCCGAAGTTTATAAATTGGCAGAATAAATTTAAACACGCACACAACTATATATTCATTTAAAACTTCTTGTAAAATAGAAGTCACAACACTTACTCATATTATGATTAACATTGTTTTATTTGGAAAGCCAGGGGCAGGTAAAGGAACTCAGGCAGAATTTTTAAAAGAAAAGTACAAATTAACACACCTTTCGACAGGAGATATTTTTCGTTTTAACTTAAAAAATGATACAGATTTAGGAAAACAAGCGAGAGTTTTTATGGACAACGGAGAGTTAGTTCCGTGCGAAGTAACTACCGCAATGTTAATTGATGAGGTAAAAAAACATCCTGATACAGCAGGATTTTTGTTCGATGGTTATCCTAGAACTTTAGATCAGGCAGAAGCTTTAGATCAATTTTTACCAACGATTGGATCAAGTGTAACGGCGACTGTTGCATTAGAAGCAGATGATGAAATTCTAGTGGCTCGTTTGTTAGAAAGAGGAAAAACAAGCGGAAGAGCTGACGATCAGGACGAAGAGAAAATCAGAGTAAGATACCAGGAGTACAATGAAAAAACAGCTCCGCTAATTGGATATTATAAAGAACAAAATAAGTTTCATGCCGTAAACGGTATCGGAACTATCGAAGAAATTACAGAGCGATTAACGTCAGTTATAGATAATTTGTAGAAGCTTTTTTCGGCTGTCGTTTCATCCCGACTGCGATCGGGACTTTTAAGAACTATTTTTCTTGTCATAAAACGTGCATCTTTAGGTTGCTGTTTTCTGGGAAGAAAAATTAGTTTTTTAAGACAGGATTCTTTTGAATGATAGGGAGACGAAGTTTTAAGATGACAGAATTATCTTGATGAAGACAATTTTATAACGAATAAACCAAAAATTGGAAATACTAATAATATTTTTTCTAATACTATTGAATGGTGTTTTTTCCATGTCAGAAATTGCATTGATTTCGGCCCGGAAAAACAGACTTGAAACTGCCGCAAAAAAAGGAAATAATAGTGCTAAAATAGCACTTGATCTGGCCAATTCTCCAAACAAGTTTTTATCCACCGTGCAAATCGGAATCACTTTAATCGGTATTTTGACCGGTATTTACAGTGGTGATAAGATAACAATGGATGTTGAAGTTTTTGTTAGCGGATTTACATTTTTAAAACCCTATGCACATTCTGTTGCAGTAGGGATTGTTGTCGTGGTTTTGACATTTTTCTCTTTGGTTTTAGGAGAATTATTGCCAAAGCGAATTGGTTTAAATTATCCGGAGTCGATTGCCAAAATGGTAGCGCTGCCTATGAAAACCATCTCGATAATTACAGCGCCCTTTATCTGGCTGCTTACTTCTTCGACAGATTTTTTACTGAATGTATTTCAGATTAAACCAACTGCTGACGGTAAGGTAACAGAAGAAGAAATTAAAGCAATTATCAAAGAAGGAACTGAGGGTGGAGAAGTACAGGAAATCGAACAAGATATTGTAGAACGTGTTTTTCACATTGGGGATCGAAAAGTAAATTCGTTGATGACACACCGTAAGTCAGTTGATATGCTGCCTTTCAATGCCGATAAAACGAAGATTAAAGAATTGGTTTTACAGGATTTACATACTGTTTATCCGGTGTACAGAGACAATTATGATGATATTGTGGGGGTTGTAACCCTAAAGAATATCTTTGCAAACATCGAAAGTGAACATTTTGATTTGGCGGGAATCATGATTGATGCGCCTTATCTGATGGAGCAGACAACGGCATACAAGGCATTGGAGAATTTCAAAAAAACAGGAATTCATTATGCTTTAGTTTCTGATGAGTATGGTGTTTTTCAGGGAATTATTACCCTAAATGACATTTTGGAAGCTTTAGTAGGAGATGCATCTGATTTTTATAAAGATGAATTCCAGTTAATTGAAAGAGAAGACGGTTCGTGGCTCGTTGACGGACATTATTCGTTACACGATTTTTTAACTTATTTTGAGTTAGACGAATTGACAAACGATTATGAAGTAAACACGGTAAGCGGAATGATTATGACAGAGCTTTCACATATTCCAAAAGAAGGCGAAAAATTAATCTGGCAAAAATTTGTGCTGGAAGTAATCGATATGGATGGCGTAAAGATTGATAAAGTGTTGGTAAAAGCACTTAAAGAGTAGAAAGAATTTGTTTTAAGTTTCAAGTTTCAAGTTTCAGGTTGCGCAACGCATAACCTGAAACTTGAAACCTGAAACCTGAAACTACACATAAACAAGTAAAAATGACAGAAGGAAATTTTGTAGATTATGTTAAGATTTATGTTTCTTCCGGTAAAGGAGGGAAAGGATCTACGCATTTACATAGAGAGAAATTTATTGAAAAAGGAGGCCCTGACGGAGGTGATGGTGGTCGTGGAGGACATGTGTATTTGGTGGGGAATAAAGGACTTTGGACATTATTTCATCTAAAATTTGCACGACATATTAAAGCGGGTCACGGTGGAGATGGAGGAGGAGACCGTAGTACAGGTGCTGACGGAGAAGATAAATTTATCGAAGTGCCTTTAGGAACTGTTGTAAAAGACAAAGAAACAGGAGAAACCTTATTCGAAATTACTGAAGATGGTGAAAAAAGAATTCTTTCAAAAGGAGGAAAAGGAGGTTTAGGAAACTGGCACTTTAGAAGTTCAACCAATCAAACACCTCGTTATGCTCAGCCGGGTTTACCGGGAGTAGAAATGGATGTAATTTTAGAGCTTAAAGTATTAGCCGATGTTGGTTTAGTAGGTTTTCCAAATGCCGGAAAATCAACCCTGTTGTCTGTTTTAACTTCTGCAAAACCAAAAATTGCCGATTATCCTTTTACAACCTTAAAGCCAAACTTAGGAATTGTGGCTTACAGAGATTATCAATCTTTTGTAATTGCTGATATTCCCGGAATTATTGAAGGAGCTGCAGAAGGGAAAGGTTTAGGTCATTACTTCTTGCGTCATATCGAACGTAATTCAACATTATTGTTTCTAGTTCCGGTTGATACACCGGATATTAAAGCAGAGTACGATATTTTGGTCAATGAATTAACCAAGTACAATCCTGAAATGTTAGACAAAGAGCGTCTTTTAGTAATCTCTAAATGTGATATGCTGGATGACGAATTGAAAGCTGAATTGAAGATCGAATTAGACGTCGCTTTCAAAGACGTTCCATATATGTTTATCTCATCAGTTGCCCAGCAAGGGATAACGGATTTAAAAGATAAGCTTTGGAAAATGCTTAACGACTAAAAAAAATACAATTTGTAAAAAGGTGTTCTGGAAACAGAGCACCTTTTTTGTTTTCTGCAATATCCATATAACAAGAAAATAACAGATTTTCACAGACCAAATTAAACACATCATTGGTGTTAAATTCGTAATGAAATGCTAAAAAATCACTGAGATATCTAATTTCGGCAGGAATTGCGGTAATATAATTATGAAAATGAATTATATTCGCATCACTTAAACAAAATAACATGAAAAAAATAGTTTTATTCTTGACCATGTGTCTGATGGCTTTTCCTGTAAGAGCTGATGAGGGGATGTGGTTTTTGATGTTTATCGAAAGATTGAACCATAGAGATATGGAAAAAATGGGCTTGCAATTGACAGCCGAAGAAATTTACAGTATCAACCATCATAGTTTAAAAGATGCTATTGTACAATTTAATGGAGGATGTACAGCAGAAATTGTTTCTAAAGAAGGATTGGTTTTAACCAATCACCATTGTGGTTATGACGCAATTGCAGAACTATCTTCGGCAGAGCAAAACTACTTAAAAGACGGTTTTTGGGCAAAACAAAGAAGTGCCGAAATGAAACCTAAATCATTGTATGTACGTTTCTTTGTGCGTATGGATGATGTTTCTAAAAGAATTTTGTCAAAAGTAAATGATAAGATGACCGAGGCTGAAAGAAGTAAAGCAATTCAGCAAGAAATTGCATTGATTGAGAAAGAAAACAATGAAGGTGGAAAATATACCGTTTCTGTTCGTCCTTTCTTTCAGGGAAATGAATATTACTATTTCGTTTACCAGGATTACACAGACGTACGTTTAGTGGGAACACCTCCTGAAAGTGTTGGTAAATTTGGTGGAGATACGGACAACTGGGAGTGGCCTCGTCAAACAGGAGATTTCTCTATGTTCAGAGTGTACGCAGATAAAGACGGAAATCCGGCAGCTTATTCTAAAGACAATGTGCCTTTGAAACCTAAACACTACTTACCGGTAAGTATAAAAGGGGTTAAAGAGAATGATTTTGCAATGATTTTAGGATATCCGGGAAGAACAAACCGTTGGATGCCGGCTGGAGGAATTGAGCAAAACGTTAAGTTTGCTTATCCTGCTTGGGTTGAAGGTGCTAAAACCGGAATGGATCAAATGAAAAAGTACATGGACAAAGATGCAACAGTTCGTTTGCAATACGCGTCTAAATATGCTTCTACAGCAAATTACTGGAAAAACCGTCAGGGGATGATCGATGCTTTAACAAAAGCTGGAACAGCAGAGGTTAAAGCGGCACAAGAAGATAAATTTTACGAGTGGGCTACTAAACCGGCTAATAAAGAGAAGTATGAGAATGTAATTCCAACGATCAATGATTATTACAGATCTACAAATGTAAAATCAACGCACGACAATTACCTGACACAGCTTTTACGTACGTCAGCTTACGCAACCGGACCTGCTAACCTAGGAAACGCATTGATCGCTTATTACAACGAAACTGATGCTAAGAAAGCTGAGATGCTGCCTAAGATCAACGCAATGATCGAAAACATCTACGGTGAATTTTATGCACCTCTTGAAAAAGATGTATTAACAGCACAATTGAATTTGTACGCTTCTAAAGCTGCTGAATATGGTTTAGCGACGCAAATTGCTAAAATGAAATCAGAGAACAATGGTGACTTTACTGCCGATGTAGCAAAAGCAACTGAAATCAGTTATTTTACTTCTAAAGACAAAGTATTAGCATTTATGGCTAATCCTAAACCATTAGCAATTGTACACGATCCGTTGTATATTATTTCTAACGATTTGTTGACAAAATACCGTGCTAAAACAGATGATCAGTTGAAGGCTGATGACGGTTTCGCAAATGCTTACCGTAAATTGGTAGAAGGTTTAAGAGAATCTAAATTGAACGCTATTCAATATCCAGACGCTAACTCAACATTGAGACTAACTTACGGAAAAGTAAGAGCTTTACCTGCTGATCCGCGTAACGATGCTAAAATTAATAACTATACTACCATGGAAAGTATGGTTAAAAAGTATAAAGCAGGAGATCAGGAATTTGACTTACCAAAACGTTTGTTAGAGTTAAACAAAGCAAAAGACTTTGGACAGTATGCTGATAAAGCTGGTTATATGCCGGTAAACTTCTTGACAGATAACGATATTACTGGTGGAAACTCAGGTTCTCCGGTATTAAACGGAAAAGGAGAATTAATTGGAGTTGCTTTTGACGGAAACATCGAAGCGATGGCAGGAGATGTTATTTTCGATTCTAAATTGCAAAGAACAATTAACGTAGATATTCGTTACGTACTTTGGATTATCGACAAATACGCCGGAGCTAAAAACATTATTGACGAAATGACGATTATTAAATAATTCGATTTTTGGTATTGAAAAAACACCCGACAGGTTTTTAAAACCTGTCGGGTGTTTTTGTTTCTAAACGATGATTTCAATAAAAGGTTGGGAACGATTAAAAAATATTATTCGTACAAATTACTAATTTAGTATTAAAAGCAAAAAGGGCATTTTATAATTCCTTATTTTTGAAAAATAATTAACCGATTTAAGCGTTGAATTGTACTTTCGTTTCTCGAAGAAACAGTTCAACAAATAAACGATTCAACGTATTCAATGAAAACACATTTCATCGCCATAGGCGGAAGCGCCATGCACAATTTAGCACTTGCATTGCACAATAAAGGATATCAGGTTACAGGAAGTGATGATGCTATTTTTGAACCTTCAAAATCAAGATTGGAAAAGAAAGGGATCTTACCAGCTGAACTGGGCTGGTTTCCTGAAAAAATCACTGCCGATATTGATGCCATAATCCTCGGAATGCATGCGAAAGCGGATAATCCGGAGTTGCTAAAAGCGCAGGAGTTAGGTTTGAAAATTTATTCGTATCCGGAATTTTTGTATGAGCAGTCTAAGAATAAAACCCGAGTGGTAATTGGAGGTTCTCATGGAAAAACAACAATAACTTCGATGATTTTGCATGTCATGCATTATCATAATATCGAAGTAGATTATATGGTTGGAGCACAGTTAGAGGGTTTTGATACGATGGTACATCTTACCGAAGAAAATGATTTCATGGTTTTGGAAGGGGATGAGTATTTATCTTCTCCGATAGACAGACGCCCTAAATTTCATTTGTACCAACCCAATATTGCTTTGATTTCCGGAATTGCCTGGGATCATATCAACGTATTTCCAACCTATGAGAATTATGTAGAGCAATTCGAAATCTTTATTGGGAAAATTACAAATGGAGGGATTTTGGTATACAACGAGAATGACCCGGAGGTAAAACGTGTTGCGGAAGCGGCTACGAATCCAATTCGAAAATTAGCCTATTCTACTCCAAAGTACAGTGTTAATGATGGTGTAACTTTATTAGAAACTCCGGAAGGCGATATGCCAATTGAAGTTTTTGGAGCGCACAATTTGAATAATCTGGCAGGAGCCAAATGGATTTGTCAAAATATGGGCGTTGACGAAGCGGACTTTTACGAAGCAATTGCCAGTTTCAAAGGAGCTTCAAAGCGATTGGAGAAAATTGCTGAAGGAAAAGGAAAAGTAGCATACAAAGATTTTGCACACTCCCCAAGTAAAGTTGCTGCGACTACAAAAGCAGTAAAAGAGCAATATCCAAACAGAACTTTAGTGGCTTGTTTGGAATTACATACCTACAGCAGTTTGAATGCAGAGTTTCTAAAAGAGTATGAAGGGGCTCTTGAATATGCTGATATTGCAGTAGTGTTCTATTCCCCTGATGCCGTAAAAATAAAACAACTAGAAGAAGTAACGTACGGGCAAATTGCAAGTTCTTTTAACCGTGAAGACTTAATTATTTATACCAATCCTGATGAATTTAAAGAATACCTTTTTAATTTAAATCTTGAAAACTCAGCTTTATTATTAATGAGTTCCGGAAATTACGGAGGATTGAATTTTGATGATGTGAAAGGGTTGATCGAGTAGTTCGTCAATTAGAAAATTTAATAAAGTGCCAATTGTTATACAGTTGGCATTTTTTTTTGATGGGGGTTTGAAACTTATTTTTGATATTTAAAATGCCCAACAATTTTATATTCAAACAAACAATCTTCCAGAAGCTGACCGCGGCCCACGTTATGTACGATTAAATTTCGTTTTCCATCTCTGGATTTTTTGTTGGTTACAATTCCGATGTGAGGCAATTTATTATTAATTATCCATGTTACAATTTCTCCGGTTTTATAATCTTTGGCATTTTGAGAAAGAGGTAATTTTGTGCCTTTTCGCTCAAAGAATACTTCAAGATTGGGAACTCTTCGATGATCGATATTGGTGTCAGTTTTGATCATTCCCCATTTTTTTAAGTTTGGATAATCAGAGAAATTTTCAAGCATATCTTCGTGAACTTCCTTTTGTAAATCAATACCTAATTTTCTATAAGATCGAATAATGACGTCCGTGCAAACTCCTTTGTTTTTTGGGATATCTCCATTAGGATAATCAATTTTAAAGTAAGATGGATCGTAATCTATAGAAGGATCAATGATCGAGATTGCTGCATCGGATAATTTTTCTGGAAAAGTTTTTGTAATACCCGATGACAAGCTTTCTGCAACAGCTGTTTTGCCCTCTTTTTGATTGCAGGAGAGGAGGAGAAGCAAGAGGGAAAAAGTACCAATTATTTTCATGCCCTTAAGGTAAGCCATTTTGATGGGGCATTTATAGTAATGAAATAATTAATTTGAGATTAGTATTGTTTTATTTGAAAGATTTTTCTTAATTTTATAGATTAACCCTCTAAGGGTATTGTAAAATGAGAGCAAGCTTAAAAGTTGTAAAAACAACAAATGAAACCGCGGATTTTGTAGCAACTTATTTTCCCATACCGGATTGGTCAGAAGAAGATCGTCCCCGCGAAAAATTGATGTTAAAGGGCAAAGAAGCTTTAAGTAATGCTGAGTTGATTGCGATATTAATAGGGTCAGGCAGTCGTAATGAATCTGCAGTAGATTTAAGTAAACGGATTTTGGCTAGTGCCGGAAGCTTGAATTCTTTAGGAAAAAAATCTACTGCTCAATTAATGGAATTTAAAGGAATAGGGGAGGCAAAAGCTATTACAATTATTGCAGCATTAGAACTTGGAAGAAGAAGAAGGGCAGAGGATGTGTCACAATTGAAGATAATAACTTCCAGTAAAATTGTCTTCGAAATCATGCAGCCTATTATTGGTGAACTTTCTCACGAAGAGTTCTGGGTGCTTTTTCTGAATAATTCCAATAAAGTAATTTCTAAATCCCAAGTGAGTAAAGGTGGAATTACCGGAGCCGTTGTGGATGTACGTATTGTTTTTAAATTGGCACTCGAAATTGGTGCTACAGGATTGATTTTGTGTCACAATCATCCGTCAGGAAATTTGCTGCCCAGTGATGCCGATAAAAAGTTGACGAAAAAGATCAAATTAGCAGGGGATAGTTTAGATGTTAAAGTTTTGGATCATTTGATTATAACTGAAGCAAAATATTATAGTTTTGTAGATCAAGGAATTTTATAAATTATGAATACCACTATTACCGATGTCTTTTTTGATTTAGATCATACACTTTGGGATTTTGACAAAAACTCTGAAATGGCTTTTGATCGAATTTTTAAAAGTAAATATCCCGAAATTAAAACAGAAGATTTTATCGAGAAATATGCTCCAATCAATCAGGAGTGCTGGAAATTATACCAGAATGATAAAATAACACATCTGGAACTCCGTTACAATAGATTGAAGTTTTCATTTGATGCTTTAAATTGCACTATGTCAGATGAGAGTATCAATGAGATTGCCAATGATTATATTGAATTTTTAACCGACAACAATCATCTTTTCGAAGGAGCAATTGAAGTGCTGGAGTATTTAAAACCAAAATACAAGTTGCATATCATTACTAACGGTTTTGCGAATGTTCAGGATAAAAAAATTAATAATGCGGCACTTTCGGGTTATTTTGAAACCATCACAAATTCTGAGTTGGCTGGTGTGAAGAAACCAAATAGTATTATCTTTGATTATGCACTTAGTGCTGCCAAAGCTTCAAAAGAAAACAGTGTCATGATAGGAGATTGCCTGGATGCCGATGTCAACGGTGCCTTAAATGCAGGACTTGATGCTATTTTCTTTAATGAAAAAAGAATCGAAGCTCCCCAAAATATTAAACAAGTAAACCATTTATTAGAACTAAAAAAATATTTATAATTATGAGAATAAAATTTTTGTTAATTGCATTCCTTACATCAGTTATAGGATTTTCACAATCGGTTAATGATTACAAAGCGGTTATTGTTCCGTTAAAATATGATTTCCTTAAAACAGAAAATCAATATAGAACGTCAACAATGACTAAAGCTAATTTAAACAAAGCCGGTTTTCAGGCTTTTTATGCCAACGAGATACTTCCGGAAGGTTTTGGGGATCGTTGCGATCTTTTGTATGCCGATGTTAAAAGAGAGAATGGTTTTTTAATTACCAAACTTTTTGTAGAGTTTAAAGATTGTTACGGTAAAGTGATTTTTACATCTGCAATAGGAAAAAGTAAAGAGAAGGAATATGAAACGGCTTACAGAGAATGTCTTGATCTTGCGTTTGTTTCAATAAACGGTTTACGCTATAAATATAATGGAAAAAGTGCTAATACTGTAAAATCTTCAATTCCGGCTACTCCGTTGACAACCGCAGTTGTAGCTGCTAAAGTTGCAGAGGTGACTCCGGTGGTTGATCTTAAAGATCCAAATTTATTGTATGCACAACCTACGGAGAATGGTTACCAGTTAATCGATAAGACTCCAAAGGTGGTAATGAAATTGTTGAAAACATCTCGTCCCGATTCATTTATTGCTATAAAAGACGGAGTTCAGGGATCTTTAAATGCAAAAGATAATCAGTGGTTTTTTGAATATTATAAAAATGATCAGTTAGTTTCTGAAAAAGTTTCAGTTAAATTCTAAAAATAGAATACGGTTTTAATAACCGTATTTATCTTTCCAACGGTTCTTTAAAAATTCGCGGTTGCTGTTCTCTCTTGAATTGCGGCCCGGATTATAAAGAACCGTTTCTTTTATGGCATCCGGTAGAAATTCCTGTTCAGCAAAATTATTAGCATAATCGTGCGAGTATTTATAATCATCACCATAACCCAGTTCTTTCATAAGTTTGGTTGGAGCATTTCGTAAATGAATCGGAACAGGTAAATCTCCCGTTTGTTTTACTAATTGTTGAGCATTGCCAATCGCCATATACGAGGCATTGCTTTTAGGAGAAGTAGCCAGATAAATAGCGCATTGACTTAGTATGATTCTACTTTCCGGATATCCAATGGTAGTTACGGCCTGAAAGGTATTATTGGCCATAATAAATGCGGTCGGATTCGCGTTTCCAATATCTTCACTGGAAAGTATGAGCATTCTGCGGGCAATAAATTTTACATCTTCACCACCTTCAATCATTCTGGCTAGCCAATAAACAGCTCCATTAGGATCACTTCCACGAATAGACTTTATAAAAGCAGAAACGATATCGTAATGCTGTTCTCCACTTTTGTCATACAAAACTGTGTTTTGTTGTACCAATTCAAAAACACGATCGTTGGTGATAATAATTTCATCACCCGCAGAAGCGTTGATAACAAGTTCAAATATATTGAGTAGTTTTCGCCCATCACCTCCCGAAAGTCGCAGTAAAGCTTCTGTTTCTTTTAAAGTGATATTTTTTGAAGCCAGATACGTATCCGTTTTTAGCGCCCGGTGCAATAAAGCTTCTAAATCGGCTTTTGTGAAAGCATTTAGGACATAGACCTGGCAACGTGACAATAATGCAGGAATTACTTCAAAACTTGGATTCTCGGTCGTTGCACCAACCAATGTAATCCAGCCTTTTTCGACAGCGGCTAAAAGTGAATCTTGTTGTGACTTGCTGAAACGATGAATCTCATCAATAAACAGAATGGGATTTTTAGCAGTAAATAATCCACCGCTTTGTTTGGCTTTTTCGATCACATCACGAATATCTTTTACACCTGAATTGATTGCGCTCAGGATATAAAACGGACGCTTGGATTCCTGCGCGATGATTTGCGCCAAGGTGGTTTTTCCTGTTCCAGGAGGTCCCCAAAAGATCAACGACGGAATTATTCCTTTCGAAATTTGTTGCGTTAAAGATCCGTTTGGGCCAACCAAATGACTCTGACTGATATAATCTTCTAAGTGTTGTGGGCGAATACGCTCGGCTAAAGGTGCTTCCATTTTGTAAAATTACAGTTTTCGGGTTTAATTTTATAGTTTTTAGAAGCTATTCCTGCTATTCGCTGTATCTTTTGCGTCCGCCGCAGCGGACACAAAAGGATGCCGCTTCCATCAGGGCTAGAACAGGGTTTAAGAATATTTAAATAAGCTGACAAATTATCAGTAAATTGTAATTGGATAGTTTTTTGATGTCATCATTATAAATTTACCTTAAAAATTATGAACGACAACCACTTTAAATTTACGACTGCAGTTATTGGTCTTCCGGTATTTTTTGTTCTTTTTTTGTGGATCGTGTACTGGGTTCAGATACGCTTTGATTTCGACTTTTATCAATACGGAGTCTACCCAAGAGATTTGTCAGGCTTGCAGGGTGTTTTGTTCAGTCCTTTCATTCATGAAAATTTAAGCCATTTATACAATAACTCTATCCCTCTTTTGGTATTATTGGCGGCTTTACAATTTTTTTATCCTAAACAATCTTTTGTGGTGATTGGTTATGGAATTTTATTCTCAGGGCTAATTACCTGGGTTATTGGCCGCGAAAATTTTCATATTGGTGCCAGTGGATTGATTTACGTCTTAGTCAGTTTTATTTTTTTTAAAGGAATCCAAACCGGCTATTATCGTTTAGTGGCACTCTCATTATCTGTCATCTTATTGTACGGTGGAATGATTTGGTATGTCTTTCCGGAGGTTGATAAAACTATTTCCTGGGAAGGACATTTGGCAGGTTTCATCACCGGATTTGTTATGTCTTTACTTTATAAAACCCCTGAGTATGTAAAACCTATTGTTTATGAATGGCAGAAACCGGATTTTAATCCCGATGAAGATGCTTTTATGAAGCATTTTGATGAGAATGGAAATTTCGTAAATACGGAGATTGTTGAGGAAGAACCGGAGGAATTAATGACTTATTTTAATTCAGATGTTTCGGTTAATTATATTGTGACTAAGCCTGAGACAAAGGAGGATAGGTAATGTTAGGCTCAGATGTTTATTTTACCCATAGCTTAAAGGTGCAAGTAAGAGCACTGCAATTAAGCTACAGGTTTTAAGAAAGAATCGTAAGAGTTGTTTTGAAGACAATAGTATGTTAATTATCTCGTAATTCTTAATTCTTTGTGTTAGCTTCTTTGGCGAACAGCCTCATATAAAAATGCACCACAAGCAACAGAAACATTTAAAGATCCAATGGATCCGAACATAGGTAATTTTGCTTTTTCATCAACAATTTTTAAAACAGAAGGATTTATACCTCTGTCTTCAGATCCCATGATGATGGCTACCGGTTCATTTAAAGTTACGTCGTATATATTTTGGTCTGTTTTTTCGGTAGCAGCTACTGTTTTGATGCCTGACCCCTGAAGGTAAAAAATAGCATCTTTGATATGTTCAACTTTGCAAATAGGAACATTAAAAACTGCTCCGGCTGAAGTTTTAACTGTATCTCCGTTCACTGGGGCAGAACCAGCTTTCTGAACAATGATTCCGTTTACACCGGTACATTCAGCAGTTCTGATAATAGCACCAAAATTTCTGGCATCTGAAATCTGATCCAGTATTAAAAATAAAGGCTTTGATCCAGATTCGATTGTTGATTCAACCAAATGTTCCAGTTCAATAAAACCAATAGGGGAGATGGTCGCTACCGCTCCCTGATGATTGTTTGGAGTTAAGCGATTGAGTTTTTCTACAGGAACATACGAGAAATTAATGTTAGCGCGTTTCATCACCTTCATTAAATCTTTCATTAATTCTCCGGAAATTTCTTTTTGAATAAATACTTTATCAACTTCTTTTCCTGCCTGAATGGCTTCTATAATGGCTCTAATTCCAAATATTTGATGTTCTTTTTCCATGGGACAAATATAGGTATATTGTTGGTATAAAAAAAAACCACTCTGAGTGAACAGAGTGGTTTCAATATAAAATTTATTTTGATTAAGGAGCTTTAACTAAATTGAATGTATAGTCAGAAGATCCACTAAAACTAATTTTTAAATTAATGTCTCCGGTACATGAACTAACATTACCAGTTCCCGTTACAGTATAAACCTGTCCAGGTCCGTAATTCCATTGCTCATTGCTGGTAACGGTAACCGCATTTGTAGCCGGGTTGATAGTACCAATAATATAAGAAGTACTTCCGTTTATCAAATATGGGTTCGCTGTATTCAAAATTCTGAATACATATTTACCATTTGCTGCATTATAAACTACCGGTACAATATCTCCAATACTGTAATCCTGCCATGTATCAGCGGTAACTTTATAGTTTCCATTGAACAAAGAAGCATCGTTTAAAGGACAAAGTGCAGTGTAAGTTTGTTGCACTTTCCATAATGTTGAATTGGCTACGTCAGCTCCGTATAATGGTTGACCGTTATCAGTAAACATTTTCAGAACGCTACCGTCTTTCAATTTTAAATCAGCAGTGATCACTAATTTATCAGTAAGACCAAAACTTGCAAATGTTGGGAATGCCTTAATAAGGTCAGCTTTAGTATACTTTAGTGTTGCAGGAAAAGTGGTAACATTAGCTTGCAGAGTTGCTTTTGAAACGACACCGCTTTTTGTAAAATAACCCACTACATCCATAGAGGTAACATCACCAGTAGCAACTGTTAGAGTTAATCCTAGATTTACATCTCCTCCGCCTTGCAGTGCTATAATATTTATACCCTGATCTGCAGTAGCGATTTTAATTAAGTTTGGAGTAGCCCCTTCAACAGCGCCAATCTTTGATGTTCCGCCATCGTCATCACATGAGAACGCTATTAGTAAAAACAGCATTGATGTGAATATTAGTTTTATATTTTTCATTTTATTCGTTTTTTAATGATTAAAGATCCCAAAAGATTTTGTAAGTACCTGGATTTTTCTGAGCTGGTGCATTAGCATTAGAGTTTAGCTCTACTTGTGGCCAGTACCATGATAACTGAAATGGATTGTTCAGTACAGTTTGAGAATCATTCAGAGGGAAAGCATCATTGTTATTCAGCTGGTATTCTTTTGTGGTGCTAAGCGGGTTTGCTAATACAGGGAAGCCAGTTCTTCTGTAATCAACATATTGATCTGCTGGATCACCGAAAGTACCTACCCACTTTTGTGTCATAATAATTTCTAATTTCTTTGTTGCATCTGCAGCATTAAATTCAGTTATTATTTTTGTTATGAAGTTAGTTACTGCAGTAGAACCTGTCAGAACAGGAATTGTTGCTAACTGAGGCGATTGGCTTTTGGCCACTACCTGATCTACTTTAGCAAAACTTGCGGTAATTGCCTGCTGAAGTTTAGTTGAGGCACTTCCAGCCAGTTTTCCAGTTTGTATTAACTCCGCCTGAATATATAGGAATTCATCATAAGTTAAAATTCTGTGAGGTGCAATACCGGTTCCTGATTTTGCAGCTAATGTTGATACAGAACCACCTTGTCCATCATCATATCTACCTCCTGAAGGGAAGATACCAGGATAGGTAAAAGTATTTTCAGCACTCTTATCTCTGTCCGGACCAGTACTTCCAAATCGAATACTAACAAAACCAGTTGATTTATCCCAATAATCTGCACCTGGGTTTCCTGTTGTGGTGTTTCCTTGATCAGGAGGGAATTGGTTTGGCTTTAATTGGTTGTAAAAGTAATATTTCATCCTTGGATCCGGATTACCGTTATGGATGTTAGGATTTACTCCTTTTAAAATTTCATACATCCATGGGCTTTGGTAAGATCCAAACTGAGTACTCTCGTAAGATTCAATAAACAATCTGTTTCTTTCATTAGTAGGTGAAATTGAATTGAAACGTGCAAATTGAAAATCATCAGCATTAGAAGTGAAGAAGTCACCTTCGGCTACAAGAGCATTAAACCCTGCCTGATCAAAATCTGAAGTTAATCTTACCTGATTGTACAGTTTTAGTTTAAAGGTGTTAGCAAATTTTATCCATTTAGTATTACTACCTCCATAAAAAACATCATCAAGACCTGGTTTTTTTAAACCGGCATTTGTTTTTAAGTTAGCTTTTGCAGCGTCTATTAATTTGAAAATACTAGCATAAATTTCTTTTTGATTGTCAAATTTTGGTCCAAGGTTACCAGAAGTTAATTTGGTTGCTTCTGTATAAGGAACATCTCCCCACATGTCTACGGCATATGCCATAATATATGCCTTTTCCATCTGAGCAATACCAAGATATACTAAATTTCCTGATTCAGTAGCTTGCTTTATTAAGGTCTCAATGTCATTTAAACCTAAATAAATAGTATTCCAGTCATTATTCATTGGAATGTTGTCAACTTTTACACCATATTGATCTTCTTCTTCTCTTGAAGTCATTTGATGGGTGTAGACCGCTAAAATGTCTCCTGTACTGTTATTGAAATCACCTAGTTCAGAAATGGTTGTTTGCGTATTTGTTAATAGGTAATTTAACGGGGCAACTGTAGGGTCATCTGTATCTTTATCAACATCTAAATAATTACTGCAGCTACTGAAAAAAGTAGTGAGGGATAATAAAACCAGAGCAGTTTTATTATTTTTTATAGAGTTATATAATTTCATGTCGTTTTGTATTAAAATGTTAAATTAATTTTGAAGCCCCATCTTTTTGCAGTCGGAGCAGCTGAAGTCTCTATACCTTGTAATGTTGAATTACCGTAGCTTGTTGTTTCAGGATCAAAATTGGTATACTTAGGAACGTTTGGTGCAAAATACCATAAGTTGTTTGCAATAAAACTTAAACTGATTTTTCCAAATGGAGTTTTTTCCAAAATTTTACTTGGCACATCATAAGTTAAGTTTATCTCTCTTAATCTAAATACAGTTCCGTCATAAATTGTTGCTTCATCAACAGAATTTATTCCAAAAGTACTTCCTCCGGCAGGAGAAAAGTAAAGCTCATTCATACTTAATTGTGTGCTGTTTGGAATTTGATTTCCATTAGCATCTAAGATCGGAGTTCCATCATTGTTTCCGTAATAACCTGGAATTATAAATGTTTTCTCTCTGTCTTCAGTATCTCTGGTTACACCTCTTCCTAATAATGACTCAATAGTAGAAGAAGATATGTCACCTCCTTGTTTCCAATCAATTTGTGCTCTTAAGCTCCACGCTTTGTAAGTAAAGGTATTCGCGAAACTCACTCTAAATTTAGCATTTGGATCTCCGATAACTCCAAGTGAAGGATCCTGAATAACTGCTCCTCCGGATCTGTTGATTAAATAATTTCCATTGGCATCACGAGCAAATCTTGTTCCGTAGAAAACTCCAAAAGGCTGCCCTGGAATTGCATAGGCAATTTGATTTGCATTAAGTTGAATTCTGTCTAAACCTTCTTTCAATGTTAATACTTCATTTTCGTTTTTAGTGAAGTTAGTTAGCAATGACCATGTGAAGTTTTTAGATTTAACCGGTACTAATGTTAATCCAAGTTCAATACCTCTATTTCTAATAGAACCTGCATTAGTGTTTAACTCTGTAAATCCAGTTGAAGACGCTACAGTTACAGGTGTAATTAGGTCTTTTGTTGTTTTAGAGTACAAACTCAAATCTACTACGATTCGCTTTCTGAAAAATTCTAAGTCAGTACCGATCTCAAATTCTTCTGAGAATTCTGGCTTAACATCTTGATCTCCCAAGAAAGTATTGTTTCCAATTCTAGGAAGGCCATTGTAGGCTTGTCCTTGATTGTAAGATATTTTTAAGAATTCTGCAGGTACATCTCTACCAACTTTAGCGAAACTGGCTCTTAGTTTTGCAAAAGTTAAAATGTCGCTTTGGATGTTGAAAGCATCAGTTATAACTGCTGAGGCACTTACAGATGGGTAGAAATAAGAGTTTCTTTCTTTTGGTAAAGAAGAACTCCAGTCATTTCTGGCTGTAGCATTTAAAAACAGGTAATCTCTATAAGACAAAGTTACATCGGCAAATACTCCGACATTTCTTTTCATAGCTCGCTCATCTGTTAGATTTGCTATACTTTTAACATTTTTAAAAGTAAAGATGTTTGGAACAATGAATTCTCTTCCTTCGTTTACAAGTCTTGAATACTCATTTTGCAATACGTTATTACCAACTATTGTTGCTAATTTAAAGTTCTCATTCAATTCATAATTGAAGTTTAATAAGAATGTAGATTCAATATCTTGGTTTACGTAGTTATCAGCAAGTAAATTCCCTAACCCATTATTTGCTCTGGAAGCCAAATCACGAACTTGACTTCTTGCTAATGAATATTTGTTAATACCAGCTCTGTAAGATGCAGAAATATTGTCGTTTAAAGTGTAGTTTAAGTTAATACCTGCAACAATTCTATCTGTATTAGTGATAATCTGATCGTGTTGCCAAGACCAAAGAGGGTGGTCAAATTGTGTTCCGTTTGGAGTAACAGATCCACCAGTTACAGGGTCTACGTATGGAAGATTTAAATCCCAGTTTCTAGCTAAGAACAAAGTTCTCGCAAATGAAGAAGAAGATCCTGCAAATTGATTTTCTCCAAAGAAACCTCCTACTTGTTTTGTTTTTGAGTAAGCTAAGTTGGCTCCAACAGTGAATTTTTTACTTAGTTTGAAGTTTCCACCTGCAGACATTGATGTTCTGTCGTAAGAGTTGTAAGGAATGTAACCATCCTGACGTAAATCTGAAATAGTAGCATTAAAAGTTCCGTCTTGTCCGGCATAGTTAAAACCAATTGTTTTGTCTAGCACCGTTCCTGTTCTGAATAAGTCTTTTACGTTGTTTGGTTTTGCAACATAAGGAACTGTAGGTCCAAATTGGTCAGGGAAAGCAGCTAGCAATGTTGGCCAAGTTGGAATTGTAGCTAATGAATCAAAGCGTGGTCCCCATGAACCATTTGCGTTTGAGTACTGGAAATTTGCTCCTGAACCGTAAGTGTTTTGGTAGTCTGGTAAGTTAGCAATGGTTTCAAAATAAGTACCCATTCCAACATTTACATTTAATTTTTGTGTTTTATTTGGTTTAGATGCACCGGATTTAGTTGTTACAACGATTACCCCGTTCATAGCTCTTGAACCGTAAAGTGCAGCAGCAGCTGTACTTTTAAGTACGTTGATACTTGCGATGTCATTAGGATCTAATGAAGATAAAGCAGATTCATATCCTCCTCCTCCAGTGATTTGACTAGTTGAAGTTACCGATACATTACTGTATGCAATACCGTCAACGATAATTAAAGGATCTGTATTACCTGTTAATGAGTTTACCCCTCTAATGGTAATTTGGTTGGCAGCTCCTGCAACACCAGTTGATGTATTAATGTTAACCCCCGCAACTTTTCCTGCAAGAGCTCTTGATAAATCTGGTTCTGAATTTTGAGTAATTTGTTCTGCTTTTACTTCGCTAACAGAGTATCCTAGTTTTTTAGGGTTACGCTTAATACCGAATGCAGTTACAACAACACTTTCCAGCTGTTGTGCGGCACCATCTAATAATTTTACATTAATTGCAGAAGAGGTGGCTGCTACTTCCTGGCTTTTCATACCGATGTAGCTAAATACCAAAACCTGGTTTGAAGAAGCTTTGATAGAGTATTTACCATCAAAGTCTGTTTGTGTCCCTGTTTTTGTTCCTTTAATCAATACACTAACACCTGGTAAAGGCATTCCTGTATTGTCAGAAACTGTTCCAGAAACAGCTCTTTCTTGCGCAAAAGTAAGTTGCGCTACTAGTACTAATAAAAGTACTAGGAGTCCATTGAACTTTAGTTTCATTTTTATGTGTTTTGAATTAGTCTGGTAAAAATCTTAATTATTTGTTAATCTACCTAATATAAAAAGCTTTTTTTTTGGTCATTTTGCAGTTTTGTTGTGAGATGTGTTTTTTTAATGTTAAAAAGCAAGGGTTAATATTATCTTATTTCTTTTTTGTTTAACATGTGTTAATGCTTGATTTTGCTGGTTTTTTTGCGATTTTGATCAATTTTAAAAGACACTTTTTTGAGTGTACTTTTGCCCTCGGCATCTTTTAAAAAAAAAGAGATGATCCTGATATGGATGACCTCTTTTTTATTAGTTTCAGATTTAGGGTGCAAGGGTGTATTTTATTGCAATAGTCTGAAGAAGCAAAAGAATTGAATCTTTGATTTTTTTTATATTGGGAAGTAAGTTTTGAAAATTAATTTGTAGAAAGGTCTTTTGTCAAATAAGCTTCCATGCTTAGATGGGCTGGCTGTTTGAGGTTTGTTTTCTTACTGTTTCAGCAAGTTATTAATGAAAAAAGGGCGCTCATCATTCGATAAGCGCCCTTTTTAGGAGTTGTTTTGTAAGTGAAGAATACTATTATCTAGTACCTCCAGCCCACCAAACTTTTTCTTTGTATACGTAAGAACCGTCTCCGTATAGTTCTTTAACGTTTGTGTTTGAGGCAACGTCAGATTGACCGTAAGCAAATCTTTGTGGGAACAATTCAGGTTTTGGATTTACCATAGGAATTAGGTCTCCGTTACCCATTGCTTGTAAACGTCTGATATCGTTGTAAGATTCAATACCTTCATTTTCAAAGAAAGAAATGTGTTTTTCTACCATGATTTTTTTCAACAATGCATTACCTGTTAAAGCTCCAATAGAAGCAGTGTAGGTATCTGCTTGTGCTGGTGTAAACGCTACAGCTGTTTTTTTAGCGTAAGCTGCTTTAATAGCTGCATTCATTGTTGTTTGTGCTTCAGGTAAACCTAATCTCGCTTGTGCTTCAGCTTTCAAGAACAATAATTCGTGGTAGCTTAATAAGTAGATTGCGTTTGCTTCACTCATAAGAGCTGAGATAGAATATCTACCTTGAGCTTCAACATCTTCTTTTGAATTGTCAAAAGGAAGTACTACACCAGCTTTTTTTGTAAAGAAAGAAGCAGTACGAGCGTCTGCTGGTCCGTTAGCAACCATAGTGTCGTAGAAACTCTTAGCCACACAAATAGCGCCTCTGTTTAATTCGAATCTTGCGAAAGGATTTGGAACACCACCGTTTACAAGTTTTAATTCGTCGCTAGCATCTGCGAAAGAAGCATTTACATAGTTAATTACACCTTGGTAATCCGCTTTTCTAAGAGATAATCTCATAGTGTATCTTGCTAATAATCCGTTTGCAGCCTTGATCCATTTAGCAGAATTCCCACCATAAATAGGATCCTGAACACCTAAAGTTGCGTAAGTTGAAGTTTTGTTCAAGTTAGCAATACCTTCAGTAAGGTTTTTAAAGATGTCCTGATAGATAGCCTCCTGTTTGTCAACTTTTGGTTGAAAAATTACTCCTGGTTTTACAGCTTCAGAGTAAGGAACGTCTCCAAAAAGATCGGTAAGGATCGCTAAGTTATAAGCCTTTAAGATTTGTGCTACACCTAATGTTTGGAAGTTTCCTTTTTCTTTACCAGTTGTACAGTTGTCAATAATAACTCCTAAATTCAATAATTGTCTGTAGCTATTGTTCCAGCCGTTATTGTAAGTTGAAGATAATTGTGGATCAGCTCTTCTAATCTGAGCATTGTACATTTGATTGTGATTTCCTGCACTTAACTCAGAGTAGATACCTCCATAAAATGAAGCGTCAGCACCAGTTACTGTGAAGGCAGAATTCACCATAACATCCGTAATGATTAAGCGGCTAGCCATCTCTGTCGGATTGTTCACATTCTTATTTATTTCGTCCATCTTGTCCTCAGAACAAGCTTGGAATAAGAACGTAGCCATTAAAGCTGTTAGTGTTATTTTTATATTTTTCATTTGATTTTTTTTAATTAAAATGTAAAGTTCAATCCAAAACCAATGCTCTTAGTTTGTGGCATTGACCATTGTTCGAATCCACCAGCAAAGTTATTGTTTCCTTGTGTTGCTTCTGGATCAAGGTTTGGCATTTTAGACCATAACAAGATGTTTCTTGCGAAAACAGAAGCTTTAATGTCTACTGCGTTGTCTAATAATTTAGGGAATTGGTATCCTAAAGTAACCTCTCTTAATTTTACAAAACTAGCATCAAATACTGCAGACTCTGCAATACCATTTAAAGCTGCTTGTAATTGTTGAGCTCCGTTTGGATCTGTAGCACCACCTCTAACGATGTCGTTTGGAGTTCCGTCAGCTTTAACACCTGGGTAAACAAACTGAGAAGTTCTGTCTGCTGTTCTTGCATCTACACCGTAAAAGTTCATTAAGTTGTTAGATCCACTGTACATTTTTCCACCATTTTTCCAATCTACAACTGCTCCTAAAGATACTCTTTTGTATGTGAATTGTGTAGAACCTCCTAAAGTAAATTTAGGTGCAACTTCTCCTAATACTTTTAATTTACCGTCAGCTTGTGGAAGACCTTGAGCATTTACAACGATGTTGTTGTTAGCATCTCTTAAGTATCCTGTACCGTAGATAACTGGGAAACGATCTCCAACGCTAGCTCTAAGCTGTGGAGTTGTAAATCCTCCAAGGAAGATGTTGTCTACACCGTTTGCTAATGCCTCTACGTAAGAATCAATTTGAGAGTAGTTCACATTAAATGTCCAGTTGAAATCAGCAGTACGAACCGGATTAACGAATAAACTTAATTCGTGTACGTCATTACGCATTTTTCCTCCGTTTGTTACAAGAGAATTTGCTCCTGTAGAACCTGATAATGGAACATTGAAGATTTGATTTGTTGAATTTTGTTTAGAGAAAGTATAATCAACTCCAACTCTGTTGTTGAAGAATTTTAAGTCAACTCCAAGTTCATACGATTTTGTATTTTGTGGTTTTAAGTTTGGATCGTATTGTACGTTGCTAGGAATAAAAGAGCTAATTCCTCCTAATGGGTATTGTACAGGGTTTCCAGACCAGAATCCACCTGAGTAACTTGGTGTTGTGAAAGAGTTACCAACGTAGTTTCCTGCTTGTCCTACTTCAGCAATAGATCCTCTAAGCTTAGCATAAGAAACAACTGAACCACCTTTTAATCCTTCTAATTCAGTTACCACAAAACCTAACGAAGCTGATGGGTAAACAAAATCTCTGTTACCTCTTGGCATATTAGACGCAACATCTTTACGGATAGTACCACTTAAGAAAACCATATTTTTATATGAGAACTCAGCATTACCGAAGAGACCAACAGTACGAATTTGTCTGCGGAATTCTGAAGCTGTTACGATTCTTGCGTTAGTGATAGTTGGGAAACCTCCAAAGTTGAAAGCTGTTCCAAGATCATCATATTCTTTAGTGTTTTGGTGATTGTACTCGTTTCCAACCAAAACATTTAAGTTAAAATCATTAGTGATGTTCAAGTTGTAGTTTACTGTAAGTAAAGAGTTGATAACATCATTAGTTGTGCCATAAAGGTGTGCGCTACTAGTTTGTCCTGAAAGATCAAGTTTGCTTCCAAATTCAAAAATATCTCTGTAGTTTGTAGTCCAAGAGTCTACACCTGCTTGATATTTAACAGTAAGTTTTTGACTTCCGTTTTCACTGATAATTGGAGAGTATTGTATGTAAGCGTTACCGTAAACACGGTTTGTTTTTTCGCTGAACTCATTGTTTTTAGCTGCCCAGTAAGGGTTGTTGAAAACACCTGGTCTGTAATAAATCTGATCGTATGGGTTTGAAGGATTAGCATAACCAATTCCTTTTAAGTCGTAACTTCTTGGACCTCCAAATACACCAACAATAGCACCGTCATTTGCAGCTGAACTTTTGTTGATTTTAGTTTGAACGTAGTTAAAAGAGAAACCAGTTTTCCACTCGTTGTTTAACTTTGTATCTACAAGTGCTTTTACAGTATATCTGCTCATTCCTGTTTCAGGGATGATACCGTCTTGCTTAGAGTTTCCTACTCCAAAAGAGTAATTTGTTTTTTCAGTTGACTGAGCAATATTTAAAGTATTGTTGATTGTGAATCCTGTTTTGAAGAAATCACCAATATTGTCATAAGCACGAGGAGCAACCCATGGGTCTAATCCAGCTTTTGCTCTTTGTGGTACATAGTAAAGACCTGGTCTTAGAGTTCCACCGTTTAATGCGTTAGCAACGTTTCCTCCGTAAGTTGCATCATTTGGTAATTCAGAGATTTTTGGACCCCAGTTCATTGAAGAGTTTGGATCAAATTTTCCATTTATACCTTGTGCATACTCATTTTGAGTACTTGGTTTTTTTGAAATAGTTTCAAAACTTGTAGAAGTGTTGAATGTAATAGTAGGCTTCCCGCTTTGTGCTAAGTTTTTACCACTTTTTGTAGTAATTAAAATTACACCATTAGAAGCTCTTAATCCGTATAAAGCAGATGCTGCTTGTCCTTTAAGAACGTTGATAGATTCAATTTCGTTTGGATCGATATCCACTGCTCTGTTAGCAACATCGGCTCCTGTTACACCGTTTCCAGTACCGAAATCAGGTTGAGATGCTACAGGCATACCATCAATAACATACAAAGGTGTGTTGTTTCCTGTGAAAGAACGGGCACCACGAATTATGATTTGAGAAGAAGCTCCAGGCGCACCACTAGAAGGAGTAATAGATACACCCGCTAATTTACCTTGTAAAGCTCCGGCAAGACTGTTGTTGTTTGCTCTTGTGATGTCTGCAGCTTTTACCTCCTGAGTTGCATATCCAAGTGCACGTGAACTTTTCTTAACACCTAAAGCTGTAACTACTACGCTTTCCAATTCTACTGAATCGTCTTTTAATTTTGTGTTAACAGTGGTAGAACTAGCTGATACTTCTTGAGCTTTCATCCCAATGTAGCTAAAAACTAATACTTGATTTGGTGCTGCTTTGATAGAGTATTTTCCATCAAAATCTGTTTGCGTTGCTGTCTTAGTTCCTTTTACTAATACACTAACACCTGGTAAAGGTATTCCTGTATTGTCAGAAACTGTTCCAGAAACAGCTCTTTCTTGCGCGAAAGTAAGTTGCGCAACTAGTACTAAGAAAAGTACTAGGAATCCATTGAACTTTAGTTTCATTTTTAAATATTTTGAATTAGTCCGACAAAAATCTTAATAATTAGTTAATATACCTAATCAAAAAAGTTTTTTTTTCAGTGAAACGGCATTTTTGCTGACGGGAGTTATTTTTTTATCGTTAAAATGCATTCAAAAATGATGAATTGTTATTTTTTTACTTAAAAAGCAATGGATAGTTTAGTTTGCGCCTGCTGAATTAAATGTTAAATTTTATAGGAAGGACGATGAATTTCAGTTTTTTCTGCGTTTTCAACAAAAAAACCACCCCGGAAGGAGGTGGTTTTGTGTTAAATTATGTTATTTTTTGGCGATTCCTATTTATCCCAAAAAATCTTTGTGCTTAGTTTATCTCCTCCAATCGAAGTTGATGCAGCGTTATAATTTGTTGCATTTAATGTTTGTTCTCTAATAGGGTATGCCATTCTGGATGGAACCTTACCTTCGGCAGCTGCGTCTGCACTTGCTGGTGCTGTCAAAACTGGGAAGTCTAGTCTTCTTGTTGATGTCCAGCCTTCAAATCCTCTGTTGAACAATGCATACCATGCTTGTTCTCCTACTTTTTGCTGCCAGGTTCCTGTAGCTGTTGCATAAGCTACAGCAGGTTGGGCAAGGTAGGTATTTGCATCTGCCAATGAAACTCCCCAGTCTTCCATAGAAGCCAGAATTGCTGCATTGTAATGTGAAGCAATTGTTCCTCCAACAGCAACTCCTCTTCCGGAAGCTTCTGCTAATAAGAATTCTACTTCGGCATAATCTAATAAAGTACCGCTAAAGTCCGGAGCTTTAATTTTGTCACTTGCATGAGTGTATCTTGATTGAGAGTTTTTTATTCCAACAATTCCACCTCTATAACCTGTTACAGTAATTAAGTCACCTGCAGCATTTGTGTCTTTATAAGTTGGTCTGAAGTAAGGTGTTTTTCTTGGGTCATTTAGTGCGACCAGTTTGTCTACAAATGGTTTTGCTACAACAAAGTCATTTCTTCCTGAGAATACCATATCTACATAAAGTGGGTTGGTGTTTGGAAGATCTAACATATAAGGAAGTTTTGCGTTATCAGCATTTGATGTGAATCCGCCTGCTGCGCCGGAGATGATTGCTGCGTCTGCAATTGCTGATTCAAGACCAGATGATTTTAAGTTGATTCCTAATTTAAGTTTGATGCTATTGGCAAACTTAATCCAGGCAGTTAGGTTGTCTTTGTAGATAACTTCAGCAGAGCCAAAGGCTGGTTTTGAAGTGTCTAATCCGGCAATGTCTTTATTTAAACGTACGATTAAGTCTTTGTAGATATCCACGGCTTTATCATACTTAGGTAGATAATCTCCCGATCCTTTTAGGGCTTCTGAGTAAGGAACATCGCCAAAAGTGTCTACTAAAATTTGGTACGTATAAACAGTTAATATGTCAATAAGGATTAATTGGTTCTTTTTGACTATAGTTTTTTGTGCAAATTCAGGATCTGTAGGTGAGATTACATCTTTTTCCAGAAAGCCCTTCGCTTGAGATAAATCAGCAAGTGGTCCCGCATAAAGTCTGTCCCAGTGATTGTCTGAAATTTTACGGGTTACCCAGTTGTAATTAGATTCATCCAAATAAGTGGTCTCAGTCCATTGTTGGTTTACTAGTCTGAATATGTTTCTGTTTACATTGGTGTTGACAAGTTGCTCTGTTAAGTTTTTTTCAGCATTTGTAAATAAAGTGCTAGGGGGTACTACAGAAGGGTTTTTTACATCTACATTTAAGTCTGTTAGGCTGCTGTCGTCACATGAAACTGTGAGAAGCATGATTCCTAATGCATATAGTATTTTTTTCATTTTGTTCTGTATTAAAATTTGAATGTTAAGTTAAAACCAATATCTCTGGTAGTTGGAAGAGATCCAACTGAATAGCCTCTTGAGCTGTTTCCTGATGATAGTCCACTTTCTGGGTCTGCGTATGGTAGGTTTTTATGAATTATCCATAAGTTCGAACCAACTAAACTTGCTGATGCTGCGTTTATGAATGTATTTTCGAACATGCTTTTAGGGAAGTTGTAAGTGATAGATACTTCTCTAAGTTTAACAAACGAGGCGTCGTAAATAAAAGCTTTGTTTGGTGCAGCTTGGTAGCCCATGCTGTTTGCGATTGATCCACCTTTTGTTTTTACAGTGTTTGGAGTTCCGTTAGGAGCAACTCCAGGATTTAAAAGACCATTCTCTCTAATGTCTCCTACAGCTGTTTCTCTGTATAGCCCTGATGCAAGCCCGTAGTACATATCTAGTGAGAAGATGTCTCCGCCTTTTTGAGTGTCAATTAAGAATCCAAAAGTCAAATTTTTATAAGTAAATTTGTTTCTAACCCCACCAATCCAATCCGGAGTAATGTTTCCGATTGTGTTGTTTGAAGATGTAGTGATCATGTATTTACCTGTGGCTTGATCTATTGTTGGCTGTCCGTTTGTGTAAACGAAATCAGTTCCTTTTAGGGCGCCATAAGCTTCACCAGGAGCTGCGTTAACTGTAACACCGCCTTGGAATGCACCTAATTGAAGATTGTCTAGTCCATTTGGTAATGTGATAACTTTACTTCTATTGTTTGACCAGTTTACAATTATTTCCCAGCTAAAGTCTTTTGTTTTAATTGGAGTTCCGTTTAATTGAATTTCAAAACCTTTGTTTTCGATGTTTCCACCGTTAACAAGTGCATTCGTAAAGCCGGATCCTGAAGATACTGCTGCTGCAACAATCTGGTCAACTGAGTTTGTTTTGTAGTAGGTAATGTCAAATCCTAGACGTCTGTTTAATAAACTTGTCTCTAGACCAACCTCGAAAGATTTTGTTCTTTCCGGTTTAAGGTCTGGGTTTTTGTTAATGCTACGGAATGGAAGTAATAAGGAGTTTGTGTAAAGAGGTTGTCCTTGAAAGTTAGGAACTCTTGTGTAAGTGTTGTTTAGTTGAAGTGCATCTGCATCATTTCCTACTTCAGCATAGTTCACTCTGAATTTTCCAAAATTTAACCAGTCTGCCTTTACTACGTTTGAGAAAAGGAATGATCCGGAAACCGCTGGATAAACATAAGAGTTGTTATTGTCAGGTAATGTCGAAGAAACATCTCTTCTAATAGAGGCATCTACAAAATAAGTGTCTAAATAACCAATAGATCCCTGGGCATAGATTCCGTTAACACCTGATGATACTTTGGCTTCTTTTGGAAATGGTAAATCTAAGCGTGAGTTAGATAAAGCATAAATTCCTGGAGTAACTAAACCTCCGATAGTTGAAGAAAGGACATTGTCTCGTTTGTTTCTTCTGATGTTGGTTCCAATTACTCCATTTAAACTAATGTCTTCACCAAACTTTTTGTTGAAGTTTAACATGAAATCATAGTTGATTTCCTGAAAGTTGATGTCGTTTCTTTGATATCCTGATGATTCATTAACAGGAGAAAGACCAAATCCTGAAGCAATTGACCCGACAGCTCTTCTTTCTTCCTGAAGTTGCTTATAGGTGTCAAGTGAGACTCTTCCTAATGCACTTAACCATGGAGCTATTTCATAATTAAGGGAAGCGTAGCTGAATAAACGGGTTCTGTCATCAGAAGAATAATTTTGATAACGTGTGAAATAAGGATTGTCCCAATATGCTGGTTTTAGACCTGAAGGATCTGTCGGATCAGTCCAGTTCCAGGTTATGTTTTGACCGCCTGATGCAAAGTAAACATCTTTTTGCGCTTGAACGTCAGTGTTGGTTTGCCACCATTGTCTGAAGTTACCCATAATGTTATCGTTATAACCAGTTGAGTTTCTACCTACAGTGCTTTGTAGGGTAACGGCCGCATAAGCATTAGCGGTAAGTTTATCGGTAACTTTTTGACTAAATCTTGCACTTATCTGATTTTTTTTCAATTCACTGTTTGGAAGAATACCAGTTTGATTAGTGTTTACATAAGTCAATGATAAGCTTGATCTGTCAGTTGATTTTTCTAATGCAATGCTATTAACAAAAGTATGAGCATTATTAAAGAAAGTTACAGGGCCATTTTTTGCAGCTGTCCATGGAGTGGCTTTTCCGTAGTTTGGCGAGAAAGGAGTAAAAGCATCCCATTGGTAAACTGGTTGGTTATCAAAAGCGTCTCCGTCAGAGGCATCATTTGATGTGTCTACAGTATCTGGTGTACCAGTTCCTAAAAATGAGGAGCCAATACCGTATCCTGACCCATATCTGTTTTGATATTTAGGAAAAGTTGATTTGTCAACACTTCCGTTTGTGAATCCGCTTGAGAACGAAAAACCGATTTTGTTGTCTGATTTTCCTTTTTTAGTGGTAACCATTACAACTCCATTTGCAGCTCTGGATCCATATAATGCTGTTGCAGCAGCTCCTTTTAGGATGTTGATGCTTTCAATATCTTCCTGGTTGATATCCGAGGCATTGTTACCGTAATCGTAACCGCCGCCTCCGACTTGTTGCGAAGAAACGTTTGAGTTGGAGTTGTCAATAGGCACACCGTCAATAACCCAAAGAGCCTGGTTATTTCCGGTAAGTGATTTATTACCTCTAATTACAACGTTTGTAGAACCTCCGAAGTTGTTGTTTCTTTGAACTTCTACACCCGCAGCTTTACCGGATAATAAATTGGCAACGTTGGTGTTTCCTGCTCCGCCGTTAACATCTTTTCCTGAAATTTGTTGAGAAGCATATCCTAAAGATTTTTTTTCTCTTTTAATACCCATCGCTGTGGTTACTACAACTCCTTCCAGTTGCTGGGCATCTCCGGATAATTTTGTGTTTACTTGTGATGAGCTGGCGGCAATTTCCTGAGTCTTCATGCCGATGTAACTAAATACTAAAATTTGACTTGTCGTTGCTTTGATGGAATATTTACCATCAAAATCGGTCTGTGTGCCTGTTTTGGTTCCTTTGATTTGTACGCTTACCCCTGGTAGTGGCATACCTGCATCATCGGTAACAGTTCCCGAAACGGCTCTTTCTTGCGCAAAGGTTAGTTGCGCGAATAGTACTAAAAGTAGTACTAAAAATCCATTGAACTTTGGTTTCATTTTTGTAATTATTTTGAATTAGTCTTACAATATTCATAATAATTTGTTAATAATCCTAGTGTTGTGTTGTTGAATTTTCTCACAATGCTAAAATTTAACATTGTAACATATTGTAATCATTGTGTTAAATAATTAGGTTTATTGGGTGTTTTCCCCGTCAATACTGAGATTAATCTGATATATTGGGTGCTATTATTTAGAATTTTTCGGTATTTTTTATTCCTTAATAATTTGTTAATAATAGGAATGTCGTTTTGGTGAATTTTCTCACAACGTTAAAATTTAACATTGTAGTGTATGTTAACGATTGTGTTAAATAATTTTATTTCCTGAAGATTTTCCCCGCCATTACTGAGATTAATGCGGAGCAGGCCACTTGTTGTCTGGATGGTTGTGCCGATTCCGACTCCTGATAATTTTTGTAATTTATTAAGATTTTGAGTGTTGCTTAAATCTTGATAAATGGCAAAATCGATAATGGAATTGATATACAGGTTGTTAGAGACTTTGTATCTGTATTCGGTGAGTAGCATAGAGGCGAAATTGCCCTGGAGACTGTTTTCTGCAAAACCTCTTATAGAGTTTGTTCCTCCAAATCGAAACAATTCGTTGGTAATGTAATTTTGACTTTTTAGATAAAGGATTTGTGGATTTATGTAGATGAAGTTTTTCTTGTTTAGCTCAAAATTATAAGAAAGGTTAAGGTTGGTGTAGAATTGTTTACTGGATTCGACGGTTTTAGGGGTGTTGTTGGTATCTCTTTTCCCGTAGCCTAATAGAAGGTTGAGGGAGGCTTTTTTCGGGAATAAACTTTGGAGATAATCTGTTTTTTTGTACTCAAGAGTAGAAGTGATGTATGAATTTTTGTAGTCGCTAATTGTGGTGTTGTTTGTGTTTTGAATGTCACTCGATTCTGTCGATTGATAGCCTAAATATAACCGTGTATTGTAGTTTAGGAAATAACCTAAATCAATTGCAGTTTTGGTGTTTTGAAAAGTGCTGTCCTGTTTGAAAATATTTAATTGTGCTTTAATGCCTAATGAAGACTGAAATATATAAGGGATCTCGATTTTGGTATTGAAGGTCTTTTGTTGATTTCCGTCACTTTTCCAATACAGTGAAAATTGCTCGCCTGCATGAAGAGTGTTTAAGAGTGATAGGTCCAGATATCCATTCAGAGTTGTTTTTTTATTTTCGTCATTAGAAAAACCAATGTAGCCGTCAAAAGTGTTTGCTTGTCTTTTTTCTACATAGGTGTATATTTTTGTAGAATCAGTTGTGAATAATACCTCCGGATATTTAGTTTGGGAGGTGAATTCAAATGCATTGATATCGTTATATAATTGTTTTATGATTTCCTGATTGAAAGTCTTGTTTAGGTATTTCTTTTTAAGCTGTTTTAAATGTCCTTTTGGGAAATAATCCCTTTTTGTCGGGTCAGTTTGGGTTAGAATAATGGAATTTACGATGCGTTTTTTTTCGGATTTATAGTTTAACTCCGCGTAAATTATGGAATTCTTTTTTTGGAGGTTTTCAAGTTTTAGTTTGTTTAAGGCAAAACCAGCTTTTTCGGCATCTAATGTTTTTTGGTTTAGATAATTTTCCAGTTCTTCATATGCTAGAATTAAAGTGTCGTTTTTGATTTTTGCTTCATCAAAAAAACTGTGATTCGTTCCTATATATATATGGACTTCTTTTGTTTTGTTTTTTAAGTCGATTTTTGAGATAAAAGTGCTATCGTTTGTTTTTTTTGTTTCAAGTATAGCGTGGTCGAGATATCCTTGTTTCGTTAATTTTTCAGATACATTTTTAACTTCTTCGAAAAGGGATTTTATGTTAGTGTGATTTTCTGAATAATTCAGGGAATCAATAATTTGTGTTTCGATTTGATTCGCTCCTTTAATTTGTAAATGAAGATTTTGAGCACAAGAAGAGATGCCGATTAGGAAAAACAGGAGTGGTAAAAGCGATTTCAAAAGCAATTGTTTCATTAAATTAAAAGTATTACAAATATCTATTGTTTGTTTGTAAAATCACATGCTTAAATAATGTTATTGAAAATTAATGAATTAACGTTTGTATAGTGAAAAATATTTTATACATTTGCAACCCCGTAAAAAGCGGGAATTTAATATACATAATAAATTTTTAGTATTAATTATGCCAACAATTCAACAATTAGTAAGAACAGGAAGAACTCAGATCACTAAGAAGAGTAAATCGGTTGCTTTAGATTCTTGTCCTCAAAGAAGAGGGGTTTGTACGCGTGTTTACACTACTACACCAAAAAAACCAAACTCTGCAATGCGTAAAGTTGCGCGTGTACGTTTGACAAATGGTAATGAAGTGAATGCTTACATCCCTGGAGAAGGACACAATTTACAAGAGCACTCGATAGTATTAGTGCGAGGTGGAAGGGTAAAAGATTTACCAGGTGTTAGATATCATATCGTTCGTGGAGCGCTTGACACGTCAGGAGTTGCAGGAAGAACGCAAAGAAGATCTAAGTACGGTGCTAAACGCCCAAAAGAAGCAAAAAAGTAATTTAAAACGTTAAGAGTTGGAGGTTAGGAGTTAAGGGTTGGGGTTTTAAGCATGTGCTTGAAATCTGTAACACATAACATTTAACGGATAACCTATAACTTTTTATTTAAAAAAAAGACATGAGAAAAAGAGCGGCAAAGAAAAGACCACTTTTACCAGATCCAAGGTTTAATGACCAATTGGTAACACGTTTCGTGAACAACTTAATGTGGGATGGTAAGAAATCTACAGCTTTCAAAGTATTTTATGATGCAATTGATATCATCGAATCTAAAAAGCAAAATGATGAGAAAACTTCATTAGAAATTTGGAAAGATGCTTTAACAAACGTTATGCCTCACGTAGAAGTACGTAGCCGTAGAGTAGGTGGAGCTACATTTCAAATTCCAATGCAGATTCGTCCAGACAGAAAAATTTCTATGGCAATGAAGTGGTTAATACTTTATTCAAGAAGAAGAAACGAAAAATCTATGGCACAACGTTTAGCGTCAGAATGTTTAGCGGCTGCTAAAGAAGAAGGTGCTGCGGTTAAGAAAAGAATGGATACTCACAAAATGGCAGAAGCTAACAAAGCATTCTCTCACTTTAGATTTTAATTCGTAAAGAAATGGCTAGAGATTTAAAATATACAAGAAATATCGGAATTGCTGCTCACATTGATGCTGGTAAAACAACAACTACTGAGCGTATTCTTTTTTATACTGGAAAGTCACATAAAATTGGTGAGGTGCATGATGGTGCTGCAACAATGGACTGGATGGCGCAAGAGCAGGAAAGAGGTATTACAATTACTTCTGCTGCTACAACTTGTACTTGGAATTTTCCAACAGAGCAAGGTAAAGTTCTTCCGGAATCATTGCCTTACCACTTTAATATTATTGATACTCCTGGGCACGTTGACTTTACTGTAGAGGTAAATCGTTCTTTGCGTGTATTGGATGGTTTAGTATTTTTGTTTAGTGCAGTTGATGGTGTTGAGCCTCAGTCTGAAACTAACTGGAGACTTGCTGATCAATATAGAGTTCCTCGTATGGGATTCGTAAATAAAATGGACCGTCAAGGTGCTAACTTTTTAGGAGTATGCGGACAGGTTAAAGATATGTTGAAATCGAATGCGGTTGCAATTACTTTGCCTATTGGTGATGAGGCTGATTTTAAAGGTATCGTTGACTTAGTTAAAAATCAGGCTATTGTATGGCATGATGAGACTCAAGGAGCTACTTTTGATATCGTTGATATTCCAGCTGATATGGTTGACGAGGTTAGACAATATCGTTCTATCCTTATCGAAGAAATTGCTACTTACGATGAAAATCTTTTAGATAAGTACATGGAGGATGAGAACTCTATTACTGAAGATGAGATTAACAATGCTTTAAGAGCTGCTACAATTGATATGGCGATCATTCCTATGCTTGCTGGTTCTTCTTTCAAAAACAAAGGAGTTCAATTCATGTTAGATGCAGTTTGTAAATATTTACCATCTCCTTTGGATAAAGAAGGTATTGAAGGAATTCATCCTGATGATGCTGATTTATTAGAAGAAGATCAAACTAAAATCTTGCGTAAGCCAGATGTAAAAGAGCCGTTTGCTGCTTTGGCATTTAAAATTGCTACTGACCCATTCGTAGGTCGTTTAGCTTTCTTCCGTGCTTATTCTGGTCGTTTAGATGCTGGTTCTTATGTTTTAAATACTCGTTCTGGTAACAAAGAAAGAATTTCTCGTATTTACCAAATGCACGCTAACAAGCAAAATCCAATCGAATTTATTGAGGCTGGAGATATTGGAGCTGCTGTAGGATTTAAAGATATTAAAACTGGAGATACATTATGTGATGAAAAGAATCCAATTATTTTGGAGTCTATGAAATTCCCTGATCCGGTAATTGGTATCGCTATTGAGCCTAAAACTAAAGCTGACGTAGATAAAATGGGTATGGCTTTGGCTAAATTAGCTGAAGAAGATCCAACGTTTACAGTTAGAACTGATGAGGCTTCAGGTCAAACGATTATCTCAGGTATGGGTGAGCTTCACTTAGATATCTTAGTAGATCGTATGAAACGTGAATTCAAAGTTGAAGTAAACCAAGGTGAGCCTCAGGTTGAATACAAAGAAGCTTTTACAAGATCAGCTACGCATAGAGAGACTTATAAGAAACAATCTGGAGGTCGTGGTAAATTCGGTGATATCGTATTTACAATTGAGCCTGCTGATGAAGTTGATGGTAAAGTTCCTGTAGGATTACAGTTTATTAATGCTGTAAAAGGTGGTAACGTTCCTAAAGAATATATTCCAGCTGTTGAAAAAGGATTTAGAGAGGCTATGAAAACTGGTCCGTTAGCAGGATATGCTGTGGATAGTTTGAAAGTAACTTTAACTGATGGATCTTTCCACCCTGTGGATTCTGATGCATTATCTTTTGAGTTAGCTGCAAGAATGGGTTATAAAGAATCAGGACGTGCTGCCGGAGCTGTTATTCTTGAGCCAATCATGAAAATCGAGGTTATTACTCCTGAAGAAAACATGGGTGATATCGTAGGTGACTTGAACCGTCGTAGAGGTCAGGTTAATGATATGGGTGATAGAAATGGGGCTAAAACTATTAAAGCTGATGTGCCTTTATCTGAAATGTTTGGATATGTTACAACATTAAGAACATTGTCTTCAGGTAGAGCTACTTCAACAATGGAGTTTTCTCACTATGCAGAAACGCCTTCTAATATTTCAGAAGCGGTAATTAAAAAAGCAAAAGGTAACGCTTAATTCTTAAGAAAATGAGTCAAAAAATCAGAATAAAACTAAAGTCTTACGATCACATGTTGGTAGATAAATCTGCTGAAAAGATCGTGAAAACAGTAAAAACTACTGGTGCAGTTGTAACAGGTCCAATTCCATTGCCAACTCACAAAAAACTTTTCACTGTGTTACGTTCTCCGCACGTTAACAAAAAAGCGAGAGAGCAATTTGAAGTAATGTCATACAAGAGATTGATTGATATTTATTCATCTTCATCTAAAACTATTGATGCTTTAATGAAACTTGAATTGCCAAGTGGAGTAGAAGTAGAGATAAAAGTATAATTTTTTTATATTTTTTATATAAAAAGCGAGTCAGAAATGTCTCGCTTTTTTTTTGTTTTATAATATTGCTTTTTGACGGTGTGATTTTGAGTTTTTTTATTTTTATTTTTTCTGTAAATTTTTATAAAGTCCTTTGTTTTAAGGGGATTCGGGTGTTTTTTGTTGTGAATTTATTGATTAATTGTTAAGCGTGAATGTGCTGAAAATGTAAAAAATGATTTCGTTATTGGAAAAAAATAAGGTTGTTTTTGAAGTTGTTTTGATGCTTGGTTTTTGATAATGAGCGATTTAATTTTTCTAACTGTTTGGTATATTCAATTTTAATATCTACTTTTGCACTCCCTGTTTGGGAATTTCTGTTATTTTCAAATTGAAGGGAATTTTAGTAATTAATAATTAATATTTATGTCTGGGTTAATTGGTAAAAAAATCGGCATGACTAGTATTTTCGACGAAAACGGGAAAAACATTCCTTGTACAGTAATCGAAGCTGGTCCTTGTGTTGTTACCCAAGTCAGAACCAAAGGTGTTGACGGGTACGAAGCGTTGCAACTTGGTTTCGATGACAAAAACGAGAAACATTCCACAAAAGCGGCTTTAGGTCACTTTAAAAAAGCTGGAACTGTAGCTAAGAAAAAAGTCGTTGAATTTCAAGATTTTGCAACTGAGCAAAAATTAGGAGATCTTATTGATGTTTCTATTTTTTCTGAAGGAGAATTTGTAGATGTACAAGGTGTATCTAAAGGTAAAGGTTTTCAAGGGGTTGTTAAACGTCACGGATTTGGTGGTGTTGGACAAGCAACTCACGGTCAACACAACCGTTTAAGAGCGCCAGGTTCTGTAGGAGCATCTTCTTATCCATCTAGAGTATTTAAAGGAATGCGTATGGCTGGAAGAATGGGAGGAGACAATGTAAAAGTTCAAAACCTTAGAGTTTTAAAAGTAGTGGCTGAAAAGAACCTACTTGTTATTAAAGGATGTGTTCCTGGACATAAAAACTCTTATGTAATCATTCAGAAGTAATGGAAGTAAAAGTATTAGATTTCAACGGAAAAGATACTGGAAGAAAAGTTCAACTTTCTGATTCAGTATTCGCAATTGAACCAAACAATCACGCTGTATACCTTGATGTTAAGCAATATCTTGCTAATCAAAGACAAGGAACTCACAAAGCTAAAGAAAGAGCTGAAGTGACAGGAAGTACACGTAAGATTAAAAAACAAAAAGGAACTGGTACAGCTCGTGCGGGAAGTATCAAAAATCCATTGTTTAAAGGTGGTGGAACAATTTTCGGACCAAGACCAAGAAGTTATTCATTTAAATTGAATAAAGGCTTGAAAAGATTGGCAAGAAAATCAGCTTTCTCAATCAAAGCAAAAGAGTCGAATATTATCGTTCTTGAAGACTTTAATTTTGAAGCGCCAAACACTAAAAATTTCATTAACGTTTTGAAAGCTTTAGGGTTAGAAAATAAAAAATCTCTATTTGTGTTGGGAGAGACGAATAAAAATGTATATTTGTCGTCACGCAATTTAAAGGCTTCTAATGTCGTAACTAGCTCAGAATTAAGCACTTACGCTATTTTAAACACTAACAATTTAGTGCTTTTAGAAGGTTCTTTGGAGTTAATCGAAGAAAATTTAAGCAAATAATAGGAGTATGAGCATCATAATTAGACCTATAGTAACGGAAAAAGTAACCAAAGAAAGTGAAGTTTTAAACCGCTTCGGATTCGTTGTTGACAAAAAAGCAAACAAAGTTCAAATTAAGAAAGCTGTTGAAGCTGCTTATGGAGTAACTATCGTTTCAGTTAACACGATGAACGTAAGACCGGACAGAACTACAAAATACACTAAAAGTGGTTTAATCAGTGGAAAGACAAATGCTATTAAAAAAGCAATTGTACAAGTACAAGAAGGAGAAACAATTGATTTTTACAACAATATCTAAGATAGAAAAATGTCAGTAAGAAAATTAAAACCTATTACCCCAGGTCAGCGATTTAGAGTTGTGAATGGTTATGACGCCATTACAACTGATAAGCCGGAACGCTCTTTGATAGCGCCGATAAAAAACTCTGGAGGTAGAAATAGTCAAGGAAAGATGACCATGCGTTATACGGGTGGTGGTCACAAGCAGAGATATCGTATTATTGATTTCAAAAGAACTAAAGTTGGAATTCCAGCTACTGTGAAATCAATCGAATACGATCCAAATCGTACTGCATTTATCGCTTTATTAGCTTATGCTGATGGAGAGAAAACTTATATTATCGCTCAAAACGGATTGAAAGTTGGTCAGAAATTAGTTTCTGGTCCAGAATCTCAACCAGAGATTGGTAATACATTGCCTTTAAGCAGAATTCCTCTTGGAACTGTTATATCTTGTATTGAGTTACGTCCAGGACAAGGAGCAGTTATTGCTCGTTCAGCTGGAACTTTTGCTCAGTTAATGGCAAGAGACGGAAAATACGCTACAATTAAAATGCCATCTGGAGAGACAAGATTGATCTTGTTAACATGTTCGGCTACAATTGGAGCTGTTTCTAATTCTGATCACCAATTAGTTGTATCTGGAAAAGCAGGTAGAACAAGATGGTTAGGAAGAAGACCTAGAACTAGACCAGTAGCGATGAACCCAGTTGATCACCCTATGGGAGGTGGTGAAGGACGTTCTTCTGGAGGGCACCCACGTTCAAGAAACGGATTGCCAGCTAAAGGTTACAGAACTCGTTCTAAGAAAAACCCGAGTAACAAGTATATCGTAGAACGTAGAAAGAAATAATAAGATATGGCACGTTCATTAAAAAAAGGACCTTTCGTTCATTATAAGTTAGACAAGAAAGTTCAGGAAAACGTAGAAAGTGGTAAAAATGCAGTTGTAAAGACTTGGTCTAGAGCTTCCATGATTACTCCGGATTTCGTTGGACAAACTATCGCAGTTCATAACGGTCGTCAATTTGTACCGGTTTACGTAACAGAAAACATGGTAGGTCACAAATTAGGAGAGTTTTCACCAACTAGATCTTTTAGAGGTCATGCTGGAGCAAAAAATAAAGGTAAAAAATAAAAGAAGCAATGGGAGTTCGTAAAAGAGAAACAGCAGATGCGAGAAAAGAGGCTAATAAGTCTATTGCTTTCGCAAAATTGAATAACTGCCCTACTTCACCTAGAAAAATGCGCTTAGTAGCGGACTTGGTAAGAGGTCAGAAGGTAGAAAGAGCACTTAACATCTTAAGATTCAGTTCTAAAGAAGCTTCAAGAAAATTAGAGAAACTATTATTATCTGCAATCAACAACTGGGAGCAAAAAAATAGTGAAGGTAATTTAGAAGAAGCTGGATTATTTGTTAAAGAGATCAGAGTAGATGGTGGAATGATGTTGAAAAGACTTCGTCCAGCTCCACAAGGTCGTGCACACAGAATAAGAAAACGTTCTAACCACGTTACAATCGTGCTTGGAGCTATCAATAACACACAAAGCAATTCTTAAGCAGCATGGGACAAAAGACAAATCCAATTGGAAATAGACTTGGTATCATCAGAGGGTGGGACTCAAACTGGTATGGTGGAAATGACTACGGTGATAAACTTGCCGAAGATCACAAAATCAGAAAGTATATCCACGCTCGTTTATCAAAAGCTAGTGTATCTAAAGTAATCATCGAGAGAACTTTGAAACTTGTAACCGTTACTATCACTACTGCTAGACCTGGTATCATTATCGGAAAAGGTGGACAAGAGGTAGACAAGTTGAAAGAAGAACTTAAGAAAGTTACTGACAAAGAGGTTCAAATCAACATCTTTGAAATTAAAAGACCTGAGTTAGATGCTTATCTTGTGGCGACAAGCATCGCTCGTCAAATCGAAAGCCGTATTTCTTACAGACGTGCAATCAAAATGGCTATTGCTGCTTCTATGCGTATGAACGCTGAAGGTATCAAAGTTTTGATTTCTGGTCGTTTGAATGGTGCTGAGATGGCGCGTTCAGAAGGTTTCAAAGAAGGTAGAATTCCTCTATCAACTTTCAGAGCTGATATTGATTATGCTTTGGCTGAAGCTCATACTACTTATGGTAGAATGGGTATCAAAGTATGGATCATGAAAGGTGAAGTTTATGGAAAGAGAGATCTTTCTCCACTTGCAGGAATGGATAAAAAACAATCTGGAACTGGTGGTGGTAAAGGTGGCGATTCTCCAAGAGGAGACAGAAAGCCTTTTAATAAAGGTGGAAAACCAGACGCTCGTAAAAGAAAGTAAATTTTTAAACTAAAGAAAAATGTTACAGCCTAAAAGAACAAAATACCGTAAGGTACAAAAAGGTAAGATGAAAGGTAACTCTCAAAGAGGGCATGAACTTTCTAATGGAATGTTTGGTATTAAATCTGTACATGAAGATGGAATGTTCTTGACTTCTCGTCAAATTGAAGCTGCACGTATCGCTGCAACTCGTTACATGAAGAGAGAAGGACAATTATGGATTAAAATATTTCCAGACAAGCCTATTACTAAGAAACCTCTTGAAGTACGTATGGGTAAAGGTAAAGGAGCAGTTGAGTATTGGGCTGCTGTTGTTAAACCAGGAAGAATTATGTTTGAAGTTGGAGGAGTTCCATTGTCAGTTGCAAAAGAGGCTTTACGTCTTGCAGCTCAAAAACTTCCAGTAAAAACTAAATTCGTCGTTGCTAGAGATTTCGAAGCATAATTAAATTTATATTATGAAACAATCAGAAATAAAAGATCTTTCTGCAGCGGAGTTGCAAGAAAAACTTAGTCAAACTAAGAAAATATATGCTGACCTAAAAATGGCTCACGCTATTTCTCCAATTGAGAACCCACTTCAAATTAGAAGTGTAAGAAGAACAGTTGCAAGATTGGCTACAGAGTTAACTAAAAGAGAGTTACAATAATTGTATTCTGCTGAAAGATGGAAGAAAAAAGAAATTTAAGAAAAGAAAGAATAGGTGTTGTTACTTCAAATAAAATGGATAAGTCTATTGTTATTGCTGAAGTAAGAAAAGTAAAGCACCCATTATACGGTAAGTTCGTGTTGAAAACTAAGAAATATGTTGCACACGACGAAACAAACGACTGTAACATTGGAGATACTGTAAGAATTAGCGAAACGCGTCCTTTAAGTAAAACAAAATGTTGGAGATTAGTTGAAATCTTAGAAAGAGCTAAATAATTATGGTACAACAGGAATCAAGACTAAAAGTAGCAGATAACACGGGAGCAAAAGAAGTTTTAACTATCCGTGTTTTAGGAGGTACCAAAAGAAGGTATGCCTCTGTTGGTGACAAGATTGTAGTATCTATTAAAGATGCAACTCCAAACGGAAACGTGAAAAAAGGAGCTGTTTCAACTGCAGTTGTTGTACGTACCAAAAAAGAAGTGAGAAGAGCTGATGGTTCTTATATCCGTTTCGATGATAATGCATGTGTTCTTTTGAACGCTGCAGGGGAAATGAGAGGAACACGTGTTTTTGGTCCGGTAGCAAGAGAACTTCGTGAAAAACAATTCATGAAAATTGTATCATTAGCACCAGAAGTGCTTTAATTCGTTTTAAGATGATAAAGCTAAAAATAAAATCAGGAGATATCGTAAGAGTTATTGCCGGAGACCATAAAGGTGCTGAAGGTAAAGTGTTACGTGTTTACCGTGAGAAAAATAAAGCGATAGTTGAAGGTGTAAACATGGTTTCAAAACATACAAAACCAAGTGCTAAAAACCCTCAAGGTGGTATCGTTAAGAAAGAAGCTTCTATACAAATATCTAACATTTCACTAATTGATCCTAAAACTAAGGAAACAACTAGAGTTGGTATTAGAGTAGAAGGAGATAAGAAAGTAAGATTTTCAAAAAAATCTAATCAAGTACTATAGTAATGGCATATACACCTAGACTAAAAGAAGAATATAAGAGTAGAGTAATCTCTGCTCTTAAAGAAGAATTCGGATATACAAACGTAATGCAAGTTCCTAAACTTGAAAAAATCGTTTTGAGCCGTGGAGTTGGTGCAGCTGTATCTGATAAAAAACTTATTGACTATGCAGTTGATGAGTTAACAAAGATCACTGGACAAAAAGCAGTATCTACAATTTCAAAGAAAGACGTTGCGTCATTCAAATTGAGAAAAGGGATGCCTATTGGAGCAAAAGTTACTTTACGTGGAGAGAGAATGTATGAGTTTTTAGATAGACTTATTACTTCTGCTTTACCACGCGTTAGAGATTTTAGTGGTATCAAAGCTACTGGTTTCGACGGAAGAGGTAATTACAATCTTGGAGTTTTAGAGCAAATCATTTTCCCTGAAATTGATATTGACAAAGTAAACAAAATTTCAGGAATGGATATTACTTTTGTTACTACTGCAAAAACAGACAAAGAAGCAAAGTCGTTATTGGCTGAATTAGGTTTACCTTTTAAAAAGAATTAAGACATGGCTAAAGAATCAATGAAAGCCCGTGAGGTGAAAAGAGAGAAAACGGTAGCTAAGTACGCTGAAAAAAGAAAAGCTTTATTAGAAGCTGGAGATTATGAAGGCTTACAAAGATTACCTAAAAATGCTTCACCAGTTCGTTTACACAACCGTTGTAAATTAACAGGTAGACCAAGAGGTTATATTCGTCAATTTGGTATTTCACGTGTAACTTTCCGTGAGATGGCAAATAATGGATTAATCCCTGGAGTAAAAAAGGCTTCTTGGTAATCTCGCAATAAGTTATTACTTTTGCAAACCGAAAAATAATTTTAATTGATTAAAGGTTCGGGAGACGGGTGTCTCCCGAAAACCATAATCGCAATCAAATACATATGTATACAGATCCTATTGCAGATTATTTGACTAGAGTTCGTAACGCTGTGGCTGCAAACCACAAAGTTGTTGAAATTCCAGCTTCTAATCTAAAAAAAGAAATAACTAAGATCTTATTTGATCAAGGTTATATCTTGAGTTACAAATTTGAAGACAACTCTGTTCAGGGTTCAATCAAGATCGCTTTGAAGTATGATAAAGATACTAAAGAGCCTGTAATTAAAGATATCCAAAGAATTAGTAAACCTGGTTTACGTAAATACGCAGGTGCTGCCAAATTACCAAGAATCCTTAACGGATTAGGAATTGCTATTGTTTCAACTTCAAAAGGTCTTATGACTGGAAAACAAGCGAAACAATTAAATGTAGGTGGTGAAGTAATTTGTTACGTATACTAATTTTAAAGACTAAATAAGATGTCAAGAATAGGTAAAAGCCCAATTGTAATCCCTGCTGACGTAACTGTAGAAGTTAAGGACGGTATCATTACAGTAAAAGGAAAAAAAGGTCAACTATCTCAGGAGTTTTCGGACGTAACTGTAAAAGTTGAAGGCGATCAAGTACAAGTTGAAAGATCGTCTGATCATAAAGACCAAAGAGCAAAACACGGATTGTACAGATCTTTAATCAGTAATATGATTGTTGGTGTATCTGAAGGTTTTACAAAAGAACTTGAATTAGTTGGAGTTGGTTATAGAGCTTCAAACCAAGGTCAAAAGTTAGATTTAGCTCTTGGATATTCTCACAATATTGTTTTAGAAATTGCTCCAGAAGTAAGTTTAGAAACAATATCTGAAAAAGGAAAGAACCCTATCGTAAAATTAACATCATTTGATAAACAACTTTTAGGTCAGGTTGCTGCGAAAATCAGAGGTTTCCGTAAGCCTGAGCCATACAAAGGAAAAGGTGTTAAATTTGTGGGTGAAGTATTAAGAAGAAAAGCAGGTAAATCAGCTTAAAAAATAAGATTATGTCATTAACAAAATCTGATAGAAGACAGAGAATTAGATTCAGAATTAGAAAATCGATTAGTGGTACTGCTGCTAACCCAAGACTATCTGTATTTAGAAGTAACAAAGAAATTTACGCTCAACTTATTGATGATGTAAATGGAGTTACTTTATTAGCTGCATCTTCAAGAGAAAAAGAAATAGGAAAAGGTACTAACGTTGAAGTAGCTGCTGCTGTTGGAAAGCTAGTTGCAGAGAAAGCGTTAAAAGCCGGGATTGATACCATCACTTTTGACAGAGGTGGATATTTATACCACGGTCGTATTAAATCATTAGCAGAAGGCGCAAGAGCGGCTGGACTTAAATTCTAATATATTATGTCTAAATACAAAAATGTAGAATTGGTAAAACCAAGTGGTCTTGAACTTAAAGATCGTCTGGTAAGTGTTAATCGTGTTACTAAGGTTACAAAAGGTGGTAGAGCTTTCGGTTTTTCTGCTATTGTAGTTGTAGGTGATGAAAACGGAGTAGTTGGTCATGGATTAGGAAAATCTAAAGATGTTTCTGAAGCAATTGCGAAAGCAGTAGAAGATGCTAAGAAAAATTTAGTAAAAATTCCTTTGAACGGACAATCTGTTCCTCACGAACAAAAAGGTAAATTTGGTGGTGCACGTGTATTCTTAATTCCTGCTTCTCATGGTACAGGAGTTATTGCTGGTGGAGCTGTTCGTTCAGTTCTTGAATCAGTAGGTATTCACGATGTATTATCTAAATCTCAAGGATCATCAAATCCTCATAACGTGGTAAAAGCAACTTTTGATGCTTTATTACAAATGAGAAGCGCTCATACTGTTGCAAAACAAAGAGGTGTTTCTTTAGAAAAAGTTTTTAAAGGTTAATTCAAGGAAATTATGGCTAAATTATTAGTAAAACAAGTAAGAAGCAAAATCAACTGCCCTCTTTCTCAAAAAAGAGGTTTGGAAGCTTTAGGTCTACGTAAAATGGGACAAGTTGTAGAGCATGATTCAAATCCTGCAATCCTTGGGATGATAAACAAAGTTAAACACTTAGTTTCTGTAGAAGAAGCTAAATAACAAATACTGTTATGAATTTAAGTAACTTACAACCAGCTGAAGGGTCAACACACAATCAAAATAAAAGATTAGGTAGAGGAGAAGGTTCTGGAAAAGGTGGTACTTCTGCAAGAGGTCACAAAGGAGCAAAATCTCGTTCTGGTTATTCTAAAAAGATTGGTTTTGAAGGAGGACAAATGCCACTTCAAAGACGTGTGCCTAAGTTTGGTTTCACAAACATCAATCGTAAAGAATACGAAGGTGTTAATTTAGATACGCTTCAATTATTAGTAGACAATGGTGTGATTACTGATTCTGTTTCTATGACAGATTTCGTAGCAAATCGTCTAGCTACCAAAAATGAAATCGTTAAGATTTTAGGTAGAGGAGAGTTGAAAGCAAAATTAAAAGTAACTGCCCACAAATTTACCGCTACTGCAAAAGCTGCTATCGAAGCTGCTGGTGGAGAAGCTGTAACTATATAACTTATCTATTAAGATGAAGAAATTTATTGAATCAATAAGTAATGTTTGGAAAATCGAAGAACTGAAAAATAGAATCTTAATTACATTAGGATTGCTTTTAGTATATCGTTTTGGTGCACACGTTACGCTTCCTGGAATTGACGCAACTCAGTTAACAGGTTTAGCGGGACAAACTAAAAATGGTTTAGGATCTATCCTGGACATGTTTACAGGAGGTGCTTTCTCTAAAGCTTCAGTTTTTGCTTTAGGTATTATGCCTTATATTTCTGCATCTATTGTTGTTCAGTTAATGGGAATTGCGATTCCTTATTTGCAAAAACTTCAAAACGATGGAGAGAGTGGTAGAAAAAAGATTAATCAAATCACTCGTTGGTTGACTATAGCTATTACACTGGTTCAAGGTCCAACTTATATCTATAATTTGTACAGAACATTGCCTGGTAGTGCATTCTTACTAGGCTTTAATTCACCTGAATTTTTGTTCTCGTCAGTTATTATCTTAGTTACAGGTACAATTTTTGCTATGTGGCTTGGAGAAAAAATTACAGATAAAGGTATTGGAAATGGAATTTCATTATTGATTATGGTTGGTATTTTAGCACGCTTACCGCAAGCTTTTATACAAGAATTCACAACCAGAGTTACCAATAACAATGGAGGTCCAATGTTGTTAGTTATTGAGATTATCGTGTGGTTATTAGTGATCATTTCTTGTGTATTGCTTACAATGGCAGTACGCAGAATCCCGGTTCAGTACGCTCGTCGTACGACAACTGGAGATTACGAGCAGGATTTAGCTGGTGGTAACAGACAATGGATTCCTCTTAAGCTTAATGCTTCAGGAGTTATGCCAATCATCTTTGCTCAGGCAATTATGTTTATTCCTGCAGCTGTAGCTGGATTGTCTAAATCAGACACATCACAATCTATTGTTGGTGCGTTTAGTAATATGTTCGGATTTTGGTACAATTTTGTATTTGCAACTTTAATTATTGTATTTACATTCTTTTATACTGCAATCACTGTTCCTACTAACAAAATGGCCGATGATTTAAAAAGAAGTGGTGGTTTTATTCCTGGAGTTCGTCCGGGAGCTGAAACTTCAGACTTCCTTGATAAAGTGATGTCTTTAATAACTTTCCCAGGATCTTTATTCCTTGCTTTGATTGCTGTGTTCCCAGCTATTGTTGTAAGTATTATGGATGTACAACAATCTTGGGCAATGTTTTTTGGAGGTACCTCATTAATAATTATGGTTGGAGTTGCAATAGATACTATTCAACAAATCAATTCATACTTGTTAAACAAACATTATGATGGTTTAATGAAGACTGGTAAAAATAGAAAAGCGGTAGCTTAATATATTTATGGCAAAACAATCAGCAATAGAACAAGACGGATCAATCATCGAAGCATTATCAAATGCGATGTTCCGTGTAGAGTTAGAAAATGGACATATTGTAATTGCTCATATTTCCGGTAAAATGCGTATGCATTACATCAAGTTATTACCTGGTGATAAAGTGAAATTGGAAATGAGTCCTTACGATTTGTCAAAAGCAAGAATTACTTATCGATATTAAAGGATATTCACTATGAAAGTTAGAGCATCAGTAAAAAAGAGAAGTGCCGAGTGCATTATCGTGCGTAGAAAAGGGAGATTGTACGTAATAAACAAAAAGAATCCTAGATTTAAACAAAGACAAGGATAATTATGGCAAGAATAGCAGGGGTAGATATCCCAAAAAATAAGAGAGGTGTTATCGCACTTACCTACATCTTTGGATTAGGAAAAAGTAGAGCTATTGAGATTTTAGAAAAAGCTCAAGTAAGCCAAGATAAAAAAGTTCAAGATTGGAATGATGACGAGATCGGAGCAATTCGTGATGCAGTTTCATTTTACAAAATTGAAGGAGAATTACGTTCTGAAGTTTCTTTAAACATCAAACGTTTAATGGATATTGGTTGTTACAGAGGTATCCGTCATAGATCTGGTCTTCCGTTAAGAGGGCAAAGAACTAAAAATAACTCTAGAACAAGAAAAGGTAAAAGAAAAACTGTTGCTAACAAGAAAAAAGCAACTAAATAATAAGTAATATGGCTAAAGCAACTGCAAAAAAACGTAAAGTTATCGTTGAATCAACGGGTGAAGCTCATATTTCTGCCACTTTCAACAACATTATCATTTCTTTGACTAATAAGAAAGGTGAAGTTATTTCTTGGTCTTCAGCTGGTAAAATGGGTTTCAGAGGTTCTAAAAAGAACACTCCGTATGCAGCTCAAATGGCAGCAGAAGATTGTAGTAAAGTAGCTCTTGAGGCAGGACTTAAAAAAGTGAAAGTTTATGTAAAAGGACCAGGAAACGGACGTGAGTCTGCTATCCGTTCTATTCATAACGGTGGAATTGAAGTTACTGAGATTATCGATGTTACTCCAATGCCTCACAACGGATGTCGTCCTCCAAAAAGACGTAGAGTTTAATTTTATTTATTCATAGTATAAACAAGGTAGAGCATAGATTATCGAAGGATTAGACCTGAATTCATAATCTCTACCTTAAATTTTTTTTAAAATGGCAAGATATACTGGTCCTAAAACCAAAATCGCTCGTAAATTTGGCGAAGCAATCTTCGGAGATGATAAATCATTCGAAAAAAGAAATTACCCACCTGGACAACACGGGATGGCTAAAAAAAGAGGAAAAAAATCTGAGTACGCTGTTCAGTTAATGGAAAAGCAAAAAGCTAAATATTCTTACGGAATTTTAGAAAAACAATTCAGAAATTTATTCGAAAAAGCATCAGCAACTAAAGGAGTAACTGGTGAAGTTTTATTACAATTATGTGAAGCAAGATTAGATAATGTTGTTTTTAGAATGGGAATTGCTCCATCTAGAAGAGGTGCGCGTCAAATCGTATCTCACAGACACATTACTGTTAATGGTGAAGTTGTAAATATTCCTTCTTACCACCTTAAGCCTGGTGATAAAGTAGCAGTTCGTGAAAAATCTAAATCTTTAGAAGCTATCGAACGTTCTTTGTCAAATTCAAGTCATGTTTATGAATGGATTACTTGGAACAATGATCTTAAAGAAGGAACTTTCGTTTCTGTGCCTGCAAGACTACAAATTCCAGAAAACATTAAAGAACAATTAATCGTAGAGTTGTACAACAAATAATAATTGACTTAGTCGAAATTTATGGCAATATTTAATTTTCAAAAGCCCGATAAAGTTATCATGATCGATTCAACCGATTTTGAAGGTAAATTTGAATTTAGACCTTTAGAACCTGGTTACGGATTGACAGTTGGTAATGCACTTAGAAGAGTTTTGCTTTCAGCATTAGAAGGTTATGCAATTACATCTGTTCGTATCGAAGGTGTAGATCATGAGTTTTCTACTATTTCAGGTGTTGTTGAAGATGTTACCGAAATTATCCTTAATCTAAAGCAAGTGCGTTTCAAACGTCAAATTGAAGATATCGATAATGAAGCAGTTACAATTTCTGTTTCCGGTAAAGATCAATTGACAGCAGGTGATTTTCAAAAATTTATTTCAGGTTTCCAGGTTTTGAATCCAGACCTTGTTATCTGTAATTTAGATTCTAAAATCAAATTGAACTTCGATTTAACAATCGAAAAAGGTAGAGGATATGTTCCTGCTGAGGAGAACAAAAAACAGAATGCTGCAATTGGAACTATTTTTACAGATTCTATTTTTACTCCGGTAAAAAATGTAAAATATGCAATTGAAAACTTCCGTGTTGAGCAAAAAACAGATTATGAAAAGTTAGTTTTTGAAATTAAAACTGATGGTTCGATTAATCCTAAAGATGCTCTTACTGAAGCTGCTAAAGTTTTAATTCACCACTTCATGTTGTTCTCTGACGAAAGAATTACACTCGAGGCTGACGAAATTGCACAAACAGAATCGTATGATGAAGAGTCATTGCATATGAGACAATTGCTTAAAACTAAGCTTGTTGATATGGATTTATCTGTGAGAGCATTAAATTGCTTGAAAGCGGCTGAAGTTGATACACTTGGTGATTTAGTATCGTTCAATAAAAATGACCTAATGAAATTCCGTAATTTTGGTAAAAAATCTTTAACTGAACTTGATGAACTTGTTGCAGTGAAGAATTTAACTTTCGGAATGGATTTAGCTAAATACAAATTAGATAAAGAATAATTCAATCCGCTACGGCGGGTTAAATTTAAAATAGCAATGAGACACGGAAAAAAATTCAATCACTTAAGCAGACAGACTGGACATAGAAAAGCTATGTTGGCTAATATGGCTTGTTCTCTTATCGAGCACAAACGTATTAACACTACTGTTGCTAAAGCTAAAGCGCTTAAACAATTCGTTGAGCCTTTAATTACAAAATCGAAAGAAGATACGACTCACAACCGTCGTATTGTTTTTGCTTACTTACGTAGCAAATATGCGGTAACAGACTTGTTCAGAGACGTAGCTGCTAAAGTTGGTGACCGTCCAGGAGGATACACTCGTATCATTAAAGTTGGAAATCGTTTAGGAGATAATGCTGATATGGCAATGATCGAACTTGTAGATTTCAACGAACTTTACAATGGAGGTAAAAAAGAAGTTAAAAAAGCAAAAAGCCGTCGTGGTGGTAAAGCTAAAAAAGCTGAAGGTACTCCTGAAGCTCCAGCAGCTGAATCAGAAACGACTACTGAAGCTTCTGAATAATTATGAAAGTAATGATTCTATAGAAATCAAGGATAAACTAATTTTTAGTTTATCCTTTTTTTTTGATTTTTTTGGAGTGAAATTAAAATTTAACTGATCTGACTTTATTGGTTTTATTTTTAGAGAGGAAAGTTTTAAAAAATCTTGGAGGCACTCTTTTAAAGAAGTAAATTTGCAAAATATCTAATTACAATTGAAAAACCTATCGGGGATTTCATGAAACAATTAAAAAACAATACAAATTAAAGAATGAAATACACAACACGACAAAGCGCCATTTTATTACTTAGTGATGGGACTATTTTTCACGGAAAATCTATCGGAATTAGCGGTAAGACTTTTGGTGAGGTTTGTTTTAATACGGGAATGACCGGATACCAGGAGATTTTTACAGACCCTTCTTATTTTGGTCAAATAATGGTTGCGACTAATACTCATATAGGAAATTACGGTGTTAATGATTCTGAAGTTGAATCAGAAAGCATCAAAATTGCCGGTTTGGTTTGTAAAAATTTTAGCTTTAATTATTCCAGAGAAGATGCTTCCGGAAGTCTGGAAGATTATTTTACGAAACAAAACTTAATCTGTATTTCTGATGTTGATACCAGAGCTCTTGTAAGTTATATTCGTGACAATGGGGCTATGAATGCTGTTATTTGTACAGATGGTACTTCGATTGAAGATTTGAAAAAAGAATTGGCGAATGTGCCTAACATGGAAGGTTTGGAGTTGGCATCAAAAGTTTCAACTACTGAGCCTTATTTTTTTGGTGATGAAAATGCTACCTACAGAATATCTGCTTTAGATCTTGGGATAAAAAAGAATATCTTAAGAAATTTAGCTAAAAGAGATTGTTATATTAAAGTTTATCCATATAACTCAACGTATAAAGATTTGGCAGAATTTAATCCGGATGGATACTTTTTGTCTAATGGTCCCGGAGATCCGGATCCGCTTTTTGGAGCTATCGAAGTGGCAAAAGAAATTTTAGCAAATGATAAGCCGTTATTTGGGATTTGTTTAGGACATCAGGTAATTGCTTTGGCAAATGGTGTTCAAACGTATAAGATGTTTAATGGTCATCGTGGAATTAACCACCCTGTGAAAAATTTGATTACAGGTAAAGGTGAAATAACTTCTCAAAATCATGGATTTGCTGTAAACAAAGAGCAGTTGGATAATCATCCTGAATTGGAGATTACACATTTGCATTTAAATGATGAAACGGTTGCAGGTATGCGTATGAAGAATAAGAATTGTTTTTCAGTACAATACCACCCTGAAGCAAGTCCGGGACCACATGATTCATCTTATTTGTTCGATCAGTTTGTTGAGAATATAAAAGAAGCTGCTGCTAAAACGATGTAGTTAATAAATAAAGACGTTTATTGGTTAGAATACGTTTTTACTATTAAATATTTTTATAATTTCGAAAAAAAAATATAATTTATTAATAAAAAAATAAAAATAATGAGTATTATAATTAAAGTTCACGCTAGACAAATTCTTGATTCCAGAGGTAATCCTACTATTGAAGTTGATGTAGTAACTGAAAATGGTGTTTTAGGTAGAGCAGCTGTTCCATCTGGAGCATCAACAGGAGAGCATGAAGCTGTTGAATTACGTGACGGAGGTAAAGCTTATCTTGGAAAAGGAGTTTTAAATGCAGTGAACAATGTAAATACTGTTATTGCTGAAGAATTAGTTGGTACTTCTGTTTTCGAACAAAATACAATCGACCAGTTAATGATTGACTTGGATGGTACTCCAAACAAATCTAAATTAGGAGCTAATGCTATTTTAGGAGTTTCGTTGGCTGCTGCAAAAGCTGCTGCTAATGAATTAGGGTTACCATTATACAGATATGTTGGTGGAGTTTCTGCTAACACGTTGCCAGTACCAATGATGAACATCATCAACGGAGGTTCTCACTCTGATGCACCTATCGCATTTCAGGAGTTTATGATTTTCCCTGTAAAAGCGACTTCTTTTACACATGCTATGCAAATGGGAACTGAAATCTTCCATAGCTTAAAAAAAGTATTACACGATAGAGGTTTAAGTACAGCTGTAGGTGATGAAGGAGGTTTTGCGCCAAACTTGGCCGGAGGTACTGAAGATGCTTTGGATACTATCAAATTGGCAGTTGAAAAGGCTGGATATTCTTTCGGTGACGAAATTATGATTGCACTTGACTGTGCTGCTTCTGAGTTTTATGTAAACGGAAAATACGATTACACCAAATTTGAAGGAGAAACCGGAAAAATCAGAACTTCAGAAGAGCAAGCTGATTATTTAGCTGAATTGGCTGCTAAATATCCAATTATCTCTATCGAAGACGGTATGTATGAAGATGACTGGAATGGATGGAAATACTTAACGGATAAAATTGGAGATAAAGTTCAGTTAGTAGGTGACGATTTGTTCGTAACTAACGTAGCTCGTTTGTCTACAGGAATTGAAAAAGGGATCGCTAATTCAATTTTAGTAAAAGTAAACCAAATCGGTACTTTGACAGAAACTATTGCTGCTGTGAACATGGCTAAAAATGCAGGATATACTTCAGTAATGTCTCACCGTTCAGGAGAAACAGAAGATAATACAATTGCTGACCTAGCAGTTGCTTTAAACTGTGGACAGATTAAAACAGGTTCAGCTTCACGTTCTGATCGTATGGCAAAATACAATCAATTGTTAAGAATCGAGGAAGAATTAGGAAGTACAGCTTATTTTCCTGGCTTAAATGCTTTTAAAATTAAATAATTGTAAGAGTTATATATATTCAATTTAAACCATCTGCTGCGGCAGATGGTTTTTTTTTGGAGTTTTAACAAATTCATAGCAGGATTCTTTTTTTAATTAGTCTTAAATTCATTAGATTTGATAAATTATTATTTTATAAGATTTATTTCCGATATATTATGTCAAAAATAGCTACATTAGAAGTAGATGGTCAAAAAATTGAACTTCCGGTAATCACGGGGAGTGAAAATGAATCAGCTATCGATATTAACAAATTACGTGATTTAACAGGTATTATTACTTTAGACCCGGGATACAAAAACTCTGGTTCTTGTAAGAGTGAAATCACCTTCTTAGATGGAGAATTAGGGATTTTACGTTACAGAGGATATTCAATTGAAGATTTGGCTGAAAAAGCAAGTTTCTTAGAAGTATCTTACCTTTTAATTTTTGGAGAATTGCCGACTGCTAAGGAATTAGAGCAATTTGAAAATGGTATTAAAAAGCATACTTTGGTAAACGAAGAAATGAAAAATATCATTGACGGTTTTCCAAAAACGGCTCACCCAATGGGCGTTTTGTCTGCTTTGACTAGTGCTTTAACGGCATTCAACCCAAAAGCAGTAAATGTTGAAAATGAAAAAGAGATGTACGAGGCCATTTGTAAAACAATGGGTAAATTTCTTGTAATTGCAACATGGACTTATAGAAAATCTATGGGGTACCCGTTGAATTATTACGACAATACAACTGGTTATGTAGAGAATTTTATGCAGTTAATGTTTAAACTGCCTACAGGACCATACTCTGCAAATCCAATTGTGATTGATGCATTAGACAAATTATTTATTCTTCATGCTGATCACGAACAAAATTGTTCTACTTCAACAGTAAGAATGGTAGGTTCTTCTCATGCTGGTTTATTTGCTTCTATTTCTGCAGGTGTTTCTGCGCTTTGGGGACCTTTACATGGTGGTGCAAATCAGGCGGTACTTGAAATGTTGGAGGAAATCAACAAAGATGGTGGAGATACGGATAAATTCTTAGCAAAAGCTAAAGACAAAAATGATCCATTCCGTTTAATGGGATTTGGTCATAGAGTTTACAAAAGCTTCGATCCTAGAGCGAAAATCATCAAAAAAGCGGCTAAAGAAGTATTAGATACATTAGGTGTAGAAGATCCTATTTTAGAAATCGCTAAAAAATTAGAGTCAGCAGCTCTTGAAGACGAATACTTCAAATCAAGAAATTTATATCCTAATGTTGATTTCTACTCTGGAATTATCTACAGAGCATTAGGAATACCAACAGATATGTTTACTGTAATGTTTGCTATTGGAAGACTACCAGGCTGGATTGCGCAATGGAAAGAAATGCGTGAGAACAAAGAGCCAATTGGCCGTCCAAGACAAGTTTATACTGGACATCCATTGAGAGACTTTAAGTCAAACAAATAAAAAAAAATTAAAGCTTCACTTAACCTGTGAAGCTTTTTTTATCTTTGCCCAAAATACAATATAGTTATGTTGCAATTAAATATAAAGAACGAAACGTCAAGACTGCGGGCAGTAGTTTTGGGTTCTGCAGTTCATAATGGGCCAACTCCGTCTTTAGAGGAAGCTTATGATCCTAAATCATTGGAACATATTAAAGCCGGGACTTATCCAATCGAAAAAGATATGATTGTCGAAATGGATGCTTTTAATGCCGTTTTTCAAAAATATGATGTAAAAGTATATCGTCCGGAAATGATTGAGAGTTACAATCAGATTTTTGCCCGTGATATAGGATTTGTGATAGATGATACTTTCGTGAAATCTAATATTCTGCCAGACAGAGAGCGTGAGTTGGATGCAATTCAATACGTAATCGACCAGATGGATCCGTTAAAAGTAATTCGCCCACCGGAGGAAGTTCATATTGAAGGTGGAGATGTGATGTTGTGGAATGATCATGTGTTTATTGGAACTTATAAAGGAAGTGATTACAAAGATTACATTACGGCAAGAACTAATATGCATGGTGTTGAATATTTAAGGAAAATGTTTCCTAATAAAATTGTCAAAGAATTTGATTTGGTGAAATCTAAATTAGAAGCTCGCGATAATGCCTTACACCTTGATTGCTGTTTTCAGCCGGTTGGAAAAGATAAAGGAATTATTTACAAGAGAGGTTTCCGTGAAGAAGCAGATTATTTGTATTTAGTGAACCTTTTTGGAAAAGAAAATTTGTTTCATATCGAAAGAGATGAAATGTATAATATGTTTTCAAACGTATTTTCTATCGACGATAATGTAGTAGTTTCCGAAAAGAATTTTACCCGTCTGAACAATTGGCTGCGTGCTAATGGTTTTATTGTAGAAGAAATTCCATACGCAGAAATTGCAAAGCAGGAGGGATTGTTGAGATGTTCCACTTTACCATTAATAAGAGACTAAAAAAGTTTCAAGTTTCAGGTGTCACGTTCCGCTAACATGAAACCTGAAACTTGAAATGAAAAAAAACATATAAAATGAAACAAACTACAAATGCAATCGTAATGATTCGGCCAGTAGCTTTCAGAATGAATGAGCAAACGGCAGTAAATAATTATTACCAAAAAGTATTAGACGGACTTTTACCAAGTACGGTAAATGCAAAAGCACAACAGGAGTTCGATGCTTTTGTTGAAAAACTCAGAGCGGTTGGAGTTGATGTCACCGTTATTGAAGATACTTTAGAAACCGATACCCCGGATAGTATTTTTCCAAATAACTGGATTTCATTTCATGAAAATGGAGATGTGGCGCTATATCCGATGTTTGCGGAGAATCGTCGTCAGGAGCGCCGCGAAGATATTTTAGATGTGCTTGAAGAGAAAGGCTTTGAAATCTCAAATATAGTTGACTATACATCGGCAGAAGAAGATGGTTACTTTTTAGAAGGAACCGGAAGTTTGCTTTTGGATAGAGCAAATGCAAAAGCGTATTGTGCTTTGTCTCCTCGTGCAGATGAAGAGTTGTTTATTGAATTTTGTGAAGATTTTGATTATGCTCCGGTTATTTTTGAAGCTTTTCAAACAGTAGACGGAGAACGTAAATTGATTTATCATACGAATGTAATGATGTGTTTGGGAGAAACATTCGCTGTTATCTGTGCAGATAGTATCGATGATAAAAAAGAACGTAAAATGGTTCTTGAAAATCTAAAAGCGGATAAAAAGGAAGTTATTCTAATTACCGAAGCACAGGTGAATAATTTTGCCGGAAATATGCTGGAAGTTAGAGGTACAAATGATAAGAGATATATTGTAATGAGTGCATCGGCACATCAGAGTCTGACTCCGAAACAAATTGCACAATTAGAAAATCATGCGGAAATTTTAAGTTCCAGCTTGGATACTATTGAAGCTTGCGGGGGTGGAAGTGCCCGTTGTATGATGGCTGAAGTGTTTTTGCCAAGAAGTTAAATAGAACGTTTAAGTATAAAAAAGGGGATAAAATGTATGTTTTATCCCCTTTTTTATTAGATGTATGTTGATAGTGTTTACATCAAGTTTCCTTTAATAATATTTATGATGGAGCTAACGATATATTGAATTCCAATAGAAATTACAATAAAACCGACAATTCTGGAAATAGCTACAATTCCTGAAGCCCCAAGTATGCGCGCTAAATAATGAGCACTTTTAAGGATTGCAAAAATTGTAAATGCAATTGCCAGGATAGCTGAACATGAAATTATAATTTCGTTTATTCCGTGGTGTTCCTGATAAAAAGCAATTAATAAAGACATTGATCCTGGTCCTGCAAGCATTGGTATTGCAAGAGGTGTTAAAGCGATGTCGTTTCTTTGTTGTGCGTCTGTTTCGATTTTTTTATTGATTCCTCGTTTTTTATTGAATTTTCCCGAAAGTAAAGAAAAACCGGAATTTACAATTACGATTCCGCCCGCAATTCTTAAAGCATCAATGCTTATTCCGAAAAAAGTCAAAACATATTGACCGATAAAATAGGAGACCAATAAAATGATTCCGACATTAATAGCGGTCCAAAGTGAAATTCGGGAACGTTCTTTTTGAGAATCGTGTTGTGTGAGTCCAACAAAAATAGGTACGGTGCCGATAGGGTTTAATACTGAAAACAGTGCAGCAAATAAATAAATGAATAAATCCATAGAGTTTAGGTTAGTGCCGTAAAAATAGACATTTTTTAAAACTTCGGGCTAAGATCATGTAAGGATATTGTTTTTTTTATTGCTTTTAATTCTAAAAAGATAACCTAAAATAAGCTCATTCTTTTTGATTACTTTTGCAGTATATTTAAAAATAATGAGAAATAAGAAAACCCTTGTTCTTGGTGCTACTACAAAACCGGAACGTTACGCTTTTAAAGCTATAAATATGCTGGTTGAAAAAGGACATACTGTATTGGCAATCGGTCAGAACAGAGGCGAAGTTGCCGGCGTGAAGATTCATACAAAAACAATTCCGGTAAAAAATATTGATACTGTTACGTTGTATTTAAATCCTGCCCGTCAGCGCGAATATTACAATTATATTATAGAAGCGCAGCCTAAAAGAGTTGTTTTTAATCCAGGAGCGGAGAATCCGGAATTTTATCAATTGTTAGAATTAAACAATATTAAGGCAGAAGTGGCCTGTACTTTAGTTTTATTGGCTACAAATCAGTATTAAGTTTTTTGTTTTTGACCTCAGAACATTGAGGAATTCATTTTTAATCGGATCAGAAAAGAAACATTAATGTATTACTTTTGTCGTCATGGAATTTTCATCAAAATTAATAGAAAAAGCAGTAAGTGAAATGTCGCAGTTGCCCGGAATTGGTAAACGTACGGCGTTGCGATTAGTGCTGCATTTGTTAAAACAGCCGAAAGAACAAACCAGTTTTTTATCGCAGGCTCTATTGAATATGCGTGAGAATATTAAATTTTGTCAAAATTGTCACAACATCTCAGATACCAAAGTCTGCGAAATTTGTGCTAATTCATCAAGAAACCATCAAACGATTTGTGTTGTCGAGGATATTCGTGACGTTATGGCGATTGAAAATACAGGTCAGTATAAAGGAATTTATCATGTACTGGGAGGAAAAATTTCTCCAATTGAAGGAGTTGGCCCCAGTCAGTTGAATATTTCAACTCTGGTCGAAAAAGTAAAAGCAGGAAAGGTGGTAGAAATTATTTTTGCACTCAGTTCTACAATGGAAGGGGATACCACTAATTTTTACATCTATAAGCAAATTGCCGAATCGGGAATCATAATTTCTACCATTGCAAGAGGAATTTCGGTAGGAGATGAATTGGAATATGCAGATGAAATTACCCTCGGGAGAAGTATTTTGCACAGAGTTCCATTCGAAAAAACTTTCAAAAACAATTAAATAAACCCAAATAACACTTAGATTTTCTGAAGATTAAAGGAAAGTCTATATTTGCGATAAAATTTCACTAATGACAAAAAATGGCTTTTATATACTATTATTAATTAGCATACTATTTACTTCTTGTATTCCCGTAAAAGATCTGGTTTATTTACAAGATAAAAATAATTCGGGAGAACAGAATAATATTACTGCTGTGGAATCTAAGCCTTACAGATTGCAGGTAAATGATGTTTTAAGTATTGACATAAAAGCAATTGACTCAAAGTTGGTTTCCATTTTTAATACTACAGAAACTGCTTCTTCAGGAGCTGGAAAATCAGAGTCAGGATTGTATTTTAATGGATTTACAGTTGACGATCATGGTAATATCAGAATGCCAATCTTAGGAGAAATTAATGTTATCGGATATACTCTTGAAGAAGTGCGTGTTCGAATCGAAAAGAAGTTACTTGAAGAGTATTTTAAAAGTGAGGCTAATATTTTTGTTACTGTGAAATTAGCTGGTTTTAGATATACCATAAATGGAGAAGTGGGAAGTACAGGTACAAAAACGCTGTTTCAGGAACACGTAAATATTATGGAAGCTATCGCAAATGCCGGAGATATCACAGTTACGGGTAATAGGAAATCGGTAACCGTAATTCGTCAGACCCCGACTGGTGTACAAATACAGGATATCGATTTGACGGATATTAATGTGATGAAATCGCCTTATTACTATTTACAGCCTAACGATTATATTTATGTAAAACCAGTTAAACAAAAATCATGGGGAACTGGGAAGACAGGTATAGAATCTATTACAACAATTATTACTGTTTTGTCTTTGGCTACAACGGTATATTTGTTGCTTAAAAACTAAAATTAAATTCAAAAGATGTTAGATATAAAAGATTTTTCCATTTTTGAAAATCATTCAAATTTTGATTTTAAAGGATTTCTACTGAAAATTGCCAGTTACTGGAAACTATTTGCGGTTAGTTTGATAATTGCTTTTGCCATTGCTTATCAGGTAAATGTTCGTAAAGAAAAAATTTACGGAATGCAGACTATGGTTTCGATTAAGGAAGAACGAAACCCGTTTTTTACTTCTAATACAAGTCTGGTTTTTAATTGGGGAGGGGTTTCAGATCAGGTCAATGGAATTTCAACCGTTATACAATCAAGATCACACAACGAGTTAGTTGTGGATAAATTGGAGTTTTATATTGATTATCTTGTTCAGGGAAAATATAATTTGATTGATTCTTATGGAGCAGTTCCATTTTACGTAAAAATCAACAAAACAAAAGGACAGCTTGCCAATACATTAATAGGTATTAAGTTTTTAAGTCCAACTGAATATGAAATTCGAATTCCGTTTGAAGGTAATTCTGCTTCATTAATTACGTATTCCAATAACAGTTATAGCAATACAACCGTTCAGCCTAAAGAGTATGTGAGAAGGTGTAAGGCAGGAGAACAAGTCACGCTTCCTTTTTTAAATTGGAATTTACAGATAAATGATAATCCGGGATTTTACACAGGAAATGAGTATTTTGTTAGGTTTAATGATTTTGACGGAACCGTATCGCGTTATAGAGGTGTGAGTGTTAACGCTGATGAAAAAGGAGGATCAATATTGACTCTAGGGATGCAAGGTACCAATAAAGCCAGGATGGTTGATTATTTGAATGCAACGGTAAAAATGTTAATCAAAATTCAGCTGGACGGGAAAAATCAGTTTGCGACAAATACCATCCGATTTATCGATAGTACTCTTATTGCTATGGAAATGCAATTGAAGCAAACAGGTAATGAGTTGAAAACTTTTAGGAAGGATAAAAATATATATGAAATTGAAGCCGGTGGAGCTAAAGTTTCAGATAAAATAATGGATTTTGATGTTGAAAAAGATCAGGTCACAAGAAAAATTGCCTATTACAATTCTTTAAAATCGTATTTAAATAATAGTACGGATTATTCAAGATTACCGGCTCCTACAGTAGCAGGTATTGAAGATCCAAACGTTATTTTGCATGTTTCAAAACTTATTGCGCTTTCGGCACAAAGATCGGAAATGGCTTATGCAGTAAAAAGCGATAAGATGTTTAAAGATTTTGACAATCAAATGCAAGCTGTAAAAAGTGTTTTGTTAGAAAATATAACTTCTGCAAAAGCTTTATTGTTGACTGATTTGGCTATGGTAAATGCTAAAATTGGTCAGGCGGAAAGTACTGTCAAAAAACTTCCGGAAGAACAGCAGGAGTTGCTGAAAATTCAGAGAAAATATGATTTAAGTGATAATATTTACACTGAATTTTTGAAAAAAAGAAACGAAGCTGAAATTGTAAAAGCATCGAACTTATCAGACATTCATTTTATTGATCCTGCAAAAGATATCGGAGGCGGATTAATTGGTCCGAAAACTTCAGTGAATTATGTGTTGGCCTTATTTATGGGGATATTAATTCCGTTGTTGTTCGTTTTTGGAATTTTCTTTGTCAATAACTCGATTCAGAATACTGAAGATATTAGTAAATTGACACAAATACCGTTAATTGGTATCATTGGAGTAAATAAAGATTCGTTGAGTTTGGCGGTATTTGACAAGCCAAAATCGGCATTATCAGAAGCATTTAGAGCTATTCGTTCCTCTTTGCAGTTTTTATATAAGAAACAGCAGGTGAGCGGTTCGAAAACTCTAATGATTACGTCGTCAATAAGTGGTGAAGGAAAGACATTTTGTTCCATAAATATTGCTACGGTATTCGCTTTAAGCGAAAAGAAAACGGTAATTCTTGGTTTGGATTTAAGAAAACCAAGATTGGCAGATGAGTTCAATTTAAAAAATCAAACAGGTGTTGTTAATTACCTCATAAAGCAAAATAGTTTAGAAGAAATTACACACCGTACAGAAGTTCCAAATCTGGATGTTATACTTTCGGGGCCAATTCCACCAAATCCTTCAGAGCTAATTTTGAGTGATGCGATGAGAGAGATGATCTTAGAGTTGAAGCAAAAATATGATTATATTATTTTGGATACACCTCCGGTTGGGTTAGTTTCGGATGCGTTAGAACTTGCACAATTTGCAGATGTAACTCTTTATATAGTAAGGCAAAATTATACCAAAAAGGATATGATTACATTGCTAAACACCAGAGTTAAAAGAGGGGAGCTGAATAATGCCAGCATTGTATTAAATGGTTATGAGAATAAGGCAAAATATGGAGCCGCTTATGGATACGGTTACGGAGCTTATGCAAACGGTTATCATGATGAAGAGGAAAAACTTAGTGTTTGGAAGGCGATTTTGAGTAAATTCAGTAAAAAATAATTGGTAGCAAATGAGTACATCAACACAACATACAATTTTGATTACAGGTGGAGCTGGATTTATCGGATCAAATTTATCGGAGTATTTTTTAGGACTTGGGTATAAAGTGGTTTGTCTGGATAATTTTTCGACAGGTCATCGTCATAATTTAAAGGGTTTTATTTCAAATCCTAATTTTAGATTAATTGAAGGAGATATTCGAAATTTTGCCGACTGTATTTCAGCTGTTGAAGGTGCTGATTATGTTTTGCATCAGGCGGCTTTAGGTTCTGTTCCAAGATCAATTAATGATCCTATTACGACAAACGATGTGAATGTTTCCGGTTTTTTAAATATGCTGACCGCTTCTCGTGATGCGAAAGTTAAAAGGTTTATTTATGCAGCTAGTTCATCAACTTATGGGGATTCTCAGGGATTACCGAAAGTTGAGGATGTAATAGGAAAGCCTTTGTCTCCATATGCCATTACAAAATATGTAAACGAACTCTATGCTGAGATTTTTAGTAAAACTTATGGATTAGAGACTATTGGATTGCGATATTTTAATGTTTTTGGCAGAAAGCAGGATCCTAATGGAGCTTATGCTGCTGTAATTCCAAAATTTGTTATGCAGTTAATGAAATATGAAAGTCCTGTAATTAATGGGGATGGAAATTATTCTCGAGATTTTACTTACATAGACAATGTAATTCAGATGAATGAATTGGCAATGACGAGTCTGAATCCGGAAGCCATAAACACAGTTTATAATACCGCTTTTGGCGATAGAAATACTTTAAATGATTTAATAGGTTATTTAAAGGAATACTTAGTAGCATTTGATTCTAAAATTTCTGATGTGGAGATAGTTTATGGGGCAAATCGTGCAGGAGATATTCCACATTCATTAGCTAGTATTGATAAAGCAAGAAAAATGCTGGGGTATGATCCTAAATATTCTTTACAGGAAGGATTAAAGGAAGCAGTGAGCTGGTATTGGAAAAATTTGAAATAGAAATAAGATAACAATAAAATAATAGAAGTAAATGAAAATCACAAAAATTTGTTGCATTGGTGCGGGTTATGTTGGAGGTCCAACTATGGCAGTAATTGCTCAAAAATGCCCACATATTCAAGTGACTGTTGTCGATTTAAACGAACAAAGAATTGCAGACTGGAATGATCCAAATACGGATAATATTCCGATTTATGAGCCTGGACTTTCAGAAATAGTAGGGGAGGCCAGAGGAAGGAATTTATTTTTTTCGACAGAAGTTGAAAAAGCAATTGATGAGGCGCAGGTGATTTTTATTTCAGTAAATACACCAACCAAGACTTATGGTAAGGGAAAAGGGATGGCAGCTGATTTAAAATACATTGAACTATGTGCCCGACAAATTGCAAAAGTAGCCAAGGAAGACAAAATTGTTGTGGAGAAGTCAACTTTACCTGTACGTACAGCGGAAGCTATTAAAAGTATTTTGGATAATACAGGAAATGGAGTTCAGTTTCAAATTTTGTCAAATCCTGAATTCCTGGCCGAAGGGACTGCGGTTACTGATTTGTTGAATCCGGATCGAATTTTAATTGGTGGAGATACAACATCGGAAGGTGAGGAAGCAATTAGTGCATTGGTTGATGTTTACGCAAACTGGGTAGACAAAGAAAAGATTTTGACTACGAACGTTTGGTCGTCGGAATTGTCTAAGTTAACGGCAAATGCATTTTTGGCACAACGAATTTCTTCTATAAATGCAATGTCTGAATTGTGTGAAAAAACAGGTGCTGATGTTAATGAAGTTGCCCGTGCCATTGGAATGGATAGCAGAATTGGACCAAAGTTTTTAAAGGCATCAGTTGGTTTTGGAGGTTCTTGCTTTCAAAAGGACATTCTTAATTTAGTGTATATTGCAAAATCTTATGGATTAAATGAAGTAGCAGATTATTGGGAACAAGTAATAATAATGAACGATCATCAGAAGAAAAGATTCTCAAGTAAGATTGTTCAGACTTTATACAATACTGTCGCCGATAAGAAAATTACATTTTTAGGTTGGGCTTTCAAAAAAGATACCAATGATACAAGAGAATCTGCGGCAATATATGTAGCAGATGATTTGATTAATGAGCAGGCAAAAATTTCTGTTTATGACCCGAAAGTTTCAAAGACTAAGATATTAAATGATTTAAATTATTTAGAAACAAGGTCAGCGGAAGAGAACAATGTAGCAGTTTCAACGTTTGCTAATGCTTACGACGCATGTAAAGATGCTCATGCAATTGCTATTTTAACAGAATGGGACGAGTTTACAATGTACGATTGGCAAAAGATATACGATTCTATGCATAAGCCAGCTTTTCTTTTCGATGGCAGAAATATTTTGGATGCAAAAAACCTAGAATCAATTGGTTTTATTTATAATGGGATTGGTTCCTAATTGAAAAAGATATTGAAGTGAAATTCAATATAAAATAAGGAAGAAGAGGGTGTTGGAGATTTTATTCATTGTAAATGAAAATTATGAATTGGTATGTTGTTTATACAAAACCGAAATGGGAGAAGAAAGTTGCGGATAGACTGATTCAAATGGGTATTGAATGTTACTGTCCATTAATTACGCAAGTGAAAGAATGGTCAGATAGAAAGAAGAAAGTTGAAGTCCCTCTTTTTAATTCTTATGTATTCGTTCAATTGAAAGATATTGATCGAAATTCAGTTTTCCAGATAGCCGGGGTAGTTCGTTATTTGTTTTGGTTGGGGAAACCGGCCATAGTTCGCGATGAAGAAATTAATAGTATAAAAGCAAGTCTGAAAGCTCCAAATATAAGCGATATATCAGTAACTTCAATTCAGGCTGGAGATCGAATTAAAATAGAATTCGGCGCTTTTAGTAATCAGGAAGCGATAGTTCAGGAAGTGTCAAATACACATTATATATTGGTTTTGGAATCTTTGGGATGTGTGCTTAAAATAAAATACAAATAAAATAGTTATAGTTTAACTATTTCATTTAAAACAGAGGGTAAAATTCTTTAATTTGAGATTTTATTTCTCTGTTTTTTTTATAATATAATTTTTTGCATGCTGATTGATAGAGGATTGTTGGATTAAGTTTTTTTTAATAGTCCGTTTTTTTTGGTATTACGGGAAAGCGTATTGATTAACTTGAGTTAATATACTATATTTGCCGAAAATAAATGTAGGGTGTCTGGGGCAAAAAGATGTGACTCAGAAGGGCGGAGCCGTGAATTGAAATGACTGAAGTGGATAAAAAAGAATACAAATTGGATGAAAACATAAAGATAGCCGTTATTGGCTTAGGTTATGTTGGTTTGCCTTTGGCCAGATTATTTGCTACAAAATATGCCGTTGTAGGTTTTGATATCAATGAAGGGCGAGTTGCTTCTCTAAAATCTGGTACTGATACTACATTGGAAATAGATGACGAAACTTTACAGAAGGTTTTGGTCGATAATTCTGGTGACAAACAAGGATTGTACTGCACAACTTCTATAGAAGATATCGCAGATTGTAATTATTTTGTGATAACAGTTCCTACTCCGGTAGATAAAAATAATCGTCCTGATTTGACTCCGTTATATAAATCTAGCGAAACAGTTGGTAGAGTATTAAAGAGAGGTGATATTGTAATTTACGAATCGACTGTATATCCTGGTGTAACGGAGGAAGAGTGTGTACCGGTTTTAGAAAAGGTTTCCGGGTTAAAATTTAATATAGACTTTTTTGCAGGATACTCGCCTGAAAGAATAAACCCTGGTGATAAGGAACATACTGTTGAGAAAATTCTAAAGGTAACCTCTGGGTCTACTGCGGAGATAGGTCAAAAAGTAGATGCTCTTTATAAATCTGTAATTACTGCCGGAACCCATTTGGCACCTTCAATAAAAGTTGCGGAAGCAGCTAAAGTGATCGAAAATTCACAACGAGATATTAATATTGCCTTTGTAAATGAGTTAGCCAAGATATTCAATCTTATGGATATTGATACTCAGGAGGTATTGGCAGCAGCTTCTACAAAATGGAACTTTTTACCCTTCAAACCTGGATTGGTTGGAGGACATTGCATTGGTGTAGACCCTTACTATCTGGCACAGAGAGCTCAAGAATTTGGATATCATCCTGAAATAATTTTGGCAGGACGACGTTTAAATGACAGTATGGGGGAATATGTGGCCGCCCAGGTGGTAAAACTGATGATAAAAAAAGGAATTTCTGTTAATGGAGCTAATGTGTTAATGCTTGGAATTACTTTTAAAGAAAACTGTCCGGATGTTAGAAATACAAAGATTGTTGATGTAATCAAAGCGTTAAAAGAATACGGAATAACAGTTACATTATATGATCCTTTAGCCAGTATAGAGGAAGTTAAAAAAGAATACAAATTACAAACTATTAATTCTGTACCAAAAGAAAAATTCGATGCTGTTGTACTTGGAGTAGCGCATGCTGAATTTTTAAAACTGGATTTTTCAGAGCTACAGAAAGAAAATAGTTTATTATATGATGTAAAAGGAGTCTTAGGTACTTTAGCTGATAACAGGCTATAGTAAAAGGCTTTTTTTATTTTAAAGAAAATGGAAGTAAATAATTCAATCATACATGTTATTTTGACCGGAGGTATTGGCAGCAGACTTTGGCCATTATCCAGAAAAAGTCAGCCAAAGCAATATTTGGAAATGTTTGAAGGAAAGTCTTTATTTGAATTGACAGTCGATCGCAATAATCATTTAGCTGATAAAGTGATGGTTGTTGGCAATGTAGACAATCATTCTCTTAGTGCCAAAGTAATGGATAAGTCTAAAAGAGAGTATATTAATATTGTTGAAGCGACTCCTCGAAATACCGCTGCGGCAATTGCATTTGCTGCATTTGCTTGTGATCCTGATGATATTTTAATTGTAACCCCATCTGATCATATTATTGAAAAGATGGAAGATTACAATAAAGCTATAGATGAAGCTATTGTAAAGGCTAAAGAAGGTTTTATAGTAACTTTTGGGATTATTCCAACTAAACCAGAAACAGGATACGGTTACATTGAATCAAAAGGCGATAAAGTAGTTTCATTTCGTGAAAAACCAAACGAAACAACCGCTAAAAATTTCATCGCAAGAGGTAATTTTCTATGGAATAGTGGGATGTTTTGTTTTAAAGCTGGAGTTCTTTTAGAGGAATTGAAACAATTTCAACCGGACGTTTTTGAGAAATCTAAAGCTGTTTGGGAAGCTAATAAAGAGGGTTTTTTAGATTTAGATTTGTCTTTAGAAATCCCATCCATAAGTATCGATTATGCTGTTATGGAACGCAGTAAGAAAATAAAAGTAGTTCCTGCAGCATTCTCATGGTCTGATTTAGGTTCGTTTGAATCGGTTTACGATTATTTAGTTTCTAGAGGTCATTCTATAGATGATAACGGAAACATGGTTATTGGTACTGAAAAATATACTGCATTTTTAGGATTGAGAAACACCATTTTTGTTTATACAGGTACTGCAAATTTGATCCTTCAAAAGGAGAATTCGCAAGATGTAAAAGATTTATATTGTGAATTAGAAAGACAAAATTCAGAATTGTTAAATTAATTGAAACGTAAAATGAAGAAAATTCTTGTAACCGGTGGTGCTGGTTTTATTGGTTCGCACGTAGTAAGACGTTTTGTGAATAAATATCCAGAATATCAGATCTTTAATTTAGACGCTTTGACTTATGCCGGAAATCTGGAGAATATTAAAGATATTGAAGATAAACCTAATTATACATTTGTAAAAGGGGATATCGTAGATGAAACTTTTATAAATGAACTTTTCTCCCTTCATAATTTTGATGGTGTTTTGCATTTAGCTGCAGAGTCGCATGTCGATCGTTCTATTGAAGATCCTTTAGCTTTCGTTAAAACGAATGTGATAGGGACAATGAATTTATTAAATGCGGCAAAGAATCAATGGAAAGGTAATTTCGAAGGGAAGCGTTTTTATCATATCAGTACGGATGAAGTTTATGGTTCACTTGGTGTTGAGGGACTTTTTACAGAAACAACTTCTTACGATCCTAATTCTCCTTATTCTGCTTCTAAGGCAAGTTCAGATCACTTTGTAAGAGCTTATGGAGAGACTTATGGTTTGCCTTACGTTTTGACAAATTGTTCTAATAATTATGGATCGTACCATTTTCCTGAAAAATTAATTCCACTTTTTATAAATAATATTATAAATAACAAAGCTTTACCGGTTTATGGAGATGGTAATTATACACGTGATTGGTTATTTGTGGAAGACCATGCTATTGCTATCGATTTAGTTTTTCACGAAGGTAAAAATCATGAAACTTACAATATTGGAGGCTTTAATGAGTGGAAGAATATAGATCTGGTTAAACTATTATGCCAGATTATGGATCAGAAACTAAGTAGACCAGAAGGAACATCACAGGGATTAATTACTTATGTGAAAGACAGACCTGGACATGATTTGCGTTATGCGATAGATGCCTCCAAAATTAATAGGGAATTGGGATGGAAACCATCAGTAACTTTCGAAGAAGGTTTAGAAAAAACGATTAATTGGTATCTGAACAATGAAGAGTGGTTACAGAATGTGACTTCCGGGTCTTATAAGGATTACTATCAAAAACAATACTCTTAAACAATAAATAACTTCTTTTAAACGAAACGGTTAAATTATAATTTAAATATGAAAAAGATAATATACGTTCTTACTCTGTTTTTTACTTTACTTATATCTTTTAATGCAAGTGCTCAGGATATTCTTAAATCAAAAGATTTGAGTACTGTGAAAGTGGATTATTTGTCAGACGATGATTTGGCTAAAATTAGTGCTCAGTTAAAGAGCAACAATGCAACAATTGATCAGGTGGAATCAATGGCTTTGTCCAAAGGGATGAATCAGACTGAATTTAATAAGTTAAAAATGAAGCTTACTGAATTTGAGAAGAAAAATTCGAAAGATGCCTCGAAAGACAAAAATAAAGACAATAAAATAAAAACAGAAGATAAGGATTCTGAGTTTGGAAGAAAACAGGAAAAAATTAAAAATGATAAAGTGAAAGATTCGCTAAACGCTTTGATTTTTGGATCTGAATTATTTGATAATCCCACTTTAAATTTTGAACCGGATTTAAAAATGGCGACACCAGTAAATTATATTTTGGGGCCAGGGGATAAATTGGAAGTTAGTGTGTACGGAGTTCAGCAATTTGATGATACTGTACCGGTAAATTTTGAAGGTAAAATCACCATTCAGAATGTTGGTCAAATAGCAGTTGCTGGAATGTCAATAGAAGCTGCTTCTCAAAAAATAAGAGCTGCAATTGCGAGAGTTTACAGCACCGTTAGATCAGGGCAGTCTCAGGTTAGTGTTAGTTTAAGTGATATTAGAACAATTAAGGTAACGATTGTAGGAGGAAAACAACCGGGTAATTATTCTATTTCCTCTCTGGCATCTGTCTATAATGCTTTACACTTAGCAGGTGGCCCTGGTAAAAATGGGAGTTACAGAAATATAGAATTAATCCGTAATAACAGAGTTTACAAAAATGTAGATATTTATAAGTTTTTAGTAAAGGGGGATCAATCTGACAACGTAAGTTTGAAGGATAATGATGTTATTAGAATTCCCGCTTATACACAAAGAGTGGTAGTTGAAGGGGAAGTGAAAAGACCAGGGATTTTTGAAATGAAAAAAGGAGAAAAATTTTCTGATCTTTTGAATTTTGCATCTGGTTTTAATGAGTTCGCTTACACTGCCTCGGTGAATGTATTACAGAAAACAGGAAAAGAATTTAAAGTTCATGATATCAACGAAAGCGAGTATGGATCTTATACTCCACAGTCAGGGGACGTTTTTAAAGTTACAAAGATTCTAAACCGATTTGAAAATCGTATTAAAATTGAAGGAGCAGTTTTTAGACCTGATTACTATTCTTATAGTGAAGGAATGCGAATTTCAGATCTTATCACCAGAGCTGAAGGGCTAAAAGAAGATGCCTATACAAAAAGAGCAAGAATTATTCGTTTAAAGACTGATTTAACAACAGAGATTGTAAATGTGGATTTAAGCGCGGCTTTATCTGGGGATTTAAATTCTGATATTGAATTGAAAAGAGAAGACGTCGTTACTGTTTATTCTATTCTTGAATTCAGAGAAGAGTATAAGGTAACAATTGATGGAGAAGTTAAGAATCCAGGCGAATATGAGTACTTTGAAAATCTAACTTTGAATGATTTAGTGGTTCAGGTTGGTGGTTTAACCGGTTCGGCATCCAAAAGGGTTGAAATTGCCAGAATGGTAAAATCTGATGTAATTGATGATGCCGATCCGAAGAGAATTGAACTGGTTGAACTCGAAATTACAGCCAATAATAACGAGCAGATTAAGAATTTTGTATTAAAGCCTTTTGATGTCATTAATATACGAAAAATGGCGGTTTATGAAAAACCAGAAATGGTAAAGGTTAGCGGAGCTGTTACTTATCCAGGTAAGTATGTTTTGGCAAATAAAAAAGAAACTGTTTACAATGTTGTGATGAGAGCTGGGGGATTAACTTCAATTGCTAACTTGGATGGTATGAAAATTAAAAGACCAATTAAAGAAGAGCAAATTGAGCAGTTAGAAAGTGTAAATTTAAATCTTGATAAAAAACTTACTCCGGAAGAGGAAGCTTTAAAAGCGAAACAAGAGGTGGGTAATGTTAAGCAAAAAGATACTCTTAATTCTAAATTATCAAAAAAACTTAGAGACGAATTAAAATTTGCTACTATTCCAGTGAATTGGGAAAAAATAGTTAAAGATAAAAATCATTATTCAAATGTTACTTTGTTTCCAGGTGATGAAATTGAGGTATCAGTTTATAATGAAGGGGTGAAAGTAACTGGTAATGTATTGTTAACTTCGGAAATTCCATACAGAAGTGGGAAAGGATTCAAGTACTACTTAAATTCAGTTGGAGGGGTTGATAATAAAGGCTGGAAAAAGAAGGCCTACATAATCTATCCAAATGGTAAAGCTGCTGTGACAACTTCCTTTTTGTTTTTTAGATCTTACCCTAGAGTAGAACCTGATTCTCAAATTGTTGTTCCTGAAAAACCTCAATCTAAGAAAATGACTGCAGGAGAATGGGTTGGAATTGGAAGCGTTGTTTCTAGTTTAGCTTTATTAATTGTAACAGCCTTTAAATAATTTTTTGATGGAGAAAAATATTGACAACGATGAAGTTTCGTTAAAAGAATTTATACAGCAAATAAAAGAATGGTATTATTATTTACTTTCGAAATGGAAGATCATCTTATTAGTCGTGACATTTGGAGCCATTGTAGGGCTTAGCTATTCATTAATAAAAAAAACTATCTACACTGCTACTTTATCATTTGCATTAGAAGATGAAAAGTCAGGAAGTGGCGGTTTAGGAGGAGCTTTAGGCTTAGCAAGTTCACTTGGCTTAGATTTAGGTGGTGGCGGAGGAAGTATTTTTGCAGGAGCGAATTTAACAGAATTGTTTAAATCACGTTCAATGGTTGAAAAGACATTATTGTCGCCAGTTACAGTAAACGGAAAAGTGATTTCATTAGCAGAAATGTATATTCAAAACAATGAATGGAAAAAGGCTTGGAAAGATAAACCAAAATTGGCGTCCATAAAGTTTTTGCCTAATGCCAATCGTAAAATGTTTACTAGAATTCAAGACAGTATTTTAGGAGTAATGTATGAAAAACTCTCTCAATCAGGTTTGTCAGTTATTCAAAAAGATAAAAAGATATCCATTATTAATATTAATGTTTCTTCTACAAATGAATTCTTTGCTAAGTCTTTTTGTGAATCATTAGCAAGACAAGTGTCCAAGTTTTATGTGGATACAAAAAGTAAAAAAGCCAAGATGAATATGGAGGTTTTACAAAAACAAGTTGATTCAATTAGAGGACAATTAAATGGTTCTATTACAAGAGTAGCAGTGGCTAATGATAATACTTTTAATCTTAACCCGGCTCTTATTGTTCGTAAGACGCCTGTAGCTAGAAGCCAAGTAGACGTTCAGGCTAATACAGCTATTTTAACTGAATTAGTTAAGCAATCTGAATTAGCAAAAGTTACTTTAAGAAAAGAAACGCCATTGATTCAAGTTATCGATCGTCCTATATTGCCTCTTTCTCAGGAAAGATTTGGAAAGGCGAGAGGCATTTTGACTGGTGGTTTTTTAGCCGGTATCTTAATTGTTTTGATCTTGATTGTAAAAAGAATACTAAATAGGATAGGATTGTAAATTGCTATTTAAAAATAGGTTTTTCTGCTTTAAATCAATTTCATCTAAATTGAAAATATAATATAAAAAAAATGAGTAAAAGAGTTTTAATTACCGGTGCAGCTGGCTTCTTGGGATCACACTTATGTGATTTTTTTATTGCTAAGGGTTATGATGTAGTGGGTATGGATAATTTAATTACAGGGGATTTAAAGAATATTGAACATTTATTTCCATTAAAAAATTTTGAATTTTATAATCATGATGTATCTAATTATGTTCATGTTAGTGGCAAACTAGATTATATTTTGCATTTCGCATCCCCAGCAAGTCCAATTGATTATCTTAAAATTCCAATTCAAACTTTAAAAGTTGGCGCATTAGGGACTCATAATTTGTTAGGTCTTGCAAAAGAAAAAAAGTCGAAATTTTTAATTGCCTCAACTTCGGAAGTATATGGTGATCCAACGGTTCATCCACAGCCTGAAGAATATTGGGGAAATGTAAATCCAATTGGCCCAAGAAGTGTATACGATGAAGCTAAAAGATTTCAGGAAGCGATTACAATGGCATATCATACATTCCATGGTATTGAAACAAGGATTGTTAGAATCTTTAATACTTATGGCCCAAGAATGAGATTAAATGATGGTAGAGTTTTACCTGCATTTATAGGTCAAGCTTTGAGAGGAGAAGATCTGACAATATTTGGAGACGGCTCACAGACGAGAGCCTTTTGTTATGTTGATGATTTAATAGAGGGCATTTATAGATTATTAATGTCTGATTACGTATACCCTGTAAATATCGGAAATCCTAATGAGATTACTATTAGGGAGTTTGCAGAAGAAATTATCAAATTGACAGGAACAAGTCAGAAAATCGTTTATCATCCGCTGCCTCAGGATGATCCTAAACAGAGACAGCCAGACATTACAAAAGCAAAAGCTATTTTAGATTGGGAACCTCAAATTAGTAGAGAAGAAGGCCTTAAAATAACATATAATTATTTTAAGCAATTTTCAGAAGAAGAATTACAAAATAACAAGAATAACAAGTGTTTTGCAAAATAAAATTGAGTAAAGGTATCGTTTATATTTTTTTACAAATGTTAAAAGAAATATGAAGATATCATTTGTAAAAAATATTAGTTTTAAGAATCTTTCTTATTATTTAATTTCTTCAGGATTTACAGCATTAATAGGACTGGTTATAAATCCTTTTTTATCTATCGGATTAAGTCATGATGATTTTGCAATTATTGGGTATTTTGCTTCATTTGCATCAGTTTTAGCTCCTATAATGAGTTTTTCATTGAGTAGTTATTATGCAAGAAATTACTTTTTAATAGAAGAGAAAGAGCGCATTAAATTATTAAATACAATTTTGTCTCTTTTTGTTGTTTTTGGCTTATTGGTGTTGTTTTTTTTCTATTGGGGATATTATTATTATCATATTAATTTTGTTCCATCAATACCATTTAAACCTTATGCCTTTCTGAGTTTTTTTCCTATTTACTTCAGCTCATTTTACAATATTTATTTATTGGATTTGAGAATGCAAAACAAGGCTCAAAAATATGCCGTTGTAACCATTTTGAATGCCTTGGGAGGAGCTCTGTTGTCTTTATTATTAGTTTATGTTCTTAGATATGGAGCTGAGGGTCGTTTGATCGCAATGCTTATTGTTGCAATCTTATTTGGAATATATTCTTTAAAAGCTCAAAATTTTTCTTTTCAGATCGACTGGCCCATAGTTCAAAAAACTTTTGTTTTTTGCACGCCTTTGGCTATATCTGCTATTCTTACATTTTTTTTTATGGGAATAGACAGAACATTTTTAGCACATCTAAACGATAATCATAGCTTAGGATTGTATAATATAGGATTGCAAATTTCTGGTTATTTAGGGATTTTTGGAACAGTTGTACTCCAAACATTTGAACCTGATTTATATAAATATGCATCTTTAAAACAAACAAAGAAGGTCATTCGACTTATAATTTTAATTACAGTTGTTACGTTATTACCAAATTTGTTGTTCATGTTGCTATCAAAACCTTTAATAAATGTTTTGACTTATGGAAAATACATGGAGGCAAGAGAATTTGCTAACATCTTGTGTCTTAGAAATGTTACTACCTCACTCTCTTTTGCTTTATCTAGTGTATTAGTTGGATATGGTTTTTCTAAATATGAATTATTTAACAAAATAATAGGTTCTTTCTTTGCTATCCTATTATACAAATATTTAATTAATAATTATGGATTTTATGGCGCTGCATGGGGACAATCACTTTCATGGTTAGTCATGGGAGTAATAAGTATGATGTTTTTATTTCTGAGAAAAAATAAAATTAAAACCCAATTATGAAAGTTACTTTTTTTACAAATTTTATTAATCATTATCAATCTAATTTAGCTGATTGCTTTTATGATAAATTAGGAGATGATTTTACATTTGTTGCGACTGAGCCCATTGATAAATCTTTTAAAGATTATTTGAGTACCGATTTTGCAGATAAAAAATATTTACTTCAATCATATTTAAATGACTCAAATTATCAAAAAGCATTATTATTAGGGCAAGAATCTGATATTGTCATAATAGGTTCAGCACCTGATGTATTTATTAAAAACCGTTTAGAGCTTGATAAAATCGTTTTTAGATATAGTGAACGTTGGTTAAAAAAAAGTGATTATCAAATTTTATCTCCCAGATCTTGGTGGAATATTTATAACAGCCATATAAAATACAGAAATCATAAGTATTATATGCTGGCTTCGAGTGCTTACACTGCTACGGATGTAAGTCGTTTTTTTTCATATCCTGATAAATGTTATAAATGGGGATATTTTCCAAATGTTAAAGAAGTAGACATAAATGCAATTTTAGAATCAAAACAAGGAAAAAAAATCAAATTATTTTGGGTTGCCAGATGGATTGATTGGAAGCATCCTGAATTAGCGGTACAACTTGTCGTTAAATTAAAGAAAAAGGGATATGATTTTGTTTTAGAAATGGCTGGTGATGGACAAATGAAGAATGAGATTGTAAAATTAATTGAGGAAAACAATGTTTCCGATTGCATAAAAGTGCTAGGGAATATTAAAAACGATGATATTTTGCAAAAAATGAAAGAATCAAATGTTTTTATATTTACAAGCGATAGGGGCGAAGGCTGGGGAGTTGTTGCAAATGAAGCTATGAGTAATGGCTGTACTGTTGTAGCATCTCATGAAATTGGATCGATTCCTTTTTTGATTAAAAACGGTATAAACGGATTAGTTTTTGAATCTAAAAAAATTGATTCTTTAGTTGGTCAAGTTGAAAAATTAATTAATGATAGAGCACTTTGTGATGATTTGGCAAGGAATGCCTATCATAGTATGATTAATACATGGAATCCCAAAAATGCAGTTAATAACTTTATTCAACTTGCAAAATCCTTGATTTCAGAAAAGGAAGTTTCGATAGAAAATGGACCTTGCTCAGTAGCTAAACCAATTAGTGAAAACGCATTTTTAAAGCAGGGACTATGAAGATTTTGTGGATTGTAAACACAATTTTTCCTGCTCCTAGTATTGCAATGAAAAAGGAAACTCCTGTTATTGGAGGCTGGATGTATGGTTTAGCAGAACAAATAAGTAAACAAGAGAATGTTCAGTTGGCTGTTGCAACCACATATGGAGGTAACGAGTTTATGAAAATGACAATTGATACAATTGTCTACTATTTATTGCCTTGTAAGAACAATATTAAATACGATAAAAGCCTCGAAAATTTATGGCATGAGGTTTATAATGAATTTACTCCTGATGTACTACATATACATGGTACAGAATTTGCTCACGGACTGGCTTGTATGAGAATTTTACCCAATTTAAAATATGTAATTTCCATTCAAGGTTTGGTTGGTATTTATTCCCGATATTATTATGGTGGTCTTTCTTTTTGGGATATCGCAAAAAATATCTCTTTTAGAGATATTGCCCGATTTGACACCATTTTTCAACAAAAAAATAAGTTTGTCGTAAGAAGTAAAAATGAACTTGAATACTTACAGAGAACAAATCATGTAATTGGCCGCACAAGTTGGGATTATGTACACACGAAAGGAAGACAAAGTAGTATAAATTACCATTTTGGTAATGAATCATTGCGGGATGCTTTTTATTCAGCAAAAAAATGGTCTTTAGATAATTGTCAACAACATAGCTTGTTTTTGAGTCAGGCTGGTTATCCAATTAAAGGTTTACACCAAGTAATAAAAGCTTTAGCTATTTTGAAAGTAGATTTTCCAAATTTGAAAATCAAAGTAGGAGGAGGTAATATTACAAAAAATGAGACTTTTAATGATAAAATTAAATTATCAGGTTATGGTAAGTACGTTCGTAAATTGTTGAAAAAACATAATTTAGATCAGGATGTTGTTTTTTTAGGCTCCTTATCTGAAGAGCAAATGGTAATTGAATATCAAAGAGCTCATCTCTTTATATGTCCTTCCAGTATTGAAAATAGCCCAAATTCTCTGGGAGAGGCTCAGCTTTTAGGTACTCCCGTAATTGCTTCCTATGTAGGCGGAATCATCGATATGGTAGAAGACGGTAAGACGGGATTACTATATCGTTTTGAGGAAGTAGAAATGTTAGCCCAGAATATCCGCCGTATTTTTGAAAATGATGAATTTGCTATACTTTTATCAAAAAATGCCCAAATAGCATCAAGTTTAAGGCATGATCGAATAATAAATGTAAATAATACTCTGGCAATCTATAATCAAATTGTAAATGCCTAATAATAATTTTTATTTAGTGTTTGTTTGTAATTGCAATTATTACTGCTAATTAATGTTGAGTGAAATCTTATAATTACATTTAATTTTGAATATCAAAAGAATCTGTTTTTTAAAATAATTAATAAATGATATTTTTTATTATCGGAGTGGTTTTTATCTCTCTCTTTGCCTTATCAGGTTATGTTTTGAGAGATAAAATGTCTTCTATTTTTTTGAACGTTTATTTAATTTGGTGGCTTTGCTTACTTGGAATCTCTTTATCTAATCCGTTTGGATTATATGAGGTTTCTCTGTGGACTTATTGTTTAATTTTACTTAGCATTTCCTTTTTTAGCTTCGGATTTATTTTCAATCGACTAATTACTAAAATAGAAATTAAAAAAGAGGATACTAATATTGAAGCAGTTTTGCTTGAAAGTTATGATAAAACCAAAGGGAGTAAGCTTTTTGTATCGTTGCTAGTTTTGTTTTCTATAATAATTTTTAATTATTTGATGCAGTATCAAAAGGCCATTTTGCTTTTTGGTACAGAGGAGGCAAGAGTCATGAGATATTTTGTCGGTAATGTTTTTAAGTATCAAATAGAAATATATTTTTACAACTATGTTATTGAAAGTTTTTCGATTTTTGTTTCTGCTTATTTAGCTTTTTCCTTTGTCTGGTTAAGATTTAATAAAGTATTTTTTTTAAGTTTAATTTATGTATACTTATATTCTTCTTTTGGTTCTGGCCGTTTTTACATAATAGAGTTAGGCTTTTTCATTTGTTTTTTATTTTTATTAAAAAACAAAGTATTTTCTAATAAAAATAAAACATTATCGCTAAAAGAAAAGAAGAAAATTAAGACAAGAAAAAGAGTTACTTTACTGGTGATAATTCCTACTCTTTTTTGCTTTTATCTATTTTCGATTTATTTATCAAATTTTAGAAAAGGGCTTTTTGAATTAAATTATGAAAATTTCATTACAGGAAACAGTGATTTTTTTGAACAAATAATTGTTTATTGTGTAGGTTCTTTTAGAGCACTGGAATATGGATTAAATAGCTTATCAAAAGAATTTCCTATAACATTTGGTAGCATGAATTTTGGAGGATTAGATGAATTTTTGGGTTTCCTCCTAAGAATTTTTGGGATAAATTATCAATACAGTAATGTATTATATGGGGAGTTGACTAGCAAAACTATTACAATAGGTTTTGATCAGGAATATAATGCATTGTATACTAATGTGTTTGGGCAATATCTGGATTTTGGAATTTTAGGTATTGTTTTTCTTTCTTTTTTTTGGGGATTTATATTTAATTTATTTGTAGTCGCTTTCCAGAAATTAAAGACATTTTATTTGTTGCTGATGGTTTCTTTTCTATTTGTAACTTCTATATTAACTCCATTATTGTGGAAATTTCAATCTCCAAGCGCCTGGATTTTTATGCTCTTTTTAGTCTATCTAGATAATAAGAAAAACATTAATAGTAAGATGATAAAAGTTTTGGCTTTTAAAAATTAATAATTAATTCACCATCTCGGTTCTAAAATTTCAATATTTAGATTTATATACTGAGATAATTAAAAATTTCGGTGTAAAAAAATAAAAAAGATTTAATGAAAATTATTTTTGTAGGAGGACTTTTCCCTAAAGAATTGCGAAACGAAATAGAAAGTAAAAGTGTCGGAGTAATTCAGTATGCAGCTGATGCACTGCAATGGGCAATAGTTGATGGGCTTGATAATTATGTTGATAATTTAAATATAGTTAACTTAGCTTCTGTGGGTTCGTATCCTTCCCGATATAAGGATTTAAAAATGAAATCACTTTCATTTTCACATAAGTCAGGATCAAAAGATCTTAATGTAGGATATATAAATTTAACTGTTTATAAATTTTATTCAATATATCGTAATACCAAAAAAGCATTCAAAAATATAGAATTTAATGAAAATGAAATATTTGTAATTTACGGAATTCGTACGCTGGTTATTAAAGCAGCGGTCGATTTGAAAAAAGCAAATCCTACACTAAAAATTTGTTTAGTAGTTCCTGATTTACCAGAGTTTATGAGCGATAATGATAGTTTCGCGTACAAGACTTTAAAAAAACTGGAAAAGAAATTATTAGATAGAATTTTGAAAAAAGTAGATTATTTTGTGTTGCTGTCAGATTACATGCATGAACCTTTGAATGTTGGACAAAGACCCTGGATAAGAGTTGAAGGAATTTTTAATTCTAAAGATGATAATATTATTGTTGAAAAAGAACATTTTAAGACAATTCTATACACAGGCACTTTAGCAAAAAGATATGGTATTTTAAATTTATTAAATGCATTTGCTTTAATAAAAGATGAAAATTATCGTCTGTGGATTTGTGGTGATGGTGATGCTAAGGATGAATTAGATGAAATGGCCAGAAATGATAAAAGAATCACTAGTTTTGGCCAAATACCTCGAGAGCAGGTTCTAAATTTACAAAAAAAAGCTACTGTTTTGGTTAATCCTAGACTGTCTGAAGGAGATTTTACAAAGTACTCTTTCCCATCTAAAACAATGGAGTACTTGGCTTCTGGGACACCTTGTATTATGCATAATTTAGCAGGTATTCCAAAAGAGTACTTCGATTATTGTTTTGTTTCTAAAGAAGAGACAGCTAATGGTTTATATCAGACTATAATTTCTGTATGTGAAATGGATCAATTAGAATTGAATAAATTCGGAGAAAGAGCAAAAGACTTTATTTTTGAAAATAAATTACCTGCAAAACAATGCGAAAAAATATTTAATATGTTAGCAACTAAGCATACATCTAATTAAGCATTGTAAAAGGTTTAAAAACATTCGAATTCAGCAAATCAAAAAGCAGTTTTTATAATAGAAAAAATAATATCGATCTGAGATTTGTTTTTTTGTAAATATTTAAATTATGGGAAATCAATCTGTTGTTAATAAAATTCTCTCACTTTCTCCTTATGTAGAGCTTTTTGTTAGAAAGATTTATTGGAACAATATAAAATTAAGTTCAAATTTAAAGAAGCGATCAATCCAGCAATCGGTTGAATTAAAGGATTTTAATAAAGTTAAGAGACAACTAACCGATTTCGGTTTAAATAAGGGAGATATATTAATTCTTCATGGTTCTTATGAAGCAATCGAGAAAACAGGAAAGACACCAAATAATATAATTGATGAACTACTTGAATTAGTTGGTGATGAAGGGACATTAGCCATGAATGCAGCAAGAGTTTTTCCTGAAGAAAAATCAAAAGATAACTATATAGATGCTGATTATGCAAATCAAATAGTGACATATAATGTTCGTAAGTCAAGAGTTTGGACCGGAGTATTGCCATTTTGTATGTTAAGATATAAGGAATCTAAAGTTAGTAGATTTCCTATAAATCCAATGGTTGCAATTGGAAAGTATGCTAGTCAAATGATGGAAGAAAATATTAGCGGTGAACTAAATTCTAGCTGCGGTGTAAATTCTTCATGGAAGTTTTGTGCAGATAGAAATGCAGTTATTGTAGGTTTAGGTACTGACTTAACACACAGCTTAACTATTATGCATGTTGCAGAGGAAATTATGGGAGAAAACTGGCCTGTTGATGATTGGTATAGAGAAAGAACTTTTAACGTTATCGATAATGACTTCGAAGAAATTGTTAAAGTTAAAGAGCGTAAGCCAAAATGGGGTACTTTACATTTTGCTGAAAGAACTTTGTGTAAAGATCTTCTAAAAATAGGTATATTAAAAACTACAATTATCGATGGTGTTTTAGTTGAGTTCTTAAAATCAAAAGAGCTAATCGAATTTTTAAATTCAAAAAACAGAAATGGGTATCCATATTTTAATGTTAAAAAGAAATCATGAAATTAGAATTTAATTCTAAATTAAGAAATTACATTGTTTTATCTGTCCTAAATCAGGAGGAAATTCTTATTTCAAAGAGGAATAGTATATTTATATATAATATTTTAACTGAAGATATAAAGTTTATACTGTCATTACCTTGTTCTTATACCTTGAATTTTTTATCTAAATCAGGCTTAATAACTCGAGTTTTAAGACTAGGTGTTAGATATGCTTTGACTATTTCCGAGAATAAACTACTAGTAGTATTTGATAAAAAATTTTTTGAAGTAAATATATTAGAAGGGACTTATAAGATAACTTTCAATATAACACGCGGTAATAGACCACTAAATATAGCAAATGTTGAAAATATAAATAATTTTGACGACTCATTATATTTTGGAGAGTATTTTGCCAATTTTGAACGAGTACCAGTAAATATCTATCAAAGATTAAAGGACAGTAGTTGGAAAATTGTTTATACTTTTCCTGAAGGTACAATTGAACATATACATGCAATAGTACCTGACAAATTTAGAGATTGCTTATGGATATTAACAGGTGATTTCAACAAAGCATCTGGTATTTGGATGGCGAAGAATAATTTTGAGGAAGTTACTCCAATACTATTAGGGCAACAAATTTTTAGATCATGCGTTGCTTTTCCAGAAGAAAAAGGAATTATATACGCAACAGATAGTCAGTTTGAAAATAATTCAATAAGAATACTGCACGAAAAAAATAATGAATGGGTTTCAGATTTTATTTGTGAAATAAATGGGCCTGCCATTTATGGATGTAAAGTTAAGAATGACTTGTTTTTTTCTACCTCTGTAGAAGGAGATAGTATAGCAAAAGGGAAATTTTTGAAATATTTGGATCGTGAGGCTGGCCCTGGAATCAAAGAAAATTTTTCTCATATAGTTGGAGGTAATTTTGAGAAAGGATTCAATATTTTGACAAAAAATAAAAAAGATTTTTTCCCTTTTATTTTGTTTCAGTTTGGTGCAATTACTTTTCCAACGGGTATCAATGAAACAGATTTTTTGTTTAGTTATAATATTAGCTTAAAAAAGAATAATTTGAATACAGAAATTTTTAAAATTAATAATTAAAAAATAATCACATGAAAGAAGATATTTTTTTATCAGGTCTTAAAGTTCAATTTGAAGAAATTGACTCTGCAAAATTAACTATGGAAACTAGATTTGAAGATTTAGACACGTGGGATTCATTGACTAAATTTTCAATAATTGCTTTTGTTGAAGATGATTATGGCATAAAGTTAAAAATTGAAGATTTAAATAAATTAGAATCTCCAATTGCCTTGTTTGAATTTATTAGCGAGAAATAATAAAAAATAAAAAGTGAAATCATATATTAATTCTATTTCCGTATATCTTCCAGAAAACACTTTGACAAATGAAGATTTGAATAATGAGTTTCCTGAGTGGAGTGTTGAAAAGATTTCTTCTAAAACGGGTATTTTTAAAAGAACAATTGCTTCTGATGGCGAATTTGTAAGCGATTTAGCTATTAAAGCTTGTTTAAAATTATTTGAAGAACATTCAATAGACAAGAACAAAATTGATTTTGTATTGCTATGTACCCAAAGTCCTGACTACTTTTTACCAACGACAGCATGTATAATTCAAGATAAATTAGGACTTTCAAAGAATTGTGGCGCACTAGATTTTAATCTAGGTTGCTCAGGTTTTGTATATGGCTTAGCACTAGCAAATGGATTAATAGCGGGAGAAACGGCAAAAAATGTTTTGTTAATTACTTCTGAAACTTATAGTAAGTACATCAATAAAAAAGATAAATCGAATAGAACAATTTTTGGAGATGCTGCTGCGGCATGCTTGGTTTCTTCAGACCCTTCTTCAGGCGGGATTCGCAAATTCGTTTTTGGAACTGACGGAGAGGGCGCTGAAAATCTAATTGTGAAAAATGGTGGATCAAAATTTGCCTTAGAAATAGGTGAAGACATTTTTTCTGAAGAGGAATTTGTTAGGAATGATAGTAATCTCTATATGAATGGACAAGAGATATTTAAATTTACTACTGCCTCTGTTCCGGTATTGGTTGAAGATTGTTTAGAAAAAAATAATCTTACATTAGAGGATATTGATTTATTTGTTTTTCATCAGGCGAATAAATTCATGCTGGATTATATTCGCAGAAAAATTAATATTCCTCAAGATAAATTTTTCATGTATTTTGAAGATATTGGCAACACAGTCTCTTCAACTATACCTATCGCTATGGCTGAAGCAATAGCAGCACAAAAAATAAAAAAAGGAATGAAAGTACTTATAGCTGGATTTGGTGTAGGTTATTCTTTTGGAGCAACAGTAATTGAGTTTTAATACGTAATATATATATATTTAAAATGTTTAAAAATAAAACACTCCTTATAACAGGCGGTACCGGTTCTTTCGGAAATGCAGTGCTAAACCGCTTTTTGCATACTGATCATTTTAGTGAAATTCGTATTTTTTCTCGTGATGAGAAGAAACAGGATGATATGCGTAATCAATTAAAAAGTGATAAACTAAAATTCTACATAGGTGACGTAAGAGATTACAACAGCATTGAGCGTGCCATGAGAGGAGTAGATTATGTGTTTCATGCAGCAGCTTTAAAACAAGTTCCATCTTGTGAGTTTTTTCCTTTAGAGGCAACGAAAACTAATGTTTTTGGAACTCAGAATGTAATTGATGCAGCTGGAATTAATAAGATTAAAAAAGTGATTTGCTTAAGTACAGATAAAGCTGCTTATCCGATTAACGCTATGGGAATATCAAAAGCTTTAATGGAAAAAGTAGCTGTAGCGGCATCTAGAAATTTAAATGAAACTACAGTTTGTTTGACTAGATACGGTAACGTAATGGCTTCCAGAGGGTCAGTAATTCCATTGTTTTTGAAGCAAATTAAGGAAGGTAAAACAATTACAATCACTGATCCTAATATGACTAGGTTTTTAATGTCACTGGATGAAGCAGTAGAACTTGTTCTGTTTGCATTTGAACATGGCAACCCTGGTGATTTGTTTGTAAACAAAGCTCCAGCTGGAACTATAGGTGATTTAGCTCAGGCTTTGAAGGAACTTTGTAATGCTGATAATGAAGTCAAAATAATAGGTACTCGTCACGGAGAAAAATTATACGAAACTTTGTGTACGCGTGAAGAAATGGTTAAGGCAGAAGATATGGGAGAATTTTATCGTATTCCTGCTGATAATCGTGACCTGAATTATGCACAATATTTCTCTGAAGGAGAGGAAGATGTGTCTTTAATCGAAGACTATCATTCACATAATACAGAGCAGCAAGGTGTAGAAGGCATGAAGAAATTACTGTCTACTTTACCTTTAATTCGTAAAGAGGTTTTTGGAGAGGATGTAGCTCAAATGCCTGGCTAAAATTAATATATGGAACCTAAATTAATTTCAGGTAATTGCCACTCTGATCAAAGAGGATTTTTATTCTACAATAACGATTTTGATTCATCTTTGGTCAAAAGAATTTATATAATTCAAAACAATAGTCTCGACTTTATCAGAGGCTGGCAAGGTCATAAAATAGAGCAAAGATGGTTTTCTGCCTTGAGTGGAAAATTCAAAATTCAATTAATTGAAATAGATAATTGGGAGAATCCATCTAAGGATTTAAAAGTGTATATTTTTCAAATTGATTCGGAAAAATTAGATGTAATTCATGTTCCTAAAGGATATATAAGTAGTATCCAGTCATTGGAATCTGATTCCAGATTACTCGTTATGGCTGATTATATGCTGGGTGAAATTAAAGATGAGTATCGTTTCGATATTGATTATTTTAAAAAATAAAATCAAAAATGTTAAAAATAGGAATTACTGGTCAGGCTGGTTTTGTTGGAACACATTTGTATAATACACTTGGTTTGTTTCCAGAGGAGTTTACAAGAATTGATTTTCAAAAAGAATATTTTGAAGATCAGGATCAATTAACTGATTTTGTGGCGCAATGTGATGTAATCGTACATTTAGCAGCAATGAATCGCCATAATGATCCACAAGTTATTTATGATACAAATCTTGGTTTAGTTCAAAAATTAGTTCAATCTCTCGAACACACAAAAAGTAAAGCTCATGTTCTTTTTTCTTCATCAACTCAGGAAGAGAGAGATAATCTTTATGGAAAATCTAAAAAGGAAGGTAGAGAATTAATGATTAACTGGGCAAATAATTCAGAAGGAGAATTTACCGGAATGATTATCCCAAATGTTTTTGGGCCTTTTGGACATCCGAACTACAATTCAGTAATTGCTACTTTTTGTCATAAATTATCACATAATGAAATACCAACTATTGAAATTGACGGCGATTTAAAACTAATTTATGTTGGAGAACTAGTTGATGCTATTCTTTCTGAAATTAGAAGTAAAAAAGGAAAAGCAGAATTATTAGTAAAGCATACTTCAGAATTTAAGGTTTCTCAAATTTTAAGTTTGCTGGAAAAGTATAAATCAGAATATCAGGAAAAAAGCATTATTCCAGGTATTGACAGCACATTTGAATTGAATTTATTCAATACATTTCGTTGTTATATGGACATTAAAAATCACTTTCCTGTAAAATTTGTTGAACATACAGATCCTAGAGGCTCATTTGTTGAGATTATCCGTTTGGGCGTTGGTGGTCAGGTTTCCTTTTCAACAACCGTTCCAGGAATCACTCGCGGAAATCATTATCATACCAGAAAAGTTGAACGTTTTGCAGTAATTAAAGGAAAAGCCTTAATTCAATTGCGCCGTATTGGAACTAACGAAGTTTTAGATTTTTATCTTGACGGAAGTGAACCATCATATGTTGATATGCCAATTTGGTATACACATAATATCAAGAACATTGGAGATGAAGTGTTATATACCAATTTTTGGATAAATGAGTTTTATGATCCAAATGATCCAGACACTTATTTTGAAAATGTTGAATAAATAAAAAATAATAATTTCATAGATAAACAGATAATGAAAGATAGATTAAAAGTAATGACCGTAGTGGGTACCAGGCCAGAGATTATTCGTCTGTCAAGAGTAATGGCAGCTTTAGATAATTCTGATGCAATAGAACATGTAATTGTTCATACTGGGCAAAATTATGATTATGAACTAAACCAAATATTTTTTGATGATTTAGGGATTCGTAAACCTGATTTTTTCTTAAATGCAGCTGGAGCAACGGCTACCGAAACGGTAGGCCAGATTTTGATTAAAATTGATCCACTATTAGAAACAGAAAAACCAGATGCTTTTTTGGTATTAGGTGATACTAATAGCTGTTTGTGTGCGATTCCGGCAAAGAAAAGGCATATTCCAATTTTTCACATGGAAGCTGGTAATCGTTGTTTTGATCAACGTGTTCCGGAAGAAACAAATAGAAAAATTGTTGATCATGTTTCTGATGTTAACTTAACTTATAGCGATATCGCTAGAGAATATTTATTAAGAGAAGGTTTGCCTGCTGATCGCATTATCAAAACAGGTTCTCCAATGTTTGAAGTTTTAAATCATTATTTGCCATCAATAGAATCTTCTGATGTTCTTGAAAGATTAGGACTGAAAAATGGAGAGTTTTTTGTTGTATCGTCTCATAGGGAAGAAAATATTAATAGTGAGAAAAATTTTCAAGGCTTAATGGATGGCTTGAATCTTATCGCTGAAAAATACAATTTTCCAATCATTGTAAGTACGCATCCTCGTACTAGAAATATGATTGAGAAAAAAAATATTCAAATGCATCAAAACGTGCAATTTTTAAAGCCATTAGGGTTTAATGATTATAATGCTTTGCAAATGAAATCTTTTGCTGTTTTGTCAGATTCAGGAACTATTTCAGAAGAGTCTTCAGTGTTAAATTTTAGAGCTCTTAATATTAGAGACGCTCACGAAAGACCAGAAGCAATGGAAGAAACTTCTGTTATGATGGTTGGGTTAAGTCCGGAAAGAATTATGCAAGGTTTAGTACAATTACAGTATCAGAAAACTGGAAAAGAAAGAAATTTTAGACCAGTTGATGATTATTCAATGCCAAACGTTTCTGAAAAAATGGTTCGTATAATTTTAAGTTATACAGATTATGTGAAGCGAGTTGTTTGGAGTGAAATGTAGCAAACAATTCATATGAGAGTGCTTTTTTTAACGATGGTGAAAATTAATTCCTTTTCTGATAGAGGAATCTATAGCGACCTTCTTCGTAAGTTTTATGAGGAAAATCATGATGTTTTTGCTGTATGTCCTATTGAACGAAGAGAAAGAAGAAAAACATTTGTAAAAAAAGAAGTCGAAGGGACAATTTTAAATGTGCAAACATTTAATCTTCAAAAAACAAATATTGTAGAAAAAGGGATGGGTGTTCTAGCAATTGAATACCAATTTCTTAAAGCAATAAAAAAATATTTTTTCGATATAAAGTTTGATTTAATAATCTATTCGACTCCTCCTATTACTTTTTCAAAAGTTATTAATTTTATAAAGCAACGCGATAAAGCATATTCTTATTTATTGCTGAAGGATATTTTTCCTCAGAATGCAGTTGACATGAAAATGCTTAAGGAGAATGGAGTTTTGCATAATATTTTTCTGAAAAAAGAAAAAAAACTATATAAGCTTTCAGACATGATTGGGTGCATGTCTGAAGCTAATAGAAAATATATTTTGAGTCATAATCCAAGTGTTGGATCAGAAAAAGTAGAAGTTAACCCAAACTCTATAAAGCCTTTTGTCTTACTCCAAAATGAAGATGAAAAAGGAAAAATTAAGGTTAAATATAATTTACCTATTGATAAAAAAATATTCGTTTATGGTGGTAATCTCGGAAAGCCACAGGGAATAGATTTTTTATTGGAGACGATTCAATCAAACAAAAATCAAGATGCTTTTTTTTTAATTGTTGGCACGGGCACGGAATATAACAGAATTAAAGATTGGTTTTTGAAATTAAATCCAGATAATGCAATGTTATTAAGTGGTTTGCCTAAAGCGGATTATGATTTGTTATTGAATGCATGTGATGTTGGAATGATTTTTTTACATAAGGATTTCACTATTCCTAATTTTCCTTCAAGGTTACTTTCGTATTTAGAGATGAAAATGCCTATTATTTCAGCTACTGATGAAAGTACAGACATTGGTACAGTTATAGAAAAAAACAACTGTGGTTTTTCAGTTGTTTCAGGAGATATTTTAGCTATGAACCAAGTTATTGAAAAGATGCTGATAGATGAAAATCATTTCAATAATATGAAAGAAAATGCATGGAATCTGCTAAATAATGAATATACAGTCGACAAATCATATCATTTAATAAAACAAAAAATAGATGTATAGTTTTTTTTTAAAACGTATTATTGATATCGTAATATCATTTTTTGCGCTACTTGTTTTTTTTCCCTTGATTTTGATTATTACCTTATTTCTGACCATTGCAAATGATGGAAAGCCTTTTTTTGTTCAAAAGAGACCAGGTAAAAATGGAAAAATATTTAAAATAATTAAATTCAAAACCATGAATGACAAAAAGGATATTCATGGGGGCCTATTGCCAGATGCTGAAAGATTAACTAACGTAGGTACGTTTGTACGAACAACTTCTTTAGATGAAATTCCGCAATTATTAAATGTTTTAAAAGGTGATATGAGTTTAATAGGGCCACGTCCTTTGCTACCTGAATATTTACCACTATATAATGAATTTCAAAAACAACGGCATAATGCTAGACCAGGAATTACAGGATTGGCACAGGTGAATGGGAGAAATGCAATTTCATGGCCTCAAAAATTTGAATATGATGTATGGTATGTCAACAATATTTCATTGAATTTAGACTTTAAAATACTGGTAAAAACAGTTCAAAAAGTAATTAAAAGCGAAGGGATTAATGCAGCAAATGTTGCCACAATAGAAAAATTTAATGGAGAATGCTAAATATTTATATGGAGCAAGTGGTCATTGTAAGGTGATTATTGAAGCATTAAGGAGTAATAATATAACTGTTAATGCTGTTTTTGATGATCAACCAAAAACTGAAATAATACATAATATTCCAGTCCTTGATTCATTACAATTATTGAAAGCGAAAGCTGGTAAAATAGTTGTGTCAATAGGTAATAATCAGATTCGTAAAGTGATAGTTTCAAAAGTAGAAAAATCTTTTTTTACAGTGCTACATGCAAAAGCTATTATCTCAGAAAGTTCAAAAATTGGAGAGGGAACAGTTATTATGGCAGGTGTGATAGTCAATTCAGATGCGGAAATAGGTAAGCATTGCATAATTAACACAGGAGCTATAATAGAACATGATTGCAAAATTGATGATTTTGTTCATATTTCTCCTAATTCAGCATTAGCAGGTAATGTTTTTGTTGGAGAAGGAGCACATATTGGCATTGGGGCATGTGTAATTCAAGGTGTTAAAATTGGTAAATGGGCAACTGTTGGAGCCGGAGCAGTTATTATAAAAGATATTCCTGATTACGCAGTAGTTGTCGGAAACCCTGGAAAAATTACTAAATACAACAAAATAAATGAATAAATCAAAAATATGGCTGTCATCTCCGCATATGGGAGGTATGGAACAAAACTACGTGCAAGAAGCTTTTGATACAAATTGGGTAGCTCCTTTAGGGCCTAATGTAAATGGTTTTGAAAAAGATTTAGAACAATATTTAAATGAAGAAATATATGTTGGCGCTTTAAGTTCAGGTACAGCAGCTATTCATTTAGGATTAATTTTGTTAGGAGTTAAATCTGGAGATGAGGTACTTTGTCAAAGTATGACCTTTTCCGCATCAGCAAATCCGATTATGTACGTAGGAGCAGCTCCTATATTTATTGATAGTGAGTCTGATACTTGGAATCTTTGTCCGAAAGCACTAGAAAAAGCCATCGTTGAAAGGATTTCTAAAGGAAAAAAACCTAAAGCTATAATAGGGGTTCATCTTTATGGTATGCCGTATAAAGTTGACGAAATTCATAGTATAGCTGAAAGATATAATATCCCTATTCTTGAAGATAGCGCTGAAGCTTTAGGAAGTTATTATAAAAAACAAAAGTGTGGGACATTTGGTCATATTGGTGTACTTTCATTTAATGGAAATAAAATTATCACAACTTCAGGTGGAGGTGCAATTGTGACCAAAAGTAAAGAAACCAAAGACAAAGCTATTTTTCTTTCCACACAAGCACGCGATAATGCACCGCATTATCAACATAGTCATGTTGGATATAATTATAGGATGAGTAACATTTGTGCGGGTATTGGAAGAGGGCAAATGGAAGTTCTTGATGCTCATGTTCAGTTAAGAAGAAAAATGCATAAATTTTATGTTACTTACTTCGCGAAGATTGATGGTATAACTATATTGAAAGAACCAAGCAATGATTATTTTTCAAATCATTGGTTGACAGCAATCGTTATAGATCCTCAAAAAACAAATGGTAAAACAAGAGAGGATTTGCGTTTAGCTTTGGAAAGTGATAATATAGAAAGTAGACCACTCTGGAAACCGATGCATTTACAGCCTATTTTTGAAAAGTTTCCTTACTATGGAAACAATGTAGCTGAAACATTATTTGAAAATGGACTATGTCTGCCTTCAGGTTCTAATACGACAACTGAAGAATTAAATAGAATTAAAAACGTGTTTGATACATTTTTTAATAAGTAAAGTAATTTCGACTATTTATATGAAGATTGAAAAAACGACTATATTAGATTTACTGATTATTGAGCCAATTATTTTTGGTGACGAAAGAGGTTTTTTTTTTGAATCTTATAGCAAAACTAAATTTGAAGAATTAGGGGTTAATATAGATTTTGTGCAGGATAATCAGTCCTTCTCAAAAAAAGGAACATTACGAGGTCTGCATTACCAAAATCCTCCTTTTGCGCAAACTAAATTAGTTCGTGTTTTAGAAGGTAAAATTATTGATGTTGCGGTAGATTTAAGAAAAGACTCTCCTACTTATGGAAAATCATTTAGTGTTTTGTTGTCAGCTGAAAATAAGAAACAATTATTAGTACCGCAAGGTTTTGCGCATGGTTTTTCGGTTATTAGCAAAACAGCTTCGGTGATGTATAAATGTGATCAGTTTTATAATAAAGCTTCTGAAGGAGGAATTAAATATGATGATCCATCCTTAAACATTGACTGGGGAATGGATTTAGATAAAGCAATTGTTTCTGAAAAAGATCAAATTCTTCCTTGTATTGAAAATTGTAATAGCTTATTTTAATGAAGAAGATTCTTGTAACAGGAGCAACCGGACAGTTAGGATCTGAACTTTCAGCTTTATCTACGTCTTATTATCAATATGAATGGATATTTGCTGATCGAACAAAAGCGACTTTAGATAATCTAGATTTATTGCAGTCTCAACTAAATGAAATTAGTCCGGATGTCATATTTAATTGTGGTGCCTATACAGCTGTAGATAAAGCCGAAAATGAAAAAGAGTTGGCATTTATAGTAAATTGTGAAGCAGTAAAGTTAATTGCAAAATATGCTAAGGAGAATAATGTACAGTTAATTCATATCTCTACAGATTATGTTTTTGATGGTACATCTTCTATTGCCTTGACTGAAAATTCAAAAACGTATCCTATTAATGTTTATGGTGAAAGTAAGTTGGCTGGAGAAATTGCCTGCTTAACCAAAAATCCAGAATCAATTATCATTAGGACTTCCTGGGTGTACAGTAAGTTTGGGAATAATTTTGTTAAAACCATGCAGCGTCTAATGCAGGAAAAAGAAGAGATTAATGTTGTTAATGACCAGATTGGATCGCCAACCTATGCAGGCGATTTGGCAAAGGCAATGATTACTATTCTTGAATCTTCAGAATGGGTTCCAGGAATTTATAACTATTCGAATGAAGGAGAAATCAGTTGGTACGAATTTGCTCTAGTTATAAAAGAATTTGGTAATTACAATTGTAAAATTGGCGGAATACCTTCTTCTTCCTATCCGACTCCAGCAAAGCGTCCTAATTTTTCATTATTGGATAAGAAAAAAATTAAAACTTTTTATCATATAGATATACCAAATTACAAAGAGAGTCTAAAAAAAATGTTCATATAAATAATAACTTATGAAAGGAATTATATTAGCTGGAGGTTCTGGTACACGTTTGCATCCGTTGACCCTTGCGATGAGCAAACAAATGATGCCGGTTTATGATAAGCCAATGATTTACTATCCGTTATCAACTTTGATTATGTCGGGAATAAACGAAATCTTAATTATATCTACACCGCATGACTTGCCAAATTTTAAAAAATTACTGGGTGACGGTTCTAATTTAGGTTGCGAATTCAGCTATGCTGAGCAAGCAATTCCAAATGGATTGGCACAAGCTTTTGTCATTGGCGAAGAGTTTATAGGTAATGACGATGTTGCCTTAATATTGGGAGATAATATTTTCTTTGGCTCGAATATGCAAAAACTATTGAAGTCAAATACAAAGCCTGAAGGTGGAGTTGTATTTGCTTACCACGTTTCTGATCCTGAAAGATATGGAGTCGTGGAGTTTGATGAAAATAAAAATGCTGTTTCTATTGAAGAAAAACCTCTTGAACCTAAATCAAATTATGCAGTTCCTGGACTATATTTTTATGATAATTCGGTTGTAGAAATTGCTAAGAATATCAAACCCAGTGCACGTGGAGAATACGAAATTACGGATGTGAACAAAGTTTATCTTGAAAAAGGAAAACTAAAAGTGGGCATACTAAGCAGAGGTACAGCATGGTTGGACACGGGGACTTTCAATAGTTTGATGCAAGCTGGTCAGTTTGTTCAGGTTTTAGAAGAGAGACAAGGTTTAAAAGTTGGCTGTATTGAAGAAACTGCGTGGCGACAAGGATTTATTAGTGATGCCCAATTAGAGGAACTTGCACTCCCCTTAATGAAATCAGGATATGGAACATATTTATTAGAATTCTTAAGACAAAAGAAAAAAGGTGTTAAAATCTAATTTATATAGAGGAATAATTTTTTAAAACCTTTAATTTGTACTTTTGTAATTTATACAAACTTTACAAAATCAAACGGAACCAGAATTGGATACTGATAAATCAACCAAAATAGCTTCTATATTGCATAATTCTTTCTCACCAAGAAACTTGCGAGCTAGTATTAATAACCTAAGTTATTTGCCTAGGTGGATCATTATTGCCATTGATATAATGGTGTTGATCTTCTCGTTTACTTTTACCTATATGCTGTTTGAAGGAACGGCATTAGGCTATATTATTACCACTCATCAGTCTTTTTTCGTCTCGAGTTTAATAGGTATTAATATATTTTTCTTTTGGTTGTTTAGGACATACTCTGGTATTATACGACACTCTTCATATATCGACGCTATAAAATTGTTGTTTTCTCAAATGTCAGTTTTGGTGTTTTTCTTGTTTTTTAATTTAGTTTTTGAACTATATACAGGACATAAAGCATTTTTAAACACTGCTCTTTTTATTAATTTGGTATTGTCATTCTGTGGATTGTTTTTATATCGTGTGATCGTAAAGCAGACATTTGAACTTTACTTTTCTGAAAAAACGACTACAAAGTTAATTCGAACTGTAATTTACGGAACAGATGCCAATGCAATTTCTGTTGCCAATGCATTGAAGTTTGAAACTCCTTCGAGATTTAAAATTGTTGGATTTGTCGACAAAAACAATCAGAATGCATCTAAGCGAATGTTGGATCTGCCTATTCTGATTTTAAGAAAAAAATTACCGGCCTTAATGCGTTCTGTAGCTGCAGAAGGTGTTATTATTGCTGATAAAAGTTTGTCTAAAGATGAACAATTGATTATTGTAGATCAGTGTTTAGAGTTTAATTACAGAGTATATACCGTTCCGTTGATTTCGGATTGGGAAAATCAAAAAGAAATTTCTCAAAAAGTAAAAAATATACAGATTGAAGATTTATTGGAAAGAAAACCGATTGTTCTGGACAGTAAATCAATCTCAAAACAATTAAAAGACAAAACTGTTCTTATTACTGGGGCTGCGGGATCTATTGGGAGTGAAATTGTTAGACAGGTTCTTGGTTTTAATCCTAAAATGGTTGTTATTTTGGATCATGCCGAAACGCCGCTTCATAATTTGTGTTTGGAGACCGCAACATTTGGTTCCGAATCAAAAATTATAGCTGTAGTTGCTGATGTTAGAAGCAAAAAAGCGTTGGAAAAAGTTTTCAAAAATTATAATCCACATGTTGTTTTTCATGCCGCAGCATACAAACATGTTCCTTTAATGGAAGAAAATCCGGCACAGGCTATTCATACCAATATTAAAGGAACTAAGAACCTGGCCGATTTATCCTGTAAGTATCATGTCAAAAAGTTTGTCATGGTTTCAACAGATAAGGCCGTGAATCCTAGTAATGTAATGGGAGCGAGTAAAAGGATTGCCGAAAAGTATGTTCAATCTTTATTCCTGAAAAATCAGAGAGAGAATGGTGGTGAGAGTGTAACCAAATTTATCACAACACGTTTTGGAAATGTACTAGGCTCAAATGGATCAGTTGTTCCTTTGTTTACGAAACAGATTGCAGAAGGTGGTCCGGTAACTATAACTCATCAGGATATTATTCGTTATTTTATGACTATTCCCGAAGCTTGTCAGTTAGTTTTAGAAGCCGGAGCAATGGGGAATGGAGGAGAGATTTATATTTTCGATATGGGTAAACCAGTGAAGATTATTGATTTGGCTAAAAAGATGATTAAGCTTGCTGGTTTTATTCCGGAAAAAGAAATAAAGATTAAAGTTGTTGGATTGAGACCCGGAGAGAAGCTTTATGAAGAGTTGTTAAACGATACTTCTAAAACTTTGCCAACGTATCACAATAAAATTATGATCGCTCAGGAAATTCAGGACGAGTACGAGAATTTGCATATCGAGATTGATGAACTTATTGGAATAGCTGATTTTTATGATAATGAAGATATTGTAGCCAAAATGAAGAAAATTGTTCCTGAATTTAAAAGCATGAATTCGACTTTTGAAGTTCTGGACAAATAAATTGACTTCATTTGAATTAGGATTTAATTTTAAGATATTAAAAGGTGTTTTTTTAAAAACGCCTTTTTTGCTTTTTTGAACGTTTTTAACCGAATAATAATCCTGTTAATTATCTATGATTGACCTCCATTAAAGGAAAAATTGAGTTTTAGAAAATAGTTTTATCAAAAATTTAGCTACAATGTGTTTGTAGCAATTATTAAATGAACAACAATAGCCCCAATGATTGGTTGTTTGAAATAACACCTAAAAATAAGTTCTTCTCGTTAAACTTAAAAGAAGTTTGGCAGTATCGTGACTTATTATTTCTTTTCGTAAAACGTGACGTAATCACAGTTTATAAGCAAACTGTTTTAGGCCCGCTTTGGTATCTGATTCAGCCATTGTTTACATCAGTAACTTTTACAATAATATTCAATAATGTTGCCGGAATTGAGACAGGAACTGTTCCTCCATTTTTATTTAATCTGGCGGGAATAACAGTTTGGAATTATTTTACTGCCTGCCTGACTGGGACATCAGACACTTTTAAGGCTAATGCCGCGATTTTTGGAAAAGTATATTTTCCGAGGATCATTACTCCTCTGTCCGTTGTAATTTCAAATCTTGTAAAGTTTGGAATACAATTTTTAATTTTTATTGGATTCTATATTTTCTACTATTTTCAAGGAGCAGATTTAAGTCTAAATGGTCTTGTTTTATTTTTTCCTGTTTTAATAATCATAATGGGAATTTTAGGATTGGGCCTCGGTATGCTTATCTCAGCGATGGTAACAAAATATCGTGACTTTAGTCATTTAATTGGTTTTGGCATACAATTATTGATGTATTTATCAGCAGTAATGTATCCTATGGAACTTATTAAAGATAAATTACCGTCTTACGGCTGGCTTGTTGTATATAATCCATTAGCTTATATTATTGAGACTGCCCGTTTTATGTTATTGAATGTAGGTGATATTTCGGTTTTGGGATTGACTTATACTTTAATTGTAACTATAACAGTATTTTTTATCGGATTACTGGTTTTTAATAAAACGGAGAAAAGTTTTATAGATACTGTTTAATTACTGATTTACCATTTACAATTTTGGAAAAAGATATAATATTAAAGGCCGAAAACATTTCTAAACAATATCGTTTAGGACAAGTAGGTACCGGAACCTTAAGTCATGACATTAATCGTTGGTGGCATAAGATTAGAGGTAAAGAGAACCCTTATTTAAAAATTGGGGATACAAATGATCGTTCCACAAAAGGAAATTCAGATTATGTCTGGGCACTGCAAGACATTAATTTTGAGGTTGAACGAGGAGAAGTTCTCGGAATTATTGGTAAAAACGGAGCGGGAAAATCAACACTTTTAAAGATACTTTCAAAAGTAACAGCTCCAACTACCGGAAGTATCAAATCCCGTGGACGTATTGCTTCACTTCTTGAAGTGGGAACTGGTTTCAATGGAGAAATGACCGGAAGAGAAAATATTTTTCTAAATGGTGCCATTCTTGGAATGACCAAAAAAGAAATTTCTTCTAAGCTTGATGAAATTATAGAATTTTCAGGTTGTGAACGTTATATAGATACACCCGTAAAAAGATACAGCTCTGGAATGACAGTCCGTTTAGCTTTTGCGGTAGCGGCATTTTTGGAACCCGAAATTTTGGTAGTTGATGAGGTTTTGGCGGTTGGAGATGCCGAATTTCAAAAGAAGGCAATTGGTAAAATGCAGGATATTTCAAAAGGTGAAGGTCGTACCGTTTTATTTGTAAGCCATAATATGGCAGCTGTAAAGAGTTTATGTACAAGAGGAATCGTACTCGAAAATGGCAAAATTAAATTTAATGGAGATATTGATGAGGCATTAGATGTTTATTCAAATAATGGTAATTCTACTGATCATACTGTTGTTTTTGATTCAGATACAAAACGAACTGGCAGCAGAAATATAGAGTTTATCTCTGTAGAGATAAGAGATCAAAACCAAAAGCCAAGTCATGAATTCTCTATTGGAGATGATTTAATTATTAAATTCAGACTACAAAACAATACAAACGAAGCAAAATCTGAGGTCGGAATCCAGATAAGATCTTCAGACGAAATGCCTATTTTTCATATTATGGGTAGAGATTCAAATTTTGAATTAACCCATGTAGAAAAACAAGAAGAGTATGTTGTAAGTATAAAAGACATAAGACTTTTTCCCGGGATGTATACCATTAGCTTTACAAGTAATACTACAACGGGACACCAGATATTTGACTGTATTGAAAATGCATTGTCTTTTCAAATTATAGATGGAGGAAAATATACCATTAGAAGTTTGCCAAGAGCAGCCGGTCTTTTCTTTTTAAATCCGGAATGGAAAAAATTGTAAATAATGAAAATAGTTAAGTTAACATTTAATTACGATTGGCCTCTTTTTAGACAAACTCCAAATTTCTCTCAGATCTGGGGAGACTATAAGTTTGTTATTGATGATAATCTGAAAGAGTGTGATTTTTGGATTGTATATACCGATTATAAAATAAAAACAGAGATTGTAAAGTGTGATCCCGAAAATGTAATTTTTATTCCGGGAGAATGTTACAATACGAGTCCTAAGTTTACTCAAAAATTCTTAGACCAATTTGGTACAATTATTACGGTACAGAAAGAGCTAAAACATAGGAATATTATTTATTCACATAATGCAAATCCATGGTTTATAGGGAAATCATACGATGAATTAAATTTATTAGAGACACCGGATAAAACAAAATTAATTTCAGTTGTCTCTTCTAATAAAGCTTTTACTGAAGGGCATAGAAAAAGAGTTGATTTTGTTAAAAAGCTCAAAGAGTATTTTGGAGATCAGTTAGACGTTTATGGACGTGGGATAGCAGATTTTGAAGATAAATGGGATGTTCTGGCTAATTACAAATATTCAATAGCTATAGAAAATGATTATTGTGACGATTGGGTCACTGAAAAATTCTTTGATTGTTTATACGCTCATACATTACCATTTTATTACGGCTGCCCTAATTTAGGAAGTATAGTTAATAAAGAATCTTTTATCCGGATTAACATAGATGATTTTGAATCCAGTGTAAAAATAATTGAGTCCGCAATTAAAGAAAATGAATTTGAAAAAAGATTAGAAATACTTAAGAAAGAATCAATAGAAAGTCTTCATAGAGACAATTTCTTTCCTTTTTTAGCTGATGTATTAGACAAAATGAATATGGTTAGTAAGAGAGGAATTAATTTTAAATTAAAAAAAAATGAGGAAGATTTACTCAAAATAAATTTTAAGAAAGTAATTAAGAGACTTAAAAATAGATTTATTAAGTAGAAAATTTAAAACAGTAATAAAAACTAGATGGTTTCAAGAGTTAAAAAAGCAATTAAAATACTCATTAATTATAGTGATAAGAAAACGACACCAAGTCCTAATGAATTATTGCAACATAATAGAGTGCAGCCATGGTTCGCTGTAAATGGGGATCAATCTCTTAGATTAGATTATGATTTGAATTCGGATTCTTTAGTTTTTGATGTTGGAGGATACAAAGGAGAATTTGCGGCAGATATATTATGTAAGTATGGTTCAAATATTTATGTTTTTGAACCAATTAAAGATTTTTTCGGAATTATAGAAAGCAAATTTCTTAAAAATAAAAAAGTTAAATCGTTTAATTTTGGTTTGGCTGGTGAAAATGCTAATTTGAAGATAAGTCTCTCCGATAATTCTTCATCTATTTATTTAAATGGTGAAAGAACAGAGACAATCGAATTAAAATCGATTGTTGAATTTTTAAAGGCTCAAGATATTAAGGAAGTTGATTTAATTAAAATTAATGTTGAAGGTGGTGAATATGAACTTCTAGAATCTTTACTATCGAATGATTTTATTAAAGTTTTTAAGAATATTCAGGTTCAGTTTCATGATTTTTTAATTGAAAATGCAAAAGAGCGAATGAATGAAATTCAAATGAATCTTTCTATAACTCATAAATTAACGTATCAATATGAATTTGTATGGGAGAATTGGGAGAGGATATAAATAAAAATGCCAAAATATATATTACCGGACATACAGGAATGCTGGGAAGTATAACTTTAGATCTTTTTAAAGAAAAAGGGTATTCTAATATAATAACGACAACACACAAAACTTTAGATTTAATCAATCAACAAGATGTTGATACTTTCTTTGAAAAAGAAAAACCGGAGTATGTCATTCATATCGCGGCTAAAGTTGGAGGTATTAAAGCTAATATTGATAACCCGGCAGTTTTCTTGTATGACAATTTAATGATACAGTCAAATGTAATTAATTCGGCATATAAGCATCAGGTTAAAAAGTTTGTTTTTATTGCAAGTTCTTGTATCTATCCAGCAGCTTCTCCACAACCTATGAGAGAAGAATATCTTTTAGATGGTAAACCTGAACCCACAAACGAAGGTTATGCAATTGCAAAAATTGCCGGCATTAAGTTATTAGAAAGCTATAATAAACAATATGGTTTTAACGGGATTAGTTTAATTCCGAGTAATTTATATGGACCAAACGATTCTTTTGATTTAAATCATGCACATGTTTTATCATCATTAGTAAAAAGATTTACAGATGCTAAAACCAAAAATGATCCTTCTATTAATTTATGGGGCACCGGAATTGCACGAAGAGAGTTTTTGCATGTAGAAGACTTTTCTAAGGCAATTTTATACTTTTTCGAGAATTATAATTCTCCCAATTTTATTAATATAGGTCCCGGAACTGATATCAGTATAAAAGAATTAGCAGTCTTGATTTCTTCAAAAGTAGAATACTCAGGAGAAATTTTGTGGGATGATACTAAACCAAACGGAATGCTTAAAAAATGCATGGATGTTTCTAATATGGTAAAAGAAGGATTTAAACCTGCTAAATCATTAGAAAAAGGAATAGAAGAGGTAATAGAAAGTTATAAAAAATTAAAATGATTAATAATGCCCTAAAGTTAAACCCTAAAACGAATAAATATTCTTTCATTGAAGGATTACGGGGTTTTGCTATTTTGTTAGTGTTTGGGGTTCATTTTTTCGGAAAATTTCAAAAGGAAGATTACTTTTTAGGCGAAGATTCTGTTTTTGAGCCAATTATTAAATTTTTACATTCTGGTCATATTGGTGTAGATTGCTTTTTTTTAATTAGCTCATTTTTAATCTACAAATCTTTAACGAATCCTAATAATAAGATATCTTTTATCCAATTTATGTACAAAAGATACTCTCGATTATTACCCGTAATTGTTTTTATTTTAATTATCCCTTTTATAATTTATAATGGATTCCATCTAAAGGTTATTTTTGATAATATTTTCTTTTTAAATATTTTTAATTCAAGTTCAAGTATTGTCGTAGTCACGTGGTCGTTGGTTTACGAAATATACTTTTACATTTTAGCAGGAATATTATATATTACCCTACCAAATAAAATTACTACAAGTATTATATTTCTACTATTGATATTTACATCAATTTTATTAATTCATTTTTTTATTGAACAACATATAATAGGAGAGCCAGTTAGATTTTTAGGGTTCTTTTTTGGTGTTTTTTTAGCAAAATATCATCAGAAGATTAATCGATCTAAAGTTTTATTTAAATACAAAGAATTAATTGTTATTGCAGGTTTTTTTATCATATTTTTTCAAATGTATGGTTGGTTAAACTTTAACTGGGTAACATCTGTTATGACAGATAAACTGTATAACGCATTATTTTATATAACAGTTCAAATGGGTTTCTTCTTAATAATTCTTGGTAATCTAATAAAAGGAAACAAACTGGAGTTTTTACTGGTCAATGGTTTTATGCAATTATTAGGAATGGTTAGTTATTCTTTTTATATTATTCATTGTTTTGTAATTACAAAGTTAAATCTCACTTCCAAATTGATGATGTACTTAAATATATCAAGTTTTATATCAATGATAATAGAATATATGGTATCATTTTCTTTCGCTGTTTTATTGTCAATTTATATTTATGAATACTTAGAAAAACCATATTTTAATAAAATTAAAAAATGAGAATACCCTTAATGCGAAAAGCATTTCTTAAAGAAGAACAAACTAAAAAAGCTTTGGCTGATTTCATTCTTAATGCAGACAGATTAAGTATGGATATTGAGTGCAAAAAATTCGAAGATAAATTTGCTCAATATCAAAAATGTAAACACGCAGTATTATTTAATAGTGGCGGTAGTGCAAACTTGGCGATGTTACAGGCCTTAAAAAATTTAGGAAAGCTGAAAGATGGGGACAAAGTAGCTTTTTCGGCATTAACCTGGTCGACCAATACAATGCCAATTATTCAGTTAGGAATGGTTCCGGTTGCACTCGATTGCGAACCTGATACATTGAATACCATGTCTTGTCATCTTTTGGAAAGATTGAAAACAACAGATCTAAAGGCTTTGTTTATCACAAATATCCTTGGTTTTACAGGAGATATAGATACCATAAAAGAAATTTGTGATCAAAGAAATATTATTTTAATAGAAGATAATTGCGAATCATTAGGAACTGAACTGCCACAGGGAACTACTGGTAATTTTGGAATTGGAGGGAGCTTCTCTTTTTTTGTTGCCCATCATATGTCAACTATAGAGGGAGGAATGGTTTGTACAAGTGATGATGATTTTGCTGAAATGCTTAGAATTGTAAGAGCCAATGGCTGGGATAGAAATCTTACTGTTGAACAACAGGAAAAATGGAGGGGGAGATTTGATATTCAGTCAGAATTTCAGGCCAAGTATACTTTTTATGATTTAGGATATAACTTCAGACCTACTGAAATTACCGGCTTTTTGGGGCAATATCAAATGCAGTTTTTAGAAGAAAATATAAGTAAAAGAGAACAAAACTATTTACGAATAGAAAATATTATAAAAGACAATTCCGACTTTGTTTATCTAAAACACGATCATATCAACAGATTGTCTACCTTCGCCTTTCCGTTTGTTTGTAAAACGCCGCAACTAAGAGAATATTATCTGGATAAATTTACAAAAGCTGGAGTCGAAATTAGACCAATGATAGCTGGAAATATGCAGGAGCAACCTTTTTACAAAAAGTATGTAAGTGAATTATATGAAATGCCAGGTGCAGATATGATGCATGCAAATGGATTTTATTGTGGAAATTATCCGGAACTTCTGGAGGAAGATTTGTTAATTATCGAAAATTTATTAAAAAAATAAATGATCGTCATTCAGTTAATTGGAGGTTTAGGAAATCAGTTGTTTCAATATGCAGCTGCTAAAGCTCTGGCGCTACAAACAAAACAAAAGGTCTCTCTTGATATATCGCAATTTGAGAGCTATAAACTGCATAACTATGCATTAAACCATTTTAATATCATTTCTAAAAACTATAAAAAACCCAATCGATATTTAAGAAAAATAAAGAGTTTTTATCAAAAAAATGTATTTTATAAAGAAGTCGATTTTGGATATAATCCTGATCTGATTCATTTAAAAGGAGATATTATATTTCTGGAAGGTTATTTTCAATCAGAGAAATATTTTATAAAGTATGAAAAAGAAATTCGGGAAGATTTTGAATTGCGGACACTCTTAAAAAAAGAGACTAAAGCTGCAATTGCAAAAATTGAGTCTGTAAATTCTGTTTCGATACATATTCGAAGAGGAGATTATATAAATAATCCATTGCATAATACAAGTAAAGAAGAATATTATAACAAAGCTTTGGAAATAGTTGAAAATAAGATAAATAATCCTGTTTATTTTGTCTTTTCGGATGATATGGACTGGGTAAAAGCAAATTTTTCGACAAAACACGAAACAGTATTTATTGATTTTAATGATGCTTTAACAAATTTTGAAGATTTAAAATTAATGGCATCTTGCAAGCACAATATTATAGCAAATAGTAGTTTTAGCTGGTGGGGTGCATGGCTGAATAAAAATCCTGATAAAATTGTAATTGCTCCAAAACGATGGTTCAATGACGATTCCATAAATACTAATGACATAATCCCGACAAATTGGGTTAAAATATAGAAAATGAAAAAAGCATTAATAACCGGAGTTACTGGTCAGGATGGAGCTTATTTAGCCGAATTTTTATTAGAGAAAGGTTACGAAGTTCATGGTGTAAAAAGAAGAGCTTCATCATTTAATACGCAACGAATTGATCATTTGTTCAGGGACCTTCATGAAGAAAATGTTCGATTTATCCTTCATTATGGTGATTTATCTGATGCTACCAATCTAATAAGAATAATTCAGGAAGTTCAACCTGACGAGATCTATAATTTAGGGGCTATGTCTCATGTAAAAGTTAGTTTTGATACTCCTGAATATGTTGCAAATGTTGATGGTTTGGGAGCCATGAGATTATTAGAAGCGGTGAGAATTTTGGGTCTGGCAGAAAAAACCAAGGTCTATCAGGCTTCAACTTCAGAGCTGTATGGTTTAGTGCAAGAAGTACCACAAACCGAAAAAACACCTTTTTATCCTCGTTCACCTTATGGTGTGGCAAAAATTTATGCCTATTGGATAACTGTAAATTATCGTGAGGCGTATAATATGTTTGCCTGCAATGGAATTTTATTTAATCATGAATCGCCTCTGCGAGGAGAAACATTTGTTACCCGAAAAATTACCATGGCTACAGCTAAAATAGTTTTAGGGTTGCAGGATGCATTATATATTGGAAACTTAAATTCGCAACGAGACTGGGGCCACGCGAAAGATTACATAGAAGCAATGTGGTTAATTTTACAACAAGATAAACCAGATGATTTTGTTATTTCAACGGGTAAAACTACTCCGGTAAGAGAATTTGTTCGAATGGCATTTTTGGAATGCGGTATTGAACTGGAATTTGTGGGAGAAAATGAAAATGAAGTTGGAAAAGTCAAATCTTGTACGAATCCTAAATATCAAATTGAGATTGGTAAAGAAGTAGTAAAAGTTGATCCTACTTATTATAGACCAACAGAGGTTGATTTGTTGATCGGAGATTCAACAAAAGCAAGAACAGTTTTAGGATGGAAACCAAAATTTAATTTAGATGATATCGTAAAACAAATGGTTGCTGCCGACATAGAATTATTTGAAAAAGAAGTAAAATAATGTCTTCAACCCCCAAGATATCAGTTCTAATGCCTGTCTATAATTGCGAACTTTATATAGAGGAAGCAATAGATAGTATTTTGAATCAGACTTTTTCAGATTTTGAATTTATAATAATTGATGATGCCTCTACCGATTCAACAGTGTCAATTATAAAAAACTATAATGATCCCAGAATACAATTAATCATAAAACCTCAAAATTCAGGCCTTACGAATAGTCTGAATTACGGATTGAGCATTGCTAAAGGAGAATATATTGCTCGTATGGACGGTGATGATATAAGTCTGCCGGAACGTTTTGTTAAACAAGTTGCTTTTTTAGATAAAAACCCTGATACAGTACTTATTGGCACATACTTTAAGATAATTGGTAAAGATAAAATCGTTGCTGTTCCTGAAGATCATGATGATATAAAATTGGCAATGCTTAAGGATTGTTGTATAGGACATCCAACTGTAATGATGAGGAAAAGTTATCTGGATAGATTTACTTTAATTTACGATACCCAAAAAGAGCCAGCCGAAGATTATGATCTCTGGACAAGATTGTTAGTCGTGGGAAAACTGTACAATTTGCAGGAAGTTTTGCTTAATTATCGTGTTCACAATTCGCAAGTTTCTCATAAAAGAAATGAACAACAAATAAATACTGCACTGGAGATTAAAGTTAATTTACTGACGAATCTTAATTTTGAAAGAGATGATGAGACACAAGATTTTCTAAAGAAGATAATATCACGAAGAGAATTTGTTTCTTTTAGAGAAATAAATCGATTCGAAGATTTAAAAAACAAATTACTTTTGGCAAATCAAACTTCTTTTTTTGAAAAGGCAGGTTTTGAAAGATATTTGTTAGAGATTCAGAACAATTTGTTGAAAGACTATTTTTTAAAAAAAGAAAAGTACACTCCAAAAGTCTATCTGCAATATTTAAAAATTAGAAAAAAATCACCATTTAAATTAAAATCATTGCACGAAATTAAACTGTTTATAAAATCAATAATTTTTTACAGTAAAAAATGAAAGATCCAATAGTTTCCATAGTGGTTCCATGTTATAATCAGGCTCAGTATCTAGATGAAGCTTTACAATCTGTTTCAGACCAGATATTTGAAAACTGGGAATGTATTGTTGTAAATGACGGAGGCTCTGATAATGCAGAACAAATAGCAAGAAAATGGATTGAACAAGATGTAAGATTTAAATACTATTATCAGGAAAATGGAGGGGTTAGCAGCGCTAGAAATCTTGGTATCGCAAACAGTGTTGGTGAATTTATCCTGCCACTTGACGGAGATGATAAAATTGCTAAAGACTACATCAAACTAGCTATAAGAGCATTTGAAAATGATGAGTCATTAAAACTTGTTTATTGTAAAGCAGAAAAATTTGGTGATGAAACAGGAAACTGGAATCTGAGACCATTTTCACTAAAAGAGTTGGCACTAGATAATATGATTTTTTGCTCGGCAATATACCGAAAGAAAGATTGGGAATTGATTGGAGGATATGATAATAACATGCTCGATGGTCTTGAGGATTGGGAGTTTTGGATATCACTTCTAAAGAATGGAGGAAATGTATCATGTTTAAATACTATAGGCTTTTATTACAGAATAAAATTAGTGTCCAGGCAAAAAAAACTGGATGGTACTATAAAAGAGAAACTATTCAATTATTTAAGTATAAAACATGCTGATTTTTTTGTAGAACATCTGGGATCTTTTGGGGCATTAAACTACAACTTACAAAAAGAAAGGGAAGGGTTTTCTGCAAAACTTAAAAGCGAAAAATTTGTACTTGATTTGTTCTGTAAAACTTTTTTCGGGTTTGCAATTTTCGGAAAAATAAATAAGGGATAAATGCTGGCTATAGTTATACCATATTACAAATTGATTTTTTTTGAAGAAACCTTAAAATCACTATCGGAGCAAACAAATAAAAGATTCAGAGTATTTATAGGAAACGATGCCAGTCCGGAAGATCCCTCTTTACTTTTGGAGGAGTATAAAGACAAAATTGATTTCGTTTACCAGATATTTGAGGAAAATTTAGGAGGAATATCACTGGTGAAGCATTGGGAACGCTGTATTGCCCTTGTTGAGGAGGAAGACTGGATAATGATTTTGGGTGATGACGATATTTTGGAGAAAAATGTTGTATCGTCCTGGTATGAGCATTACAATGTTTTTCATACAAAATCAAATCTGGTAAGATTCGCTTCAAAATCATTAAACATGAATTTGAACGGAAGAATAAGTCATTCATTTACAAATCCGGTATGGGAAAAAGCATCCGATTCTTATTTTAGAAGATTTAAAGGGTTGACAAGGAGTTCTTTGTCTGAATATGCATTTTCAAAAACGGCTTTTAAGAAATTTGGTTTTTTTGATTTTCCTTTAGCCTGGCATAGTGATGATGCGGCTTGGTTATTTTTTTCTGATGATAAGCCTATTTACTCTATAAATGAGAGTAATTTATTGATCAGATATTCCAGTTCGTCCATATCAGGAAAACAGAATAATCAAAAATTAAAAGATCTTGCGAGCGAAAATTTTTACAAACAATGTATTGTTGAAAAAATGGAATTTTTTAGTAAGCCGCAACAGTTGGATTTGATATTAGAATATGAAATTTCAATCAAAAAGAACAGGAAACTGAGATGGGCCGAATGGCGTTATTTACTTCTTTTTTATCTTTCAGCAATGCAGATCAATGCCTTTATGAAGTGCTTAAGAAGATGCTGTTTAAGTTTTAGATAAATGGATTTAATGAGTAAGTTAAAACTACAGATCAAGTGAAAATACTTTTTGTATCGATGCCCTCTATTCACGTTCTCCGTTGGATTGAAAACTTAAAAGATAAAGGTCATGAACTTTATTGGTTTGATGTTTTAGATCGGGGACCGCTAGAGAATTTAGATTATGTTCGTCAATTCGTAGATTGGAAAAAAAGAAAATATCCCTACATAAAAGGAGAATATTTTTTGAGAAAAAAGATGCCTTCGGCGTATGATAAAATAATTCCTTATTTAGAAGTTTCTGCCAATGAAGGGTTCGAGAAAGTTATACAGGAAATTAAGCCCGATATAGTTCATAGTTTTGAATTGCATTACTGCTCTTATCCCATACTGAAAGCAATGAATAAAAATCCGGGTATTAAATGGATTTATTCTTGTTGGGGAAGCGATATTTTTAGACATCAGGTTCTTAAAAATGACATTCAGAAAATTGAATCTGTTTTAAACAGAGTTGATTTTTTAATAACAGATTGTGAAAGAGATTATGATTTAGCAAAAAAATACAATTTTAATGGAGTTTTTCTGGGAGCTCTTCCCGGAGGTGGTGGATACAATATAACAGATATTCAAAGAAGTTTTCAGGATATAGAATCCAGAAAATTAATCTTGATAAAAGGGAATCATAATGAAACAGGAAGGGCTCTCTATACTTTGAAAGCTATAAAAAAAATAATTGATAGGTTAGATGATTTTCATATCGCTGTTTTTTCAGCAGGAGAAAGAGTCAAAGAATTTATTAAATCAGATTCGAAACTGGAGGGAAAAATTAAAATAGTAGAAAAGATAGAACAGCCGGAGCTTCATAATTATTTTGGAAAAGCATTTCTTTATATTGGAAATAATTTTTCAGACGGCATGCCAAATTCATTATTAGAAGCTTTATTACTTGGGACAATTCCTTTGCAATCCAATCCGGGTAATGCCACAAAGGAACTTATAGGAAAAAAATATTTTGGAGAAATAATCAATGATCCTGAGAACTCAGATGAAATAGCTGAAAAAATATTAAGTCTTATCCATAATAAAGATAATAATGTTCAATTTGCCAAAAGTAACCATCTCAAAGCTATTGAAGATTATAACTACGAAAGAATAAGAGATTCAATAAATAATTTATACAGTACAGTAGCCATAGATGAATAAGCCTTTAGTTTCTATTATTATCCCCGCTTACAATCGGGCACATTTGATTGGTGAAACACTCGATAGCTTAATTGGACAAACTTATTCTAATTGGGAGTGTATTATAGTTGACGATAATTCGTCCGATAAAACAGAAGAAACGATAAAGCTTTATAAGGAAAAGGATAATAGATTCAAACTGATACTAAAATCAAAAGAAGATAAAAAAGGAGCAAGTGTTTCCAGAAATATTGGATTAAAAATAGCAAAAGGCGATTATATCCAGTTTTTGGATTCAGATGATATACTGGCCGCAAATAAACTCGAAGAACAAATTCAGTTAGTGTCGAATGAAGATGAATTTGTTATTTCAACATGCAAATGGAGAAGATTTGATCATATTAGCGAAGCCCTTAAATTGAATGAAAATAATCCTGATTATAGAAATTTTGATTCAGCAAAAGAATATTTTGATTTGATAGGTCTACATGGAGGCTTTTTTCCTTCACACAGTTTTTTAATGAATAAAAAACTAATAACATTTTCAGGTTACTGGAATGAAAGTTTAACAATGAACGATGATGGGGAGTTTTTTTTTAGAGTATTATCGAATTGCAGTAAAATAATCTTTGCCGGTAATACCTATGTTTTATATCGAAATAATGTGTCCGGTGAGAATTTAAGTTTGTTGCAAACCACCGAAAAAGCGTATAGTCTTGTTAACAGTTGGAAAATAATAGAATCACTGTATCATACAAAGTATGGCGATTCAGATTCTACTTTCTTAAATAAAAAAAAGCAAGGTATATATTTTGGGATCAAAAGAGAATTTCCTAAAGTCATTAGGGAGAATAAGGTGTTTTTTAAGCAACAGATTAAAAATGATACCGTTTCTCTAAAATTAGTAAAATTAAAAAAAAGGATTTTTCATAAACTGAAAATTATATTTAAGAAATAAGATGCGGGTAGGATTTAATCCATTTAAAGATGAACCACAAAAAGATTCTGAATTTATTCATCAGATCATAATTCCTGTTTACATACCTAATCAGGAAGGTTATTTTAAAGATAGTTTTGCAATTTTAAAACTTTGCCTGGAATCTTTATTTGTTACCGTTCACAAAAAAACATTTATCACTATTGTTAATAATGGAAGTGATATAATTATAAAAGAATATTTAGATTTTCTTTTAAAGCAAAACAAAATACACGAATTAATTCATACTGATAACATAGGAAAACTTAATGCTATATTGAAAGGTTTAGCGGGGAATAATATAGAATTGGTTACAATTTCAGATTCAGATGTATTGTTTTTTCCGAACTGGCAATCTGAAACAGTAAAAGTTTTTACACATATTCCTAATGCTGGAGTAGTAGGCATTGTACCACAGTTTAAAATGTATGAACAAAATTGCGGAAATGTTATTTGGGATAATTTATTCAGTAAAAAATTAAAATTTATTCCCGTAAAAAACAAAAAAGCTTTGATTAGGTTTTATGACAGTATTGGTTGGGATAGAAATTATAATCAGGATTATTTAGAATATAATTTAGGTTTAGAGATTAGTTCAAACTTAAAAGTGTTGATTGGTTCGGGACATTTTGTCGCAAGTTATAAAAAGGATATTTTTGATGAAATCGTAAGTTATATAGGCTTTAAGATGGGAGGAACCAGTGAGGGGTATTTAGATAAATCGCCTCTTAAGAAAAATTACTGGAGAGTAACAACTCAGGATAATTACGCCTGTCATCTAGGGAATACTTTAGAGGACTGGATGTCAGTTCCGAAAGCTTCTAATACTGACATAATTCAAGGTGGATTTAATAAAAATATAAAATTAAATCCAGTTTTATATTTTATAAAAAACAGATTATTTGTAAAATTTATTTCAGTCAAATGGATGAAAAAGATATTCTTGCGATATAAAAAGTTACCACAACCAATGATTAGAAATTATTAAGTAAATGCACATTCAGAAGAAGTTTTCTATTCTCATTACAACAAAAAACCGAAAACAGGATCTGAATTTTACATTGCGTAAAGTTCAGCATTTACTGGATAGAGAAGATGTATCTTGTATTATTTGTGACGATGGTTCAACAGATGGAACGTATTCATTTGTTGAAAAGAATTATCCGGAAATTCAATTAATTAGGAATAATAAAAGCGAAGGACTGATCTATAGTCGGAACAGAATGATGGATTTGGTTACGACTGATTTTGCAATCTCTATTGATGATGATTTGCATTTTATTACCACAAATCCTTTAGAAATTATAGAGGAAGCTTTTGACAAAAATCCTGATGCAGCACTGTTTAGTTTTAGAATTTATTGGAGTTTACAAGAACCTGAAATAGCGACCAGTGACGACGTTTTACATCAAATGAAAAGTTTCGCCGGTGGAGCTAATGTCTGGAGAATGTCTGCCTGGCGAGATATCCCTAATTATCCTGAATGGTTTGTTTTTTATGGTGAAGAAGATTTTGCTTCTTTTCAATTGTTTAAAAAACAATGGAAGATTTATTATTTACCGGAAGTGTTGGTAAATCATAGAGTAGATTTAAAATCCAGAAAAAATAATGCCGATTATAGTTTACGCCTGCGACGGTCATTACGTTCCGGCTGGTATTTGTATTTTTTGTTTTACCCTCTTAAGGTCGTCCCAAAAAAAATAACGTACTCTGTTTGGATGCAGCTTAAATTAAGGGTTTTTAAAGGAGATTTTAAAGCTTTGAAAGCATTGTTTTTGGCAACAATAGATTTAATTTTGGCATTTCCTAAAATAATCAAGAATAGTAATAGACTATCCGTGCGAGAATATAAAACTTATCAGGAACTGGAAGATACAAAGTTGTATTGGAAACCATAAAATATATTGCTACAATTCTTTTAAACATTAAAAATGAAAACGATCGCTATTATTCCGGCGCGTGGAGGATCGAAAAGATTGCCTCAGAAAAATATAAAACTGCTTGGGGGAATCCCTTTATTAGCACACAGTATTATGTATGCTAAAGCCAATAGTGCTATCATTGAAGAAATTTATGTTTCGACTGATGATGAAAGTATAAAAGAAATAGCTTTGAAATATGGAGCAAAGGTAATAGACAGACCCGCAGATATTTCTGGAGATCATGAGGCGACAGCTTCGGCATTAAAACATGTTTTGCAAAATATTGATCATGAAGTAGAAAATGTGGTGTTGCTTCAGCCTACAAACCCTGTTCGTCCGGAAAGTTTACTAAAAGAAACATTTGAAATTTATCAAAAGGAAGACAGCGATAGTTTATTTACTGTTTCAAGAAACTATAAAAAGTTTGGAAAAATAACAGATCAAAAGTTTGTTCCGTACAATTACAAAATTGGTCAGAGAAGTCAGGATATGGAACCGCTTTATTTTGAAAACGGGTTGTTATATATCACAAAAGCATCATTAATTTTTGAAGATATAATTATTTCAGAAGATGCTTTTCCTTTCAAAATAGATCATATTTTTGCCAATGTGGATATTGATACGCAGGAAGATTTTGATTTCGCCGAATTTTTATACCACAAATATATAAAGCCCTAATTAACAAACTAATTTATGAAACCCTATCTTGAAATTGCAGGACGAAGAATTGGACAAGATTTTCCACCTTTAGTTATTGCCGAAATTGGAATTAATCACGAAGGTTCTTTGCAAGTTGCAAAAGAAATGGTCGATGCGGCAAAACGAGCAGGTGCGGAGGTAGTAAAACATCAAACCCATATTGTTGAGGATGAAATGAGCGGAGCCGCTAAAAAAGTAATTCCGGGTAATGCAGATGTTTCTATTTATGAAATCATGGAACGTTGTTCTTTGAATGAAGCTGATGAATTAGAGCTCAAAAACTATGTTGAAAGTAAAGGCATGATTTTTATTTCAACACCATTTTCACGTGCAGCAGCAGAGAGATTAAAAAAGTTTGATATACCTGCATATAAAATTGGTTCTGGCGAATGCAACAATTATCCGTTATTAGAGCATATAGCTTCTTTTGGAAAACCGGTAATTTTGAGTACAGGAATGAATACAATTGAAAGTATTACAAAAGCAGTGGCTATTTTTGATAAACATAATATTCCTGTTGCACTTTTGCATACCACAAATCTATATCCAACGCCCATTCATTTAGTACGTTTTGGCGCCATGACAGAATTACATGAAGCTTTTCCCGATAAAGTATTTGGTTTAAGTGACCATACCTTAAATAATAATGCCTGTCTGGGAGCTGTAGCTTTGGGTGCTAGTATTCTGGAAAGACATTTTACGGATCATATGCAAAGAACAGGTCCGGATATTATTTGTAGTATGGATGAAAAAGCGTGTCAGGAATTAATTATTTCAAGTGCCGAAATTGCATTGATGCGTGGGGGTACAAAAAAACCTGCAGAAGAAGAACAAGTGACTATAGATTTTGCTTTTGCTACAGTTTGCGCAATTGCTCCAATAAAAAAAGGAGACAAATTATCTAAAGAAAATATTTGGGTAAAAAGACCGGGAACCGGTAAAATACTGGCAGAACATTTTAATGATCTGATAGGAAAAACGGCCTCAAGAGATATTGAAAATGATGAACAATTAAATTGGGAAGATATAAACTAGTTTTTAATTACAATACACTTACTTTTTAACCCCAATTTTTAACTTTGAAACAAAATATCAGATTAAGAGAACTTGATTTTTTAAGAGGGATCGCAATTATTTTGGTCTTAATGCGCCATCAGTATGTAACAGATTGGACAACAAAAATGGGCTGGATAGGCGTTGATTTATTTTTTGTTTTAAGCGGATTTCTTGTTTCAGGACTATTATTCAAAGAGTATCTAAAATTTGGAAATATAAAGCCAGGTTTGTTTTTAGTACGAAGAGGATTTAAAATTTATCCCATATACTACTTAACTTATTTTTTATACTTAACACCTAAGATTATTAAACATCAATTTGAATGGAAAGGGTTCTTATCAGATATGTTTTTCATTCAGAACTATGTTTATGCGTGGGGTTATGCTTATACACCTAGTTGGTCATTAGCAGTCGAAGAACATTTTTATTTTGGTTTTGCCTTACTATTATGGTTCGTTACTAAATATGCTTGGATTAGTTTAAAACCAAATCAAGCAAGTAAAGTAGATAAGTTTGAGGTTTTGATCTTTCTAATGATACTCTTATCATTGTGTTTAAGAATTGTCAGTAATGTTTATTTTCCTGAAAATGGAGATAAAAATTTTACAATGTCTCATTTAAGAATGGATTCGCTATTTGCCGGAGTTTTTGTTTCATATTTATATTATTTTAAAAATGAGAAGCTAAGACTTTTTTTTGAGTCAAATAGAATACTATTAATTATAATCTCATTTTTAGCTCTTACTTTTACGCCGTTTATAGACTTTGAGGAATCATTTTTCGTAAGAACATTTGGGTATTCACTTCTTTACATTGCATTTAGTATTATACTTGTGTTTTTTCTTGTAAGTACAGAAATAAATAAAAAACTGGATAGCCTATTCTCAAACAGAATAGTAAATATCATTAGCAAGATTGGATTTTCCTCCTATAGTATTTATATTATACATGGTTTCATAAATTTTTTCTTTGCCTTAGTAAATAATTTTATTTTAAATAAATTCTTTAATCAGATTTCTATATTTTTTCTTACCTGTATCATAAGTGTTTTATGCGGAATTTTTATGACGCTTAATATAGAAAAGTATTTTTTAAATTATAGGGATAAATATTTTCCCAGTCGAATAAACTGATCACCATTAAATGAAAAAAATCCTATTTCTTACAGGTACCCGCGCTGATTTTGGGAAGATAAAATCATTAATTTCAATTTTAGAACAACAATCTGAATTTGAGGTTTTTGTGTTCGTTACTGGAATGCATTTGCAGGAACAATATGGTTATACGCTGATCGAAATAGAACGCTGCAATTTTAAGAATGTTTTTACTTTCGAAAATCATACCCATGAAACAACAATGGACTTAACTCTTGCAAAAACTATTGAAGGATTATCAGGTTATTGTAAAACCATTAATCCGGATATGATAGTTGTTCACGGAGACAGAGTCGAAACCTTAGCAGGCGGAATTGTAGGTTCATTAAACAACATTCTGGTAGCACACATTGAAGGAGGTGAGGTTTCAGGAACTGTAGATGAATTAATCCGTCATAGTGTTAGTAAACTAAGCCATATTCATTTCGTTTCAAACAAACAGGCGGCAAAAAGGTTGATACAAATGGGAGAGATTAAAGAATCTGTTTTTACAATTGGTTCTCCTGATCTTGATATTATGTTTTCTGATCAGTTGCCGGATCTAGTAACGGTAAAAGAATATTATAAGATTGATTTTGAAAATTATGCAATCGTAATGTTTCATCCCGTAACCACAGAAATCAAAGAAATGCAAAAATATGCCGAAAACTTTGTATCATCTTTATTGCAGGACAACCATAATTATATTGTCATTTTTCCGAACAACGATCTGGGAAGTCAATTTATTATTGAGGCTTATAAGAGATTAAAAGAAAATAAGAGATTCAGAATTTTTCCATCTTTGCGTTTCGAGTATTTTTTAACCCTACTAAAAAATAGCCAATTCATTATTGGTAATAGCAGCGCGGGGATTAGAGAAGCTCCATATTATGGAATTCCAATTATTAATATCGGGACCCGTCAGCAAAACAGAGCGGTTCATGCCGATATAATCAATACAAATTATTCTGAAGAAGGTATAATAGAATCACTTGCTGTTATTGATTCACATAAAGTTCAAAATGTAGAAGATGATTTTGGGAAAGGAAATAGTAATGTATTGTTTCTTGAATGTCTTCAAAAAGAAGATATTTGGCTATTGAACCACCAAAAACAATTTAGAGATTTATCTAATTAATGAAAGCTAAACTTAAAAGTATATATTATAAGTTGAATAAACTCAAAAACCGATTGCTCTATGGTAAGCCGGTTTTAGTTGCCATGTATCACAGAACCAGTAATGAAGTTAGAAGTGAGTTACAGTATTTAACGGTTGATTTGGTTAGTTTTGAAAAGCAACTTCATTATTTTAAGGAAAATTATCAGATTCTTAGATTATCAGACGATTGGAGCTCATTAAAAAAAACAGGAATAGTCATTACATTCGATGATGGATACGCAGATAATTTAGCGAATGCTTTACCCCTATTGGAGAAGTATGAAATACCGGCTACAATTTTTGTAACGACATTAAATATAAATACTAAAAAAGAGTTTTGGTGGGATCGTTTTGTATTTGACTATAACTTCTGTGATCAGTTTTTCTATCTTCCTGATGTAAAAGAAAAAGCATCAAAAGGAACACATTCGTTTAGCGATTTAAACAAACTTATTGGCAAACTATCAAATGAAGAAAAGGAAATTTGGTTTTTAGATTTTGAAAGTTTAAATAAAATTCCTTTTCACGATAATGAAGATTTCAGATCATTAAGCTATGAAGAGCTTAAACGTTTGTCTGAGCATCCATTAATAGATATTGGTATACATACTCATAATCATTATCCCTTTGGGAATCTAAGTTATGAGGAACAGAAAAAAGAGTTAAGTTTTTCAATTGAAAAACTAGATAAATTGGTTACAAAATCAGTAAAGTATTTAGCATTACCTCATGGATCGTTTAATGACTGTACCCATAGAGTGATCGAAGAATCAGACTGTTTAGGAATGTTGATAGCAAATAATGATTACTCCAATCATAAAAATAAATCAGGTAAAAAAATAAATCGAATTTTGATTCCTAATATTAGGGATAAAGAATTGGTGAAATTTATGAATAGATTTGACTTTAAAATATGGTAGATAATAAGTTTAATATTGCCATACTTTCTACAGTTATAAATTTTGATTTATATGATAAAAGCTCTCCGTTTTTTCCGCAAGATGTTCAGAAATATGTGATAGATGGGAGAAATGGAATGCATGGTTTAAAAAGCATTTTTTATATGATGAAAATGCTAAAAAACAAAAACATTGAATGGCTTATCATGGCAGATGAAGATGTTTTGTTTCAGGATTCAGAGATAGTCTTTGATATTATCAATAAAATGAAGTCTGAAGATTATACAGTATGTGGCGTGCGGGACGGAGGAATGATTGCACACAGAACATATAATCCGTATTTGATTAATACTTTTTTTTCTATTTTAAATTTTAAAGAACTTGAGAAAATTTGGAATAAAGACGAAATTCTAAAAAATGATTACAGTTTAGAAAATGAGTTTGATGATGATTTGACAAATCTAAAATGGAATTTTGATACTAAGAGTCTTTACGAACCTTATTACTGCTTTTATCTTTGGTTAAGAAGAAAAAATAAAAAGTTTCTCTTTCTGGATACAGAAATGAACGAAGATCAAATTGCAAATTCAATTACTTACAATAATAGAGTATTTTTGCACCATACCTGGTTTGCCAGGGCATATGGCAAAAATGATGAGCAAACTAAAAGAATAAATGTGTTATTTGATTTGTTGAACTCGAAAGATAGTAAAACCTCTGATCCTGTAATATTTAAGGATCAAACATTTTTACTTATTCAAAAAATAAAAAAGACATATAGAAAAATTCTCATGAGACTTAAGCGTTAGAAAATGAAAAATAAAGAAAGAATAACTGAAAGCAGTCTCATTTTTAAGAATTTTATTTTAGGGGAATATGCTTACAGTTAGTAATTACCATTATATCAGATCAGATTTTAAGACTAAATATCCCAGTATATTCGGTATGAATCCAAATGAGTTTAGGCGACAGCTACTATTACTGAAAAACCAGGGTAACTTTGTTCATCCCAATGATCTGGTTTCTGATTTAAATACAATATTAGAATCAGAGGATAACAATTTACTCATTACTTTTGATGACGGTTTAAAAGAGCAGTTTGATCTCGCTTTGCCCATTTTAGATGAACTAAACATTTCTGCCGTTTTCTTTGTAAATTCAATTAATTCTGAAGAAAAAAAGGTAACAACCGTACATAAAATTCATCTGTTAAGATCGATTATTTCTTCTTCGGAGTTTTTAGATAAATTTAATGATGTACCTTTTTCTCAGTCAGAAAAGCAAAATGCTCAAAGCATTTACAGGTATGATGATGAAAAAAGTGCGGTTTTAAAATACATTTTAAATTTTAAATTAGATTTTAGAGAACAAGAACAAATTGTCAATAGTCTATTTGATCTTTATTTTGAAGAAGCTACGATTTTTGAATCGCTTTATATGACAGATCAAAATTTAAAAGAATTGGCCCATAAGGGGTATTTGGGTAGTCATACACATAGTCATTATCCGTTAGGATTATTAGACCGTGAAACTATAAAAAAGGAACTTGAAAAAACAAAAACATATTTAGATACCTTAACCCATTCGAATATAAAGATAGTTTCCTATCCGTATGGGACTCCTGAAGTTTGTACAAATCTGGTAGCAGATCTGGCTAAGGAAACGGGATACAGAATAGGTTTTACAACCAAAAGAGGTATTAATACTGCAGAAGAGAATCCTTTGTTACTAAACAGATTTGATTGTAACGATTTGGCAGGAGGGAAAAATTATAATAAAATATGATCACCAGAGAAGCAACAATAGAAGATTGGGAAATCCTATACTCATTTTTCAAAATAATTTACCGGGAAAATCATCCGCTACATAACAAAGAATTTTGGGAATGGCAGTTTGGAAATAAAGAGTATGGACGCTCTTTTATTTGTTTAAACGAAAAAGATGAAGTAGTAGGGCATGTTGGAGCCAATTTTGGAGGTGGACTGGCGTGGATCATTAATGTATATCTTAATGAAGAATGCAGAGGTAAAGGAGTGTTAGGAAAACTATATGAATTAGCCCGAAATTATTATCCTCTTGCGGCAACAGCAGCAAATGAAGCAGGCTTAGGATTGTATAAAAACATGCGCTGGATCAGATACTATGATTTAGTTCGCTATGTGAAAATAAACCCTGATCTCGTTGAAACCGATTTTGAGACAGTCTGCAGGAAAGTTGAGGTGAATGTAGATCGCTTAATAAAAAAAGACACACATTATTTTCAGCAACCTTCGATAAAAGGAATTGTTTTAGAAGATGGCTCCAGAGCGGTAAGTCAGGAGAATGTTGGAGGACTAAGAATTACGGATATTGAAAATCTGGGGAAATTAGAAGCACAAGCCTGGCAATTAGGATATTTATGGATAGACTATATAACATCCTGGAATGATCTGAAAACAAAAGATCTGGAGAAAAACGGCTGGACTTTAGATTACAAAAATACCGTGCCGTGGAGGTTAAATCCTATTGAAGAAAAATATTTTTGCGATATAACATTTCTTTCAGAAAAGCCTTTGGATAATGAATTTATAGTACATAGATCTTACTCGGATCATGGCAGAATAGGAAGCTTAAAATAATAACTGATGAAGAATTTAGGAGTTGTCATAACTGATGGGGTTGGGTTTCGTAATTTTATATTGAGCGATTTTATTCAGGAAGCCAAAACCAATTTTAATGAGGTAATCATTTTTTCATGTTTACCCAAAACGGTTTATAAAGATTTTGATTTAAATTGTAAGATTATAGAACTAGAAGTTTTTGAAGAATCATTTTACACTTGGTTTTTTAGAAAAGCCAAAGAAGTTACCCATTTGCAGCTGCATGCAAAAGGGAATTTTGGTATTGCAGATAATTTAAACATTACCCAATCAAAAGCCAGAAATCCCAGAGGTTATGCCACGAGATTTATTCATCAGTACTCTAGGTTATTTCATTCTGAAAACTGGATACTTCGATACAACAAATGGCAACAGCAAACCTTTCAATCCAATGCCATTACTAAACAATATACAGAACTGTTAAAAGAGAATAACATTTCGTTATTGTTTTTTACACATCAGCGTCCACCGTTTATAGCACCGCTTATATTTGCTGCCGAAAAATTAAAAATTAAAACATCGGCTTTTATTTTTAGTTGGGATAACCTTGCATCAAAAGGAAGAATGGCCGGTAATTTTGATTTTTATCTTGTTTGGAGTAATTTAATGAAACAGGAATTACTAACTTTTTATCAATCAATCAAAGAAGATCAGATTGCTATTGTCGGAACCCCACAATTTGAACCTTATGTTTTAAATAAATATGGTTACGACAAAGAAACGTTTGATAAAAGATTTAAAATAGACCATAACAAGCCAACTATATTTTTTACATGTAATGATGCAAGCAGTGAGAACGACCCTGTTTATTTAGAAATATTGGCAGAATTTATGGTGCAACGAAAACTCGTGAAAGAGGTTAATCTTATTGTGAGAACATCTCCGGCAGAAGAACCTGTAAGATTTAAAAAATACATTGAAAAATATCCTTTTATAATATGGAATTTTCCAGATTGGAGCATTAGCAGAGAAAGGCATCAGGAAGCATGGACACAAAGAGTACCATCTGTTGTGGATCTCAATGATTTAAAATCTTTATTACAACATTGCGACTTGTCTGTAAATGTTTTGTCAACCATAACATTGGATGCTTTTATTTTTGATAAACCTGTGATAAATCCCGTTTTCGGGAGTGAAACAAATGGATGGTTTGATGACCAAAAGTTTTTGAAATACGAGCATTTGTCCAAATTAGTAGATTCAGATTCGACCGATATTGTGAAAAATGATAAAGAATATCTTGAAGCAATAAATAGAATTTTAAGTCATATTGATCTTAAAAAAGAAGAACGTGCTAAATTTCTAGAACTACAGATAGGTGGATCATTGGAAGGTACAAGTCAAAGAATCTCTCAAATTTTGGAAAAAATATGATTAATAATGCGAAAGAAAGAATTTCTGTTCTCGACGGTTTTAGAACTATAGCAATTCTATCTGTTATTTTGTATCATTACTTTTATCGCTGGAATGACTCAGAATATCCTTATTTTGGTGGAAATTACTTTCATTATGGATTTAAAGGAGTTCCCTTTTTCTTCATGATAAGTGGATTCGTAATTTGTTATTCGTTAGAAGGCACAAAGGATTTTATATCTTTTTGGAAAAAAAGGTTCATTCGCTTATTTCCTTCTATATTAGTTGCTTCTGTATTAACATATTGTGTTTTATTAATATTTGATCACTATAATACATTTCCAGATAATCATTTTAGAAATTTAATCATAAGTATTACTTTTCTTCCACCTCATATTTATAATTTATTTTCTGAAACTCCGGAGCACTTTAGTTATATCAACTTCGATTATTGGAGTTTATGGCCGGAAATTCAGTTCTATTTCTTTACCAGTATCATTTATTTTTTTAGTAAAAAGAATTTTAAGAGAAATTTTATCATAGCATGTTTTGCATTCTTACTTTTATATAATGTATTACTTTTTTATGGCTTTGATCAAATCAAAATCGTAAGTAAATTTTTTAATCTATTTAATCTTATAAAGTATCTCATCTTTTTTCTATCCGGAGCATTGTTTTATATGTTGTATAATAATAAAACATTTAAACTATACATATTTTTACTAATAGTAAGTTTTTTAATTATTAATCATACTTTTGATTTGTTAGAATTTATTTCAGCAATAATCATGTTTTTATTGTTTTTTTGCTTTATCTACTATCCTAGATCCTTACAATTTTTAGAAAATAGATTCATTATTAAAATTGGAGTGTCATCTTACTTTCTTTATCTTATTCACGACTATATTGGAGTAGTGTGGATTAAGAACATAGTTAGCTTTTTCTATCCAAACAGTTTTATCGCGCCAATCTTAATTATGATTGTAATGATTACTTTAAGTATTTTTTACACGCAAAAAGTAGAAACTAAGATTAGTAAATATTTACATAAATGTTTAGTAAATAAGAATAATGACTAAGGTAGCTGTAATTTGCAATTATAAATTACTTCCGGAAAGAGTAGGAGGTATGGATTATTTTTTCTGGGATTTTGATAAGAAATGTAAAGAAAATAACATTGATATCGATTGGTTTTTTCCTAATAATTCCAATCATGGTAATTATCCCAATCTAACTATTTACAGCAGTCAAGAACAAACTCCTGAAAATAATTTTCTTTTTTTTTGCAAAGAATATAAACCGGAGTACACGCATATCATTACTCATTTCGTAGAATTATGCACCTCCTTTTTTTATAAGGTAAAGAAAGTTTCAAATGCTGAGGTCATTGCTGTAGATCATAATCCAAGACCTTTAAACGGATATTCATTAAAAAAGAAAATAAATAAAAAACTCAAAGGGATTTTATTCTCAGGATATATTGATGTTTTTGTTGGGGTATCCAACTATACTGTAAAAGAAATTTTAAATGACTTTGGAACTCATATAAAAGCAAAAACGATCACGATTTATAACGGAGTAATCATAGATTCAATTTTAACAAGAGCCAATAGAGCTAATAATCACCCCGTTTTTTTGGTTGCTTCTCACCTTAGAGAATCTAAAGGAATTCAGGATTTAATTGAAGCAGTATATCTTCTGTCTGCTGAAATAAAAAATGAGATTAAAATTGGGGTATATGGCGAAGGGCCTTATGAACAGCATTTATTAGAAAAAGTTAAAGAATATAAAGTACAGGATTGTTTCATTTTTATGGGTAGTAAACCTAATTTGAATGAAATTTTTTCGCAGTACGATTATATGTTACAGCCTACCCATATGGAATGTTTTAGCCTGTCAATTCTGGAAAGTCTTGCGGCAAACGTTCCTGTAATTACGACTAATGTAGGAGGAAATACTGAAGCAATAACCTCAGGAGAAAATGGATATATTTTTGAGCCCAAAGATGTAAAAGCACTGGCAGGAATTCTCGAAGATGTTTATTCAGGGCGTAAAAAGATATCCGTTAATACAAGAGAATTAATTGCTAATTCCTTTTCTTTGCCGAAAATGGTCGAAAATCATTTTGCACTACTCAAACAAAAAGGAGTAAAATTTTAAATTACTGTAAACAAAAATATGTTTTTTAATTCCTTAGCATTCGCTATTTTTTTGCCAATCGTTTTCTTTCTGTACTGGTTTGTATGTAATAAAACAAAAAAAGCTCAAAATGCTTTATTAATTATAGCAAGTTACTATTTCTATTCCTGTTGGGATTGGAGATTTTTATTTCTCCTCATTTTCTCAACTTTTTTAGATTATTATACCGGGATTCAAATCGAGAAAGGGAAATCAGAGCAAAGCCGAAAATTTTGGTTTTGGCTCAGTATTTCAGTTAATTTAGGGTTTCTAGGAATTTTTAAATACTATAACTTTTTTGCAGCATCTTTTTCAGAATTATTAAATTCGGGAGGATTCAAAGCAAGTCCTATATTGTTAAATGTTATTCTTCCTGTCGGAATTTCATTCTATACTTTTCACGGACTATCTTATGTTATTGATATCTATTATAAACGTATAAAGGCCGAATACAACTTTGTTGATTATTCATTGTTTGTGAGTTATTTTCCGTTACTTGTTGCCGGACCAATAGAAAGAGCGACGCATTTACTACCTCAGGTAAAAGTTAAGAGAGAGTTTAATTTTCAAATCGCAAAAGAAGGTGTATATCAAATCATTTGGGGATTGATAAAAAAAGTAGTTATTGCAGATACATGTGCTACTTATGCCAATGCTGTTTTTGACAATTATTCTTCCATGAATTCATTGTCGCTTATTTTAGGGGCAATATATTTTGCATTTCAAATTTATGGTGATTTTTCAGGATACTCTGATATTGCATTGGGAGTTTCAAAATTGTTTGGATTAGATTTACTTAGAAATTTCAATTATCCCTATTTTTCAAGAGATATCGCAGAATTTTGGCGCCGTTGGCACATCTCTCTTTCCTCATGGTTTCGCGATTACCTGTATATTCCGTTGGGAGGAAGTAAAGGAGGTATTTGGATGAAAATCAGAAATACGTTTATCATTTTTATAGTAAGCGGATTTTGGCATGGAGCGAACTGGACTTACATTACATGGGGATTTATAAATGCCATATACTTTTTACCATTGCTGTTATCCAACAGTAACCGCAATAATATAGACGAGATTAAACTTAGTTTTAATACTGATTCTGTAAAAGTGATATTCAATATTCTTTTTACATTTTTTATCACTTGTATAGCCTGGGTATTTTTTAGAGCTAAAACAATTACGGATGCTGTTTCCTATCTAAAGCGAATAATTTTTAATGGGGATTTTTATTCTCAATATCTTGATAACGAGCGTTACAATTATGAGGTATTGCCTATGATAGCAATATTTGTTTTGGTCGAATGGAATAACAGAACTAAAGAAGAACCTCTGTCAGGAAAAAGAAGCATGCTAAGGGTGATTTTGGCCCTAGTCGCTATACTGGCATTTGGAACTTATTCAGATTACAAAGAATTTATATATTTTCAATTTTAATGAAACGATTTTTAATTTATGCAGCCAAAATCTTAATAGAGGTAATTTTGATTGCCGTAATATTGGATGGTTTGTATACCGCTATTTTTTTTCAATCTAAGAACAGAGGGAAGGTAGAGTCTGTTTTTAATTCTGAAGCCCGTAAATATGATGTTGTAATTTTAGGTTCTTCGAGAGCCAACAATCATTTTGTTTCTCAGATGTTTGAAGAGAAAGGATTGAAAACATTTAATTATGGTATGAGCGGAGGGCATTTGTTTGAAGCTTCATTGATGTTAAAATTAATGATCGAACGAAAATATGAAATCAAAAACGTAATTCTTGAAGCCGATTTGAATCTTTCTAATGATCAGGAATCAGATGGAGTTTCTGCAAAGTTTTTACCTTATATTCATAACTCAAAGCTTATAAAAGATCATTTCTCCGGTCAAAAGAATTTTAACGAACTGTACTACATTCCTTTTTACAGATACATAAAGTTTGATTCAAAAATTGGCTTTAGAGAAATTTACAATATAGCAGGGGGCAAAGCAACAAATGCATTAGATAACTTAGGATATTATCCATTGGTAAAACACAAAAATGGAAATATGAAAAATAATATTGTTAATCTAAATCCTTTACTCAAAAATAAGTACTACGAAGAAATCAAAAATATTTGTAAAGCCAATAATATAAATTTTATTGCGGTAATGACTCCAATGTGTGAGAATGTGGTAGGGATGAGTTATTTTGATAAAGTTAAAAAAGCATATCCGGAAATTCATAATTATGAGAATGTTGTGGTAGAAAATAAATATTTTTCATCTTGCGGACATATGACAGATGCGGGAGCAAGAATGTTTACAACCCGAATCTTAAAAGACTTTTTCAATCGATAAATTATGAAAATAGCTTTTTTAACACCGGAATATCCCCACGCTGACACTGGAAAATCAGGCGGTTTGGGAACAAGTATTAAAAGCTTAGCAATTGGACTTTTAGAAAAAGGAGTTTCAGTTCGTATTTTGGTATATGGTCAGCATAAAGATGGTATTTTTATGGATGACGGGATCATTATCCAACAAATAAAAAATAAGAAATTAAAAGGATTATCGTGGTTTTTGACCAGAAAAAAAATAGAGAACATAATCAATCAGTTATTTTCCGCTAAAGAAATTGACTTAGTAGAAACGGCAGACTGGACAGGAATTACTTCTTTTGTTCAGCCTGAAAAATGTCCGGTTGTAATACGACTACACGGATCTGATACCTATTTTTGTCATCTGGATAATCGTCCTGTAAAATGGATTAATAAGTTTCATGAAAAAAGAGCTTTAAAAAAAGCAACAGCGCTTTTATCAGTAAGCCAGTTTACAGCAGATATAACAAATCAGGTTTTTGATCTGAATAAAAAATTTAAAGTGATTCCCAATCTCGTTGATATAAATTTGTTTCAGCCTTCAAACAATTCGGTCCCTGATGATAAAAGCATATTTTATTTTGGAAGTCTGATTAGAAAAAAAGGACTTTTAGAATTGCCTTTAATTTTTAATGAGGTAATAGAGAACGATCCCGAGGCAAAACTCATTTTAGTAGGGAAAGATGTTCCGGATATTATTTCCGGTAATTTGTCGACCTGGCAAATGATGCAGAATCTTTTTTCAGAAAGAGCCAAAGCAAATGTTTCTTATTTAGGAAGTGTTTCTTATTCTGAAATTAAGAAGAAGATTGAGCAGGCTACGGTTTGTGTATTTCCTTCGTTTGCAGAAGCTCTTCCGGTTTCCTGGCTTGAAGCTATGGCGATGCAAAAAGCAATTGTGGCGTCTGATATTGGTTGGGCGAGAGAAGTGGTTATTGATGGGGAAAGTGGTTTTTTAGTTGACCCAAAGAACCATAGTTTGTTTGCAACCAAAATTCTTCAGCTTCTTGATAATTCAATGTTGGCAAAAGTGACAGGAGAAAAAGCAAGAAGCAGAGTGGAACAATTTTTTAGCACCGATAAAATAGCAAGTGACAATATTAATTTTTATAAAAAAATAATAAATCCGGAATAAAGAAATGGAATTGAATGAGTTTAGAACAAGTAGTGGAGAGATTATTCTTTACAATGGGCAACCTGACTTAGAGAAACTGGAAGTTTTGTGTTCTGGCGCCGGAGATATTTGGCATAGTTCATTTGAACAAGGTTATAAAAATGCTTTCCCGGAATTGGTTTATCAAACTGCTACTTTTTTTTGGTATATCAATGATTTTGATAATCTGGACGAGTGTGTGAGTTGGCGGATTAATTCAAATTCATTTGCTATTCGAAAATCTGTCTGGGAAACTTTAGGCGGGTTTGATCCTGAATATCAAAATCATCAAATTCAGGCATTAGATTTTGGGTATAACGCATTACGAAATTCTGCTGCAATTCCACTTTATATAAAAGGTTTATTTACGGATAATATCAAAGAGGAAATTAATATAACAGCAAAAGACAGATACATTTTTTTTAGAAAAAACTTTAAAAAGGAGCATTCATTATTCATGCTTTATCGGGAAGGTTTTTGGAAGACGAAAGAATGGAATGCTTTTTTTTATGCTGCGAAAAATTTCAAGAGAAGCTCAGAAAAACCAGTTATTAAACCTCGTGAGTTAAATCGTATCGAAGGTAAACCATCTGTTAGTTATATCATTCCAACAATGATGCGTCAGGATTTTACGTTGCAATTGTTAGAAGATTTGAGCGTGCAAAGTTATCCCGTTGCACAAGTAGTTGTACTCGATGCAACTCCCGAAGCGCTCAGAAATGAAAAATTGTATTCTGAAAAAGAATTTCCTTTTGAGTTAATTGTTAAATGGCAGCAAACAAAAGGAAGTTGCCGAGCCCGTAATGAAGCTATAGAGTTGTGTACGGGTGAATATATCGTTTTTGGAGATGATGATGTTCGTGTACAGTCAAATTTCATTGAAAATCATATCCGGTTAATGCAAACATACAACGTGAGTGTCTGCAATGGCTTAGATGTCAGAGCAGATAATGAGCAGCAGGAATTAAAAGATTTAGAAGTTAAACTTGAAAAATTAGGAGAGAAAAGGTGGAAATCTGGCGCATCCTCAACTTTTAGTAATGCCAATTCCTGTGTGAAAACTGAGTATGTCAGAAAGCTAACAGGCAACGATATTAACTTTGATGGAGGTTATGGTGAAGATACTGATTTTGGAATATCGTTAGCTAAATTAGGACAAGTGGTTATTTTAAACCCTTTTTCTCCAAATTTACATTTAAAGCCACCTGTTGGTGGATACCGTTTTTGGGGGAATCAGGCTAAAATCATAGGGAAAAAGAGAAAAACGCAGCCATGGGAATTAGATACTCCCGTAAAGATAATTCGTCCCGTACCAAGTCCGACAATTATGTACGGTATTGTAAAGCATTTTACTCCTCAGCAAGTAATCGAGTACAAGTACAAGTATTTTTTTCTATATCTCTTTAAAGGTTCCAAAAAAGGTCTCTTGTACCGATTTTTTAGAATTCCGTACAAAAATCTTCAGTTTAAAAAATCACTATTTTATGCTAAGAAATTAAACGATCTGGGAATCAGATATAAATAAAAATATGAAATTTTCTTTAATCATTTGTACTTACATGCGCCCTCAGCCTTTGCTGGAGTTATTGCAATCCGTAAAGACACAAACTTTATATCCGGATGAAATTTTAATTATTGATGGTTCTGTAAATAAGGAATCGGAAATTATTTTAAGTCAGAATTCATTCCAAAATTTAAAGTACTTTTTAGTCGATGATCAAAATCGCGGACTCACCAGACAAAGGAATTTTGGTATTAATAAAGTTGGTCAGGATATTGAAATTGTTTGTTTTTTGGATGATGACACAATTCTGGAATCAGATTATTTTGAAAAATTATTACAAACCTATAGCGTGTTTTCGGATGCTATGGGCGTAGGAGGATATATTACGAATGAAGTAAAATGGGAAAAAGCAGCAGAAAATTACATTCCTCAGATTAATGAATTTTATTTTGATGGGTGGAAACGTAAAGATGGGAGTAGATTTGTTTTGCGAAAAAAACTTCATTTAGACAGCAATTGTCTTCCCGGTTTTTCCCCTTTATTTTCACACGGCAGAAGTATTGGTTTTTTACCACCTAGTGGTAAAATATATGAAGCTGAGCAATTAATGGGAGGTGTTTCCTCATTTAAAAAATCAGTTTTTGAGAAGCTGTCATTTTCGACCTATTTTGAAGGTTATGGTTTATATGAAGATGCCGATTTTACTTTAAGAGTCGCAAAGATTGGTAAACTTTATATAAATACAGCCGCAAGATTAGGTCATTTTCATGCCGAAACAGGAAGACCCAATCAGTATTATTATGGAAAAATGGTGGTTAGAAACGGATGGTATGTCTGGCGTGTTAAAAACCCTAATCCGAATTTTAAGGATAGGTATAAATGGAATGCGATTACATGTTTATTGACTTTAATGCGATCAACAAATATTTTAACTACACAAAGTAAAAAAGCAGCTTTTACCGAAACTTTAGGCAGAAGTGTTGGTCTTTTAAGCCTGATAATTAATAAACCAAAAATTAAATAATGAAGTTTGCGATAATAACTCATGTACAGCATATAGAATCTGTTAATCAATATTTTGGTTATGCGCCTTATGTTCGTGAAATGAATATTTGGTTTAAATATGTCGATGAAGTAATTATTGTAGCGCCATTAAAAATTGATAACTTAACAAAAATAGATGCCGCATATAAACATGATAATATTGATTTTATAGAAGTTCCTGATTTTAGCTTTAATAGTTTTAATGCCAGATTAAAGGCAGTTTTTAAATTTCCAATAATTTTTAGGAGCGTATTTTATGCTATGAAAAAAGCAGATCATATTCATTTACGTTGTCCTGGAAACATGGGGCTTATAGCTTGTCTTGTTCAGATTTTATTTCCCAATAAGTCTAAAACGGCTAAGTATGCCGGAAACTGGGATTCCAACAGTAAACAACCCATTACATATAAAGCCCAGAAATGGATTTTAAAAAATACTTTTTTGACCCGTAACATGAAAGTTTTGGTGTATGGTGGTTGGGAAAACCAATCTGAAAACATCAAACCATTTTTTACGGCGACTTATTCGGATTCTGAAAAAGAGATTATCGAAAAAACAAGCTTAGATACCACAATAGAATTTATTTTTGTAGGAAGTCTTGCTCCGGGGAAAAATCCTTTATATGCAATACAATTAGTACATGAATTAGTAGAAAGAGGAAATAGCGTAGTGTTAAGTTTATATGGTGAAGGATCTGAAAGAAATTCTTTAGAAAAGTATATTGAAAGCAATAATTTAGAAAACGAGATTGTTTTACATGGAAATCAGGATTTGGAAATAGTAAAAAAAGCTTATCAAAAAAGTCATTTTGTCATCTTGCCATCAAAAAGCGAAGGCTGGCCAAAAGCCATAGCCGAGGGGATGTTTTGGGGATGTGTTCCTGTTGCAAGTAAGGTTTCCTGTATTCCCTTTATGCTCGATTATGGTAACAGAGGTGTTTTGTTAGAAATGGATTTCGAGAAAGATGTTAATCAAATAAGCGAAATATTGAAAAATCAGACGCTCTTTTTAAACAAAAGTAATTCAGCAGGCAAGTGGTCGCAAAATTATACGACCGATGTTTTTGAAGCCGAAATTAAAAAACTCTTCTCAAAATGAGAATCGTACAAATAATAGACTCCCTGGAAGCTGGCGGAGCAGAACGTATGGCTATTAATTATGCCAATTCGTTATCAAAAAATATATCGTTTTCTGGTTTAGTTGTTTCCCGCAAAGAAGGATTGTTGGTCAGTCAAATAGATCAAAAAGTTTCTTATTTGTTCTTGAAGAAAAGAAAAACAATAGATCTTCAGGCTATTTTTAGGTTACGAAAGTATTTAAAGAAGAATAAAGCAGATCTGATTCATGCTCACAGTTCCTCTTTTTTTATTGCCGTTTTAGTGAAATTGACGTTGCCCGAAATCAAAATTATCTGGCACGATCATTATGGTATTTCACAAGATCTGTCTTCCCGGAAAAATTTAAGCTTAAAAGCAGGCTCTTTTTTCTTTACAGGTATTATTGCAGTAAATTCAGCGTTGAAAGACTGGGCTAAATCTTATTTATGGTGTTCAAACATTGTTTGTTTTCCTAACTTTATAATTGATGCTGTTTCTAATGAAAAACAAATTTTAAGGGGTGTAGCTGGCAAGCGAATTATTTGTGTAGCGAATTTACGTCCGCAAAAAAATCACGAATTATTAATTGATGCTGCCAATTTGATGAAAGACCAATACTCCGATTGGACATTTCATTTATTCGGAAAAGATTTTGATGACGCCTATTCTGCAAAACTGAAAAAAAAGGTCAGTGATCTAAGACTTCAGGAAACGGTTTTCTTTTACGGAACAAGCGGTAGTGTTAGCTCAGCATTACAACAATGCGAGATAGCTGTTTTGCCGTCACTTTCAGAAGGGCTTCCTTTAGCTGTTTTAGAATATGGTTTACATAGATTGCCTGTTGTGGCAACTAACGTAGGCGAAATTTCAAAAATAATTGCCTCTGAAAAAGAAGGGCTAATAGTAGAACCTGACAACTTAAAAGAATTTGCCGGGGCAATCGAAAAATTAATAGTATCTGGTAAATACAGAGATGAAATGGCTTTAGGATTGTACAATAAAGTGCAGTTAAATTTCAGTGAAAGTGCGATTGTAAAAGAATATCTTTTATGGTTAAAATCTTTACCTACTTTTACATCTTGAAAATAATAGACCTATAAATGAAAAATAAAAAAGAACATTACATTCTTCTGCTTCTAATTCATGCAGTAATTGCTGTGGTTGTTTTTGCCATTCCTTTTTTATCGAAAATATATGCGCTTTTAATCCCTATTGTCGGTCTTTTTATTGTTTACCGGACTAAAAATGCAAACAATGAAGTACTGATAGTTGCGGCATATTTAGTTGGTGTTGAGGTTTTTTTGCGGATGACCGGAGGAAATTTTAACAATGAATATGTTAAAGCTAATGTCATTTTTTTCATGCTGTTGGGTATGATTTACCGTAATTTCTCGACAAATGCCTTTATATATTGGGTTTTTCTGATTTTTCTGATTCCGGGTATCTTAATAACATCCACCGCTTTTAATCCTTCGATAGATATTAAAAAATCATTGGTGTTTAATTTATCAGGACCATTATGTTTAGCAATATCTTCAATCTACATGTTTAAAAGAAGAATTTTGTTTTCGGATTTGCAGAATGTCTTAGTTGCAATGGGATTACCTATATTGAGCACAACAGTATATTTGTTTTTATTTAATCCTAGTGTTAGAGATGTAGTTACAGGAACACAATCTAATTTTGAAACTTCCGGAGGATTTGGCCCTAATCAGGTTTCTACCGCTTTGGGTTTAGGGATGTTTGTGTTTTTTACACAATTGATATTGTTTTCAAAATCGAAAATAAAAATTATTTTAAACGGAGTTTTACTAATATTTGTGACCTATAGAGGTATTGTTACTTTTTCAAGAGGAGGAGTTCTAACAGCAGTAGTTATGATTGTTTGTTTATTATTCTTGTTATATAAGTACTCAAATCTTCGAGGAAAAAACAAATTTGTACTGGTTTTTATTCTTACAGGATTGATAGGTATGGGAGTTTGGGCGTACTCTTCTTTTCAGACCAAAGGACTGATTGAAAAACGTTATGCCAATCAGGATGCCAGAGGGCGGAATAAAAAAGACCGTTTGGGAGGAAGGGAGCAAATTATGAATGAAGAGCTTGCTCTTTTTATCGATAACCCCATTTTAGGAGTTGGAGCAGGAATGGGTAAATATGCTAGGGCAGAAAGATTTAGAGATGACGCTGCTTCGCACAACGAAATTACCCGTATGTTGAGTGAACATGGTTTGTTTGGGGTTTTTGGACTGATTATATTATTTCTGACTCCTTTTGTTGTCTATATAAGTAACAAGCAGCATCTCTACTTTTTATCTTTTTTTGTCTTTTGGCTGTTAACGATTAATCATGCTGCCATGCGTACTGCAGCACCAGCTTTCGTATATGCACTGTCATTACTTTTTGTTCAGGTTAAAATTCCTGAAAAAGCAGAAAATTCCGTCGATTAAGTTCTTTTTTTTATAATACATTTGCCTCAAGTTTAAGCCCCTAACAAACTTATTAAATGTTTTCAAACACTAAAATGCATTTCGAAATTTCGGAAAGAAAAGTATTACTTCTTCTTTTTGATGTCGTTTTTATTTTGTCCGCATTGTATCTGTTAAGTTTAGTATTTCATTATAACTATTTTGTTTTTGATAAGAAAAATTTCCCAAGTATACTTTTACTCCTGACTTATGTATACGCTTTTGGAATAATATTCGAAATGTACAATTTACAGGTAGCCAGTAATCAGTTACAGATTCTTCAAAGTGTAATTTTTACGGCCACAACTTCAAGCCTGGCTTATTTGTTTACTCCTATTTTAGCGCCTGTATTGCCTAAGCAGCGATTGATTATCGTGATTTTTTATTTTACAATACTTGTTACATTGTTATTGTGGCGTTTGTTTTATGTTTACTTTTTGGCATCGCATCGTTTTTCTCAGAATGTAGTTTTAATATGTGACCAGAATCAGGTTGAAGAATTGGTTTTGGGACTTGAGAATGTTGACCCGCACTATAAAATTATTGGTTTTGTAAATTCAGATGCAATTTCAGAAGAAGATTCAAATTTTCACTATGTAAAAGAAGTTAAAAAGAAAGATTTAGAGGAGTTTGTGGTGCGTAATCAGGTTTCGGAGATTGTGATTGCTTCCCAAAAAACAGATGGAATCACTGCCGATTTATACCAGCAATTACTTCACTTATTAGAATCAGGAAATATCATCAGAGAGTATACTCAGGTTTACGAAAGCAAAACACAGCGTATTCCGGTGCACTATATAGCCCGCGATTTTTATAGATTCTTTCCCTTCAGCAGAAATAATAGTAATAAATTATACTTGTTTTTTGTTCGTTTCATAGAGTTGTTGTTCTCCATTACCGGGCTGTTGATTTGTTTTCTGTTTATTCCCGTTATTCTTGTTACGAATTTGTTAGCGAATAAAGGGACTTTGTTTTACACGCAGGAACGCGTAGGCAAAAACGGAGTTGTTTTTAAAATCTATAAGTTTCGAACTATGGTAGAAAACTCGGAGTCTAATGGGATTGTTTTCGCTACTTCAAATGATAAACGGATTACGCCTTTCGGTAAAATGATGCGCAAATCAAGAATTGACGAATTACCGCAGTTTTTTAATATTTTAAAGGGCGATATGGCCGTAATAGGACCAAGACCTGAGCGACCATTTTTTGTGGATGAAATAGCCCGTATAATGCCTTTTTATGAGACAAGACACGTTATAAAACCGGGACTTACCGGTTGGGCGCAAGTAAACTATTCTTACGGAGAATCTATAGAGGAGAGTTTGATCAAACTGCAGTACGACTTATACTATATCAAGCACAGAAGTATCTTTCTGGATTTGAGTATTACTTTTAAAACCATTACCACCGTTCTGTTTTACCGCGGACAGTAAATTAGATAATAATTGGAATACGTTTTTTATTTCGAATAGCCACTCTCACCAAAACAAATCCACTAGTTATGATCATTGGCAGAACAATAAAGAAGTGCGCTTTGTTGATCATAAAAATGGTGTAAACGATCAGGAAAAGTAAATGTAGAACTGCGAATCGATACGTCCATCTTTTGTTTTTTAAGAGCGAAAAGAGGATTAATATCAATAAAAGCGGACTTAATAAAAGTACATTATAGTTCATTGCCAGTTCCTGATGAAGCGAGTAGAACCCAACCGTAATAAAAAAGATTCCTATTAACGATAAGATTAAAAGATAAATTTTATCTACCACTTTATGGTGTGCCAAAACTACAAAGCCCAATAGCAGGAGGTAAGTGTAAATATTATTCCACCATGAACTTGGAATCTCTTTTTCAAAACTTAGCAGCGTTTTACTTTTATTTACTAAAGGCTGATTCTGAAAAGTAGTTTTTTCTAAACTGTTTTTTAATTCGAAGGGTAAAAAGATCTTCGTGCCTGCCTGGTCTACTTTTGTTCCGAAAATAATACTGGTTCCCAGCTGCTCATAAAAATGATCTTTGAAGTAAGGAAACAAAATAGATCGATAGGTTTCAGTTGTATCTCCTTTTTTAGTTACAATATTTGCCTTTAAAGATTTATTGATGACATCTACAACCATCGAAGTACAGTTTTTGTCGATAAATTTATAGGTGTAATATCGTTCCTCAGAGAATGCGGCCGCATTTAAATTGTCAAAAAGTTTTTGTTTTAAATCTGGAGAGATCAAAAGTTCCTGCTCGAAAACACTTCTTTTTTCGTTAGTATAATCGTTTATAAACTCAGGAAATGATCGTACACTGACAAAATACTGTAAATCCCCCTTCGCGAACTTAGCGACAAAATTAGGCGTTCTAAAATCAAAATTACCGTAATTGTAGACAACATCGATATTGTTCGCCAGATCAGTAACACGAATGGCAGTGTGGCCAAAATAACTATAACTTTCGTTACCCAATCCGCAGGTAATAACGCTTATTTTAGCCTCTTTTGATAAGGGTACATTTTGGCTATAACCTAAAAAACCTAGTAATAATAGTAAACTAAAAAGTGTTTTTTTGAAAAGGACATTTTTCATAATTTAAAATTTTAAGAAGTTTAACGGTTAACAAATATTATCTAAAGATACCTAAATCTACTTTTAATGAAAAAATATTAGAGTATAAAGCGGTGCTTTGATTTCCTAAATCAGTCAGAGCATAATCCACCTGAATGCCTTTGTATTTAAAACCAAGGCCAATGTTGGGTTGAAAATTTAACTTTTCAGTATTATCCAGTTGAGTTACGTTTTGAAAATTTCCTGCTCCTGCTCTTAGAAACACAAGATTAGTATAGCCAAATTCAAATCCCAAAGCAGGATCTATACTAACCACTTTTGAGGAAATAATATCATTGGTTTGCTCGAAACGCATGTTTAAATTGGTAGCGACCAAAAGACTATAATCGCCGTGAAACTCAATTTTTTTAGAAACTCCCAGTTGAGCTTTTGGTAAAGTAATCTCAGTACTTTCTGGTAATTCGCTGTTTTCTCCCGGAATGGCATTGGCAATTTTTTTGTATTCCTCTTCATTAATATTCCATACATTATAGGTAGTGGTAATATCTCGAAGCATCAAACCAAAGTTCCATCCATTTCTTTCAAATTGAAGGCCAAAGTCAAAGCCAAAGCCCCAGGAATTGGCAAATTTTCCAATAACCCTTCTGATTACTTTTGCATTTACACCATACTGAAAACCATCTACAGGTAATTTCCTGGCGTAAGAAAAAGTAAAACCATAATCGGCAGTAGAGAACAATCTAATTCGGTTGTAGTCTATATTTCCCTGATTGTCGATCAATTGAGTGGTGTCCATGATATCATCAACTCCAAAACGAATCATCGAAATTCCCCAGGCACTTCTGTCATCAATCGGGCTGGCATATCCAATGTAGTCGTATTGTGCAATATTGGCAAAGTAATTGGCGTGCATCAATGAAATTTGATGATCCTCAAGATGAGTAAGACCAGCCGGATTCCAATAAACAGAATTGACATCATTGGTAGAAGCGACAACAGCCCCCGACATTCCTAAGGCGGCTGCATCAACACCAATATTCATAAACTCATTCGAATATTTTCGAACGGTTTGTGCATACTGTAAGGTGCAACTCCACAATAATAAAAATACAAAGATTTTCTTCAACGGATATATTTTAGCAAACCGGAGTCTGTTTTAATTTTTATCAAAAATATAATATTTTACTCATCTAATTGAAATTATTGTAAAACTTAAATTTTTCAGGAGAAAATGTTTATAAAGCTTTTGAAAGGAGAGAATTTTAATAGAAATTTTTGCTATTAATGTCGCTTATTTATACGAAATTTGCCCTTCACCATTTGTTAAAAATATAAATCATGAACATTAAAAAACACATTCCTAATTTAATCACATTAATCAACTTGTTCTGCGGCTGTATTGCTGTTGTTTTTGTTTCTCAAGAGAACTTTTTAATGGCTTTTTGCATGGTTTCCTTAGGGATCTTTTTTGATTTTTTTGATGGTTTTTTTGCCCGATTGTTCAAAGTTTCAAGTCCGCTTGGATTACAGTTAGATTCGTTAGCAGATATGGTAACCAGTGGTGTTGTTCCGGGTTATGTAATGTACAGTTTGTTCTTAAAAAGTGCTGACCCGAACAATGAAGTTGCCTTAACAATCGTTCCTTTTCTTGGATTTATTGTAACATTAGGTTCTTGTTACCGATTGGCTAATTTCAATATTGATACACGTCAGACGGATTCGTTTATAGGTTTGCCAACTCCGGCGAATGCTCTTTTTATTTTAAGCCTTCCATTAGTTATCGATTTCTCTGATTCATTATTTATATTTGAAATGTTAACCAATCATTGGGTTCTTTTGGGAATTACTTTATGCAGTGCTTATATTTTAAATGCCGAAATTCCATTGTTCGCCTTAAAGATTAAAAAGTTTACTGTAAAAGATAATGTCCTGCAAATTGTGTTTTTATTGATTTGTTTGGTGTTGGTGGTGTTATTACAGTACATGGCAATTCCGTTAATTATTATCATTTATGTGTTGCTTTCCGTAGTGAATAATATCTTTTTGAAAAAGTAGTTTTATTGGAATGGCAAGAAAAACGACCACCCGAAGAGCTTCTTACTCCCGAAAATCGAAACCTCAGAGGTCAATTTTAGCGAGCGGACTTCGTTTTATTATTTACTCTTTTTTAGTATTGCTTTTTTTTGCGACAGTTTATCATTATCGTGATGGACTGGCTTATTATCTTGGCTTTAAATCAAATAAAGTTTTGGAAGAGGATGCTGTAGAGAAACATCTTTCTGATGTTAGAAATGTCCAGGTTCTGGAAAATCACAAAGGAAAAGTAATCGGTATTGACGTTTCTGAATTTCAGGGAACCGTACATTGGAGTGATGTTGAGGTTTTGGAAGAAAAATATCCGGTCCAGTTTGTTTTTATCCGGGCTACGGCAGGAAATAACAAAGTCGACAGGCAGTTTATGCACAATTGGTTAGGCGCGAAAAAGCATAAAATTATTCGTGGGGCTTATCACTATTATCGTCCCAACGAAAATTCGATAGAACAGGCAGATTTGTTTATTAAAACAGTAAAATTACAAAAAGGGGATCTGCCTCCGGTTTTAGATATCGAAAGATTACCTAAGAATCAGTCATTAGACAGTTTGAAGAAAGGATTAAAACGCTGGTTGAATAAGGTCGAGGCGCATTATCAGGTACGTCCGATTATTTATACCGGAGAGCGTTATTATGGTGATTTTCTTAAAGAAGAATTTGGAGAATATTTATTCTGGATCGCTAATTATAATTTCTACAGAGAGAAGATTGAAGAAGATTGGTTATTCTGGCAATTTACTGAAAAAGCAACTTTACCGGGAATCAAGCGTACTGTAGATGTGAATATTTACAACGGAGATTTAGAACAATTGCAGTTTATTACTGTGGAATAGTTTTCAGTCGCAGTTTTCAGTTTTCCTGAGACTGAAAACTGCGACTGTATACTTTCTTAAAATTCAAGTTTCTTTTTACGAAGTTCAAAATTTTGCCCCAGGTAAACACGACGAACCATTTCATCTTCCACTAATTCTTCAGGTACACCCGCTTTTAAAATTCCACCCTCAAACATTAAGTATGTTTTATCAGTGATGGCTAAAGTTTCCTGAACGTTGTGGTCGGTAATTAAAATTCCGATGTTTTTATTTTTCAACTGTGCTACAATTCTCTGAATGTCTTCAACCGCAACCGGGTCAACTCCTGCAAAAGGTTCATCTAGTAAAATGAATTTTGGATCTGTTGCCAGAGCACGTGCAATCTCAGTACGACGACGTTCTCCACCCGAAAGCAAATCTCCACGGTTGGTACGAATGTGTTCTAAGCTGAATTCTTCAATTAAACTTTCCATTTTGGCGATCTGCGCTTCTTTTGATAGTTTAGTTAATTGCAAAACACTCAGAATATTGTCTTCAATGCTTAATTTTCTAAAAACAGAAGCTTCCTGTGCTAAATAGCCAATTCCTTGTTGAGCACGTTTGTACATAGGATAATCGGTAATATTCAGATCGTCCAGATAAATGTTTCCTGAGTTAGGTTTAACCAATCCTACAATCATGTAAAACGAAGTCGTTTTTCCGGCACCGTTAGGTCCCAAAAGACCTACAATTTCTCCTTGATTAACTTCAACGGAAATTCCTTTTACAACACTGCGTCCTTTATAGGTTTTTATTAAATTATCGGCTCTTAATTTCATTTTATAAGTTTAATCGTTTAAACGTGTGAATCGTTTATTCGCTACAAATTAACAAATAAACGATTCAACAAATAAACGTATTAACAATTATTTAGTTTCAGCTTCTTCTAAAGCTTCCCAAAATTCGTATGCTCTTCTCAAATGTGGAATTACGATGGTTCCGCCAACTAAAGTTGCGATCCCCATAGCTTCCATCATTTCTTCTTTCGTAACACCTTCTTTATGGCTGGTTTCAAGATGGTATTTTACACAATCATCGCAACGCAAAACAGCTGAGGCTACTAATCCTAAAAGCTCTTTTGTTTTAACATCAAGAGCTCCGGGAGCATAAGCATTGGTGTCAAGATTGAAAATTCTTTTTACAATTTTATTATTGTCAGCCAACAATTTCTCGTTCATTTTAGAACGGTAATCATTAAATTCTTTTATGATATCAGACATTTTCTTTCATTTTATTTCGATAAACAATCTTAGAAATCAGGATACTTACTTCGTAGATAAGCAACATTGGTATCGCCACAATAGTTTGGCTCACCACGTCAGGAGGTGTTACAATCGCTGCGATAATCAAGATGATAATAACGGCATATTTCCAATATTTTCTTAAGAATTCAGGAGTTACTAATCCTAATTTGGTTAAGAAGTAAATGGCAATTGGCAGTTCAAAAAAGATAGCACTTCCCAGTATACTTGTTTTCACCATTCCCATATAAGAGTCTAATGTGAATTGATTTTTTACAACATCACTCACAGAAAAAGTGGCAACGAAATTTACCGACATTGGGATCACGACGAAATACCCGAACAGTACTCCTAAAAAGAAAAGTAAAGAAGAGGTGAAAATAAATACTCTGGCATTTTTTCGCTCTTTTTCATATAAAGCAGGACTGATAAATTTCCAGATTTCCCATAAAATATAAGGGAAGCTCAAAATAAAACCGGCTAAAAGACACATCCATACAAAGATATTTACCTGTCCTTCCATTTCTGTATTTTGGATAATGAAATTCAGCTGTGTGATACAGATGCTGTCAGCAAAACCTAGTTGGTGTGATAAATCGCAGAACCAAACATAAGTAAAAAAAGTAGGTCGGGTTGGACCAAGAATAATTTCGTCAAATAAATAGTCACTTATAAAATAGGTTACAAATGCCATTATCATAGTTGCAATTGTACTTCTAACCAGCAACCATCTTAGTTCTTCAAGATGATCCAGAAATGACATCTCGCCAAGGTTTTTTTTTGCCATTATACGATTCCTTCTTTTAAAATGTCATGTAAATGTAATACTCCTTTGTACTCTCCATTATCTGCAACAATAAGCTGCGTTATCGAAAAATCTTCTAAGATATTCAAAGCGTCAACCACCATTGTTTCTGAAGATACGAATTTAGGATTTTTAGACATAATATCTTTTGCAGTTAAATCAGCAATAGTATCTACGTCATTTAGCATTCTTCGGATGTCTCCGTCAGTAATGATTCCGATAATTTTATCGTTTTCGATTACCGCAGTTACTCCCAGTCTTTTTTCAGAGATCTCAAAAATTGCTTTTTTGATGGAGGTATCAGGAGTAACCATTGGTTTTAAAGAGTGCTCAATCATGTCTTTAACACGAAGTAATAGTTTTTTTCCTAAAGCTCCGCCAGGATGATAAACCGCAAAATCTTCGGGTTTAAAATCGCGCATTTCCATCAGACAAACCGCTAAGGCATCTCCCATAACAAGTTGAGCAGTGGTACTGTTGGTTGGTGCCAGATTGATCGGGCAGGCTTCTGTTTCGACAGTGGTGTCTAATACATAGTCAGAGCCTTTAGCTAAAAATGAAGTTACATTCCCGGTCATTCCAATCAGGATGTTTCCGAAACGTTTTAACAAAGGAACCAATACTTTTATTTCAGGACTGTTTCCGCTTTTTGAAATGCAGATTATGATGTCTTCGTTTTGTATCATACCCAAATCACCGTGTATGGCTTCTGAGGCATGTAGGAACATAGAAGGCGTTCCAGTTGAGTTAAAAGTAGCGACCATTTTTTGAGCAATAATGGCGCTTTTTCCGATGCCTGTAACGATCAATCGGCCTTTAGTTTCGTAAATACGTTGGACAGCTTCGTAGAAATTTTCGTCCAGAAAATCAATTAGCTTTGTAATTGCTTCGCTCTCAGATAGTATGGTTTTTTTGGCGATTGCCAATATATTTTCTTTTGTGATCAAAACAGAATATTTAAAATTTGTATGTATAAAAGAAAGTTGTATCTTTATGTGTTGCAAATTTATACAAAATATCCATTAATATAAAGAATGAATTCAAACGAAATTGAAATACACAAGGAATTAAAGAAGTATTTCGGCTTTAGCCAATTTAAGGGCTTGCAGGAGCAAGTCATTACGAGTATTTTAGAGAAGAAGAATACTTTTGTAATTATGCCAACTGGCGGTGGAAAGTCTCTTTGTTATCAATTACCCGCTTTAATTCAGGACGGAACGGCCATAGTTGTTTCTCCTTTGATAGCTTTGATGAAAAATCAGGTTGATGCTATTCGAAGCCTTTCCTCAGAAAACGGAATTGCCCATGTGTTAAATTCCTCTCTCACCAAAACAGAAATTGCCCAGGTTAAAAAAGACATCACTTCAGGTTTGACTAAGCTTTTGTATGTAGCGCCTGAATCGTTAACAAAAGAAGAGTATGTGGCTTTTTTACAAAGTGTATCCATTTCTTTTGTAGCGATTGACGAAGCGCATTGTATTTCAGAGTGGGGCCATGATTTCAGACCGGAATACCGTAATCTGAAAAATATAATCAAACAATTAGGGAAAGTACCTATTATTGGACTTACCGCCACTGCAACCCCAAAAGTTCAGGAGGATATATTGAAAAATCTTGAAATGGCCGATGCGAATACTTTCAAAGCATCGTTCAACAGACCGAACTTGTACTACGAAGTTCGAACAAAAACAAAAAATATAGAGTCGGATATTATTCGATTTATCAAACAGCATAAAGGCAAATCCGGAATTATTTACTGCCTAAGCCGTAAAAAAGTAGAGTCTATTGCCGAAGTTTTACAAGTTAACGGGATCAGTGCTGTGCCGTATCATGCAGGTTTAGATGCTAAAACCCGTGCCAAACATCAGGATATGTTCCTGATGGAAGATGTTGATGTGGTAGTGGCAACTATTGCATTCGGAATGGGGATTGACAAACCGGACGTTCGTTTTGTAATTCATCATGATATTCCAAAATCACTGGAGAGTTATTATCAGGAAACGGGTCGTGCCGGTCGTGATGGAGGAGAAGGACATTGTCTGGCTTACTACTCCTATAAAGATGTAGAGAAGTTGGAGAAATTCATGTCCGGGAAGCCAGTAGCTGAACAAGAGATTGGATTTGCTCTTTTGCAGGAAGTAGTAGCGTATGCCGAAACTTCAATGTCACGCAGAAAGTTCCTATTGCATTATTTTGGTGAAGAATTCGACAGCGAGACTGGTGAAGGTGCAGATATGGACGACAACGTTCGTAATCCTAAAACAAGAATTGAAGCCAAAGATCAGGTAGTTAAATTGTTGGAAATTGTTCGGGATACCAAGCATATTTATAAGTCAAAAGAAATTGTGTTTACCTTAATTGGCCGCGTAAATGCTGTAATTAAGGCACACAAAACAGATACCCAGTCGTTTTTTGGATCGGGCTCTGACCACGATGAGAAATATTGGATGGCCTTGCTCCGACAAGTTTTGGTAGCAGGTTATCTGTCAAAAGATATTGAAACTTACGGTGTGGTGAAAATCACGAAAGAAGGTTTGAACTTCATTAAAAAACCGGTTTCATTTATGATGTCTGAAGATCATGAGTACAGTGAATCTGAAGATGAAGCAATTGTAACCGCAGGAAAATCGTCAGGAACAGCCGATGAGGTTTTAATGGGCATGCTCCGCGAATTGCGTAAAAAAGTAGCTAAAAAATTAGGAGTTCCTCCGTTTGTTGTTTTTCAGGATCCTTCACTTGAGGATATGGCTCTGAAATACCCAATTACTTTAACGGAACTATTTAATATTCATGGTGTAGGTGAGGGGAAAGCTAAAAAATATGGTGGTGATTTCGTTTCTTTAATCAGCAGATATGTTGAGGATAATGATATCATTCGCCCGGATGATTTAGTAGTTAAATCTACAGGAGTCAACTCAGCTAATAAATTATATATCATTCAAAACATCGACAGAAAATTGCCGCTAAGTGATATCGCTTCTGCAAAAGGACTTTCGATGGACGCTTTGATCAAAGAAATGGAACAAATCGTTTATTCGGGTACCAAGCTAAATATCAAATACTGGGTTGATGACATGCTGGATGATGATCAGCAGGAAGAAATTCATGATTATTTCATGGAATCGGAATCTGATAAAATCGAGGATGCTCTTAAAGAATTTGATGGTGACTATGATATTGATGAGTTGCGTTTGATGAGAATTAAGTTTATCAGCGAAGTCGCAAACTAGGTTGTTTTTATGAAGTTTTTAAAAGCTATTTTTATTTTTGTCGTATTGATATCTACCAAATCGTTTGCAACTGCTCAGGTTTCAGATTATTTGATTATTGATAAAGATACATTGCGAATTCAGTCAAATCCATTAGAAGAATATTTCAAGATACATCCTATTCCTGAAAATTTAATAACTACCATCTCTAGTGCAAATTGGAGAGGTTATATCGCCTATTTTAAGTTTTTGGAAGGAAAACTGGTTGTTGAAAATATATATAAGGAGGATTACAAGAAGAATAGTAAAGGCGAAAGCGATTTTTTCTTGACTTCTATTTATAAAGCTATTTTTGGTGAAAACAAAAATTTTGAATGTAACTTTTATTCGGGTCTTCTAATTTGTCCTTCAGGAAAAATGTTGCAGTATGTTCATATGGGATATAGTTCTGTATTTGAAAATTATACTTTGATAGAACTAAAAGATGGAGTAAACGTAAAATCTAAAAAATTAACCGCCGAAGAATTTATGGGTTTTAAAAAGAAATATTTCAAATATTATAAAAAGACTGACGAATACAAACAAAAAGCAAAAGAATTTAAAGAAATGACGGCTGAAAGTGATAAGGTTTTAAATAAATTGACACTTGAAAACTCAAATAGTAATAGTAAAGAAAATAAATATTTAAAGCAAAAAGAAGCTGATTACAAAGCCGATAAGGAAGTGGAATCTTTCATGTTTATTTTTTTAAACGATTATATGAAAACAATAGAAATTCCTTTAAACTAATTATATGAAAAAAACATCATTTTTATTTACATCACTTGGTCTTTTATTATTGGCGATGTTAATTTTTAGTTTTTCGACAGAAAGTAAAGAACAAGATTCTAGATTAATTGGAGTCTGGAAAGGTTTTGAAGTTGAAAAACAGATTGAAGGAGTAGAAAAGCACTGGATACAACAAAGATTTGAAAACGGCACCTATGTAATTATGTTTACCACAAAAGAGGATTGCCAAATAGAAACTTTTACTGAAAAAGGGAAATGGTGGACAGAAAAAGGAAAATTTTATGAATTGTCTTCGAATGCAAAAAATCCAGAAGTGTATAGTTATGAAATAAAGAATGATGAAGTAGTAGAATTTAAAAGCATAAAACTTTCAGGAGAGAAAAAGGATACCTATATATTTAGCGATTATAAAATTAATTTCTAATTGCTGCAAAATAAAAAAAAAACTCAAGATATAAATTCCAAATTCCAAGCTGGTTAAGCAATTGGAATTTGGAATTTATTTTTATTGGAATTTCATCCCAAAAATTAGAATTTTATCCTTCAAATACTTCCCCCCGATGCGGCTTCAAAGCATCTCTTACGGGAATCATATTTTCATCGGTAACGACCATAAAAGCAATGGCATGCATGTCGTTTATGATTTTAAATCCTGTAATGTTTAACGGAAGTTTTTCGATTATGATATATTCTTTTAAGTGAATTTCATGATGCTCAGCTGTTTTAGCAGAAGCTGGCCCACGGAAATCCCAAATTAGTTTTATTTTTCTGGACATTATTTATAGGTGCAAAGTTTCAAAGAGGCAAAGGTACAAAGGTTAGTTTGAAATTTCACTTTGAAATTGTCTTATTGTCCGTTCGGGCGAAGTCGGGAACCCTTGTCCGTTCGAGCGGAGACGAGACCCTATGTCAGTTCGAGCGGAGACGAGAACCTTTGCTATATTTTGACCTCACTCAATGCGACTGGACGTTGTCATTCTAATTCAGATAAAATTTTCAATTGATGTATTTTCATTTCAAAATAGTATTTTTGCATGTTCTTTTCATAGAAAGAAAAGCTAATTTGAATAAATAAAATACAATGCCAAGAGAACTTTTACTTCAGGTAACACCGGAAATAGCAGCAAATGAGTTGTTGCTGAAAGACCATTTGTCTAAACAAATAAAAGTTTCTCCCAAAGAAATTCAACACGTTTCGATCTTGAAACGATCTATTGATGCGCGTCAAAAAGCGATCAAAATCAATTTAAAAGTTATTATCTATCTGCAAGGTGAGCCTTTTCAGGAAACTAAAATAGAATTGCCTGTATATAAGGATGTTTCGTCGGCACAAGAAGTAATTGTAGTTGGAGCAGGTCCGGCAGGGCTTTTTGCAGCGCTTCAATTAATAGAGTTAGGTTTAAAACCAATTGTACTGGAGCGCGGAAAGGATGTGCGCGGACGTCGTCGTGATTTAAAAGCAATAAATCGTGAACATATCGTTAACGAAGATTCTAATTATTGTTTTGGTGAAGGTGGAGCAGGAACCTATTCAGATGGAAAATTATACACACGTTCTAAAAAACGTGGAGATGTAACCCGAATCTTAGAATTGCTTGTTGCTTTTGGAGCTTCTGAAGACATTCTCATAGAAGCACATCCTCACATTGGGACCAATAAGTTGCCAAAAATTATTGAAGATATTCGAAATAAAATCATAGAGTTTGGTGGTCAGGTTTTGTTTGATACACGGGTTACTGATATTCTGGTAAAGAATAATGAAGTTGAAGGTGTCGTTATTCAGAACGGTGATAAGATTCTGGCAAATAAATTAATCCTGGCAACAGGACATTCAGCACGAGATATTTTTGAGTTATTGGACAAAAAGAAAATTTTTATAGAAGCAAAACCTTTTGCTTTAGGAGTTCGTGCAGAACATTCTCAGCAATTAATTGACAGTATTCAGTACAGTTGTGATTATCGCGGGGAGCATCTGCCTCCTGCGCCATACTCTATTGTAAAACAGGTCAACGGTCGCGGAATGTATTCGTTTTGTATGTGTCCGGGTGGTGTAATTGCGCCTTGTGCAACGAGCCCAGGTGAGGTGGTTACGAATGGTTGGTCGCCTTCAAAACGAGATCAGGTTACGGCAAATTCAGGAATTGTAATCGAATTAAAGTTGGAAGATTTTAAGCCTTTTGCAAAGTTTGGAGCTTTAGCCGGAATGGAATTTCAAAAAAGTATCGAACAAAAAGCATGGCATTTGGCTGGAGAAACTCAAAAGGTTCCTGCTCAACGAATGATCGACTTTACACAGAATAAAGTTTCAGCTGATATTCCGAAAACGTCTTATGTTCCCGGAACAACTTCGGTTGAAATGGGGCAGGTTTTTCCGGGATTTCTATCACAAATTCTACGCGAAGGGTTTAAAGAATTTGGAAAATCAATGCGCGGTTATTTAACCAATGAAGCAATTTTGCATGCTCCGGAAAGCCGCACGTCATCACCAGTTAGAATCCCTAGAGATCCTGCGACTTATGAGCATTTGCAAATTAAAGGATTGTATCCGTGTGGAGAAGGTGCCGGATATGCCGGAGGTATTATTTCTGCAGCCATTGATGGAGAAAAATGTGCTTTAATGATTGCTGAGACCTTGAAATAGAGTGTTTTTTATAGTAAAAGTAGTATGTTTGTAAAGCGTATTCTTAACTTTATATTCTAGCATTTTTTATGAAAAACTTCTTTGCTAATTTCTTTGGAAGAAATAATAATCCGGAATCAATCGTTTCTTTTGATGTTCTGGATTCTATCAATACTTATCTGCAAAATGAGTCCAGTCGAGTGGATTTTAAGATGAAAGGAATTCACGACACAGTTTCTGCTACTTTGTATTCTTTTCCGGATTCATTTGATCATGAAGAAGGGAGGGCTGAAATAAAAAAGAGCGGATTTAAAAATTCGTATGAAGTTTTAAATGAATTATACAAAAAGGTGAATATTGCACCGCTTTCTGATGATGAAATGCTGGAGGAACCTGTTTGTAATTATCTTCATATTGAGTTTTATTCGGAGCCTTCATTAGAGATGAAAAAACATTTGAAGCACGTTTTGCAAAACTTTATTATCTTCTTTTGTTGTACAAATAGTATGGAGACGAATGATTTTAAGCTCCTGTATTCAAACAGTTATTTTTATGACTATACCAAAGGATTTTTGGAAGCCGAACCAATTGATATCGAAGCACCAAAGAATAAACTTCAGGAAATAGGTTTTAATGATTTCAAAACAGTACTTCAGGGAATTTGCGAGTACATGGGCATTGAGTTGACGCCAACAGTTATTCGTCCTTCTGCCGAAAGTTTAATGCCGGATGAGGTTTCAGTCGGGCATTTTAGAGAGTTTTTGCAATTGCTTTCCCGAGGAGATATTGAAGAGGATCTACTGGAAGATCAATCTCAAGTGCTTTTTGATAATTTTGGATTAGAGGAAGGGGATGAAGAATATGATTATGAATTCGACTTTTTTGAAGGAATAAATTCCTGGCACAGCGACTGGAAATTTGATCCCGAAGATGCTGAATATTTCATCTCAGAAATGATTGGTGAAACCTTTACTTTTGAATATCCTGAAGAAACATACAGTCATGATTTGTTTCCGTATATTCAAAAAGAATTGGCGAAGCAGGATTTAGAATTAATGAGTTACGATACGCAAGGTGATAGTTATTTGTTTTTTGTGGCCAATAAAAATGATGTAACCCGAATATTAGAATTGTCTGAAATAACCGAAATGGGAATTGACAGGTTGGTTTAAGCTGAATCACTTGGATTTTTACATAAAAAATATCGCCACGAATTCACGAGTTTTATTTTAAATAATTCGTGAATTCGTGGCAAAAAAAATCAAGGAATCAGAATAATTTTTCCAGTGCTTTTTCGGCTTTCCAGATAGTCATGAGCCAATTTTCCTTCTGATAATTTAAAAGAAGTTGGTTCTGAAAGTTTGATTTTTCCGTCAGAAATCCATTGGAACAATTGCGTTGCTCGTTTGATTCTCTCTTCTTTAGAATTCAGGTAGCTCCATAAATCCCCTCCGGTTAGGGTTTTAGAACCGTCCATTAACATTCTCGGATCTACAAATGCAGGATCACCGCCCGCCATTCCGAAGAAGACAACTTGTCCGCATTCTTTTGTGACTTCAAAACTCTCAGTTAAGGTGCTTCCAATACTATCGTAAACAACATCGACGCCTTTTGGAGTCATTTCGAAGACTTGTGATTTCCAGTCTTCGTTATAAAGAAAAACATGATCGGCACCTTGCTCAAAGGCTACTTTTGCTTTTTCTGAAGATGAGGTTAAGCCAATTACTTTTGCGCCTAAAAGCTTGCTGATTTGTGTTAGAATCTGTCCAACTCCACCAGCTACTGCGTGAATCAATACCGTTTCATCTTTTTCAGTTTTATGGCTGTCGGTTGCTAAATAATGAGCCGTTAAACCTTGGAGTAAAACAGCTGCTGCGGTTTCAAATGAAATCGTATCGGGTAAAGGTAAAACGTGGTTGATGCTTACCGCGACTAATTCGGCATTTGCAAAAGGAACATCGGCGAAAGCCACGCGATCGCCAACTTTATATTCAGGATGATTGTTAGGGTCTATTACAATTCCGGCACCTTCGTAACCGGCAATAAAAGGAGGAGTTCCTTTTAAATGGTAGTTTCCTTTTCGTCTGTAAACATCGGCAAAATTTAATCCGATGGCTCTCATTTCAACAAGAATTTCATCATCTTTTAAGGATGGATTGGGAGTTTCAATGTATTCCAAAACATCAGAATTTCCAAAAGAAGAAAAGGTAAGTGCTTTCATTTTTAGTTTTTTTTTAAGGATACAAAGTACGGAAAATATATTGGCTCCCTTTTAAAGATAATCTTAAAAATAAAAAAAGTAACAACTTGAATTCAGGTTGTTACTTTGAGTTAAATTAAAAAAGGTCGAGATACCTGTAATGGTCTATTTTTTAGTTTTTATTTCTGTTACAATCAAATTCACAGTTGTATCTCCTAAATTTTTTGCCATATGAGTAACTGCAGGTATGTACATGGCATCTCCAGCTTTAATATCCATAATGATGGGAGCTTTGCCTTTATCTGTTATTTCAATTTTTCCATCAGTCAATGCATAGATGGTGTGGTCAGGATGATGGTGCCATGGAATTGTTTCTCCTGGAGTAATCTCAACTTGCATTATTCTTACTCTCTCATTTTCAAGAAGTACTTTTTTATATGCGTTAGGTGCTGCTTTTAAAGGGTCTTGCGCATAGATATTCACACTTAATGTTAAAAGTAATAGTATGAATAGAGACACTAAATTCTTTTTAATTGTTTTCATTTCATTTCTTTTTTATTGGTTAAATTTTCCCAGAATCGTTTATTGCATATTTTTTTAGAACTTTATCGTGGTTTCGTTTGATGAAAAAGACAAAGTTCTCTTGCAATGCATTTTTTTAGTTAATGCGAAGAGGCAGATTTTTCCTAATTCAAAAAAATTAAGGTTAGGATATTTAGCTAGAAAATTGGATTTCATTTGCAGATGTGAGATCCTTAGATTTAGGTGATGTAGATCCCCGTGTCGCCTGTTTGAATCCGCCGTTTTTTTCGGCTTACCTTCACTGATTTGGGAAATTGAAGAGCGATAAATAGTGTCTGTTTTGGGACTACTAATTTACGAAAAAAAATCATTTTTTGATTGATGATTTTTGGTTTTTTGATTCATTCAAAGTACAAAAAAATGCTGCCTTTGTTTTGTTTTAAACATTTGAACGATAAAACTTTAAACAAATTGTAGTAACTTAGTTACAGAATGTAGAGACTTATGCTGAAAACAAAACTTCGATAAGCATGTAACTGGGCATGAATATTGAGAAAAGAATTTTATAGAATTATTTTAAACTTCAAAAAGCAATTATAAATTTTTAAAATCCATTTTTATGAAAAAATACACATTTGCAGTCCTTTCAGTTTTAACTTTGTTGTTTTCTTCATGTTCGGTATCAAAATCTGTTTCAAGCGGAGATGATTTGTTTGGTACAAGTTGGGAATTAGAATATATCTCGGGACCAAGAATTGCGTTTAATGGATTGTATCCAAACAAAAAACCTCAAATTACTTTTGATAAAAAAGAAACGAAGGTTTATGGAAATAACGGATGCAATGGTTACAGTGCGACATATACTCTAAACGGAAAATCTTTGACTTTTGGAGAGGCCGGACCGACTACAATGATGTATTGTGATGGAGGAGGAGAACAAGTATTTCTAAAACAAATAAAAGAAATTACAAGCTATAGCATTGATAAAGATGGAAAGCTAAATTTAATTCAGGGAGATATTCCAGTAATGAGATTTGAGAAAGTGGCTAAACAATAGTTTAAATGCAATATAGAAAAAGGGGAAATGAATTTTCATTTCCCCTTTTTTGTGCAATTATGCCTTTTGTTTATTTTTCAATTTATCCTTAAAAACCTTTTCAAATTTTTCTATTTTGGGCTGAATGACCATTTTGCAATACGGTTGGTTTTTGTTGTTGGCATAATAATTTTGGTGATAATCTTCGGCTTTATAAAAAACTTTAAAAGGGTCCACCTTTGTTACAATCGGATTATTGTAAACCTTAGCTTTATTGAGCTCAGTAATAATGCTTTGTGCAGCTTTTTTTTGTTCCTCATTTTTGTAAAAAATAACAGAACGATACTGAGTGCCAACATCAGCTCCTTGTCTGTTTAAAGTTGTTGGATCGTGAACGGTAAAGAAAACTTTGAAGATTTCATTAAGGTCTGTTATATTTTTATCATAAGTAATCTGGACTACTTCGGCGTGACCTGTTGTTCCTGTGCAAACCTCTTCATAGGTTGGATTAGCGACTTTTCCGCCTGAAAAACCGGAGACTACAGATTTTACCCCCGCCAGATTTTCATAAACGGCTTCAACGCACCAATAACAGCCTCCGCCAAGTGTAATTGTTTCCAGATTTGTGGAGCTTTTTGTTTTATTGCTTTGAGCAAATCCGTTTAAGGACAATGCAAATAGGCTAATTAAGAATAAGTTCTTCATTTTTAGTTTTATTTAGTATCGGGAATAAAGTCAAGTGCAATCGAATTCATGCAGTAGCGTTTTCCGGTTGGTGGAGGTCCGTCATCAAATAAATGACCTAAGTGCCCGCCGCAACGTCCGCATAGGGCTTCAATTCTTTCCATACCAAGAGAATTGTCATTTTTGTAAACAACACTTTTCTTGTTGTCTTGTTTGAAGAAACTGGGCCATCCGCAGCTGCTGGCAAATTTCGCTCCTGAGCGAAAAAGTTTATTGCCGCAGGAAGCACAATAATAAGTTCCTTTTTCGTCTGTTTTCCAGTATTTTCCGGTGAAAGGTCTTTCTGTATCCGCCTCACGCATTACGGCATATACATCTTCAGGGAGTACTTTTTTCCATTCGGCATTGCTGACGTTGAGTTTTGTTGTGTCGGTATTGGAATAATAAGGATTTCCGGGCTTGCTGATTTTGTTTTCCATGGCCGTCGTTGTTGTATTTTGTTTTTTTGTATTTTGCCCGCATGCTTGTAGAATAAAGAGCGGAATTAAAAAGCAAAGGCTGAGAAATTGAGTTTTTGTTTTCATTGTTAGGAGTGCTTTAATTCTGTATTTCAAAGATACGGCTAGATTTCGCCTGGAAATGTCGCGTAGTTTACAATTCAGATTTTTTTAAGTATGTTTTAACTTTTATTATTTACGTAAAACAAAGGAATTCAGTTTTAAGGCTTGTATTTAAAGAGTTTTGAAGATTAATTGGTTTGTATTTTATTGATAACTAGTTTCTTGTGTTATTGTAAGCTCGTTAAACTTTTCACAATCTCTTTCAGGATTTTCAAGCCATTTCTTTTTTCGTATTTTTGTTTGATCAATAAGCCCTATGACAGAAGAAAACGTAATACTAGTAAACCAACAGGATGAACAAATTGGCTTAATGCCAAAATTGGAAGCACATGAAAAAGCGATGTTGCATCGTGCTTTTTCGGTTTTTGTCTTAAATGATAAGAATGAAATAATGTTACAGCAACGTGCTCATCAAAAATATCACTCACCTTTACTCTGGACAAATACATGCTGTAGTCATCAGCGTGAAGGAGAGACAAATGTCCAGGCCGGAAGCAGGAGACTTTTTGAGGAAATGGGGTTTAAGACAGACTTAAAGGAACTCTTTCATTTTATTTATAAAGCTCCTTTTGATAATGGCTTGACCGAACACGAGCTCGATCACGTTATGATTGGGTATTTTAATGATGATCCCGCTATCAATACAGACGAAGTGGAGGATTGGAAATGGATGAAAATAGAAGATATAAAAGAAGATATTCAACAACAGTCCGAAATTTATACCGTATGGTTTAAAATAATATTTGATGAATTTTATCATTATTTAGAAGACCATAAACTTTAAACTAAACCAACCACCAACCAAAATGAAAGTAACCATATCAAGAAAAGCACATTTTAATGCTGCACATCGATTGTACAGGAAAGATTGGACATTTGAAAAAAACGATGCCGTTTTTGGAAAATGCAATAACCCCAATTTTCATGGTCATAATTATGGTTTAACAGTAAGTGTTACAGGAAAAATTGACCCCGAAACCGGTTTTGTTCTGGATGTGAAAGTATTAGCGGATATCATACGTGAAGAAGTAGAGATTCCGTTCGATCACAAAAACCTGAATCTGGATGTTCCGGAATTTCAGGATTTGAATCCAACAGCAGAGCATATTGCTGTTGTGATATGGAATAAAATTAAAAAGAGAATTCAACCCGATTTTGATTTAGAAATTGTTTTGAATGAAACCGACCGCAATTTTGTAACTTATAAAGGAGAAGAATAAATGTCATTAAAAATAGGAGATATAGTTCCGAATTTTACTGCTAAAGATAATCATGGAGAAGTTTTCGAAAGCCAAAGTGTTTTGGGACGAAAGCCGCTCGTGATTTATTTTTACCCAAAAGACAATACACCGGGATGTACGACAGAAGCTTGTAGTTTTAGAGATCAATACGAAGATTTCAAGGACTTGGGTGCCGAAGTTATTGGTATAAGCAGCGATACTGTAAAATCGCATCATAAATTTGCCAATAAACATCAATTGCCTTTTATATTATTGTCTGATCAGGATAAAAAATTGCGACATCTTTTTGGGGTGCGTAATACACTATTTGGTCTTTTGCCGGGAAGAGTTACTTATATTATCGATAAGAATGGAGTAGTTATTCTGATTTTTGATAGTATGAATGCAGAAAAACACATTCAGAAAGCAATGGAAACGATTAAAGAGCTGGTGTTGTAGAGTAGAAAAGGTATTAGTTTCGAACTGAGACAAATGCATTTCTTTTAAATGGAAATGCTTCAATTTTAGAAATTTACATTTCATAGCGCGTAATAAAAAGATTATATGTACTTTTGCAGTCGCAAATTTAAATTAAAATAAAAATGGCAAACGTTAAAAACTTAAAGAAAGATATCAATTTCGTATTAGGAGATATTATTGAGGCAATTTACTTATTTGAAATGTCAACAACAGGAAATCCTACCCCTGAAACGAATGCTTTGGTTGATCAGGCTATCGCTGCATTTGATACTTTGATCACAAAAGTAAACGCTAAGAATGTTGAAAACAAAAAAGCGCACTTCAAACAAATCAATGTTGAGTTGGAAGAAACTGCTAATCAATTGATTGCTAAAATCAACGAATTGTAAGCAAAAAAAGTATAAAAAAAGTGCAAATTTATTTTGGGAAAACGAAAAACCGCTCTATATTTGCACCCGTATTGAGGCCGATGTAGCTCAGCTGGCTAGAGCAGCTGATTTGTAATCAGCAGGTCGTGGGTTCGAGTCCCTCTATCGGCTCAACATAAAACCACCTACTTTGTGGGTGGTTTTTTTACCAAAAAAAGTGGTAAAATTATTTTGGAAAATATAAAAAACTATTGTAGTTTTGCACGCGTTAAAAGGCCGATGTAGCTCAGCTGGCTAGAGCAGCTGATTTGTAATCAGCAGGTCGTGGGTTCGAGTCCCTCTATCGGCTCAAAAACCATTCACATTTTGTGAGTGGTTTTTTTTTGCTCCAAAGCGAAATCTGTCTAGATTGGTGTTTTCGTGAAACGAATCTGCATATGGTTTTTTAACCGCAAAGAGCGCAAGGTTTTACACAAAGTACGCGGGTGTATTAATGGAGGTATCTGTAGAAAATCTGCGCGATCTGCGAAATCTGCGTGAAACAAACTTGGGGCCAAATGAAATGTAATTGAAGTTGTCTTTTTTTTGTATCTGACTTATTTTTCATGGATGTATTTGTAATGCTATTTTTCTTATGTTTGTTGCTTAACCAAAAAACATATTAATAATGGAAGAAACATCAGTTTTTGAAAAATTTGAATTGCAGCTTGACCAAACTGCTAAAGACTTTTTAAAGGAAACCGCCAAATGGGCTTATTTCCTGTCTATTTTAGGATTCGTAGGAATTGGATTGATGGTTTTAATTGCCGTTTTTGCAGGAACTATCTTTTCGGCTATGGGAAATAGCATGGCGGGAATGGGGGGTCTTGGAGGCTCTTTTGGAGCGTTAATGGGGTTCTTTTATGTTTTTATTGCGGCGGTCTATTTCTTTCCGGTTTATTATCTGTACAAGTTTGCTGTAAATACAAAGAGAGCTTTTAGAGAGAACGATTCAGAGTTGTTGACCAGTTCTCTGGGCTATCTGAAATCACACTATAAATTCATAGGCATTTTCATGCTGGCTATTCTTGCTTTATACGGACTTATATTTGTATTTGGAATTTTGGGTGCTCTGCTTGGAAGATAAGAAGTAAAAAGATGAAATTTGATATAAAAAAAATGTCCTGATTATTCAGGACATTTTTTGTTGGATTTTATTTTTGCTGCTCTTTCTTGATATCGGCAACGTATTTTGTTAGTTTCTTACCGTATAATGAATTGGCTACTTTTGGCGTCATTGATTTCTGAATCGTATCCAAAAATTTAATATTGATGTCGTAAATCTCAGCTAAAGCAATATAAGGAGCGATTTCATGATCTTTGTTGTTTAGAGCAAAGTTAGTAGCGTATAAATACTTTCTTTTGATGTTAGATTCCTGTTTGACGTTAATACTGTCAATAGCTTTCTGATCTTTTCTTTTTACAGCCTTAAATCTCGATTCTACCATAGCAAGGCTTTCTTCATTGAAACGAGAATTTATCTTTTTGTATTCATCGTATAATTCCTGATTTTTAGATCCTGTAATTTTTGCACCATAAATAAAGTTATCCAGGTTCGTGTCGATGTTGATGTTTCCGGGTTCTGCGAAAAACATAACATTGTTGTCCAGTGAGTTGGTTACTCCACGATCCAGGAATAAATATAACATTTCAGGAGATTCCAGTTTTATATTTGTTTCAAATGCAGAATTTCCGTCTATTTTAATGCTGTCAATAGCAACAAGTGATGTGTCAACGATTTTCTGAATATATAAAGTTCCGTTTTTTAATCCTTTTATATTTCCTGTAAGGTGCAAACCGTCAGTTGATTCTTTTTTGCTGCATGATGCCAATAGGGCAAGAGTAACAAAAGCAATAATTGATTTTTTCATTGGTTTTTTAGATTTTGCTGCAAAATAAAGAAAATAGTTTGAATGTACGTAGTGGCATTTAAATTTTGCGAAAAAATAAATCCCAATCTATTTCTAAATTGGGATTTGATATTTTTGGGAATTAAAGAGTATTACATGGAGAGATTAAATGTAGTTCCGTTTTGGTTTGTGAACGTAAATTTTTTGTCGCAATCATTGTTGCCATAATCAACTACTCCGTTTAGTAAATTACTCTGAACTTTCAGTTTTCCTTTGGAAATAAAATCACATGAATATTTTTTAATCAATGATTCCTGAACGGTTAAGGTCAATACAGCTCCGTTTGAACTGGTAATGGTGTGGTTTCCTTCAGTCATTTCATATGTATTGTCTTCCAGAACATAAGGAGTGTCGACACCTGCAGTTTGTTTTACAGTCCAGCTTCCGGAGTTAAGATAAACTCTGCCTTCTAAATCAGTGAACTTTCCGTTGGTCACTTTTCGGCTCCATTGTGGCACAGTTGCTACAGTTGCTACAGTTGTTGTGTTGGTGTATTCTATTGTTCCTTCCAATTTTATGCCATTAAAAGAATAGTCGATTCTTTCGATGGTTATTTTGCTTCCGGTAGTAATTATTGGTCCGGAAAGTGTGATTTTTAATTTTCCTTTTCTGTTGATCAGATTGTCGGTACATCCGGTTCCGTAATCAACTGTGAAAACTTTAGGATAAGAGGTTGGGCTTTGTTGTGTAATTGTAATTGCACCACAGATTCCCGGTGTTGTCTCGTTTGATTTTGCTGAGGAGGTGTTTTTTGTTGTAACAATTAACCCGGTTTTGATGTCCATATCATTTATGGCATCGATGGTAAGTGAAGCTCCAACTGACGTGACATCAGATTCAGATTGGTTTTTTGTGTCGTCATTGCTCGAACAGGAAACTTGTGTTAGTGTTGTTGCGCAAATGGTTAGAAGTAAAAATGCTGTCTTTTTCATAGTAGTTTTTGTTTTTTTGATTAGATTAAAAGGCAATCAAATGTAACGAAAAAAATGAAATGCAGTAAAAAAATCAATTGGATTCAAAGAAGCTTGATTGAGGGCTGTTTTTTCTAAAAGTAAAAAGCCCTGCAAGTTTATTTGCAGGGCCTAAATTCTAATTTTGAAAACTTGTATTGCTAAAAGTTTTATTTAATCATTTCAAAACTTCTTTTTACGAAAGCGGTTAAAGCTTCTCCTTTTAATAAGTTTTGTGACAATTTAGCTAAGTCTAAAGCTTGTTTTACCAAGTGTTCCTGATGTGTCTTGTCTTCTGTGTTCAGGATGCTTGACGCTAAGTCTGAATTGGTGTTTACAATCAAATTGTACATTTCCGGCATATTACCCATTCCGAACATTCCGCCACCACCTGACTGACTCATTTCTTTCATTCTTCGCATGAATTCAGGTTGCGTGATGATAAACGGAGCCGCCTGACTGTCCATTGCTTCCAATTGTACAGAATATGCTTTAGGGATGTAAGTTTCTAAAGAAGTTTTTAATGTTTCTTTTTCTTCATCCGATAATTTCGAAATAGTATTTTCTTCTTTCTTGATTAAATTATCAATGTGATCAGAGTCTACACGCACAAAAGTTAAACCGCTATTGTCGCCTTCAATTTTTTGAATTAAATGTGAGATAATAGGTGAGTCCAAAAGTAATACTTCATATCCTTTTTCTTTTGCTGTTTCAATATAAGAATGCTGTGCATCTTTGTTTCCGGCATAAAGAACGATTAGTTTTCCGTCTTTGTCGGTTTGATTTTCTTTTAATTTTTCTTTTAATTCTTCCAGAGTAAAGTAGGTATCGTCAACTGTTGGGTACAACACAAACGCACCGGCTTTTTCGTAGAATTTATCTTCAGAAAGCATTCCGTATTCTAAGACGATTTTAATATCGTTCCATTTTTGTTCAAAATCAGCACGATTTTCATTGAACAAAGCTTTTAGTTTATCGGCTACTTTACGAGTGATATAGTTTGAGATCTTTTTAACCGCACCATCAGCTTGTAATCCTGAACGGGAAACGTTCAATGGAATATCCGGTGAATCAATAACACCTTTTAACATCGTTAAAAATTCAGGTACAATTCCTTCTACGTTATCTGTAACGTAAACCTGGTTTTGGTACAATTGAATTTTGTCTTTTTGAATCTGCATGTCCGAACCTAATTTGGGGAAATACAAGATTCCGGTTAAGTTAAAAGGATAGTCTACATTTAAGTGAATGTTGAACAACGGCTCCTCAAACTGCATTGGGTATAATTCTCTGTAGAAGTTTTTGTAGTCTTCGTCAGATAATTCAGTTGGTTGTTTCGTCCATGCCGGATTTGGATTGTTGATGATGTTGTCGATTTCAACTGTTTCATTTACATAATCTTCAGGAGCATCTTCCGGTTTTGGAAGTGTTTCTGTTCTGGTTCCAAATTTAATTGGCACAGGCATAAACTTGTTGTACTTATTCAATAATCCACTGATTTTTGAATCTTCTAAAAATTCAAGAGAATCTTCAGCAATGTGCAGGATGATTTCAGTACCACGTGAAGTTTTATCAGCTGGTTCTAAAGTAAATTCAGGGCTTCCGTCACATGTCCAGTGTGCTGCAGGTTCATCTTTGTATGATTTTGTAATGATTTCTACTTTTTCTGCAACCATAAAGGCAGAATAAAAACCAAGACCAAAGTGACCAATAATTCCTGAATCTTTAGCAGAATCTTTGTATTTGTCAAGGAATTCTTCAGCCCCTGAAAAAGCAACCTGATTGATGTATTTTTCCACTTCGTCAGCAGTCATTCCAAGACCCTGATCGATAATATGGATTTTTTTTCCTTCTTTGTCTACTTTGATTTCGATAACCGGATTTCCGTATTCTACTTTAGCTTCGCCAATACTAATAAGATGTTTTAGTTTTAAAGTAGCGTCAGTTCCGTTGGAAACAAGCTCACGTAAGAAAATTTCGTGATCGCTGTATAAGAATTTTTTGATTAAGGGAAAGATGTTTTCTACTGAAACATTAATTTTACCTGTTGTCATATTTTTTTATTTTTTAGTTTAATGTGATGATTTTCATTTCTTCAAATAGAATACCAATTGTTTTTTGGGTGACAAAATGGCGTAAGTGTTAATTTTGAAAGAAAATAATTAGATTCTGAAACCCGAGATATCCCTTTGAATTGTATCTTTGTGGTATAATAATTGTTAAACGTGTCAGTATTAACTCTAAAAAAAATGTACAAAATGAAGAAAATTATTTTCATTTGCATGATGGCCGCGATGTTTTTTGCGTGTAAATCAGCTTCGTCTACAACAGCTTCAAATGGAGCACCCACACTATCGACTAAACTTGACAGACCTACTCAGGTAGCTATTAAAGGAAATTGGGTTTTAACCAATGTTTCTTATCCCGGTTCTGAATATATCAAGGTAAATTCTTTTGATCTTGCAGATTCTAAATGCTTCATCGGAAGTACGTGGAATTTCATTTCAAACAACAACAAAGGGTCAATGGCTTTGACAGCAGCAAGCTGCACCGGATTTAATTCACCAATTGTTTGGAGTGTTAATAATCAGGGAATGTTTGTTCTTAAAATTTTGGATGCTGGAATAAAAGCTAAAAAGGTAAGAGATGGATACCTATTAAAAGTTGCAGGTTTGACTGATAATTCATTTCAGTTGATCGATAACATTAACGTAGGTGGACAAACAAAAGATGTAGTGTACCAATTTCAAAGAGCCAATTAAAAATAAAAATATAGAAAGATGAGAAAGATAACCGTTTTAAGTTTGAGTTGTTTGCTAGTATTAGCAAGTTTTTTTACAAGCTGTGATTCAGTAAAAAATGCAAATAACACACAAAAAGGTGCCGGAATTGGAGTAGTTGCGGGTGGTATCATAGGTGCTGTTTTAGGAAATAACCTTGGAAAAGGCGGAAATGCTGCTTTGGGAGCTGCAATTGGAGCTGCTGTAGGTGGAGGAACCGGTGCTCTTATTGGAAACAAAATGGACAAACAAGCCCGTGAAATTGATCAGGCTTTACCAGGTGCAAACGTAGAAAGAGTAGGAGAAGGAATTCACTTAACTTTAAATGAAAATGCAGTGCGTTTTGATACTAATAAATCTACTTTGACACCTCAGGCTAAAGCAAATTTAGATAAACTGGTACCAGTATTTAACGAGTATGGAGATACTGATATTCAAATTTTTGGATATACTGATAATACAGGAAGACCGGAATACAATTTGACACTTTCAGGACAAAGAGCTGCTTCGGTACAGGCTTATTTAGTTTCAAAAGGATTAAAATCAAGTCGTTTCAAAACTTCAGGTTTAGGTATTGTTGATCCAATTGCGACAAACGACACACCGGAAGGAAGAGCACAAAACCGTCGTGTAGAGTTTTCTATCACTGCAAACGACAAAATGGTAAATGATGCTAAAGCTCAGGCTGGAAAATAGTTTCAAACTACAATAAAATTTCTTAAAAGCTGTTTCATAATTGAAGCAGCTTTTTTTTGACTTTAGAAATTAAACATTGTAAATTTGGACTTTCAAATATAACCCATGCTCGACATTCAAAATATCTCTTTTTCGTACACCGAAAACCCTGTTATAAAAAACGTTTCTTTTACCATAAATAAAGGTGAGAATATTGCCATTATTGGCGAAAGCGGCTGCGGGAAAAGTACACTTTTAAAACTTATGTACGGCTTGTACAACCTGGATGAAGGCAAGATTTTTTATAATGAGAAACCTATTTTAGGACCAAAGTACAATTTGATTCCCGGAATGCCATTTATGAAATATCTGGCTCAGGATTTTGATTTGTCTCCTTATGAAACAGTTGCGGAGAATGTTGGGAAGTTTCTTTCGAATGGTTTTGCAAATATGAAAAAACTGCGTGTCCAGGAATTATTGGAGATGGTTGAAATGGAGCAGTTTTCGAACGTGAAAGCTAAATTTTTGAGTGGTGGTCAGCAGCAGAGAGTGGCGCTGGTGAGAGTTTTAGCTTTAGAGCCTGAGGTGATTTTACTGGATGAACCCTTCAGTCAAATTGATGCTTTTAGAAAAAATGCATTACGCCGAAACTTATTTCGCTATTTGAAACAAAAAGGGATTACCTGTATTATTGCTACACACGATAGTACAGATGCTTTGTCATTTGCAGATGAAGCCATTGTGATGCGTAACGGAGAAGTTATTATTAAAGACAATCCAACAAAAATTTATGAAGATCCGGAAACGAAATATGTAGCCTCACTTTTTGGAGAGGTCAACGAAGTTCCTACACATTTATTGGTTCCGTATGAAGATCAAATGCATAAAACTTTGGTGTATCCGCATCAATTTAAAATGGTTACCGAGTCTAATTTGCCGGTAAAAATCAGAAGAACTTATTTTAGAGGGAATCACTATCTTATCGAAACGGTTTATAAAAGACAATTAATCTTTTTTGAAAGTGAAATTGACCTTCCGCTTGAACAGGAAATATTTTTAGGTTTGAACTATCTATAAAATAAAAGCCATAAACTTAATCGATTAAGTTTATGGCTTTTTTTTATTATTAAACCGGACAGGTTTTAAAAAAACTGTCCGGTTTGTTTTTATAGTGAGTTAGTTTTTCAGATATTTTTCTAAAAACTGATCTTGTTCCCAAAGCAAGTGTAAAATGTTTTCTTTGGCAACATAGCTATGCGCTTCTTTAGGAAGTATAACCATTCTTGCAGTCGCTCCTAAACCTTTTAAAGCCTGATAATAACGTTCAGTCTGTAAAGTAAAAGTTCCCGGATTATTGTCGGCCTCACCATGAACTAACAAAAGAGGTGTTTTCATTTTGTCGGCATTCATAAAAGGAGACATTTTAGTATACACTTCCGGAACCTCCCAATAATTACGTTGTTCTGTCTGGAATCCAAAAGGAGTCAGCGTTCTGTTGTAAGCACCGCTTCGGGCGATTCCACAAGCAAAAAGGTTGGAGTGAGTCAGTAAGTTGGCAGTCATAAATGCACCATACGAGTGACCTCCAATCGCTACTTTTTTACGGTTAATATATCCCAAAGCATCAACAGCATCAATTGCAGCTTCTGCATTGGCTACCAATTGTGGCATAAAATTATCATTAGGCTCAGTCGTTCCTTCACCAATGATAGGGAAGGCGGCATCATCAAGAACAACATATCCTTTAGTTACCCAATACACAAACGATCCGTAATAAGGAGTTGTGAATTCATTTGAATTTTGAGTCGATTGTCCGGCACTGTTTCTGTCTTTGTATTCAGCTGGATAAGCCCAGATTAATAAAGGTAACTTTTCTTTTTTTGCTTTGTCGTAACCGGCTGGTAAATATAAAGTTCCTGAAAGTTCAAGACCATCTTTACGCTTGTATTTGATCACTTCCTTACTCACATTTTTAATGCTTTCAAACGGATTTTTGAAAGAAGTAATTGGTGTTAAGCTGTTTTGTTTTTTGATATTTCTAAAGTAATAATTCGGATATTCACTCTTAGACTGAATTTGTACCAAAACTTTCCCCGATTTAAAATCTTCAATTTCAAGTAAATCTTCTTTTTTGTCTTTGTATGGAGAAGTGTAAATACGTTTAGATTGTAATGTTTTTAGATTGAATTCATCAATAAAAGGAAATTGTCCTTCTTTCGTATATCCATCTCCGATACGATAAGCGTTGTCTTTTTCAATCGCCAGAACATACTTGTTGTATTCGTTCTTTCTGGTTTCGAAAACTCCCGGATCCGAGTAAACATCCTGTTGATTTCTGTCTGTAATTACTTTTGGCTGTTGAGCCGGGTTTGCAGGATTGATCAGGTAGGTTTTGGTATTACGAGTGTCGTACCATTGGTCCGTTAGAAAAGCCACATTGTCATTACCCCAGGTAATATCGGCGTAACGCTGCGGTACTTTTACTAAAGAAGTCGCGTCACTTGTAAAAGGAGCGTTCCAAAGAAAAACTTCATCTCTAAAATCAACCTTATTGGCAGGATCACCTTCATCTAAAGCTACAACATAGGATAAGGTTGCAGGTTTATCATTTCTCCATGCCATTTCTCTTTTTCCTTTTCGAACAGCCATAAAACCTTTTGGCATTATTTCGCTTAACGGAACTTCATTAACTATTTTGATCTCTTTTCCTCTCGCATCATAAACAATAGTTCTGGATGGGAATCGGTACAAAGGAACTACGTAAGAAAATGGTTTTTGAATCGTGGTCAGCATGATAAAATTACCGTCTGGCGAAATTCTTTCTCCGTAATACATTGCAGCTTCTTTAAACAATGTAGCATTTCCGTTAAGATTAACTTTGTACAGTTCTGAAGTGGTGATGTTTTCAAAATTAATTTCGTCACTTTGATTTTTCAACATATCAGGAAACGTTCTGTTTTGAGATTTTGTTCCTGCTGTATTAGAGATAATTGGACCAGTTGGTAAATCATTTTTAGGATCCAATAATGGTTTTCTGTTTTTTGGAAGCATTTTTACCAAAATAGTCTCATTGTCTAAGAACCAGCTAAACGGATTTCCTAAATTGGCATTAACAGTTGCCTCGGTAAGTTTTGTTGCTTTTGCAGTTTCAACATCCAGAAACCAAAGTTCGACACCAGAACTTGTGGTGTGAGAGAATAATATTTTTTTATCATTTGGAGACCAAAGGATGTTGCTTATTTTTGGATTTTGAGGTAATCCTGAAACCTGAACTTCTTCTTTACTGCTAATTTTTCTTAGCTTTAAATTCGTTGTATAAGTTACAGAGCTGGAAATATTTGTTACCGGATTAATTCTTAAACCTCCTAAGCGAAGTTCATCCTGGTTTAAATCATCGAGTGTTTTATATGTACTCCTGTACATTAATAGCATATTCTCCTTTTTTGTATCCATTGATACTGTAGGGGCTTTTTCGTAATCGGCTAAATCTAAGATAGATTTTGATGGTTTTTGGTAAGTGAGATTTTCTTGTGCAAAGGCAAAAAAGCCAATGTTAAGAAATAACAGTAATGTAACCTTTAATTTCATAATTTGAATTTTAGGAGTTTAGAGTTTGGTATTCCTATATGTTTGACTAAAATACTTCAAACTTGTTACATTTTAGGTGTTATTTTTGATACTTTTCACATTTTTCAGGCAAAAAATGTTTTTTCAGAATATAAACTGTCAGAATCCTATTTATAATTAAAGTATATTGAATTGCCAATTACGAAAAAAACACTAATTTGGACGTTAATGTTTTAAAGTATACTTAAATTTGCATTACAATTTTTTAACAAATAATAAAACAATATGTATCATTCAAAAATAGCGGGCTTAGGATATTATGTCCCTTCAAATGTTGTGACCAACGATGATTTGTCTAAGATAATTGATACCAATGACGAATGGATTCAGGAGAGAACTGGAATTCAGGAGCGTAGACATATTATTCGTGGGGAAGATACCACAACTACAATGGGTGTAAAAGCAGCTAAAATTGCTATAGAACGTTCTGGCGTCGCCAAAGAAGATATTGATTTTGTAGTTTTTGCTACCTTAAGTCCGGATTATTATTTTCCAGGACCTGGAGTTTTGGTACAGCGTGATTTAGGATTACGTACTGTAGGAGCACTGGATGTTAGAAATCAATGTTCTGGTTTTGTTTATGCATTGTCGGTTGCCGATCAGTACATTAAAACCGGAATGTATAAAAATATCCTGGTAATTGGTTCAGAAGTACATTCAACAGGACTGGATATGACTACTCGTGGCCGTGGAGTTTCGGTAATTTTTGGAGATGGAGCAGGAGCGGCAGTTGTAAGCCGTGAAGAAGATTTGACAAAAGGAATCTTATCAACACATTTGCATTCGGAAGGACAGCATGCCGAAGAACTGGCTCTGCAGGCACCTGGAATGGGAGCGCGCTGGGTAACCGATATTATAGCTGATAATGATCCTAACGATGAGAGTTATTATCCTTATATGAATGGACAGTTTGTGTTTAAAAATGCAGTGGTTCGTTTTGCTGAAGTAATCAATGAAGGATTAGAAGCAAATGGTTTACAGGTTTCAGATATTGATATGTTAATTCCTCACCAGGCGAATTTAAGAATTTCACAATTCATTCAAAATAAATTCAAATTGAGTGACGATCAGGTACACAATAATATTCAGAAGTACGGAAATACTACTGCAGCCTCTATTCCGATTGCTTTGACTGAAGCTTGGGAACAAGGAAAAATCAAATCAGGAGATACAGTTGTTTTGGCTGCTTTTGGTAGTGGTTTTACTTGGGCAAGTGCGATCATTAAGTGGTAAATTAATTCATCTTGCATTATATTTCATAGCCTGCTCCTTTTTAGAGCAGGTTTTTTTATGTCCGGCTGAGCGAAGTCGAAGCCTTTACGGTTTGTGAGCCTTTGACTTCGCTCAGGATGACACTCGGATTCTATTTATAGTCTTTTTTTCTCATGCCATTACTGTCCGGCTGAGCGGAGTCGAAGCCTTTGCGGTTTATAAGCCTTCGACTTCGCTCAGGGTGACACTCGGATCTATTTATAGCCTTTTACCTTCTACAACTACTGTCCGGCTGAGCGGAGTCGAAGCCTTTACGGTTTGTGAGCCTTTGACTTCGCTCAGGGTGACACTCGGATTCTATTTATAGTCTTTTTTTCTCATGCCATTACTGTCCGGCTGAGCGGAGTCGAAGCCCCCTCGCTCCAATAGACAAATCAGTTATATTATAAATATATGTTTTTAAAAGATTTTTCTTACTTTTAATAAAAAGTAATATATTATGAAATTGTATTATGTCTATATTTTGAAATGTTCTGATAATAGTTATTACACCGGAGTCACAAATAATATTGAAAGAAGATTCAATGAGCATAAGTCGGGTTTACATAAGGGGTGTTATACTTTTAGTAGAAGACCTTTGGAGCTAGTTTTTTATACTGATTTTAAGTATGTGCTTCAGGCCATTTCATTCGAAAAACAAGTAAAGGGTTGGAGTAGAAAAAAGAAAGAAGCTATTATAAATGATAGATGGGATGATTTAAAACAACTGGCTGAATGTTTAAATGAAACGAGTCATAAGAACCACGTTAATAAGAAACTTTAGTGGTAAATGAGCCTTCGACTCCGCTCAGGGTGACATTTGGGATTCAAGAGGATAACGACAACGTTTGTCTGGCTGAGTGGAGTCGAAGCCTTTACGGTTTGTGAGCCTTCGACTTCGCTCAGGATGACACTCGGGTTTTGTTTACAGTCTTTTTTCTCATGCCATTACTGTCCGGCTGAGCGGAGTCGAAGCCTTTGCGGTTTATGAGCCTTCGACTCCGCTCAGGGTGACATTTGGGATTCAAGAGGATAACGACAACGTTTGTCTGGCTGAGCGAAGTCGAAGCCTTTACGGTTTGTGAGCCTTCAACTTCGCTCAGGATGACACTCAGGTTTTGTTTGTAGCTTTTTGTCTTCTACAATTACTGTCCGGCTGAGCGAAGCCGAAGCCTTTATGGTTGCTCTAACCTTTGATTTGCTTTGATCGTTCAGTTTTTAATTTATATTTTTGTTTGGCGTCATCAAGCTGGTGCCACTTTTAAATCAATCAAATGAAAAAAAATCAACTGGAGATAGCCTGTTTCAATTACGAATCGGCGATAATTGCGCAAGACAATGGAGCAGACAGAATCGAATTATGCGATGATATGCGACTTGGCGGGACAACGCCAAATTTGATAACAGCAGAAAGAGTTCGGGAAAAACTAACCATCAAAATGCACGTTATTATCCGGCCTCGTGGTGGTGATTTTGTTTATACGGAAGAAGAGTTTCTGGAGATGAAACAAGATATTAAACAACTTAAAGCACTGGGAGTTGATGGTTTTGTTTTCGGAATTCTAAATCAGGACGGCAGTGTAAATAAAGAACAGAATTTGGAATTGGTACAATTGGCTAGTCCGCTTTCCTGTACTTTTCATCGTGCTTTTGATGTTGTAAATTCCATCGAACAAGGATTGGAAGAGGTAATTGCATGTGGTTTTCAAACGATATTAACTTCGGGACGTGGAAAGAATGTTGAAGAAGGAATTTTTGATTTAGAATTGATTCAGAAATTAGCGAATGACCGAATTGAAATCATGCCCGGAGGAGGTTTGCGCTCTTCAAACATTAAATTACTTCAGGAAAAATTGCAGCCTACTTTTTATCACTCGTCTGCGATTACAGATCAGACAGAAACGGCAAATCCTGAAGAAATAAAAGAATTGAAAAACTTCCTGTAAACGGAATCTATAAAATAAAGGTCGGGTTTTAAAGGTAGGATTACGTTCGGACAAATGTTATGTTTTTTAAAGCCACAGATTAGATAGATTAAAATGATTTTTTTAATAGTGTATTTTTGAAAGAAATATCTTATATTTGAAACGCGAATCAATATAAGAGAAATTTCATGATTAATTTATCAATTTTAAAAATCAAAGATAAAGCCTGGTGGAGAGCGGGTGCAAGTCCCGTGCTATACAAGTTCTCTTGTTGGTTCGCAGCATCGTCAGGCCTCTTTTTAAAAAACTCAATGTTATGCGAACCAACAAGAGACAAACAATCAGACGCCCGGATGTGCGTAGTCTGAAAATTCAACCCAAAATGAGATTTAATGAATACAGTCAGAAAAAAGTTCCTGAGATCAAACTCTGCGGAAACTGGATGCAGAAACTTGGCTTCGAATTTGGAGAAAGAGTAATTGTGACTTGTATGCCTAATCTGCTGATTATTCGACCGATCGAACAGTAAAATCAAAAGGGATCAATTAAGCTAACAGAAAATAGAATTCAACAAAAAAAGTCCGGAGTTTACAAATCCCGGACTTTTTATTTTTAAATAAATAATTAAACTTTAGTGATGAATGCGGTATTAAAGGACTCCACCACTACTGCCAATATTGTTCTCTTCTCTATTTTTACGGTTCATACCGTTAATTTTTGCTCCTCCAAAATTGTAGGTCAGACCTAAATAAACCGTTTGACTTTCCCAAGTGCTCAGACCTGAGTGAGGGTAAGGGTATTGTGTGTCGAAAGAATATTTCATCGTATCGAAAACATCATTAAAACGAAGACTGATATTCATTTTATCGTTCAATAAAGTATAACGCGTGCCTATGTCCATTTTGTACATTTGGTGGCTGTTGCCCTGAAGACCGTCACTTGGTCCGTTATAAAGTCCAAATAGTAAAAAGCTCATGCGTTTGTTTACTTTAAAATTAGAGCTTATTCTACTGGTAAAAGCTGAAACTGTAATTTTTCGATCGATTGGCGTTCCTGTGTTTGTGATCGGGTTTAATGAAAAAACAATTCCTCGCTGATTGATACTTGAAAAGTCAATCGACGGTGCGATATCCCACCATTTTGTGATCTTGTAATTAAAAGAAGCTTCGAATCCATAAGCCGTATTATGATCAAAATTGGTATAAGATACGATTAGTTTATTGCCCACTGCCTCATTATAATCCGTATCTATGACTCTGCTGATCTGATCGTTGATACCTCTGGCATAAATCCCCAAATTTAAACTCCCTTTTTCTAAGGTCTTCGTGTAATTTATCTCTACAGAATTAGTGAACTGAGGTCTTAATTCAGGATTCCCCAATGTCGTTACCATTGGTGTCGAAAACTCACGAATAGGTCTTGTTTGTTCTAAACTCGGACGGTCTACACGACGGCTATAGCTCAATTGTATGGTATTCTTTTCATTTAGATTATAAGTAAAATGAGCAGATGGATATAACGTGATATAATCGTCATTAAACTTATCCTGACCATGATTAAAACTAGCAGCTGCTTTGTAACTTTCAAAACGTGCGCCTAATTGATAACTGAATTTTTTGAATTTCTGACCGAATGTTACATAAGCTGAGTAGATATCTGTATCATAAGTATAGTAGAGCAGTTGATCCTCGGTTGGGTTAGCAGGGTTTATTCTGGCATAATCATTTTCTGATTTTGTGATTCTGGCCTCGGCACCTAATTCCAAAGTTGTTTTTTCGTCCAACGGATTAACATAGTCCAGGTTGACTGTATTTAGTTTACGATGACTTTTGTTTAAATCTGTATAATTTACATTTTTGACAGTGTTGTCAGGAGCGCTGTTTTGAGTGTCAAAATGGGCTTGTTGCGAGGCATTGTATTTACTGAAGTTTCCTTCAATATCTAAGGTGTGACCTTCTTTTTTAAAGAGATGTTTGTAAGCCAGATTGTAAGTTTCCATTTTTTGAGGGCCGAAGTATCTGGAATTTTGCAAGATGTTGCTGATTTCAGGATTATTGTTGTAGTTGATATTAGCGTCAACAAATACATCCTGATTGGATTTACTTTGATTCGTGTAAAAAGAAATAGTGTTTTGCGCGTCAATGAAATAATCCATTCCGATTTTATACAGATGAGAGTCGGCAATCGATTTAAAGTCTATTTTTTGATAAAGATCCTGATCGAATCTTTGAAGAGAACTGTCGAAAAAATAGGTTCCTAAATTTTGACCGGCATTTCCATAAAAATTTACTTTTCCGTTTTTATAATTCAAATTCACGGATTGATTGTGTTTGGTAGCTTCCCCAAAAGTGATTCCTCCGCTGTAACTTCCGTTAAAACCTATATTGGTATTTTTAAGTAAAACGATGTTGATGATTCCCGACATTCCTTCCGGATTGTATTTGGAACTTGGATTGGTGATCAGCTCAATTTTTTTAATAGAGGTTGACGGGATTTGTTTCAACAATTGAGCCGGATCAATATTACTGGGTCTTCCGTCAATCAATACTCGGACATTATCATTTCCGCGAAGCGAAATTTTTCCGTTTTGATCTACATTGACAGATGGAATATTATTCATAATTTCAGAAGCTGTAGCTCCGGCGGTGGTCAGGTCTTTACCGACTGTGATTACTTTTCGATCTAGTTTTTGTTCAATAGTTGAGCGTTCGCTAATAACATTAACTCCTTTAAGTTGTGTCGCTTCTTCTTCAAGAGCAATTTTAATACTAGCCTCTTTTTGATCTTCACTTAAAATAACAGATCCCGTGTATTTCTTAAATCCGATATATTGAATTTCAATCGTGTAATTTTTTAGAGCCAGATTTTTAATGGTAAAATCGCCATTGTCGTCAGTGTTAACTCCTACGATAATTTTTCCATTGTCTTTAAGCGAAACTGTAGCATAAGAAATAGGAGTATGGTTTGATTTTTCGGTAACTTTTCCGGAAACAGTTCCGGAAGTTTGTGCCTGCAGAGTTGTCATTGTGGTCACTAAGACCAGTAAAAGTAATTTTAATTTCATGAACATGTGATTGATTTGATTGATGATTGTTTCTTTTGAAATACTTCAAAATGTATCACTAGAGACCGTCTTTTCAATCCGATGTTACAGTAAAAATTAAAATCAGAAATGCCTTTTTTGTGATGTGCTGTTTTAGAGTAAATTAGTTTTTGAATTTTTGATAATTTTAACAATTTGTAGGTTTAGATTCCGGAAATATTTTTAGCTTCTTCAATAGAATAAGGGGGTAACACAGGAGGCATGTCTTATTATTGTAAGTATGACAGGAATAAAAACAGCGATTCAATTTTAACCAAAGTTGTCAAATATCCATAAAAAAAAGCCCGAAGTTGGCAAACTCCGGGCTTTTAAAAAACTATTAAAATCGATTAGCAAAAGTTGGATTAGAACAATCCGCCTCCACCTTTATTGGTATTGTCTTCTCTTTGTTTACGTTGCAGGTTTTTGATTTTAGCACCTCCAAAGTTGTAAGTTAACCCTAGATAAACAGTTTGGCTTTCCCATGTAAATTGCCCTGAATGTGAATAAGGATACTGAGAATCAAAAGCGTATTTCATGGTGTTAAACACGTCGTTAAAACGTAAACTGATGTTCATTTTATTGTTTAACAAAGTATAACGGGATCCCATATCCATTTTATACATTGCATGGCTGTTATTTTGAAGACCTTCAACTTCACCTCTGTAAAATCCGAATAATAAAAAGCTTAAACGTTTGTTTACTTTAAAGTTAGAATTCATACGTCCGTTGAAAGCACCAACAGTAATTTTTCTTTCCAAAGGACTGCTTTTTTGAGTTACAGGATCGTATACAAACACAATACCTTGTTGGTTAATGCTTGAGAAGTCAATCGATGGTGAAATATCCCACCATTTTGCAATTTTATAAGTGAAAGAAGCTTCAAAACCATAAGAGGTGTTACGGTCAAAGTTGGCATACGTCAGGATTTGCTTGTTACCACTTGGATCTGTATCGTCCGGAAGTAAAACTCTGCTGATTTGGTCGTTGATGCTTCTCACAAAAACACCTGTAGTAAAGCTTCCTTTTTCGAAAGTTTTAGTATAATTTACTTCTACAGAATTCGTAAACTGAGGTCTTAATTCAGGATTTCCTAATGCTGTAATTAAAGGAGTAGAAAACTCACGAATAGGTTTTGTTTGTTCTAAACTCGGACGGTCTACACGACGGCTATAGCTAAACTGTAACGTGTTTTTCTCATTCAGATTGTAAGTCAAATATGCCGATGGGTATAACGTGATGTAATCGTCATTGAATTTGTCAAGACCATGATTTAAATTCGCAACCACTTTATAACTTTCGAAACGAGCACCTAACTGATAACTGAATTTTTTGAATTTCTGTCCGAATGTTACATAAGCAGAATAAATATCAGTATCATAAGTATAATTAGAAACTGGAAGTGCAGCTAACGGATTTCCGGTGATATAATCGTTATCTGTTTTTGTAATTCTGGCTTCGGCACCTGCTTCAAGAGTCGTTTTGTCGTTTAATGGATTTACGTAATCAATGTTTAAAGTACTTAGTTTACGAGTACCTGCAATATAATCGTTATAAGACTGATTGTTTAAAGTATTGTCTTTCTTTCTTATTTGCGTATCAAAACCAGCATTTTGGGTTTCTTTATTGTCACTATAGTTTCCTTCAATATCTAAGGTATGACCTTCTTTTTTAAAGATGTGTTTGTAAGCTAAATTATAAGTTCCTACGTTATCCGGACCAGTATATTTTGATTTCTGTAGCATATTGTTAATATCAGAACTGCTTACATTGCTGTAATCAATATTGGTGTCTACAAAAAACTTACCGTTTGATTTGTTCTGGTTGGTATAAAAAGAGATCGTATTGTGATCATTGATGAAATAATCCATCCCGATTTTATACAAGTAAGAATCATTTTCGTTCACAACATCAATTTTCTGACGAATGTCCTGATCGTATCTGTTGATGAAACCATCATTGTAATAAGTTCCAAAATTTTGTCCCACGTTTCCAAAGAAATTTACTTTTCCTGTCTTGTAGTTCAAATCTAAAGACTGATTGTACTTCGCTACTTCTCCAAAAGTAATTCCCCCGCTATAACTTCCGTTGAAACCGGTATTGGTGTTTTTGTGTAAGATGATGTTGATGATACCAGACATTCCTTCCGGATTGTACTTGGCACTTGGGTTGGTAATCAACTCAATTTTTTTGATTGACGTTGATGGAATTTGTTTCAACAACTGAGCAGGATCAATGTTTGAAGGTCTTCCGTCGATCAATACACGAACGTTATCATTTCCGCGAAGCGAAAGTTTTCCGTCCTGATCTACGTTTACAGATGGAATGTTGTTCATGATGTCAGAGGCAGAAGCACCGGCAGTAGTCAAATCTTTTCCGACAGTAATTACTTTTCGGTCAATTTTTTGCTCGATTGTCGAACGCTCACTTACAATGTTCACTCCTTTAAGCTGAGTAGCTTCTTCTTCAAGCGATACATTAATGGTCGCCGTTTTTTTGTTATCACTTAAAAGTAAAGAGCCTACATATTTTCGAAATCCAATATATTGAATTTCGATAGTATAACTTTTTAAAGCCAGGTTTTTGATAGAGAAATCTCCGTGATCATCAGAATTAACTCCTGCGACTACTTTCCCGTTCTCTTTAATCGAGATGGTTGCGTAAGAAATAGGAGCACTGTTTGATTTTTCAGTAATTTTTCCGGAAACACTTCCTGAATTCTGTGCATTTGCTGTTGTTATTACACCCAGTAATACGAACAGAAAGAATTTTAGTTTCATAATGCAATAATGATTTTTTGATGGATTGATGATGATTGCTATTTTGCTTTTGTTTTTTTGCCCTCAAAACTAATTTGAAGTCTCTATTAAGACTCGTTTGCTAAAGATATGTTACAGAAAAAAGTGAAAAAAAATATTTCTTTCGTAAGATCGTCTGTTTTATAATGGGTTAGGGTTTTGGTTTTTGCATAATTTTAACACTTGAAAGGAGAGGTTTTTTAAGAAATTGGAACTGTTTTATTCGATTTAATATGTTTTTGATTTTCTGTAATTGATGAATAAGCAGTATATTTGCACACTTTAAAATAAGTTTACATGTCATTATCACAAATTCTTACACCTTCTATACAAAAAGCAATACAAGCATTATTTGATGTTACTGTTGAGAAAATCGAATTTCAAACTACCCGAAAGGAATTTGAAGGCGATATCACAATGGTGATTTTTCCTTTGTTGAAAGTGATCAAAAGCAATCCTGTCGAACTGGGAAATAAAATTGGAAATTATCTGGTAGAGAACGTTTCTGAAGTAGCACGCTTTAATGTGGTTTCGGGATTTTTGAATATTGTCATTGCAGACAGTTATTATTTGAATTTCTTCAATGTAATAAAAGACAATACCAAGTTCGGATATGTAACACCAAATCCGGAAGATAAAGCAATCATGGTTGAATATTCTTCGCCAAACACTAATAAACCTTTACACTTAGGTCACGTACGTAACAATTTGTTAGGATATTCTGTAGCTGAAATAATCAAAGCATCAGGGAAAAAAGTATACAAAACACAGATTATCAACGACCGTGGAATCCATATTTGCAAATCGATGCTGGCCTGGCAGAAGTTTGGAAATGGTGAAACTCCGGAAAGTTCCAATCTAAAAGGAGATAAATTAGTAGGGAAGTACTATGTTGAGTTTGATAAAGCTTACAAGGCAGAGATCTCTCAGCTAATGGAAGCCGGAAAAACAGAGGAAGAAGCAAAAAAACAGTCTCCAATCATTATTGAAGCACAAGAGATGCTTAAAAAATGGGAGTCAGGAGACGAAGCGGTAATTTCGCTTTGGAAAATGATGAACCAATGGGTTTACGATGGTTTTGCTATCACTTATAAAAATCTGGGTGTTAATTTTGATAAATACTATTATGAGAGCAATACCTATTTATTAGGAAAAGATGTGGTTCAGGTAGGTCTGGACAAAGGGGTTTTTGAAAAAGATCCTGACGGTTCCGTTTGGATTGATCTTACTGATGAAGGTTTAGATCGTAAAATTGTTTTGCGTTCAGATGGAACTGCTGTATATATGACACAGGATATCGGAACAGCAATTCAACGTGTAAAAGACATGCCGGATGTGGGCGGAATGGTATATACAGTAGGTAACGAACAGGATTACCATTTTAAAGTACTGTTTCTTATTCTGAAAAAACTAGGTTTTGACTGGGCTTCAAGCTTGTATCATTTATCATACGGAATGGTTGATTTGCCTTCAGGAAAAATGAAAAGCCGTGAAGGAACCGTTGTAGATGCCGATGATTTGATGCAGGATATGACCGATACAGCGAAACAAATTTCTGAAGATTTAGGAAAACTGGACAGTTATTCAACCGAAGAAAAAGCCAAATTGTACCAAACCATTGGTCTTGGGGCATTGAAATATTATATCTTAAAAGTAGATCCAAAAAAACGTATTTTGTTTAATCCTGAAGAATCTGTTGATTTTGCCGGAAATACAGGTCCGTTTATTCAGTACACTTATGCGAGAATCCAATCGATAATCCGTAAAGCTGATTTTGAATTTTCTGTAAAGACAAATACGGAAGAATTACACGAAAAAGAAAAAGAGCTGGTAAAACAAATTGAGCTTTTCCCGGAAGTAATTCAAAATGCAGCACACAATCATAGTCCGGCTCTGATTGCTAATTATACTTATGATTTGGTAAAAGAATATAATTCTTTTTATCAGTCGGTACACATATTAGGAGAAGTAGATTTAACTAAAAAAGTATTCAGAGTGCAGCTTTCGCAAAAAGTAGCTGAGGTTATCAAAGCCGCTTTTAGTTTGCTGGGAATCGAAGTTCCGGAGCGCATGTAATTGCTGTACAAAAGATAAAATACAAAGGGTCGATAATTATGAATGTAATTATCGACCCTTTTTTTTGTCCACCCGAAATCTAAAAGTCTATTGCTTTTCGAGAGTAGAAAGGGAAATTTTCTAAAGAGTTACGATCGAAGAGAACTATATTTTATTAGAAAATATAAGGTAATTAACACGAAAAACAGGTAAAGGTTTTTGGGGCGAATTTTCGTGTAAAAAACACAATTTAACATTTGTAAATCTCGTTTTTATAGCTATGTTTACGGTAAGAAAATAATTTATAAAAAAAGTTGGTGAAACCAATAAATATAGGCTGTTAGCTAAAAATTTCCTGTTAAAATAATAATCGAGGAAGCCGAAAATCGCAAGAGTAGGCAAAAAATTAACCAAAAAACAAATGATTAAAAATTCCTTTTTACTATTAGTGTTTCTAGTAGTGTGTTGTTCTGCAAATGCGCAAGATTTGATTTCTCCTTCTTATGGATTTTCTCACAGTAAAACTGCTTACATTACTTTAGCTGATGGTACCGAAATAAATGGTACTATTAAAGATATTGACAGAGACAAAGGTTTAATTGAGTTCATCAAATTACAAGATGGAACGGGTAAAAAACACAAACTAAAACCAGAAGATATTAAATTCATGTACTTGCCACCAAGCGGATTGGATAACTTAGGGAAAAGACTAAATTTTCTTGAAGACTTTAAAAAATGGAATGACGATAAGTTAAACCAGGATTTCTTAAACCAAGGATACGCTTATTTTGAAACTGCTGACGTAAAAATCAAAAAAAGAAACAGCAAATTGTTAATGCAATTACTTAATCCTTCATTCAGTAAAGAATTTAAAGTGTATTGTGATCCTTATGCAAAAGAAACAACTTCATTAGGCGTTGGAGGAGTTAAATTTATTGGGGGTGATGCAAAATCTTACTATGTTGCTAAAAAAGATTCTCCTGCATTTTTATTGAAGAAGAAAGATTATAAAAAAGAATTTGTGCCATTATGGGGAAGCTGTGAAAAAGTAATTGCTGCAAATCCTGAGCCTAAATGGACAGATTTAACGAAACATATCGTTTCTTATTCTGAGTGTACAGAAGCTAAATAATAGTTCATGTAAAACGTATTTTTTATACATAGCATAAATTAAAGGGCTGATAGTTTTATAACTATCAGCCCTTTTTGTTTTTTCTAGATTCTTATTATACGGTCTTGAATAATATAGTCAAAATGCTGGATTTTAGTCTTCTGGAAAAAAGTGCAAAAATAGTCTGTTATTTGCTTGTGTGTTATAAAATAATATATTAATTTTCCTACTTTAATAAAGGAAGTACAACAGGGTACTAATATCCTTATTTACAGACTCTAATATCACTTCAAGAGTTTTTTTTAGCATTTCCGCGAGGATTATTCCAAAATATCTATCATAGAGATTAAAAATACCAACCTTTTATTAGTTGATTTATGCTGTTTTGAATTAGTAAGCTAATAGCTTTATTAAACATAGAAGGTAGCAGACCGTTTGGATTTATTTTCAGACGGTTTTTTTTTATGCATAAAAAAGCCGATAGTGACAAACTATCGGCTTTTAGAATATAAGTAGAAAAAGAATTTCTTATTTTACGAACTTATTAATGATTGCATCAGTTTCTGCTTTTGTAGCAGTTGGTTTCAAATCAAACAGAAGAGAGTAAAGTGCTTTTCTGTCTACTTTAGCTTCTAAGTTTAAGTCCTGGTGTCTGTCAAAAAGAGTTTGCCATTTGTCACGAACATTCTTCCAAAGCGCGTTGTTTTCTTTCCACCATTTTTGAGCAGCGATACATTTAATATCCGGAACTTTAGTGTAAACGTCCAGACCTTTTTCTTGCGCTAATAAAACATCTTTTCCGCTGTCGTCACGTACCAATTTGTCATTGTCTTGCTCATGATTCCATCCTGTAGCTGTAATTTCGTGAATGTTTCTTCTTTTTAAAACATTATAGTCATTACGTTTGGTTTGCTCTCTTCTTGGAAGTGGTGCATCTGCAATGTTTGCCCAGTAGTTTTGCCCGTCTACGTGTACCCATGTCGAAGATCCTTCGTAACGTGGACTATCGTCTACCTGAAATACTTTTTGTGTCCATTGGCCTTTTACTGCTTTTTTGTCCAGTTGTTTGTATTTCCATGAAGTCCCTTTATTAAAGGTATATAAATCAGTGTTTTCATACAACCAGTCTTGTCTCCAGTGTTTGATGATCATGTCATCACTCACTATTAATAAGTGTTGCATTACAATTTTGTTAGGAGTGTCTTCTAATAACTCTACCCATTCTAATGCAGATTCGTGTTTTGTTTCTGATGGTTTATAAGTCGCCGAATCTTTAGCGTATTGAAAAGTTTCTGCGAAATTAAACTTCACTTCGTAGCAACCACACATAGATTTGATGGATTTGATGTCTTGTTGCTTTTTATCCTGACTGAAACCAAGGCTACAAGTCAAAGCCATAACAGCTGAAAAATAGAGGCTTTTTGAAATCATAATGTAATATTTTGTTTTTAAATTTTCGCAAATATATGTATTTAATTTAGAACAAATAAAAATAATTTATACATTTGCGCCATTATTAAGATTGAATAAAAATAATGAAAATCAAATTTATCTTTTTTGCAGCTTTTCTTTTTTGTCAAATATCTTTTGCACAAAAGAAAGATACCACGGCTGTAAATAAACTTTCTGAAGTGGTGGTTACCGGGCAGTTTGAGCCACAGTCTATAAAAAAATCAGTGTTTAATGTTCGTGTGATTTCTAATCAGGACATACAAAATTTAGCAGCAAATAACTTAGCAGACGTTTTAAATCAATATTTAAATATCACCGTTAGACCTAGTGGAACAACCGGGCGCTCAACCGTTTCCTTGTTTGGATTAGATGCACAATACTTTAAAATTTTAGTGGATAATATACCATTAGTTAATGAAGCCGGTCTGGGGAACAATACAGATTTGTCTCAGATTAACCTAAATGATGTGGATCATATTGAAATTGTAGAAGGTTCTATGGGAGTTAGCTACGGAGCCAATGCTGTAAGCGGAGTTCTTAATATTATAACTAAAAAATCATCTAAATATAAGTGGGATATTAATGCCGCAGTGCAAGAGGAGACCGTTGGAAAAGAATACGCTCTTTTTGATAAAGGACGCCATATTCAATCTTTACGTGTAGCGCATACTTTTAATGAGAACTGGTTTGTAAGTGTAGGAGCAAATAGAAATGATTTTCAAGGTTTTTTAAATGGTAAAAAGGGTAAGGATTACTTTCAAACTGATTTTATGCGAGGTTACAGTTGGTTGCCAAAAGATCAGTTAAACGGAAACGCAATGCTATCGTATCGAAAAGACGATTTTCGATTCTTCTATAAATTTGAGTACTTAGATGAAGATGTAGATTTTTATAATAGTACAGTGCAGTCTCTTTTTAATCCTACTTTGGGATCCTATCGTGCTGCTGATGATAAAAGATATTTTACCAACAGGTACTTTCATAATTTAAATGCAACCGGATCGCTGTTCTCACAATTAACGTATAATGTTTCTGTTACACATCAGAAGCAACAGCGAGAAATAGAGAATTTCACGTATTATTTGTTTACTAAAACTGAAGGGGCGAACGAGAAGAAGAAAGATCAGTCGATGGAAGTTCTTTCTTCTACAGGGACATTAAATAATTTTTTCTCAGACAAAAGTATTGATTTGCAGGTGGGATATGAATTTGTAAACAATAAAGGATTCGCACTTGTTCAAAAAAAGAATAATGTGATTGAATCGGTTTATAAAACGATAGAGAACTATGATTTTTTTGTTTCTTCAGAAATTATGGCTACCGATCGGTTTTCTATAAAACCGGGATTGAGATTTTCGGCACAGTCTAAATTTAAAAATCAATATGCTTCTTCAGTTGCATTAAGATATTTGTTTGATAAAGGAGTTGAGTTGAGAGGATCGTATGGTAACGGTTTTAGAACTCCAAATTTTGAGGAATTATATGTGAATCAAATTTTCGATGGGCACTTTTTTGCAGGAAATGAAAACTTGATTCCGGAAACAAGTACTTCTTATGAAACAAGTGTTAAAAAGTTTACTTCTTTTCCTTCAGGACTACAAATATCAAATACAATTGGGGGAAGCTACCTGGATGTTAATGATAGAATTGACATGGTATTTATAGGGAACAATCCAAATACCGGTACGCCTGAAAATCAATACATCAACATTAGTAAATACAGAATGTGGAATTTTTCTACAACGAATCAGTTAAGATTAAATAGCTTGACGATTAATGTTGGAGCTGCATTGGTAGGAGTTTCGCAGCGATTAGACAATCAAAAAATTGTTTCAAACGATGATTTTCTCTATTCGTTTAATTTAAATGCAAGTGTATCTTATAACATTCCAAAGTGGAAAACAATTATTTCGGGTTATTACAAGTACAACGGAAAAACGCAACAGTTTGAGGAAGGTGCGTCAGAATACGTGCTGTCTACTATCGCTGCCAGTAATTGGTTTGATGCATCAATCAGAAAGAATTTCTTCAAAGACAGATTTGAAGTAACGGTCGGAGCAAGAAACATTTTTAATGTAACCGATGTAAACCGAAGTAAAACAAGTGGAGGATCGGCACATGCAACATCTTCGAATTTAATGCTCGCATACGGACGTTCTTACTTTTTTAAATTAGCATATAATCTTAATCTTTAAATACTTAATACATAAATACAATGAAAAAACTTTTATTATTATCATTCGCTTTCTTATCACTTGCATCTTGCTCAAGTGACGACGATACTAAGGTCGAGATCCCGACCGTTGGAGCAACTTTACAGCCGACAGTTGGAGGTCCTAATCAGCCAAATCAGGTTTACCTTGATTTAAGTGCTGCAGAATTTAAAGCAGTAAACAGAGAATCATGGGATTTCGGATTCTCATCAGGAGATGATTTTAGAGTTGTTTTGAACGGATCTGTTAAAATGGCTGTTAAAAAATTAGCTACATCAGATATTACAGTATCTCAAACAATCGACACCAATGTTTCAGTTGGAGCTGGTGAGAACCCTTCATCAAACGGATATGTTGATAATCCAACTGGTGTTTTAGCTGGTGCAGGAGCAGGAGTAGGAACTGCTATTGCTGAAGTTTCTGCAACAGATGCAGACAATAAAGTATATTTAGTGAATCTTGGATTTAAAGTTTCAACAGCAGTACCGGCAAAAGGTTCCGTTAGTGTTGATGGTGATTCAAGAGGATGGAAAAAAGTTAGAATCTTAAGAAGTGGTAATGGATACAAAATCCAATACGCTGATTTGACTTCTACTACATTCACAGAAAAAGTAATTTCTAAAGATGCTGATTTTAATTTTACATTTTTCAGTTTAGCGACAGGAAATACAGTTGCAGTTGAACCGCAAAAAGCAAAATGGGACTTAAACTTTACCGTATTTACCAACTATTTTAATATGGGTAGTGGTGATGTGACTTACGGTTTTTCTGATTTTATCACAACAAATGCAAAATCTGGAACTCAGGTTTATCAGGTTTTAGTTACGGCTGATGTAACTTATGCTGCTTTTGCTAAAGCAAATGTAGTAGAGTCAAATTTCACGCTTTCAAAAACAGACCAGAGAGTTATTGGTTCTAACTGGAGAAGTGGTGGTGGACCAACTACTCTACCAAGCATAAGAGCAGATCGTTTTTATGTGGTTAAAGATGCAGCCGGAAATTATTACAAAGTTAAATTCCTGGCGATGACCAATGAAGCAGGAATTAGAGGTTATGTTACTTTAGAGTACGCAATCCTTAAATAAGAAGAAGATAGAAAACCCGAGTAATTAATTTGTTCGGGTTTTTTTACATCTGTAGTCTATCACATTCAACTTATTTCAAATTTTAGTTAATAATTGACTTTGTTTTTTTTATTTTTTTTTGATCAAGAGGCTGGATTCGTTCAGCCTCTTTTTTTTGTATTATTTTAATGTTAAAAAGAACCTAGAAATTAATTGTTTAATTCTATCTTTGCCCGTACTTTTTTATAAGGAATTAGTAGGAATTTTGAAATGAAATTTTTAGTGAATCCTTTCTTCAAATTTATTATTACGAGTGAATACAAAATCTTATTTCTTTCAGTCTTTTGCCATTGTGGCACTGGCATTTATAGCTTTCATCGGATTTAAGCAAATCTTGCCGGACAAGATCTTTTCGGATAGTAAAGTAGATTCTAAAAATGTACTAATCGATAGTCTGCTTTTAGAGTCAGTCGCAAATGATTCTCTGGAACAGGGTGGAGACAGTCTGACCGAAGATGAGAAAAATGAAATGAGGGAAAAGATTGTTTTCGATGCTTCGGAAGGAATCGAATTTCCGTCTGAAACTTTCGATAACTACAAAGGATACCAATACCTGATTTCTTTTTACGAAAAATTATACCAGTTGGAGAATAATCCGCAAGCCAAAGTCAGAATTGCCTATTATGGAGATTCCATGACCGATGGTGATTTAATTGTGCAGGATGTTCGGGCCAATTACCAGGAACGTTTTGGCGGAAGCGGAGTTGGTTTTGTGTCCATCAATTCAGAATCTGCAGCATCACGTGGTTCTGTAAAATCTTCAGCTTCCAAAAACTGGAAAATGCAATCGTATTTGAACGTAAAACATCCAACGAGTCCATTTGGAGTAAACGGGCATGTGTTTTTTGCTAATGATAAATCAAATACGACCTGGGTTCAGTACGAAGCAGGTTTAAACAAACACGCAACAACTTTAGATAGTCCGACTTTGTATTATGGCAGAGGGTCTAAAAAAGGTAATGTAAATTTCATTATCGGCAAAGATACCTTGCGAAAAAGCCTTGTACCAAACAATCTGATCAACACTCTAAAAGTAACTTCGGGAAGCATAAAAGGATTTAAAGCCAATTTTATTCATGCCGATTCTATTCCAATCTATGGTTTTAATTTTGATAGCGGAAACGGGGTTCATGTAGACAACTTCTCGCAAAGAGGGAACTCAGGTTTGCCAATTTCTACCTTTAATTCGAATGTTATGCAGGGGTTCAATAACAGTTTAAAGTACGACTTGGTTATTCTACATTACGGAACCAACGTTCTAAATTATGGGACCAAGAATTACAATTGGTACCAAAGAGGTATGACCAAAGCGGTGAATAAAATTAAAGAATCTTTTCCGGGAGTTTCGATCCTGATCATTTCGACAGCCGATAAATCTACCAAGTACGATTTAGAGATGAAAACCGATTCAGCAGTTGTTCCATTAATGAGAGCGCAAAAAAGATACGCTCTTGAAACCGAATCCGGATTTGTGAATTTGTACACCTTAATGGGAGGTGACGGATCAATGGTGAAATGGGTAGACGAATCTCCGGCCAGAGCCAATAAAGATTATACACACTTTAATCAGCGTGGGGCAAAAGCTATTGGTAAATTAGTATACGATCAATTGAACAAAGGTTACGAGCAATATAAAGTATTACGGGTAAACAGAGAGGCTGATACCAACAAACGGAAAGCAGCCAGGAAGACCAATACAGATTCCGTAGCGGTAAAAACAGATAGCGTAAATGAATAGATTAATTATCTTCTTTTGTTGTCTTTTTTTCTCAACAAATGATAAAATACCAAAGACAGATTCAATTCCAATTACAAAAAATATGATGCATAAAGCCGATACAGCCGCTGTTGATTCTTTTTCAGGAGACAGGATTTATAATGCAGAAGTCTTAGTGCCGTTTTTTTTGAAATTGAAGTCGAACGAAAGTCAAAATAGTCAAAAAATCAATATGGTCCATGTGGGAGATTCGCACATTCAGAGTGATTTAATGACCAATGAGATTAGGAAAAAACTACAGCAAAAGTTTGGTAATGGCGGCCGTGGGTTAGTTTTTCCGTATCAACTGGCTAAAACAAACGGCTCTTATAACGAGCGGTTTCGTTCCAACAGAGGCTGGGAAAGTTATCGAAACATTCATCCTGTCAAAAATGTTCCCGTTGGTTTAAGCGGAATTGCACTTTGGAGAGACAATGGCGGTTTTGCTGTTGAACTGAATGTTAAAGATGCTGCGTATAATTTCAATACCATCAAAATTATTACGCCTCAAAATCAGAACATGTTTGATTTAGCGATATCCTCTCAAACCAAAACGATTCAATCTACAGAGCGAAAAGTGATTACGCACAAAATCAAAAAAGGAGAAGCGATCTCGACAATTGCTGACAAATACAATGTTTCGGTAGCCGATATTAGAAAAGACAATCATCTGAAATCGAATAACATTCGCGCGGGAAGAACGCTTAAAATTCGAACAAATGAGACTAAGCCGAGAAATATTACGAGTTCAGAATTTGTTCCTTTAAATTTGGAATCGGACTCGTTTACTCATTATTACAACTCTGAAAAAACGTTGAGTCGTATTTTCCTGCTTCCCAATAAAGAAGCTTCAAAGTACGAATTGAGCGGAATTGTTTTAGAAAAAGATACCCCCGGTTTAATTTACAGCAGCATTGGGGTAAATGGAGCCAAGTTTTCAGATTATAATAAGTACCCGTTATTTTTTGAACAGCTAAAAGCATTGCATAGCGATCTTATAGTTCTTTCGCTAGGAACAAACGAAAGCTACGATCATATGGAAGCTTCGGCGTATATAAAGGAATTGCGTGATTTTATAAAAAATGTGAAAGAACACAATAGTAAGGTTTCTATCATCGTGATGACTCCGCCTCCTTCATTACTCAAAGCAAGAAGACCTAATGTTTATATTCGCGATTACGCAAAAAGTATTATTGAAATAGCAAAGACAGATGGTTTTGCAGTTTGGGATTTATACGATGAATTGGGAGCGATGGAAGGAATTAGAGGTTTAAAGTCCTCTGGATTAATTGGCCCGGATTGGGTTCATTATTCAAAAAAAGGATATGAAAAACAAGGAAACTTGTTTGCAGAAGCATTTTTAAAAGCATACGATAATTTTAAATTAAAGAATTAAGTTGATTACAATAGATAGCATAAATAATTGGTTCATTCAGAATTTTGGCGCGATTACTCCGGAGCAGGTTCGAAGCTGGTTTATATACAATCCTGAAGAAAAATTACTGTTTAATACCGGTTTGTTCCTCGGATTATTTCTGGTTTTTTATTTTGTGTATGCCTTTTTACGCAAAACATTTTATTTGAGATTAACATACGTTATCCTCTTTTCGCTTTTCTTTTATTACAAGTCAAGTGGAATTTACTTTCTGCTATTATTACTTTCGTCTGTTGTTGATTACGGCCTGAGTCAGATCATTTACAGAGAAGCAAAAGACAGTACAAAGAAAATTTATCTGGTGATCAGTGTAATTCTGAACCTGGGATTGTTGGGGTATTTCAAATACATGAACTTCATGATTGTTACCTTCAATGATATGTTTCATGGAAATTATGAACTGCACGATATTTTTCTGCCGGTTGGAATCTCATTTTACACCTTCCAGTCGATGAGTTATATTATCGAAATCTACCGTGAAGAAATTAAACCAACCAAAAATTACATCGAATATTTGTTCTTCGTTTCTTTCTTCCCGCAGTTGGTGGCAGGACCAATAGTTAGAGCAAAAGATTTTTTACCTCAGATTTATCAGAAATTAAACCTGACCAGAGAAGATGTAAACAACGCTTTGTTTTTGATTATTGGTGGATTGATTAAGAAAACAGTAATTTCAAATTACATCTCTATAAACTTCGTTGATCGTGTTTTTGACACTCCGATGAATTATACCTCGTTCGAAAATTTAATGGCATCTTATGGATATGCGATTCAGATTTACTGTGACTTTTCAGGATATTCAGATATGGCAATCGGAATCGCTTTGCTATTAGGATTCAAACTTCCGGCGAACTTTAGAACGCCTTATAAGTCAACTTCTATTACCGATTTCTGGAGAAGATGGCATATTTCACTATCCACCTGGCTGAAAGACTTTTTGTATATCTCGATCGGTGGAAATCGCGAAGGAACATTCGCAGGGTTTTTATTCCCAAGTTTATTCTTCTTCGGATTATTGCTTTGGGGAATTTCAAACATAAACGAAAGTTTCATTCCACTAGGGATCGCAATTGGGGCATTAGTGCTTTTCTGCCTGACCTTTTTACTTTCGAAAAAGAAAAACCAAACATTGGTGACCAATTTCAATTTGTTTACCACGATGCTTTTAGGAGGATTGTGGCACGGAGCCGGAGCACAGTTTATTGTTTGGGGAGCATTACACGGATTGGCATTAGCCGTTCATAAAATTTTCATGGAATTCTTCCCTCCCAAAAAAGAGGGCAAAGGTTCTGGATTTTTATGGAAATTCTTTTCAATCGTCATTACCTTCCACTTTGTTGTTTTCTGTTGGATATTTTTCCGTGCCAGAGATTTTGAAACAGCACTTCAGGTCATTAATAATATTGGTCAGTTAACTTTTGAGCCGGAACATTGGCAGGCAATCATAATAGGTTACAAAAATGTCTTTTTATTGATGCTTTTCGGATACGTTTGGCACGTCTTGCCGGAAGCTATTACCTCTAAAATGAAATTAGTTTTTGATAAAACACCTCTGATTGGAAAAGCAATTATTCTGGGATTTACGTATTGGATAGTCTATGCAACAGCAGTTGCCGGTTCGCAGCCGTTTATTTACTTCCAGTTTTAATTAAGAAGGGGCAAAGGGACAGAGTTACAAAGGCGCAAAGGTTTATTCCTTGCGTCTTTTTTGTTTTCGCAGATTTAACAGATTAGGCAGATTCCTTTTTTAGATTATGTATGTAAAAAAATCGGCGATATCTGCTAAATCAGCAGGAAAAAATATTGGGACTTCGCATCTTTACAAGCAAAAAAAACCTAGCGAGCTTTGCGTAAAACTTTGCGCTCTTTGCGGTAAAATTAGCGTACACTTCAAGTTTAAATGTGATTAAATAAAAATTGCCTGAAATGCCTAATTAGATTATCTTTGCACTTCAAATAAAGAAAAAAGTATGTTTGATAATTTAAGTGATAAGTTAGATAAAGCCTTCCATATATTAAAAGGACACGGTAAAATTACAGAAGTAAACGTTGCCGATACTTTAAAAGAAGTTCGTCGTGCCTTACTTGATGCCGATGTTAACTTTAAAATTGCTAAAGATTTTACCACTAAAGTAAAAGAAAAAGCAATTGGTCAGGACGTTTTAACAACGCTTCAGCCGGGACAATTACTGGTGAAGTTAGTTAAAGACGAACTAACCGAATTGATGGGTGGTGATGTTGCCGGTGTTAATCTTTCCGGAAATCCTTCTGTTATTTTAATGTCAGGACTTCAGGGATCGGGAAAAACAACCTTCTCAGGGAAACTGGCCAATTTCTTAAAGACAAAGAAAAATAAAAAACCACTTTTAGTAGCGTGTGATATCTACCGTCCTGCGGCGATTAATCAGTTACATGTTGTGGGAGATCAAATAGGTGTTGAGGTTTATTCAGAGCCGGAAAATAAAAACCCTGTTGAAATTGCTCAAAACGCAATCAAACATGCAAAAGCTAACGGTTTTAACGTAGTGATTGTCGATACGGCTGGTCGTTTAGCAGTAGATCAGGAAATGATGGATGAAATTGCTCGTGTTCATAAAGCAATTCAGCCTCAGGAAACCTTGTTTGTTGTAGATTCTATGACAGGACAGGATGCTGTAAATACCGCAAAAGCCTTCAATGACATCCTGAATTTTGATGGAGTTATTTTAACAAAATTAGATGGGGATACACGTGGTGGAGCTGCAATTTCGATCAAATCGGTTGTAAACAAACCAATCAAATTTGTAGGTACGGGGGAGAAGATGGAAGCAATTGATGTTTTCTATCCGGATCGTATGGCTGAGCGTATCTTAGGTATGGGTGACGTTGTGTCGCTTGTAGAGAGAGCACAGGAGCAATTTGATGAAGAAGAAGCGAGAAAACTTCAAAAGAAAATTGCTAAAAACGAATTTGGTTTTGATGATTTTCTTACGCAAATTCAGCAAGTAAAGAAAATGGGTAACATGAAAGACTTGGTCGGAATGATACCGGGTGCTTCAAAAGCCATGAAAGACGTAGAGATAGAAGATGATGCTTTTAAACATATTGAGGCGATCATCCACTCGATGACCCCGATAGAAAGAAGTAAACCTTCGATAATCGACGTGAAAAGAAAAGCCAGAATCGCTAAAGGTTCCGGAACCAAAGTCGAGCAGGTAAATCAGTTAATGAAGCAGTTTGACCAAATGAGCAAGATGATGAAGATGATGCAGGGTCCGGGCGGAAAAAATCTGATGAAGATGATGGGCGGAATGAAAGGAATGCCAGGCGGAATGCCGAGATAAAATAAAAAAGTTTCAAGTTTAAGGTTTCAGGTTATGAAACTACAACTTGAAACTTTTTTGATTAATATAAATAGGTGTTTCGCTTTTAACGTGAAACCGGAAATTTTAAATCAGAAACTAAAATAAAACAATGCAACTACTAGACGGTAAAAAAACAGCTGAAGACATTAAAAACGAAATTGCAGCCGAAGTTCAATCGATAAAAGATGCCGGAGGGAAAGTACCTCATTTGGCAGCAGTAATCGTTGGAACTGACGGAGCAAGTTTAACTTACGTAGGAAGTAAAGTGAGATCTTGCCAGCAAATAGGCTTTGATTCGACTTTGGTGAGTTTACCCGAAACAATTACAGAAACAGAACTACTGGCAAAAATTAAAGAACTGAATGAAGACGATAATCTGGACGGATTTATTGTTCAGTTGCCTTTGCCAAAACACATCAGCGAACAAAAAATTCTAATGGCTATTGATCCGGACAAAGATGTGGACGGCTTTCATCCTGCGAATTTTGGAAAAATGGCTTTAGAGATGGACAGCTTTATTCCTGCAACACCATTTGGAATCATGCAGTTGTTAGAGCGTTACAATATTGAAACTGCAGGAAAACATACTGTTGTTATTGGCAGAAGTCATATCGTGGGCCGACCAATGAGTCTTTTAATGAGCCGTAAAGGAAATCCGGGAGATTCTACAGTTACGCTAACGCACAGCAGAACCCAAAACATTGAGGAGTATACCAGAAGTGCTGATATTATTATCACGGCATTAGGTGTGCCAAATTACTTAAAAGCCGACATGGTAAAAGATGGGGTGGTCGTAATTGACGTTGGAATTACAAGAGTGGAAGATGCTTCGCATCCAAAAGGTTATGTGATTACAGGAGACGTTGATTTCGACGGTGTAAGTAAAAAATCATCATTTATCACACCGGTTCCAGGTGGAGTAGGACCAATGACAATCGCTATGCTGCTTAAAAATACACTTTTAGCGCGTAAAATGCGAAGCGCTAAGAATTAATAGTGTAGAAATAAATTTTAGATTAAAGCCTGTTCGAGAGAACGGGCTTTTTTTTGGATGGGGTGAAGTTAATGTTGGAATCTCAAGGTGTAGTCCCTACGGGACAAGACGAATCAGGTTAGTTGTTGTGTTACCTTTATTTGATCCTTATGGGATAAGCTTTTTCAAGAGTTTAATGTTAGTGTAGAAAAATGCTGTAATGGCTATTATGTTGTAATTACCTATTGTCTACGATATTGACTCCGTTAGGAGTCACATATCTGCAGAAAAAAGGTAAGTTATCTGTTGTTGTTAGCGTTTATTTATTCGCTACAATATAAACTCCGTTAGAAGTCACATTTCGGTAGAAAAAATAAGAAAAAATGTCCTATAGGGACTATCCATGTTTTATAAAGTTGGGATTTGGAATTTTTTTTAGAAAAGAACGCAAAAAAGACTCCGTGCATCTCTGTGCCAGCTTTGTGAGTCTTCGCGGGATTTTTTGGGTTCCGCAGAGGCTCGCAGAGATTACACAAAGCAACACAAAGTAATACGATAAAAATCTTTGTGAATCTTTGTGAATCTTTGTGAATCTTTGTGAATCTCCGCGCATCTTTGCGAAATTTTTCCAAAAATTAGCTTGTCAATTCAAAATAAAACATAACTTTGTATCTCAAAGTACTTTATTTATGAATCAGAAGCACCAAGAAGATTTAGCCCATATTCGTTCCATGATGGAGCGCTCTTCAAGATTTATATCATTAAGCGGCCTTTCAGGAGTATTTGCGGGACTTTCGGCTTTAATTGGAGGACTATATGTTTACCAATTGTTTAAAGCAAATGGGACCGAATATTTTGGTGGAGATTATGAGAAGCAATATTCTGCTGACCTGGTTTCAGAACTGGTCTTTACAGGTTTGATTATTTTAGCAGTAGCTTTTACGTTTGGTTTGCTTTTTACTGTTAGAAAAAGCAAAAAGTATGATTTGCCTATTTGGACATCGGCAACCAAAAACATGCTTTTTAATTTAACCATTCCATTATTGGCTGGAGGTATATTTTGTTTGGCGCTAATCTATCATGAGGTTTATGGTTTAATTGCGCCGGCTACTTTAATTTTTTATGGACTGGCTTTGATAAATGCGGAAAAGTATACCTATTCTGATATCAAATATTTGGGCTTTTGCGAATTAGTTTTAGGATTTATTTCTCTTTTTTTAATTGGATACGGTTTGATTTTTTGGATCATTGGATTTGGTATTTTGCATATCTTGTACGGATTAATAATGTTCAAAAAATATAAATAATCCATTCGATGGGAATTATTGATAAATTAAATAAAGATTTTGAAAGTCGTGTCAGATTGGGTATTATGTCCATTTTGATGGTCAACGAGTGGGTAGATTTTACTGAAATGAAAAATCTGCTGAATATTACGGACGGAAATCTGGCAAGTCATTCCTCAGCTCTTGAAAAAGCGGAATATATCGAAGTGAAGAAAGAATTTGTAGGCAAGAAACCTAAAACATCTTACCAGGTAACTCCCAGAGGGCGTGCGGCTTTCAAAGAGCACCTTTCTTTTCTCGAAAAATTAATGAAATCGTAATTACTCTATTTTTTTATCTTAAAACTTTGAAATACAAAGTACTTTTAAAATTGAAATCAACAAAAAACGCCATTATAGAATGGCAACAATCTATTTAACCATTAATAGTAAATTCAACAACAATGAAAAAACACCAAGTTATCCCAGCCTGCAGTTTGATTTTTATCCTGCTTTTTTACCATGAATCAATGGGAGTAAACCTCGCCATTTTTGGACTATTGTTAATCGGCCTGATTTGTTATTTCTTTCAGGATAAGTTTACTGATCGGTCTCATTTGATTTTGGTGGTTACGTCGGTCTTGTCGTGTATGGCTTTTGCCTGGTACGGAGATTTCCCTTCTTTTTTGGCACTTTCCATGTCTGTTTTGTTCCTGCACTTTAGACTACAGGATCCGGAACTAAAGATTCTTCAGATTTTTCCGCTTGTATTTTTAAACGCTTTCGCCACGTTAGGACGTGTTTTTATGTTCAGCCAATGGCTTCCCGAAAGACAAATTCACAACAATTTTGCGAAGAAATTAGTCGCATATGTTATTATCCCATTCATTTTTCTGGTGGTATTTTTTACAGCCTATTCTTTTGGAAGTGAGCATTTTTCCTCCCTATTAACGGACTATACTTTAGATCTTGATATTTTTGAAGTACTTCTGATAGGGGTTTTAGGGTTTTACATTTCATTTAGTTTTTGGAATTATTGGGTTCCCGAAATTTGTTACGAGAAGAATGGACTTTTAGACAATGAGTTTAGTAATGTCGTCGAAATTAAAAATCAGAAGACATTTTCGTTTTTAGATCTGGATTTTGAAAGAAAAAGTGGTGAGATTACATTAGTCTTATTAAATTTTATGCTCTTGGTTTTTATCATCACCTACAATTATGAGCAATTTTTTGAGGCTGTCGAGACTTCTAAACTTAGCTCAGCTACTCACGAAAGAGTAAATGCTGTAATCTTTTCAATAATTATGGCGGTTGGAGTAATTCTGTTTTATTTTAAAGGAGGATTTAATTTTGATAAAAAAGCAGCTCGTCTAAAAAAGCTGGCTAAAGTATGGATTGTTTTAAATGGTGTGCTGATAGTGAGCACCATTATTAAAAACTCAGAATATGTCGCATTCTTTGGATTAACTTATAAAAGACTGGGGGTTTATGCTTTTCTAATTTTATCGGTAATTGGGCTGATTTTTACTTTCATAAAAATTACTAAACAAAAAACAAATGCTTATCTTTTTAACCAAATGGTCTGGTATTTTTACGGGACGATACTTTTATGCAGTTTTGTAAACTGGGGAAATCTAATTACAAACTACAATGTCTCGGTAAATAAAGGAATTGAGCCGTGGTTTTTAAGAAGCTTGCATTTTAATGATGAAAGTCGGAATGCTTACTTTTCAACAATAAATATTGTTGGGGAAGGGCAAGGTTATCTGGAAGAGAATCGTGTAGAAGACCACAAGGACGATCCTTTTCTTTCAAAAGCACTTTATTACGAATTTGTAGAAAAAAAGTAGTAAATATTTGCAAAAACCGTCCTATAGAATTTATATAGGGCGGTTTTTTAATAATTAATTAGTACTTTAAAGTTTTTCGTTTTAAAAATAAAGGATACTTTTGCAGCACTAAAAAAAACTTCTCCAATGGACGATTATTATTCGTTAGTATTTAATTAAAGTAGCTTTTGAATTTCTTCAAAATGCTACGCTAAACACCTGCAATTTTGAAATGAAAGCCTTTTACAAAAACAACAACGGACTAATCGAGATACAAGAATGGACTCCAAACTGCTGGATCAGCATTGAATCTCCTTCAGAAACAGAAAAAAAGTACTTACTGGAAGAACTTCAGATTCCTGAAGCTTTTTATAACGATATTGAGGATATCGACGAAAGACCCCGTATGGAGTCTGAAGACGGCTGGACTTTGTTTATCATGAGGGTTCCTATAAAAAGTAATGATGTTAAGCTTCCTTTTCAAACCATACCTTTGGGTTTGATTTTTAAAGATGATGTTTGCGTTACGATTAGTTTTTATGAAACCGAGATAGTTTCTGATTTTCTTCAATATACAAGACGAAAAAATATAGTAATCAAAGACAATTTCGATTTAGTGATGAGGTTACTGCTGTCGTCAAGTGTCTGGTATTTGAAATATTTAAAGCAGATCAATCAAAAGATAAAACTGGCCGAAGACAACCTGGAGAAATCGATCAAGAACGAGGAATTACAGGCGCTTTTACAGATTGAAAAATGTCTGGTGTTTTTTATTACTTCCTTAAAAGGGAATGATGTTTTATTTCACAGAATCAAAAATTTAAAAGCTCAAAGAGAGCATTTTGATCCGGATTTGCTGGAAGATGTTGATATTGAATTAAGTCAGGCACAGGACACTGCAAATATTTACAGCAATATCTTGACGGGTATGATGGATGCGTATGCTTCAGTAATTTCCAATAACATGAATAATATTATGAAGCAAATGACTTCGATTTCTATTATTCTGATGATTCCTACTTTAATAGCGAGCTTGTATGGAATGAATGTGCCGAATGGTCTGGAAGAAAGTAAGTACGGTATTTGGATTCTTCTCTTAGTGTCTGTTATCTTATCATCAGTCGGAGTGTTTCTATTCAAAAGAAGAAGATGGTTTTGATAAAAAACACAATTTCTAATATTAAAGAAAATCCCTTTCGTTTTATCGAAAGGGATTTTTTTATGCGAATATTTTAATAGTCTCCTCTTTTCTTAAATCGGGGATCGTGTTTCGATATAAATTCGGTTCTTCGTTTCGGAGCTTCCTCTTTTGGGAGACTGGCTTCCTCTGTTTTACTGGACGGTGCGATCAAATGATTTAGTTCTTTAATTTCAGCATCGGTTAAATCACGATAACGACCCACCGGAACATCCAATGAGATGTTGATGATTCGGATACGTTTTAAAGCAGTTACATCGTATCCTAAATATTCACACATTCTACGGATCTGACGGTTTAGACCTTGTGTCAGAATAATTTTGAAGGTGTATTTACTAATTTGTTCTACTTTGCATTTTCGGGTAACCGTGTCCAAAATTGGAACACCATTTCCCATTCGCTGTATAAAACGATCTGTAATAGGTTTGTTAACCGTAACGGTATATTCTTTTTCGTGATTGTTTCGTGCGCGTAGAATTTTGTTGACAATATCACCGTCATTAGTCATGAAAATCAATCCTTCACTCGCTTTGTCCAAACGTCCAATCGGGAAAATACGTTTAGGATAATTGATATAATCTACAATATTATTTCGAACCTCGAGATTGGTCGTGCATTCAATTCCAACAGGTTTGTTGAATGCTAAATAAACCATTTTTTCGTTTTTCTCGACAATTAGTTTTCCATCAATACGTACTTCATCATCCGGTGAAACTTTTGTTCCCATTTCCGGTACAGCACCATTTATTGTTACGCGTCCTTCTTCAATAAGTTTATCGGCTTCACGACGAGAACAATATCCTGTTTCTCCTATAAATTTATTCAGACGTTTTAAATTCTCTTCCATAGTGCAAAAGTAGTCAAAATTTGGACTTCTTAGATTGTTAGATTCTTAGATTTTAACCTTAGAACCTCAGTATCTCAGTATCTCAGAATCTTAGAGCCTTTACTTCGCATGAAAATCTGAACTGTCTGCAGGGGTTTCATTGCGGTCAAACATTCCGTAATCCCGAACTACGGCGGCAATTCGTAAGTGATAATCTTTAAAAATTTCTTTGCGCCCTCTGGCTTGTGCGTGGCGATGCATTTCTAAATTTCTCCATTGTTGAACACTTTCTTCGTCTTTCCAAAATGACAATGACAAAACTTTCTCAGGATCACTGAAACTCTGAAAGCGTTCGATTGATATAAAACCTTCTATCTTGTCTAATTCCGGTCGTAAACTTGCGGCAATAGACAGATACTCTTCTTTTTTTCCTTCGTTTGGAATTACTTCAAAAATTACAGCGATCATTTTTTTTAGATTTTTAGATGGTTGGACTTCTTGGATTTTTTAACCTTAGGATCTTAGCATCTTAGAACCTTAGCGTCTTTATTTTGCAGAAAACAGAAAATCAATAACCTTTTGATACAACTCATCGTCATGCATTCCGTGCCCCAAACCTTTAGTTTCGATAAACTGACTGTTTTTCCAATTACTGGCGATTTTTTTGCCCTCCTCAAAAGCAACAATCTTGTCTGAAGTGTCGTGTGCAATTAACCCCGAAACATTAAATTCTGAGGCAAATCGCTGTCCTGAAAAATCCTCGAGTTTAAAATTGAAACGATTCATGAATTTACTTTCCAAAAGCGAAAACATTTTGGTGTTCAGGCTTAACATTGAGATGTAATTGTCAATTAGTGTTTTTAGATCGGACGGTGCTCCCAGAATGACCATTTTGTTGATGCTGGTGTTAGGGAACAAATACTGATGATAGACACATGCTGCGCCACCGATGGAATGACCAATAATAATGGCAGGCTGGTATTTTTCGACCGCTTTATTGATAAATTCAGCATACAGAGGAACGTTAAACTCTTTACCGCTGCTTTGCCCGTGTGCCGGAGCATCAATCGCAATAATGGTACTGCCTGATTTTTGAAGGTGCGGTAAGGTTTTTTTCCAACGCGAAGCATTACTTTCCCAGCCGTGAACAAGCAATATTTTGGTTTCGTTACCTTTCCAGATATACGTTTGAAAATGATGTTCATTATGATGAAACGTCTCTGTTTCTGTATTTCTTAATACTTTGGGCAGCGCTTCTTTCTTTAGTCTTCCAATTCTGGGTTGGCTAAAAAGGGCATAAGAAAGTTCCATCGCTTTTTGCGGACGAACATAGCTCAAAAAGTTAATATAAGACCCAACCGATTTTAAAGTGATAAAACGGATTCCTTTTTTAATTCCCAAAACTCAAAATTTATTTTAGTAAAGGTAAAAATATGATTTTAAACTTGCTGAAAAAATGTTTGCCACAGATTTAAAAGATTAATACAGATTTAAAATCACTTAATGGTGAAATAAAATCCCTTTTGAATCTTTTTAATCTGTGGCCAAAATAAATGCAAAAAAAAGTCCCGATCAGATCGGGACAGTTATTTAGATTTTAGAGAACAATTGTTCCATTTTTTCTTTTTCTTCTTCAGCTAACGCGCTGTCAACCAGAATTCTTCCAGAGTGCTCATCAGTGATGATTTTCTTTCTTGAAGCAATTTCCACCTGAGTTTGTGGAGGAATTGTAAAGAATGATCCCGCTGAAGCGCCTCTTTCGATAGATACTACCGCTAAACCATTACGAACACTGCTTCTGATTCTGTTGTAAGCAGCTAATAAACGCTCTTCGATTTGTGAAGCATACTCTGCTGATTTCTCAGTTAAGAAGATTTCTTCTTTTTGAGTTTCAGCCATAATCGCATCCAGTTCAGATTTTTTATGTTTTAAATGCGAACTTTTTGCGTCAAGTTTTTCTTTTAAATTAGAAATAACTTCTTTTTTATGTTCGATAGAAGCTTTCATTTCTTTGATTTGCTTTTCAGCCAATTGAATTTCTAATTCCTGAAATTCAACCTCTTTAGTCAAAGAATTAAATTCTCTGTTATTACGAACTGATTCTTGTTGTTTCGTGTATTTTTTGATCACCTCTTTGTGCTCATCAATGGCAATTTTCTTCCCTTTGATTTGCTCTTCAATCACTTCAAGTTCTCCTTTCAGTTTCTCTGAACGCGTGCTTAAACCAGCAACTTCATCTTCTAAATCTTCTACTTCTAAAGGAAGTTCTCCTCTTACGTTTCTGATTTCGTCAATTCGGGAGTCAATAAGCTGTAAATCGTATATTGCTCTTAACTTGTCCTCAACACTTAATTCTTTCGTATTCGCCATATTCTTATAAGTACTTAACTGGATTTGTATTTTCTTCTGATAAAATGATGGCAAAATTAAGGATTTTTTTTCGAAGATAATCAACAATATAGTTTTTTGTATACCGTTCGCTCTCAAAATGACCAATATCGGCTAAAAGAAGTCGGTTTTCTGCTTCGTAAAATTGATGGTATTTTAAATCGGCAGTTAAAAAAGCATCTGCCCCCGCCTGAATAGCATTTTTTATAGCAAAACTTCCTGAGCCTCCTAAAACAGCGACTTTCTTTATTTTTTTTCCTAAAAAAGCAGAATGACGAATTCCGTCTGCAATCATTTTGTCTTTTACGGAATATAAAAAGTCTTTTTCATCCATTTCAGTTTCAAATTCACCAACCATACCCAATCCAATATTTTGATGGGAATTTTTCAGATCATAAATTTCATAAGCTACTTCCTCGTAAATATGGCTGGCAAATAAAGCTTTTAAAATTTTAGACTGTAAGTGTTTTTCAAATATAACTTCGATTTTTATTTCAGTTCCCGTATGTAGTTTTCCTCTTTCACCAATTACAGGATTGCTGTTTTCATTTCCCTGAAAAGTAAAAAAGCCTTCGGTATTAAAACTACAGTTGTCATAATTTCCAATCGTACCCGCGCCGGCCTGAAACATAGCATTGCGAACTTTTTCTGAATTATCAGGGGTGGTGTAGGTAACCAACTTTTGAATGAAACTTTGTTTAGGGATTAAAACTTTAGTGTTGATCAGGCCTAAGGCATCACAAAATATTTTATTAACTCCCTGAGAATGGTTATCTAATGCAGTATGAACGGCATAAATAGCGATGTCGTTTTTGATAGCCTTTAAAATGGCACGCTCCACGTAGTTTTTACCGGTTATTTTTTTAATTCCCGAAAATAAAATAGGATGAAAGCAAACTACCAGATTACAGTTTTTGGCTATTGCTTCTTCAATTACAGTTTCTAAAGCATCATGGCAAACTAAAACTCCGGTACTTTCCGTTTCGGTATCACCGACTAAGAGTCCAACATTGTCAAAATCTTCGGCATAAGCCAAAGGAGCCATTTCTTCAAGAACAGCTAATATTTCTTTGATTTTCATTTTTTAGTTTTATTTCAGGTTTTAAGTCCTGTCTTGTGGTGTAAACTTGAAACAAATTAACGAAAAATATTATACTTTCGTAGAATGAATGTACTTAGAAAAATACTTTTTCCGTTTGCGATTTTATACGGATGTGTCACTGCAGTGAGAAATTTTCTTTTCGACAAAGGAATTTTAAAATCGACTTCATTTGATATTCCGGTTATTGCGGTTGGAAATCTTAGTGTTGGCGGTACAGGCAAAACACCACAAATAGAATATCTTATCCGATTGTTATCTCAGAAATATAAAGTTGCCACTTTAAGCAGGGGCTACAAAAGAAAATCAGAAGGTTATGTATTGGCGAGTGAGAGTTCTAATGCCGAAATTTTAGGCGATGAACCGTTTCAGTTTTATCAAAAGTTTCCCAATATTCAAGTGGCCGTTGATGCGAACAGAAGAAACGGAATTACACAATTGCTTTCGCAAAAAGAAAAACCCGAAGTGATTTTGTTAGACGACGCCTACCAGCACCGAAAAGTGAAAGCCGGGTTTTATATTCTGTTAAGTTCATATGACGATTTGTATGCAGATGATTTTATGCTGCCAACCGGAAATTTGCGTGAGAGCAGAAGCGGGGCTGATCGTGCCAATATTGTAATTATAACAAAATGTCCAAAAGAACTGTCTGAGGGAAGGCAGGAAGAAATCAGGTCGAAATTAAAGTTAAGGAGCTCCCAGCAGCTGTATTTTACTTTTATTAACTATGATGATTTTGTTTATAATGAAGAAGAGCAACTTGCTGTAAAAGATATTAAATCAGAATCAAAATTGCTTTTAGCCGGAATCGCAAAACCTACACCATTTTTTGATTACTTGAAAAATGAAAAAGAGGACTGTTTGACTTTTCCTGATCATCATCATTTTTCTGATGTAGATGTGGCAAATATTCTGGAAAAAGCCAATCATAGAAAAATCATTACAACAGAAAAAGACTATGTTCGGCTGAAAGATTCCAAATTGATTTCACAATTGTACTATCTACCAATAAAAAGTACCTTTATCAATAACAGTAAAAATTTTGATACCGCGATTCTGGAGTATGTACAAAAAAACTTAGTAACTTAGAGTCTTAGCTCCTTAGTATCTTTCTAAAAAAACCGGGCTATAATACTGTAGAATTCGTCCGGAACAAATGGTTTTGTAATCACATCGTTCATCCCGTATGACAATAGCATGTCTCTGTTTTCGTCTAGCGAAATAGCCGTAAGTGCAATAATTGGAGTGGTTTTGTCAAACTCTCTGATAAGTTTTGTAGCCGTTGTTCCGTTGATTCCCGGTAAGTGAACGTCCATGAGGATCATGTCAAAACGTTTTACTTTTAAAAGCTCAACCGCATCTTCACCATTGTCGATGATTTCGCAGCTGATGTTTTTATTTTCAAGCATTTTTCGAGTAATCATTTGATTGATTTTGTTGTCCTCGATCAACAGAATTGATTTGTTGTTTAATTGTACGTCGTTGTATGGTTTTATTTCTTCAATCGTTTTCAATTGTTCTTTATTGATCTTAAAATTTAGTTTGAATGTAAAAGTTGAACCTTTGCCAACTTCGCTTTTTAGTTTGATTTCTCCTCCTAAGAGCTCAATTAGTTTTTTGACAATCGTAAGTCCAAGGCCGGTTCCGCCATATTTTCTGTTTACTTCTATCGATCCTTGTGAAAAACTTTCAAAAACAGTCTGAAGCTTATCTTCAGGGATGCCAATTCCGGTGTCTACAATCTCGAAGTAGATGGTTGTGTTGTCTTCTTCCAATTCATATAATTTTGCAATTACACTGACATGTCCGTTTTGAGTAAATTTTAAAGCATTATTGATTAAATTCAGGATGATTTGAGACAGTTTTGTAGGGTCCCCAATTATATTGTCCGGAATAGCCTCGTCTATTTCAAGGTTAAAGTAATTTTTGTTGGCGGTAGCCAGTTCCTTTAATGAGCTCTGAATGTTAAAAAGAAGCTCTTTCAGGTTAAAGCTTATGTTTTCTATTTCGACCTTTGTCGAATCAATTTTATTAATTTCCAGAATCTCATTGATAAAAGTAGTCAGGTAATTTCCTGAGAACTTCAAGGACTCTAAATATTTTAGTTGTTTTTTCTTCGGGTTATCTTCCAGTAATAAATGAGTGATTCCGTTAATGGCATTTAAAGGAGTTCGCAGTTCATGACTTACTGTCGATAAAAATTCAGATCGGGCTTTAGATGCCTTTTCAGCTTTGTTTTTGGCCAAAATGAGTTCTTTGTTTTTCTCTCTTAACAGTAAATTATTCTGATTTCTGATAATGTTGTTTTTGTACAATGCTAAACTCAAAAGAGATAAGATCGAAATAAGAGCAATGGCCAGAATGCTTACTAGTTTAGAATATCGGTAGGTTTTTAACTGAATTTTCTCTTCGCTTTCCTTTTTAATACTGGCTTTTAAGGATTCGTTCTTCTTGAATTTTTCGAATTCATCGTGATCCGTTTGAGTGTTTTTTAGCTTTAAGACGTAATTCTCCAGCTGATAATGTTCTTCCAGGTACGAGTAAGCAAGATCAAATTTTTTGTTTTGTCTGTAATACTGACTGATGGCCAGAACGATTTTTGATTTTTGGGCCAGATTATTTATTTTGGCATTATAATTTAAAGCATTTTCAAAATAAACGATAGCCGAATCATTTCGTTTCAGTTGTGTTTCAATTAAGCCTAGTTGATAATATGAATCGGTTTTGGTTTTTAGGATCTCAGTATTGTCTGGCCTTTGTGTTATTTTGTGAAAAGTTTCAGCTGCTAAAGGCAGGTTTTTAGCAGTTTTTAAAGCTATTGCTTTTTGATAGTTTAGTATTTCGGCATGATCCTTAATCTTTAGCTGGTTTAAAAGCTCTTCGGCTTTTCGGTAGTAGATTGCCGCAGTTTCGTAATTGCTTTTTGTGGTATTGGTTAAGCCAATATAGTGCAATGCCAAAACTTTTGTGCAGGTTGGCTTTGTGTTTTCAAACAGAGCAACGCTTTTGTGAAAGTTTTTTAGAGCTTCTGCATAATTTTTTTGCTGGTAATAAATTTTTCCAAGCTTAAAAGTCTGATTGGCCAGGTTTTCTAATTTATTGTTGGCCTCACAAAAGTCAATTGATTTTTCGGTGTAATAAATTGCCTTTTCGTATTTTTTATTGCTGAGATTGGTGTCCGTTAGTTTGTTATAATAGGAAACGCTATCCGTACTCTTTTTAGATTGAGAGTACAAAAACGAATTTAATAGACAAACAACAATAAAAAGATAGTGTTTCATGTATGGCAATGCTTTTACAATGAATCTTAGGTTTTTCTTATTAGTAAAATTAAATCGATCAATCTTGATGAGTATCCAATTTCGTTATCGTACCAACCCACAACCTTTACCATTTTGTCAATAACCGAAGTTAATTGAGCATCAAACAAACACGAATGTGTGTTGCCAATTACATCAACAGAAACGATTGGGTCTTCTGTGTAATCCAGTATTCCTTTTAAATTTGTTTTTGAGGCTTCTTCAAATGCTTTATTTATTTCTTCAATCGTAACAGCACGTTTTACGTTAAACGTTATATCTGTTAAGGAACCATCGGGAACAGGAACACGAATTCCGCATCCTCCGATTTTATGATGCAAGTTAGGGAAAATTTTTGTTAATGCCTTAGCTGCACCTGTAGTTGTTGGAACAATCGACTGGCTTGCACCTCTTGCACGACGTAAGTCCTTATGTGGTTGGTCATGAAGACTTTGGTCTGTGGTGTAAGAGTGTATCGTTGTGATATAAGCCTGCTCAATTCCACACAATTCATCGATGATTTTTATCATTGGAGCCGCATTGTTTGTCGTACAGCTTGCATTCGAAACAATGTTTTCGCTTCCGTCAAGAATGGCTTCGTTAACTCCTAATACTACTGTTTTGATGGTATCAACTTCTGATGGAGCCGAAAGGATTACCTTTTTTGCTCCGGCTTCGATATGGGCGTTTAGTTCTTCGTGCGTTTTAAATTTTCCTGTTGATTCAATTACAAAATCTATCTGGTGACTTTTCCAATCCAGATTAGCGATACTTTTTTCATGGAAAAAGAAAAAATGTTTTCCATCAACAATAATTCCTTCCTCGTCATGACTGACTTTAAAAGGTAAGACTCCATGAATACTGTCGTATTTTATCAAATGCGACATGGTTTTGTTGTCAGCAATGTCGTTAATGGCAATTACTTCAATTTCAGGATGGTTTAAAAGTAAGCGAAATAAATTTCGGCCTATTCTTCCAAAACCGTTTATAGCAATTCTTGTTTTCAAGCTTTTCGATTGTTTGTTACATCGTTTAATCGTCGACTGGTTTAACCGTACTTACGATTAAACGATTGAACAAATAAACGGTTAGACTTTTTTATAAAATGTGTTTTTGTGCTTTGTAAGAAGAACGAACCAGTGGTCCGCTTTCTACGTGACGGAAACCTAATTCAAGACCAAATTTTTCATAACGGGCAAATTGATCAGGTGTTATAAATTCTTTTACAGGCAAATGTTTTTTACTTGGTTGAAGGTATTGCCCAATAGTAACCACATCAACATTTGCATTTCGTAAATCAGTCATCGTTTGAAAAACCTCTTCTTCAGTTTCTCCAAGTCCAAGCATAATTCCGGATTTGGTTCTGTTGATTCCTTTTTCTTTCAGGTAACGTAAGACTTCGAGACTACGATCGTATTTTGCCTGAATACGTACTTCGCGAGTCAAACGACGAACAGTCTCAACATTGTGTGAAACTACTTCAGGATTGGCCTCAACAATACGATCTATATTTCTTTCGATTCCCTGAAAATCAGGAATCAGGGTTTCAAGAGTCGTATTCGGATTCATTCTTCGGATTGCTTTTACCGTTTCAATCCAGATAATTGAGCCGCCGTCTTTTAAATCATCCCTGTCTACGCTTGTAATTACGGCATGTTTAATGTTCATAATTTTTATAGATCGGGCTACTTTTTCAGGTTCATCCCAATCTACCGTTTCAGGGCGTCCGGTTTTTACACCGCAAAAACCACAGGAACGGGTACATACATTCCCCAATATCATAAAAGTAGCGGTACCTTCACCCCAGCATTCTCCCATATTTGGGCAGCTTCCGGAAGTACAAATAGTGTTTAGACTATACTTATCAACCAAACCACGAAGTTCAGTGTATTTTTGTCCAATAGGAAGTTTAACCTTTAACCATTTAGGTTTTCCTGTTGGTATATTTTCAGTGACTGTTTCCATATATCAAAATTCAAAGTACAAAGATAAGCAATGTAGTTTATTTGGAGATTCGTTTAAGATTTAATTTGGTACTGACAGACTTGGAGTTTCTATAACGCACTTTTGGTAATAATCGTGTAAGTGTGTTAAAATTTTATTTTTAAAGCATTGATGCGGAATAAAATGCCTCTTTTTTGTTTGCCAATTCGAGTAAGAGTGACGATTTTGTTTGACTGCTCATTTTTACTCATTTAAAATTTATATCTTTATTTGTTAAAAAATTAGTCGAAATGCAATTCAAACGGAATTGGCTTTGTACTACATTTGTTGTTAAATTGTAATCATATAAAACATGAAAAAGAAATTTATAGTATTGGGAGTTTTGTTTGCCGCTTTTGGTTTTACAAAAATAAATGCGCAGATTAATTTTGGTGAAAAAGCATTGGGTGCTGTTCAAAAAGGAGTTAGCGGTTTTACTTTTAGCAATGCTGATGCCGCTGCTTTATCAAAAGCTGCTGTTGATAAAATGGATACTGAAAATCAGGTTGCAGCTGCGACTGATCCGTATACTCTAAGACTGAACAGAGTTTTTGGAAAGTATACTGCGGGTGATGGTTACACTTTAAATTATAAAGTTTATAAATTAAAAGAGGTTAATGCTTTTGCAACTGCTGATGGAAGCGTACGCGTATATTCAGGATTGATGGATATTATGGATGACAATGAATTACTGGCAGTAATTGGTCACGAAATTGGTCACGTAGCGAATCAGGATTCCAGAGACGCAATTAAAGCGGCTTATAGAAAAGAAGCTTTGTTAGAAGGAGCTGCTTCTCAATCAGCTACGATTGCAAGTGTTACTGATAGTCAGTTGGGTAAAATAGGTAGTGCTATTATCGATAGTAAGTTTAGCCGTAAGCAAGAAGCAGAAGCCGATTTGTTTTCTTATGAATTTTTAAAGAAAAACGGTTATAATGTAAATGCTGAAGAATCGGCATTTAGAATTCTGGCTAAGATGAGTGAAGGTAATGAAGCTTCCTTTATCGATCAGATGATGAGTTCACATCCGGATTCAAAACAAAGAGCTGAAGATGCTAAGAAAAGAGCGGAGAAAGATGGTTTGTATAAACCGTATGTGCAGCAGAAAATTGTAAATACTGCTCCGGCTAAAAAAGGAACTCCTGCGAAGAAAGCTCCCGCTAAAAAGAAAAAATAATTCTATCTTGAGTCGCGTAAACTAAACCCGACAGGTTTTAAAACCTGTCGGGTTTGTTGTATAAGGTTTAACCTAAAACGTGAAATGCCAGTACTTTTTGTACATCGTATACATTTACCGATTTGTTAAATTGTTTTACAATGCTTGGTTGTAATTCACTTGCCACCCAGATTTTTAGTTCGGCATCCAAATCAAAAGTTCCTGCTGTTTCTACACTAAAACGTGTAATACTTTTGTAAGCGATAGATTTGTATTCTGTTTTGCTTCCTGTTAATCCTTGTACATCAACCAGAATTAATCTTTTGTTGGTGAAGATAAAAGTATCACGAAGTAGTTTAAAACCCATCTCGATTTCTTCTCTGTCCGTTAAAAGCTGTCCGTATTTTTTTAATAACTCTTCCTGACTAACAGAGCCGGCGTTGCCTAGAATAGCTGAAAATATTCCCATTTTTTAGTTTTTAATTTTAATAGATTTGATTTTCCTCTTATGGAGCTGTAAAAGTAATTTATTTTGTTAATTTTTTTTACTGCTTCGGGATTTAATTAAGAATGGGGAGGCACTTAATGAAATAAAAAAAGCAGAACCTAAATTCTGCTTTTTCGTTTTTTATTGTTATTCTGTTTTTATTGTGATTGGAAGGTTATAGGCAGTTCGAACAGGTTTTCCGTTTAAAATACCCGGGCTCCATTTTGTTTTTAATGATTTTAATACCCTGATGGCCTCTTTTCCGATTCCGTATCCCGGATCGTTTTTTACCATGATGTCTGTAATGGAACCGTCTTTTTCAATTACAAAAGATACATACACTCTTAAGGTTTTTTCAGCATCCAGTTCCGGTCTGTTGAAATTGTTTCCTACATAAGTGTAAAACTTAGTCATTCCTCCCGGAAATTCAGGTAGTTTGTCTAAGATGGCTACGTTAACAGGGTCTTTACTTTCTCCTGTTAAAGCTGCAGTTTCTACGTTACCGCCACTTGCCGGTAATGCATTTACGGCATTTCCTGTTCCGGTGTTTGCATTGTCAACAACAGGATGATTGTCTGCATTTGTTGCAATAACATCGGGTGTCGCCTGAGTTGCGGCTGTTACAACCGGATTTACCAATTGTGTACTGGTAACGGGTGGTGCAGCTGCAGTTTGCTGAGGTGCTACAGGTGGAGCTGGTGGTTGTGGTTGTACCGGAATTGGTATGTCTGTAGGTCTTATTGGAACCGAAAAAACAGTTGGTTCTGTTTCTACGGGGCCATGTGCTCCAAACTTATTAATCAACACCGACGCACTTCCCAGACCTGCCAATAATAGCAATCCCATAAATAAAGCTGTAACTGTGTTTTTTGAACTCTCCTGGCGTAATTGATAAGCGCCGTACTCTTTGTTCTTGTTTTCGAAAACAAGATCGGTCCAATTGGTTTCGTAGATGTTTGATTTAGTCATGATTTTTGGATTTTAAGGTTAGGTAACGTTAAATCATAGGCAGTACGGTTTTGGTTTTAGCTAACAACGGAGATGTTGTTGTTTTAGTATGTGGATAAATAGGTTTTTTAAGAAAAAATACGTGGATATTTTATTCTTTACCTAAAGATAATAAATTATCTGTTGCGTTCGATGATTTCTGCTAGTAATTTTTTAGCACGAAGTAATTTTACTTTGACATTACTCAAAGGTTCGTTGATTTTCAGTGCTATTTCCTGATAAGTCATTTCCTGGAAATAACGAAGCTGGATGACTTCCTGGTAGTGAGGTTTTAATTCTTTGATGCATTGAAGCAGGCGCGAAAGATTTTGTTCTTTAATTAAAGCATCTTCGGCAGAAGGAGTAGGGTCGGCAATATTGTAGGCCTGTTGGTCTTCGTTGTCTGTGATTTCTATAAAAAGACTGGTTTTCTTTTTACGTAACAAATCAATATAAACGTTTTTTGCTATAGCAATTAACCAGGTGTTGAATTGAAATTCAGAATTGTAACTGGCTATTTTGTCGAAAGCTTTAGAGAAGGTTTCGATGGTAATATCTTCGGCGATGGTTTCATTTTCGGTACGCTTCAGCATAAAGCTGTACACTTCATTCCAGAAATAATCTAATAAAAAAGTAAAGGCGATCTGATCGCCTTTTTTAGCTTTTTCTATTTTAGAATTTATTTCCAATATACCGGTTTTGAAAAGATATTAGTTATAAAGATATTAATTTGCGTGAATATAAGAATGATTTCAACAACAGGAAACCAAACTTTCAGGTCATTTTCTTTTAATTTGCCGGCAGAAAATCCTATAACAATCCATGATACAGTGTAACGTGTTGCTAAAATAGCCAATACAGCGATCCATTGAAACTGAAATGCTAGCAATACAATTGCTGATAAAAAGAAAAATAATTGTGAGGTAAAAAACAGTCCCAATTGCATTTTATCAAAAAATTTGTAATGTTCTGCGGTAGAAACATGTCTTCTTTTTTGAGTAAACCATTCTCTGTAAGTTTCCTTTGGTTTAGAGTAAGTGAAACTTTCAGGGTTGTGAGCAATGGTAGTATTGTTTTTAGTTGCAGCCTGATTGATAAACAAATCATCATCACCCGAACGAATCTGGATGTGCTCGATAAAGCCGTTTACATTAAAAAATTCGTCCTTTTTATAGGCTAAGTTTCGACCAACCCCCATGTAAGGAAGTCCCAGTTTGGCCCATGAAAAATATTGAACAGCCGTTAAAACGGTTTCATAACGTATGATTTTGTTTAATAAAGAACGTTCCACTTTTTCATATCCGCCATAGCCTAAAACAATCGTTTTGTTCATGGTGAATCTTGAAGTCATTGCAGTGATCCATTCTGTTGAGGTTGGATAACAATCAGCATCGGTAAAAAGTAAGTAGTCTTTTTTTGAAGCTTTGATTCCTAAAGTTAACGCATACTTTTTGTTTCCCCAGAAAGCTTCATTGTTTTGCACTTTTACCAGGCGAATATTGCTGTACTGTTGTTCGAATTCTTCAAAAACCTCCAGAGTTTCATCACTTGAGGCGTCATCAATTAAAACAATTTCAAAATCAGGGTAGTTTTGTTCCGCAAGAAGAGGGATGAACTTTTTTACATTTTCTTCTTCATTTTTTGCGCAAACGATAACAGATACCGGAATTTTCTTTGGAGCTATTTCCTGAGGTTTGCCGAAAGCGAACTTTCCAAAAATCCCTAAGTAATAGAAAATCTGAATGAAAACGATAGCAATAAAGAAGTAAAATAAAGTTATAAGCATCTGATTTTAATGTCTTTTAATTTCTGAATCTTGCGAGTGCAAATGTACTCATGAAATCCTAATTTTCAATACTGAAAACGGATTTACTTTCGGCATTTTGCCATTTCTTTTGCAACAGCAATAGCCTGAGGGTTTTCGGTTTTTTCTAACTCCGAAATTATGTTTTTATAATTGTGATCGTCCCTGTTCTGAGAGAGTTTTTTAGTAGCCTGAATTTCGTCAATTTCAATTTCGAAGCCAAAAATACCTCTGGCTTCCCGCATGGTTTTGGCAGATAAATTTTCAACCCGAACCGGATTCATTGAATTCGCTTCGTATTTGTCAACTAATTTTTTTAGCTGTTCTATGGATGTGGCTTCGTCGACAATTTTGATTCGGCCATAAACATGTACCGCTATATAATTCCATGTTGGAACATTTTCATGATCGTACCAGGACGATGAAATGTAGCTGTGCGGACCTGTAAAAACAGCTAATACCTGATCGTTTTCGGCAAAACCTTCTGCTTGCGGATTGAGTTTGGAAAGATGGCCTTGTAAAATTTCTTTTCCATCCGAATTCACTTCAAGTTCTATAGGAATATGTGTCGCACATAATTTTCCGTGTGTCTGATTGATGAGGATACCAAAACTGTTTTCTTTTAGAAAAGTTCGGATCGATTCCGGATCTTCATTTTTGTATAAGTCAGGTGTGTACATTTTTTTCTTTTTTAGGTTCAAAGGGACAAAGAAGCAAAGGCTCAAAGTTTTAAAGGTTTGAAGTTTTCTGATTTTTCAATCCGTTAAAAGTCTAATAATCCAACAATTTAAAGATCCAATTTTTAAATCACATTTACTTCAGCTTCAATCTGAATTCCAAAAGTATCAAAAACAGTTTTTTGAACATCTTTGGAAACTGCCAGAATTTCTTGCCCTGTGGCATTGCCATAATTGACTAAAACCAGGGCCTGATTTTTATGAATTCCGGCATCACCAAAACGTTTTCCTTTAAAACCGGCTTGTTCAATCAGCCAGCCAGCCGGAACTTTTACTTCGGTTTCCGAAACTTCATAATATTTCATTTCAGGAAACTTCTGGTGTATTTTTTCGAAATCAGATTTTAATAAAATTGGATTTTTAAAGAAACTTCCACTATTTCCTAATTCTTTCGGATCAGGTAATTTACTTTGTCTAATCGCAATTACAGCATTGCTGACCTCTTTTAAGGTAGGAACAGTGATGTTGTTTTTAGCCAGTTCAGCGGTAATATCTCCGTATGAAATGTTGATTTTATGATTTCGTTTCGTTAGTTTATAAATTACCGAGGTAATGATATATTGGTCTTTTACTTCATTTTTGAAGACACTTTCTCTGTAGCCAAATTTACAGTCGGCATTGGTGAATGTTTTTATTTCCTGAGTGGCAATATTGATCGCTTCGCAGGAAACAAAAGTATCTTTGATCTCGGTTCCGTAAGCGCCGATATTCTGAACCGGGGTTGTTCCCACATTTCCGGGAATTAGTGACATGTTTTCTAAACCCCCAAAATTATTATCGATCGTCCAGAGTACGAAATCGTGCCAGGTTTCACCGGCCTGACTTTCAACCCAGACAAAATCATCGTCTTCTTTGAGGATTGTTTTTCCTTTTAAATCAATATGAATGACCAGAGCGTCGATGTCTTTGGTTAAAAGCATATTGCTTCCTCCGCCTAAAATAAATTTTTGTTCGTCTTTGTTTTCTTCTAAAATAGTTTTCAGTTCAGCAACCGTATGTACGGCAACAAATTGTCTGGCTTTGGCTTCGATGCCAAAAGTATTGTAGTTTTTTAAAGAAAAATTGGATTGGATTTCCATAAATAAAAGGCTTTTTTTGAAGAATTAATTCTGACTCCAAAAGTAAGGATTATAATTTATTTGAATTGGATTTCTAAAAAATAACCATTATTAATTAGGATACAAAATAGCTAAGATCCTTTCTCTGATCTTATTTTAAGGCTTGAATAAATCGCTGCATTTCTTTCATCGTGCCGATAGTAATTCGGGTCCATTTGCCGTTTTCTTCATAAATTCTTGTTCCTGATATGTTGTGGTCTTTTAATTGCTGGAAATAGTCTTTTTTGTAATTTTCTAATGAGAAGTAAATAAAATTAGAATAGGAAGGGATGCAGGTTAAATTAAGAAGACTCAATTGTGTTATGGTGTATTTTTTTACTTCTTCATTGGAGGTGCGAACCTGACGAATGAAACTTTCATCGTTTAGGGAGGCAATCGCTGCGGCAATAGAGACAACACTGACGGATAAGTTGGGAGACGATTTCAAAATGCTCAATTCCTCAATCGTGGCAGCATGTGCGAGAGCATAGCCAATACGGGCGCCTGCGAGGCCATACATTTTAGAGAAAGTTTTGGTAATAATCAGATTTTTATTGGTGACCACTAAATCACTTAACGATCGTTCGTCTGTAAAATCGATGTACGCTTCATCTACAAAAACAAGTGTTTTTTGAGTTGCCTCTTTGATGAAAGAAATCAGTTCTTCTCTTTGAGATAGCGTTCCCGTCGGATTGTTTGGGTTGCAGATGTAAACCATTTTGGTATCATTATCAATGGCATTTAACATGGCAGGTAAATCATGCTTTTTGTCTTTGGTTAAGGGAACGGCGATTTTTTTTATGCCTAATTTTTCGGCAGGAGCTGTCCAGTAATCAAAGGTTGTTTCGGCGATTATAAAATTACCTCTTTGCAATGCGGTATATTGAAGTATTAAATCTAAGATTTCGGTGGAACCGGCACCCAGAAGAATATTGTTTTCTGAAACCGTATTCTTTTTTGCCAGCAGCGTAATGAGTTCCGGTGAAAGATTCCATCCGTATCGATTGCTGATGTTGATACTTTTGGCCATTGCTTCCCGTGCCTTTGGTGACGGACCATAAGGGTTTTCGTTGGAACGGAGCAATATGGGTGAATTATCGGTATAGGATATTATAGGCTCAGTAGTGCCGTTGGCAAAGGTTTCAAAAGGGTAAAGTCCCAGTCCAATAGTTCCTAGTCCAATTTGTTTTAACCAAATTCTTCTGTTACTCATCTTTTTATCAGATTAAATTAAACAATTCAATGAAATAAGTAGGTCGTTGCGACGGAAGAAAAGTTACGTTTTTTTGTTGAGGGATTTACAGATTTTTCTGAGCAAGCTTAATTTCTTTTTAAATCAAGCAGTTCATGATATTTCTCAGAAATAATTTTCATGTTGGTACTGTAATTTGCATTTTCCTCGACAAATTTTTGGTTTTGAAGAACAGCTTGATTTCTTGATTCCGAATTTTCAAAAGACCAGATCAATTCCTCGGCAAGCATTTCGATATTGTCAATTTCAATCAATTGTCCGTTTTCACGATGTTTGATCCAGCTTTGGTTTCCGGGAATGTCTGAAACTACGGGATAGCAGTTGCAGGCCATGCCTTCAAATAAAGATGCCGATACTCCTTCGGTAATGGGCATGCTAATGTAAATGTTGGATTGCTGTAATAATTTAGGGAGTTCTGTATTGGGGATTCTTCCGGTGAAAATTACTTTATTTTCAATTTGCAATGCTATGGCTAGGTCTTTCAAAGATTGTAGTCGGGTTCCGTCACCCACAATGGTTAATGAAAAGTCAATTCCTTTTTGATGTAAAATGCCAAAAGCTTTTAAAATGGAATCATGACGGTATTCGGGTTGCAAAGAACGCGTAACAATCGCTTCGATTTTTGTTGAGCTACTGATTGATGGCGTGAAAAGGGATAAATCAATTCCTTTTGGGAGCACTAAAACTTTGCTCATATCTACGCCAATTGCTTTCATCGAAATGGTCATAACAGGCCCCCAGGCGTGTATTAAATCTGCTTTTTTGAAGGCGTGTTTCTGAATAAATTTTTTAAAGGGAAGTAGTATTGATCCTTCCGGCCACAAATCAGTTCGGCCTTGTTGTGCAATTGCGATAGGATGCATTCCGGAAATCGCTGCCAGAAAACCATAACTGGTGGTTCTTTCGGCAATAATCATGTCTGGTTTTTCCTGTTTGATTTTTTTTCGAATCGAAAGAGGAGAGAAAAGATATTCTAAAATACGTCTGAATCGGCTGAGTTTGGAATGGTTGGGTGTTTGAAGTTCCCAGGTGCAAATTTCAAAATCGCCAAATTCTTCAAGGCCTTTCATCCATGTAATGGCGTCAGCACGATAGGACTCTCCCAGAAAAAGTATTTTTCTTTTCATTTGGCAAACTTAATTTTTTTGCCACAGATTAAAAGATTTTTAAAGGATTTTTTAATGTATGTCAATCTTTGAAATCTGTCGCCAAACTTTATCTCGCATTTCTGGGGCGGAGCATATCCTTTTTGAAGTTTTTTGGCCACGAATTCACGAATTAATTTAAAAAATTTGTGAATTCGTGGCGGTTTTTCTCTAAAATTCCTCAGTGTCTAAGGCGCGATTAAAGAATTCGTTTAAAGGTTTTAAAGCGATGAGTTTTTGACTCATTTTCGAAACGAAGTCTTTTTGAGTCACTTCGTCGATGTTATATTTTTGGGTAGCGGTAAAGCTTTTTAATTTTAAAAACGCAATGGCAGGATGGTCTTTTTCATACCCTCTTGGCGGGTTTTTGAGAGTGCTGTTTTCGTTGATATCCAGGCTGCCAAATTCCTTTTTGAAGTTTTTATCTGCCAGTATCGCTTCCAGGTCTTCATGGAAAAAAGCAATTTCTTTGCGTATTTTTTTTAGATCTTCGGCTTCAGGCGAATAAAATCCTCCCGCAATAAAACTGGCTCCTTTTTCAATATGTACATAATATCCGGCTCGGTTGAGGCCTTTGACGGCTGAAGACATCCAGATTCCTAAATGTGCTTTGTATGGTGATTTGTCTTTAGAAAACCGAATATCACGATTGATCCTGAAAGTACAGTTTTTGACTTCTAATAGTTCCAGTGCCGGATCCAGAGGTTTCATTACATCCAGTAAATCACTAACTAATTGGTGATAATCTTTTTTGAAAACTTCATATCGTTTCTTGTTGTCCAGAAACCAATCCCGATTGTTGTTGTTCTTTAAATCGTCTAAAAATTGCAATGATTCTCTCGTTAACATATTTTCTCTGTTATTGCAGTTGTTTTTTTAAGTCTTCTTCTTTGATGAAGCCGATGTTTTTCCATTTTTCGGCTTTGTTTTCATATAAAATCATAGTAGGGAGCTGTTCGATTTTCATCTGAGTTGCTAAAGTTTCGTTTTTGTCCACATCAATACGAATGATAACCACTTTGTCTGCCATTTCTTTTTGCATTTTCAAAAGGTACGGTTCCATTTGTTTGCAGGGACCACACCATTCTGCATAAAAATCTACCAGAACTTTTTTATCCGTCTTTAGTAAATTGTTAAATTCATCGATTGTTATTCCTGCGTGAGCTGTTGAAGGTTTAGAAAAACCTTCTGCGTTCCATTTCATGATGCCGCCTTCTAATTCATAGATGGTGGTAAAGCCCAATTCGTTAAGTTTCGAAGCTGCTTTTTTACTTCTTCCGCCGCTTAAACAATATACAAAAACGGGTTTTGATTTGTCGTAAGCCGCGACTTTGGTTTCAAAATCATCACCGTTCCAGTTTACATTCACCGCATTGTCAATATGATTGGATTCAAATTCTTCCGGAGTTCGAACATCCAGTATTTGAGCATTTTCGGTTGTTTTAATTTTTTCGGCAAAATCCTTCGGAGTAATTTCTTCAATAATACCGGATTTTTTTTCGTTGCAGGAAATGAATACGACCGAAAGTATAAGGAATAGAATTTTAGTGAACTTCATAAGGTTGTGTTTAAAAAATAGAATTGCTAAAATAATGATTTTTAATTAGTCAATTAGTTAATGAGATAAATCAAAATCATTATTTAATTATCTCATTGACACATTATCTAATTGGCGTAATTGTCTAATTTAAATATTTTGTAACTCTGATGCGTCGATTTTACAATAGCTTCGGTACGTTCAGGATGCGTGTCTGAGATAAAAAGCTGTCCGAAAGTTTCGCTGTTAACCATTTCGATAATTTTAGCCACACGGGTTTCATCTAATTTGTCAAAAATATCATCAAACAACAGCAGCGGTTTTACGCCGCTTTGTTTTTTTAAAAACTCAAATTGAGCCAGTTTCAAAGCAATCAGGAAAGATTTTTGCTGCCCTTGAGATCCGAATTTTTTAATAGGATGTGAATCAATTTCAAAGGAGAGGTCATCTTTGTGGATGCCTACGCTTGTGTATTGTAATGCCCGGTCTTTGTTGATGTTCTCCTTAAGCAGAGTCAATAAGTCTTTTTCAAACAAATTACTTTCGTAAACCAACTGTACGGTTTCTTCCGATCCGGTTATGGCCTGATGGTGTACATTAAATATAGGTATAAATTGTTCCAGGAAATTTTTTCGTTTCTCGAATATCGATTGACCAAAAGTATTCAGCTGTTCGTTGTATATGGATAAAGTATCATTATCAAAAGTATGGTTCAGTGCAAAATATTTCAACAGTGCGTTACGCTGTACAATTACTTTCTGATATTGAATGAGCTGATGCAAGTAAGTGGAGTCCAATTGCGAAATCACACTGTCCATAAACTTACGGCGCGTTTCGCTTCCTTCCACAATTAAATCACGGTCGGCCGGAGAAATAATAACGAGCGGAATAAATCCGATATGATCAGAGAATTTATCGTAAGCTTTGCCGTTTCTTTTTAAAACCTTTTTCTGTCCTTTTTTTAAACTGCAGACAATCTGTTCGGTCCTGTCGTTTTTTTCTAATTCGGCATCGATTACAAAAAACTCTTCTCCGTGTTTGATATTTTGAACGGCTAAAGGATTGAAGTAGCTTTTCCCGTAGGCCAGATGATAAATCGCATCAAGCACATTGGTTTTTCCAATTCCGTTTTTGCCGACAAAACAATTGATCTTGCGGTCGAAATCAAAATTGATTTCGGAGAAGTTTTTATAATTGAATAAAGAAATTTTGTTTAAATACATTTTTTTGGAAACTCTAAGGGAAAAATAGGATGTTTATTAATTAGACCTCGCGTTACTGGTTTCTTTTGCCGCAGATTAAATGATTTTTAAAAGATTTCTTTGTTAAATCCAGCATGATAATTTTGTAATCTGTGAGAATCTGTGAAATCTGTGGCAAAAAATCTAGTTAATAGCCAAGGAAAATCCTGTTTTGAACAGCAAAAATTTGAGGGTGCAAATTATCGAAAATTATCGATATAAAAGGCTTTTGATCGGTTTGAAGCGGAATTATTTTCAGCTTGAGAAGGAAGGACTTGCTGTTGATGAAATTATTTTTTTTAAAATAGTGATAAAATTGATTTTTTTTACGTCGGTTTCAATAAAAATTTTATTTTTGCCGTTCACTAAATTAATTTTAAATGGCAACTTACAATAAAAGAGGATATAAAGCACCAAAAGAGAAAGAAGTTAAAGAAGTAAATGAGGAAACACAAGTAGTTATTGACGAGAAAGACAGTACAACGGCAGGTGTTTTTTCAAAGTTAGATGAAACTGCTTCAAAAACTGAGGATTGGGTAGCTAAAAATCAAAAAATCATTATTGGTTTAGTTGCTGGTATTGCAATTGCTACTATAGGATATTTAGCGTATCAGAAATTTGTTGAAAATCCTAAGCAGGATGAGGCTGCAAGCGAAATGTTTGTTGCTCAGCAAAACTTCGAGAAAGCGACTAATGGTGTAGCAAGTGATTCTCTGTACAAATTGGCTTTAAATGGTTCTGAAGGTAAATTCGGTTTCGTTAAAATCGCTGATGAATATTCAGGGACTGACGCCGGAAATTTAGCGAACTATTACGCAGGTATTGCTTCTTTGAACATTGGTAAATACGATGATGCAATTAAATATTTAGGAGAATTTAAATCAAAAGAAGCTATTGTAGGAGCTTTGGCAATTGGTGCTATTGGAGATGCTTATTCTCAAAAGAACCAACAAAAAGAAGCTTTAGACTATTACGTGAAAGCAGCTGAATCTAATAAAAATGATTTCACTACTCCTCGTTTCTTGTTAAAAGCAGGTAAAACAGCTTTGGCTTTAGGTCAAAAAGAAGATGCTTTGAAGTACTTAACAGATATCAAAGACAACTACGACGCAACTCCGGAAGCTGCTGCTGTTGATGTATTGATCGGATTAGCACAATAAATTTAATTGCAGAGTTCAGATTTAGATTTTAGATTCGTATTTTAGCAATCTAAAATTTATACTCTAAAATATACAGATGGCTACTCAAAATAAAAATTTATCAGAATACGATAAAAACACAATCCCAAATGCGAAAGATTTTCGATTTGGGATTGTTGTTTCTGAATGGAATGAAACGGTTACCGAAGGACTTTATAATGGCGCTTTTGACGCTCTAACAGATTGTGAAGTTCCGGCTCATCAAATTATCCGCTGGAATGTTCCGGGGAGTTTTGAGCTTGTTTATGGTGCCAAGAAAATGCTGCAAACGCAAAACGTTGATGCGGTAATTGTAATTGGATGTGTGATTCAGGGAGAAACAAAACACTTTGATTTTGTATGTGAAGGTGTTACTCAGGGCATAAAAGATTTGAATGTTCAGACTGATATTCCGGTTATTTTTTGTGTTTTAACAGACAATAACATGCAGCAGTCCATTGACAGAAGTGGAGGAATTCACGGAAACAAAGGAACTGAAGCGGCAATCGCAGCAATCAAAATGGCTTATATTCGCCAACAGGCTTCTATGTCACACCCGTTCAATCAACCATTGTTGTCTTCAGGAGCACTTCAGATCGAAGATAAGCCAAGAAAAATTGAGAACGAATAAAACACAATTGTTTTAATAATACTAAAACCTATACTGTGTAAAATAGTATAGGTTTTTTGTTTTTTTTATGATAGCTGTTGTTTAAAAAGCCAACAGAAATTCATTAAATTTGTACACCTTGGTTTCAAAAACCAGAATTGAAATAATAATATTACCCTGAGATTTTACGGATTATTTTCGATAAAAATCGATGGACAACCTTTAACCCAAATTTTTTAATGTCGAGTATCATTCAATTACTTCCTGATCACGTTGCGAATCAAATTGCTGCCGGAGAGGTGGTTCAAAGACCTGCTTCGGTTGTAAAAGAGCTGTTAGAAAATGCTGTTGATGCGAAAGCAACTGACATTAAATTGATTATTAAAGATGCCGGAAAATCATTAGTTCAGGTTATCGATAATGGAATGGGGATGAGTGTAACTGATGCACGTTTGTGTTTTGCACGTCATGCTACCTCAAAAATACGCCAGGCCGAAGATCTTTTTTCGCTTCATACTAAAGGGTTTCGTGGAGAAGCATTGGCTTCTATTGCTGCGATTGCGCACATGGAAATGAAAACGAAACAGGATCAGGAAGAACTGGGGACGCATATTGTAATTGAAGGAAGTAAATTTGTGTCGCAGGAAGAAGCTGTTTTGCCTAAAGGAACTTCTTTTGCGGTTAAAAATTTATTTTTTAATATTCCTGCACGTCGTAATTTCTTAAAATCGGATACGGTGGAATTTCGCCATGTTATGGACGAGTTTCAGCGTGTGGCAATGGCGCATCCTAATATTCATTTTACCTTTTACCACAATGGAAGCGAATTGTATAATTTGCCTGCGGCAGGTTATCGTCAGCGAATTGTGGGAATCATGTCCGGGAAAACCAATGAAAAATTAGTTCCGGTCAGTGAAGATACAGAGATCATTAACGTTCAGGGATTTGTTTGCAAGCCAGAGTTTGCAAAGAAAAGCAGAGGAGAACAATTCTTTTTTGTAAACGATCGTTTCATTAAAAGCGGTTATCTGCATCATGCAGTAATGGCGGCTTATGACGGACTATTGAAAGACGGTTCGCAGCCAAGTTACTTTTTATATTTGAAAGTTCCGCCCAATACGATTGATATCAATATTCATCCTACCAAAACAGAAATTAAGTTTGATGATGAGCAGGCCTTGTACGCTATTTTAAGAGCCTCTATAAAACACAGTTTGGGGCAGTTTAATGTCGCACCGGTTTTAGATTTTGAGCGTGACGCCAATTTAGATACTCCATATCATTATAAAGATTTAGAAGCCGAAACTCCAACGATTCAGGTTGACGGGACTTTTAACCCGTTTACAGATGATAAAACCAATCAGCATTATGCAAAATCGGGATCAGGTTCCGGTTTTAGCTCAGGATCTGGTTCGGGGTCAAATTCAGGTTCAGGTTCAGGCTCAAGTTATAGCTCAGGAGCAAATTCTTATTCCGGTTATTCTAAAAGAGTCGAGCCAACGGCAAGCTGGGAAAGTTTGTATACTGGTTTAGAGACAGAAAGTATCGAAAGTTCACCGTTTACCTTCGAAAACGAAGAAGTGACCTCTTCCTTATTTAACGATAATGAAATTGAACAAGCGAGTCAGGGAACGTATCAGATTCATAAAAAATATATAGTCTCACCAATTAAATCCGGAATGGTGATTGTCGATCAGCAAAGAGCACATCAGCGTATTTTGTACGAGCAGTTTTTGTTGAATATGACCGTTAATCAGGCCTCTAGTCAGCAATTATTGTTTCCGTTGAACTTATTTTATTCTTCGGCTGAAATGAAACTGATCGAAGAACTGAAACCTTCTTTAGAAACAACCGGTTTCGTTTTTGATGAAGCTCAAACTGATCATATTGTGATTTCCGGAATTCCGGTAAACATTACCGAAAGCGAAGTCTCTCTGGTTATCGAACAATTATTAAGTGATTTGCAGGACGGAATTCCGGCCAACAGTTACAGTCAGAATGATACCATTGCTAAATCAATGGCTAAAAGTTTAGCGGTTAAAACCGGATCGTATTTAACCGAAAAAGAACAGGACAATCTGGTTAACGGATTATTTGCCTGCAAAGATCCAAACATTTCACCTTTTCAAAAACCTACCTTCATCACGATGCGTGTAGAAGATATAGATAAAAAGTTTGCCTTATGATGAACAACATGACTCCTGTCGTAAAACAACTGCTTATAATTAATATCATATTTTTTATTGGTGCGCAGTTAGTGCCTGTTTCCGAGCAGTTTTTTGCACTATTTTTTCCGGAAAGCGATTTTTTTAAACTTTGGCAGCCCATAACACACATGTTTATGCATGGCGGTATTTTGCATATTGCCTTTAATATGTTTGCGATGGTTTCTTTCGGATCGGCCTTGGAACATTTTTGGGGAGGAAAGAAGTTTATTTTCTTTTACATTTCCTGTGGATTAGGTGCCGCTTTATTGCAAATAGGGGTAAATTATTTGCAATTCCAGGCAGCTTTAGAGCCGGTAAGAAGCTTAGGGTTATCAGATGCCACATTACATCAGATCTTAAATGTAAATTTTAGTGACGGGTCGGGTTTTAGATCCGATTTGTTTTTTGATCAAATTAAGCCAATATTGGAAGGGGTTGGAAAGACCAATCTTACTGAAGAAGGATTTAAAGGATTATTTAATGCTTCTATAATTACTCAGGTACCAATGGTAGGAGCTTCAGGTGCTATTTACGGACTTTTGGTGGCTTTTGCTTTTATGTTTCCAAATGCTGAGCTTGCATTGATGTTTATACCAATTCCGATTAAGGCGAAATATTTTGTACCAGGAATTTTAGCCATTGATTTGTTTTTAGGTTTCAAAGGAGATTCTATATTTGGAGGAGGAGGTACAGGGGTCGCTCACTTCGCTCATATTGGAGGTGCGGTCATTGGGTACTTTATGATGTGGTACTGGAAAAAAAATCAGTTTAATAACAATCGTTGGAATTAATTTTTAACTTTAATATTGCAAATAAAAACTAAAGAAAGCTTTTATGAACATTCTGGATGATTTAAAATTACAATATCGATTAGGCGGAATAGCCATGCGTGTTATTTTTTGGAACATTGGTTGTTTCCTGATTTCATTAGTGCTATTCTATAACTTTTCTACAGCTCAGTTTGCTTTTCCGAACTGGCTGGCATTGTCATCAGATCCTGCCGTTTTTATGTTCAAGCCCTGGACATTTTTAACGTATGCTTTCTTTCATTATGGCTTTCTGCATTTATTGTTTAATATGATGGTGTTGAATTTTGCGAGTCAGTTGTTCCTGACTTTCTTTACTCAAAAACAATATCTCGGACTGTATATTTTAGGAGCCATTTTTTCAGGGATTGTTTTTGCACTCAGTTTTTATTTTTTAAATATTTCGGCGCCTATAGTAGGAGCTTCGGCTGCAATTATGGCAATCCTGATGGGTGTTACCACCTATCAGCCATTGATGAATGTGCGTTTACTGCTTATAGGCAATGTAAAGCTTTGGCACATTACAGCTGTGATTCTGGTTCTTGATTTAATGCAGTTTCGTTTAGACAATACCGGAGGACATATCTCGCATTTGGCAGGAGCTTTCTTTGGATTCCTTTTTATCAAGCTGCTTCAAAACGGTACAGATCTTAGTAAAATTGTTTCCAGAACATTAGATTTCTTTGCCAATCTGTTTAAAAAATCCCCATCGACCCCATTCACAAAAGTTCATAAAAATTACAAAAAACCTACTGAAAAAGTGACGTCAAGAATTGTTACGAAAGACAAAACGCAACAACAAATTGATGAAATTTTAGACAAAATCAGCCAGTCCGGCTATGATTGTCTGACAAAAGAAGAAAAAGAGTTTTTATTTAAAGCTGGAAAATAATCGTTTTAGGCCCGCAATATGAAAAACCTTTCATGGTTTAATAAAATAATGTTCTTTTTGAATATAGTGCTAACTGTACTGACCTTTAGTATTTATATTTTACCATTTCTGGCACCAAAGAGTTTTCCGCTTCTATCGGTCTTAACGCTCTTTATGCCGGCTTTCTTCGTTCTCAATGGTTTGTTCTTTGTCTATTGGGGAATTCAGTTTAAAAAACGTCTTATTTTATCCGGTTTGGTATTGTTAACCGGAATTACTTTTATCAGTAAATTTTATAAATTCTCGACAAAAGAATATGTTAGGGACGAGAGAGATTTCTCGGTAATGAGCTATAATGTGCGTCTTTTTAATGTCTTTAAATGGCTCGACCGCGACGATATTCCTTCCAATATAAAAGCTTTTATCGACGAAAAAGATCCAGATATTCTGTGTATTCAGGAGTATTCCAACTCGGCTCATCTGGATTTGAAAGTGTATCCGCATCGTTACATTTTCATCGAGGGAAATAAAATTAAAACCGGTCAGGCGATCTTTTCAAAATTTCCTATTATTAATCAGGGAAATATCATCTTTCCAAACTCAGATAATAACGTAATCTATGCCGATATTAAAAGAGGTAAAGAGGTTATTCGGGTGTACAACATGCACCTGCAGTCTATAAAAATTTCGCCGGATGTAAGTGATATTTCAGATAATATTGATCATGTCAATCAGGAAAAATCGCAGTTAATTTATACCCGAATCAGTAAAGGATTTAGACAACAGCAAGAACAAGCCGAGATATTTAAAGAAAATATCAAACAATGCAAAAACCCGATTATTATTTGTGGAGATATGAATAATAGTCCGTTTTCATATGTTTACCGAAATATCAAAGGAAAACTCAAGGATGCCTTTGAAGAAGCCGGAGAAGGATTTGGAGCTACCTATAAGTTTCGTTATTATCCGGCACGTATTGATTATATTTTTACGGATAGTAAAATGAAAGTCAAACAATTTGAAAGTTTTTCCGACTTCGAAAACTCAGATCATTATCCTATTATGACGAGGCTTTCAATTGAGTAGCGTTTTTAGGATCGCGTAAGGAGCGAGAATGTTTAACCGCAAAGGACGCAAGGAATTTTTACTTATTAGATTTTATATAAACGCAAGGTTCGCAAAGCTTTATCTTATTGCTTTGCGAACCTTGCGTTTATATGTGTAAACTTAGACAAAAAAACTTTGCGTCCCTTGCGGTTAAGCCACAGTAAACTACTTATAGATTCAGTTTTCGGTATTGCAATGGAGAGGTTTGTTTGAGTTCTTTAAACTTTCTGTTGAAATTGGAGATGTTGTTAAAGCCGCATAATTCGGCAATTTCGAGAACCGAAAGTTCGCTGTTGTTGGCCAGCAGTTTGGAAGCGTGTTCGATTCTCACTTCGATTAAAAACTGGAAAAAGGACTTGTTGGTCCGGACTTTAAAATACCGGCAGAACGCATTTTTAGTCATATTGGCAATCGAAGCAATCTCATCCAGGTTAATGTTTTTTTGGTAGTTGGTCATTACATGTTCAAATACCGTCTGCATTCGTTTACCTTCATTATCTGTGATTTTTTTATCGTACAAATGGTTGGAGAGCTGTTCTCTCTCGCTGTTAGAAAGCCACTTTATGATTTCCAGAAACAAAATGAAGCGTTCGTAGTTGTCTGATTTGTTTAGTTTTTTAAAAGATTTGACGATTTTTTTAGGGGGATTGTGGGTGATAAATCCATTTTTGCTGTTTTCTAAAAAAGGCTGGATGTTTTTGAAAGTGGTTAGCGAGAAAAAATCTTTTCCAAATGAGTTTGTGGTAAAGAATAAGGTACGCATAATGGAAGATTCATTATCATATACTTCACTTCTGAAAACATGAGGTAAATTGCTTCCAATCATTAAGATATCGCCTTCGCGGTAATGCGAGATGGTATCTCCGGCAAATATGGCACCCTGTCCTTTTTCGATAAAACTAATTTGTATTTCTTCGTGCTGATGGAGTTTGTCGTAAAAAACGATCTCTCTATCCTCTTGATATATAAGAGGATCTTCTCCCGATTTAGGGATTTTAAATGGAAAAACTTTCATGGTTGGTCAAGGTTAGTTCATTCAAATATATTTTATTTTGTCAAAAAAATAGCAATATATTAATTGGTTTTTTGTGTAATCAGTTTATATAGGGTAATATAGTATTGTTTTGAGGTAATTTTTAAGCCTCTTGCTTTGTTCAATATAAATAATTTTGGTTTTAATTAAAATCGATATTATGAGTATTCAATGGAAAGGCGTTATGCCGGCAGTAACAACCAAATTTACTGCAGATGATAAATTAGACTTCGGAATGTTTGAAGTTAACTTAAAAGCACAATTAGAAGCAGGTGTTGAAGGAATAATTCTGGGCGGAACATTAGGAGAAGCCAGTACTCTTTTGGAAGAGGAGAGAAGAGAATTGGTAAAAAATACGGTTAGCCTGGTAAACAATCAGGTACCGGTAATTATGAATATTGCAGAGCAAACTACACGTGCCGCAATTTTAGCAGCCAATAAAGCCGAACAAGATGGAGCAAAAGGATTGATGATGCTGCCTCCAATGCGTTACAAAGCTTCTGATTTTGAAACGGTAACGTATTTTTCTGAAGTCGCAAAAAATACATCACTTCCAATAATGATATACAATAATCCGGTAGATTATAAAATTGAAGTTACATTGGATATGTTTGAAGAACTGTTGAAGTTTGATAACATTCAGGCAGTAAAAGAATCAACAAGAGATATTTCAAATGTAACGAGAATGATTAACCGTTTCGGTGATCGATTAAAGATTTTATCAGGAGTAGATACACTGGCTTTAGAGAGTTTGCTGATGGGGTCTGACGGATGGGTTTCAGGTCTGGTGTGTGCTTTTCCAAAAGAAACTGTTGCGATATACAAATTAGCCAAAGCCGGAAGAATTGATGAGGCTTTGAAAATATACAGATGGTTTCTTCCTTTATTAGAATTAGACATTAATTCATTTTTAGTACAAAATATTAAGCTTGCAGAAGTAGCAACAGGTATCGGGACAGAATATGTTCGCGCACCAAGATTACCGCTTCAAGGAGCTGAAAGAGAAAAAGTTTTAGATATTATTGCCAAATCCTTAGCATCAAGACCAACTTTGCCTGATTATAAAAACTTGTAACAGTAAGTAAGCTGATACAATTGGTTTTACAAATTTCTTCTTTTAAGAATTGTAAAGTATTTATTCAAACAACAAAAAAAGAAATATGATTACAGGAAAAAATTACGTGGGAAGTACACTAAAAGCTGGGGGCAATAAAACATTTAAAACATTTAATCCGCAGCAGAATGTCGAAAATCCCTGGGTTTTTACAGAAGCAACTCATGAAGAAATTGAAGAAGCAGTTGCTTTGGCTCATCAGGCATTTGGAACGTATAAAAAATGTTCCGGTTTAGAAAGAGCCGGTTTTTTAAATGCTATCGCTGACGAAATCGTAGCTTTAGGAAATGATTTGTTAGTTCAGTATTGCAGTGAATCCGGCTTTCCAATGGGCAGAGCGGAGGGGGAGCGCGGAAGAATGGTTGGTCAACTACGCGCGTTTGCCCAAATGCTCATTGAAGGGAGCTGGGTTCAGGCTGCAATTGATACGGCAATAACAGACAGGGTTCCTGCACCAAAAGAAGATTTGCGTAAAATTTTGGTACCCCTTGGCCCGGTGGTGGTTTTTGGGTCCAGTAATTTTCCGTTTGCATTTTCAACAGCTGGTGGAGATACCGCTTCAGCATTAGCGGCGGGTTGTCCTGTGATTGTAAAAAGTCATTCGATGCATGTGGGAACAGGCGAAATGGTTGCTTCGGCTATTATAAAAGCAGCACAAAAAACAAATATGCCAGAGGGTGTTTTCTCCAATCTTATTGGTGGGGGAACAACTCTTGGAACTGCATTGGTGAAACATCCGTTGGTAAAAGCAGTTGGTTTTACCGGAAGTATCCGTGCCGGAAGAGCCTTGTTTGATTTGGCAGCACAGCGACCGGAGCCAATTCCGGTTTTTGCCGAGATGGGAAGTGTAAATCCTGTGGTGCTTTTGCCAAATGCTGTAAAGGTAAACAGTCAAAAATGGGCTACAGCTTATGCAGGATCTATCACGCTTGGAGCAGGTCAGTTTTGTACCAATCCAGGATTACTGTTTGGAATTAAAGGAGCTGAGTTAGATAAATTCTCAGAAGAATTAACTCAGGCCATTGAAAAAATAGAACCATTTTGTATGTTGCATCCTTCAATGAAAGAAGGTTTTGAAGAAGGATCAGCAACTATGTTGGCACAGAAAGGTGTTGCAAAAATTGCAGAATACAAAGGTGACGCGGCATCTAATTACGGAGTACAGAAAGTTTTAACCGTGGACGGTAAAACTTTTTTAGAGAATAAAATCTTAAGTCATGAGGTTTTCGGACCTGTTTCGGTACTGGTGCAATGCGATGATGAACAACAATTGCTGACGATTATCAATCAATTGGACGGGCAGTTGACAGGTACTATTATTGGAGAGCCTGAGGAATTGAAAAATCAGGACGAATTAATTGCAGCGATGCAGAGTAGAGTGGGACGATTGATTTTTAACGGTGTTCCTACAGGAGTTGAAGTTTGTCCTTCAATGATTCACGGAGGGCCTTACCCTGCTTCTTCTGATTCGAGATTTACTGCCGTTGGAATTCATGCGGTTTATCGCTGGGTTCGACCGTTTAGTTATCAGAATTGGCCCAATGAATTATTACCTGCAGAATTGCAAAACGAGAATCCATTACAGATTTTAAGAACCTTAAATAATATTCAAACAAAATCCCAGATAGCATAAATGGTAAAGAAGACTTTTTTTTGTGTAGATGCACACACTTGCGGGAATCCTGTAAGAGTGGTGGCAGGCGGTGGGCCTAATTTGACTGGCGCTAACATGAGCGAAAAACGTCAGCATTTTTTAAAAGAATTTGACTGGATCCGCAAAGGACTAATGTTTGAACCCCGCGGACATGATATGATGAGCGGAAGTATTTTATATCCGCCAAGCGATCCTGCCAATGATTTTGGAATTTTGTTTATCGAAACTTCCGGTTGCCTGCCAATGTGCGGCCACGGAACCATTGGTACCATTACCATTGCCATTGAAGAAGGTTTGATAACCCCAAAAATACCGGGAAAAATAAGAATGGAAGCTCCTGCCGGTCTTGTGAATATTGAGTACCAGCAAACCGGAAACAAAGTCGACTGGGTACGTCTGACCAATGTAAAGTCCTATTTGGCAGCAGAAGGATTAACTATTGATTGTCCTGAACTGGGAGAAATTACTTTTGATGTGGCATACGGAGGGAATTATTATGCGATTGTGGATCCACAGGAAAACTTTTCAGGTATTCAGAATTTTTCGGCAGGTAAAATTATCCAGTTGAGTCAGGAAGTTCGAAAGAGAATTAATGCCAAATATCCGGACTATTTTATCCATCCGGAAAATGATACCATTCGTGATGTGAGTCATATGCTTTGGACGGGAGAGCCTTTAGATCCGACATCGTCAGGTCGAAATGCTGTTTTCTATGGAGACAAAGCCATCGATCGTTCTCCTTGTGGTACCGGAACATCAGCAAGAATTGCACAGCTGCATGCCAAAGGGAAACTTAAAGTAGGAGAAGATTTTATTCACGAAAGTTATATTGGCAGTAAGTTCATTGGAAAAGTGGTGGAGGAAACTTCAATTGGAGAGATTCCTGCGATTGTACCAAGTATTCAGGGCTGGGCAAAAGTATACGGTTACAACACCATCATCATCGATGAAGCAAATGATCCGTATGCTCATGGTTTTCAGGTAATTTAAAAAATATTAAAAATTTAGATTCATTGAAGGAGGATAAGATTCTTCTTCAATGAATTTTTTAATTTCGTACAAATGAAAAGAATAAGTATAGTTGGAGGAGGTATAATAGGCTTGTGTACCGCTTATTATCTGGCTAAAGAAGGATATGAGGTAACTATTTTTGATCAGTCTCCTATGGATGACGGTTGTTCTTATGGAAATGCCGGAATGATTGTTCCGTCGCATATTATTCCGTTGGCACAGCCCGGTATGATTGCTCAGGGAATCAAATGGATGTTCGACAGTCAGAGTCCGTTTTATGTAAAACCGAGATTAGATGCCAATCTGATGAAATGGGGGCTGCAGTTTTACAAACATGCCAATGAAAGACATGTTGCAAATGCGATGCCGGCATTGCGTGATTTGTCACTGCTGAGTAAAGAATTGTATCAGGATTTTGCCAGAGAAAACAATTCGTTTTTCTACGAAGAAAAAGGACTTCTGATGTTGTATAAAACCGATAAAGTAGCACATGAAATGTTTCATGAAGGACGAGAAGCCGAAAAACTGGGTTTAAAAGTAGATTATCTTTCTGCGGCAGCAGTTGCAAAATTAGAGAACGGTACTAAAACCGATATTTTAGGAGGGATACACTATAAAGGCGATGCCCATTTGTACCCGCAGAAATTCATGCAGTTTATCAAAGAAGAATTAAAGCGTTTAAAAGTAGAAATTCACTCCGGCACAACAGTACAGGATTTTACTTTCGATCATCATAAAATTACAAAGGTCGTAACAGATAAAGGTGCATTTAGCACAGATGAAGTTGTGCTGGCGGCTGGTTCCTGGAGTCCTTCATTGGCTAAAAAACTCGGGATATCGGTTTCTATTTTACCGGGAAAAGGATACAGTTTTACACTGAAGGATCAAGATCACAAACCTTCGATTCCTTCGATTCTATGTGAAGGAAAGGTAGCCGTAACCCCTATGAACAATGATATTCGTTTTGGGGGAACGATGGAGATTACCCATACTGGAGATACCAAAATCAATAAGAACAGATTACAGGGAATCATCAACAGTATCAATGAGTTTTATCCCGATATGCAGGTAGGAATGCCTGAAAATAAGGATACCTGGTTTGGTTTCAGACCTTGTACACCTTCGGGAATGCCAATCATTACGCGTGCCAAAAAAGTTGTAAATTTGACTTTCGCCACCGGACATGCGATGATGGGTTTAAGCCTTGCACCAGCCACCGGAAAAATAATCACAGAGATTATTTCAGGCAAAAAAACTTCGGTTGATACTAAAATGTTTCAATTATAAATTATGAGATACGATTCAATTCCGGCTTCTTTATTCGAAAATAACCGTAAGAGGTTTATCGAAAAAATGCAGACTAACAGTTTGGCTATTCTTACTTCAAACGATGTGATGCCCAATAATACAGATGATGTTATGGGGTTTGCGCAAAATAATGATTTGTTTTATCTGTCCGGAATTGAGCAGGACGAAACCATTTTGGTACTTTATCCCGATGCTTTTAAAGAAGAAAACAGAGCTATTTTATTTGTAAAAGAAGTCACTGAACATACATTAATCTGGGATGGAGATTTCTTGACCAAAGAAAAAGTTACGGCGCTTTCCGGAATTAAAAATGTAAAATGGATACACGAATTTGAAAAAGCCCTACAGCTGTTTGCCTTTGAGGCCGATGCCATTTATCTGGGGCACAACGAGCACATTAAAAGAATAACTTCGGAAATGAATACCCGTCAGGATCGAATGATTCAGTGGTGCAAACAAAAATATCCGTTGCATCACTACGAACGTGTAGCCAAAATAACAAGAGAGCTGCGTCCAATAAAATCAGCAGAAGAAATTGCTTTAATTCAAAAAGCAGTGGTAATAAGTATCGAAGGATTCAAAGCATTGTTAAAAGCAGTAAAACCTAATGTAAAAGAATACGAACTGGAAGCTGAGCTGGCGTACCATTACATCAAAAACGGAGGAAATCGTCATGCCTTCAAACCTATTATCGCTTCGGGTAAGAATGCCTGTGCTTTACATTACAATACCAATGATTCGGTTTGTCAGGACGGCGATATGCTTTTGGTCGATTTTGGGGTTTGTTATGGCAATTATAATTCCGATACTACGCGCTGTCTTCCGGTAAACGGAAAATTTTCTCCTCGTCAGAAAGAAGTTTACCAATCCGTTTTGCACTGTTTGAAAGAAGGATCAAAATTTTTAAAACCGGGTGTTTTATCGAAAGAATACGAATTGCAGATGGCAAGTCTGGTGGAAGCCGAACTGGTAAAATTAGGTTTGATTACTTTGGAAGAAATTGAAGCGCAAGACCCCGAAAATCCTGTGTATAAAAAATACTTCATGCACGGAACGGCTCATTTTTTAGGACTGGATGTTCATGATGTGGGATTGTATTCCAAACCTTTTGAAAAAGGAATGGTGCTTACCTGCGAACCCGGAATTTATATTCGGGAAGAAGGAATTGGCTGCCGACTGGAAAATGATTATTTGTTAACCGAAGACGGAAACATTAATTTATCTGAAGGATTGCCTATTGAAATTGAAGAAATAGAACAGCTATTAAATACTAAATAAACCATGATTAAAAAACACTTCTTACTACTTCTTTTGGTTTGCTCGGGCATTTGGGCTCAAAAGGATATTGATATTAACGAATTAAAGTGGCTGCCCAATTCACATTCGTTTTGGGTAAATTCCGGAAAGGATATTTTGGTATATGATGTGGATAAACTCAATCAGAATACCACTGTTTTAACCCAACAACAGCTCACAACAGCAGGTTTTAACGGAGAAGTAGAAGAATTAGTCTGGAACCAGAATAAAACTAAAGTTCTGGTGTATACCAACTCAAAAAAAGTATGGAGAGCCAATACCAGAGGTGACTATTGGTTTTTTGACTTAACCACCGGAAAAGGAAGAAAATTAGGAGCTAGTTTAGAAGAGTCTTCCTTGATGTTTGCCAAATTTTCTGCGGATAACGAAAATGTAGCTTACGTTTCAAAACACAATATTTACCTTGAAAATCTGGCGTCAGGAAAGATTACCGCTTTAACAACAGATGGAACTGATAAAGTAATCAATGGAACTTTTGACTGGGTTTACGAAGAAGAATTGGCTGCGCGTGACGGATTTCGCTGGAGTCCTGATGGTAAAAGTATTGCTTTTTGGCGTGTAGATGCTTCGGAGACAAAGTTTCACTTAATGATTAACAATACAGCTGCTCTATACCCATTTGTAGTTCCGGTAGAATATCCAAAAGCTGGAGAAAAACCTTCTGCTGTAAAAATTGGAGTTATTGATATCACTTCTTTAAAAACCAACTGGCTTGATATTCCGGGAGAACCGGATAATAATTATTTGGTTCGTATGGAATGGATAGCTAAAAATGAGGTAATGGCCATACAATTGAATCGAAATCAAAATCAGGTTTCGATTTACAATTGCAATACACAATCCGGGAAGGCAACTTTGGTATATCAGGAAAAGTCAGCAGAATGGATTGATGTTTTTGATATTTCCTCTGGCGTGTACGATGGTTTCCCATGTCAGTTTGTAGACAATGGTAAATCTTTTTTATGGAGTTCAGATGCCGATGGCTGGATGCATGTGTACAAAATAAGCCGTGACGGAAAAAAGAAAGAACTGATCACAACCGGAAATTTCGATGCTTATTTTAAAGCCTATAATGACAAGACAAAATCAATTTATTATATCGCAAGTCCAAAAGATGCTACGCAGCGTTATCTGTATGAGACGAATATTAATTCACTTAAAACCAAAAGAATAACTCCGGAAGTATTTGAAGGAACTAATGAATATGAGTTTTCGACAGACGGATCGTACGCTAAACACACCAATTCTAATATCAATCGCGATTTTAATGTACGTTTGGTTTCACTTTCCGATCATAAAAAAATACTGCCAAAAGAGGCTGATGTTTTTGTAAAACCAACACGTGACTTTTCATTAGAGAAATTCAAAGTAGCCACTGTCGACGGAGTTGAAATCGATGGAATCATGGCAAAACCTCTTGATTTTGATCCGACAAAAAAATACCCGGTGTTCTTTTATGTTTATGGAGAGCCAATGGCTTCGGTAGCGAATGACATGCCTTATTTTAATGGATTTATTGATTTGTTGATTCCGAAAGGATACATTGGGATTGCCATGGACAACAGAGGAACTCCGGTTTTGAAAGGAAGAAAATGGAGAAAATCAATCTATAAAAATATTGGAATCATCAACACCCGTGATCAGGCTATGGCGGCCAAAGAAGTACTGAAATGGAACTTTATTGATACGAACAGAGTGGCCATACACGGATGGAGCGGAGGAGGAGCCGTAACTTTGAACCTGATGTTTCAGTACCCTGAAATATACAAAACCGGTGTAGCAATTGCAGCAGTTACTGATCAGCATTTTTACGATAATATTTACACCGAACGTTATATGGGATTGCCGGACGAAAATGAAGCCGCCTACATTCAGGCTTCACCCGTAACACACGCAAAGAACTTAAAAGGAAATTTGCTTTACATTCACGGAACCGGCGATGATAATGTGCACTATAAAAATGCAGAAGTTTTGATTGATGAACTGATAAAATACGACAAAATTTTTAATTTAATGATCTACCCAAATCGTACGCACAGCATTCATGAAGGCGAAGGAACCCGAAAACATTTAGTCGATACTTTTATAAAATTTATTGAAGAAAAGTGTCCTCCGGGAGCGAAATAAAATCATTTTAAAAGCATAAAAAAAGGGAGAATTTCTGAAAAAAGGATTTCTCCCTTTTTTTATGGTCTAAAATCAATTAAAAAAGTATAAAAAGTAAGAAAATAAGCACGTATGTTGCGCGAATTTGAAAGGGTAAGATAATACATGTAAAATATTAAATGTGTAACAAAAGGGTAATATAATAGGTTTTTGCGATAATATATTATCATAAAAATTATCAAAAAAGCAAAACATTTGCCAATACTAATTATAAAACCATTTTATGAAATTCAAGTTTTTTCAAAGAAAAACGGTAGTACTTTTTTTTGTACTGCTAGCACAATTTGCGCTCGCACAGGAGCGGGTTGTATCGGGAATTGTTTCAGATAATGCAGGCTTACCTTTACCGGGTGCGAGTGTATTGATCAAAGGAACAAAAACAGGAGCTCAAACTGATTTTGACGGTAAATATTCTATAAAGACAAGTCAAAATGCTGTTTTAATCTTTAATTATATTGGCATGAAGGCTGTAGAGGTAACCGTTACGGGGAACACTGCCAATGTTTCTTTATCCCCTGCTTCAGAGCAGCTGCAGGAAATTGTCGTTACCGCTCTGGGGTTGAAAAGAGAAAAGAAATCTTTGGGATATGCCACTCAGGAAATTAAAGGAGAAGACCTGACCAAAGTAAACAATGGTAACGTTGCCAATGCGATTTCAGGTAAAATTGCCGGTGTACAAATCAGACGTAACAATAATATTGGAGGTTCAACGAATGTGGTGATTCGTGGTACTACTTCCTTAACTGGAAATAATCAGGCGTTATGGATTGTAGACGGTATTCCGTTGAATAATGACAATACCAATAGTGCCGATCAGAAAAGCGGAGGTAACACAGGAGGATACGATTACGGAAATGCCGCTTCGGATATTAATCCTGACGATATCGAAACGATGAACGTACTGAAAGGAGCTGCAGCTTCTGCTTTGTATGGTTCAAGAGCTTCAAACGGGGTGATCCTTGTAACACTAAAAAAAGGAAGTAAATCTAAAGGAGGTTTAGGCGTAAGTTTTAGCTCCGGAGTAACTGTTGGTGTAGTCGATAAAAAAACATTACCGGAGTATCAAAATCAGTACGGTGGTGGATATGGTGACTTCTATGGCACAGTAGATTTAGGAAGTGGAGTACATCCGTATGCTGCAACCGATGATGCTTCATGGGGACCTAAATTTGATCCTAGTTTGTTAGTGTACAACTGGAGTTCTTTCTACCCTGAATTACCGGGTTACGGAAAAGCTACTCCCTGGACAGCAGTAAAGAAAAATCCAAATGATTTTTATCAAAAGAGTTTAACGTTTATTAATAATATCGCTTTTACCGGATCAGGTGAAAAAGGAGATTTCAGATTTGGTTATACGAACTATAACATGAATCAGGGGATTTTGCCAAACAGTAACAATCGTAAAGACAATTTTAACTTCTCAGGAAGCTATAACATTCTGCCTAAAACTAAAATTTCGGCATCGGCCAATTATTTAAAAGCAAATGCGAAAGGAATGAATGAGACTGGTTATGGTGACGGTGGAAATAACTATCTGAGCAGTATCAGACAATGGTATTCTACAAGTGTAGATTTTCAGGATTTAAAAGATGCTTATGACCTTACAGGAAAAAATACAACTTGGAGTGTTGGAGGACCAAATGATTTAACATTGCAGTTTCATGACAATCCTTATTTTCAAAGATACAACAATTACAATACTTTAGATCGTGATCGTTTTTTCGGAAACTTTGCTTTGAGTACACAAATCACCGATTGGTTTGATGTTACAGGTAAGGGTGCTGTAGATACCTATAGTCAGTTACAGGAAGAGCGCATTGCTGTGGGATCAAAAAGAACACCAAATGCACTTGGACAGTATACCAGATTTGATAAAACGTTCAGAGAGATCAACTTCGATTTGATCATGAATTTTAAAACCAATATTACAGACGGAATTAAGTTCAACGGAATGCTTGGAGCTAATTCAAGACGTTCAGTGAGTAAGTCAATTTTTGCAGCAACAAATGGCGGACTGGTAGTGCCTGGGATTTATGCTTTGAGTAATTCTATTGATAAAATCAACAGCCCTGGTGAGTCAGAAGTAGCTATCGGTACCAACAGTGTTTATGCTAATGCGAGTTTCAATTTTATGGAAACTTATTTCTTAGAGGGAAGTTATCGTGTAGATAAGTCTTCAACGTTACCATCAAGTAATAGTACTTATACGTACCCTTCGATTACAGGAACCTATATCTTTAGTAACCACATTAAAACAAATTGGTTGTCTTTTGGAAAACTTCGTTTGAATTATGCAGAAACAGGTAATGATGCTCCGTTTGCTGTGATTGCAGCAACTTACCCAAAAGGTGATAATTTTGGACCTGACGGAATTCGTTTCTCTACAGAAAACAATAAAAGTAACTCTAATTTAAAAAGTGAGTTGACAAGAGGTGTTGAAGCCGGTATAGAACTTAAATTGTTCAATAATCGTGTAGGTCTTGATTTCTCTTACTACAAAAGTAATACAACCAACCAGATTCTTTCAGTTGAAACACCTACACAAACCGGATACACCAGAGCCTGGATAAACGGAGGAGATGTTCAGAATAAAGGATATGAGGTGACCTTGTCTGTAATTCCGGTAAAAACAGCCAATTTTAGTTGGGAAGCAAAAGTAAACTGGTCTACCAATAAAAATGAAGTAATTTCATTAGGAGGAGCTGACAGAATTTCGTTAGGATCTTTCCAGGGAGTAGGATATGTTGCTGAGGTTGGAAAACCAATTGGACAGTTGATCGGTTCCGGATTTACTTATTTAAACGGAGAAAAAGTAATTCGTTCAAACGGAAGATATTTACAAACGGCCGGAGCAACAATTGGGGATATAAATCCGGATTGGATTGGTGGTTTGAACAACGTAATTACGTATAAAAATTTCTCATTGAACTTTTTGATTGATGTGAAAAAAGGAGGAGACGTTTATTCATTAGACCAACGTTTCGGACATACTACAGGTATTTATGAAAGTACGGTTTCGAACAATCATTTAGGAAATCCACAAAGAAATCCGATCGCAAGCGGCGGAGGGATTCTGTTGTCTGGGGTTAAAGAAGACGGAACTCCAAATGATAAAGTGGTAAGTGTAGAAGGAGCAAATGGATATTCATTTTACAATTCCATGCCGGAACAGCAATATGTTTACGATGCTTCTTATGTGAAATTACGTGAATTAGGATTAAGCTACAGATTGCCATCAAAATTCCTTGCAAAGACTTTTATCACTAATATGATTTTGTCAGTTAATGGAAGCAACTTATGGATCATTCATAAAAATTTACCTTATGCTGATCCGGAAGCGGGACTTTCTTCAGGAAATCTTCAGGGCTTTCAAACCGGAGTTTTGCCTACCTCAAAAGAGTATAACTTTAATATGAAAGTTCAATTCTAAAAACAAAAAAAATGAAAATAGTAAAAACGATATTTTTTGCAGGAGCCATTTTACTTTCGGTAGCCTCTTGTGATAACTTAGAAGATTTAAATCAGGATAAAAAAGCATATACCACCGTTTTGCCGGGGGCGCTCATGACCAATGCGCAGGTAAATTATGCGTTTTTCCTGACCAATGCTTCAGTAAACAGCAATAATTTTAGAGGATATGCTCAATATTGGTCTACCACAACCTATACCGATGAGGTGAACTACAATATGGAAAGAAGAAATTTAGGAAGTTCTCTTTCAACGTTGTTATACAGAGACGTTTTGCAGGATTTGGTAAACGCTCAAAAAGACATAAAGAGCAAAGAAGCTTTAGGAGCTGTTGATACTGCAATTAAGAAAAACAAAATCGCAGTACTTGACGTTCAGATTGTGATGGCATATCAGGCACTTGTAGATTTATTTGGAAACGTGCCTTACAGTGAAGCTTTGGATATTAATCTATATCCTTATCCAAAATACGATGATGCCAAAACCATTTATTTAGATCTGGCTGCCAGATTAGATGCTGCTGTTGCTGCTATGGACAGCAGTAAAGAGAGCTTTGGTAAAGCCGATTTAATTTACAAAGGCGATGTGGCAAAATGGAAAACATTAGCGAATAGTGTGAAATTAAAATTGGGATTACACCTTGCAGACATTGAGCCTGCTAAAGCAAAAGCAATAGTAGAAAGTGCTTACAATTCAGGAGTAATGACCAGTGAAGATCAAACAGCATTGTTCCAGTATTTTTCATCACTTGTAGACATGAATCCGTTGTATGATACTTTGGTAAACGAAAGTCAAACTATCCCGACTGAATATTTTGTGAATCAGTTAAATGGAAAAAATGACCCAAGACGTGATATATTCTTTAATCCAAATTCTAAAAAGCAAGGAAATTATAAAGGAGCTCCTTATGCCAAACAAGTAAGTTATGGTGATTTTTCAAACATGGGATCAAGATTGAAAGAAAAAACAAACCCGGGAGTAATTTTTGATTACACCGAAACCTGTTTCCTTTTGGCAGATGCTGCAAACAGAGGATTTAGCGTAGGAGGAACTTCGGAAGAATATTATAAAAAAGGAATTTTGGCCAGTATGAATTTCTGGGGAGTTGCGAGTGCTGATGCGCAAACTTATTTGAGCAGAACCGATGTTGACTTTGCAACTGCTGCCGGAACGACAAAAGAAAAAATTGCTTACCAGCTTTGGATTGCTTATTACAATAGAGGATTTGAAGCCTGGACAGAATACAGAAGATTAGATTTCCCTGTATTGTTAGCCCCTTCAACTGCTGTTGATGCGGCAAAAGGAAAAGTACCGGTTCGTACTATTTACTCTCTTTTTGATAAAACCTTAAACAAAGAAAATTATGAAGCTGCCTCAGCTGCAATAGGAGGAGATTTAATGACTACAAAAATTTTCTGGGATAAATTTTAATTTGAATTAGTTTTCCTGTTTTTAACCGGGGCCTTTAATTAGGTTCCGGTTTTTTTTTTGTTTAATCCCATTGTCCGACTGAGTGAGGGTCAGGTCCTATTTATTGAATTACATTGTCCGACTGAGCGAAGTCGAAGTGTTTATTGAATCCCATTGTCGGACTGAGTGAGGGTCAGGTCCTATTTATTGAATTACATTGTCCGACTTAGCGAAGCCGAAGTGTTTATTGAATCCCATTGTCGGACTGAGCGAAGTTCAAGTTTTACTTATTGAATACCATTGTCCGACTGAGCGAAGCCGAAGTGTTTATTGAATCCCATTGTCAGACTGAGTGAAGGTCAGGTCTTACTTATTGAATTACATTGTCCGACTGAGCGAAGTCGAAGTCTCGGTTTTGTTTTATTTAAAAAATAATCAATTTTGTTCGCGAATGCTTGATTTATTTGGTTTATTTTTTAATTATGTGTTTTTTTAAAGTTAAAAAGTTGTTAATTATATATTATTTTTAAATAACATAGTATCAGTAAAATAGAAGCTATGCTGGTAAATTTGGTGGCAACAAATTAACCCAAAAAAAATGAAAACAAAACTACTAGTATTAATGCTTGTTTTTTCGATAGGGAAAATGAGCGCGCAGGGACTTCCTTGCCGGACGACAGAAGAAAACGCCAAAGTGTATCGGAATAGCCCCAAATCACTTCAGGAAAAAAAAGATTTTGAAGCCTTTACCAAAACATTTACCCTCCAGCGTAAAAGCAAAACTTCAAAAACAGCAGCAACACCTACTTATGTTATCCCCGTGGTTTTCCATATTTATGGAGACGTTCAAAGCGGAAAAACCATTACCTATGAAAAAATTGTCAATCATTTGGCTCAACTAAATGACGATTTCAATGGCAGGAATGCCGACTACCAAACAGTTGAGCCCTTTTTTCAAGCGAGAAGAGGAACATTAAACATCGAATTTAAACTGGCAAAAAAAGATCCTAATGGCGGATGTACGACAGGAGTTGTTTTCCATGCAGCTAAAAACGGTTACGGAAATGGCGGTGGCTACGATGATCAGATTGCTGCCGATGCCTGGGACAATAAAAAATATATGAACGTTTATATTCAGAACGATTTGTATAACGAAGGAGTTTTTAACAATTCAGGAGTTGCATGGTATCCTGATTCTGGTATGACGGCCAATAATACAGCACGTGTCGTTTTTAATGGAGCTTATCTTTACGACAACTCCTACAGCAAAGAATTTTCAGCAACCCTTACACATGAATTCGGACATTTCTTAAACCTTATTCATACTTTCGAAGGAGGATGCTCCGGCACAGATGAAGTTGCCGACACCCCTGCAGAAGACGGTCAGCACACCTTGGCTTGTACACCGGGAACCAATTGTACAGGAGATAAAGTAAATATAGAAAACTACATGGGGTACAATGGCGCACAAGGCTGTTACAAAATGTACACCCAAGGTCAGATTGACAGAATGCTGGCTGCATTGCAGCATCCGGCAAGGATCACACTCTGGCAGCCTCAAAACTTAATTGACACCGGAGTAAACACGACTGAAAGCAGTTTAGTGGCAACCGGAACTACTTTTAAAGAAGCCATTATCAATGATGGATCTTTTGATACAGCCTCAGTGGTAACTTTAAGCGGAGGAAAAACTTTTGCACTAAGTTCAGGAACTTTGTCAGCCGGAACCCATTTTACACATACTTTTCCAGCCGGAATCACACCGGTTGTTACTGTAAATTCAAATGGTCAGGTGACAGTAACACTTTCAGGAAAAGCGACAAATCACGCGGCAGCGCAAAATACAACTGCCGGAATAACATTTTTACCTGCGGCATTTACAGGAGGAACCACAGGATTGTCTTGTACTGCTTTGTTTTACAATTTAAGATTTACGGATCCTTATGGAATCTTCTTTGTAGACATGCCGGATATTAACATCTCCTCAAATTTAGTCTGGAAGTTTTTTGATATTGCAAAAGGAGACGACACTTCATTCGGAGGTTGGCGTTATGCGGCCAATGCGCTAAAAATTGAAACTTATGGCAAAAGATTAACTTGTGAAAGTGGCAGCCGAAACATTACCTTATTAGCACAAAACACCGCAGTTGGCCCGACAAGTAATATGACCGCTCCGGGAGCATACCCAAATCAATTAGATTTAAGAACAGCGAGTTATACCGCTTGGGATGGAAAATCCGGATATGTAGGTTTTGAATACAAAATCGATGGATTACCTTGCTATGGCTGGTTCAAAATAAGTGTTGCGGCAAATGGAGACGGTTACACCATTTCTGAATATGCCTATAATACACAACCCAATGCACCTATTTATACCGGTGTGACTAACAAAACGGCCGTTGTTCTATCAGAAAGTATACTGTACGAGGCAGAGGCAAATGACGGTGGTGTTACTACGACCAGTACAATTTCGTTATCTACTAACAATGGAACTTTTACAAAAAGCACAGGAACTTTAACAGCCGGAACTGATTATACGATTACAGGAGTTCCTTCAGGATTAACCGCTGTACTGACGCTTCAGGGAAATAGTAAAGTAGTGGTTTCCTTTACCGGAAAAGCAACCGCACATCTACCTGCAAATGATGCTGCTGTGACGATTACCTTTAAAGATGCTGCAATCACTGGAGGAATTGCGACTCTTGATATGTCATCAAAAACAATCAATTTGAAATTTGATGCGCCTTACGGAGTTTTCTATGTAAACAATCCTGATTATGTTGCTTCGGCAGCCCAAACCTGGCAGTATTTTGATTTAGGAATTGGAGATAATACGGAGTATGGAGCATGGCAGTTTGCCGCTGCCGCTTTAAAAGTAGAAACTTATGGCAAAAGACTGGTAGGACCTGCAGGTACACGTAACATTAGTTTAATTACAGAGGGAACTACAATTGGTGCTTCAAGTAATTTTGTAACCCCTGGAGCGGCATATCCGGATCAGTTAGATTTAAGAACGGCAAGTTATACAGCCTGGGACAATCAAACAGGTTATATCGGTTTTGAATATAAAAGCAGAGGGCGTACATGTTATGGCTGGATGCATGTTAAAGTAGAAGCGGGTGGAGTTGGTTATTCTGTTTTAGACTATGCTTACAATACGAAGCCAAACGAATCCATTCAGGCCGGAACTCAGGCACCTGTAACCGTTTTGGCACCTTCAAGTCTGACAGCTACAGTGAACAATACCAGTTTACAAGCACAATTGACATGGGTGAACAACGCAACTAATGCGACAAACATTGTGGTAGAAAGAGCAGGAGCAGATAATGTTTTTGCCGAGATCACAACATTAGCAAGTACAGCGGTTACTTATACCAACACAGGTTTGACAGCCGGAAGTACTTATAAATACAGAGTACGTGCAAAAGCAAACAGCATTTACTCCGCTTATTCTAATGAGGTTACAGCCACTCTTACGGCAGGCTCAGCGTATTGTACTGCTCAGGGGAATAATAATTACGAATACATTAATTCAGTAACTATTGGAAGTTTCACCAATACATCCGGTAAAGATGCAGGCGGCTATGCCAATCTTACTTCTAAAACCGTGACCGTAACTCCGGGAACAGCAACAAGTGTAAGTCTGGCAGCAGGTTTTTCCGGAGGATCTTATTTAGAATATTGGGGAGTGTGGATCGATTACAATAAAAACAATGTTTTTGATGCTTCTGAAAAAGTGATTGACGGAATTTCTTCTACCGGAACAGCCACAGGCAGTTTTACACCGATTGCATTTACCGGAACGACCAGAATGCGTATTGTAATGAAATATTATTCGAACCCGTCAGCTTGTGGAAACATTGGAGATGGTGATGTCGAAGATTATACAGTCGTTGCAGGTACAGCACCTAATCCGACAACTTTGCCGACACCAACAAATATTGGGAATTCAGGAGTGTATTCATCCGGATTTTATGCTTCATGGAATACAGTGGCGAATGCAACAAGTTATGAAGTGCAGTTGAATAATGCTGCTACAGGCTGGACCACTTTCGGAACTTCCACAACCTATTATTTATGGGTTCCGAAACAAGGTACGCAAACCGTTTATCAGTTTAGAGTTAGAGCTAAAAATGCAACTGATGCAAGTAACTGGAGCGCTCCGTTGACCATTGATTTGCAAAACGGAAGTGCAGGAGCAGATCAGACTGATTTTACAAAATCATTTACGATGTATCCTAATCCGGCGTCGGATGTGGTTAATTTCAATTTCGCTAATTTAAACCTGGCGGATACTAAAATCACCATCTACGACAGTACAGGAAATGTTATTGACATTGTAAAAAACACACTTTCTTATCCGGTAAACCGTCTTAGAAAAGGAGTTTATATAGTGGTAGCTACAGATGGAAGCTTCACAGATACTAAAAAGTTATTGGTTAAATAAATAATTTGGTTTGTAAAGAAGAAAAGGGAAACGATATTGTTTCCCTTTTTTTATGCTTTTTTAAATTAAATACAGCTTAATTGATACCAATCCCAAACGGATTATCAATACTGTGCATTGGAGTAGTGAACCATTTTGGACCTTCAGCGGTCATGTAAAAATGATCTTCATGACGAATCCCGAATTGACCCGGAATACAAAGCATAGGTTCGTTGCTTACTACCATTCCTTCTTGCAGAACAGTAGTATTACCTCTTACCAAATACGGATGTTCGTGAATATCTAATCCTGTTCCGTGACCAACGCGATGAGGTAATCCAGGCAATTCGTAATCGGCACTCAAACCGCCTGCAGCAATTACTTTACGTGCGGCATCATCGACCGAACCGCAGGTTGCTCCTAATTGTGCTGCATCAAAAGCGGCTTTTTGTGCAGCCTTTTCTAAATTCCAGATTTTGACGTGTGCTTCCGTTGGGGTTCCGTACACATAAGTTCTGGTGATATCAGACAGGTAACCTTCCAAACGACATCCTGTGTCAATAAGTACAACATCGTTATCTTTTAAATCCTGAGGAGTAGTAACCCCATGAGGATATTGAGAATCATCGGCAAACAATACAATACAAAAGTGAGAGCCTGAAGCAATTCCCGCTTTGATATGTGCCTGATTGATAAAATCGACAACCGTTTCGGCTTTTATACCCGGATGCAAAATACGTGCAGCGGCACGTTGAACCACCATCGTAATTTCTTTGGCTTGTTGGATGATCGCAATTTCATTTGCTGATTTCTGAATGCGACAGCCAGTTGTAACCGGTTGGGAATTTTCGAATTCGTAATTTGGATTGGCTTTTACGATAGCATCAACTAAAAAATAACCGGCAGATTCGTCCAGTGCAATTTTACCGTTGTTTATGCCTTTGGTCTCCAGGATCTTTCCAAATAAAACAGATGGCGATTCGTGTTCTTCCCAGCAATTTAAATGCCCTTCAATTTTCATGAATTTTCTAAAAGTACCTTCCTCAAATTTTGGAACAATATATTCCAGACTGCCGTCTTCAAACAATAAGGCTCCAACCATTCTTTCAGAGGGATTCCATTTGGTTCCGGTAAAATAGTATAGATTGGTTCCTGCGTTCACGAATAAGGACTTAAAACCTGCTGTTTTCATAAGTGACACCGCTTTCTGAATGCGCATTTGATATTCCTCCGGCTGAATGGACTTTACATTCAGGGTCATGTTTTGTATTTTTTCTAATTCTGCAATTGCGTTAGATCCGCCAACTCCAATGGTCATATTTGTTGTTTTAAGGTTAATAGTTTTTTGTTGTTTTTCTGGATTAAAAATAAGCCAATATTTTGGGATAGTGGTATTTTAACTTAAAGTAGATAAAATAGAATAATTTAAGGGTAATATACTATTGGATTCTGGGTTGTAATGCCTGTATTTTTAAAGATCAATTAAAACTTAAAAAATGAAAAGTATACAGCGTTTAGTATTGCTCCTGTGTGTTGTTCTGAGTTCGTATTTTGTGTCAGCGCAGAATAAATCAGATTTGTACCAGAAGCTCACGGTATTGTTTCCAAAAGCCGAAATCACAACGATAGAAAATTTAGAAGGTTATGCAGAGTCATACCAATTGATTTTAGACGAACCTTTAGATCATAAAAATCCGCAAAAAGGAACTTTCAAGCATTATGTTTACCTCTCGCATCTGAATTTTAGTAACCCAATGGTTATTGAAACTCATGGATACAATACCAATAATATCAAAAGTGAGGTGAGTAAACTGTTAAACGCAAATCAGATTGCAGTCGAATACCGCTTTTATGGAAAGTCGCGACCGGAACCGCTTCCATGGGAATATTTAACAAACGATCAGGCTATCGCCGACTACCACAATCTTGTAACAAAACTGAAGCAGTTGTATACAGGAAAATGGATTTCGACCGGAATAAGTAAAGGTGGTGAAACAGCTTTGATTTATAAATCAAAATATCCGGATGATGTGGATGTGGCAATGCCTTATGTGGCACCGTTAATTAATACTCAGGAAGATCCCCGAACAGTAGAGCATACTAAAACAGTGGGGACAGCAGAATGCAGGGCTAAAATTACAGCCTTTCAGAGAGCAGTTTTAGAAAATAGAGAAGCCGTTTTAAAGGAGTTTGAACAATATGCAGAAGAGAAGAAAATGACTTTTGCCGAAGTTCCTTTCGCTGAAGCATTAGAATATGCAGTTTTAGAATTTCCATTTTCTTTTTGGCAATGGGGAGGAAAATGCGAGGCTATTCCGTCAGTAACAGCGAGTCCGAAAGAGCTGTTTGCCTATTTGGATGAGGTTTCAGGTGTAAGAACTTATAATGATAAGATGTATTTTCATTACTTGCCGTCCTATTATCAACATTTAAAAGAATTGGGGTACTATGGATTTGATTTTTCTCCGGTTGCCGATTTGCTTCAGGTGGTAAAGAGTGCTTCCAATGATCGATTTGCACCCAAAGGAGTGGTTATAAAATACAATCCGAAATACATTAGAGAAGTACGAAAATATGTAGAAAATAAAGGCAGCAAAATTTTGTACATCTATGGTGGTTACGACACCTGGTACTCGTGCGCTCCAACACCTGATTCCAAATTAGATGCATTAAAAATGGTTCTTCCCGGGGGGAGCCACACTACGAGAGTGAAGGATTTTCCGGAGAGTGATAAGAAGCGAATCATGGAAACATTATCAAGATGGCTCGACTTAAAAGCACTTAACGATAAGGCCGAAATAAATTAAAAAAAAATAGCCACAGATTTCACGGATTGAAAAGATTTTAAAAATCGGTGTTAATCTGCGGAATCTGTGGCTAAAAAAAATCTTTGCGAACTTTGCGGTTAACTATTAAACCAGTAGTTTTTGTGTTTTCAAATAATCCATAGCAAATTTACCCTCATTAAAAAGTAAATCCAGAACGCTTAAATTGTTGATAAAACCATGTTTGTCATCAAAAACCTGAGTGTACTTTTCAAATGAATTAAGGTCTTTTTTTCCGTTAGCCAAAACCCTGAAATCGGAGATATTTTCTACCTCATGAAAATATTCTGTGGTTTTACCAAACGCTAATTTCATGCGCAGACATTTAGTGGTGATGTCCAGAACTTCCAGATTTAAATCCATTAAAAAAGTGTGCTGCTTTTCAAAAACAGGACGAATATCATCTTCAAAGAACTCAAAAAAAGGAGAACTTCTGTACGCAGCTTCCAATGATTTGAAATGCTGTTTTTGCCAGTCAAATTCATTCTCGATGATAACATCTTTTGTTTTCTGATGACCTGATTTCGAATGTTTAACCGGTATATTTAGTAACTGAATTCCGTTCGGACTATAGATGTAGGTACGGTTTCTGTTAGTTTGTTTCTGAAAATTATCTTCCATTTCAAAAGTAATATTTTCAGATTGTGCCATAACTGCAAAGTGGCTGATCGATGGAAAATAAGTAGGAAGTAATAGAGAGTTCATCTTTAATTGCTTTAAAAGTTTCAGGTTTCAAGTTTCAGGTTGTGAGTGAACCTGAAACTTGAAACCTGAAACAAAAATAACTTTTTTTATTTATGCTTTGTTTTGTTTTCTTTTTTTCCAGAAATATTCTCCAACAAAATAGGCTGCAAGAATAAACAAGAAATACTTAAAGTAAGATTGTGGTTGTCCTTCACCATCAACAGTTGTGAAAACTCTGCTCCAACGAATTTTGTTGATTCCTTTACCGTTAGTATCCCAGCTCATCCAGATGAAAACCGGTTTTCCTACAATATGATTTTCCGGAACGTAACCCCAGTAGCGGCTGTCTTCAGAGTTGTGACGGTTGTCTCCCATCATCCAATAGTAATTCTGCTTAAAAGTATAAGTTGTAGCAGGTTTACCATTAATTAAGAATTTAGAACCATCCAACTGTAAAGTGTTTCCTTCGTAAGTGGTGATGATGTCTTTGTAAAACGGTAATGATTCATTGGTTAAAGCAACTGTTTTCCCTGCTTCCGGAATATAAATCGGACCAAAATTATCCTGATTCCATTTGTTGATGTGCGGGAAAATAGCGTTGTCATTTCCGTGGTCAATTTCTCTTGTAACGGCAGTAATACCAGGCGTATTTTTCAGACGTTCTGCACTTGCCTCAGTCAAAGCTCTGAAATAAAGAGTATCTCTTTTTTCGCTTTTAAATCCTGCTCCATCTGTAATATCAAGTTCTCTTACTAAAGATTCAAAATCAATAGGGATTTTTGGGTCTATGGCTACGGAATAAGAATATTGAGGTTTTGCTCTTTCCGGTAAAACTAATTTTTTTCCGTTAATGAAAACAAATCCGTCTTTAATCGATAAGCTGTCCCCCGGAATACCTACGCATCTTTTTACGTAATTTGATTTTTTATCAATTGGTTTGATAACCCCCGGTCTTCCTTTTGGTTCGTAAAAATAGTGAACCGTATCTACCGGCCAGTTGAAAACGACAATATCAGTTCGTTTTATTTTTTCTAAAGCAGGTAATCTGAAATAAGGCAATTGTGGCCATTTCAAATAGGATCTTTGTTTTACAAACGGAATAGAGTCATGTACCATTGGTAATGCAACCGTAGTCATAGGGACTCTTGGGCCATAATTTACTTTACTTACAAACAGAAAATCCCCAATCAATAAAGATTTTTCTAAAGAGGAAGTAGGAATTGTATAAGGTTGTACTAAATAAGTATGTACCAATGTTGCTACGATAACGGCAAAAAGTAAAGAACTCAGGGTGTCACCTGCTTTATTTTCAGAAGTTAATTTTCGGTCAGCATTGTATACTAGTTTTTGAGTGTAGCTAACATAATAGATATAGAAACCTAAAGTGAAAATTCCTAAAAGAGTATCTAAAGTTGTTTTTTTGCCAAACGTTCTTAAAGTCTCCACCCAAACCACCGGAAACATAATCAGGTTAATAATAGGAATGAAAAGCAATAAAGTCCACCAGGTTGGACGACTGATTATTTTCATTAAAACGATTGAATTGTATACCGGAATCGCAGCTTCCCAGCTTTTTCTTCCGGCAGCCTGATATAATTTCCAGGTTCCGATAAAATGAATAACCTGAACGGCTAAGAAAAATACAAACCAAAGATATAGTGTCATAATATTTTATTTAAAGTTTTAGGTTCGGGACTTAATTTGAAATTTTACCTAAACCTTTCTAACTGTTTATTTTAAATTTAATACGTCTTTCATAGAATAGATTCCCGTTTTTCCGGCAAGCCACTCTGCTGCGATTACCGCTCCAAGAGCAAACCCTTCGCGGTTGTGTGCAGTGTGTTTTAATTCGATGCTGTCTACAGGTGAGTCGTAAGTTACAGTATGGGTTCCTGGTACTTCGCCAATTCTTTTAGCTTCAATATGAATTTCGTTGTTTTTTGCTTCGTCCAGAGTCCAATTGGTGTATTGGCTGTTTTCGATAACTCCTTTGGCTAAAGAAATTGCCGTACCGCTAGGAGCATCCAGTTTTTGTGTATGATGAATTTCTTCCATCGTAACTTTATACGAATCCAGTTGAGACATGATTTTAGCTAAGTATTCGTTCAGTTCGAAGAAAATATTAACCCCTAAACTAAAGTTAGAGCTCGAAATAAAAGCACCCTTCTTTTCGTTGCAAAGCGATATCATTTCGTCATAGTGTTCTAGCCATCCTGTAGTTCCTGAAACCACAGGTACATTAGCATGAAAGCAATTGGAGATATTGTCAACGGCAGCAGTAGGGACGCTGAAATCGATCGCAACATCGGCTGTTGAAAGTCCGTCGTAAGTACTGAATTCGTCTTTTTTCAAAACAATTTCATGACCTCTTTCCAAAGCAATTCGCTCGATTACTTTACCCATTTTTCCGTATCCTAAAAGCGCAATTTTCATTTCGTGTATTTTTTTTAAAATTCAAGTAACCGGAGTTATTTAAAAGTGGTAATTAAAAGTTAGTCCAACATTTGGTTTGAAAGTTACAGCGTCAGGGTAAATTTCCGGGCGCAATGATAATCTTTCGTTTACGTTAAACTGAATCAGTGCAGCGTCAACATTGGCGTCGATAATGTTTAAGGCATAAAAACCAACGACAAATAATAGTGATAAATCTCTGTTTCGCTGATAAAATTTCTGACCGGCAATAAGTCTGCTGTCGTCCAGGAATTTATATTTATCGTCATTGTAGCCTTCCAGTCTTCGTTTGTAGGCTTCGCGATAATCGTGGTATTTTTTGTTGTTGTCAAGATAGAAGTATAAACTCGTACCAATCGCTCCGTAGACCAAAGGGATTTTCCAGTACTTTTTATTGTATGCCTGACCTAAACCCGGTAAAATTGCCGAGTAGAATGCTGCTTTTGCAGGGGTAAGAGGATCGATTTCCTGCAATTTGCTAGTGTCTTTAACAACCAAAACCGTGTCTTTTTTTACCTGAGCAAAAAGAGAAACGGTTCCTATGAGAAAGAACAATAGACTTATGGGGACAATTTTATTCACTATCCGTTTATTAATTTTATTATTCTGTTAAAGTCGGCTTCAGAGTCAAATGGAATGGTGATTTTTCCTTTACCCGTGCCGGCGACTTTTATATCAACTTTCGAACCAAAATAATCGTTGAAAGTGTTTTTTTGTGTTTCTCTAACCACAAAAGAAGATTCTGCTTTAGGTTTTCCTTCTGCTTTTGGTTTTAAACTTTCATGATAGTTTTTTACCAGAGTCTCAGTTTCACGGACAGATAAATTCTGACTTACTATTTTTTGGTAGATATCAGTCTGAATGTCTAAGTCTTCAATATTAATGATTGCTCTACCGTGTCCCATACTGATAAAACCGTCACGGATACCTGTTTGAATGATCGGATCCAGTTTTAAAAGACGTAAATAATTGGCAATTGTAGAGCGTTTTTTTCCAACACGCTCACTCATTTGCTCCTGTGTAAGTTGAATTTCGTCAATCAGACGTTGATAAGAAAGTGCAATTTCAATCGGATCTAAGTCATGACGCTGGATGTTTTCAACCAAAGCCATAACCAATGATTCGTTGTCATTGGCAATACGAATATAGGCAGGAACATGCGTTAAGCCTACTAAAGTCGAAGCACGTAAACGACGCTCTCCTGAGATGAGCTGATATTTGTTGAAATCTAATTTACGAACAGTAATAGGTTGAATTACACCAAGTTCTTTAATAGATGTGGCTAATTCGCGTAACGATTCTTCATTAAAATTGCTTCGGGGCTGAAACGGATTTATTTCGATAGCACTTATTTCAAGCTCAATGATATTTCCAACAACCTTATCAGCATTTTTGTCTTCTACTGATGTAATGTCGTTTTCCGGATCTTTTAATAACGCTGATAATCCTCTTCCTAAGGCTTGTTTTTTAATTGCTTTTGTCATAAAAACTATTTGCTGTTTTTCTTTATAATCTCCTGAGCTAAATTAATGTAATTAACGGCTCCTTTACTGGTTGCGTCATAATTAATGATGCTTTCTCCAAAACTTGGTGCCTCGCTCAGTTTAACATTTCGTTGAATAACGGTATCAAAAACCATATCATTAAAGTGTTTTTGAACTTCTTCTACAACCTGATTAGACAAACGTAATCTTGAATCGTACATGGTTAGTAACAATCCTTCTATGTCAAGATCCGGGTTGTGTATTTTTTGAATACTTTTTATGGTGTTCAATAATTTTCCTAATCCTTCAAGTGCAAAATATTCGCATTGGATTGGGATAACCACAGAATCAGCAGCTGTTAAAGCATTCAGGGTTAATAAACCTAGAGAAGGCGCACAGTCGATAATGATAAAGTCATATTCGTCTTTTACGCTTTCTAACGCTTTTTTAAGCATGTACTCTCTGTTTTCTTTGTCAACCAATTCGATTTCGATGGCAACAAGGTCAATGTGTGCAGGTATTACATCGACATTTGGAGATGTACATTTTAAAACAGCTTCTTTTGGTGTTATACTGTGTTCCAGGATTTGATAAGTTCCGGCTTCAACTGATTCTACGTCAATCCCAAGGCCAGATGTAGCATTGGCTTGTGGATCAGCATCGATCAACAATACTTTCTTTTCTAAAACACCTAATGAGGCTGCAAGATTTACAGATGTTGTAGTCTTTCCAACGCCTCCTTTTTGATTAGCAATCGCAATGATTTTGCCCATTTATTTTCTGAATTTTGAACCGTAAAAATACAATTATTTATGGTTTCTGAAAATCTATTTTGTTAACATTTGTGAATCTTCGGTTAATCGTTGTATGGTGCGTGTTTTCTGGAATTGATTTTAACGATAATGAAAAAACAGGAACGAAATTTCGTTCTATTTTTCGATTTATTTTAGTCTAAAAAGAACAAAATCTTACTTTAGTCAGAAAAAGGGAATTAAAAGTGGGTGTAAATTTTACTGCTCATTTTTCTTTTTCAAAACTTTTACAAGGCTGGTTGTGAAAAATAAAATAGTTGTGGCCCCTAACAAAATACAATGCGAAAAATATTTCTTTCGCATTGGAGGGGATATGTATTTAAATAAAGTGAAATCCCTTCATTAAATAAGTTCAGAACTTACGAGACGATGTGTTAAAATGGAGTATATGTAAAGGACTGAATCGTTGTAATGTTTTAATCTGAGGGTATATTTATATTTTTTTGTGCTAATTGAAAAGTGAAGTGTTTGATATTCTATATTTTGAAGTTATTTTGAAAATAAAAAAACTGATATTTTTAAAATTGTTGTTGGATAAGTAAAAAATAGTTCTATCTTTGCACCCGCTTACGGGGTGTAGCGTAGCCCGGTTATCGCGCCTGCTTTGGGAGCAGGAGGCCGCAGGTTCGAATCCTGCCACCCCGACAAAAGTCTTTTCATTTTTTGGAAAGACTTTTTTTTTGCTTTAAACTGAAATCCTATAGCTAGAACTGTTATCGCGTCCCGATTAGAATCGGGAAGGCTGCAGGTTCGAATCGGGGCACCCCGACAAAAGTCTTTTCATTTTTTGGAAAGACTTTTTTTTTGCTTTAAACTGAAATCCTAATAGCTGAACTGTTATTGCGCCCCGATTAGAATCGGGAAGGCCGCAGGTTCGAATCGGGGCACCCCGAAAAAAGTCTTTTCATTTTTTGGAAAGACTTTTTTTTTGCTTTAAACTGAAATCCTATAGCTAGAACTGTTATCGCGTCCCGATTGGAATCGGGAAGGCCGCAGGTTCGAATCGGGGCACCCCGACAAAAGTCTTTTCATTTTTTGGGAAGACTTTTTTTTTCTTTAAACTGAAATCCTATAGCTGAACTGTTATTGCGCCCCGATTAGAATAGGGAAGTCCGCAGGTTCGAATCGAGGCATCCCGACAAAATTCCTCCCATTTTCTTTGTTTTTCACAAATAAGCATCTCAAGATAGCCGATGCACCAAATCTTTTTCATTACTCGCTTTCCCGTTTATTGCGTGAATCACCCAATTATTACATCTGCAGTTGTGTTTATTGAATTGCGAACTCTTCCTGATTTTTTACTTGTTACTTTGTTTTGTAGCTATTTAATTATTAAATAAATTAAAATGGATTGTCGAAAGTGCCTAAAGTACTAAAAATGACACTGTAAGAAATTTCGATTTAGTTTAAAAACTTAAAAAAAAAACATTTTGATATGAATCGTACTTTTACTTTCTTTTTTCCGAAAAAGCCTTTCTTGGTTTATGTGATCACTTTTTTGTCGGTTTTTCAAACAATGGCGCAGACAGTGCCTACTATGCAAGCTTCAAATCTTGCTTTTACCAATACCACATCAACCGGAACGACATTGAACTGGACAAATGGGAATGGAGGAGGAAGGATTGTATTTATGCGGGAAGGTATAGGTTCTGCTCCTGTACCGGATAATATTTATTTTGCAGAGAATAAGGTTTTCGGTTTAGGAGATCAGATAGGTACAACAGGCTGGTATACCATTGTTAAGATTAATACCGATAATAAGACAGTGATAACCGGTTTGACTCCCGGAAAGACTTATCAGGTAATCGTGATGGAGTTTAATGGCAACCCTGGATATCCTTCCTATTTAACAACAACAAGCACCGGTAATCCCGCAGCAATTACTACGTTGAGTAATGTCGCTACTTTAAGTAATTTAAATCTGAGTGCCGGAGCACTGACTACTGTTTTTCAATCAGAAACCACTGATTACTATGCCAGAGTTCCTAACGAAGTCAGTAGTATAACAGTAACGCCGGTGGCTTCTGATGCCAATGCGAAGATAAAAGTAAATGGGATAGCAGTGACTAGTGGAACACCTTCGCAAGTGATTGGTAATCTGGAAGTAGGTAGTCTTTATGCTAATTCTAATCTTATTACAGTAGAGGTCACAGCTCAGGATGGTACTGTAAAAATATATAGGATTAGAGTTTTTAGACTTTTGCCACAACCGACGATTCAGACCACGGGGCTTACTTTCACCAATACGACATCAACGGGCATTACATTGAACTGGACAAATGGGAATGGAGGGTCAAGAACCGTATTTATGCGGGCGGGTACCAATGCTGATTCTGTTCCGAACCCTAATCCTGTTTCTGAATTGAGAAATGGTAGTTATCAGGGTAACCCTGCTTTTGGTTTGGGAGATCAGATAGGAACAACTGGTTGGTATGTTATTACTCATATCAATGTTGATAACAAGATAATAGTCACTGGATTAACCCCTGGAACAACTTATCAGGTTATGATCATGGAGTATACAGGAAGTTCTTATTATCCTTCCTATTTAACAATAACAAGCACCGGTAATCCCGCAGCAGTTAGTACGTTAAGTAATGTCGCTACTTTAAGTAATTTAAATCTGAGTGCCGGAGTGCTTACTACAGTTTTCTCTTCCGAAACGACAGCTTATACGGCCAAAGTGTCTAGCGGAGCTGGCAGTATAAAAATAACGCCAATTACTACTGATAATCGTGCAACGATAAAAGTAAATGGGGTAGCGGTGACCAGTGGAAATCCTTCTCAGGAAATAAGTTTAGCTACCGGAGCCAGCACAATGATTACTATTGAAGTAACAGCTCAGGATGGCACGGTAAAAAACTATATCATAACAGTCGAAAAAAGTAGTTTAGGAGTGGTTGATAATAAAATTGAAGGTTTTGCGGTTTACCCAAATCCTGTACCACAAGGGAAGTTATACCTGCAAACTAAGCTAATTGCCTTAAAGGATGTAAAAATATTTGACATGTCGGGTAAAATGGTTTTTTCTGTTTCGACTACAAACAGAGAAGTGTTTATTGAAGGTTTGCAAAAAGGTGTTTATATCCTGAAAGTAAATCAGGATGGAGCTGAATCAACCGAGAAACTTATTGTAGAATAAGATTGAGTTTGTTTTTTGAGCTCTGTTTTGTAAGGAAAACAGGTGTCGAATTCTAAATTCCGTATTGGGTTGTATATTTGCACGAGGTAAAATCAATTGGTTTAGCATCCTTAAAAAAGTCTTTTCGGCCCTTTGAAAAGACTTTTTTGTTTTTTACCCGTTTTGTTTTATTGTAGAAAATATTCAAACGGTCTTGTACTTTTTATCAGGAAAAAAAATATTCTTTATTTACTTCTTACTTTTTTGCAACATTACAGCATGTTTGGCGGGTATAGTCTTTAAATTTGTTACTGGCTACCGTCAGTTGCGAAATACAACTATAAGTAGCGTGATTACAACTATAAGGAGCGGTATTTTTAAGGCTTCAGAGAATAGGTCAAACTAATTTTGCGGTATCACAAAAGATAGTATTTATGAAAGCTAACAAAATCGGCAACAAGATTGCCAAAGCACGAAAAGAGCAAAACATGTCTCAGGCGCAACTTGCTCAACTTTTATTTATCAGTCCGCAGGCAGTAGGGAAATGGGAACGTGGAGAATCCTTTCCGGATATTGCTACTTTAGACCGACTTGCAGAAATTTTAAACGTAGATCTTAATTATTTTTCAGAAAATCTTCAATCTTCTGAAAGTACGCCAATTTCTAAGGTAATTAATGATACTAACGTACAGGAACAAAAAGAATTTAAGGAAATGGGTGCTTCTGACAGATCGGAGCGGCCATTATTGATCAATTTTAGTGGCAGTGCCCTTGCAAAAACGGACTTAGCGGGAGTTAGTCTGGTCAACAGAAGATTTGTTGGAAGTGATTTGCGCGACAGCGACTTTTCGAATGCCGATCTAACCGGCAGTGTGTTTAAGGGTAGTGATGTGCGTGAAGCTAATTTTACCGGAGCGAATCTGACAGATTGTACTTTTTCTGCACTTGATCTTTCCAGTGCCAGTTTCATCAAGGCGACTCTCGTGCGCACCGAATTCAGTGCTTCAGAGTTAAGCGGAGTAAAGTTTATGGATGCAGAGCTGGTTGATGTAAAGCTAGCCAGATCTGATCTTCGAAAAATGACCTTTATAGATTGCATCTTTAATGGAGTTGATTTTAAATATTCAGATTTGTCGGGGCTCTGTCTTGACGGACATATTTTTATGGATGTGAACTTCTCTAATGCGGCATTGAATAAAGTTTCGTTTAAAGGAGCGGTTTTTAGAAATGTTTCGTTCCGTCCGACATTTGCATTGACAAACCGATATTACAAGACACTTCAGACCATTTGTTTTGACGGAGCGGTGATGGACAAATTAACTTATGCAGCACTCAAAGGTGTTGGAGTCGATTTGTCGAAGGTAACAACGATCTAGTTTGAAAATTTTAAAATCCGTAAAGTTTGATTGAAGCTTTACGGATTTTATGTACATCTCAATGACTACTTTTCTGTGATTTTAGTCAGCCATTCAAAGTAGATTTTATTGGTTTCTGCGTCAGGATATTCGTGGGTTTTGTCTTCGATTATTCTTCCGATGACAGGAATTCCATTCGATTTTAGTTTTTGTATTAATTCTTCTGCGACCGATACGGGTAAAGCACCATCTTTCTTTCCATGATAAACAATGACAGAAGTTTTTAAAAAGGGAACCAGAAATTTATCCTCCAAAAAATTAGGATGTCCTGCACCCAGCCACTCGTTTGCCAAATCGGGATGGCCTGCAAATACGGCTACTCCTTTATAGAATTCAGGATGTTGATAGTAGGTTCGCAAGGCGCCATAACCTCCCATAGAAAATCCGGCAATAACGATTTTATTTTTATCACCTGAAAAATATAGCAGTACATCTTCAATGGCTTCAATAATGTCATTTTGAGAACTTTCAGAATCATAACAGTTATACGTATCTCTGGCAAACGGAGCAATCTCAATAAAATTACCGCCGCTTCTGGCCTGATTTAAGACGGTTTGTTCATCTTGTCCGCTGCCATGAAGAAAAACCAGTAGAGGGTATTTTTTTTCAGGGTTGTAATCTTGTGGTAATTTTATAGTGTAAGGTTGAAAAGTAGCATCATATTTTGATTGGAAGGCTCTTCGATAAGGTTTTGCAATTCCTTTGTACGGATCACTGCCTTTTAAAAAGGAATTCAATTCCGTTTCAAATTGGAGATATTCTTTCAATACATTTTTTCCGTTTTCGTAGGATTTCAAATTGTTGAAATGCTGTTGGACTTCGTTTGTTTTAAACAACAGGGTATTTAAAGTGCCTTGCTGCAAATGGTAAGGATTTCTGGTAATTTGTGAACGAATGCTGTCGAAGTTAAACTTAGGGAAAATGACAAAATCGTATTGTGCAATTGTATCAGAGGCTGAACGAATGAGAAAATTATAATGACCCGATTTTAGATTATGAGAGTCAAAGGGGACTAATTTATGCTGCAGTTTGTTCTTAAAACTGATCTTTATTTTTTTATCAGGAAATATTTTGGAAGAATCATTTTGGATAGTAACATCAATGGTTTTATTCAGAGCTGTTTTTGCTATTGTTATTAGGTTTAATTGCAGAGGTTCATCAGCCTGAATATTTCTTTTGGCCAGTTGAGCTGTTATAATGGATTGATTTACTTTTTTAGGTTTTTCAAAAGCGATTGGCATGAAATTCCTTTTTGGAATTTCTTCATCCCAGATTCCTTCATCCTTAACAACTGAGTAGCCATTTGCAGCGTTGTTTGGTATGGCTTTTGCGAAATACAGATTATATCCTAATGGGTTAGAAAACCAGGGATGATAAGGGTATACGTCTTTCCATGCCAATAATACCTCAAAACCGCATTTACCCTTATAAGAGATTTCTTCATATCGGGTTTCACGACTTAGTTTTTTACCATGGTTTTGGTTTCGATTGTAGTCCCAGATTCTTTTTCGGGCCCAGTATTTTTTGTCTTTAGAAGGGGAGAAAGCAATGTCATAGTATTCGTCTGTAAGTGAATCATTTTGAGGTTTTGCCAGAAGTAATTTAAAGCCGTCACCATTGATAAAACCTCTATCGCGATAAGTAATACTATCTGCTTTAGTTTCGATATACAAATAAAGATGTGTTGCGGTATATCCCAACAGATAATTTACTTTAGTGGGCGTGACCGCAGGATTGTCAAACTGAAAAAAATGGTTGAATTCCTTTTTTTTAAGATTTAATAGCCTATCGTCCAGCTTTCCGTCAATAACAGGAGTGAAATCCAGAAAGGGTATCTCTTCAGATTTCGAAGATTGTGCCTGCATCAGTTGAAAAATAAACAGCACTAGACATATTAGCTTTTCTTTTGTTGTCATATCCTGAAGGTATAATTTTGTATTAACGGTACGTTTTATAAGAATTTAAGATAGAATAGATTGGTTTGATGTTTGTTAAGGTGTTGAAATGGAATGGTTAAGTTTTTGAAAATGAGCACTATTAGAGGTCAAATATAGTCAAAAGGAAAAAGTCTTCTGTAATTAGAAGCTGGCTTTTTAAAGCAGGAGTATTCTGTTTCCATTTTTAATTTCCCTTCGCAGGTTAAAGCCTCTATTGAGAAATAGTTAAAACTGATTTAATCTGTTCCGTTTTCCAACAATAAAAACTTATTTTTGTGACCATTAATTAATAATACAATCATATTATGTCAGATACAATCGAAAAAATTAAATGCCTTATTATTGGTTCAGGTCCGGCGGGTTATACTGCTGCTATTTATGCTGCCAGAGCAAATATGAATCCGGTTTTATATCAGGGAATGCAGCCAGGGGGTCAATTGACTACAACGAATGAAGTAGAAAATTTCCCGGGTTATGTGGATGGAGTTACCGGGCCGGAAATGATGATTCAATTACAAGAACAAGCAAAACGTTTTGGTGCTGATATCCGCGATGGATGGGCTACTAAAGTTGATTTTTCGGGAGATATTCATAAAGTTTGGATTAACGATACGATCGAATTACACTGTGAGACTGTTATTATTTCTACAGGAGCTTCGGCTAAATATTTAGGACTGCCTTCAGAGCAGCATTATTTACAAATGGGTGGAGGAGTTTCTGCTTGTGCTGTTTGTGATGGATTCTTCTACCGTAATCAGGAAGTGGTTATTGTAGGGGCTGGAGATTCAGCTTGTGAAGAAGCACATTACCTTTCTAAACTTTGTAAAAAAGTAACGATGTTGGTAAGAAGTGAGAAATTCAGAGCTTCAAAAATTATGGAAGAGCGCGTTCGTAAAACTGAAAATATTGAAATTTTAATGAACCATGATACCGTTGAAGTTTTAGGGGATGATAATGTTGTACATGCAATAAAAGCAAAAAACAAAACGACTGGTGAAATTTTCGACATTCCGGCAACCGGATTTTTTGTTGCCATTGGTCACAAACCAAATACAGATATTTTTGCAGATTATATCACACTTGATGAAACCGGTTATATTGTAAATGTTCCGGGAACTTCTAAAACAAATGTAGAAGGTGTTTTCGTAGCCGGAGATGCTGCCGATCACGTATACCGTCAGGCCATTACTGCTGCAGGTACAGGATGTATGGCTGCTCTGGATGCTGAGAGATATCTTGCTGCGAAAGAGTAGGGAGAAGGTTCTAAGAATCTAAGAATCTACCCCTGCAACGGCGTAAAAGGAGTTTCAAGTCTGAAAGTTTCAAGTTGTTGGAACTCTTAAAATAGAAAAAGTCCATTCGTTTTTGCGAATGGACTTTTTGTTTTTGTTTATCAGTTCATCAGCCCGATATATTTTAAAAAGTAAAAACTTTGCGTCTTTGCGTCTTTGCCAGATTAGGCTAGGTGTTCATCATCGCTTTATCAATTCCCTTCATTCCAACCTGAAACCTGAAACCTGAAACCTGAAACCTGAAACTTGAAACTTTAAACTTTAAACTTGAAACTTCTTCAAACCACACAAACTCTACCCCTGCAACGGAGTAGTTGCCTTCGCTTTTACAGGACTTGGTTTCTTGATGAGTTTTGCTTCTTCGCTAAAACGGGTAAGTTCGATTTTTGGGCTTCCAAATAGAGAGATCTCTGACTTATCGCCGGCTGCGATTGCTAAATTGTTCTCCGCCAAAATAGTAGCGACAGAAGAGCCTTCAGTGGTAACGTTAGCCTCTTTTAAAGTAAATTTTATTCCTGTAAAAACAGCGTTATTGTCTAAACGGATTGTTGCTTTTTCGGCGATACCTTCAATAGCGGCAGTTGTTTTTTGGTACAAATCACATTTGAATTTTATGGAAGAAACTAATGTTTTAATCGAAGCGTTTTTGCTTAGCTGTAAGGAAGCATCTTCTGATTTTAAGTTTAGTTCGGTTTTGGATCTGTCATCTGCAAACAAACTGAATTTTTTAGAATTTACGTTGAGCAGTAATTTAGAATAATCGAAGCTATGAAAAGTGATATCGTCTAATTTAAGTTCCTGAATGGCATAGACTACAGCCTCATTTTTGGCAATTACGGTTTTTAATGAACCGGTATAGATAACATGAACAACCAGTTTTTTGAAGATCGTACTTTCTTTGGCAGTATAGAGACGAAGTACTTTTTCTCTTAAATCCGTTCCAATGATTTCATGCAGATTGTCATCGGCTTCAATTCTAATTTCGTTTTTTTCTCCTCGTTCCAGGTAAACTTCCAGATTGTCATCTGCTTCAATGCCATCAAATTCACCAACTTCTTTTACCGAAGTGGTTACAATTTTAGATCCTTTTATTTTTTCTCTTCGCTGGGCAAAAGTTAAGGTCGTAACCAATAATAATAGAAGAAGGGCCGTATTCTTTTTCATTAATTCTAAGATTTGATTTGGACAAATATAAAAAAATCATCCACTTTCGATGAATGATTTTTTTACATTTAACAGATAAATAAGGTTTATCCCTGGCTAATCGTTCCTCCTGAACTTGAAGTTTTTTCAATTGTTTTTGGAGTGATGTCATAATTGACAGTTCCTCCGCTGCTGGCTGAGGCTTTAAGGTTTACAATTGGATGAACATTTACGTCTCCTCCGCTTGAGGCTTCGGCATGAATCTCATTTGCCAATAGTTTACGAGCACTAACACTACCGCCGCTTGAAGCTGAAGCCTGCATTTTTAATGCTTTTCCTTCTAGGCGGATAGAGCTCCCGCTGTCTGAATCACAAGTAATGTTATCCGATTCGATATTCACATCTACAGTTGAAGCACTGGAAGCTTCAATATTAATATCCTGACCCTGAATTAGGCCTTTACTCATAATAGATGCGGCGCTCCAGGCTGCTAATTTATCGATAACAGGCATTTTTACGGTTACCCTTTTTGTGGCAATATCCTGAAAACTATTGTATTTGCATTTGATGTATAGCGTTCCATTTTCCACTTTTGTTGTGATTTCCTGTTGTATGTTATCGTCAGCTTCAACAACAACTTCTGTAGAATCAGATTGGATAATAACAAGATCTATCGCATTGCTAACCGACACTTTTGTAAAATTACCGGATAGGGTTCTTTTTTCAGTAGTAACATTTCCGCTTCCTTTAATAGTATTCACATTAAGGTTACAAGAGGCAAACAATAATGCAGTAACTGCTGCAATAATGAATTTTGTAATATGAATGATTATTTTTATCATGGCCTAGTTAATTTTGATTACAACTCCGTTTTCATCAGTGGTTAATTTTCCTTTGGTTTTCTTTGCGTTTAAAATTTCTTTTCCGTTTACTTCGATGGAAACTCCATTTACGGTATCGTTTTCTATGAAACTTTTTTCGGTCGTATCATCATATTCGTCTCCATACTCATTTTCTTCGGCAGGGCAGTCAAGGCATTTGATTTTTGAACCTTGTACTTTGTAATTGTAGTTACCGCTAAAGTGTAAGTTGAAAAAATCATTGTCAGAATCGTCATAATCTTGTACAGATGAATCCGGCTTGAATAATTGCCCTTCAGGTAAGTATAAATATACATCTACTTCCTGTCCTCTGAATTTGTTTTTTACATCTGTAAGAAAATAATTATCCAAAATTAAGCGATTTCCGTTAAGCTCAAACTTGTAGTTGATTTTTTCTGCTCTTTGTTTGGCATTGATAAACGAGTTTCCTCTGGCTGTTTTTTCAATTTGAATGTAAGGAGTAGCTTCATCTGTAGGTAAAACATGTAAGCGAACATCGTTAGAATAGATTAACTGATTGTTGGCAGAGTCTTGTACAAATTCAAAATCGCTACGGTGGTCCAGATCTTTCGCATAGTAATCATTGTATCTGAATTTTACAAAAAGAGTATCTTTTGGAGTAATGTTGATTGATTTTTTCTCGACCATTTTGTTGTCGTATGAAAGTTCTGTCGCTTGTTTGATTCCGATGCTGATCGCGATAGCAACCGCTATAATCCAAATGGCTAATAAAGTATATTTGGTGATGTTTCCAATGGACTTCAGGTTTGGAGATAACAATTTGAAACCTAAAAGTGTCAAAAAGAAAAATGGAATTCCAACAGCAAAAAACATTAATAAACCAAATGACCAAAGCGGATAATCTGTAAAGTTTCCGGCATCTACAAAGTTTTGCCATGGAAAATCAACAAAAACATTAGTTCCTAAAGTAAAAACTCCAATCAATAACATAATCAAAGTACTGATTCCGGATATGATTAAAATGACTCCTAAAAATTTAGCGAATATTTTGAAAATCGTCATGATAAAGTCTCCAAATGAACTACTTATTCTCTCAGCTCCTGACTTTACCTGGTTTCCCATCGCATCATAATTGGCATTTTTAAATTTATCAGATAAGTTTTCAATTTCTTCACGAACTTTTTTCTCAATGTTTGAGATCGTTACCGGTTCACCAGTCATTTCCAGTTTCTCCGAAGTGGTAACGGCCTCAGGAGTAACAATCCAAAGAACGAAGTAAGCTAAGATTCCGGTTCCAAAACCTGCGAAAACAAATATTAAGAAGATAATTTTGATCCAAACAGCGTCAATTCCAAAATAATGCCCTAAACCGGTTGCTACACCACCAATCATTCCTTTTTCTTTATCACGGTATAATTTTTTGTGTTTTCTTGTTCCGTAATCATTAAAAGACTGACTTGTTTTTTCTTCATCTTCCAGAATATAGTCTTCAGGCTGCCCCATAACGGCAATCACCTCATCAACATCTTTCAGTCCTACAACATGTTTATCGCTTTTTTGTTTCTCAATTAATAATTCTGAGATACGCATTTCGATATCTTTGATGATTTCATCCTGTCCGGACGAGTTGGTAAGAGATCGTTTTATGGCGTCAAAATAGCGTGTCAGTTTTAGATATGCATCTTCATCGATGTGAAAAACCATACCGCCTAAGTTAATATTTACTGTTTTGTTCATGACTTATTGATTTTGATTGGTGATTAGTTTTACGGCGTCAGACAATTCTGTCCAGGTACCGCTAAGTTCGTTTAAAAATGTTTGTCCTATTTCGGTTAATCCATAATATTTCCTTGGTGGTCCAGACGTAGATTCTTCCCATCGATAATTAAGCAAACCGTCGTTTTTCAGCCTAGTCAAAAGTGGGTAAACTGTTCCCTCAACAACTAGTAATTTTGCGTTTTTTAAAGTGTCTAATATTTCTGATGTGTAAGCATCTTTTTCTTTTAATACAGATAGGATGCAAAACTCAAGAACACCTTTGCGCATCTGTGCTTTTGTGTTTTCAATGTTCATAATTTCATTTTGTTTTTTTTTGATTGAACAATTCGTTTTTTGATTGATGATGATTGATGATTGAGATGCCGGTTTGCCCTTCCGGCTCGGGTGATTGATGATTGATTTTTTTAAGGGGTTAAACCCTTTTTAACCTATAACTTTTAATTTTTATGTGAGGCTGAGCGAAGTCGTGGCCTACTTAATAAAAGGAATCGTAATTGGATATTTGTATAATTCTCCGTTTGATGCTTTTATCGAAGCGTAAATCACTAAAAAGAATTCAACAAATTTTAACAATCCAAAAAGCACTACTGCTGTGGCTCCAATAGTCAGCAAACCAATGTTACCCTCGAAGTTGAAATTGCGAATAACATAATTGTCATCATACATTAAAGCTTCAATCGGAATGTTTTGCAAGACTACAGTGATGAAAATCGGGATTGCAATTAAGGCCAAAACCAGAGTGTAAAGCAAAAGACTTAGTTGAAAATTTAAAGTCTGTTTTCCGTGATGGTTTACAAATTCTGATTTGTCTTTGTAACTCGTCCAGATTAATATCGGGAAAATGTAATTCCCAAATGGAATGATGTACTGACTTAAAGTGCTTAAGTGTGTGAACGTTGCAGTGTTCTTTTCTGATGAAGTTTCCATGATGAGTGGTGTTGTTGTTTCCATGATTAAAAGTATATAGTAATTTCTTATGCAAATATATATCTAAAAGACAGTATCTTGTTTTGCATAGTACTAAATATTAACAAAATATTAACAAGTTTAAAATTGTTTGAATGCCTATAAAACGCTGAAAATCATTCGGAGTGCCTGAGTTTATTGGTAGTCCTTGAAAGTATTTTAAATTTATTGTGCGCGCATAGTTTTTTTGTATTTTTACATAAAAAAATAAATACCATGGCATTATCCGTTTCCAAACTCAATAAATTTGTATTATTCAAACTGCCGTCGGCCTACATTTGTGGTGTGCGTGTAAAGGCAATCGACAAAGACAGATGTGTCGTAAGTGTTAAGCACCGATGGATCAATCAAAATCCGTTCAATTCGATGTATTTTGCCGTTCAGGCAATGGCAGCAGAGTTAACTACCGGAGCATTGGTAATCTCTCAGATTCAACAAAGCGGGAAAAAGATTTCGATGTTAGTCGCAAATAATAAAGGGAACTTTACCAAAAAGGCGACAGGAAGGATAACATTTGTTTGTAATGACGGACACTTAATCGCCGATGCAATAAAAGAGACAATCAAAACCGGTGAAGGACAAACCTTCTGGATGAAATCAATTGGAACAGACGAAAGTGGTACTCAGGTTTCAGAAATGGACTTTGAGTGGAGCGTTCGTATTAAATAATTTTTTCGCCAAATTCCGCCAAAGGGAACGCACGAAGTGATTTCGCAAATTATTTTTTGCAAATGTTCAGATATCTGGGAGGAGCAATGATGGCCTTTGATGAAATTTAGAGCTTGGTCAAGGGAATAGAGACAGGCATTTGGTCATGAATTAGTATGCAATTTAAAGTCAAATGATGAATGTCGAATGTAGTTTGTGACAATTGCTTTACGCGTTCCCTTTGGTTGGGGCATATTTTTACACAGAGATTTAACGGATTTCGCAGATTTTTTTCTGTTATCGTTGATCTTAATCGAAATGACGGGAAACAAAAAAAGAGGCTAATAACAGCCTCTTTTTTGTGGAAATTAAGTTTCGTTTATTTTTTAGCGCAACAAGATTTCTTATCTGTTTTTGCAGTATCTGTCTTTGCAGTGTCTGTTTTCGCATTATCCATTTTTTTACAGCAGGATTCTTTTTTAGCTTTTTCTTTTTTTGGAGCTGGTTTAGTGTCTTGAGCCTGAACACCAATTGTAAATAAAGCAACAGCTAAAACGGCAAATAAGTTTTTCATTTTTGTTTAATTTAAGGTTTTACGATTTTGTTTTTTAATTGAAGATAGAAATTCAAATATAGAAAGACTTTCTAAAGTTAACTCTTACGGTTTAGTTAATGTTTTTGTAATAATTCATTTTAAAATGGGGCATAAAGAGAAGGTTATTATAGCGCTTTAATGTTATAAATTTGGATAAAAATAAATACGCCGATTTGTTTAATAATTCAGATTTACTCCAAAACCAACTCCCATATCACTGTCATAATGCGTTGTGATTCCAAAGTTTCTTCCAACGATGTATTTCAAACCGGCCATATACTCCTTATCTGTATTCCACATCAAATTCATACGTAAGCGTCTGGCAAGAGGAATGTCTTTTCGTTCAAACTGAATTCGGACATTTCCATCAGTGAAAACCTCAACTTGTGCCTTTACCAGCATAGGCAAGGTATACTCAATACCGGCGCTTAGAACCGAACGATTGTCTTTGGTATTCTTTTGTCCGAACATATTTTGTTCTTGTTCGTCAATTCCCATTTTTCTGTAACGCCAGTCAAAACCGATGAAAGGCATAAACCATTGCATTTTGCCTATGTAGCGGCCAATATGAGTCTCTGTTTCGAAACCGTTTTTGTTGTTATAACCTAATCTCCATTCGGTACCAATACTCCAACGCGTACTGCTTAAAAGAGCTTCTCCGTCATTTCCGTTAGAGGCAAAGTCATTTTCGGCTCTAAAATGAAACATACGATCGTCCATCTTTAACATCTTATCGGCCATTTTTTTATCGTGAATTAGCGGATTGGGTGCCTGATTCTCATAAGTAAAAATACGTCCCATTCCGGCCATCATGTGGTACAGGATATGACAATGAAAAAACCAGTCTCCTTCGGCATTGGCCTGAAATTCGATGGTATCGGTTTCCATCGGCATAATGTCAATCACATTTTTTAACGGAGAGTAATCGCCATGTTCGTTCAAAATTCTAAAATCATGTCCGTGTAAATGCATGGGGTGACGCATCATTGATCCGTTGTACAATACGATTCGGACATTTTCGCCTTTTTTGATCAGGATTTTATCGGTTTCAGAAATAACTTTATTGTCTAAACTCCAAACATAACGGTTCATATTTCCGGACAACTCAAAGCGTAGTTCTTTTACCGGTGCATCTTTAGGCAGCGTTGTTATGGTTGGTGATTTCAGCATTCCGTAATTCAGAGTAGTAATTCCGGCAACTTCAGTTGTGTCTGTAGCCATGTTCATGCCTTCCATGTTGTGATTGGAGTGATCTTCCATTTTCATAGGCTCGCCACCTCCGGTAATCTCAGGATACATAACGGCATTCATATCCATTTTGTTCAGCGACATTTGCATGCCCATATCGTTCATGTCACCGTTCATTTTCATCATATCATTCATCATTTTCATTCCTTCGAAATATTTTAATTTCGGAAGATGGTTGACAGACTGTTTCGTTCCTGCTCCTAAAAATAATGAAGCTGATCCGGTTCTGTCTTCGGCTGTAGCCAAAAATGCAAAGGATTTTTTATCTTCAGGAATAGTGACCACCACATCATAGGTTTCCGAAACCGATATAATCAAACGGTCGACTTCTACGGGCTCAACATCATTTCCGTCACTCGCTACAACAGTTATTTTTCCACCGCCGTAGGTTAGCCAGAAATAACTAGAAGCGCCTCCGTTTGCAATTCTCAGTCTTACTTTATCGCCTGCTTTAAATTGTGAAAGCTGTTGTTCGTTTTTACCGTTGATCAGAAACTTTTCGTAATAAATATCACTAACGTCCATGGCATTCATACGTTTCCATTCGTTGGTTACCTTTGTTGCAAAGTGACCTTGTTTAATGGCCTCGGCATAACTTTGTGTCGTTCCTTTTTTTATGGCGAACCAATCGTCAGCATTGTGCAGCATTCGCTGTACATTTTCCGGTTTCAGATCCGTCCATTCGCTTAGAATAACGGGAATTGTCGGTAAATCATCGATTCCTTTTCTGATAGTTGGATCGTCTTTCTTTTTATTGATGATAAAAAGACCGTACAAACCAATTTGTTCCTGTAACCCCGAGTGGCTGTGGTACCAATACGTTCCATTTTGAATAATAGGAAAACTGTATTTGTGCGTTGTTCCTGGTTTTATGGGCATTTGGGTTAAGTAAGGAACACCGTCTTCTTTATTCGGTAGAAACAATCCGTGCCAGTGCAGTGCGGTGTTTTCTTTTTTTAAGTCGTTGTGTACGTAAATTTCTGCTATATCTCCTTCCGTAAAAGTCAGAGTGGGCATCGGAATTTGTCCGTTGACCGTAAGAGCTCTTTTTTCTTTTCCGGAAAAATTCACAATAGTGTCCCGGACATGCAGATCGTAACGAACCACTTTTTGCGCTTTTGTACTAAAAGTGATTAAAAAGAGGAGTATAATAGTCTGTAATTTCATATTGATTTTTTTAAGGTTTGGATTTCGTAATCGTAAAGTGTTTACCATTACTAAAACCGAACTTGATTTTTACCTGCGTTATTTGGGGACTTTCGATCTCCATTTCGGTTCAGGTTCCATTGTCGTAATTTTCCCCTCGGTCTGTAAATGTCATTTTTTCAATGTTTTAAGTATTACAATGCAAATTTCCGAAGTAAAGCTTACTTGGGGATTGTACAATTTTGAGAATGATTTGTAAGATTTTAAAAAATATCCAGTCACAAAGCTCGCAAGGGCTTATGTTAAGGGCGTAATCATTTATAGGGGCCGTAATTTTTTTGTCACGCAGATTTTAAAAGATTTTGAACAGATCTTACAGATTATTTAGGAGTAAATTTTTAAAATGTAAATCTGCTCAATCTGCAGAATCTGCGAGAAACAAATTCTTTCAAATTCTTTTAGTTACGGGTTAGAATAAATGAAAATGGATTACAAATTCTAAATATCAATGCGGTTTTTATCCTTCAATTGTTTAAAATCGGTAGGAGTAAAGCCTGTGATTTTCTTGAATTGATTGCTCAAATGTGCTACATTACTATAGTTTAGAGTATCTGCAATCTGACTTAACGACAGTTCATTATAAAGGAGCAGCTCCTTTACTTTTTCTATTTTTTGGCTGATAAAGTATTTTTCAATAGTTGTGTTTTCAATCTCTGAGAATAAATTGCTTAGCGTGCTGTAATCCTGGCTGAGGTTTTTAATTAAGTGATCAGACAAGTTGACTTTGTGGTCGTTGTTTTTAGAATGAATCAGGTCAGCGATGAGCTTTTTTATGCGCTCAACTGTCTTGCTTTTTTTGTCATCAATAAAATCAAAGCCCAGTGTCTGTAAACTTTTGAGCAGTACTTCCTTTTGACTTTTGGAAATAGAGTCCTGTAGTTTGACTTCACCTAATACCACAGAAATTGGATGGAGTCCGAGTTTTTTAAACTCAGACTCCACAACCATTATACATCGTCTGCACACCATGTTTTTGATGCAGAGTGTCATATTTACTTGATCGTTTCTACTACACTTCCGCAAGTTAACATTGACGAACCGTAATAAGGATTTTTAATCGTCTTTTCTTTGCTCAGCCAGTCGGCATCGACCATCGGGCAGTGTTGTTTGTATACCGCCTGATCTGATTTTGACACTTTAATAAGTTCGTAAGTGTTTTTGGAGAGCGATTTGAAAGTTTCGCGCTGTTTTTTAAGATCTGTGGTAGCCGAAATACTTTTAGCGTCAGCCGTTATTTTTTTCATGACTTTCATCCAGGCGTTGTGTTCTTCACTCTTCAATTGGTTCATTTTTATAGCTGTGATGGCATCCAGTAAATCTTTGGCTTTTGCCGAAGTGAGTTTGGCATCGCTTTTAATTAAGGCATCTTTTACCGTAAAATAAGCATCATAAACGGTTTGTAACTGACTTGAATCGGCAACTTCTATTGTTGTAGTTTCTCTTTTTATGGAAGTGGCCAGAATAATATTAGCAGAAAAAGCGACTAAGATTACTATTACTATGGTTAAAATTGATTTTTTCATTGTATCTGATTTTATTAGAGCGTTAAATTCCCTCTAAGTTAAATAATTTAAGATTGTTATTGCCAATTACGGCCTCATAAATAATCTGATGCACAGTGTGTTACTTTTTTTATGAGAAATAAAAGCTTCGTTACAAAGCGTAACTTTGGCTGTCAGAAATACAATTATTTTATTTTTGGGGGTGACCAAATAGAAGTAAAACCATCAGAAATACTGATGTTTTTGTAGTAAGGTATTGTTTTCTCCGGAGAGAAATTGAACAGATTTTTTTCAAATTCAAATTCATTCTTTGTCATTAAGCTGAATTGAAGTCCGGATGGGGTACAGCCCGAATGATCACATTTTCGGTTACAACCGTGTTCATCATTTTTTGAGCCGTTGTCTTTTTTGCAACAGTTTTTTTGAGAAGTATCAGCCGTCTCGTGTTTTGAAACCGCTTTCTTTTCGCAGGAATTTTTCGCGTTCGTTTTTCCGCAGGCATAACCTTCACTTGGCATCAGTAAGAAGCCAAAGGTCATGATTAGAAACACTATGTAAATTTTTCCTGTCAACGAAAATGTTTTAGAATTACAAATTTAGGTATTTTTTTTTTTACTCTTTAGTTTTTTGAAATTCAATACTCACAGTTTTTTATAATCGGTAGGTTTCATGTTTTTCCTTTTTTTAAAGTAATTGGAAAGGTGGCTTTCATCGGTAAAACCAAATTCATGAGCAATTTGTTTAATGGGCAGCTGATTGTTGTGAATTCGCTTTTCGATTAAAGTAGTTCTCAGATTGTGAATGTACTCACGATAGCTTATGGCAAAAGTTCTTTTAAAGTAAGCGCTGAAATAAGTTTGGGCAATATTAAAGTGATCTGCAATAACTTTAATCTGAACCAATTTGGGGTTGTAAATGTTTTGATGAATATAGGTTGCGATTTGTTCGTTGTCAATAGGAGTCGATTTCAGTTGCAGATTCATGCAGCGGATGGTTTCTTTAATCAATCCAAAAATGGAAAGGATCTGATAAAAAACAATTGGCGAGCTCGAAACATCCGTCTTACAATTATAAGCAGTAATGTTTTCGATCGTATTTTTTAAAATGGTTTTACAAGGATCGTCTAGTTTTAAAATGGTTTCCTTCAGCAACTTGTTCCGCATAAAATCCTCCGGAGTGTTCAGCAGTAAATCATCACAAAAAAGATTCCTGTTCGAATCAAAATAGTTGTCAGTAAACTTGATGTAAACAAAACGCGTTCTTTTTTTAATATCGAAATAATGCTCGTCTTCCGGAGAAATCACAAAGAGATCACCAGACTTATAAGGCAATAAGTTGTGGTTAAGATGGTGAATTCCGTTGCCTTTTTTGATGTAAATAATCTCATAATAGGTATGAGTGTGCGGAACATGGGGAAATACGTCATCTTCGAACTCATGAATGACAAGCTTTTCAAACTGATTGAATTTAGGCATAACTTAAATTTACAAGTTTATGTCGTAAATGTACAATTTATTTTCCGCTTAACGGTGTTAAATTTGCAGCATAGAAATTCTATTCCTTTCTATTACAAACAAATGAAAAAAAGTCTTATTGCACTCTCATTAGGAGGTTTGACTATCGGAATTACCGAATTTGTCATGATGGGTTTGCTGCCTGATATTGCTTCAGATATGAAAGTTTCGATTCCGGTTGCCGGATATTTAATCTCTGCTTATGCACTTGGTGTTGTCATTGGTGCGCCTTTATTGGTAATTCTGGGGAGAAATTTTGCACCCAAAAAAATGCTTTTAATTTTGGCTTTGATGCTGACGGTATTTAATGCTCTTTCGATTATTGCCCCTGACTATAATTTTCTATTCGCTTCAAGATTTCTTTCGGGATTACCGCACGGAGCTTTTTTTGGGGTCGGTGCTGTGGTAGCGAGCCGTTTGGCCGATAAGGGCAAAGAAGCTCAGGCGATCGCCATTATGTTTTCGGGTTTGACACTGGCGAATTTAATAGGTGTGCCTATTGGTACTTATATAGGACATAACTTTATCTGGCGTTATACTTTTGTTTTAATTGCCGCTGTTGGTCTGCTAACGTTTTTATTTATTTCGTTATGGATGCCAAATCTGGAAAAGAGCGGAACGGTCAATATGAAAACCCAGTTATTGTTCTTTAAGAAAACAGAAGCCTGGTTAATTATTGGAATTACAGCCATTGGATTCGGAGGTCTTTTTGCATGGATTAGTTATATCGCGCCTCTAATGACAAATGTTTCTAAGTTTGCGCCCGAGGATGTGTCTTATATTTTGATTTTAGCTGGTTTAGGAATGCTGGTGGGCAATTTTGCCGGAGGTAAACTGGCTGATAAATATTCTCCGGCACCTACTGTACTGGCGCTGCTTTTTGTTATGGCAATTGATTTAATTATGGTGTACTTTTTCTCCTTCAATCAATATGTATCTTTGTTTCTGACTTTTTTAACGGGGGCTGTTTCTTTTTCAGTGATTGCTCCAATTCAGATGTTAATGATTAAAACGGCTAAAGATGCTGAGATGATTGCTTCGGCAGCGCTGCAGGGTAGTTTTAATATTGGAAATGCGTTGGGAGCCTTTTTGGGAGGTTTGCCATTGTCTGCAGGGTACAGTTATGCTTCGCCAAATTTAATCGGTTTGGTTATGGCGTTAAGCGGAATGGTTATTACTTTTGCTTTAATGCAGAAACATAAAGGGAATTTGCAGTTGCAAAAAGCGTAAGGATTTTGTAGTAATCTCGAAAGCCTATTGTTGGTAGTCAGATTTAGACGATGGGAGAGAAGCGTAAGCAGTAAAAAGTTAGCTAACGTTAAGGTTTGCAAATTATATTAAAAAAGAGTCTTTGAACTTATCGGGTTCAAAGACTCTTTTTTTTGTCTTTTATTGTTTTTTGATTCCTCCTAAGCAGGGTTGTAGTATGTTGTTTTTCTTTTTAGTAAGAATATGGCGTCTTTACAGGGATAGCTTGACTTCGTACGCGATAATTTTTGTGACAGGAATACTGTTTTTTGTTATTTTTTTTGAAAAAACAACAATTAAAAAAAGCTGGAAAAAGAAGTTGATAATATCGCAAAGAGCCTTCTTGTAATCGATTGTTTTTTTTGTAAAACCACTGTAGTCCGCTAAAAAAATAAAAATATATTTACTATTTATATCGAACTTAAATTGCATTTGTGATATAAAAAGGCGGTTTTATTTTTGGTATGTCATTTATTTTGGGAAATTTTTATGACTTTTAATTTTTTATCTCAAAAAAATATTTAAGTTTGTGTAATCGATTACAACTTTTTTTAAGGCTAAAAAAATGACCTTGTTTGGAAGGTCAAAAACAACTCAAAAAAGAAACTGTTGTCTTAGAAGTGAGGCTTTGATAATCAGTTAAAAAAAGAGGGAACCTAATAAAAACGAAATAACCACTTAGAACAAACAATTAATAACTTAAACAATCAACCATGAATTTTAAAGATTTATTTAACAAAGGAGCAAATTGTTGCTTTGCAGTTGTTTTCTTATTGTGCTTACTGGCCGGCAATCAAATGCAGGCGCAAAGTATTACACTCGAAGGAACCGTTAAGGATGCTGCAGGACTTACATTGCCGGGTGTTAATATATTAGAGAAAGGAACAAAAAACGGAACTTCCTCAGATTTTGACGGACGGTACAAATTAAAATTGACCAATCCCAAAGCAGTTGTAACCTATTCGTTTATAGGTTTTAAAACCAAAGAAGTCAATGCTGCCGGAAAAACGAAAGTTGATGTTGTTTTAATTGAAGATTCAAATGCTTTAAATGAAGTGGTTGTGGTAGGTTACGGTACCGTTAAAAAATCGGATCTGACAGGGGCAGTTTCTTCCATTTCAGGAAATGACCTGAAAAAAGTTCCGGTTTCTAATATAGCCGAAGCTTTAACAGGGAGAATCGCCGGAGTTCAGGTTACTTCAAGCGAAGGTTCACCGGATGCCGATATTAAAATCAGAGTGCGTGGAGGCGGGTCTTTAACACAGGATGCTTCCCCATTAATTATTGTAGATGGTTTTCCGGTAAACAGTATGAATGATATTGCGGCTTCTAATGTTGAATCGATGACGGTTTTGAAAGATGCTTCTTCTACTGCAATCTATGGATCAAGAGGAGCAAACGGGGTTATTATTATTACAACTAAAACCGGTAAAGACGGAAAAATGGCTGTGAGCTATAATATGTTTTACGGAATGAAAACCATGGCCAAAGAAATCGAGGTTCTTCCGGTTGATGATTTTGTAAAATGGCAATACGAATATGCTTTATTGGATCAGACGGATAAAACGATTTTAAGCAATCCAAGTTCCTATACCAAGTATTTTGGCAGCTGGCAGGATCGTGATTTGTATAACGGTTTAAAAGGAACAGATTGGCAAAAGCAGATTTACGGCCGTCGTGGTGAAGTAAATAGCCGTGATTTAGGAATTCGTGGAGGGAATGAAAAGCTTAGTTACAACTTCAACTATGCGTATTACGATGAAAAAGCAATTATGGCAGGTTCGAATTTTAAAAGAAATAACCTCTCATTGGCTTTAAAAAATAAAGCAAGCGAAAAAATAGACCTTGGATTTACAGTACGTTACTCTGATACTGATATAAATGGTGGCGGTGCAAACGATCAGAATCAGGCTTCATCATTAGACAGCCGTTTGCGTCATAGTGTAGGTTATGCGCCTATTCCAATGCCGGGATTAACTACTGATAATGATGATCAGTCTGTGAACAGTTATCTGGTAAATCCATTTTTGGCAATAACAGACAATGACCGTCAGCAGTTCCGAAAAAATTATAATTTATTGGGAAGCTTTGGTTGGAAACTGGCTAAAGATCTAAAATTTCAAAGTGATTTAGGATTGGACAATTCCAACTATTCTGATTATCGTTTTTATGGGTCTTCTACTTATTTTTCAAGTACAGCCAAAATAGGTGCAGGAAAACCAGGTATGGTCATGAGCGATCGTAAAGACGTACGTTTCAGAAATGCCAATACTTTAAACTATGATTTTAAAAATATTTTGGGAGACAATCATCATTTGACGGCACTTTTAGGAGAAGAGATGATTACGACAACTTCAAACACCGTAACCACGACGATTTTAAATTATCCGAAATTTTTTGATTTAGATCAGGCTAAGAAATTAACGACACAGGGAACACCTTTTTCAGTGGACAATTTTTACAGTGCGGATGATAAATTGCTGTCCTTTTTCGGACGTTTAAATTATGATTTCAAAGATCGCTATTTAGTAACAGCTTCTTTTCGTGCGGACGGTTCCAGCAGGTTTTTAGGAAACAACCGTTGGGGGTATTTCCCGGCAGCAGCGGCAGCATGGAAAATTTCTGAGGAGGATTTCCTGAAAAATGCTTCCTGGTTAAACCTTTTAAAGCTAAGACTTAGTTATGGTGAGGCGGGTAACAATAACATTCCTGTTGGGCAAACCGTTCAGAGTTATTTGTCCAGTACAAACGGGTTCATAAACGGTTTTGATAGCTATTGGTCTCCATCGAGTGTTTTGGCAAATCCGGAATTGAAGTGGGAGACTACTGTAACGCAAAATATTGGTCTTGATTTCGGATTTTTCAAAAATCGTCTGAACGGAACTTTTGATGTGTATAAAAATGTTACGAAGGACTTACTGATCGAATTTCCGGTAGGAGGTACAGGTTACAAAACCCAATTTAGAAATATGGGTGAAACACAAAATACCGGTTTTGAAGCAACCCTGAATTTTATAGCCATCGAAAAGAAAAATTATGGTTTGAGCTTTTCTGTGAACGTTGGAATGAACAAAAACCGAATCAACTCTCTTGGAGTAATGGATAATTTTGGCACAAATACCAATTGGGCGTCTACTGATGTTGGGAATGATTATGTGGTAAATGTAGGTTCTCCAATGGGATTAATGTACGGGTATCAAAGCGACGGACGTTATGAAGTTTCAGATTTTGATTATGCAGGAGGAAAGTACACCTTAAAAGCGGGAGTTGTTGATGCAAGCAGTGTAGTAGGTGCTTTACAGCCGGGGATGATGAAGCTGAAAAATACAGATGGTTCTGCTGATAATAAAGTGACAGCATCGGATCAAAAAGTAATAGGAAATTCTAATCCTAAACATACCGGAGGTTTGGTTATTAATGCAAATGCTTACGGTTTTGATCTTTCTGCTGCTTTCAACTGGAGCGTTGGTAATGATATTTACAATGCCAATAAAGCCGAGTTTTCAACAGCAAACCGAAACGGGCAATACAAGAATTTAAGCACCGAGATGGCAGATGGCAAAAGATGGACAAATTTAGATCCTGCTTCGGGACAATTGGTAACAGATCCTACAGCTTTAGAAGCGTTAAATGCCAATACTACAATGTGGTCTCCTTACATGCAAAAATTCATGTTTACAGACTGGGCAGTAGAAGACGGTTCGTTCTTCAGGTTGAATACGCTGACTTTAGGATATAGTACACCGCAAGCCTTAACCTCTAAGCTGGGAGTAAGTAAATTGAGATTCTATTTTACAGCAACGAATGTGTTTGTAATTACAAATTACTCCGGTCCGGATCCTGAAGTGTCAACAAGAAGAAAAACTCCGCTAACACCGGGAGTAGATTATTCGGCTTATCCACGTAGCAGGCAGTTGGTTTTTGGTTTAAACCTTAATTTCTAATTTAAAACGTATCACAAAATGAAATATAAAGTAATAATAGCAGGATTGATAATCTCAGGTTTGTTGACTTCTTGTCAGGATTTCGGAGAGGAATATTTTGATACACCGGCACAGTCAACCTTAGACGAACAACTCATTTTTTCTACTGCCGGATTAGCTCAGGGTGCTGTCGATGGAATAAAAGTCTCGTTTGGAGAAGAGCAATCTTATAGAGGAAGACTTTTGGCTTACCAAGGACTAAATACAGATACAGAATGGCTTTTGACTTCTTCAAGTGATAATGTCAAATCGGATCTGGTAGTTTATGATGCAAAATCGGATAATACAGAAATGAATTCGCCAAAAAATGCCTGGGCCATGATGTATGAAGGAATTGAACGTGCTAATTTGTGTATCAGAGGTCTGCGCAAGTACGGCAATCCATTACCGAATACAGAGATGGGGCAGTTGTTAGGAGAAGCACTGACTTTACGAGCCATTTATTATGCCGATCTGATCAGAAACTGGGGCGATGTTCCAGCCCGTTTTGAACCAGTTTCTACGTCGACAATCTACGTGTCTAAAACAAGTCGTGACGAAATTTACAAACAGTTAATTGCCGATTTAGGCGAAGCTTCAACTTTAGTAGCATGGCCTAATGAAACTGCTGCTACAACAAGCACAGAGCGTATCAACAAGGCTTTTGTAAAAGGTTTAAGAGCCCGTTTGGCTTTGATGTCCAGTGGTTTTCAGCAATATCCGGACGGAGTGAGAAGAAGTACAGATCCTGCACTTTCAGTAGGGACGATGTACAAACTGGCATTAGACGAATGCCGTTCTGTAATTGCCAGTGGTTCTGCACATTTAGAGCCGACTTTTGAAGGTTTATGGAGAAAATACAATCAGGAAAGTACAACAGCAGGAGGAGAATCGCTTTGGGAAATTCCTTTTGCAGCCACACGAGGCAGAGTCCTGTTTACTTTTGCTGTGCGTCATGATGCTTCAGATCAGTTTCAACAGATGGGAACTAATAAAGGCGGCGTAAACGGACCGTTGCCATTTGTTTTTTATGACTACGATCAGGCCGACAGCCGCAGAGATGTTACCTGTGTGCCTTACAAATGGGGAGCTGCGGTAAACGGCAAGTCCAAACAAGAACTTACAGATTTACAAACCTGGTATTTTGGTAAATATCGTTTCGAATGGATGAATCGTATCGTTTCGGCGCCAAATGACGATGGGGTAAATAAAATTTATATGCGTTATGCCGAGGTACTTTTAATGGCTGCTGAAACGGCAAATGAATTAGAAGGCCCGGGATCTGCCGCAGTCTACTTAAAAGAAATCCGCCGCAGAGCGTTTGCTTCGCAAAACCAGGCGGTAAAAGTAGACGCTTATGTAGACGGTCTGACAAGTAAGCAAGCCATGCTAAACGGTATTATTGAAGAGAATAAGTATGAGTTTACCGGAGAAATGGAACGTAAGTTTGCCCTGATTCGCTGGAATTTATTGAAAACAAAATTAGACGAAGCTAAAGTTAAAATGGCCCGTTTGAAAGCGCGCAGTGATGAATATGCCAATGTGCCTTCAACACTTTATTATAAATACAAAGCAGATAATACTACACTTGAGATTTATGGTTTAAACCGTGGAGAAACGCAGGCGCAGGGTACTGATTATACCTCAAAAAGCTGGGATAAACTGGATGACAACAAAATAACCACACTATACAAAGCCGGAGTTAATCCTGATAAAAGACAATTTTGGCCAATCTGGCAAACTTTTATTGACGGAAGTAATGGACAGTTAGCCAATGACTGGGTTTTTGGAAACTAAAAACAATTAACAAATAAGAATTATGAACGCAAAATATATATTTAAAGGACTGCTGGCTATGTTTTTATTGGTAATTGCCGGTTGCGAAAGTTACAATGAAGCAGTGCTGGAGGATATAGGAGCCAATAGAGTATTTTCTCCAATCGAACTAAAAGCGGTAGTGAAAAATCAAACCACGGTCGAACTAAACTGGACTGCTAAGGAAGATGTTGATCATTATACGGTAGAATTCAGTGCTGATGATCCGGATTTCAAAACAATTTACAAAACGGTTAATGTTACCGCAAAAGAACTTCCGGTAAAAGTAGCGTTAGAAGGAGAAACGGTTTATTCGATAAGAGTAAAAGCAGTCAGTGCTTCAGGACTTGCCGATTCGAAATGGTCTGTAACAACAGCAGCAACATTAACGGAGCAAATCTTCTTCCCTGTGCAGCCTGCCGATATCGAAGCAAAACAAGTGACGTTAAGATGGACGCCTAACAGTTCTGTTACCCAAATTACTGCGGGTCCGGGCGGAATTACTCACACGATTACAGCAGCCGAAAAAACGGCCGGTGCAGCGATAGTTACGGGATTTACAGGAGAAACGGCCTATACTGCCACTTTATTTAACGGAACCAAAAAGAGAGGAGTGGTTACTTTTACTACAGGAATTGACATTGGAACAGCCACTTTAGTTAAACCTACGGATGATTTGAATGCAAAAATCGCAGCGGCAGATCCTGATGCAGTATTGGTATTGATGCCGGGAGAATACAATGTTTTTGTTGGTGAAATTATTTTGAATAAATCGATTACGATTAGAGGTCTAAGAAGCGATAATAAACCTTTGCTTCATAATAAGTTTACGCTAAACGCAGGAGCTAAATCCGTTAGTTTAATTGATTTGGATATCAATGGAGACAAAACTCAAAGTGATGCTGTAAAATACAATGAAGTAAGTACTGCTTATGGGGCACTTTTAATTAGTGGTTGTAAGGTTCATGATTTTGTGAAATCGTTTATAACACAAACGGCAACAGGTAGTACTAAAATTGTTTCGGTGACAGTTGAAAATAGTGTCGTTACTAACATATTAACGGTACAGGGTGATTGTATCGATTTTAGAACCTCGCATTTGGGATCGTTAACCCTTAAAAACAGTACTTTTAACAATTGTGCTACAGGTCGCGATTTTATTCGTATTGATAACGCACCTGGCATTACTGGGACGGGTTTAACAACTACAGTATTGGTAGATGCCTGTACCATTTCAAATAAAGCGATGACAGCTTCTAATAGAATTCTGTACGTACGTTTTGCCAGTAATGCTTCAACAATTCGCAACACGCTTTTTGAAACACCATTAGCGATGTATACCAATCAGACCTTAACGACACCACCTACTTTCTTAAATAATAACTATTTTAATTCGGCTGCATTACATACAGCCGGTGTTGCTGCGGTAAAATATGATGCTTCGGGAACTTACGGAACGTTGGATCCTCAGTTTACGAATAGTGCGACAGGAAACTTTACTCTTAAAAATCAAACGTTAATTGATAAAAAAGTAGGAGATCCGCAATGGAGACAGTAATTAGTTTATAAGTTGTTTAAAAAGGAACAGGGATGCAATTGGTTTTGCATCCCTGTTTTTTTGGTATAGAGGAAAAAATTGCCGACCATTTAAATCAAGCTTTTCTAACAAACAGACAAGTGTTGTATACTATACTTTTTTGAATTTATTCTAATTCGACACAATCGAAAATCGCATTCTTGAGAATCTTTTCATTTATTTCGGCCTCACTGTCAATTCTTAAAATATTATCGCAGTCCTCAAGGTCAAAATTCCATATCGCGTTTGGTATCAGTTCATCAAGTAATGCACTTGCGAATTCCAGCTTTGATGGTGTGTCAACAGATGTTTTGAAAACGTAAATCATAATTTGCTTTTTTTAACGGAACAAATTTCAATAAACGTTTTTCAAGTTTATAGGATGCAGGAAGCAATAATTAGGACTTATCAATCAATTTACGATATTGAATAGGAGTGATTCCTTCGTGTTTTTTAAAGAAACGGCTAAAGTAAGAATGATCCTCGTGTCCTACCTGCATGGCGATTTCACTTACAGAAAAGGTAGTTTGGTACAGCAGGTATTTTGCTTCTGTTAAAATGGTCTCATCAATCCATTTGACCGCAGACTTACCGGTTGCCGATTTGACCGATTTGTTTAAATGATTGGGGGTAACATTAAGTAAAGAGGCGTAATAATTTACCTGATGATGCGTCCTGATATTAGCGTAAATGAGTTTTTTGAACTTAGCAAAAATAACAGCTGCGGCTGTATTGCTTTTAGATGTTTTGGGAGCATTTTTATTCATCTCAAAGAACAAAGCCATTAAATAAGACTGAACGATATCAGCATTATCGATTTCAGTTTCAAGATAAGCAGCCTGTAAACGCTTAAAGAGATTCACTATAAAATGGAAGTTGTCCGGAGAGATTATAATTTTTGGATTTCCTCCAATTTTAAGAAAGTCGAAATCATTTAGCATTTCACTGTTGCCATATTTGCCGATCAAAACATCCGGATGAAACTGGCAAATAAAACCAATATGTTTCGTGTTAATATGCTCAATAGAGAAAATCTGCCCGGCCGGAACAATAAGCATTTCATTTGGATTGGTTTGGTATTCTTCGAAACCAACCTTTGCAACATGAACTCCGGAAGTCACAAAAAGTATAGTATGACAACTGTGTTTTGAAGGAGGAACAGCGTAACGAAGCTGCATCATTTCTTCCATTTCCAGACAAAAAAAATGGTCAGAGCTGGATTTAAACAATAAATGCATTGGATTTTCCTGTCCCAGAAATTTTTCACGAAACACTTTCGCGCCATAGGTTTTTATCTCTCCGTTGGCATTGCTTTTCATAATTTAATAATACAGTCTAAAATCAAGTAATTTGCAAAGAGCATAATGTTTTTGATAAAGTTCTTCCACCACTTCAGTAATGTCGTCATTTTCCTGATACAGGCTAAAAAAAGCTTTGTCGATGGTACTACAGCTCGCTATCTTATTATAAGTAGAGCCGTAACCCGAAATCGCCCGTGCACCGGTAATGTCTAAAAAGTACTGCGCTTCTTCGTCGTTTAAATCAAGTACTTTTAAATTGGCAAAATGAATAATTTTTCCTTTCATTTTTCCTTCAAAAAGTTCTGCGATTTCTTCCAGACTATAATAGTAATCATGCAGGCAGATATTGTTGGGGCCGCCTGGCATTACCAAATAAATAATTTCGTAATCTTTAAAATTGTGATCTTCATAAAGTAAAACATTCAGACTTTCTTCTAAGCCTTCAATGGTATCGCAAGTTTTGTAAATACTGGCGATACCCTGATCAATAGCGATTTCTTCCAGGTTTTTTACTACCTGGGTAACAAAATTGTTTTCGATGTCAGGAACACCTTCAAGGCAGAAGATGAATTTTTCGGAATCCATACCAATGTGTGTTTTCGTTCTCACAAAAGTATTTTTAATTGTCGAAGAATTGTTGTCCGAAAGCTATTTTAACGCATTTTTTACATTAAAAAAACAGCGGTATATTCCTGAAAGCAGAAAATCCACTTTTAGTACAACTAAAAATGGATTCCAGGATTGATTTCGTTTTTTTGATTTTTATAAATTTAAATCCAGTTTTGCAATTAAAGCACTAACCGCAAGCACTGGCTGACTAAAGGTGTTTGATTCCAATAGTTTTTGCCACCATTTTTGTTCCTCCTCTGTAAAGGTGTGATTGCTGTTGGTTACTGTTGCTGTTCTTTTGTGTCCGCAGGCCGCACAAAATTTTGCCTGAGGAGTTCGGTAAGGTTTAGAACAACATTCGCAAGGCGGACCGTAAAGATCAATTCGATGATGCATAATAGCATTGGGATTGGTTTCTTTAAATCCGGTTAGTTCTTTATAGTAATTTAGAAGTTCACTGAATCGCTCTGTTCTGGTCATATTACATTTTCCATGTTCAAAGCCATTACGATAGAGTTTAGTTGCAATTTGATATTCTTCTGTATGTAACATAGGAACTTCTGTTTTGCAACGCCAACACCAAAGTTTTTCCATGGTTCGTTTTTTTGGTTTTTATTTTATGGTTAAGTATTATAGTTTTCTTTTTGTGATTTTTATTCTTTTTAATACGCTAAGTTATATCAGTTTTCAGAGAATAACTTACGGTTTCACGTAATTTGGAACAAAAATCGTTTTTTAATAGATTAATTCACTAAGTAGAAATACCTGATTTTAGTTTGGATTTTGAAGTAAGTTTTTGATTTTAGTCTCGTAAAAAGACAGTGTAAGCCTCAGATTAAGGTTTTAGAGAAGTTGTTTTTTGAAGAACAAAAGCTGGAGATTAGAATTTGGATGTTCTGAAGTTGTTTGGAATCTAACAAAAAAACAAAAAAAAGAGAAAATCTCATGGTGTGGAGACTTTCTCTTTTTTAGAAAATAAATTTTCAATGATAAACTAACGATGGTTTATTTTTCCTGCTCCAGATTATCCGCAGCAGAAATCTGATCCAAAATGTTAGTTTGATTAGGTGAAATATAGTTTTTAATCTCAGGATGAGTTTCTTTTTTAAAAAGAAGGTCCAACGCATTGTAAAGTCTTAATAAAACCTCTCTGTCTTCTTTTTCAATCTCTAAAGCCGTGTTGAAATTAAAAACGTAGTTATTCGAATTGCGTACTTCTACTTTTATCGTTTTTGACGTGATTTTAAATTTAACTATATCCATGTTTTTATAAATGATTTAGCTTATAAAATACTATTCTGACCTGTCCGCATACTTTTCTTATAAAAAAGAAGAAGTACAAAGTCTGAAGTCCGCTGTCGTATTGTTTACATTGTTCGAATTTCAGTTGCTTTTTTTTAATTTCCTCATTCTAATTAGCTGGTTAGAGAGGGTGTAAATTTAAATAAAAACCCCTAATCAATTGATGATTAGGGGTTTGTTTTTTGTAGCGAGGACGGGAGTTGAACCCGTGACCTCAGGGTTATGAAACCAAACCCCTTTCCTTCAAAATTATATCGCCCCAGTAAACACAATGCTTTTCACATACGAAAAGTGCAAAAATTAGTATTTATTTTTGTTTATATTGTCGGCTTACATTGCCGGTTTGTTTTTTGTTTAAATGTCTGTTATTTCAATACTTCCAACGATATTGAAAACGTTTTTTTCGCGACCAAAGATCCAGTTTGCATTGACGTTAAATTTTTGGCAAATTGTTTCAATATGGGAAACAGTGAAATGTGCAACGCCTTTTTTAATCTTCGAGATAGTCTGCTGTTTCATTCCAATTACGTCACAAAAATTCCCAATAGTAGATATCACTTTTTGAAAAAGCAGAACATCCATTAACCTCAGAATTCTTTGATCAATTTTATTCATCTTTTTTGCATTATCTGTAAAGTTTCAAGTATTGTTTTAATTGTTCTTCCTTGAGATTCGATTAGATTGAAATGTAATTCTGTATTCGTAGTACTAATGACAAAAGCATCTTGAAGACTTTTTATTCTTTCATCTGTTTCTTTCATAAACTCCAATATTGTTTGATTGAACAATATTAGCTCTTCCATATTTTTACTATCGTTCTCAAGAAATAGAGTGTTTTGTTCATAAGCATATCGAATTACTTTAAGTTCTTCTTCTAGTTTTTCTATCCTTTCAATCATTGTTTTTATGTTATTCCCCCGAAATTTTTATTTAAAGTATCATTAAATCTTTGAATGCGCCAATATCTGTGAAAGTTGAATAAGCAGAACCATCTTTTTGCCCCCCATAATCGTTGCTTGCTATATAAGAAATATTTATCATCCAGGTTGAATCTTTTTCAACAAAAAAGAATGAAATTTTTTTAGGAACGTATGTTCTTCTATTTTTCATCTGGAACATAGTCTTAATGTTGGCTGTAGAAATCATTGAGTTTATTTGTTCTATGGATAATGATGAAAATCGGTTAAAGTCGCTGCCAAATGAAAAACTAGTTAAAACAGGTTTTTCATCTCCATTTAAAACATAAATTTCCTGATTTTTAAATTTTACGTATTCTTCAGTTTTAATAAAATCAGTTTCTTTAAGTACGGTGCTTTCAATATTTTTTGAACTGCTTAAATATTTATACGTGCCGTTTTTATTTAGTTGTACTTTTTTACCACTTTCAGTTGTAGCAATTTCTTGACTGTATATTACAGATGAAGTAATGATAAAAGCTAATAAATAAAATTGTTTCATAGTAAATTGTTTTTTGTCCGAACTTAATTAATATCGAGTTTTGTGTTTTACGGAAATCCGTAACTATCTTCTATTTCTTTTTCTCTGAATATCAACAATATTGAATATTTTGGAAACGTTTCTTAGATCAATATCGAAATCTTCGTAGTAATCATTCAGGGAATGACAAGTAATTATGCCATTTTCTACATCATGTTTGATAATTCGCTTTACACAAATTCCACTGTTTTTGTCAATTATAACAAAATCCCATTTATCAATATGCAGTTTACTTTTCCAGAAGTCTCTTCTCACATTTCGGCACAATAGGATATCTCGCTCTAAATAACTTTCGTGTGTTCCATTATCCATACTATCGCCTTTTACTTCAAAGCACATGTATTCTCCTTTGTGCTCTTTTTCAACGATAAACGGAATTTTAGGTAATTCTTCAATAAATTCTGGGTCATTAAAACCATTCATATAGCCTGCGTATGCGTATTGATTAACTAATGGTACATGCATAACATTAGTTGAAAATAAAAGGTTGTTTGCGTTACTTGTTATGTTTTGTTGGGTAATGTTGTTTCCGTTGTTAGGGTAATTAATTAAAAACTCTTCCAACATCTTTAATGTTGACTTTCTGGGGTTTTGTGAACTACCATTTAGAATTTTATTTATTCCAACCTCTGTTAATAGCGTGTTTTTAGCTATTTCATAGGCTGTTATGTTATGTTTTTTTATTAAATCAATGATCTCTTTTAACTCCATTTTATTTAGAACTATTATAAATTAACAACAAGTTATGTAAAAACTACATAATTAGTTTTGTAAATACATAACAAGTTATGTATATTTGCTCTGTACAAATGACCCGTGCAAATGTACTAAAAAAAGTTCTTTGAAATATTGGAGTTTAAATAATAAATATCTGACGAATAACGGCAGGGCAATGTAGAAAACGATTTACGTGTAAATCGCTAATAGGTGGAACTCCTTTCATACATCTTAAAATGTGGGCGGTGCAAGGATATGTAAGTTTAAACGAATCGCCACGAGGGGCGAAAATACCTGTCACATGCCCTTACAGAGGATGGTCAATCGGATCGATACCGGTTAGGGGGACTAATCTATTCTAAATTTCAGGTGCTGCTGCCTACTACGGATTAGGCCGATATAATGGAGATTAAAAAACACAAAACTAAAATGCGAAAGATATGGCAACAACTAAAAAAGGGAATAAAAAGAAAAGGCTTAAGGATGAAATCTATACTATCATCCGAAACGATATTCCATTACGTAAAAAAATAGCAGATGCACTTATTATTGAAGTGAGTTCTGTTTACGAGGGTGCAAAAAGAAAGTCTCCAAGATTTAGTTTACCTATGGTTTTGGAAATTATCGCGAAGCATACGGGGAAACTGAAAGAGGAATTGACAAATGAATAAACTGATATCAATTGATGATATGATTCTGTTTTTTATTGCTCTTATAATTTTTCTCGGAATTATAAACTTGATCTACTACATCATTAAAAAAATCAATTGGTGATGAAAAAACAAGATCAGATAAGATTCTATAGACGACAGTTAGAATCATCAAAAGAAATGCAGGCACTGGCCATGCAGAACTACAATATAGCTGCACAAATCGAAAGTGAGGCGACTTCTGCTTTAGAGGTGTTGGGAGCATCTTTAGAGCGGACCCGGAAGGGTGAACACAAACTATCTGATAAGGCTCGTATTTCCTTATTAGGTAGTTTGACAAAATGAAAAAGCCACTCTGACAAGTGGCTTTTATTAGAATTTAATAATCGGACCTCGAATCCTAAAATCAAATTAATTATGAGTGCAAATTTAGTACAAAGGTTTTGTAATACCACATTGTCCAATAACAAAACTAAAGAACTTTTAGGCAAGTGTCTAAAAAAAGCATTTGATGAAAGCATAGATGATGCTTTAGAATCTGAAAATATTCTGGGCTTGGCTTGGAAATTTCAAGTGCCACAGTTTGATGAAATGTTTAAAGATCATCAAAATCATTCATATCCACCTTTTACTTGTTAGGATATGGAGTTAAAGAAAAACCAAACCTTCAAAACGCCATCTGGATTGTTTTTGAAGGTAAAGACTATCCGGGAATCTGGTATTCACACACTGGAGCTGGTTGACACTAATGGCCATCCATTGCCAGAAAAACGGAACACATTCGGACATATAATTCAACGTTCAAATCGTCTGTGTACTGTAGAAACTATAAGATCATTTAAAAAAATAACTATCAAAGCAAAATCAAATGAAAACAATTAAAATAAAAGGTATTAACCTGACAAACTTTAAAGGAATATTGAAACTTGCAGTTTCATTTAATCATAATACAAATATTTATGGCGCGAACGGTACCGGAAAATCAACAATTTATGATGCTTTTTTATGGCTGCTTTTCAATAAAAATGCAGAAGAGAAAAAAGATTTCAGTATTAAAAATACAGTTGACACTTCATTGAACAGACAGGACCATGAAGTTGAAGGTTTCTTTGAAATAAATGGAGATTCTATATCTCTTAAAAAAGTATATAAAGAAAAGTGGCAAAAGAAAAAAGGTTCTGAGGTTGCTGAGTACACTGGAAACGAAACTGTTTATTTCTGGAATGAAGTTCCAATGCAGCAGAAAGAGTTTCAAGGAAAAGTTAGCAGCATAATGGATGAAACCATTTTCAAATTAATTACAAATCCTTATGCTCTTAATATAATGAAGTGGCAAGACCGCCGTGGTATTATTACTCAGATGGCGGGAGAGTTTACTGATGAACAAATTGCTGCAGGGAATCCTGAGTACGAAAAGCTTTTAGCTAATCTGACACAAGATAAAACATTGTCAGAATATTTAAAGCAAATCAAAGCTTCCGTTGAAAAGCAGAAAAAAGAATTAAAGGAGATTCCAACGCGGATTGATGAAATATCTAAAACTAAACCGCAAGGATTCGATTTTCAGAATCTTAAAAACTTGCTTGAAGCAAAACAAAACCTACTTGATCAAAAAGAAGTGTTGATTTCAAATAAATCGGAAGCTTTAAATGCAGTCTTACAAAGTAATGAAGGAGCTAAACGTACAGCATCAAATCTTAAATCGGAAATTTCACAGATTGAAACTGAGACAAGATCTAAAGCAAATAACTTGAACAAAGTTGACACTTCTGTTTTGACTGGGTTGGAATCCTCCTTTACAACCAAGAAAGGAGAACTTGCAACAGCTGAAACTGCTTTAATAACAGTGAATGGATTGATTGCTTCTAAGAAATCTGATATTGAAGCATTAGAAATTAAAATGTCAGCTAAGCGAACAGAATGGACAACCGAAAATGCAAAAGAATTAAGCTTTGAAGAAAATTCTTTCTGTTGTCCTACTTGTCAGCGTGCCTTTGAAGAATCGGATATCGAAACAAAAAAGTCTGAAATGATTATTAAATTTCAAAGTGATAAAACAGCAAATCTTGCTGAAATTAATCGTCAAGGAGGACTTCTTAAAACGCAAAAAGAGAATCTTGAATCTGAGTTAGAAGCATTAAAAACCAGATCTTCAAATGGTGAAATTTTAATCACAAATTTAAAAAGTGAAGTTGAAGCAATTGAAGCAAATTTAAATACTGAAAGAGCAAAAGCGAATTCTGCTGTTCCGGTTAATATTGAAGAGGTTTACAATAAATTACTTCTTGATAATGCAATTTACACCAGTAAGAAAACAGAACTTCAGAATGTTGAAGCAACAATTCAAGAAGAGCCAAAAGTTGATGATGCTCAATTGAAAGAAGAGAAACGAGTTCTTCTACAAGAAATGGAAGCAATAAAAGTCAATCTGAGAAACGAAGAGCAAATCAATGTAGTTGCTGGCCGAATTAAAGAATTGAAAGATCAGGAAACAAAATTAGCTCAGGAAATTGCTAATGTTGAGAAAACCCAGTTTTTAATTGAGCAATTTGAAAAGGACAAAATGACTGCAATTGAAAACAATGTCAATTCAAAATTCAGAATTGTGAAATTCAAAATGTTTGAAGACCAAGTAAACGGCGGCGAGAGTCCGGCTTGTGAAATTTTAGTCAATGGAGTTCCATTCTCAGATGCAAATACAGCATCAAAAATAAATGCAGGAATAGACATTATTTCTACACTTTGTCAATTCTATCAAGTTTCTGCTCCAATTTTTATTGACGGTGCCGAATCAATCCACGACATTTTAAGCACAGATAGCCAATTAATTAGATTGGTAGTAAGTGAACCAGACAAGTCTTTACGTGTTGCGTAATGAACGGCTATAAAGTCAAAAGAGACTCCGACGGAATCCTTCTTGAAGAATGTAAGGATAATGTCGGAGTTAAAATTGGAAGTTTTGATTGTACAGCAAATTGTCCACATAATCAAAATACCAAGAAAGAAATTCAAACGGAGGCTTTCGATCTACAATTTGTAAAGTGTTCCAAACTAATAATCAATCCACTTTTATTCGATATATAATGGAAAGTCTAGAAAGATTAAAAATGATAACGTCTAAATATTTAGAATCAAATCAAGACCATGATAATAAAGTTGAGATGGTTGCTTTTGAGATAAAACACTGGTGCAACGACTTTTTAAGAATACACCAAAATATAGAAGAAACGTCCATTTCTCATAATCACAGAGTTGAAAGAAAAGAAAAATTAATCAATGAAATTTTAAGTATTTAAACATGGCAACAGAAAACACACAAGTTGTAGAAAAAAAGAACAACAAATTTACTGAAGCAACAGTTACAAGCATTATTACACGTGTTGCAGAAATTCAAGCAACAGGAGAATTAGTTCTTCCTGCTGATTATGTTCCTGAAAATGCAATTAGAGCAGCATGGCTTATGTTGCCAGGAGTTGTAGATAGGTCAGGGAATCCAGCTTTAGAAGTTTGTACTAGAGAAAGTATAGCAAATGCTTTCCTAGATATGGTAACAAGTGGTTTAAGTGTTTCTAAGAAGCAAGGATATTTTGTTGTTTATGGAAATAAATTGCAATTTGATCAATCTTATATTGGAGATATAACAGTTGCAAAACGTGTAGCCAATGTTAAAGAAGTTAATGCTGTAACAGTCTATTCTGACGATATTTTTGAGTATCAAGTTGATTATTCCACAGGTAGAAAAAATATTACTAAGCATGATCAAAAACTGCAGAATATTGACTTATCCAAAATCGTTGGTGCATACGCAATTGTTACATACAACGATGGCAGTTCCGATTCGGAGATTATGACAATCACTCAGATAAGAACATCTTGGTCAATGGGAGGTGCGAAAGGAAATTCTAAAGCACATACATTATTTACTGATCAAATGTGTGAAAAAACAGTTATTGCAAGAGCTTTAAAAATTGAGACTTCATCATCTAGTGATAAAGGACTAATGACAGATAAAACAGAAATTGACGTTCAACATGAGATTAAGACTAAAGCAAATAAAGAGTCTCTTAATTTTAATGAAGTAGAGGAAGCTGTTATTGAGGAAATTACATCTGAAATAATCCCAAGTTCCACAGAAATTAATTTTGAACAGGAAACTGCACAAAACCAACCACCTTTCTAATGAAATTAAAAGTTATTTCAACAGGAAGTATTGGCAACGCTTACATTCTCGAAAACGAGAATGAAGCGTTGCTTATTGAATGTGGTGTGAATATTATGGATATAAAGAAAGCTCTCAATTTTGATTTTAGTAAAGTCGTTGGCTGTCTACTTTCACATGAACATCAGGATCACGCTAAATCATTTGATGAGGTTATGGGACTGGGGATTACCACTTACACTGGCGCTAAAACTTCGCAGTTTCTAAATCCAGATAATTTTCACAGATCCATGACAATTGCATCAAAAGAGAATGTCAGGATAGGTAGCTTTAAAGTGATGGCTTTCGATGTGCAACATGATGCAGCTGAACCGCTTGGTTTTTTAATTGATCATCCGGATTGTGGTAAAGTACTTTTCTTAACTGATACAAATTACTGCAAATACACCTTTCCCGGTTTAAACAATATTATCATTGAGGCCAATTTTTCAAAGGAAATAATAGATCGAAAGTTCGGCGCTGACAGTGGGAAAGAGTTTTTAAGAAATCGAATTTTAAGATCTCACTTTTCGCTGGAAAACTGCAAAGACATGTTGGCGGCGAATGATTTGTCGGCAGTTAATAATATTGTCCTAATTCACTTATCTGACAGTAATTCCAATGAAAAACAATTTGTAAAAGAAGTTTACGAGTTGACTGGAAAAAATGTAACAGCTGCCAAAAAAGGCTTGGAAATAGAATTTAATAAAACACCATTTTAAACAATACTTGTTATGCTTTACAATCCAGAAAAACCGATCGATATAAAAAGAGCTGTAGAGAAGTTCAACTATTTTGTAAAGCATAATAAAGTTTTTGAACTATCGGCCAAGAAAGTTCCCAAGACATATCCGCAGCTTAAATATGTGCATTTAATAATGTCTTGGTTTGCGTGGGAATACGGAGAATCTGTCGAGTACATAAAACTTGAGTTCTTCAAAAAACTTGTCAATCCTACCATTTTTAAATATGAGTTTGTAAATCGTAAAAGTGGAGAAATAAGAGATGAGTACAAAAGTTTAGCTGACCTTACTAAAGATGAATTGTCAATAGCAATTGATCGATTTAGAGATTATTCGAGCAAAGAAGCGGGAATTTATCTTCCTGAACCCTCTGATTTAGCTTTCATGAGAGAATTGGAAATTCAAGTTAAAAATGTAGAACATTTATTATGAATCAACAGGAAATAAATTTTGATGAGCTTTTTCATGTAGAAAATAAGATCAGTAACCAGGAACATTTTGAACGAAACAAAGAGCGCTTCTCCAATCAATGCAGAATTGTATATGAGGCACTTTTAAGAGGTGAAAGGTTAACAACTGCAGGTGCATTGTTAAAATACCAAATAGGCGATTTACGCCGGAGAATAAAAGATCTGAAAGATATCTGGAGCGTTCCTATAAACTGGGAATATAAAGAAGGAAAGTACAAAGAATTTTTTTTAACAAACAATACTGATATATCATGAACATTACAATTAAACAAGCAAACATCAAAAACAGTCTATTTCTGGCCTATAAATATGACCAGTATGTGAAAAATGCAAAAAAATCAGCATCCGAATCTTCTGACGCGCCAATTCATGATGATCTTAGAAGTGCTTTCCAGGATCTTATTCCGCATTTCGCATTTATTTGTGAAGAGATCAAAGAATCGGATTGCCGAGATAGATTAGATAGTCCTGATGTTGATTTACCTGAAGAACACTTTTTATTAAAATACAAGGTACATGGATTTACAATTGGCGGACAAGGAGATTCAGAGGGGGTTACAATCTCAGGGTCAAAGAAATTGGAATCGGGAAAGTATTTAAACCTAAATACTCCTTTTTTAAAATTCGAGGATTATCAGGATTATCCATTTATGGCGGAACTCCGAGAATCAATAGACGTTCTAAAGTCGGAAGTTTATGAGTATCTCGAAGGAAAACAAGCGCCACCTAAACAACAAGAAATGCAACTTGATGATGATGAAGTTGTAATGTAAAATTTATTAATCTAACAATTTACGAGTAATGCAGATAGTCGAATTTTTAAACGAGTTTCAAATTTCAATTGATTTTGGACGATGGAAAGATCACCATACAAAAATGATAAAAGGAATTTGCAATGTTTCTGAATGGAGTACAAATATTTTGACCGGTTTTAATATAGATAGCCCAAAAGATGTTTCTATGGCTATTAACATTAAGCCTGATCAATTCAATGTTCCATTTCAACACTTAAAAAATACAGAGAGAATTGTTTGGCGGAAATTTTTATCAGTTGCTAAATGGAATCACAAAAAAAAGGTATGGGTAATTCCGATTTCATTTAGAGAGCAGGTTTATGAAGTTGGCGGAAAATGTAAAGCATCTATAATTAAGATCGAAGATAACATTCCTGAACAAGTCGATGTTATTCCAGATTTGCCAAAATTAAATTTTGATTTAGGTATTGTAAATTCAATAAATGGTTATAAGCCTCGACCTTATCAGGAAGAAGGCATTGCTCGCGGATTAGAATTGAAAAGATTTATAAATGGTGATCAGCCGGGACTTGGTAAAACACTTCAAAGTATAGGTACCGTTTATGGAGCAGAAAAACAGGGGGAAATTACTTTCCCCTGTATTGTTATCTGTCCATCAGCATTAAAGATTAACTGGCAAAGAGAATTTGAAATGTGGACTGATAAAAAGGCTATGATTTTAGATGATAAAAATAAGGATACTTGGCACCGGTTTTATGAAATGGGAATGGCGGATGTTTTTATTGTTAACTATGAGTCGTTAAAAAAGTTTTTTGTCAATTCGATGCCGAATAAAAAGGATTTAAAGCATTCAAATCAAATCATAATGGACGAACGTATAAAAATATTCAAGTCCTCAATTATTGACGAAAGTCACCGTTTAAAAGACCCTAATTCGATTCAAGCCAAGATCTGTATTCAAATTACAAAAAACAAAAAATACATTATTTTATTAACTGGTACGCCAGTTGTAAACAAGCCAATCGATTTATTTAGTCAATTAGCAGTAATGTTTAAACTTCGCCATTTTGGGGGTGAAAATGGATTTAAGGCAAGATATTGTGAAGGTGGCAAAGGATCTGCAAACTTAAAAGAATTGAATTATTTGATGAATATGTCATGTTATTTCATGCGTAAAAAAGAGGATGTTCTGAAAGATCTACCTCCTTTATCACGTCAGACAATTCTTTGTACTCTTACTAACAAAAAAGAGTTTGATGTAGTCAGAGATGATTTTGCAAATTTCCTTAAAAATTCGGATTTAACTGATTCTGAAATTAAGAAGAAAGTAAGTTCAGAAACCATTGTAAAAATTACAATGTTGCTTCAAATTTCTGCTAAGGGCAAAATAGAAGCGGCTCAGGAGTATATTGATGAAATAATTGGTTCTGGGCAAAAAATTGTTGTTTTCTGCAAACATAAAATAATCGTCGATTTACTAAAGGTAATCTATCCTAAAGCGGTAACTGTTACAGGAAATGACGATTCTATTCAAAAACAAAATTCGGTAGATAGCTTTCAAAAGAATCCTGACACCAAATTAATTATCTGTAATCATAAAGCTGCCGGTGTTGGATTAACTCTAACGGCAAGTAGTGAAGTCCTATTTGTAGAGCTTCCGTGGACTCAGGCTGATTGTGAACAAGCTGAAGCAAGATGTCACCGTATGGGGCAGCCAAGTAATGTAAGAGCAACTTATTTACTTGGAGAAGATACTTTGGATCAATGGTTATATGATCTTATTCAGGAAAAGAAAGCAATCGCAAATGCAATCACAGGAACAGAAGATGTTGTTCCTACTAGTATTTTGAGTAGCGTTTTCGATTTATTCAAAAAGTAAAAAATATAGTATGGCAAGACCTGAAAGAAATAGTGTAGACTACTTTCCTTTTTTATGTGAAGAAGGAAAGAAAATGTTTTACCTCGAAGAGACTTATGGGAATGATGGGTTTGCAACCTTTGTAAAATTACTTAGAGAATTAGCAAAAACCGAATACCATTACTTAAATCTATCGAAACCAAGTACTATGATGTACTTGGCTGCGAAATGTAAAGTTCAAAAAACTGTCCTTGAAGCAATCATAAATGACCTTGTAGATTTAGGCAAATTTGATGCTGTTTTATGGAAGGAAAATAATATTGTTTGGTGTCAAGATTTTATTGATAGTGTTCAAGATGCCTATAAGAAGAGAAATAATAACTGTATCACTTTTGATGGTTTACTCACCCTTTTAGATAGTTTAGGTATACGTAAACTTAAAAAAGACCAAACTATAGACTCCATAAACACACAAAGAAAAGAAAAGGAAAGTAAAGTAGAAGAAAGTAAAGAAAAGTTAGATGCCAGAAAATTAAAATTTTCTTCCACACTCCAACCTTTTTTAGATCTCTATGGTAAAGATTTTTTAAATGATTTTTACCGGTATTGGACAGAACCAAATAATTCAGGAACAAAATTCCGCCGGGAACTTGAAAAAACTTGGGATTTAGAACGAAGACTTTCTACATGGGCAAAGAATAATAAAAACTTCAAACCGATTCAAAATGGAAGCGCACAATCATCCGGAGGATTCTCAAAAAACAGATAATTTAATGATTCCAATTATTGGAATTCATAAATACAATGAACTGAAAAGTTTTAGTTCAGATAAATTATCAGAATTTCAGAAAGCACAAATAGAATCTTACGAATCAAAAAATGCTGAGGCTACTTCTGAGCAAATTAAGTCTCGTGGCGACTACGCCAAGAAGGTATTTGAACCAAAAGAAAAAGTAGAATTTTCAATTAGTGCTAGAAAATTATTTGATTTGTTTAAAGCAAAATTTAAAGAAATTAACGGAATTCCATTTGTAAAGGTTGACGGAATTACAATTAAGAACTTAGAGCCTTTGATATATTATTTTTCTAAAGACGAAAGATTTTTTAGTTGTGATAATTTATCAGACATCTCTCAGCCAAGTTTTGACAAAGGTCTGTTGATCATTGGAAATTATGGAAATGGGAAAACATCAACAATGAAAGTTTTCGAAAGTATTTTTAGAGGAATTCCAAAAGTTGGTTTTAAAAGCTATTCTGCAAATGAGGCTGTGATTATGTTTGAAAAATGTACAGGTGAAAATGCGGATAATCTTAGATTAGAATTTGAAAAAACCATGTGGTATGGTATTAAAAATTTTGATGATCTGAAAACAGAAAGAATTGCCAGCAATTATGGGAAGGTAAACATTTTTAAAGAAATACTTGAAGAGCGTTATCGCTTAAAATCAAAAACATTTTTAGTGTGTAATTTCAAAGAAGGTTATGAAGATGATCTTCAGGCTGCAGTCGATGAGATTGGAGAAAAGTATGGTGGTCGAGTTTGGGATCGCGTGTATGAGATGTTTAATATCATTGAATTTAAAGGTAAATCATTTAGAAAATAGCAAATGGGAAATAGAGAAATATTAGAACAATTGGTTAGAATTAAAAAAGAGGTAACCGATTTGGGGCTAAAGCATATTGAGAATCAAATGCCGGTAGTTTTGAGTGATATTGGAAAGGTATTGAAGCCTTTTACAGATATTGATTCTTCAATAAATTTTGCTCTTAAAAAGTTATCTGATGAGTTTACAGGATCTATACCTAAATCAAATTCCATAAGATCATGATAGATGCAAAAGAAAAGTCGTGTAAAGGAGTTGGAGATGCAAAAGGGTGGGGTTGTGGTGTTCTTACCAAACATAGAGTTTATGGTTTAGGTAAAATGTGTGGTTGCTATTCAAATTGGTTGCTTAATACTGAAAAAGGCAAACAAAAGCTTGAAAGATCAATTCAATTAGGCAAAAACAAATTTCGCAAGGAGCAGCAGAAAAAGGAGGTCGCTGATAAAGCTATTCAAAAAGTTGCTATTTTGTCGCCAGATAAGTATAGAGCAAAACATCTTCAGCCAATAATCAATGAAATATCAAGATTAATTGATTTTGGACAATCTTGTATTGCATCTGGAAATTTTGGAAAGATGAATGGCGGCCATTTTATATCGGTGGGTGCTAATAGAACTACTGCTTTAAATCTTCATAATATTCACATTCAGTCATTCGAAAGTAATCATCACAAAAGCGGAGATCAAATCAATTACAGATTAGGTTTGATTGAACGATATGGTAAGACATATTTTGAATTTATTGAAACTCTCCAGCGACATCGTCCATTACATTTATCAACAGATCAAATGATCGAAATTGCATCCAAAGCATCGAGGATTAGGCTTCAACTAAAAAATGATCCGGAACAAAAAACTCCTTTTGAACGAATAGAACTTAGAAATAAGATAAATATCGAACTTGGAATTTATGATCGGAATTTCTGCGAATTCAAACATTAAAAGCTCTCAAAAATTTGAGGGCTTTTTTATTACCAATAAATAAAACTAACCTTGAAAACATTCTACATGAATTTAGAGAAATTAAACATAGAAAAAATCGAAACCGAAAAAATAGTTAAAAGTGTTTGGATCGCAAAAACAACAATTTACACTCCAACTAAAACGGATATAGAAATGAAAGGTGAAAGTGAGATCAACGCTTATGAAAAGCTAATCTCCTTTTTAAAATGCGATCAAAAGCCCAAAGAGGTTAAAACACTGCCAAATGGAAACAAAATCTATCACTTCAAAAAAATGCCAGATCATGATAAAGCCGTATGATGAATTTCTGCAATCAAAAATTAGAATAGCTCAAAAAGAGGGATTTGAATTAGATATTTCTGATATCAATCCAAAGCTTAAAAACCATAACAAACTAATGGTGAAGTGGCTTGTTGAAGGGGGGCGCCGCGCTTGTTTTGCTTCGTTTGGCCTTCATAAAACGGTGACTCAATTGGAAGCTATCAGATGTACTTTACTTAAAACTGGAGGTCGAGGATTGATCATTGCTCCTCTGGGGGTTAGGGCTGAATTTTCAAAAGATGCTGTTAATATTCTTGGATGGGATTCCGGTCCAAAATTCATCAGGAGAATTGAAGAAGCTTCCGAAACTGGAATTTACATTACTAATTATGAAACTGTTCGGGATGGGAAATTGGATCCTAGATTATTCCAAGTTGCAAGTTTAGATGAGGCTTCTATTTTACGTGGTTTGGGTGGCTCTAAAACATTTAGAGAGTTCATGAGATTGTTTACAGGTGATGCTGGTCCAAATGGAGATCGACGTGGAACAGAATGCGTTCCATATCGATTTGTTGCAACGGCAACCCCTTCGCCAAATGACTACATTGAATTACTTGCATATGCCGACTTCTTGGGGGTTATGGATGTTAGCCAGGCTAAAACAAGATTCTTCAAAAGAGATAGTACCAAAGCTGATAAATTGACGCTTCATGCACATAAAGAGGAAGAGTTTTGGTTATGGGTTTCTTCTTGGGCTTTATTCGTTTCAAAACCTTCAGACATTACTGGTGATGAGAGTGATGATCACGGATATATTTTGCCGCCACTGGATATCAGATGGCACGAAATTGCTTCAGATCATGCTGATGCAGGAAATGATAAACGTGGCCAGTTTCAAATGTACAATGAAGTGGCAATCGGTTTAGAAGGTTCTGCAAAAGAAAAAAGAAAAAGTCTTAAAGATCGAGTAAACAAAATGCTTGAATTGCGATGTGAAGATATTACAGCGCATAGAATTTTATGGCACGATCTGGAGGATGAGAGAAGGTTAATAGAAAAGTCAATTCCCGGCTGTAAATCTGTTTTTGGAAGCCAAAAACTGGAGCTAAGAGAAGAGATAGTTCTAAACTTTTCAAATGGAGATTTACAAGAATTAGCTGGAAAGCCTACAATGTTGGGTTCTGGAACGAATCTTCAGAAATATTGTTCATGGGCCATATACTTAGGAATAGGCTTTAAATTCAATGATTTTATACAATCCATCCATAGACTTTTGAGATTTGGGCAAACCGGAACAGTACGAATCGATTTAATCTATACTGAAGCAGAAAGAGAGATCAGGAAGCAGCTCGAACGAAAATGGAAACAACATAACTTAATGGTAATTAAAATGACGAACATTATAAAAGAATATGGATTATCTCAATCCGCAATGGCTCAACATTTAGCCAGAAAGATAGGAGTTGAAAGAATCGAGATCAAAGGCAAAAATTACACAGCTGTACAAAATGACAACATAAAGGAATTGCCTCTTATCGAATCAAATTCAGTTGGGCTGATTCTTTCGTCAATTCCTTTTGCTAATCAATACGAATATTCGCCAAACTATGCCGATTACGGTCATTCATCAAATATTGAGGAATTCTTTAATCAAATGGATTATTCTACGCCTGAAGCTTTTAGAGTTCTACAGCCGGGTAGAATAGCTGCAATTCATGTAAAGGATAGGATTATACCTGGGGGATTGTCTGGATTAGGGTTTCAAACCGTTTATCCTTTCCATATTGACACTGTGAACCATTATCGAAAACACGGTTTTGAATACATGGGAATGAAAACCATTGTAACAGATGTTGTTCGAGAAAATAATCAAACTTATCGTTTGGGATGGTCTGAACAATGTAAAGACGGTTCAAAGATGGGGGTGGGGATGCCAGAATATCTTCTTTATTTCCGCAAGCCGCCAAGTGATAACACAAATGCCTATGCGGACATTCCTGTTGTGAAGGAAAAGAGAGAGTTTGATAAAAAAAATGGTGAATTTAATAACAATGGATATTCAAGAGCCCGTTGGCAAATGGATGCTCACGGATATACCAGAAGTTCCGGAGATAGGCTTTTAATTCCTGATGAGGTAGCTAAACTTGAGGCTGATCAAATTTTTAAACTTTTCAGAAGTTACAGCCTAAATGAAGTTTGGGATTTTGAACAAGTTGTAAATATTGCAGAGAATCTTGAGATTCAAGGTAAGCTGCCTTCAGGGTTTATGTTACTTCAGCCGCAGAGTTGGTCACCGGAAGTATGGACTGATATTACAAGAATGAGGACTTTGAATGGTTCTCAGTGGAGTTTGGGTAAAGAAATGCATATCTGTCCGATGCAGTTTGATATAGCAGATCGTGTTATTGATCAAATGAGTAATCCGGGAGATCTTGTTTTGGATTATTTCGGTGGATTAATGACTGTACCACTTCGAGCTATAAAAAAAGGTCGTCGTGGTTATGGTATCGAACTTAATCCAACTTACTTTTTGGATGGAGCCAATTACCTAAAATCAGAGGAACTAAAACAAAATGTCCCAACTTTATTTGATATAGCAGTATGATAAATTCACAATTAAAAAGAGAAACAAAAGCGTTTATTAGACATGTGAAAAAACATGCAGATTCAACCAGTCAATTAGTGTTTTGGATTGATTTGTTTTGCGGAGCTGGTGGAACCTCAACCGGTATTCATTTCACTGATATTCCGAACATGTTTGTTGCTGCATGTGTAAATCATGACAGTAATGCGATATTAAGTCATGCTCAGAATCATCCTGATACTTTGCACTTCACAGAAGATATTCGAGATTTTAAAGTTGTTATAAAGCTTAAGTTTTTAGTTGATTCACTTCGAATTGCTTTTCCTGATTGTAGAATAAATATTTGGGCATCTTTGGAATGTACTAATTTTTCAAAAGCAAAAGGAGGACAGGCTAGAGATGCTGATAGTAGAACCCTTGCTGAGCACATGTTTATGTATTTAGTTGCATTGGATCCGGATTACTTTTGGGTTGAAAATGTGAGAGAGTTTATGTGCTGGGGTCCTCTTGATGAAAAAGGCAAGCCAGTATCAAGAACAGCGGGAAGAGATTATATACATTGGCTTAACAAAGTTTGTAGTCATGGGTATAAATATGATTCAAAAATATTAAATGCTGCCGATTTTGGAGCATATCAAAGCCGAGAAAGATTGTTTATTCAATTTGCAAAAGAGTTTAAATCTGGATTAAGTTTTAAATCTTTACCTATAGCTTGGCCAGAACAAACTCATACTAAAGATAAAGTTGAGAGCACATTATTTCCAATGGAAAAATGGAAGCCAGTTCGTGAAGTCTTGGAACTTGAAGATGAAGGTGTGAGTATTTTTGAAAGAAAGAAAGAACTCTCAGATAACACTTTAAAACGAATTTACGCAGGTTTATTAAAGTTTGTGGCAAATGGTGATGAAGTTTTTACTAAGCGATATAATGGCGGTAAAATCAACCCACATCAAAAAGTAAATTCCATTGAAAAGCCAATGGGTACAATTTGTACTAATGTAACTCATGCTTTAGTGAAATCTGTGTTCCTTAAAAAGTACTACTCCGGAAGACCTGAAGGAAAGGTTATTGGTATAGATGGACCTGCCGGAACTATTAAAACTGTTGATGGGCACGCAATTGTAACTGCTTCACATCTGAATACGTATTATGGGAATGGTGGTGTTCATTCAATTGATAACCCATGTCCAACATTAACAACAAAAGATCGAGTTGCTAAAGTTGATATCAATTTTATAGATCAGCAGTATGGCAATTCACTACCAACTGATATTGATTCACCAATTGGGGCCTTAACTCAAAATCCAAAGTTTGCACTTGTAAAAACAAAGCCGTGGATAATGGATACGAACTTCAATAATGTTGGTAAAAGTGTAGATGAACCAGCGGCAACAATTCTGGCCTGTCGTAAATATCCTTACCTGGTAAAAGCTCAACAATATATTTTCAATCCAGCATGGGGCGGAAACAATGGAAGTATCGAAAATCCATGTTGTACAGTTGTTGCGCGTCAAGATAAGGCTCCTCTATATTTGGTTTCAACTGAGCTTGGGCAAATTAACATACCTGTTTATGAAAGCGATTCTGAAACAATGATCCTTATTAAAAAGTTTATGGTTTCCTATGGAGTGATTGACATAAAAATGAGAATGTTGAACATTCCAGAGTTAAAACAAATTCAGGGCTTTCCAAAAGATTATAAGCTAATAGGTACTCAGACTGAGCAGAAGAAGTTTATTGGTAATGCAGTTGAAGTTAACCAAGCAAAAGCTTTGGTTAAAAATAACTACAGATTGTTACAGCAACACTCAATGAAAATAGCGGTGTAATGTGCCAGCTTAATATTTTCGAAGAATTCGAAATTGACCAGAGAAACGAAAAACTATCTATAGCTGCTGATGAAATATTGGCAGCTTTAAATGATGGTATGAAAGTTAAGTATGAGCCTCACTATTATTTTCAAGAAGGAGGGTTGATTGTTCTGATGGCTGTAAATAAATTTAAGGATGTCGTTTTTAACATCCTTGATTTAGATGGAAAAGTGCCGGCAGGACTTACTCCATGTTGGCGAAATGTTCAATACATAAAACAAGATATAACTAAAATTAAAAACTTATGACTTTAACACTAAACAGTAAAAATTTACTAGAAAAACTATTGGTATTGGTTGGCGTAATCAATTCATCAAATACTCTTCCAATCCTTGACTGCTTTTTATTTGATATTGATGGAAGTCAATTGAAAATTACAGCTTCAGATCTGGAAACAACAATTAGTTCCACACTGGAAATTACCTCAACTGATAAAGGAGCAATAGCGGTGCCAGCCAGAATGCTAATTGACATTTTAAAATCATTTCCGGACCAGCCGTTGACATTTTCTGTTTTGGAAAACAGCACAATCGATATTACCTCAGCATCCGGAATTTATTCAATTGCTTATTCTCCAGCAAAAGATTTTCCGAAACCGGTTTTAATTGAAGATGCTAAGGCAGTACAGCTAAATTCAAAAGTTATTGCTAAGGCAGTAAGTAAAACAGTTTTTGCAACTGGTACCGACGATTTAAGGCCAATTATGATGGGCGTTTTATTTCAGTTTACGACTTCTGGCTTAAATTTCGTTGCGACAGATGCACATAAGATGGTAAGATATACGCGAAGAGACGTTGTAATGCCGGAGCCGATTGATTTTATTGTGCCAAAGAAACCATTGAATGTTTTAAAAGGAATTCTTTCTTCACTGGATATCAACGTTGACATTTCATTTAATCAGACAAATGCAATTTTCAGTTTTGATGATTATGTAGTTATTTGCCGACTTGTGGATGGAAAATACCCGAATTACGAAGCAGTAATCCCGGTAGATAATCCAAACAAGGCACTAATAAACAGATCAACACTTTCAAGTTCTGTTAAATGTGTTTCTATTTTCTCCAACAAAACAACGAAACAGCTTGTTTTAGGCTTTAACGGAAATGAGATCCATTTGTCTGCGGAGGATATAGATTACTCAAACAAAGCAAATGAACGTTTAGCTTGCAGCTACCAGGGGGCAGACACTCGCATCGGATTTAATTCAAAATATCTTTCTGAAATGATTAGTAATTTGTCATCTGAAGAAATCAATTTTGAGTTTTCACTTCCAAACCGGGCAGCAATCATGACCCCGGCAGACGGTGAATCAGAAGAAGAAAGTACTCTGATGCTCATTATGCCAACACTTATTTCTTAAAACATCCTTACCGCCCTAATCAGGGCGGTTTTTATTAACTAATATTTCAACATCATGGAATTACCATTATATGATAGTAAAGTTGATTCAACCCGAAATGCAGTTGTTTCTAAATGTGAAAAATTCAGATATACATTATTTCGAAAATGGGACGATTCGAAACCATTGGTCATGTTTATCATGCTGAATCCTTCCACTGCTGATGCAATGTATGATGATCCAACAATCCGAAGATGTATTGGGTTTGCTAAAAGCTGGGGTTTTGGTGGCTTATATGTTGGAAATCTATTTGCATACCGTGCAACTGATCCTAAAAATCTTTTGACTTGTGAAAATATAATTGGAGCTGATAATAAATATTGGCTTGATAAAATGGCTTCTTTATGTGAATATGTTGTAGTTGCATGGGGTAACTCTACTATTATGAATAAGCTTACAAAAAAAATTAGTGCTAATTATAGACCTCTTAAAGGTATTGAAAATTTGCACTTTATAGAATATTCAAATGACGGAACTCCTAAACATCCTCTGTACTTGAAAGGAGATTTGAAGCCAAAAAAAGTATCAGAAATTAACTTTAAAATTTAAAAGTATGGAATACTTAAACGAAGATTTAGAAGAAATGGAGATGCCTACACCTTGCCAAAAATGTGACAACTGGTTTGACCTCAACAATGGAGTTGGTTCTGAAAGATGGTATCCTAGAACTGTTATTTGCTCGGAATGCGGTGAAAAGGAACAGAACATTATAGAACTCGAAAGTGACATTGATGATCTTCAGATCGAACTTGACGAGGCTGAAGGCGATATTGTTTCAGCAAATGAAAGCATTACCTCAGCGAATAAAGTTATTGCTGATAACAGGTTGAAAATTGAAGAACTGAAAGAAAAACTTAAAAATCTTGAGGATGAATAATGAAACAAAAGTATTTATGATAGGAGCCGGACCAACGGCGGAAGAAATGGCTATTGTGGCAAAGAAACTTTCTGCGGCTCTTGGTCGTTCTCTTTTTGAATGCAGAACTATTTTAGAAAATGCAGCCTCCGAAATGAACCAACTTAGTGAAGTAAATATTAAGAGTTTACAGGATCTAAGTGATTCATTGAATAAATTAAAAAAGACTCATGAGTTTGACAAGCCAAAGTCAAAGTATATCAATAAGCCTCAAATTAATTTCAGGAAAATAGGAATTCCGCAAAAACGTAATAATCAAAGATATTAAGTTATGATAAACGAGATAAAATTTAAAGCTAAACATCTATTTACAAAAGAGTGGGTCTATGGATATTTTGTAAAATATCCAGATGGTTCCGGATCAATATTCTTGGTAGATCAATATGATAGTTTTCCAGTTGATCCTAATACTGTTTGTCAATCTACATTGGAGTATGATAAAAATTACAAAGAACTTTTCATTGGTGACATGATCAATGATTTTGGAGGGGGGATAAGTTACGAAAATGAAGTAACTGGAGAATGGGAAGTTCGAGGAGATAATACTAGAATTGGAATTATAGTTTTTGAAGAAGGGCGTACATGTATAAAAACAAAAGAAATGAGCTATAGTTACAACCTTTCAAACGCTTCTAAATTATGTGATATGGAATACATAGGTAACATTTATGATGAGTAAAATGAAACGTTTTAACTATTACCAGGTTCACAAGAATAAAAAACCAAAACGAATAAAGAAACCTCAGCATAAAGTTTCTCACATTCCTTTGATTGCGATTATACTGGCTAATACAGCTATAAATGTTGCAATTATTCAAAGCTCGCCTTTTTTGGATTTAGTTTCCAAGCGTATTAAAATACTTAGTAATGTAATTGAGTCTGCTGCTGCAATTATTGATGTATATGACAAAATAAAAGATCAAAACCCTCGAAAATTGTATTATAGCTACGAGCGTGAATTATCCTCCAAATTATTTAAACAAGTAATTGAAAAATCATGAATAAAAAAGCATTATAAAATCAATCTGAAAAACAAAAGGCAAGTAAATCACCTTTGTTTGGGTATAGAAAACCAATTACTGATGATTGCGGAACTTGGTGTAATTGTTCTGTTCCTAACCTTGTTCATGCAGGAATAGAGAATAAACAGGCCTTTTGCCTTATATGTAGTAACTATTGGTATAACTAAAAAAAGTAAAAATGAAAAATAAAAGAATTGAAATTAAAAATCATCAAGATTTAAACTGTATTCTAAGTGAAATGATAGATGAATTTTTAGAAAGTATGATTGGATCTGAAAAATATACAAGAGAGCCAATTGAAGAAGAAATTGAAAAGTTTGAATTTAGTGATATCGAATTGGGATTTATCTATACTTCAAAAGCTGAAGCACTTTTAAAGCGATACGAATCCCGAGCAAAAAAGATCTTCTCAAAATACTTCGATGAAGATTTATTTGAATTAAACCTTTACAACATTACATACTCATGAAAGCACTATCAATAAAACAACCGTGGGCAAGCTTAATTGCTTACGGAATCAAAGACATTGAAAATCGCAATTGGCGAACTAATTTTAGAGGTAAAATTTATATTCATGTTTCAGCGCCAAAAAAGTTTGATATTACCTTGAATGATGAACAAACAAAACGCGCTCTTCCTGTATTAAAAACGGCAATTGACGGAGATATGCCTTTTGCAGCAATAATCGGCGAAGTCGAGATCGTAGACTGCGTAGTCAACCATCCAAGTATTTGGGCTGAGCAAACGGAAGTTATTGGAACCACAGTTGAAGGTGATCCGCTGTACAAAGGTAAACCAATCTGGAACTGGGTTCTTGCAAATCCGGTTCTGTATGATAAACCGATACTGAATGTAAAAGGAAAGCTTTCTTTTTGGGAATACAATCCTGATGAAGCTTTCAATTCTCGTCAAATTAGAGTGGATATAGTAAATCAAATCATTAATAAAATTGCAATTTCAGGAAGATTTTTCTTTAGCCATCAAGGGGAAATTGATAAAATACTTTTACTTAATGATAAGGTTTATATGACTGAGAGCTATTCAAAAAAGACTTTCTGCTTACAAACAAAAGACGGTCGTAGTCCCCAATACTTTCACATGGGTGGCACAATGTGGGCACTTACAAAAGACTTTGTCGATTTTATTCAAACAGGTAAAAAATCTAATCATAATAATGGTTATGGCGGATTATACTGTACGCATTGGGGATATCCGGTTTCAGAAATGGAAGAAATTCAAGAATTGGCTATATCACTTGGTTATTTGTAATATATGATACTATTCCCAACTAAAGTCTACAGCCGTAAAAACTCAATTGTTTATGATGAACAAGGTATTGAAGTTCTAAAATTTAATTCATATCTGCCTGATTTTGCAAAATTATCAGTTGATACAATTAATTACATGAACCGGTATTACCTAATCTCTCCTGAGAAATTTGAAGTACTAAATCAAGAAGAAAAAAAATAAATCAACAGTTTGTATTATTTTAAAAGCCACTCAATTTAGTGGCTTTTTTTATTACATTAGATCATATCCTTTTTTTAAATATGTAAAAAATGTTTTTCCTAAATTAGTAACTTTTCTTATTTTTTTGCCTGATTCATCAGAGTCAAATTCAACCAAATCTAAATCTCGGTATCTAAGTAAACTATTTAAATCTCCCTTATAATTTTCGTTTTCAAGTTCAGTTATTGCTTCCAAATAATGTGTTCTTCCTTTTTCAGTCATTACATTATAAATTTCATTCATTTTCTGGATGTCCTCACTGGTAACATAGAATTCTACATCATTATTTAAAAGTTCAGCAATAACATATTTTCTATTTTGTTCCTTTAGTTCTTTCTCTCTGGTTTGATATTGTTCTACTGTGGCATTATGTCTTTTCAAGTCTTCTTCCATTTGAATGACAGTATTGTTTAATTCTTTTACTAAAGAATCGTTTCTTTCTTTCAAATTGTTAATTTCACTTGTGCCAGCTTGTGCATCTGCAATTTCACGAAGTATAACTGCTTCGGCTTTACGTCTTACTAATTCTGTGTTTCTTTTATAGTTTATTTTTAGCATTTTCTTATTGGAATACATTGAAAGTAACCAGTCTAATCCTAGATTGATATATGGGAGAATTAAAACGTAAAAGATAGAAATTACAAAAGGCCAAACGAAATTCTTATTTTCACTATAATGATCTTCAACCCATTTAATACGAGTATGAATAGGCCAATCAGAAATAAATAAAATAGCGAATGCACGCCAATTGAAGATAATAAATGAAATCATAAAAGATCCGATTAAAGGATTTTTAATCCGGTCTTTGTAACTGTCATATACACTTTGAAAAAAATCTTTTACTGTTTCCATTTATCAAATTTTGACAAACATAGTATTTAAGATCTTTTGTGTCAAGATGAAGGTGTTATTTTTGGAAAAACAGGTATTTATACGTGTTTAGGTTTCATTTTTTAATTTATAGTTTTGAGAATGAATCTTGAAGTAGTTTAATAATTGTTTTTTATATTAATTATATGATGATCTAGTATTAAGTAATTGTTAAAAAAAGGTTATATTCGCTGCATTTTAACAAAAGCTTTAATTTATGATTGGAAAATTCGTTGTTACTGTATGGAAATGTGTTGCTGATTTTTTTGACAGACATTTTGTTGCTCTTACAATTTTAATAGGGGTTATTTGTCTTACATTAGGTATTTATCTTGGAAATGATAAAGTGTGGTTTTATAAATTACTTTTTACTGTAGGTTCAATATCATTAACAAGTGGGATATTTGCAGGAATTGCAAAAAGCAATCAATTTACTGAAATATATAAAAAAATTCTTCGGGATATAATTTATGCCCAAGAACATTTGGAAAATAGAAATGATTTAGAGAAGATCTGGGATAATGTAACTCAGACTTTAAGTAACAAAAAGTTTCAAAAGATAAGTGTTACGATGCGTAAAAACATCAAAAAGTATTTTTTACCATTAGAACACGACTATTATTATGATAACTTTATGGTAGATCTTACCATAGATTATGATGAGGAACATGAGGATTACATTAAAGTTAAAGAGATTACAACTTTTACAATTATTTGTGATGATGAAAATTTAAAAATTGAAAACAGATATCAGAGAATGTTAAAATTTGATCCAGCTAATAGAGAATTGTCTAAAAATCACTCGTTTAAATTAACAATTGACAATGTTGAGCAAAAAATAGTAGATATTAGACTAAAAAATGTCATAGATGGAAACAAAATTATTGAGTCCTATCAAAAAGATTTATCTGGAAAAAAAAGTTATGTAATCAAAAGAGAAGATATTAAAACTTATAATTATAAATACAATCCAATTAGAAAGCAAATTGCAGTATGGATTTATAATAATTGCACGGTTGACATAACATACCCATCAGAAATGTTAATTGACATACATGGACTAGGAGTTTTGGGAGAATTTAAAATTGAAGATAAAAGTAACACGAGAGTAAAAAGATTAAGAGCAGAGTATAAAGGCTTGATTTACAAAAACCAAGGCTTTTTTATTCATTTTAAAAACAATTAGATTATCTTTGTATAATAATAATCTATATTCGAAATTAATAAACAACATCTAAAAACAAATATCATGAGAGCAACTATTAATGACACAGTAATTGGATAGATTATTTAGTAAATTTAAATAAACTGATATTAGCCACTCAAATAGAGTGGCTTTTTTATTGTTCTTTTCGGTTCAATTTAATTCTATCATAATATGTGAGTTCTGGTTTCTGTTCAGGATATTGTAACCCCATTACTTTCTCATAGTAATTTTTTACAACATCTTCATCAATGTATATTTTATCTCTGCTCAGTTGAATATTTAGCCCCAAGTGTATACAACCTCTTCTTATATCAAGAAGCAATTCATATTTAAACATTAAATCCAATTCTTCCATTGAAAATAATTGTTGTATTGCTTTATATCCAACACTCTTTTCTCCTAATCCGGAAGCCTTCAAAATATGATTTTCAACTTCCTTTTTTACATTACTATCCATGATATTCAAATTTAGACATGCAAAATTATTGTAGATTGTAATAGGTACATTTGTACCGAGTGTTCTAAATTGGAACAAATTAGTTTGTGGAACTATTTAGTAGATAAAATAGTACTTATTGAAGTTGATGAAAAGTAATCTGATTAAGTACGTGAAAGCGTTGTTAGTGTAGAAGTAGTAAGGGGAAATAATAGTTATAAGAAATAAGAAGTAGCTATTGTTAATAAAATTAATGTTAACTTTTGACTTGAATGCGCAAATTTTTGCGCTGTTTGCATATATTTGTAAATGCAAAACCCGCCTATAAGACGGGTTTCATAATTGGTTTAGACAATCTTATTACTTTTGCATGTTTGTACAATTACACAAATCGTACTGATAACATAATAAGCAATAGATGAAATTGTTAACCAAATTTCTGGATTACGTAGGTCCATAAAAAAGGAATTTAAAAAAGCTACAGCGCCAACTGTGGCTTTTTTTATTAGTAGACTACAAAGATTGTTATTTGTAGTCTAAAATAAAAGTCAAACTTATGCACAATCGGGCGTAGTTTTTAACAACACCCAGAAAATGAGATATTTTTCATTCATTTCGTAAGTTACTAGTAATTAGCAAGTTGTTTTGTTTTGTTAATGGTTATAGCCACCGTATAATATAGAGTTTTTCTAATAATAAGCAATATTTTTTTAATGTTTTTAGAAGGCTTTTATCAGTTTTTCTATAGCTTATTTGCTTGAGTTTTAATAAATGAAATAAGGTCTTGGTAGTTTTTTTCATTGAACGAATGGCGTTCATTCTTCCCAGTCTTTTTACTTCTAAAAGTGTTATAGGTAATTCCCATCGCTTCGGCTGCTTTAACTCCGCTCATTCCAAAATCATCTAAGACTTTATTTATTTTTTCAATTGGTTCCATATTCTGTATATTTGTGCCAAATTTAATTGTAATAATTAAGTTTCCTTTCTACAAAAGGTAAAAACCTCTCGAAAGAGAGGTTTTTTTTTGATCATTATTCCCAAAGTTTTTTTGCAGTGGCCAGATTCTTTTCGGCTTCATTTACTGCCTTTTTTGCGTAGGTTAAAGAAAAAGAGTGTGTACGTTCGTACTTTCCAGACTTAAATCCTACATGACGCTCTTTTGTTTCCTCCACTTTGTACTCGTAGTATTCTATGCTTTCAGGCATTGATAAATTAATTAGATGTGCTTTCTGCTCCCAGTAATCGGCTTTACTTTCGTGCTGTTCGGCTATTTTAGTTTGCTCCACTGATTTACTCATTCTGTTATGATTCCTTTCAATTAACGCTCTATGTCGTTTCTCAGAATGATGTCCAATTTTGATTGGTTCGGCCAATACAAGAAAATCTTTGCCTTCGTGGGAAGCTTCCCAATATTCAGTGCTTTTTTTCTCAGCAGATGCGGACCATTTTTGGTATCTATCGGCTTTCTGTTTACAATATTCCTGATAATTGAAGCCATCCGCTCGGACGATTGAATAAAAGAAATTACCATCTTTATCTTTCGCAACTAGATTAAATACAATGCAATCGTGTTCTTTTCCATACTTAGTAGTAAGTGTTATTGTTTCGCCTTTTTCGTGCATTTCTGGGCATTTTGCAACAAAGACATTAGGGGCGTATTTTGAGTAAGTATTCATGATGTTATTTTTTAAGGTTTGTTTTAACCCGTCCTTAATGACGGGTTATTGATTTCTTATTATATGTTTTGATCTTCGTGAATAATAAAACTGTAGTCAATAAAGTATTTTCCTCCGGTCTCTTTGGCTATTGCTTTTGCTCTTTTTCTATAAGTGAAGCCGGTAATGTATTCACCATCATCGCCTTTTTCGCTTTTAATTCTGTAATATGGATATCCAAGTATTACGGCTTTCCACCAGATAATGATTCTTTTGAATGTATTTTTTATTATTGTAATCATCGATTTTTATTTTTAAAGAGAGGTCTTTCGACCTCCCTTGATTAGTACGTTTAAATTAATTTGAAGTGTTTATTTGAAAATCGGTGCCACTTCTTTACTCCGTTGTCATTCATAATTTGGAACTGTGTCCATTCGACTTTGAGTACTTCATACTTTTTGTCTTTTGTAAAGCTACTTGCGCCATGTACGTTGATACATTTTACTTCGTCATGCGGTTGAACATCTTTTAATTCTCTGAACGTTTCTTCTGTTTTGCGATTGATAAGTTCTTTAACTTCTATCGACTCTAATCTAATTTGCTCATGGAACCCTGTTACGATACTTAGAGCTTTTTCGTACTCTTCTAGTGAAATCATTGTTTTAAAATTTAATTGTTAATAATTGTTTCAATTCTACCCTACAAATATACGACGCATTGTTGTGTCGTGAAAGAAAATATTAAACTTTAACATATTTTATTTAAAAATTATATATTTTATTAATTTTGTAATTCAATTGGATCATATGAAAACGAACAATCTCACCATTTTACAAGAAGCAATTGCGCAGGCCTATGTTAGGACAGGTGTTGGCTCAGAAGCGTACAAAGAAGCCGGTTATTCTTATACGAATAAATCTGATAAGTCTATTCATGAATGTGCGTCCCGGGTATTGAATAATGTCAAGGTAGCGGCAAGGGTAAAAGAGTTACAATCCGAAGTAGCGGCAATCGCAAAAGAGAAGTTTCAAATTACATCTGAAGAAATGCTTCGACAGTTAGATCTGTTTCGTAAGGCCCGTATTGATGAGTATGTAGAGTATTGCGAATTTGAATATCCGGTTACTACCACAACTGGAACTGGTAAGAGTAAAATCACTACTACAACAATTGAAAAGCGGACAGAATTGCGTTTAAAAACATTTGACAAACTTACTCCAGAACAAAAAAGCTGCATTGAAGGCATAAAGCAGACAAAATATGGCATCGAAATAAAACTTCATGGTAAAGAGTGGTCTATCGAAAAGATCAATAAACATATTGGGTTCTATGAAAAAGATAATGAGCAAAAGAATCCTGGTTCAGATTTTAAAACACCGGAAGAACGCGAACAAAGAATTGCCGAGTTGAAAGCTAAAATGGGTTTGTAATTTGATAAATTTGTTTTTATAAAATATGTTATAAAATAACAAAATATGTTTAGATTTGTAATGTAATAAAACCGGGGAAATAGCTCAGTTGGTTAGAGTGGTGTTTCGCTGGTACGGAGACTCTGAAAACATGTAAAGTAAGGGCAGTCATAGCAAACGCAGGTCGCCGGTTCGAATCCGGCTTTCTCCACAACACTCAAGAAGAAGTACCCGCCGAAAGCATTGCTCCATTAAGTACGTAATTAATAGTCAATGTTTCCTGATTGCAAGCAGGATAGGCGGGGAAAAATGAAATTCAATTGGCCTTGTAGCTCAGCTGGTAGAGCAGTGGACTGAAAATCCATGTGTCACAGGTTCAAATCCTGTCAAGGCCACAAATCATTTTAAACAAAAGCAATGATCACCCTGATAAGTCAGGACAGAGAACCATTCGGGTAAGGACATAGGCTCGTTATATCATTCTTTGATACGTGGATTATTGGTATGGCACGTAGACAATCTGGACCGTTTAGCGTTAAGTGGTGAGTTATAAGTGGTAGCTGCTGAAAACCAGATGTGATTTTGCTTTTTGTTTAAGATACTAACTACTACGATCATGAACATATCAATCGAAAATGGACGCGTATTCGTCAATGGAAAAGAAACTGTTAATCCGGAGCTTATCGGATATGCAATATTAGATGCAGCGGAAAGCAGTGATACACTAATCTGTTCCTATCAAGAAATTAAAGATCTTGTATCAAAAGTTATCGAAACTACATTTGAAGTTAATGACACAATTGACCAGGTTATTAAGTCAATTGGTAAAACAAATGCTGCATGATCAAAAATATTCTTAACTACTTCAAAAAAAGAAAAGAACGCAAGAAAGCTCAAAAAGAAACAATTCATCGGGTTATAAATAATTATAATGAATTGATCAATGAATTAAGATTAATACAGGAGAAGAAGAGCAAATTATCAAAAAAGGAAAGAGATTTCGTTGAACTACGAATTATGCACCTAATTTCAAAAGGCCATATTCAAGTAAGTACTTAACCACCAGAATTTATAAATGGACATTACTGATGAGGAAATATTAGAACTCGAGAATCTTTTAAAAGAAAGAGATATCGATATTGCTCGTGGCCGTTTATGTGTATTGAATGAAGGAACAAACCCTAATTATCGCATTTTATACAATGCAATCACAGATCAACACTATAACGAAAATGGAGAGTTAGTCAGAGGTTTCAGAGGATGTGCGCTTGAAGGATCTTCAAGATCCGGTAAAACTTGGTCCGGTGTTGACATTATTATTTGGCTTTGTCTGTTTGTTGAGGTTGATGGCTGTACAATAAACATTTATCGTGAGACATATAATGAGTTTAAGACAACTTTATATGACGATTTTAAAAGACGTTTAGATGATTATTCCCTTCCAAACCCTTTTCATAATGCCAAAGAAATAAGGAGTTTTAAAATTGGCAAGAGCACTATTTACTTTCTTGGTGATGGTAAACACGGTGCTAGTTGTGATTATGCTTTTTACAATGAAATAATGTTTCTTGAAAATTCGGTATTTGATCAATCTGAAATGCGTTGCAGAAAATTTTGGTGGGCGGATTATAATCCAAGTGTGACTGAACATTGGTTTTTTGATAAAGTTCTGTCACGTCCTGATGTTGGATTTTTAAGAACGACGTACTTAGATAATAAGTTTGTTTCTGCTCAGGAACGAAATAAAATATTGTCTTATGAACCATGGAAGCCTGGTTCATACATAGTCAAGAATAACGTCATTTGTTGTTATAACAAAGAGACAAAAAAAGTTGAGCCTATAGGTAAAACCAATCAACCGCCTCCGCATCCTGCCAATATTTCAAACGGTACTGCTGATGAATTCATGTGGAAAGTTTATGGACTTGGTTTGAGAGGTGCAATGAAAGGAGTTATTTTTCCTTTTGTAGAATGGATTGATAAATTTCCAGAACATATTGCGCCAATATATCCAAATGACTTTGGTTTTACTACAGATCCGAATACGCTTATAAAGTATGGTGAAGATGAATATAACATTTGGATTGAACCGCTGTCTTACGAACCTATAGAAAACCCTGAAGATCTGTCTGATTTTATAGAAGCAATTGGACTTGAAAAAGATATTATAATGCCTTGTGATTCGGCAGACAAATACACCGGAGAAAACAAAGGTACTGTTGAAATGGTGAAAGGACTTAAGAAACAAGGATATGTAAATGCTTTCAAGATTAAGAAAACCAAATCAGTTATGTATTGGTTAAACTCAATGAAGAAAAAGAAAATACACATTATTAAAAACCATTTGTACCAACAAGCAAAAAAAGAACAGGAAAACTACAGAATGAAGGAGATAAATGGAATTGCAATTAATCAGCCTATAGATCAATTCAATCATATTTGGGATGGTAGTCGTTATGGGCACATTGCTCACAACTCGCCAACAATTGTATTACAATCAAGTCAAGAATCAATCAATAATATAAATTATTAGTCATGGAAGAAGAATTCTTATTGCAATTAAAATCAGAGCCAGATAAAGTAATTGCAAAAATTAAAGAACAATCAAAAGATAGTGCTAAAATTTTAGCGTACCAGAAAGAATACAAACAACATGATAGAACTATTAGAGATTCTCAAGTTGGAAACATTCAAAAAGATAAAGTTGTTGGAACTGGAGAAAAATCAAAATCAGTTAAGACTGTTAGAATTCCTATTGATTTTGCGAAAAAAATTGTTTCAACAGCCACTGCTTTTGAAGTTGGTAAACCAGTAACTCTTGTTCCTTCTGAATCAAATTACCTTTCGGATCTTGTAAAAATGATTTGGAAAACAAATAGGATTGATGCTTTACTTCAAAAATTAGTTTCACTAAAGAAGTCAGAAACACAAGGAGCAATTCAATTCTATATTACCGATATAAAAGACAATTCTCTATTTAAAAAAATATTGAATTTCTTCAAATTAGGAACGCAAGCCAAAGAAATAAAGTCAAAAATACTTGATAATACAAAAGGATCTATGACGCCATTTTTTGATGCAACTGGAAACATGACTCTATTCATGTGGGAATATAAAGCAAAAAATACGAATGGAAAAGAATTAAACCACGTTGAGATTTGGGATGAGGTTAATTATCACTACCTAAATGATGAAACAGGTAAGTTAGCTTATTTTGACAAAGTTATTCCTCATGGATTTGACAGAATACCTATAGTTTATGTTGAACAGGAGGAACCGGAATGGTTTATAGTAAGAGAATTGATTGATAGATATGAAACAACTCTTTCCAAGCTTGGAGGCTCTAATGACTATACAGCTTATCCTTTACTTCAAATATTTGGTGAGGTTAATTCATTTCCTGAAAAAGATGATTCAGGAAAAGTGTTACAATTTCCAATTAAAGTTGATGATGATGGTAAACAGATACATGGTAAAGCAGAGTTTCTAACTGCAGATAACTCAGCTGAAAGCGCAAAACTTGAATTTGACAGTGTGAAAGACCTTATTTACTCTATTTCGCATACTCCAGATCTTTCATTTAATAACCTGAAAGGAATGGGGGATATTTCCGGCGTAGCATTAAAACTAATGTTCTTGGATGCTGTTATAAAATCAACAATGAATGAGGGCGATAACAGGACTATGATTGAACGAATCCTAAATATTATAACTTCAGGAGTGGTCAAGACCACCAATACAAACCTTGTTAAATTTTCTGAAGCATTATTTTACGAGATTGTATTTAATTCAATTATTCCGGATGATGTTAAAACAGCAACTGAGATAATAACCTCACTTAAAGCAGCAGGATTACTTTCGACTACAACAGCTATTAAGTTAATTGATATGGTTGAAAATCCTGAAGATGAACTTAAACTAATTCAGGAAGAAGTTGCTTTAAAGCCTAAAGAAAAAGAGGCTGCAGTCGTCTAATTATAAACAAAAAACATTATAAAATAAAATCCTTATTTAGAATGATTCTAAATAAGGATTTTTTATTTACATTTGTCTCTATAAAAATGTAACAAAATTATTTCAACATGGCAGTAGACAAACAAAAGGTGATAGCAAGACTTAAGGTATTATTTCCTAAGGCTAATTTGTCACAAAAAAGGTTAGACGCGATAGCGGATAAACTTGCAAAAAAACCAGCGGATGACGCAGACGATACAGCTATTGATGCAGTAATCAATGACTTTAATGATGTTATGAGTATTGAGGATATCGCCAAAGATGATGATAGAACCAGAACACTTGAAGCAGAAAAACAAAAAGGAATTGAAGAGGCAAGGAAAAAAGCTGGATTAGATCCAATTGAAAAGAAAGATGAAAAAGTTGAGTTGCCGGACAACACTCCAGATTATGTAAAACTAATCATGGGTAAATTGGACAGTGTATCAACTGAGTTAGAGGCTATAAAGGCAGGAAAAGCGACTGAAACTAAAAAAGCATCTGCATCTGAACAATTCAATAAATCAGAAATTCTTAAAAGAATTCCAGAAAGTGTAAAGCCGAACTGGATAAACAGAATTGATGTTAATTCCGAAACCTCATTTGAAGATCAAATTAAAAATCTTGAAACTGAGTATGGTCAATTGGTTCAGCTGTCTGCTGACACAAATCAATATGCTCCACCAGCTGGAGGCGGCAACCCTTCTGATATTAAAGTTGATGATGCAGTTGTTGAAGGCATGTTGAACATTTAAAAATTGTTTAATCTAAAAATTTAAAAATTATGTCGGGAACTACCGCAAATTTAAATAACACCGGAGCAAATTTCGATACTGGCAATGACAGTATTGTGATTGTTTTAAACTTGGAAACTATTCCAGGTGGAAAAACTTTAGATACTACAGGATTCGCACCAGAAGTTATTCCTGCCGGGCATGTTGTTATTGAAGAAACAGCAACGGGAATTTTAAAACCTATGCCTGTTTCTGGCTCAAACTATGGATCATTACCAGCAAACCATACTTACAAGGGGATTGTTATTTCAAGCGTTTTGACAACAAAACCTTTTGTTGGAATTTTGGTAAGAGGTTCTGTAAACAAAAACGCTTCTAAATATGGCATTGCTTCTATCCTTTCGGCTTTAGCAAGTGCTTTACCATTAATCAGATTTACTAAAGACTAAGCTATGAATCAATCATTATTTGTACAGTTTATGGCTTATTTTAAAGCCATTGCCAAAACCATTGAAGAAAAAGTAAATGGTAAAAAAACAGAGTTGACCTATCTATATAAAGAAATGTTGACAGAGGAATTAAGTGTTGATTTACAATGGAAAAGTTTGACTGTAAACTCAAACATTGTCGCAGCTGATATCGTAGCATTAGATTCTGCTCTACCATTAAAGAAAAGAGATTCATTTGGTACAGCTTCCGGAGATATTCCAAAGTCAGGTATGAAATTACAATTAACTGAAAAGCAAATGACCGATATTGATGTGTTAAAGGCACGAAATGTTGAAACAGCTGTTTTGGTTGATAAGATATTTCAAGATGAGGTTAAATGTACTATGGGGGTTCATGAGAAAATGGAGCTTATTTTCCTTCAAGGGTTGTCAACTGGAATTGGATTAGTAGAAGATGAGAATAATGTTGGTACAGGTGTACGTGTGGATTACGGTTATGTTGCTTCTAATAAATTTGGCGCTTCAGTTGTATGGTCTAATGCAAACGCTAAACCAATTGATGATATAAGCAGAATTGTTAAAGTTGCCAAATCAAAAGGAGATCAGATCAAATTTTTGATGATGTCAGATGATACTTTCGACAAATTTGCTAGTAATCAACAAACTAGAGAACAATATGCATTCTCTCAAAATTTTGTCGGAACAGCTATTCCAGTACCAGATCTTGAACAAGTAAATGCGATGCTACAGCGTAAATTCAAGTTGTCTATAATTGTTGTAGATAGAACTGTAACAACAGAACGTGATGGTATAAGAACAATTCACACCCCATGGGCAGTTGATAATGTTATATTCTTGACATCAAACAAAGTTGGAAAGCTTGCATATGGTATTCTTGCTGAAGAAACTCGTAAATCATCTAAAGTGATGTATGAGAAATCAGGTTCTTTCATTTTGTTGAAGAAATGGAGTACAGAAGAGCCCTTTGCTGAATTTACATCATCACAAGCTTTGGCTTTGCCGGTAATCAATAATGTTTCATCGATTTATTTATTGAATGTTGAAGAGGCTGTTGCTGATGTTCAAACAGAAGGGGATGGCAATTTTGCATACAAAGGGACTAATTACACAAAAGTGTCTGTAGTTGCTGCTTATAAAATGATTAAGCCGAATAGTACAATTACTACAAGTACTTCTGATGCAAACATTATGTCCGGTATTAATAAATTATCTGATGAACAGGTATTGATTTTTGAAGCGAACATTGTAGCTGCTTAATATGTACAGTCAAGAAGCAATAGATATACTCATAAACCGAATTGGTTGGTCTGAATTATCATCGGGCCTGCCATTTGGTTTAACGGCAAGTAACAAAACAGCTGACTCTGGGAAGATGTTTAACTGGTATCATTCTTCTGTGCTCGTTGACAATGTTTATGCCGCAGTTCCTGAGGTAGAAATGAATGAAGTAGACTTTAATGATTACTTGGGAACTATTAGAAAGCAAGCAGTTTTGACAGTGTTAACGTCGATTCTTGATACATACGTTGATTATGATCCAGTAGTTGATTATTCCAATGTTATTCTGCAAAGACCGGCATTATTTGATGACTCAATTGGGTACTCAGTATCAATTAAAATGTTGGAATTATACCTTTCTACTTCACGCTCAAATTTCTTTGAGAGAAATGCTAAAATGAGTTATCAGAGTTTGAAAGTTGAGTTGGAAGGCGCCAGGAATGACAATGGTCATTTCGTCGCAAAAGGAATCATATACAAGCTGGAGCAAAGCATTAAAAAGGCTCAAAAAATAATTTTCCCCTATAAGATTGTAGTAAACAATGCTAACGCCTGGTAACATGAATCATACAATTGTAAATCCAAAAGGAATTGATAAAGAAATACAAGTTATCCAAAATGCTTTGTTTTCAAAACTAGGCTGGCCCAAAATGGATATTTATGGCCGTGTTCATAAAAACTTATCAAAGGATAAAGGTTATGTTCCTGAGTTCTATATGGGTAAAAATGAATACAAGGATGTATTTACAAATGATCTACAGGCGTCGAACATCTTTTTCATTGATGACGAGACTCATACTACTGACAACCGGGTATTTTATTTCAGTGATGTTAAGATTGTGTTTATGGTTGATCTGCGAAAGATTAAACCAAACATTAATCACCGGGCTGATATGGAAGTTGAGGTTGAGGCATTGAAAGTTGTGAAACAACATCGAATGTTTCAGATAGATGGATTTGAAAAAGGAGTTGAAGCTGTTTTTAAAGGGTTCAATATTGATCACATTAGAAAGTTAAACATACAGCCTTATCATGTTTTCGCTTTGACTGGAAAATTGAAGTACAAAATTAATTGTTAATTAAAAAAATAGAAATCATGGTTTACCAAGAGTGTAAAAACAAGAAGAAAGCCAAAAAAAACACCGGTGCCAAAGAGCAGTGTCTTGAAGGGCTTACAATAAAAACTGCGGTGCACGTTCTGGGATTTAAGTTTGACAGCATCGAAGATGCAAAGGATAAGACAAAATGGAATGCCGCGGTTGCCGAGAAACAAATAATTCCTTTGTATGAGGTTGAGGAATTGGCTTCTGCAAATACGGAAGATACTGTTTTTGAAGGTAGAAGAAACCAGTATATTACTTCAACTGGTAAAAAAGTAACTACATATAATAGCTTCTTAAGCCTTTGCTCACATTCGGCACTTAAAACATACCACAAAGCTGATTTAGGTTTGTTTGAGTTTACTGAAGATGGCGCTATCAAAGGAGTCATTAACGAAGATGGAACAGTAAAAGGCCAGGCTATTGTTATGAATGTTGGGAAACGTATTGATCCGACTTCAGATCGCCCAGCATCAACACAAGTAACCCTCAATTACAAAGATTACAACGAGTTTGAAGATGATGGTGCGATTTTCCGCCCAGAGGGTTGGGGCGCTGACGACATCTTTGGAATCTTTGACGTTACACTAAAACAAGTATCGGCTACAACAAGTGAAATAAAATTCACTGCAACTGATGGTTGTTCCGGTGGTGATGAAGAGATTACCTCATTTGTGGGCTTAAACTTTCTATTGAGAGATACGGCAGGTGCAGTTGTAACACACTCATTTGTGCCGGCAGCTCCTGATGGTATTTATACGCTCACAGGAACGGGATTCACAGATGGGTTTACTTTAACGTTAAAAGGTGTTGTTACTCAAACTGGTACCGGTACTTCTTATGAGTCACCAACTCCACTAATCATTAAGGTTACACCGTAATGCCAGAATATAAAGGGATCACTTTTGCGGAGGGCTACAACAAGCCCTTCGCAGAGTTTAAAGAAGATTTTGCTTCAACTCATATCTTTAAAGATATCCCATCCGGAGAAAGGGAAGCCGAATTGATAAAAGCACACAAAATCGCTACTAATGGCAACATTTCAGCAACAGTTAGAAAGGGCAAGGAAACTGACACCGAAAAAGCTGGAGATTGATCTTTTTAAATTCATCAGAAGTATTGAAAAGGATTTACTGGATATTCAGAAAAAAAGAATTTCACAAGACAGTAAAGATATTTTCGGAAATCCAATTGGTTTTTATTCATACTGGACGGAAGTAATTACTGATGGCAGGAAAAAACAAGGTCAGCCCTTTTCCGGTATTGATTCCGGAGATTGGATGAAAGGTTTTTACATGCAAGAAGTTTCCGGAGTGTTGAGGTTTAGTTCAAGAGATCCTAAAAATCAAGACATTTTAAATAGTGATCATTGGCTTTCGGACGAACTTTTTGGACTTTCTGACAAAGAATTAAAGGAAGTGATCACATCTCGATTGCTTCCTTTTTTTATTAAAAACTCACGCAACATACTTAAGTTATGATTTACGATTCTTTAGATACAATCCCATATAAAACATTTCTCAAAATAGTAGATACAGGAAATCTGCAGCTTCTTTCACCAACTGAAACTGACGAGGAAGTTTTGATAAACACCTGGGCCGCAATTTATGAAGAACATGAAAATAGAGAAAATGCGACTCCACAAGGAAAGAAATTATTCAGGATCTCTAAGGAAATAGAGTCTTTGGAGTATCAACTTAAAGTTGTTTTGTTTTCATGTGATGCTTTGAAATTTGCTTACGATGAAGATTTGGATCAATTACTAACTGTAGAGTATGGTTTCATTTTGAGAACTACAGATGAGGTTGTCTATTATGAAGATATTGCCCAAATAGAACGAGAGTCTAATGCTTTTAAAGTAAAGATCGGAGTGCTTAAGCAACATCTACCAAAGATAGAATCCGGACAACAATATACTATTGATGATATCATGGCTTCATATTGCTCAATACTAGGCTTCCACATAGGAGATTTTAATGCCATAACCTACAACGCTTACTTCGGGTATGAGAAACAAGTAAATGCCAAGATAGAAGCGATCAAGAAACAAGAGACAACAAAAAAGAAGTAAAATGGCAAATTCAAAAGGAATAATTACTCGTAAAGAAATAATTGAAGAGGAAGCATTGACCTGGGGAAAAGATTATGCCAATCAGACTCAAATTGCCATCGACAAAAATAAAGAATTTGTTCAGGGCATTCTTCAAATTGCAGGTATTCAAAAACAAATCAAAGAAGCGTCAAGTAATTCTACATATAATGCGGCTTTACAACAAGGAATTTTGGCAACTCAGAAAGCCATACTTGCTATAAAGGAGCGGGAAGCAGCGGAAATATCAGCTAATAAAATCAGGATGTCAACAATTGCGCTTGAAGATAAAGAGCGAAAAGCAAAAGAGTCATCAAATAAAGCAACATTAGAAGAAAAAATACTTCTTGCAGAAACTAACAAACAATTAAAGCAAGCAGCAAGGGAGCGACTTGGACTTGTTGGCGCATATGCGAAATTGAACCAAGCGAGGCTTGATGCACAAAAACGATTGGCAGAGTTAATTTCCGCTGAGAAAAAGAATACGGCTGAGATTATTGTCGCACAAGCAGAGTTTGACAAACTTGATGCCAGAGTAAAGGCTGTGGATGCAGCAATTAGAAATTACACCAAAAATATTGGTAACTACGGAAGTGCTTTTGAAGGTCTACGTGGCACTCTTAAAGATCTTATTGCAACATTTGGATTAGTAACCGGTTTAGAACTGTTTGGAGTAGTTGTAAAAGACATTTTTAGTATTGTCTTAGATTTTGACAAACAGTTAATAGCAGTTGGTAAAACTACGAATATGACTGGCGAAGAACTAAAACAATTTGGACGAGAACTTGTTGAGTTGGGAGACAAGAGTAATGGAATTACGGTTGCTGGTCTTATAGAATCTGCGGAGGTTGCCGGTCAGTTGGGTGTAACCGGTACTGCAAATATTCTAAAATTTTCATCTGCCATCGAAAAGTTAAAACTAACTTCAGATATTAACTCCGAAGAAGGTGTCGCACAATTTGCAAAGTTTATTGAGGTATCATCTGACAGTTTTGAAAATGCAGATCGATTGGCTTCAGTAATTACTCAATTAGGAAACTCTTTTTCAACTACAGAAAAGGAAGTGTTATCCAACTCAACAGAAATTCAAAAAGGGGTTGCAGTGTACAATACTTCCGCACAGGGAGTTTTGGCACTTGGTGCTGCAACTTCTTCTTTAGGATCTGAAGCCGAAGTTTCAGCAAGTTCAATTCAAAAGACATTTGGAGTAATTAATCAGTCAATAGCGACTGGTAAAAATTTGGAAGCAATCTTAAAATTAACAAATTTAACTCAAAAGGAACTTTCGAAACAATTTAACCAGGACGCAACAGGGGTTTTCGTAAAGTTTGTTAAAGGTTTGAACACTGCTAAAAAAGAGGGACAAAATCTGGCAATTGTTCTTGGTGAACTGGGATTGGATGAGGTTAGATCGTTTAAAACTATCGGTTCACTGGCTGCAAATTATGATCTTTTGGCCAGTGCAATGGCTCAGGCTAAAAAAGAGTATGAAGAAAATGTTGCATTAAACAAAGAAGTTGAAGCTGCTTCCGAAAGTTTATCTTCTATTCTGGCTGACATAAATGATCGATGGGAAGCGTATGTTTTAATGGCAAACGACGCCAGCTCCGGCTCCATCTACTTGGCTAAAGTTTTAAAGTTTGTGCGAGACAACTTTAAGGAAATTATGGATTTCATAGTAAAATTTGGAACGGTTTTAATTACCTACGTAGGAATTTTAAGAACTGTAAATTTTGTTATGGTAACGTATAGTGCTTTACAAGCAGCTGCAACTGCGGCACAGATACGTTTTGCATTAGCAACAGGTATTGGTACCAGATCCATTCTTGCACAAGCTGCAGCGGCTAGGCAAGCAATGGTTGCACAGGAAGGGTTAAATGTTGCTACAAAAGCAACTCCATGGGGATTAATACTGGCTTTTTTGTCAGCGGCAATTGTCGCTTATATGGTTTTTAATGATGAGATGAGTGATGCAGAGAAAAATATTAAAAAAATTGTTGATGCAAATAAAGAATTAGAGGAGTCTGAAAAAGCGTTTTCTGATGCCCGGGATCAATCAAATAACGAAAGATTTAAAGATATCGAACAAGATATAAAGCTTAGAAAAGCCCAGGGTGAAAATTCAGATAAATTGGATAAAGAGGAAATTGCGATGAAAAAAAAGATTTTGGTAGCCTCTTTAGAAGTTTTTACTGAGTTGAAAAAAGCTGAAGCTGATAGGACCCAAACTGAGATTAATAGTTCTAGACAACGCATCGCACAGTTTCAAATAGAAAAGAACTACCTCGCAAATGGAAACTGGCGTGTAAGTAAAGAAGGTCACAATAGTGATGAACTGGACGATCTTATAAAGACAGAAAAAGATAAAATATCCTTCAAAAAAGCTACAGCAATTAAGAATGCTCAATTAACTACCGACGAGAAGAAGAGACTTGAAAAGCAATTAGCTGATTTAGATAAAGATGCTGCGATTAAAGACGCTGAATTTAAGAAGGAAATGAGCAAGAAGGAGTTGGCTGCTTTAAGAAAGAAATTAAAGGATGCTTTTGAACTTTGGAAAAAAGGACTTGACGACCAATTTAAACTGCAACAGTTTCGCCTTCAAGTTGGTTTAGATATGGATGATGAGATTTTGGAAAATGATAAAATGTCATACGATAAAAGACTTGATTCTTTATCGGATTACAACCAATTAGCATCTGAACGAATCAGAAATGCTGCGGAATATGAATTGTTTCAATTAGGTAAATACAACGAGAAGACTGGAAAATTTATAAGAGAACTTTCTGATTTGGAAATTAGTGAACTTTTAGAAACTGGTAAGATAAAAAAAGAACTAACGAACGGTCAGAAGTTAATTCTGGAGAAGTTTCAAGATGACCAAAAAAAAATAACGCTAAAAGGAGTCAAGGATCGTCAAAAAATTATTGATAGTGAGGTTGAGGAAGTTAAAAAGAGGATTGATGCTGACTTATTAACAAATGACACTAAACTTAACAAAGCCTTAGAAGCGGAGAATATACTATATAATGCGTCATTAAATAAGAATACAAATTTAGAAAAGGCTCAAGAAGAACACGAAAGAAGAATCATTGAAATTAAAAGATCAGCTGCAAAAGAAGCAATAGCTATTCAAATAAAAGCAATTGAAGATATATTGGCTGCTCAAGACAAGCTTCCTGAAAACGAGCGTATTTCCGTTCAAAAAAGGAAACAGTATGATAATGAACTCTCAAGATTAAAATTAGAAAACTCGGAGCTAAATGTTTTAAACAATGATCAAGCAACCAAAAAAATACTTTTTTTCAATGAAGAGTATTTTAAGAAGGTTGAAGAGTTATCACAAAACTTAACTTTTGCTCTCCAAGATCTTGGGAATGCAATTTTTGAAAGAAGAATACAAAATATTGAGGCTGATCAGCAAGCTAATGATGCATATTATGCTAAACAAATTGAACTTGCAAAGAACGATGAAAGGCAGAAAGATCTTCTTCAAAAGGAACGTGACAAGAAAAACGATGCTTTAGAAAAAAAGAAGCGTAAAGAGCAAGAAAAGCAAGCAATTTTCAATAAGGCTATGGCAATTGCAGAAGCATCCATGAATACTGGAAAGGCAGTTACTGCAGCATTAACAGCAGGGCCAGGTATTGGACTTGCATTAGCTGTGATTACTGCAGCAGTAGCAGCTGTACAATTAGCAGCGATTGTCGCGACACCACTTCCAAAATACAAAGATGGACGTAAAGGCGGTAAAAAAGAAATCGCAGTTATCAATGATGGTATCGGGCCATCCGGAGGATATGTTCAGGAGGTTATTGAACGTAAGTCCGGAGCAATTGAAGTTCCAACTGGAAGTAATAAAATTGTTCAGTTATATGAAGGTGATACTGTTCATAAGTCGGTAGGTGATTTTAACAAAATGCAACGTGCTGCAATGATGGCCAGTCTTAATATGCAGGGGCAAAAAATGAGTGATTTTCAAGCTACCCAATATTATGAAACTGCTTATGGCAAAGAAATGCTGGAGGAAATGAAATTGACAAGAAAAGTAATTGAGAATCAAAAACAACCGATTATCAAAATTCCTAAAATAGATATTCCCCACGAAGTATGGAAGTCTAAAAATACAAACTGGAGCTAATGGGAAATATTAATCCACAATATAACGATCGTGTACAGTACATCCTAAAAAGCAAAGAGATGGGTGAACTTATTATTGTTGAACCAATTGGTTGGAACGATGATGATAAGGAGTATTCCAGGAATGAAGAGTATCATGGTATTTTTCCAAAATTCTCAAATTCACTGCAGTTTGTAAAAGAAGGGGCAGATTATATCCAGTTAGGATATGATATCTATGGAATTATGATGGAAATTGAGTTGATTAGAAACGAAAGACATCCGCAGAATGATGTTTGGACCCTTACTTACTCTGGGTATCTTGATTTGTCAACATGGGGCCGCTCCAATGGTCAAGTTAAAGTAAAATTTAACTCCGGAGGGCTTGAACAGGAGTTAAAAGCAAGGAATTCTGAAACTGTGGAAGTTGATAGAACAACTACAATCAACGATTCTATAATTCCGGAACTGCAAACAATAAATGTTGAACTTGATGGTAGAAAAATTTTCCTTCAGACAAAATTTGTAACTAAGGAGAGTGAGAATTCGGCTGACCTTGTGAATACTTCTTCGGATGGTAATACAAGAGGTTCAACCATATCTGTTCCTATGGCTCTTATTAACAAGTCACATGAAAGTGCTCAAGCGCCGATAGCTGGTTCATTAGTTGGAGATAACTCATGGGATAGAACCGGAAACGGCGACGTAAGTAATTTGTTTTTTGCAATTTCCGATAGGGATCGTGATTTAAAAATAAAGATTAAGTTACAATTCAAAGCTAATATATATACGTTTGACGACGTCCAAAACTTTAAATTTTGTGTCAGATTGGCTACCTATAAAAATGGGGGTGATTTTATTCTAAAGGAAAATAGATTTTTGTTTGAGAAAACATCACATGCTGAACTGCATGGCAAGACATTTCAGGTTGATTTTGACGATACTGTAAAAATACTTGCAAATGAGAGTTTAGGATTGCTTTTTGACCAAAATGTTGACTTTGCAAATACCAGATCACAAAGGCTTGAAATTTCCGCGGAGAACATTGTTTGTAGTTTAGATGTTGATGAAGAGAGTTTTGAGGAAAAATCGACAACAAAGGCAATTTTAGCCCATGAATTAGCTGATAGATTAGTGACTATTGCAACCAATAAACAAGGTGCTTTCTACTCAGACTACTTTGGAAGAAAAGATTTAGGTTACCCGGTGAACGGAAAAGGAGCTTATGTTGCATTTACTCACGGATTTTGGGTGAGACAGTTCGATAAATTGCCATTGCCAAAAGAAGAAACTAGCACTTCGCCAAAAGTCACAAATTTATTTAAACCGGTGACTACCTCATTTAGTGATTTCACAACTTCAACTAAAGCTGTTTTCAATTTAGGCATAGGAATCGAAAATATTGGAAATAAAGAAAGAGTGCGAATTGAAGAACTAAGTTATTTCTATAACAAAAATGTAACAATTCGGCTTCCCAATCAGGTTAAAAACGTGGACCGGAATACGGCGCCGGATAAATATTACTCAGCAATTGAAATAGGGTATGAAAAGGGGGGAGATTATGAAGAAGCTTTTGGATTGGATGAATTTAATGTAAGATCAAATTTTTCAACGTACATAAGTAGGCTTAAAAATGTCTATACTCAAATTTCAAAGTATAGGGCCGACAGTTATGGGATGGAATTCGCGCGCAGAAAGCCTAAATCATTAAATGAAACTGAAGATTCGAGTTACGATGAAGATATATTTTTTCTCGATTTGAAAAAAACAAGTTCAAATACTTTTTCTCAACGCAAATGGCAGGATGATTTTGAAAAAGCGCCTACCGGTATTTTCAGCCCTGAAACAGCTACTGGTCTTAGATTGTCACCAGTAAACTCTTTATTGCGGCATGGGTGGTGGATATCCGCTTCAGTTATTAAGTATGCGACGAATAAATTGAAATTTGGTTCGTCCGCTGCCAACAGACAACTAAGAACGAAGCTTTCCGGGAAGCATGAATATGCAGAGAATGGAGATGTGATCAACGCAGAACTTGAGCCGGCCAGATTTATCCCGGAAACAATAGACTTTGAGCATGTATGTGATTTTGATGTTATGCAGCAAGTCAACGGATTTACAATGATTTTGGGCAAAAAAGTGATGAATTTGTACGGTTTAGTTGAATTCATAAATGAAGATGGTGAAACTGAGAAAGGATTTTTATTAAACCTAAAACCTAACGGAAAAGGATCTTGGAAAGTATTAAAATTTAATAGATAAAACATGGCAAATTCAAAAATAACAATTCAGTTTAACTCGGTGCCTATTTATAATCAGTCTGTTTACTTTGACCAACATAGCGATATTACTTCAATGTTCGCTAGAGAAACATTTGTTGGCCAAAGGTTAGGACAATATCAGGCTGAGTTACCAAAAGATATTACAACAGAAACTTCGCCTGAAACTATATATTCCGGATATGCATCAGATTTATACAAACGAGCATTTGATTTAGATTTCAATACATCTAATTTGTACACAGTCGAATCAACAAGAGGACCAGCTGGTTCCGGAATAGGTACAGTAATCATCACAGCAAATTTTGCAGGTGCTGTGTTTTTAAATGAATCTGCCGATGGAGATGTTACATTCATTATTGAAAATGAACCGGCATTGCCAGCATTCAATATTACGGAAGTTAATTTCGGTCAAGCTTTATCAACTCCATGCCAGAAAGTACGTGTTTTAGTTACAACAGATAATTTAGCTGTAAAAGTAATTAGTCCAGTTTCGATTGATCCAAATACCAATAATCCATTTGCTCTCGATTGGCTGCGTGGTGATACGATTAACGTGATTGTGGAAGACGCAAATGGAAAACAAGCAAGTAAAAGTATAGTATTACCAAGTTTACTTTCGGCTGCTAATTTTACGATCAATGTGAACAACAGCCCCAACGGCGCGACAGTTTTGGTGGAAAATGCTAATTCGACCGGGTTAGTTTTGCAATACTCATTAGATAATGTTTCATGGCAATCGTCTAATATTTTCACTGGTCTTGATGTCGGTGATTTTGTTTTAAATGTAAAAGATCAATTAGGCTGCTCTTTTACTAAAGCATTTTCAGTGAATGAATTTGGTATTCAATCACCATATTTTTACATCTCGAAGTCAAATTCGATTAGATACGCGAAAAGAATTACCTGGGGCGATTCGGAAAATTATAAAACGGATGAAAATACTTTAAGCTGTGAGGTTGATGTTGATGTTGTTTACAAAGAGGTGCAGCAATTTCAAAGTGCCGACATTGTGCCCACTCAGTTTAAATCAAACTACAGTAGTAATGTTGCCAAAGTAATTAGAGAGGATCTAAGCGAAATTGTAATACCGATTGAAAAAAAGTCAAATAATATTGGAATAAAGGATAAACGAGATGCGCGAAAATACAGTATTGGAGGTGGTAAGGCCGGCATTTATTTTATATCTGGGAATACATATGATTATAATACGAGTTCAGTTATTGGAAACTACTCTTTAAATGGCAGTCTTCCGGAATGGGGCGTTTCCGGGAATTATATTGTAATCTCGAATGCTTGGTTTTTGATTGAGGAGATTGTTTTTGATGAATCAAAGAATTCAGACGTGATAATTATTTCAGAAAACTTTTCCGGATCTGAAATTAGTATTGTAGTAGGTTCTATTTTTAACCGGTTCAATTATGAAATATATGAGTATTTCATTGATATGGTAAATTTTATTGATCAAAAGTTTCACGTTCAGCTTGTGAATTCAGATCCTAACTTTGCAACTATTACTCATTTAAGCGAGGAATTATGGTGTCAAGTAAAACATGAAGATGTAGTTGAAATCAAATATCATAATACAACAAATACGGATGTTTTTTATGCAACCGGGATTGAATTTAAGATTAGGATTCCGCTTACAAGTAAAAAGGGACTTCCAGAAGAGAATAGTGAGATCCATAAAACAGATACTGCAGCTTTGCTTTTAAGTGCCGATCTGTATGAAGTTGATCAATTTGTTTTTGAACCAGTAACCAAAGAAATCTGGCGCAAAATAATGATTGCACTATCACATGAAAAAGTGTGGTTAAATGGAGTAGGTTATGTGAAAAATGGCAGTTTTAGTACTGAAGGTCCGTTGGAGAAATCAAATCTATACGTTTTAACTGCAAATATGATCAAGACGGGAAATGTTTACAACTCTATTGGAACTGGAAATTTTGATTTAGATGAAGGGCAAGTTGAAGTACCAGGTTTAATTTCTACTGAATCTGGATATGTAGCGTACTAGTAATATGAAAAAAAAGAAACCCGCTTTATTTAGCGGGTTTTATAAGTTTAAATAAACGGTTGTTAATTTCCTGTGTTTTACTATAAACATCTTCTAATTCATCACTATGAATTTTTAGATTATTTTGTTTAACCAGATCTAAATATATTTTGTCTGCATCAGGATAGAATATTTCTTCGTCTCTTTTTGTCGGATTTTCAATTTTATTAAATTGTAAAATTTGCGATTTTAAATGTATCTCGTAATCTTGAACAAATTTATCCTTATTAAATGTGTTCATTATTTCAAATCTTTAAATTGTTTTCCATCTACATGAATACTGCGATTGTCATGATAGTGATGGTGATGATGATGAACAATATTGGTAGATCTATCTATAAATCTTGAAGAATTCTGATCTGGAAATAATGCATTACCGGCTACTTTGCCAAGTTTCCAGCAACCGCCAACAATAACTACAAAAAGGATAAATATAAACATCATATAAGCAAAGTTATTAAATATTAATCTCTTACATAGGCAATTTTGTTATTTAGAATGATTCTAAATAAAATAATAATTTTTACATTTGTGGGATAAAATATTTATCATCATGAGCTTCCAATCTATTATCACAAAACAAGTAGCTTTATTGACAGATCGGTTAAATGCAATTGCAAATAATGCTAAAAAAATTGTAGAACTACCATGGCAATCGGTTCTGCGCCCAAATTCTGAGATTCATGTAAGTGATTCCGGTACCTCATATAAAATTAAGATTCAACAGATATTTGATTGGTTTAATTCAGTTCGACAAAATCAGTTGGTGTCTGCTAATGTTTCAATTATTGCAAATGATATTGTTGTTGCAACTGGCGCACAATGGATCATTGGGAATGTAAATTATGCAACAGTGGGTAACACATCATTTACTATTGAGTATGCTGAAACTGGTTATACTAGAAATGATATTTTGGTTGCAAACAAAAACAATCAAATAATTCGAATTTTAGGCCCTGAAACAGAAGGTACTTCTCCAACGCCTCCAACGCCAATTGATACAGTCCTGGTTACAATTATTAATGTAACAGATTCAACTATTGGCAATACACCTCCAATAATAGGAGGTGATTATGAAAAAGTAGTCAATAAACAGAATTCTCTAACTGTAGATGGTACCGGCAAGAAGTATCCAACTGTGGATGCTGTTAATTCGATTTTAGTTAGCAAGGAAGATTTACTGAATAAAGCAACTAACTTCACTACAGTAAATGATATTTTGTATCCGTCTGTCGCAGCTGTAAAAGCATACGCAGACAATTTACTAGTTGGTGTTATAAATCTTAGAGGTGTTTGGGATGCTTCAGGTAACCTATTTCCTATTACTGGAGGAAGCGGGATTTCAGGAGCGATACAAAAAGGAGATTTATGGTATGTTTCAGTAGCTGGAGTGTTGGCAGGGAAATCTGTAAACGTAGGTGATAGTTTTTTTGCTCTTGTAAATTCCCCTAATCAAGTATCTACTAATTGGAATGTGATAGAGTCTAATATTGGGTATGTTCCAGCAAATGATGCAAATGTACTACACACTTCAGGTAATGAAAGTTTTACAGGCGTGAAATCTTCAACAAATACAACTAATTCCCAATCTAGCGGATTAGATTTGACAAATAATGGAGGAGCACCTGGATCTACTGTGTTTAAAATAACTAATTCATCAACAGGAAGAGGAGGGCAGGTTATTAATAGCGGCGGAGGATCTGGTTTTTACATAATAAATAACAGTAATGGGAACGGCTTGGCTTCCGTTAATAATGGAATAGGAAACGCATTCACATCTGCAAATAACTCATCAGGTACTGGATTTGCTGCCTCTAATACTTCCACCGGTAGTGGTATTTATTCTGTGAACGATTCGACCGGAATAGGTGTCGTATCTAACGGGTCATCCGGATCTACTGGATTTATTTTTGCGGGTCAAAATAACGGAGTGAATACTTTCACGATAAATAAGTCAGGAGATACTGTTTTAAATTCTGCTACAATTACAACAGTACCAACTACAAGTGCTGGAGCTTATGATGTATTGACTCGAGATAGCTCTACAGGAGTTGTCGAAAAAGTGCTTAGTTCATCGTTTGCTGCAGACTCTAACGTTGTCCATAAAAACGGAAATGAAACAATAGCTGGGGTTAAATCTTTATCTGAGAGGCTGCAATTCGCAACAGATCAAGGATTCACTAGTGGGGGCTCTATGCCTTTCATTCATAGATCGGGGGATCATATCGCGGTTTGCTCCACGACTTTAGCCGGAACTGCTAGATTAGATACCAAGAATATAACGACATCCTCTCCTAAAACATTTTCCTTTCCAAACAAAGACGGTACGTTTGCTATGACGTCAGATTTACTCGTAATATTAACGGGAGCCGCTACTTTAGACTTCCCTAATACAGCACCTGGCACTTCACAAGATTTAAATATTTCTGTTCCTGGTGCTGCTCTTGGAGATGTTGTATCACTTGGTGTCCCTTATGCTTCGGTGGAACCAAATAGTCAATATACTGCTTTCGTTAGTGCATCTAATGTCGTAACTGTACGATTTGTAAATTTTGACACGTCAACTGCAAGAAATCCTGTTTCAGGTGACTTTAAGGTTAAAATAATCAAGTAGTAAACACTTTGATAAACTACAATTCATAAATTAATTATCATATGATTTTAAAATACATACCAGACGGTTCTTTGCTTATAGGTCTTTTTGTTCTCTTCTTTTTGGATTTTGCATTTGGCGTCACAAAGGCAACGTTGACCAAAACAATAAGAAAATCCGAAGGGTTTCGAAAAACATTTACAAAATTCATTCAATATGGCGGCTCTATTATAATAGGAATGGTTTTGTTGAATATCAAAAGTGTTAGTGATAGCAAATTGGGAAATCAGTACTCAGGTGTATTTGGTGATTTTATGATAGGAATAATGATCTATATCGAAGTTGTTTCTATTCTGGAAAATATGGAAGTGATCGGAAACAATAATGATTTCGTTAGGTATTTCATACGACCTGTTCGCCGGCTAATCACATTTCAAATTAAAAACTTATTCTCAGATTCTGGGAATATAATAACTAAATAAGATGGATAAAGTAACAAAAGAAAGAATTGCTCTGTTGCACCCAGCTGTGCGTGCAGAAATGACAAAAATTATTGATGAATGTAACAAAGTTCTAACCGGGCGTGCCCAGATTAGAATAACACAAGGTTTGAGAACATTTGCTGAACAGGATGATCTATATGCACAAGGGAGGACTAAGCCTGGTAAAAAAGTAACTAATGCTAAAGGTGGCCAGTCAATTCACAATTATGGTTTCGCTGTTGATGGTGTTTTAATCATTGACGGGAAAACGGCAAGTTGGGATTTTAAAAAAGATTTCGACGGGGATGGTGTGTCGGACTGGGATGAATGCGTAAAAATATTCGCGAAATACGGCTGGAGCTGGGGCGGAAATTGGACTTCCTTTAAAGATTTTCCACACTTTGAGAAAATTGGGTTTAATAACTGGCGCATTCTCCAAACAAAACCTCAAAATAATTCTAATTATATAATTTTATAAGATGCAAATATCAGTAATTATGCAGAATTTTAAAACTATAGCGATATGGCTTTCTATAGTGGTCATTGTTTGGTTTTACAAAGATTATCAATTTCAAAAAAAAGAAAATATCCGGCAGACAGAAAATGTGAGTCAGTTAAGAAAATCGGACAGTTTAAGATTTACAAGTCAGGTATTGACTCATAAAGAAATTGAAGAGCATCTCAATTATAGCGATCCGGAGTTAAAGAAAAAATTAGATGCTGCCAACATAAAAATTGCCAGGATTGAAAGTATTGTTTCGCAAACCTTGAAATATCGAGACACCACTAAAAAGGAAACGGATGTTTCCGGATTAGTGGATGCAATAAAAAATTCAATTCCAAAAGAACAGTCTTGGAGTGATACAACCAAGTGCATGACTGTTGCAGGAGTTGCTTCTTTTGATGGCCAAAAGTTAAAGGTTATCGTTAATGAACGCCAATTTAAAAACAAATCTGACGCTGTCGCTTATTGGGAGCGTCGGGAGTGGAACTTTTTAGGTATTAAAACTCGGTTTTTAGGAAAGAAACAATTTACTGCCAAAACTTTTGATGAATGTGGGGAAAGTCGAATTATGAAAATTGAAAAGAAAAAGTAATTAAAAAAGCGATCAATAAGATCGCTTTTTTTTATGCAAATTTATTTTGTAGAGTTTTCAACCTTTCAAATTGTCGTTCTTCTTCTCCAACTGCATAGTGTTTTTGAACCATTGAAATAGTTTTGTGCCCAGCCATTCTTGCCGCATCTTCCAGAGAAAGAATGGCAGTTGTTTCGTCAAGGTTCAAATGTTTCAAAGCGTAAAAGTCTGCAGTTATTCCCAATTTGTCCTTTACATGAGTTTTCCAACGCCTATTAATTTGTTCTCGTCTGATTTTGTTTGGTCCAGGTTTTAAACCAACAGAAAAAACATAGTCAGATTTGTTTGCACCATATAAAGACTTAATCCAAAAACCTAAAGCTACATCTTTTATTATGCGGTTTACCCATTTATACTGTTTTCCTTTTTTTACGAATACCTGGTATTTTTGTTGGTCCAGTTTTACATCTTCAATTTTTAAATTTAGTAGTTCCGATATTCGGCCTCCGGAATGGAAGAACAAAATAGTAAATCTCCAAAAATCTGGGAAGTGTTCTTTTAAGTGATTATTTACTCGTACTCTTTCATCTTCAGAAAGTATATCCCGGGTCTTAGTTTCATGTACGCGTTTTTGAATTTGAAGAACAATGTCGTTTTCTACTGCTTCAAACTCGAGAAGTTCTTTAAATAGAGTTGAGAGGTATCCACGGTACTTATTGAATTTGTGGGCGGAGAAAGTTTCTTCAGTTTTCTCAAGATGATCTAAAGTGAACCGGATGTGTTTTCTTTTTACCTCACTAATTTTTAATTCATGGTACCGGAGCTGTTCCGCGGCAGGAATAAACTTGGCCAACATGTATTTTATATCCTTGAAAGTGCTTTCGGCAACTTTAATACTCTTATGTGCTAAGTCAAGAGCAATCAAAAAAGGAGTTTCCGGACAAATTTCAGTTAAAAACTTATCTTCTGTCGCCGGTTCAGGTTCCTGGTCAATCATGTATTTTTTAGTGATTGGGTTGTATCCTAAATCTTTGAAAAGTTTTGGAATTTCATCAATTAACAACTTGGCAGCTGCTTTTCGATCTTCTAAAGTTTTGAATTTGTTCAGTTTTTTTCTGAACGGGAAGCCTTTGGGGTATTTTTCTTTAAACAAAGGATCATAGTAAGTACATTGAACATACCATTGTTTGTTTAAGGAGGCCTTTGAGGTAGTTGTTAGCCAATTTTCTGGTGATACCCATACTTCAGTACAGGAGCATCCGTTCGGTAAAATTTTCATTGATTTGTAGTTTACATTGCCGTTTACATTGTCGTTTACTGTAACTACACATTTCGAAAGTGATTTGAAGAAGGCTTAAAACCCAAGTTGGGAGTGGGTTTTAAGCTATTTTCTTCTAGTAGCGAGGACGGGAGTTGAACCCGTGACCTCAGGGTTATGAATCCTGCGCTCTAACCAACTGAGCTACCTCGCCAAGACTGCAAGTAGAACCGTGTTCCTCATTGCGGGTGCAAAGATAGAAATAATATTAAAGCTTGCAAGCATAAAATGAAGAAAAAAAAATATTTTTAAAAATGTGTTGTTTTTGGACATATATTCTTATATTTCCAAAAAAATTAAAAGTAGCACATGGATCCAAAAATACGTTACGAAATCGAGTTTCCGATCAATTCTTCGCCGCAACTATTGTATCAATATATATCAACTCCGTCAGGATTATCAGAATGGTTTGCTGATAATGTAAATTCAAGAGGAGAATTTTTCACTTTTATCTGGAACGACTCACAGGAAAAAGCGCGTTTGGCTTCCAAAAAAACAGGTGAAAAAGTCAAATTCAAATGGGTGGATGAAAGCAGTAAAGACACCGAGTATTTTTTTGAATTGCACATTCTGGTTGATGAACTTACCAAAGACGTATCGTTAATGGTAGTAGATTTTGCTGATAAAGAAGAAGTAGGAGAAGCTAAACAATTGTGGGAGAATCAGATTTCAGATCTGAAACATCTTATCGGATCTGTTTAGTAAAATTCTATTTTATACCTTATATTTGCCCTGAACAAAATTCAGGGTTTTTTTATGATTAATTTTAACGGAAATATAGTAGCAGAAGAAGATAATATATTAACTCAAAACCGCGCATTTTTATACGGAGATGGTGTTTTTGAAACAGTAAAAATTATCAATAATAAAATCTTGTTCCTGGAAGATCATTATTTCAGATTAATGGCTTCTATGCGTGTGGTTCGAATGGAAATTCCGATGAATTTTACCATGGAATATTTTGAAGAGCAGATTTTAAGTCTGGTTCAGCAAAAAGGAATTTCAAAATCTGCCAGAGCCAGAATTACTGTTTTTAGAAAAGAGGGCGGACTTTATTTGCCTAAAACAAATGAGGTTTCGTATTTAATTCACGCAACAACACTTGAAGATGTTTTATATGCTTTAAATTCAGTTGAATACGAAGTAGATTTGTATAAGGATTTTTATGTGACTAAGCAATTGTTATCGTCTATCAAAACTACTAATAAGATGATAAACGTTACCGGAAGTATTTTTGCTCATGAAAATGGTTTGGCCAATTGTATTTTGCTTAACGATACTAAAAATGTAGTTGAGGTATTACAGGGGAATTTATTTATGGTTGTGGGTAAAAAACTTATAACTCCGCCAATTTCTGAAGGTTGCCTTAACGGTGTGATGCGCAAGCAGATTTTAGCTTTGGCTAAAAAAGTAGAGGGCATAGAAGTAGTGGAAGAAATAATTTCACCATTTGATCTTCAAAAAGCAGATGAATTATTTCTGACTAATGTGATCATGGGAATTCAGCCGATCACGAAATATCGAAAAAAAGACTTTACAAGTAATTTGGCTCATCTGTTATTACAAAAGCTGAATGAATCCATTTCTGAAAATTAATTCAGATATGGATTTTCAGGTGCATTTGACCAAATAAGATAGTCGCCTCCAAGTTCAATGATTTGCTCTTTCCAGAAATGGGTGGTTGATTTTCCGATAATTTTGTTTTTATAACTATTATCGGCAATGATCCAGGAGTTTCCCTGCATTTCATTCTCAAGCTGATTTTCATCCCAACCGGTATACCCTAAGAAAAAACGAATGTTATTTTTACTGATAGATCCGTTGTTTATTAAGTCTTTGGTCGATTCAAAATCACCTCCCCAATAAATTCCATTAGAAATCTCAACACTATTCGGGATTAACTCTGGAATATTGTGAATAAAATAAAGGTTGTCCTGTTCAACAGGACCTCCGTTATATATCTTGAAAGAGGCTTCAATCTCAGGAATCAGGTCATTAATAGTGTACTTTAAAGGTTTATTAATGATAAATCCTATTGATCCTTCTTTGTTATGGTCTGCTAATAAAATTACCGATCTATTAAATGATAAATCTCCAATTATAGAAGGCTCGGCAATAAGCAGGTGTCCTTTTTTTAATTTTTCTGAAATCATACGGCTACAATTTTTATTAAATTTAATCATAAAATTTCTAAAATCCCAAATAAAATCGTTGAAGCGCAAAAAAAAACCCTTCATAAGAAGGGTTTTGATTATATTATTAGTTTGGAGAACTTTCTTACTTAGTTCACCGCACCTTCTAATTCAGCACCAGCTTTGAATTTTACAACATTTTTCGCAGCGATTTGAATAGTTTTTCCTGTTTGCGGGTTTCTACCGTCTCTTGCAGCTCTAGCAGATACAGACCATGATCCAAAACCTACTAATGAAACTCTCCCACCTTTCTTTAGAGTAGCTCCTACGTTCCCTAAAAATGACTCTAAAGCTAATTTTGCCGCAGCTTTTGTGATTCCTGCATCAGCAGCGATAGCATCGATTAATTCTGATTTGTTCATAATATTAGTTATTAATTGTTGGTTAAAAAAAATTGTTAATACACAAATTTAGTAGGAAATCCGTTCCTTGCAAGTGTTTTCTTTATTTTTAGCAAAAATTGTTAATAACTTGCTTTTTTTGTTCATAAAGCAGAGCGTTAGTTGGTCAAAATCAGGTAGAAACCCCTGTTTTATTGACCTTAATAGACTTTGGCGCTTTCAGAAAAAGTTATTCCGTTTAGTAATTCTGCCACCTGCATTCTTTTTTTTCCGGGTAACTGTAAACTCAAAATTTGAATGTAACCGTCTTTAACTGCAACTTTGATTTCTTTTTTACTGCAAATCAGACTTCCGGCTTCTTGAGAATGTGTCTCAGGAAGTAGTTTTGCCTCATATATTTTGATGGTTTGTTCTTCTTCTTTATCTTTTAAGAAGCACCAGGATGCAGGATACGGACTTAAACCGCGAATGAGATTGTTGATTTCTGCACCTGATTTGGTCCAGTCAATTTTGCAGTTTTCCTTGTTTAATTTGTAAGCGGTTTTTATTTCGGCGGTGTCTTCCTGAATGGTAGTTTTTACATTTCCGCTTTCAATAACTTTTAAAGTATCAATAACAGTTTCACTTCCTAATAGCATAAGTCGGTCGTGTAATTGTCCGGCATTTTCTTCCGGCTCAATTGCAATTTCCGAATTCAGGATCATTGCTCCGGTATCAATTTTGTCATCGATAAAGAAGGTGGTGACTCCGGTTTTGGTTTCTCCGTTAATAATGGCCCAGTTAATTGGTGCAGCACCACGGTAATTTGGTAATAAGGAAGCGTGAAGGTTAAATGTTCCAAATTCCGGCATTTCCCAGACTACTTTTGGAAGCATTCTGAAGGCAACAACAATTTGTAAATTCGCATTCAAAGCTTTTAACTCCGCTAAAAAACTCTCGTCTTTTAAGTTTGTTGGCTGAAGTAACGTAAGGTTGTTTGCCAGTGCATATTCTTTTACTGCAGAGTATTTTATTTTTTGTCCGCGTCCTGCAGGTTTGTCTGCTGCAGTAATTACGCCCACGACATTGTAGTTGTTTTTAAGAATGGTGTCCAAAATGCCGACAGCAAATTCGGGAGTCCCCATGAAAATAATTCTCAATTTTTCCATTATGATTTTAAAGTGTATTTATTGTTCGCCAGTATGGTGATATGATTGTTTTCTAATAATTGCTGAAGTACCAAAATAATATCATTGGCATCCAGTTTGATTTGAGACTGAATTTCTCTAGAAGTCAAAGCGGTTGATTTTAACAAATACAGAATTTTATCAGCAATCGAATCGGCTTCAGTTATTTTTCCTTTCAGTGTAATGCAATAGGAACAAACGCCACAGTTTTCGTTGGTTTCTTCTCCAAAATAATCCAGAATCAATCTGTTTTTACAGGTTTTGTTTTCTTTTATATAATAGAGGACGGAAGAAAGCTGCTCTTTTTTGAGTTCATTCTGTTTTTCCAGATATTTAGAAACGCGATTTATAGTTAATTCGTCTTCACGTACTTCATTGAATAATACAGTTGAATCGTTGTTTTTGGCTTTGTATTCGATAATTTCTTTCTCTTTTAATTTTTCTAAAAGAGCTAAAACCTGTTCTTCTGTATGGTGTGATTTTTTTGCAATCAGCGAAAGATTAAAAGGAGTTTTAATGTCATAAACTCCGGGGTAAGTTCTTAGGATTGCTAATATAATTTCCTCGTCGTTTGGGTTGAGACTCATGTATCGAATTACCTCTTTGGATTCGATTATAAATTGTAAAGTAATTTTTTCTGAGAACTCCTGCGACAAAGTAATGATTCCCTGTTGGTTTAAAAACTGCAAGGCATTGTATGTTTTTAAAGTGGGAAAATCGTATTTGTTGCAAAAGTTATTTAGTTTAAAAGAAAAGGACTCGTCTAAACCTTCTCCGTACGCAATTTGAAAATAGTTACAGAGTTTTATATACATCGCTTTCAGAAACTTTTTATCGGGCAGAATGCTTAAAAACTGCTGTTCAGTCTGAGTGGCATCTGAATTATTAAAAAGCAATACTGAGAAAGCTTTTTCTCCGTTTCGTCCTGCTCTTCCGGATTCCTGATAATAGTTTTCTAAGTTTTCCGGTAGTTGTGTATGAATGACTGTTTTTACGTTGTCTTTGTCGATTCCCATTCCAAACGCATTGGTTGCTACAATAACCTGTGCTTGTTCCGACATCCAAAGCTGCATGTTTTTGTCTTTTTCTTTAGCTGAAAGTCCGCCATGGTAATAGGTTGCGGTAAAACCTAATGATTGTAATTGAGCGGAAAGGTTGATGCACGATTTTCGATTTCGTACATATATAATAGAAGGCTGCGGGTTTTTCTTTAAGATTTGTTCGGTGCGATACAACTTGTCTTCGACTTCAAAAACCATGTAGGCAATATTTTTTCTTTCAAAAGATTGCTGAAAAAGTACGGGGTCTTTTAATTCCAGTTCTGTTTTAATGTCTTCGATGACTCTGGGTGTTGCTGTTGCAGTTAAAGCTAAAAACGGAATCTTTGGAAAATATTTTTTAAGTTCTGAAATTTTCAGATAGGCAGGGCGAAAATCGTGTCCCCATTGCGAAACACAATGCGCTTCGTCGATTGCAATTAAATTAATCGGAAGGTTTTTAATGCGTTCCAGTATCCAGTCTGATTGCAGTCTTTCGGGAGAAAGGTATAAAAACTTGTAGTTTCCGTATTGGCAATTGTCAAGAAGATCTATGATTTCTTCGGTATGAATACCTCCGGTTAGTGCGATAGCTTTTATGTTGCGTTTCTGCAGGTTGGCAACCTGGTCTTTCATAAGAGCAACCAAAGGTGAAATGACTAAGCAAATGCCTTCCAGCATCATACTTGGAACCTGGAAACAAATCGATTTTCCTCCACCTGTTGGCAGTAGGGCAAAGGTATCCTGACCGTCCAAAACAGAGTCAATAATCTCCTTTTGCAACGGTCTGAAACTGTCGTGTTTCCAGTATTTTGAAAGAATTTCCTGCGCTTGTGGCATTGGTCGTGTTTTAAAGTTAAAAAATTTAGAAATCAGTTTCTAGTTTTGCAACTTTAAACGCCTGCCTAAATTTTATCTAAGATATAAAGAATTCTGTTTTCAACCGTATCTTTAGGTACTTCAATTAAGTTGTAGCCATATTTTTTATAGGTATCAACAAGATGTTTTTGGATTTTTTCGGCCTGCTCAAAATTTTCGTAGCGTTCGGTGTCGCTTTCGTAAATTTCTTCCCATGGCGGTAAAATGAAAGTTTTTGAATATTTATAATCCTCACAGGCTTGTACAAAACTCTCAGGATAATCATCATTAATGTAATCCATGTAAGCTGTTACATCAGGAATTCCACGATCTATAAAGACTACTTCATGCGGTTCTTCAACTGCGTCTTTGAATTGTTTAATTCGACCATTCAACAACATTTCACTAAATAATAAAGGTTGTTCAAGGAACAATTGTTCGATGCCTCTTTGCTGTGCTTCGAGTGTAACTTGTCTTGAAATTTCTGGGTAACAACAGTAGCCACGAGCTACCAATTCGTTGATTAGAGTAGATTTTCCCGTTCCCGGGCCACCAATGAGAACTATAATTTGTTTTTGCACTTTCTAAAAATAAAGCGCAAATTTACCTAAACTTATTGGTATTTAAAAAGATTATTTTGCCTTAACCAGATGATTTCGCAATTTAAAATAAATATAAGGTTCAGCTGTTTATTAAAATTCTTTTGTTTTTTGAATTTCAAGAAGCTCCGGAGGAGTGATATATTTATAGAAAATAAGAGGTTGCAGAAGGAGAGCCCCATCGGGGTGAAATAATTTTTGGCTGAGATATTATATTTAAATTTCAGGATTTTTTGAAAAACGAATATGTTTTAGAAACTATTGATAAGTCCCATCGGGACGAAATATTTATAGAACCCCATCGGGATGAAATAATTATTCACAAAATAAATAATTGCCGGAGTTTTTCTTTTGAGAAGGAATAATCAAATGCGATTCGATTTTTTTGCCTTTCAAAACGTTATTTACAAAATCCAGAACATATTGCTGTCCTTCATGAAATAAATATCCTGAAAATTCGTGCCCGCCTCCACAAAAAGTAATCAATTCTATATTTTTATGTAAGTCTTTCATGTGATTGTACACGGCATAAGATCCAAATAAAATCAGCCAACCGGAAGCATTTGTTAGGCAGGAGCGATGCGAGCCTGCATTGTAAGGGACTGTTTCGTCGTTGTTTCCGTGTGCTAACAGCATTGGGATGGCTTTTTCTTTGGTCATTAGATTAATGTCCATAATAGCACCCGAACCTCCAATGAAACCGGCATATTTGAAATCGGGAGATAAATTGTTTGGGTACAAATTCATCAGTTTGTAATCCCAGAACGAAGCGTGAAAGCCAATTTCGGCACCTGCACTGATTCCTGAAATAAAGAATTTTGAAGTGTCGAGATTGTATTGATCTGCATTTTTAACTAGAAATGAAGTGGCTTGCCACATATCACTAACGCCAATTTGAATTGCTTTTATCTTTTCGGTTAAAGCACCTTTGCATCCAAAATCTTTTCCTTTCATGTATAGGCTGTAGGAGATGCTGGCAACCGCGTAGCCGTTTTTCGCCATAAAAAGCCCAAAATCTTTTTCACTGGTTCGTTCTCCACCCGAAAACCCTCCTCCAAATGCGAATAAGATTAAAGACGTTTTTTTATTGGCTTTTTTCTGGGGCAGGTATAAATCTAAATCCAGTTTGAGTGTGTCGTTTTGGAAATAGGTTAAAGTTTTAATTTCCTGTGCGTGAATGTTGTGAAAAGTGAGAGTAGTAAAAAGTAAGATGATAATTTTTTTCATTGTGGTGTGGTTCAATCCCGTAATCCTGATAGCTATCGGGAACAAAGGTGTGAAGTTTTTCAAATATAAAAGTTTGCCACGAATTCCACTAATTTTCACTGATTTTTTTAGGTATTAACTTGTTTTAAAATGGTACAAAAACTAAAGTTTTTATCAGTATGTTTTATTTAGTAATAATTAGTGGAATTTGTGGTAAAAAAACAATCATTATTTCCTTCTGAAAAATCTAAAATCTAAAATCGAAAGTCTGAAATCAAAACCGTATATTTGCGTTTATTTTTAATTACGAATGGAGAACGATAAAGAAAAAAACACCGCTGAATTTTACGAAAGATTAAAAGTTGAGTTAGACAATTCAAATACCTGGCCAGCAGAATACTTGTATAAATTCATAGTACCTTCAGTAGACGATAATGTTGAGCGAGTTGAAAAAGCTTTTGACAGTATGGGAGCGGTTATCAAAACCACAAAATCTAAAACCGGTAAATTTACCAGTGTTTCGGTTGATGTTACCATGCATAGTGCTGACCAGGTGATTAGCAAATACAAAGAAGTTTCTACTATAGAAGGTATAGTTTCATTATAACTTATGAACGAAAAATATAAAAAAGAAAGTGCGAATGATGTTGTTTTTAATTTAGAATACAATTCTGAAAGACAACGATTAATCATTCCGGAATATGGTCGTCATTTGCAAAAACTGATTGATCAGGCTACTGCAATTGAAGATGCCGAAACACGCAACAAAGCTGCTAAGTACATTATTCAGGTAATGGGAAGTCTGAATCCGCATTTGCGTGATGTGCCGGATTTTCAGCATAAATTATGGGATCAGCTTTTTATTATGTCTGATTTCAAATTGAATGTTGATTCACCATACCCAATTCCGTCTCGCGATGTTTTGCAATTAAAACCAGATGCTTTACAGTATCCGCAGAATTTTCCAAAATACAGATTTTACGGAAACAATATCAAGTACATGATCGATGTTGCCAATAAATGGGAAGATGGCGAGATGAAAAATGCTTTGGTAATGGTGATTGCCAATCACATGAAAAAGTCGTATTTAAGCTGGAACAAGGATACCGTTAAAGACGATGTGATTTTTGAGCATCTGTATGAGTTGTCGGGAGGTAAAATCAATTTGCTTCAAAGTTCTGAAGAGCTTTTAAATACAACTGATTTATTGCGTACCAATAAGCGTATGTCGAATAAGATTACACCGGCAGGACAGCCAAAAATCCAAAATAATAAAAACAATAAAGGCTCGGGAAAACCGAAACCTTTTCAGAAAAATAATAATCAGAAGTAAAAAAGAGACTAAGATGCTAAGGGGCTAAGATATTAGCTTAGAACCTGAGAATCTCAGAACCTTAGAACCTAAAAAAGAAATATGGGAATTTTTAAAATCGAAGGAGGAACACCTTTAAAAGGAGAAATCACTCCGCAAGGAGCAAAAAATGAAGCATTACAAATTTTATGCGCCGTGCTTTTAACGGGGGATAAAGTGAGAATTAATAATATTCCCGATATTATTGACATCAATAAATTAATTACTTTATTGGGTAATTTAGGTGTTAAAATCCAACGAAATGAGCCGGGTTCGATTACGTTTCAGGCAGATGAGGTTAATGTAGGTTATTTGGAAACTGAAGCTTTCAAAAAAGAAGGTGGAGCTCTTCGTGGTTCTATTATGATTGTCGGACCGCTTTTGGCACGTTTTGGTAAAGGATATATTCCGAAGCCTGGAGGAGATAAAATTGGACGTCGTAGATTAGATACACACTTCGAAGGTTTCATTAATCTTGGAGCAAAATTCAGATACAACAGAGAAGATCATTTCTATGGAGTAGAATCTCCTGAGGAAGGTCTTACCGGAACAGATATGTTGCTTGATGAGGCATCAGTAACCGGAACAGCAAACATCGTCATGGCTGCTGTTTTGGCAAAAGGAACAACAACTGTTTACAATGCTGCATGTGAGCCTTACTTACAGCAGTTGTGTAAAATGTTAAACTCTATGGGAGCTAAAATTACCGGAGTAGGTTCAAACTTATTGACTATTGAAGGTGTTGAAAGCCTTGGTGGATGTGAGCACAGAATTCTTCCGGATATGATCGAAATTGGTTCATGGATTGGTCTTGCGGCGATGACAAAAAGCGAAATTACGATCAAAAATGTAAGCTGGGAAAATTTAGGTTTGATTCCAAACACCTTTAGAAAATTGGGAATTACCATTGAAAAACGCAATGACGATATTTACATTCCTGCTCATAAAGACGGGTACGAAGTAAAAACAGATATTGATGGTTCTATTTTAACTATTGCTGATGCACCATGGCCAGGATTTACTCCTGATTTATTGAGTATTGTTTTGGTTGTAGCAACACAAGCCAAAGGCGATGTTTTAATTCACCAGAAAATGTTTGAAAGCCGTTTGTTTTTCGTAGATAAATTAATCGATATGGGAGCAAAAATTATGTTGTGCGACCCGCACAGAGCGGTAGTTATGGGACATAATTTTGAGTCTCAATTGAAAGCAACAACCATGTCATCTCCTGATATTCGTGCAGGAATCTCATTGTTGATTGCCGCTCTTTCAGCAAAAGGAACTAGTACAATCCAAAATATCGAGCAAATTGACCGTGGTTACGAACGTATCGATGAGCGTTTGAGAGCAATTGGAGCAAAAATCGTGAGAGCGTAAACGTAGAAATATTTGCCACGAATTCGCGAGTTTAAACTAAGATTATAATTTTTTGTATAATTCGTGAATTCGTGGCTAAAAAAATATAAACGTAGTTAAATGACAGATGAACAAAAAGCTGTAAAAGCTACTTATTTCAGTATTGTAGGAAACACCTGCTTAGCCATTTTAAAAGGGCTGGCAGGTTTTTTTGGCAATTCATATGCCCTAATTGCCGATGCAATCGAATCGACAACCGATATATTTTCGTCATTTTTAGTTCTGTTCGGAATTAAGTATTCGAATAAACCGGCAGACGAGAATCATCCTTATGGTCACGGTCGCGCAGAACCTTTAATTACGTTTTTGGTGGTTGGTTTTCTGATTACTTCAGCGACTATTATCGGATATGAAAGTATTGCTAATATCCAGACTCCGCATGATTTACCAAAATCTTGGACACTTTATGTTTTGGGAGCTATTATCATATGGAAAGAATATTCGTTTCGTCTGGTAATGAAACGAAGCAAACAAACCAACAGCTCATCATTGGCGGCAGATGCCTGGCACCATCGTAGTGACGCGATCACTTCGGTAGCAGCGTTTACCGGAATTTCTATCGCCTTGATTATGGGGAAGGGGTATGAATCAGCAGATGATTGGGCGGCACTTTTTGCTGCTTTTTTTATCTTATACAACAGTTATAAAATTTTCAGACCGGCCTTAGGTGAAATTATGGACGAAAATCTGAACGATGATTTAGTAGAAGAAATTCGTGTAAAGGCTTTAACTGTTCCGGGTATTCTGGGTACCGAAAAATGTTTTATCCGTAAAGCAGGAATGCGATATCACGTAGACCTCCATGCCATAGTTTCGGCTAAAATTTCGGTGAAAGAAGGACATGAGCTATCACACAAACTACAAGATACTTTAAAAGAAAAAATTCCACAATTGGGCAATGTGTTGATTCATATTGAACCGGATGATTATCATTGAGGTGAAAGACTCTAAGCGGTTAAGGCTCTAAGATGCTAAGGAAAACTTAGAATCTTAGGACCTTAGTTTTTTAGTAGCTTTTGTTAATCATTTTGCTGAATTCTTCCTATAGAATAGGAGATGATTATATTGAGGTGACAGATTCTAAGTGGCTAAGATTCTAAGATGCTAAGAAAAAACTTAGAGTCTTAGGGGCTTAGTTTTTCAGTAGCTTTTACTAATCATTTTGCTGAATTCTTCCTATAGAATAGGAGATGATTATATTGAGGAAAAAGACTCTAAGTGGCTAAGGTTCTAAGATGCTAAGGGAAAAATTGGAGCCTTAGAGCCTTAGTTTTTCAGTAGCTTTTGCTAATTATTTTGCTGAATTCTTCCTATAGAATAGGAGATGATTATATTGAGGGGAAAGATTCTAAGTGGCTAAGGTTCTAAGATGCTAAGAAAAAACTTAGAGTCTTAGGGCCTTAGGGCCTTAGTTTTTCAGTAGCTTTTGCTAATCATTTTGCTGAATTCTTCCTTGAGGGGAAAGATTCTAAGTGGCTAAGGTTCTAAGATACTAAGAAAAAACTTAGAATCTTAGAACCTTAGTTTCTCAGTAACTTTTTCTAATCTAATACATTCAAAATCTTCAATCCAAAGACAACGCCATTTTGCTGAATGCCTCCCTGATAAGAATGAACATAATCTACTCTGAAGATTTTGAACTTCCCGAATCCTAAATTATCTAAACCAGCTGTAAACTCAGAATAAGGCTTTCTTTGTGGTATGGCCAACGAGTGAAAACCAATATTTAGAGTTGATTTTAAAAGATTTAGCAGCGGTATTTTATTCATAATATAGCCTTTGTCGTTGTGTTCCAGATGCATTTCAAAATAACTGTCATTAGTGCTGTTGGTGTAGTAAGGCATCAGGTTGAAAACGTTCAGGTAACGGCTGCTTGTGCCAATGTGCGTCTGGTTTCCGTTAAAATGTTTATAATCGACAAACGAAATGTTATCGGCATTAAAGAATTTGGCGGCTTTAAAACTCATTCCCAAAACACCTTTATTGCCTAAAGATAAATCGTAGAGAACTGCCGCTCCTATTTTTTCAAACTCATATTTCTTTTCGCTTGCTGCAAATGCTTTCTCAATATTTAAGAAGAGTGTTGGAAATTTGTCGTTTTTAAAATTATATCTCCCATCTGGTCTCGAAATGTATTTGTTTCCAAAGTTAATTCGGGCGCTTAAGGAGGTTTTAAACAAATGATGTTTTTCAAATGCAGGAGTGGTAAAGTCGTTTGGAGCTAATGGATTATTGGAAGAGTATAAGTCCTCTCTTTTAAAGAAAGAATAATCGGTGGTGTTAAAAAGCGGTTTTCGCTGCTCATAACCCAATTTTGCGTTGAGACTAACACCATTTAGCACATTTTGCGAATAGTTGATCTGTGCAAATTCTAAATTATACAGTTTCATGTAATTGTCTTTAAAAAATAAAGAACTTACAGAGTTGACCAACTTGGTTATAGGTTCGGCACTATTGAATTGTGCTACTTTAGTCCCTCCTGAGGCACTGATCGTAGCGTGATTTATAGTATTGAATTTATGGCTGAATTCTCCGGTAACCCTAAAGCGTTGATCTGAAAAACCATAATTAAAAGTGGTGCTTAACGAAGTCGTTTTACTTTCGTCTTCACTCCATTTCTTAAAAGAGAAACCGGAATCCAGATTAAATCCCTGAACGGTATTAAAACTTAGCGAAGCCAAATTCAACAATCCTTTATATTCGAAAGAATGTCTTTTGTAGGTGTTTTTATAGTCGTAGCCCATTAAGACATCCAGAACTTTAAATTTGTTGTTTTTGGCATCAACGGAGTCCGTATATTTTTGAGATTTTCTGATTATTTGCAGACTATCCTTTTTAGTGTAATCACTACTTTCTTCAATGGTTAGAGGAATTGGACGAATGTTGTTCCAGAAAGCATCATCCTTTTTATTTGCGTTGAGTTCGAAAGAGACAATTTCATTACCGAATGTTTTATTTTCAAATGAAGCAGGAAAGTCGTAATTGGAATATATATAAGCAAATTTTCCGGAGAATTTAATGCCAAAAAGGCCAGCAGTGAAATCTAAGGTTTGCGCATTTTTAATCCAGATTTTATTTTGTGTATTGTAGGTAAAATTTTGTTTTAGATTCATTACCTCCGTGAATTCGTTTTTCATGCGATAGCCTTTGATGTCCAAATCGATGGCGTAAATGGCAAAGCTGTCATCTACAATGTAAATGTAGCCTTCAAAAACAGGTTCTTTATCACGTTTTGGGATTACCTTGATTTTATATATCTGTTGTTTATTGTCGTCAAAAAAAGTGCCTTCGAGTTTGTATTTATAATAAGCGAAAGCATTGTCGGCAATAGGAGAAATGAGTTTGGTGTCGAAGTTTATCGTGTTTTCATAAAAATCATAAGTCGACCGTGAAGCAGTATTGTAGCTATATCCTCTATTGTTTCCTGAGATTTTAGAAGCAATAATGCGTTCTTTTAATTTGTTAGGTTTTTCAAAAGTAACCTTAGAAATGGTTTCTGATAAATACAAAATACCAGTTCCGGTAGAATCTAAATTCGATGCAAGATCGTCACCCAGATCTACTTTTTGTCCCAGAATTTTCTTCGGTAAGTCTTTTACCTTAAACATTCCTTTGGAGTAGAAATCGGCGATATATCGTGCAATTTTGTCGGAGTTGTCTTTTTTTGCTGCAATAGCACTTTTAATAATGGTGTTGGCAGGATTGTTTTTCGGATCAATTACCACCTCGTTTAAAGCAAAACTTTCCTCAGTCATTTTCACATCCGGCAGCGTCGTTTTTGCGTTAGCAGAAATGGTTATTTTTTGAGTTTTATATCCCAGATATTGAAAAACAATTTTGTTTTTGCCTGGCTCTTTTACGGTAAGCTGATATTTTCCCTGCTCATTAGAAGTAGTTCCGCTATAGGTGTTTTCTTCAAAGATGGATACAAAGGGCAATGGAGTCCCTTTTTCATCGGTTACAGTTCCTTTAATTTGGGCAAAATTTGAAATTGAAAAGAATAAAAAGGCAAGTAAAGTATAGTTTTTCATGAGAGTTGTATCTCTCACAAAAATAGAATAAGTTAAAAATGAGGCTATTAAAAATTTGTTAAATGTAAGATGTTAAATGTAAGATGTTAAGTGAGAAATGTGAGATGTGATCTGAAATGTTTTATTGGTTTAAGTTGTAAATCCTGGAACACTGCATTTGGTTACGTTTTAAGAATCAAAATAGTATCGGTAAAAATTAATCTGTTGCCTACAGCTCACATCCTGCAGTTTACATCTGACATTTCGCATCTGACATTTCACATCTGACGTTTTACGTCTCACAGAAAAGACTGAATGGCCAGTTCGTAGCTTTTTAGTCCGAAACCAAGGATAACACCTTTGGCATTTCCGGATAAATACGACTGATGTCTGAAACTCTCTCGGGCGTAAGTATTCGAAATATGTACTTCGATTACGGGAGTTGTAACAGCTTTCATGGCATCGCCCAATCCTATAGACGTGTGGGTATAGGCTCCGGCATTCAGAATAATTCCGTCAAAAGTAAAACCACATTCCTGAATTTTCCCAATCAATTCGCCTTCAATATTGCTTTGGTAATACGAAAGTTCAATGTTTGGAAATTTAGCCTGCAACGTTGCAAAATAATCTTCAAAAGTTTGACTTCCGTAAACTTCCGGTTCTCTTTTTCCTAAAAGATTCAAATTGGGTCCGTTGATAATGCAGATTTTCATGGATAGTAAGGTGTGATATGTGAAATGTAATATGTGAAATGTAAAACAATTGATAGTATCATTGAATTTTGACATTGACATTGTCATTGATTTTTGCCATTGCCACTGAACAGTTGTAAAAATAAAAAAACCGTTCCAATTAATAGAACGGTTTTGGTAAAAGTATGTGATATATTTTTTAGAACAAGAATCCGGCAGAGATCTGGAAAGTTGAGTTTTTAACATCAGCATTTTTAGAAGCTTCAGTTAATCCTAGACCATAACGACCTTGAACAAAAATGCTTTTAGTAAGTTTTACTCCTAATCCGGCATTAAGACCGAACTCAAAAGTTTGTGCATCTTTAACATCAAACTTATTCTTTTCACTCAATAAAAAGGAAGCCTGAGGACCTACTTCTAAGCTAAAAGTATCGTTTAAGTAAAACTTAGCCATTACAGGAATAGATAAGTAGCCTAATTCATTTTTAAATTCATTTACAGCATTTTTGTAAGTTGCTCCCTGAGTAGAATATAAAAGCTCCGGTTGAATAGCAAATTTGTCTAACAATTTAAGTTCTGCAACAACCCCTACGTGGTAGCTAGTGATTCCCTCTTTGTCAAATGCTACACCTTGAAGACCTGCGTCTCCGGTTTGGCTCGCAAAGTTAACCCCTGCCTTAACTCCAAATTGTACTAATTGTGCCTGAATTGTAGCTGAAGTTGCGATAAACAATACAGCTGCTAAAATTATCTTTTTCATAAAAGTGTTTTTAAAATTTGATTTTTTTAAATGTTATTTATTAGTCAAAACTACAGAATTAGGAATTTATTGTTTTATATTTTGGTTTAAATAATTACTAAATTTCCCATTTTTATTGATTTTAGGCCTGTAATTGGCTCTATTTAAGAAGTTTATTTGGGATCGGTTTTTTGAGATGTATTTATTATTTAGTCAGATTTATACTTCAAATTGTGTTTTTGAATTTTTTTATTTCGTAAGTTTATTTTGATATTATAGATTTGATATTGGGCTGTAATGAAGAAGAAAGGTCTGTTGATCGGGTGATAAAACAGTATTTACCAATTTATTAATTAGCATACAAGTTCTTTTTTAATAAGGTTATCTTTATATTTGTTTTGAATAACTCAAAAACAAATTGTAATGAAAAGAATAATTTTGGCTGCTATGGCAGTAATGGTATTTGGTTTTGCTAATGCACAAAAGACCAGATTCGGAGTAAAAGGAGGTCTTAATATTTCGACAGTAGTTGGAGGAGATGTTGAAGATACTAAAGCTCTTGTTGGTTTTCACGTTGGAGGTTTTGCAGAAATTCATGTGGTTCAAAGATTTTTTATTCAGCCGGAGCTTTTATTTTCTGCTCAGGGAACTAAAGTTGACGGTTCATTGAATGATACGGATATTAAGTTGAACTATTTGAACATTCCTGTAGTTGCTAAGTATTATATCATTGATAAAAAATTCAATGTTGAAGCGGGGCCACAGCTTGGTGTTTTGTTATCGGCTAAAGTAAATGGTAATAATATTAAAGATTTTACCAGATCGGTAGATCTTGGTTTTAACTTAGGAGCCGGATACAGTTTTACGGATAATCTTTCAGTAGGTCTTCGTTACACAATCGGATTATCTCCGCTTTCTGATAAAGATATTGATAATTCAGATGATTATTATGACAGTGCTAAAAACAGTAATCTTGCGTTATCTTTAGCATACAAATTCTAATTTTATCCAACAATAAAATTTGCAACCTTCCCTAATCCGGAAGGTTTTTTTATGCCTGAAAATGTTTTACTTTGTAGTTATGAATTGGAACCGTTACATAAAGGACTATCAGTCGTATTTGCGCATCGAGAGAGGTTTGTCTAAAAACACGATCGAAAACTATGGTTTTGACATTGAACGCTTGTGTCTTTTTCTGGAAACCAATAGTATAGAGATCTCTCCCATAAAAATTGATGACGAAACGGTTCAGCAGTTTATTTATGCGGTAGCTAAAGAAGTCAATCCACGATCACAGGCGAGAATTATTTCGGGCTTGAAAAGTTTTTTTAATTATCTGGTTTTTGAAGATTACAGAAACGACAACCCGATGGAACTGATCGAAACTCCTAAAACAGGGCGGAAATTGCCCGATACGCTGTCTTTAGATGAAATTGATTCTCTTATTGCGGCAATTGATTTGAGTACCAATGAAGGGGAACGGAATCGCGCTATGTTGGAAACTTTGTACGGTTGCGGACTTAGGGTCTCGGAATTGGTTTCTTTGAAAATTTCTGATTTGTTTTTTGAAGAAGGGTTCGTTAAAATTACCGGAAAAGGAAATAAAGAGCGTTTTGTTCCGGTGGGTAAATTTGCTCAGAAATACATTCAGATTTATCAGAAGGAGATTCGGGTGAATCTTAAAATTAAAAAAGGTTGTGAAGATACTTTATTTTTGAACAGGCGAGGAAATCAGCTTACACGCGCCATGATTTTTACCATTATAAAAGATCTCGCGGTAAAAATAAACCTCCATAAAAGTATCAGTCCGCATACATTAAGGCATTCTTTTGCCACTCATTTACTTGAAAATGGTGCCGACTTAAGATCAATTCAGTTGATGTTAGGGCACGAATCGATTACTACGACTGAAATTTATGTGCATTTAGACAGGAGTTTTTTGAAAGAGGTAATGTTATCTTTTCATCCACGGAAGTAATTTTTGAAGCCGGAAGTCGTTTTTAAATCAAAAAAGTGATATATTGTATAATATTTTGTGGTAATTAGGGAATAAAAGAGCCAATTTCAGCTTTTGTTTTTTACTATTGGGATCATTGTTTTAATATTTCAATCTACATAAATAAGTGATATATGGTTTTTGATTTATATGGAAATGAGAATTGCTTAGAGGTAAATAATTTTTATAAAAAATTGCTTGCCGAAATGCCGGACTTGCTGTTTCAGTTTGTTGTTGACAGCGAAAACAGGTATACTTTCCCTCTGGTCAGTAAATCAGCTGACGATATTTTTGAACTTAGTGTAAAAGAGTTTACCAATGATATTAAATTGGTAATTTACGACCGTATTTTTCCTCAGGATCGTGATCTGTTTTTTCAGTCTTTAGTCAAAGCACGTAAAGAAGCAAAGCCCTGGAATGTCGAATTTAGAGCTGTTTTACCCAAAAAAGGAATGCGATGGTTTAAGGTCTCTGCCAAAACAGAGCAGTCCGATGACGGGCGTGTTAGCTTTTTTGGACATGTTTCGGATATTACGGAACTAAAAGATAAGGAAGAAAAACTACGTATTTCTGAAGAGCGTTTTCAATTTGCTCTGGAGGCCTCTACTGCCGGAATCTGGGATTGGGATATGGTGACTAATAGGGTTTTCTATTCGTCATTGTCGTTAAAGATTTTGGAATTGGATTCTGCTGATATTTTCGATGATCCGGAACGTTGGGATAAGATTGTGCATCCCGAAGATCTTCCAAAGTACTATTCGGATATACAGGAGCATTTTGATAATAAGATCCCATATTACGAAAATTACCATCGCGTCATGACTTCAAGTGGTAATTATAAATGGATTCTGGATCGCGGAAAGGTTATTGAAAGGGATGAAAATGGAAAACCATTGCGTGTAATAGGGACACATACTGATGTTTCTTTGCAGAAAGAGAAGGAGTTGGAACTCTTAAAAACGATGAAATTGTACAGTGATCAAAATAGCCGATTGGTGAATTTTTCTCATATCGTTTCACATAATTTGAATACGCAGGCCGGAAATATAAAGTCGATCCTGGATTTTATTGACGCGGATGTTGACAAACAAACTGTAAACGAAATGTTGGAACATTTACGAACTGTTTCTAATGATCTGAACGATACGATTGCCAATTTAACCCAGATTGTAAAGACACAAAGCAATATCAATATTGCTGTGGCGCCATTAAAGCTTTCAGAATATATTGAGAAAACAATTTCAACCATTAGAGGGTACGACAAGCATAAGAAAGTCACAATTGTAAATAATGTTCCAAGGTATTTGACAATTAATTTTAATCCCGCTTATCTGGAAAGTGTTTTGCTGAATTTTACAACAAATGCTATAAAGTATGCGCATCCGGACAGAGACCCTGTTATTGTTTTTGATTTTTCAATCGAACCGGACGGCTACAAGTCATTAAAAATTACAGATAATGGTTTGGGAATTGATTTGGCGGTGTACGGTGATTTATTATTCGGGATGTATAAAACTTTTCACAAAAATCAAGAGGCAAGGGGAATTGGGCTCTATATTACCAGAAATCAAATTGAGGCAATGAAAGGAAGTATTTCGGTAGAAAGTACAGTGGGAGTAGGAACGAGTTTTAAAATTATCTTTAACGATATTTAAAAGGATCAAATTGGTATAAAAAATAAAGGCTATCTGTTTTAGAAGATAGCCTTTATTTTTTATGAATAATATATAGAGATTACTTTGCAATATTAACCGCTCTGGTTTCTCTAATTACAGTAACTTTTACCTGCCCCGGATAAGTCATTTCAGTCTGGATTTTTTGTGAAATCTCAAAAGATAAATTCGCAGCATTGTCATCAGAAACTTTTTCGCTTTCTACAATTACGCGAAGTTCTCTACCGGCCTGGATTGCGTATGCATTTTTCACACCGCTAAATCCGTAAGCTACTTCTTCAAGGTCTTTCAAACGCTGAATGTATGAATCTAAAACCTGACGTCTCGCTCCTGGTCGTGCGCCTGAAATAGCATCACATACCTGAACAATCGGAGAAAGTAATGATTTCATTTCGATCTCGTCGTGGTGAGCTCCAATAGCGTTGCAAACTTCTTCTTTTTCACCATATTTCTCTGCCCACTGCATACCTAATAAGGCGTGAGGTAAATCACTTTCAGTATCCGGAACTTTACCAATATCGTGAAGTAAACCAGCTCTTTTAGCTAGTTTTACATTTAAGCCTAATTCGGCAGCCATGATACCACAAAGTTTAGAAACTTCTCTCGAGTGCTGTAATAAGTTTTGTCCGTAAGAAGAACGGTATTTCATTCTACCTACAACTTTAATCAATTCAGGATGTAAACCGTGAATTCCTAAGTCGATAACAGTACGTTTACCAACTTCGATAATCTCGTCGTCAATTTGTTTCGCTGTTTTAGCAACTACTTCTTCAATTCTTGCAGGGTGAATACGTCCGTCTGTTACTAGTTTATGCAAAGATAAACGAGCAATTTCTCTACGAACAGGGTCGAAACAAGAAAGAATGATTGCTTCAGGTGTGTCGTCAACAATGATTTCAACTCCCGTTGCGGCTTCAAGAGCTCTAATGTTACGTCCCTCACGTCCAATGATTCTACCTTTTACATCATCAGATTCAATGTTGAATACTGAAACGCAATTTTCAACTGCTTCCTCAGTTCCAACTCTCTGGATCGTATTGATGATGATTTTCTTCGCTTCTTGCTGAGCAGTAAGTTTTGCTTCTTCGATAGTGTCCTGAATGTGAGACATCGCTTTGCTTTTAGCTTCGGCTTTTAATCCTTCTACTAATTGCTCTTTTGCTTCTTCGGCAGAAAGTCCTGAGATTACTTCAAGCTGCTGCAATTGACTTTTGTGTAATTTGTCAACTTCAGTTTGTTTTTTGTCTAAAACTTCAATTTTGTTATTGTATTCCTGTGTTTTAGATTCAAACTCGTCGTTTACTTTTTTGGCCTTCGAAAGTTCGTTAGAAACTTGTGATTCTTTATCGCGTACTCTTTTTTCTACCTCTGCTACTTTTTTATCTCTTGCTAAAATAACTTGTTCGTGCTCTGATTTTAGTTCGATAAAACGTTCTTTTGCCTGAAGGATTTTATCTTTCTTAATATTTTCGGCTTCTAAATTAGCATCTTTTAGAATGGAAGCTGCTTCTTTTTTAGCGTTTTTGATGAGGTTAGAAATATTGCTTTTTTCGATGATTTTAGCAATTGCAAAACCTGCTGCAATTCCTATAACGCCTGAAATAATGATCGTTATTATGTCCATGTTTGTTAAAATTTATATATAAAAAAAGCCTACATTAATTGCTTGAATAAACTCGTAAAGACAAGTTTTGAGCTAACTCACTGTTCAAGTTTCCAAGCCGAAGCATGGCATACTATAGTAGCGACGATTTGCTCATTCTAAATTGTTAGTGTTGAGTTTACCAATTGTGAACTAATGTAGGCAGTATCTTAGTTGTTGTAAAAGAACGTTTAATTTTCGAGATATTGATCTAATAGCGCATTTAATCTTTTAATTCTTTCGATAGTTTCTTCTCCATCGATTGCATTGTCAATTTGTTTTTGTTCGACTTGCGATGCAAATTGCAGGGCACACATCGCCAGAACATCCTGTTTGTCACGAACCGCGTAACTTTCTTCGAATTGCTTAATCATAGCATCAATTTTTTTAGAAGCACTTCTGAGTCCTTCTTCCTGAGCAGGTTCCACCGTTAAAGGGTAAACTCTGTCTGCAACTGATATTTTAATTTTAAGCTTTCCGTCCATGTCGTCTTGGTTAATCGGATAACTGTGCTATACAGTAGTCAATTTCGCGAATTAATGAATTTATTTTAAGCTTTGTCTCTCTCTTGTTGTTGTCACTGCCGAGTAATGAATTGGCGATCTTAAGTGTTTCATGTTGCTTTTTCAAAGCTTCAATTTCTTCAGATTGTTTCTGGATAATTTGCGCAGCTTTGGCTAATTCTAATTGTAAAGCCTGATTATTGTGCTCCAAGCCTTTTGATTTCTCAAAAAGCTTTTCGACTTTATATTCAAGAGTATCAATTATTTCGGCAATTACACTCATTATAAATCCTATTCATTACTTAATCCTACAAAGTTAGTATTCCTTTTTATTAATGCAATTTTTTATCGATTTTTTTACATTAAAAATAAACAAACGAATGAAATTCAATCGATTGTATTTTTGTGGCGTTATACTCGGTTTTCGCTTCTTAATTTTTTATCTTAGCAAAAATGTTACTTATGAAATTTTCGTTACTTGCTCTGCTTTTTAGTCCGTTTATTTTTGCGCAGACGCAATATCCAAAAGATTATTTTCGTCCGCCGCTGGATATTCCGATGCAGCTTTCCGGTAATTTCGGGGAGTTGCGACCAAATCATTTCCATGCGGGGTTTGATTTGAAAACGAATCAAAGAGAAGGATTAAAGGTGTACGCCATTGCTGACGGATATGTGTCGAGAATTAAAATTTCGACTTTCGGCAACGGTAAATGCATCTACATTACGCATCCAAACGGATACACTTCGGTATATGGACATTTGCAAACTCCGGTAGGACCAATTTTGGATTATGTAACCAAAACACATTATAAAGAAAAAGCATATGAGATTGAAATGTTTCCAAAACCCAACGAACTGCCGGTTACAAAAGGTGATCTGATTGGGCTTTCCGGCAATACAGGTTCATCAGAAGGACCGCATCTTCATTTTGAAATTCGGGATACTAAAACAGAATTTGTAATTAATCCCATATTTTTTGGCTTCGATAAAAATCTAAAAGATACTAAAAAGCCTAGTATTTCGAGTGTGTATGTTTATCCTATGGATAATGCAACGGTAAATCAGTCCAAACAGCCTTTGTTGCTGAATGTTGCCCTGCAAAAGGACGGGACTTATCTGGCTGGTAAAGTAAAAGCCAATGGTAGGATTGGTTTCGGAATTTCTGCGGTAGATTATGATGATGTTTCGTTTAATAAAAATGGTGTTTTTAATGTTTCTACTTTTCTGAACGGAAATCAAAATTACAATTATCAATTCAATACCTATTCCTTCGATGAGATGCGATACATAAATGCTTTTATCGATTATGGTAAATATAAAAAATCGGGTCAGCGGGTTCAGAAACTCTTTATGAAAACACCTTATGCGTTGAGTATTATTAAGACCGATTCCTTGCGTGGAATTGTTTCGGCCGAACCTAATTTAACATCCACTTACAGAATTGAGGTTTCGGATTATTTTGGGAATTTAAGCGCTGTTACTGTTCCAATTGAATACGACACGGCGACGCCAGTTGTAAAAGAGGAGCTAATAACTTCAAAATACTTTATTAAAGTCAATAAAGATTCAAATTTTGAAAAAGATAATATGTCTGTGTTTTTTCCGGCTGGAACTTTTTATGACGATTTTAATTTAAACTTTGATGTTAAAAATAATCGTATTTATATCCACGACGATACCGTTCCGGTACATTCCAATTTTACCATTACGATTAAGGACAGCTCGTTTCCGGAGGCTTTAAGAGATAAACTTTTTATTGGAAGATTTAACGGAAACTCTGCCAGCTATAACGGAACAGTAAGAAAAGGAGATGTTTTTACTGCCAAATCAAAAACATTAGGGCAGTTTGGATTAGTTCTGGACACTATTGCGCCCATCATTAAAATTGTAAAACCAATTCAGGACAAGTGGATTACCGGAGTTAAAAAGATAGAATTTACCATTAATGATGCTTCTTCCGGAATCAAATCGTACAACGGTTATCTTAATGGAAACTGGATTCTGTTTGAATATGAAAGTAAATCAAGAAAAATAACGCATACTTTTGATGACACTCTCCTTGCTGAAGGAGCAAATGATTTAAAAATTGAAGTGATTGATAATGTAGGAAATTCTGCTATCTTTGAGACTCATTTTTTTAGAAGCCAACAAAAATAAAACCCAAACACTTGAATCAAATTAAGTTAATAGCCGTTTTCCTTTTTTTATGCATGACCTTTATTTCATATGCTCAAAAGGCTCATGTAAAAGGTGTTATTCTGGACGAGCAGAAACGTCCTGTGACTGGAGTTAATGTCAGTTCTTCCGGGAATGTTTCGCAATCTGATTCAAATGGTTTTTATGAAATCATAGTGCCGTCAGGTAAAAAGATTTCGTTGATTTTTACCCACGTTTCTTTAAAAATGATGAGTCTGACCGTACATTTAGCCTCAAATGAGATTTTCGTTTTTAATCCCTTAATGAGCAGTTCCGAAGAACAAATGGGAGAAGTTTTTGTTTCTTCTAAAAGTAAGAAGAGGATTCAGGGTATCGCAAATGTCGATGTCTCCACTATTAAGAAAATACCGGGAGCCAATGCCGGAATCGAGAATATTTTGAAAACACTGCCGGGTGTAAATTCCAATAATGAACTGAGTACACAATATGCGGTTCGGGGTGGAAATTACGATGAAAATCTGGTTTATGTGAACGAGGTCGAAGTCTATCGCCCATTTTTAATTCGTTCCGGACAACAGGAAGGGTTGAGTTTTACCAATACCGACTTAGTACAGAATGTTGACTTTTCGGCAGGAGGATTTCAGGCAAAGTTTGGAGATAAATTATCCTCTGTTTTAGACATCACTTACAGAAAACCAACGCAGTTTGGCGCTTCGCTTGAAGCCAGTTTGCTTGGAGGAAGTATATCGGTCGATGCTGTTTCTAAAAATAAAAAATGGTCGGCTGTAACCGGAGTTCGTTATAGGAATAATAGCTTGTTGGTGAATAGTCAGGATACACAAACCAATTATACTCCAACTTTTGCAGATATTCAGACCAATATTAATTATGATATTTCTGCAAAATGGCAAATGAGCTTTTTAGGGAATATCTCCCAAAACAAATATTTGTATCAGCCTTTAACCCGTGAGACAAAATTTGGGACCATAGATCAGCCAATGGCACTTGCTGTGTATTATGAAGGCAGGGAACGGGATCAGTACAATACCTATTTCGGTGCCTTGAAAACGACTTACAAAGTTTCGCCCACTTTTACTTTGAAATTAATTGGTTCCCTTTTTCATACCATAGAACAGGAGCATTTTGATATTCTCGCACAATATCGTTTGGGTAGTATAGAGAATGAAGACATCTCAAATGTCGATTTTACTCGTGGAATAGGTTCGCAATTGAGCCATGCCCGAAATGACTTGGATGCTTTAATCGCTAATATAGAGATTAAAGGTTTTAAAGAATGGAAAAATGACAGCCAGCTGGAATTTGGTTTGAAATATACGCGTGAATCAATTAGGGATCGAATTGTAGAGTGGGAGATGATTGATTCGGCAGGATTCTCGATTAATCCACCAATCGCTTTTTTACCAAAGAACAATCAGCCTTACGAGCCTTATACTGGGCCATTATTACCGTATCAGGAGGTACGAGCGACAAATTTTAATAACATAAACCGATTTTCGGGATATACGCAATGGAATAAAAAATCAGAAATAGGATCCAGTCAGGTTTGGTATAATCTCGGAGCTCGTTTTCAGAGTTGGAATGTTTCAGGAGGGGCTGTTGAAGGTAAGACTCAAACCGTTTTCAGTCCGCGTGCCCAATTTGCTTTAAAACCGGATTGGGATATGGACATGCTCTTCCGACTTTCCGGAGGATTGTACCATCAGCCCCCTTTTTATAGAGAACTTAGGGATTTAAATGGTGTGGTAAATCCAAATGTGAAAGCGCAGGAATCCGTTCATATCGTTTTGGGGAACGACTATAATTTTAAAATGTGGAACCGTCCTTTTAAATGGGTTACAGAACTTTATTATAAATCGCTGTCGGATGTAAATGTGTATTCGATTGATAATGTCAGAATTCGATATGTTGCCAATAATAATGCAAAAGCTTATGCGCAAGGAGTTGATTTCAGACTGAATGGAGAGTTTGTACCCGGAACAGAATCATGGATTAGCTTTGGATATTTAAAAACCGAAGAAAACTATGAAAACAAAGGTTATATCGCGAGGCCTACAGACCAGCGTTTGAAGTTTGCGATGTTGTTTCAGGATTATATGCCAAGTATTCCAAGTGTAAAGTTGTATTTGAATCTGGTTTATAATACCGGTTTACCCGGAGGAGCACCAGCTTATTCAGATCCATATCTGTACCAAAGAAGATTGAATGATTATCGTAGAGCCGATGTTGGTTTTGCGAAAGTTTTTGTGGATGGAAACACGAAAGTTGCTAAGGCTAAATGGTTGAAGAACTTTAAAGAATTGTCTGTTGGCGTTGAAATTTTCAATCTTTTCAATAATCAAAATGCGATTACCAATACCTGGGTTCGTGATGTGTATTCTAAAAACCAGTATGCAATTCCAAATTATATGACCTCGAGGGTTTTTAATGTGAAGCTGAATGCGAGATTATAAAATATTGATTTCGTTCTTTCTGCTGAGTATGCAAGTATCTGCGTGAACAACTTATAGAAGTGGTTCTAGTAAAATTCAATAAAACTAGATAATACAATCAAAAATACTATATTTGATATCCTAATAGAAGTAGCATACATGAAAAAGATCTTAACCTATATAGCCCTGGCAAGCATCGGAACACTTACAAGTTGTAAAGATGAAGTGAAGAAACCTAAAGTAATTTACGATACCGCCAGTAAAACGAATACTGTTGCAAAAACAGATTCTACGCAGATTGAAATAGCTGATTTGCCTATTCAAATGGAAGGAACAAGTTATTTGATTCATCCGGTTGGAGACTTGCGTGTTTTTGAAAAAGGAACAAAAGCCCGTTATGGCTCTTCGAGTGTAAATGATGTAAGTTTTACAATCTCTAATTTAGGAGAATTTGAAATCACGGGGTATTTACAAAACCTGAAGTTCCAGAAAGTTGATTCAGATTCCATACGTCCTTTGACAGATAAACCAGCCCTGATTTTGACGGCTACTTATTTAAAAACGGTTGCCGATAAAACACAGAATCAGATTATGGTGTATACTCTGGCCGACTCAGATACCAATAAAGATGGTAAAATTGACACCAGTGATATTAAGACGTTGTATTTAAGTAATATCAGCGGTGAGCGTTTTACTAAAATTTCAGAAGACTTTCAGGAATTGGTAGACTGGAATTTAATCGAATCAAGAAATCGTTTGTATTTCAGAACGATTGAAGATACGAACCAAAATGGACAGTTTGATAAAAATGATGTTTTACATTACAATTATATCGACCTAGCTTCTAAAAAATGGGAAGTTAAAAGTTATAAACCTATTTAGAAGGTTCTAAGGTGCTGAGATTCTAAGATCTTAAGATTTTTGAACCAGAAAAAAAGGTTTTTAAAAATTAATTTACTTAATTTTTAAAAACCTTTTTTTCTTTTAGATGATGCGTAAAATCCTTTTCATCTGTGCAATCTGTGGCAAGAAAACTCAGCAGCTTAGCACCTCAGAATCTCAGCACCTTTAAAAAAAACTATATCAAAATATCACTTTCCAGATCCGATTTCTCGATTTCGAGATCAAACCCCAGACGTTCCGTTAAATCGATTACCAGTTTTTTGTACCAGTTTTCAGATTTTGGATGAATGTAAATCTTTTCGATCAATTGCCTTAGGTCAACATTGATTTTTAAGCCATCGTTTAGTTTAATGTCACTTTTTGAAGTATCGGTAAGAATTCGAACTTCGCGCTCATACTGAAAGCTTTTACGCTTAAATAAAAAGGGAAAGAATAAATCATCAAACGGGATGTACTCTTTTTTGTAGTCGATATAGTTTACCTCGCCAATATATTGATCGAAATTGTTTTCCGGTTTTACAGCATTTTGCAGTCTTCCTATGGTAGACTGAATAGCTAAACCCTCATTGTTTTTGGTGAAAATCTGCCACATGGCAAAGGATTCATATTCGTTGATGTGCCAGCTGCTTATGGCTACCTGTTCGCGATGGGTTTTGTAGTAGTTTAAGAAATCCGGATTGTCTATGGCCAGTTTTTTAATCTCTTCAAAGGTAGGTTCGCTAAAAGTGCCCTCGTACTGATCCTCAAATTTGTCAGAACGGGACATGAATAGTTTTTTGGACATTAATAAATCAAGGAATTTAGATAAGTCTAAGTACTTCCAGACAATTGTATCCGGGTCATCCGGAAGTTTTATGTTTGAATTATTAAGGTACATTTTTACGGATTTAAGATTATTCGAAATAAAAAAGCCACAAATTATACAGATAAATATAAGATTTTAATTCGTTGAGAGAAAAATAATCTGTGGTAATCTGTATAATTTGTGGCTAAGCCTGTTTGCTTATGTTTAGGACTCGAAAGACTGCATGGTCACCAGTTTGTTGTAGGTCCCGTTATGCGCAATCAGCTCTTCATGTGTTCCTTGTTCTACGATTTTTCCTTTTTGCATAACAACAATTAGATCTGCTTTCTGAATGGTTGAAAGTCGGTGAGCAATTACAATCGAAGTTCTGTTTTGCATCATATTCTCTAAAGCTACCTGAACAAATTTCTCGCTTTCAGTATCCAATGCCGATGTGGCTTCATCCAAAATCATAATTGGCGGGTTTTTCAAGACCGCTCGGGCAATTGATAATCGTTGTTTTTGTCCTCCTGAAAGTTTGTTTCCGCTGTCGCCAATGTTGGTGTAAATGCCTAATGGAAGTTCTTTTACAAATTCAAAGGCATTTGCGATTTTTAGTGCCTCGATAATCTCGTCGTCCGTTGCGTCGAGTTTTCCTAAGGCGATATTGGCTTTGATGGTATCATTGAATAAAATACTGTCCTGCGTTACCAGCCCCATCAAACTGCGAAGCGACTGTAAGTTCATGTCTTTGATATTAATGCCGTCAATTGAAATTGTTCCGTCGTTTACGTCATAAAAACGGGTTAACAAATTGGCAATCGTACTTTTTCCACTACCGGATTGTCCAACAAGCGCAACAGTTTGTCCTTTTTTAATGTCAAGAGAAAAGTCTTTCAGAACCGTTTCGTCTTCGTATTTAAAGTTGATATTTTGAACGCTGATGTTACTGTCGAACGTTGTTTTTTCAACTGCTTTGTCTTTAGAGGTAATGGTATTTTCCTGTTCTAAAATTTCAAGAACACGTTCTGCGGCGGCGTTTCCTCTTTTTACTCCGTAAGAAGCTTTAGAGATTGCTTTTGCAGGCGTTAGAATGTTATAAGCTAATCCCATATAGGCAATAAAAGATGGGCCGTCGAGTGTTTTTTCAATCAGAACCATTTGGCCTCCGTACCAAAGTAATATCGCAATTACGGTGATACCCATAAACTCACTGGCAGGCGAGGCTAAGTTTTGGCGATTTCCAATACTGTTGGACAGTTTGAAAAAACGTTCCGTTGAATTTTGAAAGATAGTGTTGAAGTAATTCTCAGCATTGTATCCTTTTACCACTTTTAAACCACCAATCGTTTCTTCAATAGTAGATAAAAAGCTGCCTTGTTCCTGTTGAGCTTTACCCGATTGTTTCTTTAATTGTTTTCCGATTAAGGAGATAATATATCCCGAAACAGGAATAAAAACAAATACAAACAGGGTAAGTTTAGCGCTGATGATTAACATAGCACATATCGTAAAAACAATAGTTAAAGGCTCTTTTACGATAAGTTCTAAGATTGCTAAAAACGAAGTCTGAACCTCATTGACATCGGCAGAAATTCGGGAGATAACGTCTCCTTTTCTTTTTTCAGAATAAAAAGCCAGCGGCAATTCCAATGTTTTTTTATACAGCGCATTTCGCATGTCTCTCAAAACACCATTTCGCAAAAAGTTAATGAAAAACATAGCCAGATAATCGGCTAAATTTTTCAATAAGAATATCGAAATGATAAGTGCCACCATCACAGAAAGTATAAATCCGGGATTATTAGGATCTGTATTTTTTGTAATGTAATAGCTTAGGTAGTTTTCGGCAAATTCTTTTGCATGGGTAATTCCTTCATAAGTCGGCATCACATAATTCTTCTTCGTTTTGTCAAACAAAACCTGAAGCATCGGAATTAATGCCATGAAAGAAAGCGTGCTAAAAAGTGCATACAAAATATTAAAAAAGATATTTAAGAATGCATATCTTTTATAAGGATATATAAAAGGAACTATTTTTTTGAAATTACTCATTTATTTTTGATGTTATTTTCTGCTATGGCAATTGCTTTTTCTAGCTTTTCTAATAATAATTTTTTTTCAGGTAATTGGGTTAAATAGGCTGATACTTTGATTTGTTCGTCATTGTCCAGCATTAGATAATTAATTTGTTCAGGTGATTTTTCACTGCATAAAATTAATCCAATTGGTTTGTTTTCTCCTTCTTTTTGTTCGTTTTTCTCTAACCAGCGTAAATACAATTCCATTTGGCCTTTATAGCCGGCTTTAAATTTTCCTAGTTTTAGATCGATAGCGACCAGAGATTTTAATCCCCTATGGTAAAAAAGTAAATCAATATAAAAATCTTCATCATCAATAGTAATTCTTTTTTGGCGGGCTAGAAAAGCAAATTCACTGCCCATCTCTGTGATGAAGTTTTGTAATTGAGCTAAGATGGAACTTTCTAAGTCTTTTTCGGAATAAGTGTCATGTAATCCTAAAAAATCTAAGAAATAAGGATCTCGAAAAGTTAAGTCCGGACTAATTTGTTTTTCGTTTTTCAGTAAAGCTAAATCATTAATGATTGTTTCTTCTGGTTTTTTGCTGATCGCAGTTCTTTCAAAAAGCATGCTGTCCATACGTTCTTGTAAAGTTCGAACACTCCATCTTTCGTGAATACTCATTTGGATGTAAAATTCACGTTTTATATCATCTTCAATGTAAATTAATGATCTGATATGAGACCAGGTCAATTGTGCACACACTGTGTGCACAATTGTAAAGTCTTGTATTACAGTGTTTAATTTGATGAAACTATGTAAGTTTCTTTTGTTGAAACCAGTTCCGTATCTGTTTGAAAGATTAATGCTTAGATTCTGAATAAGTCTCTTTCCATAATCAGCCCGATCATTTTTTAAGATCTCTTCATTAATCGTTTTTCCAATCTTCCAGTATAAGAGCGTTAATTCCTGATTAACCGTTTTGGCAACAAAATGACGTGTTTGATCTATTAGCCCAATTATCGAGTCTAATAGTTCAGGTTTGTCATTTGTGTCAAGCTTGTCACTCATTGTTTTATTTCAATTGCATACCTGCAATAATGCTTTGTATCTTTTCGTCCAGGTAGCTTTCTGCCGCATCAAAATCCTCAACGGAATCCAACTGTGCATTAACGCTAATGTAGAATTTAATTTTAGGCTCAGTTCCACTTGGTCTTGCGCAAATTTTAGAACCGTCTTCGGTATAATAAATCAATACATTTGATTTTGGAATATCCATTACCGATTCTTCTCCGGTCAATAAATTTAAAGCAATTGATGTCTGGTAATCTTCCATCATGATCACACGCTGTCCGCTGATTTCTTTTAACGGATTGTTGCGCAAACTGATCATCATTTGATTGATTTCTTCCAGACCCTGCATCCCTTTTTTGGTTAAAGAAATCAAATGTTCTTTATAAAAACCGTTTTCAACATAAAGCTGAAGAAGCTCTTTGTAAACACTATTTCCCGCTGCTTTTGCCTGAGCGGCAACTTCGCAGATTAATAAGGTTGCAGCAACGGCATCTTTGTCTCTTACGGCATCACCAACCATGAAACCAAAGCTTTCTTCACCACCTCCAATAAATTGAAGTTGAGGAAAATCTTTGATCATTTTGGCAATCCATTTAAAACCTGTCAATCCTACTTTGCATTCAACACCATAATTGGTGGCTAATTCCATCATCATCGGAGTCGAAACAATGGTTGAGCCAATGAATTGTTTTCCGTTAATTTTACCTGCTTTTTTCCATTGTTTCAATAAGAAAGCAGTCATCATAACCATGGTCTGATTTCCGTTTAGTAAAATCAATTTGCCTTCGTTGTTTCTAACAGCAACACCAAGACGATCACAATCAGGATCCGTTCCGATTACAATGTCTGAATTCGTTTTATCAGCCAAAGCCAGAGCCATAGTTAAAGCTTCAGGTTCTTCCGGATTTGGAGATTTTACCGTTGGGAAATTTCCATCAGGAATAGCTTGTTCCGGTACGATGTGTACGTTTTTATAACCTGCCTGTGATAAAGTATCAGGAATAGATTTTATAGAGGTTCCGTGCAAAGAAGTAAAAACAATATGTAGGTTGTCTTTTGCTTTAGCAGGAGTATTGAAGCTTGCGTTTTCGATAGACGATTTTACAAAAGCTTTGTCGAGTTCGATATCGATATACTCGATGAGGCTTTCGTTAGCTTTAAATTTAATTTTATCATAGCCTAAATTCTCGATCGTGTCAATAATTGCAGTATCCTGGGGAGGAACAATTTGTCCGCCATCTTCCCAGTATACTTTATAGCCGTTATATTCCGGTGGGTTGTGAGAAGCAGTTAATACAATTCCGCATTGGCAGCCTAAATATTTAAGTGCAAAGGATAATTCCGGAGTTGGTCGCAAATCTGAAAATAAATACACGTGAATTCCGTTTGCCGAAAAAACATCTGCAACAACCTTTGCCAGAGTATTGCTGTTGTGACGACAATCATACGCAATGACTACTTTTAAAGGTTGATTTGGGAACGCAATATGTAAATAATCAGATAAACCCTGAGTGTTTTTCCCAAGGGTGTATTTGTTAATTCGGTTGCTTCCAACACCCATCACACCACGCATTCCGCCAGTTCCAAATTCCAGATTTTTATAAAAACTTTCCTCTAGTTCCTTTGGTGAGGTGGTCATTAATTCTTTAACAGCAGCTTGCGTTTCGCTGTCAAATGTAGGGGTTAGCCATTCGTTTACTGCATTTAGAATATTCGGTGCTATATTCATCATTCGTGTCTTTTTGTATTAAAATAATAAGTTTTTTATAGAGCTTATTCCCGCTATCTGTTTCAATCTTTTTCTTTTTAAAGGAAAAAGAAAAAGGATTTCCACTACTATCGGGGCTAGGGTTTTGCGTTAAAAATTAACCTCACGGGCTACTTTGTAACGAGCTTCGTTATTTTTGGTTCTCAGGATAATTTCACCCAGAAAACCAGCCAGAAACAATTGTGTTCCCAGTATCATGGTAGTTAAAGCAATGAAAAACCATGGGTTATTGGTGATTAGGCTGTATTTCATTCCATTATACATGTGGTATAGTTTTGAAATTCCGATATAACCCGCCAGTAAAAATCCGATGATAAACATTAAAGATCCAATGGCACCAAACAAGTGCATAGGTCTTTTTCCGAATCGGGATAAGAACCAAATAGTAATTAAATCAAGAAAGCCGTTTATAAAACGTTCCATTCCAAATTTAGTTTCACCATATTTACGGGCCTGATGAATAACCACTTTTTCTCCGATTTTATTAAAACCAGCATTCTTGGCCAAAACCGGAATGTAACGGTGCATTTCGCCCGAAACTTCAACGTTTTTAACTACTGCATTTTTATAAGCTTTCAGTCCGCAGTTGAAATCGTTTAACTCGACACCTGAAGTTTTTCTGGCGGCCCAGTTAAATAGTTTTGAAGGAAGATTTTTTGCTACAACAGAATCGTAACGTTTCTTTTTCCATCCTGAAACCAAATCAAATTTCTGAACTGTGATCATTTCATATAAACCAGGAATTTCGTCCGGGCTATCTTGTAAATCCGCATCCATAGTGATGATAACATCTCCTTGTGCTTTGGCAAAACCAGCATGCAGAGCCTGCGATTTTCCAAAGTTTTTCATAAAACGAATTCCTTTTACATTCGGATTTTCGTTAGAGAAACTTTCAATGATATTCCAAGAATCATCTGTACTTCCATCATCCACAAAAATGATTTCATAAGAGTAATTGTTAGATTGCATCACTTTAATAATCCATGAATAGAGTTCTTTTAGTGATTCCTCCTCATTAAGAAGCGGTATAAGTATAGATAAATTCATTTATTTTTTTATTCTTGTGTAGTTTTGCTTTTAAAAAATGCGGCGAAAATTAATCCAAAAATGGCACTGATAACAATTGCAAAAACAGATCCCTTTAATAATTCAATAGTCGAGTAAGGGCTGCTTTCTTTCATTTTGCTAATGGCCTCATTAATTGATGAAGCAGGTGCTCCAAATTTCTGCATCATGTTTGCAGTGTATTTGATCATGATTTCGTTTAAAGTATCTTTTGCTCCCGGATCAATAACGTTAAATAAAACAATATTAAATAAAGTAGAAATTAGAACCCCAATTACAGCAGCTATAAAGTAAGTGGTAAAAGCATCTTTGAAAGGGAAAACTCCTTTTAATTCTTTCTTAGTTTTAGAAAGTAAAACAATGCTGATTGTCAGACTGATTACAATACCTATGATACCCATCCACCAGGCTGTGAACAGATTCAGATCAATCGCGTATATCGTAGCAGTAAATAATGCAGATGCAATTCCAATCATTACACCGTAAGTAATTCCATTCTTTTTAATAACTTCATTGATCATATTTCTATATGTTTTAAAATTAATCCACAAATATAGTAATTACGAGTACACACCAGATAGATATTAAAAATTTTAATGCAAATCGCCAACTCGTTAAAAATATTGATTAAAAGATTTGTTAATTCGAAAAAAGTTGTAAATTTGCGCACTTAAAAATAATTAAAAGTTTTAAACAAAAAAAGAGTAGTGTTGTTTACACCTTTTTCTAACCATGGAAAAGCTTCAAAATAAAAATGCTCTAAACAATAAATAAAATAAAAAGATGAAAAAAGGAATTCACCCAGAAAATTACAGATTAGTTGCATTTAAAGACATGTCAAATGACGAAGTTTTTATCACTAAATCTACTGCAGATACAAAAGAAACAATTGAAGTTGACGGAGTTGAGTATCCAGTTGTAAAAATGGAGATTTCTAGAACATCTCACCCATTTTATACTGGTAAATCTAAACTTATCGATACTGCAGGACGTATTGATAAATTCAAAACTAAATATGCAAAACACGCTAAAAAATAATAGCGGTTTAAAATTATACAAAAGCCTTCCATTCGGGAGGCTTTTTTATTTAATACAAACAAGTACAAGGTTTCATGTAAAGCCTCTGTTTACAAAGCTTTGCGAGCTTTGTCCCTTTAAAAAGGCATACCTGCAAAAAAAACTTGGCGAACTTTGCGTAAAATCTTAGCGCACTTAGCGGTTAAAAAAAATGTACTATATCTGTTACAGTACAAATGACACAAATAAAATAATTGTAACTTTGAACCCGATAACCAAATCAAGATTTTAACAAGTATCAAATTTAATTATTTATGAATTACATTCTTTTTGACGGTCCCGTCCGGAATGCATTATTACCTTTTACTTTTACAAGACCTGTTGCCGACATATTAATTGGAATTATGACGATTCGCCAGAAATGGGAAGCACGTCTAGGTTCGACTATAACTACCATTACCGAAGATTATTTATCGCAAAAATTTCCGATGGTAGAAATGGAAGAGAATGTAATGATCAATGCAGCGTATTTACCAAATGATACACTTGCGGAGATGGTTTCAGATTTAAAGGCTAATCAGGCTATTTTTAAAGGGGATGATGTAATTGCTTTTTTTACCAATGAAAATCAGGAAGAAGTTGATTTTGATTCCTATGAAATCATTCCATACAATGACGCTTGTCTGACCGTAGAACATACCTGGGATATTTTTTCTAAAAATGATGCCGCGATCCGTGAAGATTTTCAGTATTTGACCGAAGACAGAAAATCGCAGCCAATTCCGAAAAGTGTAAATGTTATTGCTCCCGAAAACATATTTCTGGAAGAAGGTGCAAAATTAGAGTTTGTAACACTGAATGCTTCTAATGGGCCAATATATATAGGTAAGAATGCAGAGATTATGGAAGGGACTGTAATTCGCGGACCTTTTGCTTTATGCGAGAATGCACAGGTGAAACTAAACGCCAAAGTTTACGGAGCTACAACAGTAGGTCCCGGATCGAGAATTGGCGGAGAAGTGAAGAACTCAGTGCTTTTTGCAAATTCAAACAAAGGCCATGATGGGTTTTTAGGGGATTCTGTTTTAGGCGAATGGTGTAATATTGGAGCCGACAGTAACAATTCGAACCTGAAGAACAATTACGAAGAAGTGAAGCTATGGAGTTATGAAACCGAAGGGTTTGCTAAAACCGGACTTCAGTTTTGTGGTTTAATGATGGGAGATCACAGTAAATGTGGAATCAATACCATGTTCAATACCGGAACAGTAGTTGGAGTAAGTGCTAATATCTTTGGAAGCGGTTTTCCACGCAATTTTGTTCCAAGTTTTTCTTGGGGCGGGGCAGCCGGTTTTACAACTTATGTGACCAAAAAAGCTTTTGAAACAGCGAAATTAGTTATGGGACGCCGAAATATTGAATTTGACGAAACAGAAGCTTCAATTTTAGAACATATTTTTGAAGAAACTAAAAAATGGAGAAAAGACTAAATTAGATAATTAAGTAATTAGTCAATTAGATAATTTTAGCAAACCCGACAGGATTTAAAATCCTGTCGGGTTTTGTTTTGGAATAGGTTTTGAAAAATTATCACATTGCCACATTTTCTAATTATCTAATTGCCTAATTATCTAATTAATCTATCTTTGCACCACGAAAAAAATGGGTTATCAAATAAACGATTAACCGATTAAACAAATTCACAGAAAATAATGATTACAGTTAACGATATTTCGGTTCAGTTTGGTGGAACTACATTATTTAGCGATGTTTCTTTTGCTATCAATGAAAATGATAAAATTGCCCTTATGGGGAAAAATGGTGCGGGAAAATCGACACTTTTAAAAATAATTGCCGGTCAAAGTAAGCCTTCTACCGGAAGTGTTTCAACTCCGAAAGATGCCGTTGTGGCTTATTTGCCTCAGCATTTGTTAACAAAAGATGGTTCGACTGTAATGGAAGAAGCTTCTAAGGCTTTTGGAGAAATTTTTAAAATGAAAGCTGAAATCGATGAAATCAATGAGCAATTAACGGTTCGTACCGATTATGAAAGTGATGCTTACATGAAATTAATCGAGAGAGTTTCAGATTTAAGTGAGAAATACTATGCGATCGAAGAAGTAAACTACGAAGCAGAAGTTGAAAAAATATTAACAGGTTTAGGTTTTGAGCGCGAAGATTTTACTCGTCAGACTTCTGAATTTTCAGGAGGATGGAGAATGCGTATCGAATTGGCTAAAATTCTTCTTCAAAAACCGGATTTGATTTTACTGGATGAGCCAACCAATCACATGGATATTGAAAGTATTCAATGGTTGGAAGAGTTTTTGGTTAATTCGGCAAAAGCAGTAGTTGTGATTTCACACGATAGAGCATTCGTAGATAATATTACGAATCGTACGATTGAGGTAACCATGGGAAGGATTTATGATTACAAAGCGAAATATTCTCATTATTTAGAATTGAGAAAAGACCGTCGTATACACCAACAAAAAGCATACGATGAGCAGCAAAAAATGATTGCTGATAACAGAGCTTTTATTGATCGTTTTAAAGGAACATTCTCAAAAACAGACGCCGTTCAGTCTCGTGTAAAAATGCTGGAGAAGCTTGAAATTGTTCAGGTTGATGAAGTAGATACTTCTGCATTGCGTTTGAAATTCCCGCCAGCGGCACGTTCCGGACAATACCCTGTTATTGTAAAAGAAATGTCTAAGGCTTATGGAGACCATGTGGTGTTTAAAGATGCTAATGTTGTAATCGAACGCGGTCAGAAAGTTGCATTTGTGGGGAAAAATGGAGAAGGAAAATCGACCATGATCAAAGCGATCATGAAAGAAATTGGTGTTGATTCCGGAAGTGTTGAGATTGGACATAACGCACAAATTGGATATTTTGCACAAAATCAAGCATCATTACTAGATGAAAATGCTACAATTTTTGAAACGATTGATGCTATTGCGGTAGGAGATATCCGTACTCAGATTAAAAATATTCTTGGAGCGTTTATGTTCCAGGGAGATGATATTACCAAAAAGGTAAAAGTGCTTTCAGGAGGAGAAAAAACTCGTTTGGCAATGATTAAACTATTGTTAGAGCCTGTAAACTTATTGATTCTGGATGAGCCTTCGAATCACCTGGACATGAAAACCAAAGATATTATTAAAGATGCCTTACGTGATTTCGACGGAACTTTAATTTTGGTTTCTCACGACCGTGATTTCCTTGACGGATTGGCTACTAAGGTGTTTGAATTTGGAAACAAACGTGTAAAAGAGCACTTTGAAGATGTTGCAGGATTCCTGGCACACAAGAAAATGGATTCTATGCGAGAAATCGAAAAGTAATTTTCGTTTACTCTTAAGATATAAAAGCACAGGAATTGAGTTTTCTGTGCTTTTTTTATGTCTCGCAGTAAAGGAATTAAATTTCCTTAAGGGCTTCTTTCTTTTTAAAGTACAAGGCAATGTAGGCAGCTACGGCACACACGAGTCCAATGATGATCATGTTGCGGATAGAGGCTGTGGTTTGTGAAAAGGTACCGTTCTCTATAATTAATATTCTGAAAGCCTTTAAAAAATGGGTGAGTGGAATTACATTGGCAATGGCTTGTATAGTCTGTGGCATTTGACTTAAGGGCCAGGTAAAACCGCTTAGGATAAAGCTTGGGGTGGCTATTACCATTAAAATCTCGGTTGCTTTTAACTGATTCGGAACTACGATGCTGACCAGAATTCCGATGAAAGAAGCCGCCAGCACAAAAATTCCGGCAATAAAAGTAAGAGGGGCTAAGTTTTCGTAAAAGGGAAGTCGGAACCACAAAGTGAAAAGCCAGTAAATGATCCAGATTCCAAAGCTCATGATCAGGTAAGGGATTATTTTTACTGCGAGCATTTTCAGAAGAGAAGGGCATTTTTTTACGAGGTCTTTAAAAGTTCCATTTTCAAATTCTGATGCAAATGAAAGCGCCAGTCCTAATAGTAAAACTTGTTGCAGAACAGTCGCCAAAACCCCTGGCCAGAGAAAATACATATAATTGGTGCTTCGGTTGTATTTTTTGATAAATGTAGTTTTGAAGGGTTCGTATTGTGAGGCAAGCAAGTTTTCCGGAACTCCTTGTTTTCTTAAGGTTTCGATCTGAACTCCTGCTTTTAGAGTGCCCAGGCAAATTTGTATGGCTGTTGAGGCATAGTTAGCAGTGAGTACATTAGAGGTGTTAACGATAGTTGTAATTTCAGGATATTTTTTGGTGAGAGTCATTTTCTCAAAATCTTTCGGAATGATAACGACACAAGTGGCATCTTTTTGTATGGCTATTTTAGATAGGTTGTTCTGGTCGTATAAAATGGATGAGACGGATAATACTTCGTTGTCTTCAAACATCTGAATGGCTTTTGAGCTTAGTTCAGAACGGTCCTGATCGACTACAAGAATGGGTAAGTCGGTAACTTTGCCTTTTCCGTAAACGTAGCCTAATAAAACACCATATAAAATAGGTGCACCGATAAAAAGGATTCTCAGGACTTTGTTTTTCCAGAACAATTGAAATTCCCGTTTAAGCAATGAAAAGAAATTTTGCATAGTTAATGAGATAAGGTGACAGTCGTTTTTGTAATCAGATCCTTGGTTTGTTCCATATTAACAGGTGTTATTTTTATTTCAAACAAGCTCTCCTGCATTTCATAGTCAGGGTAAGCTGTAGCAATATTTCCGTAGGCTCCCAGTTGTTTTATCGTTGAGATTTTCCCTTTAATGTTTTCTTTTTTATAGGGAACATGAACGGTAATTTCCTGTCCTTTTTTAAATTCGCCCAATTGATTTTCAGGAATCGTAAAACGAAAATAGATACTGTTGTCGATATAACCATTGAATAAAGTATAACCGGGTAGGGCCAGCTCGCCAAGATTTAAGGTGATGGTTTCGATACTCATATTTTGAGGAGCAATGATGTAACGTTCCTTGTTGGCGGTTTCTACTTCCTGCAAAGCTCCAAGCGCCCGGTCCTGTTGTCCTAGTGCCATTGTTTGCTGTTCGATTCGGGCTCCTTTTTTAGCATCGTCTAATTCTGCGACAACAGCGTTGTATTGTGCTTGTGCACCCTGATATTTGGCAAAAGTTTCATCGTAAGTTTGCTGTGATATAAGAGAATCTTTAAGCATATTGGTCAGTCGTCTGATTGATTTTTGAGCAAATTCGTATTGTTCTTTCAGCCCCGTTTTTTTAGCTTCCAGTTGCTTGATCTGGTTTTCGGTGGCCCCTTTTACAGCCATTTTGTATTGTGCCTTTGCTGAGACAACAGCTCCTTCGGCCTGACTTTTTTTAGCGTCTACTTCAGGAATATCTAAAACAGCGAGCGTGTCTCCTTTTTGAACCAAATCGCCTTCTTTGACCCATATTTTTAAAATCTTGCCCGGAATTTTACTAACAACGGCAATTTGTTCTTTTTCTATTTTTCCCTGAATTAAATTTCCTTTTTCTGTCTTTTGACAGGCTATGAAAAGAAAAATGATTGTGGTGCTAATGATTGCTTTTTTCATAAAACAGAACTTTTATTTGGATAGTTTTTTCGACAGATCGCCAGTGGCAATTATGGTTTCAATAGCGGCAAGTCTTTGCTCGATTAAAGTGGTGGTTTTATTTACTGCCGCTTTATAAGAATCGTTTTCTGCTTCAAGCCGTTCCGATATGTTGATGAGACCTTCTTTGTATTGTTTTATAGCCAGATTCAAATTGTTACTGGCGACTTTTTCCTGTTGCTGAGTGATGTCTATTTTTTGAGTCAGAACTGTATAATCGACAAGATTTTTTTCAAGAAGAAGTTCAAGTTTTTCTTTCGTATCATCAATTTGATTTTGTACCTGTTCAATATTAATCTTTGCTTCGTGTACTTTGTGCTTTCTTTCAAAACCGGAAAAGACTTCCCATTTCATAGCGGCTCCCACGATCCAGTTCTGACTTATGGTTAGTTCGTTAAGACCTAAATATAAGGCCTGATTGATTCCCGTGACAATGGGAGTCGTAGCATTGGCATTGAATAAACTTGAATAGGATACACCTCCAAAAGCTCCGAGTGTGGGTAAGTAAGTTCCTTTTTCCTTCTTTAATAAATATTCATAAGCCAATTTGAAAGATTCTAAAGCTTTTATTTCCTGCTTGTTTTGTGTGCTTAATTTCTCATCCGTAATCAAATAAGGGGTTAAAGTATACTGAACATGATCTATCTCGCTAATCGAATAACCAGTTAAATATTGAATTTTTTTATAAATTAGTTTCCGTTTTCCATCCAGTTCAATCTTTTTAGAGGAAAGTTCCAGTGCCGCTAGTTTGATCTTATCCCTGTCATACGGAATAGCAAGTCCTTGTTCAATTGCTTTTGTAACACGTTTGGTTTCCGTGTCCAGTCGGTTTTCGCTTTCTTTAATAAGTTTGTCTATTACTTTTAGTAGTTCCAGTTGGTCAAAAGTGTTGATGACTTCTTTTGTGATGGCATCTTTTTCGGATTCTTTTAAAAACACCGTTCCTTTCGTTTTCTCTTTGATGGCTTTCGCTCCGTTTGGGATTTGCATGCCACTGAATAGTACTGTTTTGGCCATGACACTTCCTGTAAAAATGTTGCCATAGTTTTTAAAAGCGGTTTTTCCGTCAAACAAAGGATAGTTTACAATTGGAATGGTAGCTGTAGGAAGATCGACCGTGAGTTTGTTATCAAAATAAGAATATAAGGCACTGGCTTCAATTGTTGGAATGTATTTGTTCCAGACGCCTTTCTCCTGAAGATTTAATTTTTCAATATCTAAATCTTTATTTTTTAAAGAAGTGCTTTTTTCAATAGCCTTCTGAATGGCTTCTTCCAGAGTTGAAGAAACTGCAATCTGACTTTGTACAGAGTGGAAAGAAAGAAAAAATAGAAAAGGGAATAAGTGTTTTTTCATTACAATTTTTATTTCTGTTATTGGACAAATCATGACACAGGTTTTGTAAGATAGTACAAGAAATGGGAAGGAATCGAAAGAACAATTATTACAAAGTTAAGAATATAAGTCTTACATTAGTGCTGTTGAGATATTTAAAAAGTAAAATACATTTAAAACTTTTTTAGTACTTTATGTTTGTATTGCAGAAAGTTATCGGCTTGTATTAAAGTTTGTCTGTTTTTTCATACCTTAGTAAATGTATTTCCAAATTAACTTATTTTTAACATGAAAAAGAGTTTTTTATTTTTGGTAGTTTTGATAGCCTATTTGTTTAGTTTGCCATTGTTTTCTCAAACTGATAACGAACCTGTTGCTTTAGGTTTGCCGGGCGATAATCTTAATTTGTATGCTGTTTTAGATGTCTTTCAGAAATCCAAAACTTTAGAAGAATTTGAAAGAGTCTTAAATGAACAGGATAGTAAGGTAAATAATCTGGATTTGAATAATGATGGCGAGATTGATTATATCGAAATCGAAAGTCAAAAGAAAGGGAATACACATGTGATTGTACTTCAGGTCGCGGTAAACAGTAAAGAAAAGCAGGATGTTGCTGTTATTGAGGTAGAAAAAGATAAAAAGAATAATGTACATGTTCAGATCATAGGAGATAGGGATTTGTACGGCAAAAATTATATTGTAGAACCTTCAGATGCTACAGCCGGAACACCTAATCCCGGATATAAAGGAGATGCTCCCGTAATTGTAAATAATAATACAATCAATAATTATAATACAACAGCCGGTAATCCGGGTTATGTGACAACAAACATAAACGTGTGGCCGGTAGTATTGTATTTGTTTTCTCCTGTATATGTAGTGTACCGATCTCCGTGGTATTGGGGATATTATCCTTCTTATTGGCGTCCGTGGCGTCCGGTTTATTATCATGATTATTGGGGATATCATGGGCATTACTATAGAAATCCTTATTATAGAAGAACTGTCAATATAAGAAACCAGCGCTATTATAATAATTATACAACCAGAAGAAATTCATCAGCTGTAGTTCGAGATTATAGAAGCAGCGGCCGTTACAATGCAACTTACAATGGAAGGGATTATAAAAGACCCGCTCCGGTTACCAATACAAGACCCACGAGACCTGCTACCACCCGTCCCGCAAATCCGTCAACAAGACCGGTAACACGCCCGACAAATCCAACGACGAGACCAACAACGCGGCCGGTAGCCCCAACAAATCCATCAACCCGACCAGAGGCGAGACCATCTCGACCAGTGAATCGGCCAACAAATCCAACTACAAGACCAACGACCCGGCCGGTAACACGCCCTGCGACCCGACCAGCAGGTAATAGAAGTATAGCAGCGCCACCAAATTCCAATCGTGGTTCCGGTGCCAATAGAAGGTAAGGTTAGATTATAGATATTAGGCTAATTTTTGATTTACAGCATTTATGAATAAAGCGCTACTACTAAAAATTATTTTTTTCTTTATAACGTCATTTTTTATGAATGCGCAAACAGCCGCTGATAAGGAAAGTGATGTTAAGTACCCACAATTTCAGTTCAAAGGCCTTCTACAGGCGCGTTATTTGGAAAGTACCGGTAAAAATGTTGATGTTTTGGGAGTTCATCATTCTACAGGTCAAGTAACACAAAGCTCCTTTGATATTAAAAGAATGCGTGTTGGACTCAATACCAAATTAAGCGAAGCCACAGAAGTCGTAATTCTGGTAAATCTTGCCGATTTTAAGTCTGATCCCAAATCTAAAGTTCTTGAAAATGCTTACGGAAAATATACTTTTAGTAAATATTTAGCCTTGACAGGTGGTCAGTTCCGTCCTGCATTTGGTATAGAAGAGCTGGTGCCTGTTGATATTATAAAGTCATTTGATTTTTCCAATCAGTACTATGAGTTTGGTAAAAACGGATGGACAAGTTTTCAAATTGGAGCGTCGGCAACGGGAGCTTTCGATATTGGAAAGATTCCGGTTAATTATGCAATTTCTGTTTTAAATGGTAATGGAAAAAATCAGGAAATGGATAATGATAACGGAAAATTGTACACGACCAGATGGGGTTTTGGTCTGTCTAAAGAACACAAGATCAATCTGGGTCTAAATGGTGGAATCGGGAAAAGAGCCAATCAGAAAGTTTTCGCTTTGGGGATTGATATTACCAGTGATTTTAAGCTTACCGACAGATTGACTTTTGATTTGCAAATTGAATACAAGCAGGGGACTAATCATAATTTGTATTTTTCCTTACCTGCAGATGCCAGAACGTCAAATGTTGGCGATTATCAAATGCGGGGAATTTATTTTTTACCCAATTTGCGATATTTGGTCGATTATAAAAAATTAACTTCATTGGAACTGTCCTGTCGTTTTGAATCATTTGACAATAATTATAAAGTCAATTCAAATGTACGTCAGACGTATACGCCTATGTTGAGTCTTGAGTTTGGGAAAGCGTATACGGGACGAATAGAATTGGGATTTGAAATTGATCGTTTCGACAAAAATATTCCTGACACCTCATTTTATAATGACAACTTGTTTTTGCTTCAGTTACAACTCCGTCTATAACACAATTTAATTTCCTTTTTTTATGAAAGAAGTACAAATACCTCAAACCTTGATTACACTTGCCGTTGGACTTGCAATTTGGTTTATTCCGGCACCGGATGGTGTTGTTGCAGAAGCCTGGCATTTGTTTGCCATTTTTGTGGCAACTATTCTTGGAATCATTTTAAAAGCAGCTCCTATGGGTACTATGTGTATGATTGCGATTGCATTAACCGCTTTTACACAGGTGCTGGCTCCCGGAGATGCAGGAAAATCGATCACTTTGGCTCTGAAAGGCTTTGGTGATAAGGTAATTTGGCTTATCGGAATTTCGTTTTTTATTGCGAGAGGATTTATCAAAACAGGTTTGGGGAACAGAATTGCTTTTTTGTTTATCAGGATATTTGGGAAAAGTTCACTTGGATTGGCTTATGGCCTTGGCCTTGCCGATTTAGTTTTGGCTCCGGCAGTGCCAAGTAATACGGCAAGAGGAGGGGGGATTATTTACCCAATTATGAAATCAATGTCGATGAGTTTTGGTTCGATGCCGGATCAGCCCGAAACACATCGAAAATTAGGATCGTATCTTACCTTGAGCAGTTACAATGCAAATTTGATCGCATCATCAATGTTTTTAACAGGAACGGCAAGTAATCCAATGTGTCAGAAGTTTGCATTGAATCTTGGAATTAAAATTAGCTGGATTTCGTGGGCGACAGCTGCGATAGTTCCGGGTCTGGTAGCTTTTTTTGTAATTCCTTTGGTACTGTATAAGATTTATCCGCCTGAATTAAAAAAAACGGGAGATGCTCCGCAAATTGCAGCTCAGAAACTAAAAGAAATGGGAGCGATCACCCGTAACGAATGGATGATGCTGTTAACCTTTTTTATTCTGTTGTTTCTTTGGATGACTGGCGATTTGTTTTCTATTGATGCCACAACCACCGCTTTTATCGGGTTGGTTATTTTATTATTGACTTCGGTATTAACCTGGGATGATGTAAAAGCCGAAAAAGGAGCCTGGGACACCATAGTGTGGTTCTCGGTTTTGGTGATGATGGCAAGTTCGCTCAATGAACTTGGGTTTATTGGCTGGTTTAGCGACGTGGTAAAAGCTGAAATAGGAGGTTTGAGCTGGCAAATGGCATTTCCTATTATTGTATTGGTATACTTTTTTAGTCATTACCTTTTTGCAAGTGCAACAGCTCACGTGGCTGCTATGTATGCTGCATTATTGGGTGTTGGAATTTCACTTGGAATCCCAGGCTTGCTATTGGCTTTTATGTTGGGATTTGTGGGTTCTCTTTATGGAACTTTAACGCATTATGGACACGGGCCGGCACCAGTTTTCTTCGGAAGCGGTTATGTCGACCTGAAAAGCTGGTGGGTCAAAGGTTTGATAACCGGTTTGGTTATGCTCTTTATTTATATGGTAATAGGAGGGTTATGGCTCCGATTGATTGGGGATTTCTAAATACGGATTCCCGGAGGAAGTAATTCTTTATATTCCGGATTTTTTTTAATAAACAATACAATTTTTGGGTGGATAGGCATTATTCGGAATTTCTTTTCGCTAACCACTTCCATGATGCCTTTTAGTAAAGTGTCAATTGTGGCTTGATTATCAAAGCCTTCAGGGGAGTTGATTTTGGTTAAGAAAATTTTCTTTTCCTGAAAAGAATACTCCACAGAAAGTAAGCCTTCAGGGACTATGGTTTCAAATTGTCTTGCAAAAGTATTGTCTTTGATTTCCATAGTTTCAATGTGTTCCATATTTGTCATGTTTTGGGGGATTGAATTAAAAAAAATAATAGAAAAGAACATTTGGTAATTTTATAAAGAGCATTCTGGAAAAAATGTTTCAATATAAGTTAACAGGATTGCAAAGTTAATCATTTGATTTTCAATATAAAATTATTTTTTAATCCCATGAAATAGCTCTGAATTGTGCATGTTTACTAATGTTATTTGGTTTGTGGAGTAATTTATGGTGTAAGATTTGCATTGGATATTGCTAAAAAAAGTAATTTTAGCTTAAAAAAAAGCGGTAACCTTAAATTCTCTTGCAGTCAAATGAGTAAAATTCCTGTATATTTTATGCCCGGTCTTGCGGCAAGTCCCGCTATTTTTGAGAGAATCAGTTTAGACGAGTCAGTTTTTGAAATGTGTTTGCTGGAATGGGAGATTCCGCAGCCAAAAGAATCTTTATCAGATTATGCTCTTCGAATTTCGAAAAATATTAAACATGAGAATCCGGTCCTGGTAGGGGTTTCTTTTGGAGGTGTTTTGGTTCAGGAAATAGCAAAACATATTAATGCCCGAAAAGTAATTATTATTTCGAGTGTAAGAAGTAATAAAGAATTTCCAAGGCGAATGAAAATCGGAAAAACAACAAAAGCGTATAAGCTCATTCCGATGAAGTTAATTTTGAATATCGAAAATCTGGCGAAATATTCTTTTGGAGAAAAAGTAAACAAGCGTATTAAGTTGTATGAAAAGTTTCTCGCAGTACGGGATCTCAATTATTTGCAATGGGCGGTCGAATCGATTATTTTATGGAACAGAAGTGAAATCGATCCTAAAGTGATTCATATTCACGGAGATCAGGATGATGTTTTTCCTATAAAGTATATTAATAGCTGCATTGTAGTCAAGGGAGGAACACATATTATGATTCTTAATAAATACAAATGGCTGAATGAAAATCTGCCTTCGATCATTTTGGAAAATTAAAATTTCAAATTCCAAGTTTCAAGTTTCAAGTTTCAGGTTTCAGGTTTTCAGGTTTTCAGGTTTTCAGGTTTTTATGAGTAATATTGTTGTCCCTCATTCCTCGGGATGACAATATTGGGCGAAATGACAAATTCAACGTTAATCTTTATAGTAGAAAGAAGATCTAAATAAAAAATCCCAAACTCTTGTGGAATTTGGGATTTAGAATATTGTAGTTGAAAAATTAGATTTTTTTCATTTGCTCTTTCATCATTGAGATTTGCTCTTTTAGCATTCCCTGTTTGTCTAATTTTTTAGCTTCGTTTAATAGATTAGTCGCTTCAAGCTTTCTTCTGCGTGACATTGCAACTCCGGCAAGGTTTAATTTTGCAACTGCAAGATCCATATCCATTGATAATCCAAGTTCGATTGCTTTTTTGAAATGTTTCTCAGCCAGATTGATATTGGTTTGAGATAACATGATACCGTGCAGGTAATTGAAGTATCCTTGTTGCTTTCTTACTAAGGCAGCTTCAGGGTTTTTGATATAAGCAAGCCATTTTTTAGCGCCTTCAAAGTCTTGTTTTCTTAATTTAAGGAAGGCCAAAAGGATAAATTCGTTTTTGAAGTAAAGAAAAACAGGAATTGCAGTTAATAATATAAGGAAAATACCATTCCCGATATTACTCTCTGTAAATTGCCAAATACCAGCGACTACAAGAAGTCCGGCTAAAATAAGTTTAATATTTTTGTGAAACATAATTATTGTAAATTTGTGATTGCAAAGATAGCAAAAGGAATTAAAAATATTTTTATAAAACTACTTGCCAGAAAAAAAAGTCTTTGTATATTTGCACTCGGTTTTGGAATAATGATATTCAAAAACAGAAAAAGATATTAGATACCATTTTAAAGATACAAAACAATGAGCAAAAGAACATTTCAACCATCGAAAAGAAAAAGAAGAAATAAGCACGGATTTATGGACAGAATGGCTTCAGCGAATGGAAGAAAAGTTCTGGCGCGTAGAAGAGCAAAAGGAAGACATAAATTAACTGTTTCTAGCGAACCTAGACACAAGAAATAATGTTTCTATAAACATAAATAAGGCGTTACTTTTTTAGTATCGCCTTTTTTTATACCTTGTCGGTAAAAAAATCTGCAACGTTCTAGTTTAGAATACACTACGAATGTTTTTTGAAGTACTTTTATAATAACTACACAATACAAATAAAATGCCTAAAGACACATCAATAAAATCAGTTTTAATAATAGGGTCAGGACCTATTGTTATTGGCCAAGCTTGCGAATTTGACTATGCAGGTTCTCAATCTGCACGTTCTATTCGTGAAGAAGGGATTGAAGTTATCTTGATAAACTCGAATCCAGCAACAATTATGACCGATCCAAGTATGGCCGATCATATTTACTTGAAACCATTAACCACAAAATCGATTATTGAAATTCTGAAAGAACATCCACAAATTGACGCCGTTTTGCCTACAATGGGAGGACAAACTGCACTGAACTTGTGTTTGGAAGCTGAAGAAAAAGGAATTTGGCAGGATTTCGGAGTGAAATTAATTGGAGTTGATGTCAATGCAATTAATATTACAGAAGACAGAGAGCAGTTCAAACAGCTTTTAGAAAGAATAAATGTACCAACTGCACCTGCAAAAACGGCCACTTCTTATTTAGAAGGTAAAGAGATTGCACAGGAGTTCGGTTTTCCGTTAGTAATTCGTCCTTCTTTTACTCTTGGAGGAACCGGAGCTGCGGTAGTTTATAAAAAAGAAGATTTTGATGAGCTTTTAACCAGAGGTCTTGAGGCTTCTCCGATACATGAAGTTTTAATTGATAAAGCTTTAATGGGGTGGAAAGAATACGAGTTAGAGCTTTTAAGAGATAAAAATGATAATGTTGTGATCATCTGTTCAATCGAAAATATGGACCCAATGGGAATTCATACCGGAGATTCGATTACAGTTGCACCGGCGATGACATTATCGGATACAACATTCCAAAAATTACGTGACTATGCAATCCTGATGATGCGTAGTATCGGAAATTTTGCAGGAGGCTGTAACGTACAGTTTGCAGTTTCACCAGATGAAAAAGAAGATATCGTAGCGATCGAGATCAACCCTCGTGTGTCGCGTTCATCAGCTTTAGCATCAAAAGCAACAGGATACCCGATCGCTAAAATCGCTTCTAAACTGGCTTTAGGATACAACTTAGACGAATTACAAAATCAAATTACAAAATCAACTTCGGCACTTTTTGAACCGACTTTAGATTACGTAATCGTAAAAATACCACGTTGGAACTTTGATAAATTTGAAGGTGCCGACAGAACTTTAGGACTTCAGATGAAATCTGTTGGAGAGGTAATGGGAATCGGACGTTCGTTCCAGGAAGCATTACACAAAGCCACCCAATCTTTAGAAATTAAAAGAAACGGTTTAGGAGCTGACGGAAAAGGATATAAAAACTACGAGCAGATTATCGAAAAACTGACTTTTGCAAGTTGGGATCGTGTTTTTGTAATTTATGATGCAATTGCAATGGGAATCCCATTGAGCCGTATTCATGAAATCACAAAAATCGATATGTGGTTCCTGAAACAATACGAGGAACTGTATACTTTAGAGAAAGAAATTTCAAATTATAAAGTAGAGACTCTTCCGAAAGAGCTTTTGCTTGAGGCTAAGCAAAAAGGTTTCGCCGACAGACAAATTGCTCACATGATGAATTGTCTGGAAAGTGAAGTACACACTTTGCGTATGGACAAAAATATCAACCGTGTGTTTAAACTGGTAGATACTTGTGCAGCTGAGTTTAAAGCTAAAACACCATATTACTACTCGACTTTTGAGGCAGAAATTGAAAAAGCAAACGGGGAGCGTTATGTAGATAACGAAAGTATTGTAACGGAGAAAAAGAAAATCATCGTTTTAGGTTCAGGACCAAACAGAATTGGACAAGGAATTGAGTTTGATTATTCTTGTGTACACGGAGTTTTAGCAGCCAAAGAGTGTGGCTACGAAACTATCATGATCAACTGTAATCCTGAAACGGTTTCGACTGATTTTGATACGGCGGATAAATTATACTTCGAACCGGTTTTCTGGGAACATATTTACGACATCATTCAGCATGAGAAACCGGAAGGTGTTATCGTACAGTTAGGTGGACAGACTGCTTTGAAACTGGCAGAAAAATTATCTAAATACGGTGTGAAAATCATCGGAACTAGTTTTGATGCACTTGATTTAGCCGAAGACAGAGGAAGATTCTCAGATTTGTTGAGAGAATTACACATTCCTTTCCCACAATTCGGAATTGCAGAAACGGCTGACGAAGCTTCTGCACTGGCAGATCAGTTGGATTTCCCACTATTAATTCGTCCTTCTTATGTGTTAGGAGGTCAGGGAATGAAAATCGTAATCAACAAGAAAGAGTTAGAGGAGCATGTGATCAATTTATTGAAAACTATTCCAGGAAATAAATTGCTCTTAGACCACTATTTGGCAGGAGCAATTGAAGCGGAAGCGGATGCGATTTGTGATGCAGACGGAAACGTTTACATTATCGGAATTATGGAGCATATCGAACCTTGCGGAGTTCACTCCGGAGATAGTAATGCTACTTTACCTCCTTTTAACTTAGGAGAATTCGTAATGCAGCAAATCAAAGATCACACGAAGAAAATTGCCAGAGCTTTAAAAACAGTGGGTCTGATCAATATTCAGTTTGCGATAAAAGACGATACCGTTTACATTATCGAAGCAAACCCAAGAGCTTCCAGAACAGTACCATTTATTGCTAAAGCTTATGGTGAGCCTTATGTGAACTACGCTACAAAAGTAATGTTAGGACACAATAAAGTAACTGATTTTGACTTTAACCCACAATTGAAAGGATACGCGATTAAACAACCGGTCTTCTCCTTCAGTAAATTCCACAATGTAAACAAAGCATTAGGACCTGAAATGAAATCGACAGGAGAGAGTATCTTGTTTATTGACGATCTAAAAGACGATCAATTCTACGAATTGTATTCCAGAAGAAAAATGTACCTGAGTAAATAATCTCAAGTCTTACTATAAAAAAAGCTCCAGTGATGGAGCTTTTTTTGTGGTTAATTTTGGAAGTTGTTTTTGATTAATTCTAGTTTGAAATATTATTCATTTGAAGAGTACGCCATATTGTCTCTCGTATTTTTTTGTACCGAAATAGCTCCAAAAAGAGCCAATAAAAAAGCAAAAGCATAAAAACCTTTTTCACTTGGTAAGATCGTAGCATTCCATAAGCCAACGATTAATAATACAATAGATAAAAGAGTTCCGAACCAGCAGATTCCGTAATACATATCAGTTACCGGAAGTTTCTCCAGTCTGTCTCTGACACTTTTTTGTAAGGAGACAACAGCAAAAAGACCAAACATTAAAACGGTGAAATAATATCCTTTTTCGTTTAAAAGCATTTCGGCTCTTGCAAGTCCTACTATAAATCCAACTGTTCCTGCTCCAAGAGCTACCCATGATGCCGCAATAAAGGCGTTCGATGTTTTTTGTACCATACTTATTTTAATAATTTTGTTTTGGTTGATGAACAAATATAGATAAATTCGGGTCATCTCAAAACAAACGCAAGTAATATTATTCAGTATTATCTTCTAAAAATGTTAAATAAAAAAGCTCCGGATTACGGAGCTCTCTTGTTTTAATATAAAGTAAGATATTATGGTTTCATTAATTGCTGCAAAGGTTTTAATTGATCCATGTTAATATTGGATTGTTTCATAACCGACATCAAGGTCATAATATTGTTAGGGTTCATGTTTTTTCCTAACACACGCACCACTACAAAACCACTTTCTTTTTTGTTGGCAAAAACTACAAATTCTTCGATGTTGTCGTCGGCTCCTACATAACTTATTGATGCACCGTCTTTACCAGAACCAACCTTCATTAATTCCTGGTATTTTGGATTTTTCAGGATCTCTTTCAGTTTGCTGCGTTCTGTTTCAAATTGCGCCTGATTTTTAGACGTCTCTTTGAAAGCCAGGATATTCATTTTGTCAAATGATTTTAAAGCTTCATTTTGCTCTGCAGATAATTTTGCTTTTTCCACATTTAGAATCGATGATGAAATGTCAAGTGCAATAAAATCTTTGTTGTCTGTGTTTTCAACAAAATACTTCTGCAATGAAGGGGTAGAATTACAACTTACTAAAGTCAGTAAAACTAATAGGGCTGAGGTAATAACGCTTGCTTTCATCTTATTTTTTGCCTTTAGAAGCTTTTTTTAAGTCAGACCCACCAGGAAGCTGCATCTTATCTGTTAGTACTGAGATTTCGTTTAAGTCAAAGTTACCAATAAGAGACAGTAATACAGTTTCACTGCCCTTAGCTCCGTCGATGTACATTAGTAATTCTTTTACCTGCGTATCACTTGATCCTGATTTGATCAGGATTCTAACATTTTTACCGCCATCGTTTACTCTCATTAGTTCCTCTAAACCGGCAGTTTTTACATATTTGTCTGCAGAAGCTTTCATGTCAGCTTCAATTTTAGGATTTTTAGTGGTAAACACTTTTAAGTAGTCTAATTTTTTAATCAGATTAATGTACTGTTGCGTTTCTTTATCAGAAGTGTCGGCCTTTACTTTACTCATTAAATCAAACATTTTTTTGTTTACGATTACTGAGGTTACATCGTCCTGACCATCATATTTATCAAATGCTCCCTGAGCATAAAAAGTGTGGCTAACGAATGCTAAAACTAGTGTTATGATGAAATTTTTCATTTTGATTGAGATTTAAATTACTGTTTAAAAATTTTGTTTTTTGATTGTTCGTATTCTTTAATGTATTGTACACTTTCAATACCTACATTAACATTGTTTGATAATAAGGCCAAAGCTTTTTGCGTTGCGGCAAGTGCTTCTTCCGGATCATCATAGGTTCCTAATTCTGATTGAGCTGTAACCGGAGTTGCATTTTTTTCGCTCGTATAGAAATAGGTTCCAATTCCCAGTAAAACAACAGCTGAAGCTGCAATCGATAACCACGCCACTTTTCGTTTTTTAGTTTTTAGTGGGATCGCCTGCGTCGATTTCTGTTCTTTTACCTGAGAGAAATAACCAAACATTGGTTTGTATTGCTCCAAATGCTGCGCAACATCCGGTGAAGAAAAATATTCTTTTAATTGATTTTCTTCGGCAATCGTGGTTTCTCCCTGAAAGTATTTTTCTAATATATCTTCTATTTTATTGAATTCCATAACTGTGTGTATTAACCATTGATTCTCTAATTTTTTTTCTCGCTCTTGAAAGGGCTACACGTATAGCCGTTTCGTTCATGTTGACAATTTTCGCAATTTCATCAAATTCATATTGCTCTACATCTCGCAACTGAATTAATATTTGTAATTGTTCAGGTAATTGGCTTATAATTTTTTCAACCCATTCTAGACTATTCGAATCCTCCAGTTTTTTGTCCAATTGAGGCTCCCGGTCCGTATAATTATTATGTACAATTTTAAGATTTCCGGCCCTTTTCGATTTCAACTGATCCAGACAATAATTCTTGGTCATTGTCATTGCAATAGCTTCAACACTATTATAGGAGTCCAAAGAATCTTTTTTGTTCCATAACTTTACCATAACTTCCTGAGTGGCATCTTCAGCCTCCTCGGTACTGGTTAACAATCTTTTTGCCAGACGAAAAACTTTGTCTTTGAAAGGATTTATTAATTCTATAAACACATTCTGATTCATAAAATTTGTTGGTTATTCGTTAGCTTATATAGTGAAGACGAGACACTATTATTTTTGTTACACGGGGTATTAAATTTTTTTTACAATAAAAAAAGCAATAAAATTCTTAGAGTTAAAACTAAAGATAGTATTTTTACGTTACTACTACATAGATATTTACTATATGAAGACAATATTAAGAAGCGTACTGTTATTATTTTTACTTGCTTTTTCTTTACAATCCTGTGAAGATCAGGATGATGTAGCGGCTCCGGCCTCGTTGCAGGTTAATGATTTTGTCTGGAAAGGACTGAATCAGTTTTATTTGTGGCAAGCTGATGTTCCTACTTTGGCAGATGACCGTTTTAGCAATCAGGAAGCATTAAATGCTTTTTTGAGAGGATATTCTAAACCGGAAGAATTATTTCAGGATTTATTGAATAAACCTATAAGCAAATTTCCAAAAGGTCAGGCAATTGATCGTTTTAGCTGGATTGTTGACGATTATACGGTTTTAGAACAGGAACTTCAGGGAACTTCAAAAAATAATGGTGTAGATTTCAGATTGAGTTATAAACCGGGAAGTACTACAGATTTAGTGGGTTATGTACGTTATATTATACCTAATTCTGATGCTTCTAAAAAAGACATCAAAAGAGGGGATCTTTTTACAGGTATTAACGGAACTTCTTTAACGGTTTCAAATTATCAGTCGCTATTGGCAGCGGATAGTTATACATTGAATATGGCTACTTTTAACGGTACCGGTTTTGATAGTAACGGAAAAACAGTTGCATTAGTAAAAACAACTTTAGATGAAAATCCTGTTTTTATCAATAAAGTGATTACCTCCGGAAGCCGTAAAATCGGTTATCTGATGTACAATGGTTTTTATGGAAATTATGATGCACAGCTTAATGCGGCTTTTGCAGAACTAAAAGCGCAGGGTGTTACTGATTTAGTTTTAGATTTAAGATATAACGGAGGAGGTTCGATTCAAACTTCAACCCGTCTGGCGAGTATGATTACCGGACAGTTTACCGGCAAAGTTTTTTCGAAAGAGAAATGGAATGCCAAAATCAACGAATATTACCAAAGTGAAGATCCTGAATCATTGCTGAATAAATTTGTAGATAAAATGGACGGTGCGGCGATTAATAGCCTGAACATGACTAAAGTTTATATTATAACCACAAGCGGTACAGCATCGGCAAGTGAATTGGTTATAAACGGTTTAGTGCCTTATATTTCTGTAGTTCAGGTAGGAGAGACTACTGTTGGTAAAAATGTAGGATCGGTAACCTTATATGATTCTCCAACTTTTGGAAAAACGAATCGTAATCCAAATCATAAATATGCGATGCAGCCTTTGGTTTTAAAAATTGTAAATGCAGCTGATTTTGGAGAATATACAGACGGTTTGAAACCAACGTATGAAAAATTAGAACGCATTACGAACTTAGGAGTTTTAGGAGATCCAAACGAACCGCTGTTGAGTGTAGCAATATCTCAAATAACAGGAATCAGTGCGAAAAAAGCAGGAGATGACAGTGGGGTAACGCTGAAAGCATTTACAGATGCTAAAGCAATGGACGGAATTAAAAATCAAATGTATATTGAAAAAGCTCCGGAAGGACTTTTACGAGCATTGAAATAAAAGAAAAGGCTTTCAGAAATGAAAGCCTTTTTTTATGTCATAATCTAAACGAATTACAGGAATTAATCGTTGAAATAGAAACCGTTTGGTCCAACACCAACAGTTAATTCTTTTTGTAATGTTCCTCCTAAGTTGTAGATGTAAGCTTTACTGTTTGAAGCAAAATCCCCTCCATCAGCAATAAAAATTCTGTCATTTTTTACAGCAAAACCATACATTTTTCCATACTCAGAAGTTGAGCTATATTGAAAAATAGGAGTTGTTGAAGCTGTAGTTGCAGTGTAGTCTATTGCATAAACTGCAGTGTTTAAAGTGTAGTATATCTTGTTGTTGTAAATGTCTAAGTTTTTAACTCCGTCAAGTGACTCCGGGAAAGTGATTTTCGTGATAGAGTTATCAGATAACTTTACTTTTACAATTTCGCTTCTTTCTCCGAAAGAACTTCTAATGGTATACAAAACACCATCTTTTACTTCCATAGTATCTGCACCATAACCAATCGTTACAGGAGTTTCCAGTTTATTTGTAGTTGGATTAACTACAAGTAATTTATCGTTGTTGTAAGGCTCAGTTACATAAAGTTTGTTGTTGAAAATTTCAATATGATTTCCGGTCGCATTTAACGGTATGGTAGTTTCTACTTTGTTTGTAGACAAGTTGATTACAGCGATGAAATCATCTGTGTTACCAGCCGGATTTGTTTTAGACCAATAGGTATTTGCATTAGTTACATAAGCTTTTCCGTCTTTTACAACTCCATATCTTGGGGCTGTTAAACCGGTTTCAACTTTAGCAATCAATTTAAAACTATAACGGTCTACTACATTAATAACATTTGAACCGCCGGCAATAATATAAGCTCTGTCTCCGTCAAAAAAGATGTTTTGAAGATATTTCCCAACAAAATCACTAGTATTCACAGTTTTGTAAACATCTTTCGTGAAAGTATTTAAATCGTCAGATATGAAAGAAACGGAACCACCATCAGTAAAGTTTCCTTCATTTAAGATGAAAACGCCATTATCATAAACTCCTTTAGGTCCATCAGAGTCGTCATTAGAGCAAGAAACAAAAAGCGATGCGCTTAATGCTAATAGGAATAATCTAGTTAGTTTCATTATATTAAAATTTAAAGTTTAAGTACAAGTTGTAATTTCTTCCGGGCATCGGTCTGTGTTCCAGACTTTGATAGAAGGTATTCCAAACATTTAGAACCTGAAAACCTACTTTGAAAGAAGATAAAAGTTTAAAATCGTAGTCTACACCAATATTAGAAACGGTGTAAGCCGATACAATTTTTTCCGGATCATTGTCGGATTGCGTATACACAAAGCCATTATAAAGAAATTGATAATTGGCGGATAGGTTATTTTTTGAGTAAGCAATGGAAGCAGTAGCTTTATGAAAAGGAACAAAAAATAATTGCTTTTTGGTTTCTACATTTTCCGAAACAGAATAAGCATAAGTAGCATTTGCAGTCAGGTTGTTTTTTCCAAAATTTTTCTTCCAGCTCAATAATGTTTCAGCACCATAACTGTTTACTTTATCTGTGTTTTGCGGCATCCAGATCCCATTTGTACCGGGAACCCATCGCAACAGATCTTTTATTTTGATGTAGTAAAAAGTTTGAGTTAAAGAGAAGTTTTGAATGGTAAAAACGTTTCCAATTTCGGCCTGATAAGAACTCTCCGGTTTTAAATTAGGATTTCCGCCTTCTTCCCAATACAAATCATTGAAAGTTGGGATTCTGAAATTACGGGACACATTCAATTTTAAATTATACAGTTTTCCAAATTGATAGGAGGAACCTGCAGAGAATAGAACGGGTGATTTGTAATTGTCTGTAAACTCTTTACGAACCCCAAATTCGTTTTTCCAGTCCGCAGAAATATCTTGTTTTATAAGTAAAGCAGCAGAACTTATTTCTCTAACATTATCACCAAAACCACTTCCGTATCCTTTAGTTCGGTTGTAGTCCAGAATACCATTTAGTTGTATCGATTCCAGTAATTGATAGCCTAAATCTGCCTTAGAGATGAAGTTTTCGGTCTTTCCATAAGTGAAAATATTGCTCGAATTGTCGGCATAATATTTATAGTTTTCGAAAATATAGGCTGTTTTTAAATTGGTTTTGAATCTGCCAAAATCACCATCATATTCCAATAAGTTCCGATTAAAACCATTTACATATTTGCTTTTAGTTTCAGATTCCGAAACTAATGAGGTATTTCGGTCTGTGTTTGAGGTTTGGGTATATAGCTTTAAACTGTTTTTGTCGTTGATTTTATATCCTGCATTGGCACTTAGGGTAATAACATCATATTGGCCGTTTTGATTCCAGCGCTGTTCGCCTTTCCAGTTGTATTGGTTCAGGTATTTATAATCGTTTGTAGAACTGTTTTTGGAAAAACCAATCTGAGTACTCCATTTTTTATTCGAGATACTCGTTTTATAATTAATTCCGATAGTGTTGAAACTTCCGTAATCCAATCTTAAACTGTTTTCAAATTTATTGTAAAAGGCGAGATCCGTATTCAAGTGTACGGTTCCTCCAACGGCTCCGCTACCGTAAATAACACTTCCTCCTCCTGCTTTTACACTAATAGAATTATAATCGGATCCGGAAATGGTATTAAAATCAGTACTTCCATTCATTTGGGAATTAATGTTAATTCCGTTCCAGATTACAGCCGTTTGCGATGATGTTGTACCTCTAAAAGCAACTGTAGAAAGCATTCCGCGGCCGTACTCTTTAAAATAAATGGTCGAATTAAAGTTTAATAAATCCGTTAATAAGGCTTCATTTTTGCCAATAACAGAGTCATTTAGTTTTAAAACAGATTGTGAATTGGAGTATTTTTTAAGATTAGCGTCAGAAACGACAACCGTTTTAAGTTTCGTAATAGAATCGTTCTGCGCCACAGTAATCTGGCACAACAATAAGAAACAAAGAGCAAAAAGTTTTTTCAAAGTCATAATTTCTACACTCTTTTTCCCGAGAGCTCGATATTGATTACAAAGGCAGGTCTCCTGGCTTGCGTCTTGTTGTTTACCTTCCCATTCGTCAGCGCGAGCAGTGGTTTTGTAGTTAACAACAAGCATTCTTTTCAGAACAAAGCTTACAGTTGCGGGTACAGCTCAAGATTTATTACTTGATTCCCTTTTAATGTGTATGAATGAACACAACCTTAATTTTCTGCAAAGATAAAGTTAAAATTATTGAATTTTCAAATTTGTTTTCGTTTTAGAGAGGGATTCTGAACAAATGATAATTTAATTCACTATTTTAATAACCTGTCCGAACGCTACTTTATTGGTAAAAGCGTCTTTTAGTGGTAATCCGGACTGATGACATAAAATACTTCTGATCACACCGGCATGTGAGACAATGACTACAGGAGTTGTCTGGTTGAAAACATAATCTTCTAAAAACGTACCCACTCTTTCATGAAGTATTGTAAAAGACTCCCCATTTGGGACTTGCGTTGTGACAAAATCTTCCATCCATGGATTAAGTTCTTCCGTAGGAATTGCATCCCAGTTTTTCAATTCCCAATCGCCAAAATTCATTTCCATCAGCCGATCGTCCATAATAAAGGAAGCTGGTTTTATAGTATTCTGAATGTATTGGGCCAGCATAGTACAACGTTTCAATGGACTTGAAAAGAGTAGGGCCTCAAGAGGTAATTGCGAGACAATATCCTTAAAGATTTCTTCGTATGGAACAGCCAAATCTACATCAGTCTGGCCGTAGCAGATTCCTTTTTCGCAGGTTGTTTCGGTATGACGAACTAGATAAATTTCCATATCAGAAGAATGCTTAAATAGTAAATAACTTCACAAACCTGTTGCGTTGCTCCCAGGCAGTCTCCTGTATAACCATCAATCCATTTTTGGAAGTAGCGGGCTAAAAAATAGCGCATGATGAATACCGGAATAATTGCCAAAAGAAATTTAGATTGAAAAAATGAAAGTACCAATAATGGAATTAGTCCGAAGAAGAACGAACCTGTAATTTCTTTCCAACTGTGTTTCTTAGCTATAGGCTTGCTTTTACTTGTCGCATCATCGCGGGAGTATTCGTGAGTAAAAATAATTGATATTGCTGCGAGACGACTTAAAGAATGGGCCGAAATGAATAAGAGGAAAATTAGAAAAATGTTAGTAGTAAAAAGTGAAATGGATTCTGAAAGCAGTTTGAATTTTAATAGAAATAGTAAAACTAAACCAATCGCTCCGTAAGCTCCAATCGCACTGTCTTTCATGATAAGCAGAATTTTTTCTTTGGTCCAGCCGCCTCCAAAACCATCACAGACATCGGCGAAACCGTCTTCATGAAAAGCTCCCGTGGTTAATATTGAGGCGATAATAGCCAAAAGTACTGCGGTTTCAATAGAGAGAAAAAGCGAGAAAAGATAAAAAGCCAGAAAGGAAATGCTCCCAACAATCCAGCCAATGAAAGGAAAATATCGTGTTGCCTTATTTAAATAGTCTGGATCATGATTGATGTTTTTAGGGCACGGGATTCTGGTGTAAAACATTAAACAGGTAAAGAAAATATGTAGTTCTTTTTTCATTTAAGATAATTGATTAAGGCAAAATTAAAGGATGAAACTATAAACTGAGACTGAAAACTATTTTCTGCTAACGCCCGCGCTTTCGAAACTGGCCATTTCATTCAGAAAAACTTCAGCTGATTTCAAAATTGGAAAGGCAATCGCACAGCCGGTACCTTCTCCCAAGCGCAAATCCAGATTCAGAATAGGTTTTGCATTTAAATAATCTAATAATTTCTGATGCGCTTTCTCGGCAGAACAGTGACAGAAGACCGCATTTTTATGAATAGCAGGATTTATTTTTGAAGCAATTAAGAAGGCCGTACTGCAAATAAAGCCATCCACCAGAAGGAGCATATTGTTCTCAAAAGCAGTTAACATCCCGCTGACAATTTGTATAATTTCAAAACCTCCAAAGTAGGCCAACTGTTGTTTTAACTCGGCCGGACCGGTATAATTTTCAATAGCTTTTCGCAGTAAGTCTTGTTTTTGAAGTAATTTTTCATCTTCAACACCCGTTCCTTTTCCTACGCATTCTTCGATAGAAAATCCGGTTAGAAGGCTCATCAATACCGAGGCAGTAGAGGTGTTTCCAATTCCCATTTCACCAAAACCAATACAATTGGAACCTTTTCTTGCAATGTCTTCCACAATTGATTTTCCTTTTTCGAAACACAATTGTAACTCTGCTTCACTCATTGCGGGAATGTGCAGAAAAGATTGTGTTCCTTTGGCTATTTTGGCATTAATCAGATTGGCATTGGTTGGAAAATCATAATTAACACCGGCATCAACGATAGATAACTGAATGTCATTTTGCTTACAGAAGACGTTAATGGCAGCGCCGCCTTCCAGAAAATTAGTCACCATTTGTCTTGTGACATCCTGCGGGTAAGCGCTTACGCCATGGTTGGCAATACCATGATCAGCAGCAAAAACGACGATAAAAGGATTTATGATTTTTGGGTTTAACGTTTCAAAAACAGTTCCCATCTGAAAGGCTAAAATCTCGAGAGTGCCTAAAGCGCCAATGGGTTTGGTCTTCGAATCTATTTTGTCTTGTAGCTGAGTGCTGAAGTTGAAATCTTTTGAGCTTTCTGTTTTTGAGTTTAAATTTAAAACCGGAATTAGATTTTCAACGGTAGTTTTGATTTCCGTACAATCCGGAGCCTCTGATTTTTGTTTCCAGTGTAATTGCTGCAACATGGGTTGATTATCATAATTTGTAGCAGGTTTTCCGATACAGAAATACCCCAACGGCTCAATGTTTTCAGGTAAATCGAGAATCTTTTTAAACTGATAATAGTTCAGAATAGACACCCAGCCCATTCCGTAACCCTGCTCAGTGAGAGAGAGCCAGATGTTCTGAGCAGCACAAACCGAACTGAATTTTACCGCTTCATTACTGCCAACCGTTCCAATGGTAAATTGGTTCAGTACAGATCGATCATAAGCAATAATGAGTCCGATTGGAGCTTCCTCAATGGCCTCCAGTTTTAAGGATTTATAGTGTTCCTTTTGTTCGTGATTGTCGGTAAGTTCCTCAGCTTTTTTGTTGTAATCTAAAAAAAGCTCTTTAATGGTACTTTTAACCGCAGTAGATTTAATAAGATAATATCGGGTAGCATCTGTTAATCCAACTGACGGTGCCCAATGTCCGGCTTGAAGTGCTTTTTGAATGACTTCGTCAGGAACTTCGTCATTTGTAAAATGGCGGGTATCACGACGTGATTTTAGTATATCGTCTAAATGACTCATAATTTCTAAATTCCAATTTTTTAAATTCCAATTTCCAAATCAATTCAAATGAGAATTTTAAAGTTTAAGTAAAGATAAAGTATAGTGTTGGAATTTGAGATTTAAAAATTTGGAATTTCATTACTATCCCTTTATTTTAACAGGGATGCCGGAAACCATCAGAACCACTTCATCTGCGTTTGAAGCCAAAAACTGATTCATCCAACCCTGAAGTTCGGTAAATTTTCGGCCGATATGAGTTTCGGCATGAACACCCATTCCGATTTCATTTGTGACAATAATCAGCGTTGCATTTTTCTGTTGCGCTATGGATAGAAATTCTTTTTTTGCTTCCTCTAAACTTAAAGTAACCTCATTTTTATGGTCGACAAAAAAGTTGGTCAGCCAAAGGGTAACGCAATCTATTAAAGCCACTTTTCCGGAAAAGTCAATTTCACTTAAGTATTTCTCTTTTTCAATATTGGTCCAGCGTTCGTCGCGCTCCTGTTGATGTCTGTCAATTCTGTTTTGAAAATCAGAGTCCCATTTCCTAGCTGTCGCTACATATATAGGGGTATCTGAAAGTTGTAAGGCCAGGCTTTGGGCGTAACTGCTCTTTCCTGATCGTTCGCCTCCTGTAATTAGGTAGATCATTTTAATTGTTGATTGTTAATTGTTAATTGTTGGTTGTGAAATGTTGATTGTTAATTTAAAGAAGAGGCTGTTTAGGAGGAATTTGACTTTTGGTCGTTTTGATAATACTTGTTATTAATTTTAATATTGAAATGGCGTCATTATTAATAGTCGCAAACTCTTTTTCATTTAAGTAATTGGTTGCTTTTAGTAATTCTAACCAATAAACAGCTTCATTGGCTTCTTTTTGGGCAATTGCAAATTTATGAATAAAATCATTTTTGCTTTCGGCATGTTCTGCTTCCCTTACCATAGCTCCTATACTTGTTCCAGATCGCAGAAGCTGTTTAGAAAGGATAAATTCTTTTTTCTCCGCGGATAGGTACTGATATAATTTAACTATTCGAATCGCAAAATCAAAACTCTTATCTTTGATTATATTCTTTTTCATAATTCACAACTAACAATTTATAATCAACAATTAACAATTAGTAAGGGCAATGTCGGCATTCGTTTCCGCAGCAGCTTCCTCTTTTTAAGTGAAACCAGGCTTTGAAAACATAATTTCCGTCTTCCAAATAATAATCAATTCCTTCGATTAACTTTTCTTGTTTGGGTAAAGATATGGCTTTATTTTTAAGAGCTTTTTGTGGGGTAAGCGTTTCTACGTAAGCGTCGATTTTATCTTCGCAGGCTTCTTTAAAACAAACGGGGCAAAGACAGTCGCCTCCTTCGGAAAGATTAAAAATAGGGGGGAAATCATTACACCAACACTTGTTTTCATTTGAAGTATCTCCACAGCTGAAAGAAGATTCACAGCTCGAGCAGACTTTGGTTTTTATGGGATTCATTAGGGAAAAATGATGTTTATTTGATTTTGTAGGAATAAAGGTAGATAAAAAAAATAGAAATTGCGTTACCTTTGTCAGTAATGAAATTGTAAAATTTATAAGGAAGACGATTCAAATTATATGCCATAAAAGCAGCATGATGAAACTGAGCCCTTTAAAAAAAATAACAGAACCTATATATGAGACATTTACTGCCAAAAATGATTTTTGTTTTACCTTTTTTTCTTCTAATCGGATGCAAAAAAAATGAATCTTCGGAGATTGTTAAAACAGAAACCGAAAAAAATAGTATCGAATATGCGTCCGGACTCTCGATTATAAAGCACGAAGGATATTCGGTAGTAACTGTTTCAGATCCTTGGCCGGATGCCCATACCAAGTTTACTTATGTACTGAAAGAGAAAGAAGCGAAAGCACCGGACAGCTTACAAAAGTACACAACTATCAAAGTTCCTTTGGAGTCAATTGTGGTGACTTCAACGACTAACATTCCGTTTTTGGAGATGTTGGAAGTAGAGAATAAATTGGTAGGTTTTCCGCATACCGATTACATTTCTTCAGAAAAAACCAGAGCATTGATAGACAAAGGTGCCGTTAAAAATGTGGGGCAAAACGAGAAATTAAATATCGAACAATTAATAGAGTTGTCTCCGGACTTAATAGTGACTTTTGGAGTAGACAATAACAATGCGATGTTTGATAATTTGAAAAAAAGCGGTTTAAATGTTTTGATTCAGGCCGACTGGATGGAGCAATCTCCCCTTGGAAAAGCAGAGTGGATTAAACTCTACGGTGCTTTATTTGGTAAAGAAGAACAGGCGAAAGAGTTGTTTGATAAAATTGTTTTGAGTTATGACCAGGCTAAAAAATTAGTAGCGGGAAAACCAGCAACTTCAAGTGTTTTATATGGTTCTATGTACGAAGATATCTGGTATGTAGCTAAAGGAAACAGTTGGGTGGCGCAGTTTATGAGAGATGCTCAGGCCAATTACCTATGGGCCGATTTAAAAGGTACGGGAAGCGAAGGCTTGTCTTTTGAAAAAGTCTTAGTGAAAGCCAAAACAGCTAATTTCTGGATCGCTGCAGGTTCCTTTAAAAGTCTGGACGAATTCGGAAAGAGTAATCCTCATTATACAGAATTTGATGCCTTCAAGTCTAAGAATGTTTATACATTTGAAGGTAAATCAGGAGCAACGGGAGGAACCGTTTATTATGAGCTGGCGCCAAGCCGTCCTGATTTAGTATTAAAAGATTATATCAAGATTTTTCACCCGGAGTTGCTGCCAAGTTATGAATTCACTTTTGCCTCTAAATTAAACTAAGTTCATTGATTCATAAAAAACGAAATATAATACTGTTTTCGGTACTCGGTCTGGCATTAGTGTTTATGTTCTTTTTAGACATTAGCCTGGGATCAGTAACCATACCTTTTAAGGAAGTATATAACAGTATGACGGGAAGCCATGCCAGTAAATCGACCTGGGAATATATTATTGTCAATTATCGTCTGCCAAAGGCTATTACAGCCATGTTGGTTGGTATTGGTTTATCGGTGAGTGGTTTGCTGATGCAGACTTTGTTTAGAAATCCACTTGCAGGACCTGATGTTTTAGGTTTAAGTTCGGGAGCAATTCTGGCAGTTGCGATCGTGATTCTTGGGGCAGGTTTTTTACCTTCATTTTTAAACTCGATTTTATTGTCGCCGTATGCAATTGTACTGGCTTCGACAATAGGAAGTGTTTTGGTTTTACTATTGGTTTTATTGGTAGCACAGCGTTTACGAAATACGATGGCAATTTTAATCGTCGGATTAATGTTTGGGAGTTTTACCAGTGCTATTGTTGGGGTCTTGACGTATTTTAGTTCAGCAGAACAATTGCAGAAATTCACCTTTTGGTCTCTGGGAAGTCTTGGGAACCTTTCGTGGACTTCGATTTCGATTTTGGCGGTTTGTGTTGCTTTTGGTCTGTTTTTGAGTGCCGGAAGTATTAAACCTTTAAACGCCTTGCTTTTAGGTGAAAATTACGCCAGAAGTATGGGGTTGAATTATAAGAGAGCCCGATTGATCATTATTTTTGCAACAAGTATTCTGGCCGGAAGTGTTACTGCTTTTGCAGGACCGGTTGCATTCATAGGTTTGGCAGTGCCACATATTGCAAAATTGACTTTCCAGACGAGTAACCACACGGTTTTATACTGGAGTACTTTTTTCTACGGAGGAATAATCATGTTGTTTTGCGATATGGCATCACAAATGCCGGGACTGGAGACCACATTGCCCATTAATGCAATCACGTCTATAATTGGCGCACCAATTGTCGTTTGGCTGCTCATGCGTAAAAGAAATTTTCAGTAAATAAATTAGCCACAGATTAAGTGGATTCAACGGATTTTCGCAGATTGATTTTTAAAAATTAAAAGCGGTGAAGAAAAAACTTAGAACCTTAGCACCTTTAAACAATGACTACCATTTTAAAAACAAAAGATCTCAACATCGGCTACAAGTCAAAGAAAGGAGTTGTGACCATTGCTGAAAATCTAAATCTGAATTCAGCTTCGGGGAAACTAATCTCGTTAATTGGTGCAAACGGAATTGGGAAATCGACTTTGCTTCGCACGATTACCGGAATTCAGCAGCCGTTGAAAGGACATGTTTTTCTAAATGAAAAAAATATAAGTAGCTATAAGCCTCTGGAATTGGCTCAAAATTTAAGCTTAGTTTTAACCGAAAAGCTACCGCCGAGTAATTTGTCTGTTTTCGAATTAGTAGCTTTGGGACGTCAGCCTTACACCAATTGGATTGGGACTTTAAGTCAGAATGATATCGAGAAAGTTCAGGAAGCTTTAGAGTTGACTCAAATAGAGCATCTGGCACAGAAAAAGCATTTCGAAATTAGTGACGGACAATTGCAGAAGGTTTTAATTGCGCGAGCTTTGGCACAAGATACTCCGTTGATTATTCTGGACGAGCCGACAACGCATCTTGATTTGCTGCACAAAGTTTCGCTGTTCAAACTCCTCAAAAAATTAACAGAGGAAACTCAGAAATGTATTTTATTTTCGACTCATGATATCGATCTGGCAATTCAGTTAAGTGATGAAATGATTATTATGACTCCTGAATTGGTGGTACAGGATGCGCCATGCAATTTAATTTCAAAAGGAAGTTTTGCCACCCTATTCAAAGACGAACATATTATTTTTGATGCCGAAAAAGGAAAGTTCGTAATTACGTAGCAGACTTGTCGAGTACTTTACAAAGTGACCGGATTACCGTTTAAAACTAAAGGAATTAAGGACTAATTATTTTTTCAGTCCGATTTGTCTTTTTGCTTCTCCTACCACAAAAGCCACAGAATTGGCAATATTAAAACTTCGGATTAATTTTGACATGGGAATGGTGAGGTGATTCTCAAAACGTGCCAGAACTTCTTTACTTAAACCTACACTTTCTTTACCAAATACAAGCCAGTCTCCGTCCTGAAAATCAGTTTCGAGATATGATTTTTCGGCATGAGAACTCATCAGAAAAACACGTGACTGATCAGGAATCTGTTCAATCCATTCTTCTATATTTTGGTATTCGGTAACGTCAAGATGTACCCAGTAATCCAGTCCCGAACGTTTCAGGTTTTTATCGTTAATTACAAATCCGAAAGGATGAATTAAATGTAATCTGCTTTCTGTACCCACACACAAACGTCCAATGTTTCCGGTGTTATTAGGGATTTCAGGCTCTACAAGAACTATGTTTAGCATTTTTTTTGAGTTATGGGTTATGAGGTGTGAAATGTAAAGTGTGAGATGTGAAATGGGTATGAGTGTTTTATTCTTTTAAATAATAATTGTCACATTATCTAATTATCTAAATTAAAATCAGTCACTTCCATCACTTCTCCGGCTTTTAAGTTTTGCAAAGATACATTTCCTATGCGAACACGAACCAGTCTTAAAGTTGGAAATCCAACAGCCGCGGTCATTTTTCGAACCTGACGAAATTTTCCTTCTCTTATTGTAATAGAAGCCCAGGAGGTTGGGCCATGGCGTTCATCTCTGATTTTTTTGGCTCTTGGACCAAAGTCAGGAATTTCAGTAACGATAAAAGCAGTGCAGGGTCTGGTTTTGTATTTACCGCCATCAAAACCTATTTCAACGCCTTTTTGTAAGGTCTCGATTGCTTCGGGAGTGATGATTCCGTCGACCTGAACATAATATTCTTTGTCTACTTTTTTGCTTCTTACCAGTTCGCTTATCCTTCCGTCTGTCGTCAATAAAAGTAAACCTTCAGAGTCTTCATCAAGTCTTCCGATGGCCATAGTACCATCAGGGAAATGGTATAATTCACCTAAAAGCTTTTTCTTTCTCTTCAATTCATAAATAAACTGACTTAGATAGCCGTAAGGTTTAAAAAGAAGAAAATGGTGATGCATATTTGTTTTTTGACTGCAAAGATAACTTTGTTTGCAGAGTTTAAAAGGAAATCTTAAGATTTAGATTTTTCATGCTTCATTTTTTTTAGCCATTTCAGAACAAACCAGATTGCCGTAATTGCAAATAGGACTAGAATTGGGAAATAATAATTTTTGAAAAAATCATGAAAATAACTTCCAATTAATACGTAAGCTGAAGCGATACACAATTTGATTCCAATAAATTCAGCATTAGACCAGGAAGTTTTGATTTTGAAGAAGTTCATAATTCTGGCTTGAATCGTTAGTAAATACTGTTAAAGAGGTTATTTTTTTAAAGTCAAAAAGTAGTTTAGATCAGATTTAATCCTTTTTCTGTCTTTATCCAGCAGATAGATCTTTTCAGGATTCGAACTATAATAGCCATAGTACAACTGTTTTTCCTCCGGCTGATCCCAGTTTAGGACATAAATTGTACCGTCCGGATCTTTATCTAATCCTCTTTCTGTATTAAAATTTCCTTTCTGGGTAAAGACATTTCCGGGTTCTTTTCCCTGATAGACACTTATGAGTTCGAATTTATTGTTCTGTGAAACACTATAATCGTTGTAGATTTTCAAGGTCATTTGAATTCCGCTGCAATCAGCACACGGAATTATTCCTTCATAGATTGTTGTTTTGCTGAAACTGTTGTCGGTTTTAGTGACCGTTTCCTTGTTTGTAGTGTTGTTTTCTTTAGTTGTTTTTGTATTGCAGGACAGCAGCAGAGAAAATAGAGCCGAAAAGATAAATAACTTTTTCATGTTGTATCGTATTAGTTAATGCCTAAAACGACTTAAAGGTAAAGAAAATTGTACAGATAGAAAGTGAAATTAAAGGATTCATTTTTCAGTTTTAGGAGTGCTAATAGTATAGGCTAATGAGAAAAAATAATGTCGTTAAAAATATTTAGGGGTAAATTAAGTCCTGTTGATTTTTGAGATAGAGAATTTTTAGAAAAGAAATAACTTGTTAAATTGTTGTAACCTCTTAATTCGTACAAAAACAAAATGTTTTGTGAAGTCGCACCAGATCTAAGAATAATTGAAAGAACTGACGGATAATTTATTTTTTGCTGGAAAATTTTCACAAAAGTGCGATACGATAAGTTTATGTTTTCACAATATTCTGTTAACTTTAAAGAATATAAATTTGATTTCTAAAAACTCTATTTTTTTAAACTTTATGAAAAACAATTACTCTGTACGCCATCTCATGGCTTTTTTAAGTTTTTTTTGTTGGTCAGGTCTAAGTCTTGTTGCGCAAACGATGCCAACAGTTCAGACTTTGCCTTATGCACAAAATTTTGATAATTTAACTGCCAATTCAACAACTTATCCGGCAGGTTTTCAGGGATGGAATGCAGCCGGAGCTCCTGGTAGTAATTATGTTACAAATGCGACTTTAGTTGGTGACAGAGCTCTGGTAGCAAGCAGCACATCGTCAACGAATAGTGGTAATGTCCATAATTACAATGGTAAAATTGGTTTTCTAAATAACTCATCGCTCGATTTGGCTATTGGTTTTGCTTTTTCTACAACAGGCAAAAGTAGTATTGAAATTAAATATGATGCGATGGTAGTTCGTAATCCTTTTGGTAGTACTGTTAGTGATACCAGAATAAACGAAATGGTGCTGCAATACAGAATTGGAGATAATACTGCTTTTACATCACTATTATCGACAGCCTATCAAAATAACAATGTTATTCAGGTTACACCGGCTACTACTGCACCACAAAATCTTCAAACCATAAAAGTAAGTTTGCCGGCAGAATGTAACAACCAGCCGGTAATTCAGATACGATGGATTTCGAAGCAAGTTTCAGGAGGTGGCGCACGTCCTTCATTTGCGGTGGATAATATCAATATTGATGTAAAAGCAGATACCAGTGCGCCTGTAAGCGATTCCGGTTATCCAAAAGCCGATAATATTTTATTGGATAGTTTTGATTTCTCTGATAAATTAAATGAGGTGGGGAAAACGTATTATGTTTTAGTACCGGGAGGAAGTACAGCACCAACAGCGGCACAAATTAAGGCAGGTCACGATGCTAGCGATGCGGCGGCTTTACAATCAGGATTTTTGGATGTTACGAATGCTGCTAATGTGTACACCAAAACCTTCTCAGGTTTAACGCTAAATGCAAATTATACTGTTTTTTCTGTTTCAGAGGATGCTTTAGGAAATTTACAGGCTACCCCTGCTAAAGTTGATGTTACAATTTCGAGTGCACCAATTCCTTCTTTAACGACAACGGTTTCTACTTTAGATTTTGGATTTTCGGAGGCTAATTTGAGTTCGGATAATTTGAGTTATCAAATTCAGGGAACTAATATATCAAATCCTGTTACGGTAACAGCAAATGACAAATTTACAGTTTCAAAAGACGGAAATACATTTAGTACTTCGGTTTCTTACCTTGCAGCTGATTTTGCTTCGGGTGCTACGCCAACAGTTTATGTGAGGTTTACACCGGATGCTATTGGAAGTTTTTCGGGACAAATAACACATGATGCGACCGGAGCAACAACCAAAATAGTGACGCTTACAGGAGTAGGAATTGATCCGTACCAACAAGGTTTTAACGATGCAAATGTTTTAAGCAATAGCGGATGGACGCAATACAATGTTGCCGGTACTGCAAATAAATGGACTCCAACTACTGTGGCCAGAAATGTAAACTCAGGAGCGGGAGCGGTAATTATGAACGGCTATTCCGATAGCGGAGCTAGTAAAGACTGGTTGATTTCGCCAAAATTGCGTTTAGATAATGCAGCTAAATTTGATAAAGCGATCTTACTTTCTTTTTATTCCCGTAAATTCTATGCGGGTACCGATCTGAAATTAATGGTTTCTACCGATTATGATGGAAAGAGTAACCCTGAAAATGCAACCTGGACCGTAATTGATGGTAAATTTCCAACCATAACAGGAACCTATGCACAATCGCAATACATTAAATTAGACAGTTACAAAACAAGTCATACCTATCTGGCCTGGGTGTATGAAACTACAGCCGGAGGAGCAAATAATGCTGCAGAATGGTCATTTGATGATTTTGCAATTACAAATACAACAGGTTATATAGATGCAAATCCTGTTTTAGATTTTGGAGATGTAAATGTAAGTGGAGTTTCGGGAACCCAGACTTTTCCTCTTAAGGCAGAAGGATATGGAGATATTACCGTTACTGCTCCTGCAGATTTTCAATTGTCTTTGGACGGAAGTTCATTTCAATCGACTGTAGTAGTTAGTGCAGCTGACGCCGCAGGAAGTAAACAGATTTATGCAAGGTTTACACCATCTGTAAAAGCATTAACGATTTCAGGTGTGTTAACAGTTACAGGAACTTCTTTAAATAAGCAAATAGGTTCGTTTACCGGTTCATCTATACCAAAGGCAGATACTTTTGATGTAGTGACCTATAACTTAGAGTTTTTTGGTACAGATGTGAAAGATAAGTCAAACAAAGAATTCGGACCTACCGATGATGCTCTGCAAATTGAAAATGTGGCCAAAGTAATGAACAAGTTAAATGCTGATGTTTATGTGGTTCAGGAAGTTTCTGATGAACCGGCTTTAGATGCTTTAGTGCAAAAAATTAGCATTAATGGTAAAACGTTTGATAAAGTAATTTCACCTTCATGGTCGTATTCTTTTAATCCTGCAGATCCGAATTTTCCACCTCAGAAATTGGTGGTGATCTACAATACACAGACAGCAACGGTAAAAAATACCAGAGTAATGTTTAAAGATCTATACGATCAGATACGTGCTAAAACGGTTACGTTGAATAATTATCCAAGTCCTGAGAATAAGGATGAGAATTTTTTCTCATCAGGACGTTTACCTTATATGGTGCAAATTGAGACGAATGTTGGCGGAGTAAAAAAACTAATCAATTTAGTAGACCTTCATGCCCGTGCGAATAGTGGGTCTGATATCAGTAAATACAATATGCGTAAGTATGATGCACAAGTATTGAAAGACAGTTTAGATACTTACTATGCTAATTCGAATCTGATTATTTTGGGAGACTATAACGATGATGTAAGTAAATCAGTTATTACGCCAAATCCATCTTCTTATAAGATGTTTGTTGATGATCAGACTAATTATAATGCACTTACTTTAGAAATCAGTAAAGCAGGAGCATATACTTATTTAAGTTCGGGCGGATTTTTAGATCACATCATGATTTCAAACGAATTAAACGACCAGTACATCGCAAATTCGATTGCAGTTTATGATCCTCGTAACGATATTAATAATTATACCAATACAACTTCAGACCACGGTCCGGTAATTGCCCGTTTTGAATTGAAATCTTCGAATCTGTCGACTATCGATTTTGAAACTAAAAATGGTTATGCGGTTCAGGCTTATCCGAATCCAACTACCGATGTGGTGAATGTGATTGTAAAAACCAATACTGATAAAAAACTGAAATTGAAGTTTTACGATGTTTCAGGCCATTTATTAGGGAATCCGGTTGATATTAATGCAACACAGGATGTAAGTACTACGGCTGTCCCGGTAAGTTATTTGCAAACGGGGATTTACTTTTATACGCTAACCGAGAATAATAAAGTAGTTTATAAAGGGAAGATTATTAAAAAGTAAGAAGTGAAATGTAAAATGTGAGGAGGAAATTGATTTGTGGTTTCTTTTGAACAGTTTACAATAGCTTTCAGTAAAAAGTAAAAGCAGTCCAAAGTAAAATTTGGGCTGCTTTTTTATTTAAAACAATGTTTTGAATCGTTTCAGATTTGTTTCGGGCGTAATGAAGTAAAAGTAATTCAATTGCCATTGCTGCGTTTTCTGAGCTTGTTTACTTGTTGTTTCATCCCACGGAGGATACACTCTTGTGGCTCTTTTGCCTTCTTTTTTCGAAGTGGTAAAAATACCTTTCTCTAATAGAATCGGTTTAGGAAAAACAAATTGTCCAAATAGTTCGTTCTTTCGAACACTGACAATCACAAAGTCAATAGCGTCTGTGAAATCAAAAGGCTCAATAATTCCCGTCGTATTGCGTTTCCATAAAGTTACAAACTGACCTGTTTTGGTGGGTGTGATTTTCGCTTTCCTGTAACAGATGTTTTTCTGATTCAATCGAAAACGGTAAGCATCATACTCATTGCTTTCAGCTTCCGGCTGAGGTTGAGTGAGGTCAAAATCGCAACAATCGTAAAGTATTTCTTTGGCAATTATAAGATCTTTAGGTAGTGACTCCGGATCGGTCTCATTGTTTTTGAGGATCATTTTATCGTTTTTTCTAAGTAATTTTTTGGTAAAACTACCACAAAAAGAACTTTAAAAAGTAACATTCAATCCAAAATTTAATCCCCATTGAAACTGATTAAAAGATTGGCTGCTTAGCGGATTAACGTAATAGTTCATAGCAGGCTCCACAAAAACACTTGTTTTCTTGTAAACGCGATATTGCAAAGTACTGCTTAATGTAGAACCGTAGATGAAATCATTGGCATTGACATTCTGACCAATCGAATTTCCGTTTAAGGCCATGTTATTTGAAATCAGTTTCCCCACAAAACCACCGGTATTGATGTTGATGTTGGTCCTGTTTTTACTGAAAACAGAATACGAAACCTCTAAAGGCATTTCGATATATCTTAAGTTTTGATCCAGATTCCCACTCTCAATAGAATTGCTTTCAATGTTATTTTGTTTTAACGCATTTGTAGTGTTTTTAGAAACAAAAATGTAACCTGAACTAGTGCTAATTTGGGGAGCTGCTGCGACTACTGTTGCATTTTGATTAAAATAGTCATTAGAAGTCATGGCAGCATTAGGCGGACCATTGCTTATGTACGATACATCGGCAACACTTTGTCCTAATTCGTTGATCTTAAAACCTGAACCAACGGCCCATTTTTTGTTGATTTTATATTTTGTTTTAACACCGTAAGTACTTCCCTGTTTTGAGTCGTTTACATTGCCCAGCGTTTTGTCATTTTTATAATTTTCCGAGTTGGCTAATCCGGCAAAAACTTCAACGGCCCATCTTTCTCCTTTAGAAATTGTCGTTTTCTTTTCTTTCTCGTTTTTCTCTTCCGGATTAATTATACCTTTTTCTAAGTTTTGAAGTTCTGCCAACTGAACGGAATCCTGCTTGCTTAAAACGGTACTGAATTTCGAATTGTTTTTTGAATTACCTGTTAATTCTCTGCCCGGGAATGCATTTTCAATAGCAGTTTTCTGATGCTTATCAGAAAGCGGGTTCACAGCACTTAAAGCTGTACTAATGTTATTTTTAGCAGGCAATTGCTCTTCGAAAACAGAAGCCGACACCTTATTTTTTGAATTTGGATAGAAAGGGTTGGCTTTTCCTGCACTAAAAGTTTGTTCCGCTACTATTTGATTAGCAGCTTTTTTATCAGCACTAATAGGATAATTTTTTGAATAAGAACCCAATCCATTATTTTTGCTGATAGTATATACTTTCTCAGCTACATTTTGATTGGAACTCTTTCCCTTTGGATTTAAAAATTGATTTGTTGACGCAGAATTGAATGCATTTGATGGATTTGAATGGGCTGTATTTGTTTTGGCAGAAACAATTACTTTTTGGGTTGCAGTATGATCTTCATTTTTCTTTTGAAGAGTTGAGTTCAGATTTGCATTCCCTGAATTAGCCTTATTCGTTACATCAGAATGAGCAACTGCCGTTTTTTGATTGTGATTTTTTATAGAAAGCTCAGACGAATTTGTACTGTTCTTCAGAGAAGAGTTACTAACGGTATGATTTGATTCTTGTTGAGGGGTATTTACAACAGCATTATTCTCTTTACTTTGAATTGTTCTGTTAGAGTTTTCATTGTCTTCTTTCTCATCAAGAACCACACTATTGTTTTCTATAGAGCCATTTTTTACTGTTTTGATTGCAGAAGTTGAGGTAAAATGTAAAACAGAAGGAAGCAGCAAACCTAACAATAAGCATGCAGCAGCCGACCACCAAAGAATAGCTTTCTTCTTTTTCTTTTTGGGCTGGTCTAATTTTTCTTCAATCTGACTCCATAATTCAGGAGGAGGAACACTTGAAAAGTTTTCCATTGATGAAAAAAGATCTTCTATATTTTGCTTTTTCATGCTATTTTAAAATTTTTTATGCTCATTATTTTTTTTTGCAAAATGCTTTTGGCCCGATTTAGATTTGATTTTGATGTTCCTTCAGAGATTTTTAAAAGTTCGGCTATTTCTTTATGCTTTAGTTTTTCAAAAACATACAGGTTGAAAACGGTGCGGTACTGATCCGGTAGATCCCGGATATATTCCAGCAGTTTCTCCTGTTCGACCGGAGCAATATCCAATTCCTCCTCCTCAACAAAATCAGTATCCGGATCAAAAACGTCCAAAAAGAAACTCTCTTTTTTCTTCTTGTTCAGAGTTTCAATCAGTTTATTAATGAAAATACGTTTTAGCCAGCCTTCAAAACTTCCTTCAAATTTATATTGGCCGATTTTCTGAAAAACGATGACAAAAGCCTCCTGAAATACATCTTTGGCATCGTCTTCATTTCTCATATACTTCAGGCATATACCATATAAAACAGGAGAGAACAACTGATAGATTTTCAGTTGCCCTTCTCTGTCATTTTTGATGCACAGTCGTATGTATTTATCTAAATCGTCTTTCAAAAAAGTGGTTTGTTTGGTTTTGCAAAAATAGTTCTTATAAGCTTATAAAACTACCTTTTGTAAATAGTACGTGATGCATCGGTATTATTGCTGACAATGGTTAGGTTTTGATTGTCAAGGTTTTCTATGACATAAGTCTTGCCTTCAAAAGTGATTAAGTCATGTTCGGCCTGATCAAAGTAACCAACACCTTTTTCAATTGTATAGGTGCTATTTCTTATTTCAACATTGTTTTTGTACGTGATTATTCTTCCGTTTGGTGTAAAAACGACTTTTTTGTTAAATCCGATCGTTTTAGGAGTTGCCGTATAGGGATTACTGTTTCCTCCAATCGATTTTTCCCAAATCCAGGTGTTTACAATCGAACCCGAATTTATACCCGTAGATTCCAATGAATATGCCGACGAAAAGAGACCGCATACGATGATAAATAAGAAATATTTTTTCATGAATCAGATTATTTTAGACTTGTTATTTTATCCTGAATAGCCTTTTTGAATGCTTTTATTTCGGCACTTTGATCGGCAGTATCTTTGTTGTCGATGGTAATTTTAGTAACATTTATGCCCTGACGTAATTCAAAATATACGCCTCCCTGATCTGCAGCATCCGGAGAACCATACGTTTTAGTTTTTCCTTTTAAAGCTAAAATTTCAGCAGGTACCGATTTTAAGAAAAGCGTGTAATCTCCTTTTTTGGTAGTCGCTGTATAGCGGTATTGATCGAAATCATAGGCGCCGGCTTTAACGTTTAAGAATTTTTGAATATTAAAATCGTTGATCTGATAGAATTTTTGACAATCAGCACCTGTACATTGACCGCTGAAACTTCCTATTACGACATTGTCACGGTTGTCTGCTACTTTATTGAATAGTATTGTTTTAGTTGTTTTTGGGATTAAAATGAAATCTGACGGATACGTTGCCCCGGGTGCAATTGTCTCGCCCACTTCAGGTTCTTTTTCGTAGTAATTAACCAGAATCTGACATTTGTTTTGAACAATGCTGGTTATTTTAATTTTAAAACCGCCTGTAGGTTTAAGTCCTGAGAAAATACCAACGATCATTTCTTTATTAAAATCGATAGGTGTAATAGTAGCATTTGGACATGTATTCTCTTTTTTGGTGAAGTAAGCATTCAATCTTTCTTCAGAAGCAGCTAAAAATGCAACAGGATTGGTAGGTAAAGATTTAACACTATAGTTGCATAAAAGTGGAATTCCTGTAAAAGCTAAGTCTTCACTTTCTCCGCAAACCACATTCATATCTTCATTATTAAGGGAGCAGGCACTGAATCCAAAAGCTATAAACAAGCTTAGCATTAATTTTTTCATAACAATATTTTAATAGTTTATAATTAGTAGATGTCTTCTTTTAGAAATGGTTGCGTGAAATTTTTTATTTTTTTCAATAATGATTTCATTTTTCGAGATTAGGGATTCGTGAAATTTCTAATTTTGAATAAAGCACTGCGTATTATTGTGTACTTTTACTTTATATAAAAATGTAATTATGTTTGAATTTCTTCCGTATTTGTTAGCCTTCACAGCTGCGTTATTTCTAGGGATATATTTAGGAAAGACGTTATTTGCTGCACGATTTCAATCCGAAAAAGTGAGTCTGGAAGAAAGGTTGAGTGCCACCACAAATCAATTACAAATTCAGAAAGAGCAGTTTGAAAACGAAAGAAGAAATTTCGAAAAACAGCTTCATCTGAGCAGTTCTGAAAAAGAGAATATCCGAACCGAAAAAGACAGTCTCGCAATTCAGCTTTCTAAAAAAGAAGTTGATTTTGAAAACTTGTGGGAACGTCATAAAGAACAAAAGAATGAAGTAAGCGAACTTCAGGAGAAATTTACCAAAGAATTTGAAAACCTGGCGAATAAAATTCTGGAAGAGAAATCGGCAAAGTTTACGGAGCAGAATAGCGAAAATATGAAAAGCATCCTGCTGCCTTTGCAGGATAAAATTCAGGGATTCGAAAAAAAGGTAGAACAAACTCACAAAGAAAGTATTGATTATCATGCGGCTTTGCGTCAGCAGATTTTAGGATTGAGTGAAATGAATGCCCAAATGAGTAAAGAAACCCTAAATTTAACCAAGGCTTTGAAAGGTGACAGTAAAATGCAGGGGAACTGGGGCGAATTGGTTTTAGAACGTGTTTTAGAAAAATCCGGTTTAGAAAAGGGGAGAGAATACGAAGTACAGCAAAGTTTTACAAATGCTGAAGGAAACAGAGTTTTGCCCGATGTTGTAATCAATTTACCCGACGGTAAAAAGATGATCGTCGATTCAAAAGTTTCTCTGGTTGCTTATGAAAAATGGATCAATGAAGAATCTGAAATTCTTAAAATAGACTTCCTGAAAGAACATGTAAACTCTATTAAAAGACATGTCGAGCAGTTGGGAAGCAAAAATTATCATGATTTGTATCAAATCGAGAGCCCGGATTTTGTCTTATTGTTTATCCCCATTGAACCTGCTTTTGCGATTGCTTTAAACGAAGATTCGACCTTGTACAATAAAGCGTTTGATCGAAACATCGTTATTGTAACTCCTACAACGTTACTGGCGACTTTAAGAACTATTGATAGTATGTGGACCAATCAAAAACAACAGGAAAATGCCTTTGAAATTGCCAGACAAGCAGGAGCATTATACGACAAATTTGAGGGATTTGTTACCGATTTGGTGCGTATTGGAAATAAAATAAAAGACACAAAAACGGAATACGAAAATGCCATGAGCAAGTTGGTAGACGGAAGAGGAAATCTGATTTCAAGTGTCGAAAAATTAAAGAAAATGGGAGCGAAGGCTAAAAAATCGCTTCCTGAAAATATTATTGCCAGAGCTTCTAATTCAGATGAAAATCAATCTTTAAATTAAAAACATAGTTTCATTAAGGCTGTTCGCAACGAAACTTTTCCATTCAAATACAAATAAAAAATTATGACTGCAGATTTCAAACACGTTTCTTCATCGAAAATAAGTATATCAGAATTAATGTTGCCTTCGCATACTAACTTTAGTGGAAAAATTCACGGAGGATATATTTTACAGCTGTTAGACCAGATTGCTTTTGCATCAGCCTCAAAATTTAGTGGCAACTATTGCGTAACCGCTTCTGTGGATACGGTAAACTTTTTAAAACCTATTGAGGTTGGAGAATTAGTAACTATGAAAGCATCGGTAAATTACGTGGGAAGAAGTTCTATGATTGTGGGAATTCGTGTGGAAGCTGAGAATATCCAAACGGGAGCCATCAAACATTGTAATTCATCTTATTTTACCATGGTGGCTAAAGATAATGAGGGGAAAAGTGTACCTGTTCCCGGACTTATTTTGTCAAATTTAGAAGAGGTGAGACGCTTTAGGAAATGCATCAAACAAATTGAATCTAAAAAAGAAGTAGAAGAACATGCAAGAATGACGGACGTTAATTCTATCGAAGATCTGGCAAATTTAAATCAGTACAATGTGCTTTTAGAAATTCACTAAGGTAGGGCTTTAGAGGTGAGTTCTTTTGATAAATAGTGAGATGGGTTTTTTAAAAAGAAAAAAGAAGAAAGAGAAAAGAAAAGAGAGAAATATAGTCTTCTGCGTTTTATTAGAAGTGAAACGCTTTTTTCGGTTAGTAAACTATGTTTCTATGTGTTAAAAAAGATTTTTTATGTACATACACCCAATTAAAATAATTTACAATCAAATCAAATACAAATGGTAAAGTTTGGCTATACAATTCTATACGTTGAAGATGTAGAAAAATCAATTTCGTTTTATGAAAATGCATTTGGATTTTCAAGAAAATTTGTAACTCCGGAGGCGGATTATGGCGAATTGAGTACAGGAGAAACAACCCTTTCGTTTGCTTCAAAAGAATTAGCAGCCCAAAATCTGAAAGACGGTTTTATCGAAAGTAAACCGGAGCAGAAACCTTTTGCCATCGAATTGGGTTTTATAACCGATGATGTCGAGGAATTAGTACAGAAAGCAATTTCAGCAGGAGCGACACTGGTCAAAGAAACTACTCAGAAACCATGGGGACAAGTAGTGGCCTATGTACGTGATCTGGATGGATTTTTAATTGAAATCTGTACACCAGTGCAATAAGATTTCGTGGAGTTTCTGATGTCATAATTGGAGTGCCAGTAAACGGTATCAGAATTGATTTTTAGGCAGGTAAAACATTCACAAATATTTAGCAGTAAATAGGCAACCGTAATCCTGAAAAAATCGTAACTTTAAGTATAAATGATTGGGTTACTGTTTTTTCACGGAGTACTGCCATTCTATTTTTTAACTTATCTTAAGTCCAGTTGTTTCTCTTCTTAAAAATAGAAAAAGATCGAATGACATAATTGTTTAATTGTTAACGATTATGAAAAAAATTACATTACTTATTTTACTATTTACAGCTCATTCCGTTATGGCTCAGGATAAATTTTTTACCAGTACGGGAACCATAAATTTTGAAGCATCAGTGCCCTTTTTCGAAGATGTAAAAGCTGTAAACAGACAGGTCACAATTATTGTTGAGCCCAAAACGAGTACTTTTATCTGTACCGTTTTTATTAAAGATTTTCGTTTTAAATTAGACCTGATGCAGGAACATTTTAATGAAAATTATATGGAAAGCCATCGTTATCCGAAAGCTGTTTTTAAAGGAAAAATTCAAAAATTTGATTTAAAAAACATAGACGAAATCGAAAAGGAATATCAAATTAAAGGAAAACTTTCGATGAAGGGAAAATCAAGAGAAATTCTGGTAAATGCACTCATTAAAAAAGTGGGTGACGGAATCCAGATCATTTCCGATTTTCCAATTTTGATCTCTGATTATAATATCGAAATTCCGAACAGAATAGCCGCTAAGATTGCTAAAACGGTGAATACCGAATTAACGGGAGTAATTAAAAGTGATGATCCGGTATATCTAACGCTAAAATGACTAATTGAGGCAGTTGACCAGCGCGCCTTCTAAATCGGTAAATTGAAATTCAAATCCTGTCTTTTGTATCTTTTCAGAGGAAACCCTCTGTCCTTTTAAGACAGCCTCGCTCATTTCGCCTAAAACAATTTTAAGAATAAAGGCGGGTACTTTTGGGAGCCAGATTTTATAACCGTATAAGCTGGCAAGCATTTTTGAAAAACTAAGGTTCGTAGTATTGTCTGTCACGCAGGCATTGTACGGACCTTTTATCGTTTCATCAGTAAGTGCTTTTAGATAAATCTGACATAAATCATCGATATGAATCCAGGGAAGATATTGTTTTCCTGTGCCCAAAATGGCCCCGAAACCGGCTTTGAAATTGGGTCCCAGTTTTTTTAGAAATCCTTCATTTCTTCCCAAAACAATCCCCGTTCTGATTTTAGCAGTTCGAATTCCTAAAGAAGTAATTTTATCTGTGGCCTGTTCCCATTCAACGCAGGTTACCCCTAAAAAATCGGTTGCTGGGGGCGTGTCTTCCGTACAGATAACAGAACTGGTGACAGCTCCGTAAATTCCAACCGCCGAAGCCGAGATAAAAGCCTCCGGAACTTTATTGTTTTTCTTTAAGATCGAATAAATAAGATCGATGGGTTGTACACGGCTTTCTACAATGACTTTTTTACGTCTTTTAGTCCATCTCTTCTCAACAATTCCTTCGCCTGCTAAATGGATAATATAATCAGCCTGAAGAATTGCTTCTTCGTTGATATAATTCGTTTTTAAATTCCATTTATAATAGGTGATTAATGAGGTGTTTTCTCGTGCGCTACGGCTCAAAATCGATACCGTAAAACCACTGTCAGTGAGTAGATCGGTAAGTTGTTTTCCAACAAATCCAGTGCCTCCGGTTAATAAAACATTTTTTGCCATGATAGTTTATAATATATTTAACAGTGCATTTTGTTTAAGGCAAAGTAAAGGTACTTAAACATTCCTTACCTTTAAGGCAAATTCTAAATTTTAATGAAATGGCAACTAAAAATAAGGCTATCACAAGAGAAGATATCGTTTCAAAATACATGGATGAAGTTTTAGAAAAGGGGCAAAAACCAAAATCGGTTTATCATTTTGCAAAAGAAAATGGTTTTACTGAGGCAGAGTTTTATGCTTTTTTTGGAACATTAGAAGGTTTAGAAAAAGAAATATTCAGACTGTTTTTTGCGAATACAGTTGATTTGCTGCACAAAAACGCAGATTATCACGAGTATGATATGAAAAACAAGATGTTGAGTTTCTATTATACATTTTTTGAGATTTTAACGGCCAACAGAAGTTATGTCCTGCAATCTCTCAAAATAGACAGAAATCCACTTAAAAATTTAGTACAACTGACTTCGCTTCGCGAGGCTTTTAAAGAATATGTTTCGGAAATATTGACTGATGATTACAGACTGGAACAGGAAAAATTTCAAAAATTTCAGGAAAAAGCCCTTCAGGAATCGGCCTGGCTGCAATTAATGATGACCATAAAATTCTGGATGGAGGATTCTTCGGCAGCATTCGAAAAAACGGATATTTTTATTGAAAAATCAGTTAACGCATCCTTCGAATTGATGAATGTAGCCCCAATGAATCATTTAATTGATTTTGGAAAATTTCTGTTTAAAGAAAAAATATACAGTAAGTAATGAAAACGATCGATTATATACCTACCTCAAAAATAGAAAGAGCCAGTAAATTAGTCCAAACCGGTGCAAAAATCGGAGTGAACTATATTAAGCATTATGCGGAGAAAATGGTAAACTCAGATTTGACCCGTGACAAGCTGAATGAAAACAATGCGGAAGATATTTATGACGGACTCAAAAGTTTGAAAGGAAGCGCACTTAAAGTGGCTCAAATGCTGAGCATGGACAAGAACTTTCTGCCTCAGGCTTATGTAGAGAAATTTTCATTATCGCAATTTTCAGTACCGCCGCTTTCTGCACCTCTGGTTTTGAAAACTTTTAAAACCAATTTCGGAAAAACTCCCTATGAAATTTTTGATGAGTTTAATGCCAATTCGGTCAATGCAGCTAGTATCGGTCAGGTACATTTAGCGGTTAAAGACGGTAAAAAACTAGCCGTTAAAATTCAGTATCCGGGAGTTGCCAACAGTATCTCGTCTGATTTGGCTCTGGTAAAACCTATTGCGATCAGAATGTTTAATTTGCAGGGAAAAGATTCTGATAAATATTTTAAAGAAGTTGAAGATAAGCTGATTGAAGAAACCAATTATTTGTTGGAACTTCAACAAAGTCAGGAAGTGGTACAGGCCTGCAGTAAAATCGAAAACATACTTTTTCCGAATTATTATCCTGAGTTTTCATCAGAGAAAATCATTACCATGGACTGGATGAGCGGTCTGCATCTTTCGGAGTTTACCGCTAAAAATACAGATCAGAAAGTGGGTGACAAATTAGGTCAGGCGCTTTGGGATTTTTATATGTACCAAATTCATGTTTTAAGAAAAGTGCATGCCGATCCGCATCCGGGAAATTTTCTGGTGGATGAAAACAATCAGTTAATTGCGCTGGATTTTGGCTGTATGAAACAAATTCCGGATGATTTTTATGTGCCTTACTTTGAATTGATCAATAAAAATGTAATCACTGACGAAACACTTTTCAATCAGAAATTATTTGAACTGGAAATTCTTCGACCCGATGATTCGGCTTCTGAGATTGCCTATTTTACTGAAATGTTTCATGATTTATTGTCTCTTTTTACCCAGCCGTTTCAGAAAGAAACCTTTGATTTTTCAGATGAGACTTTCTTTGACAATATTGCCAAATTAGGAGAGCGTTTTACTAATGATACCAATCTTAAAAAAATGAACGGAAATCGTGGTTCCAAACATTTTATCTACATGAACAGAACTTTCTTCGGATTGTACAATCTGATGTTTGATTTGAAAGCGAAGATTGTTGTAGAGAATTATATGAAGTACTAAAATAGTTTCAGGTTTCAGGTTTCACGTTGCAATAAAACTTGAAACCTGAAACAAAAAACTATTTCAAAATCCCTTTTTTATAAGTTTCAATGGCACGATCTCTTGCAAACGCATGGTCTACCATTGGTTCGTTGTAGCCTAAATCAAATTCCGGAATCCATTTGCGAATGTAGATTCCTTTCTCGTCAAACTTCTTTTGTTGAATTTCGGGATTGAAAACTCTGAAATAGGGTGCAGCATCACAGCCTGTTCCTGCTGCCCACTGCCAGTTACCTACATTGGAAGCTAATTCGAAATCCAATAATTTTTCGGCAAAGTACGCCTCACCCCATTGCCAGTTGATGAGTAAATGTTTGCATAAAAAGCTGGCCACCACCATGCGAACCCGATTGTGCATATACCCCGTTTCGTTTAGCTGACGCATTCCGGCATCAACCATTGGGTACCCCGTAGTTCCGGAACACCAGCGTTTAAAATCTTCTTCGTTATTACGCCATTGAATGCCGTCGTAAGCCGATTTAAAATTGTGATTCACAACATTTGGAAAGCTAAATAAAATCTGGATGAAGAATTCTCTCCAAATCAGTTCGCTTAAAAAGGTTTGGTTTTTTCGATTAGCCCAATTAACCAGTTTGCGAATACTAACCGTTCCAAAACGTAAATGCGGTGAAAGGTAGGAAGTACTGTCCTCAGCCGGGAAATCGCGTGTTTCTTTGTAATTAGAAATTTGACTTAGATCCGGAGGAAGTACTTTTATAGCGCTTTTCTCAAAACCAATTTCGGCTAATTCCGGAAAAGTAAATTGATTTTTACTGAAGTTTTCGTAACCAATTTTGGTGTCAAATTCCGGAGCCTGTCCTGAAAGATGGTATTTTTCCAGCCACTTGTTTTTGTAGGGTGTATAAACGGTGTAAGGAAGTCCGTCCGCTTTTGTAATTTCCTTTTCTTCAAAAATCACATGATCTTTGAATGAGGAAGCTGTGATATGGTGTTGTGCTAATAATTGCTGAATAGCAGCATCACGTTTGATGGCAAAAGGTTCGTAATCTTTATTGAAAAAAACCTGCTGAATGTCAAATTCAGTTGTAAGTGATTCCCAAACCTTATTTGTAGTTCCTTTTTTAATCAGAATGGAGGAATCAATTGCTTTTAGTTGTTCGTTTATTTTTTGAAGTGACTCCAGAATAAACTGAACGCGTGCATCATTTTTGGGAAGGTTTTCCAGAATTTCATCATCAAAAATAAACAGCGGAATTACCGGAAAATCCGATTGCAGGGCATGGAAAAGTCCGGTATTGTCTTCTAAACGTAAATCACGTCGGAACCAGAAAAAAGAAACTTTTTGTTTTGTCATTGTATGATGTTCTGCTTGATTTTTTATCACAGTCAAAAAAAATATATTGATTTAAGCTTTTGAATTGAATAGTTCTTCGATTTTATTGTAGCGATAATCAAAAATAGTTTTGAGTTTATTTTTAACAATAAGACTGTTCATGATTCTGCCCAGATATCCTAATGGTAAAGCGTAATGCACCACATCAATCATTTTTGTTCCGGTTGCTGTGGGCTCGAAAAAGTGTTTGTGATGCCATAAAGCGTAAGGGCCAAATCGCTGTTCGTCGACAAAGTATTGGTTCTCCTTTGAAACCGTGATGATGGTCATCCAGTTAATTTTAATGCCCAAAAGAGGTTTTAAAGTATAGCTGATAATTTGTCCGGGATACATGCGTTTGTTGTCAAAATCCTGAATTTCGAAACTCATATTATCCAGTGTTATCGTTTGGAGATTTTTCGGACTTGAAAAAAAATCCCAACATTCTTCAACAGTAGCGTTTACATGCTGTACGGTTTCTATTTTGTATACTTTCATAAAATCAATTTAAATTTTATAATATTTAAAAGGAACAAACAACATTCCGAAACATTCCCCGTCTTCTTTGCCTAAGTGCTTGTGGTGTATTTTATGTGCTTTTCGCAAGCCAATTAAGTATTTGTTTTTGGTGTTTTTAAACCATTTAAAACGCTGATGAATCAGAACATCGTGAATCAAAAAATAACACACACCATAAAGCGTTACTCCACAGGCAATAAAAAATAAGTAGTTGAATCCGCCCTCAACACCAAAGTAAAAAAGAATAATACTGGGGATGGCAAATAGGACAAAGAAAATGTCGTTGCGTTCAAAAGTGTTTTCGTATTTGGGTTGATGGTGATCTGCATGAAAATACCACATCAGCCCGTGCATGATGTACTTGTGAGTGAGCCAGGTGACACATTCCATGAATAAAAAAACACCTAAAAAAATTAAAAAAGAAACCATTTTGTATGTCTTGAATTTACATTTTAGCTTATAAAAGTTAATTTTAGCTGTATTAGAAATTGATTTTAAACTAACTTTAATTTGTAGGTTACAAAAGACTGTGCTAAAAGTCCGGCTTTGGTATAATTAGAAACTCTGATTCTCGAATTTCCAATTTCGTAATAAGGTGTATTCTTAAGCTTCTGAAGCAGTTTTCGGTAATAAATATAAGCAGTATAAACACCAAATTTAGCGTCGATAGGAAGTTTTACAATACCCTGAAAAGCGATTCTGAAATCTTCTTCGATTTCGGCAATAATATTCGTTTTAGCTTCTTCGTCAAAGGAATTTAAGTTAATTCCCGGAAAGTAATTTCGGTTCAAAATCAAATTATCCTCTTTTAGGTCTCTCAGGAAATTAACCTTCTGAAAGGCCGATCCCAATCGCATTGCTTCATTTTTGAGTTGTTCGTATTTTTGCTCGTTTCCTTTTACAAAAACCTTCAGACACATTAAACCTACTACATCTGCCGAACCGTAAATGTAATCTTCATATTCAGTATGGGTAGGGTAGCTCGACTTCACAAGATCGAGTTTCATGCTTTTTAAAAAGGCCTGAACCAGATCATCAGTAATGTTGTACTGCTTTACGGTATGCTGAAAAGAGTTGAGAATAGGGTTAAGACTGATACCTGTTTGCATCGCTTTGTAATATTCTTTTTCGAAATCATTGATGAGATTCTCTTTTTCAAAATCATGAAAAGAATCGACAATTTCGTCAGCAAAACGTACAAACCCGTAAATGCTGTAAATAGCATCGCGAATACCTGGTGACAACATTTTGACTGCTAATGAAAATGAGGTGCTGTAACTCTGAGTAACCAGTTTGCTGCATTTGAAAGAAACAGTGTCGAATAGTGATTTCATTTGTTAAGAACTAAAAGATTTTTGAATTAACTCAGCTGCTAATTTTCCTGAAATTAAAGCAGGTGGAACACCAGGGCCGGGAACCGTTAACTGTCCCGTAAAATATAAATTACGAACTTTTTTACTTTTTAGTTTGGGCCTTAGAAAAGCGGTTTGCAATAGTGTATTGGCCATTCCGTAGGCATTGCCTTTATAGGCATTGTAATCGTCGACAAAATCGTTCTTGCAAAATGATCTCTTAAATATAATGCTATTTTTTATTTGTTGATTGGTTAATTGTTCAAATCTGGAGATTATTTTTTCAAAATAGACTTCATGAAGTTGTTCATTGTCTTGTATTCCGGGGGCTAACGGAATAAGAAAAAAACCGCTTTCCATTCCTTCCGGAGCAGCTGTTGAATCTGTTTTAGAAGGGAAATTGGCATAAAACAACGGCTGTTCGGGCCATTTCGGATCGTCGTAGATGTCGGCTGCGTGTTGGTTAAAATCAACGTCAAAAAACAAAGAGTGGTGTGTGACGTTGGCTATTTTTTTATTGAATCCCACAAAAAAGAGAAGAGAAGAGGGAGCAAAAGTGCGGCTTTCCCAGTATTTTTCTGAATAAGCGCGATGTTCAATGTCCAGCAAAGTTTCAGTATGATGATAGTCGGCGCCGCTTAAAATAATATCCGCCTCTATCGTTTTTCCATCTATTAAAAGTCCTGTGGCTTTTTTGTCTTTAACAATAATCTTTTCAATAGGAGAGTTGGTTTTAATCGTTACTCCTAATTCCAATGCCAGTTTTTCGATTCCGCGTACCACATCGTACATTCCGGTTTTAGGATGCCAGGTTCCTAAGCCAAAATCGGCATAATTCATAAAATTGTAAAAAGACGGGGTCTTTGTAGGCTTTGCACCTAAAAACAAAACGGGAAACTCCAGTATTTGGATGAGTTTTTGGTTCTTAAACTGCTTTCGGATATCGGTGCTGACAGTACTAATAAACTGATTGAGTTTGAAAGCTGTTTCGATTGTGATTAACTCCAGTGGCGAAACTCCGGGACGATAGACCAAATCTTTGATGGCAATGTCATAATTGCTTTTGGCGTGATTGATGAATTTTTGAAGTTTTTCACCACTTCCTGTTTCGATCTCTTCAAAAGTGTTTTTTATTTCTTCTAAATTGTCATAAATACTAATGAAGTCATTCAAACCAAAATACACCCGGTAAGCCGGATTCAGTTTGATGAGCTTGTAATAGTCGGAAGAGTTTTTATTGAAATCCTGAAAAAAACGTTCGAAAACATCCGGCATCCAATACCAGCTTGGTCCCATGTCGAAAGTAAAGCCTTCTTTTTTAAACTGTCTGGCTCTGCCTCCAATAGTTTCGTTTTTCTCATAAATAGTTACCGTATTACCTTGCTGTGCGAGATAACATGAAGCGGCTAGAGAAGAAAAGCCTGAACCTATTATTGCTATAGTTTTTTTCATTTGTTTAACAAATATACAAAAACTTTAAACAAAAAATATTACAGCATACTGATTGTTTCGTCCATAGAATCAAAAACGCGTATTCTTTCTGATAAAATTTTCTGATCGATATGTTCGACCATGTTTCCCATAAGCCAAATCTCATTGTTCTTTTGGAGCAACTTTTGTCCCATCGATTTGACATATTGGTTGATTACGTTGCGATCCGGTTGAACAGTCATGAAAGATACAAAGGTAATGTTCTCGAAATGTTTGGTTAAATCCTGCAGGTTTTCAATAGGCATGCTTTCGCCCAGATAAATGGTTTTGTATCCTTTTAGTAAAATCTCGTACTGCAAGTAAAGTAAGCCTATTTTATGGATTTCATTCAACGGAAGAGAAAGTACAAAAATTCGATCGGTTTTCGTGGGTTTTAGAATCTGCAGGCTTTCTGTATAAATTAAGATCTTCTGCTTGATCAGATGACTCATAAAATGCTCATTCGCCGGAGTTATGGTTTCAGATTGCCATAGTAAGCCCAATTCTTTTAGCAAAGGAAGAAAATTGTCTTTAAAGACTTCTCTAAATGATTTTTCAGAAATAAGCCAGTCGAAAGTATTGAAGAAGATTTCCTGATCAAAATTCATCATTGCCATTTTGAACGAAGTGATGGCGTAATTTTGTGAGTTTTTCTTTGAGATGATTTCGCGAACTAATTGTGGAATTTTTTCTTCGGGATAGGTTGCTATTTTAGATATTTTATAGCCGTATTCGTGTAATAATGTGATGTTTAAAAGTTTCTGAAGATTCTGCAAATTATAAAGCCTGATATTGGTGTCAGTACGCATGGGCTCTAAGATATTGTATCTTTTTTCCCAGATGCGAATGGTATGTGCTTTTATTCCGGATAAGTTTTCAAGATCTTTTATGCTGAAAACAGTTTTAATATTGTTTATCATTTTTCGCTAATTGGTGAACAAAAATAGAATAAAATCTCAAATTACCTTTATAACTTGGTTGAAATCCACAGGTTACGAGAGATTTACAGATTGATAATGATTTAATTTGTCTAAATGAAGGATCGTTTTAGAACCGTCTTTACTTCTGTTATACATTGTTTCAAATTTGGCGCCGTAAATTACTTCATCAAAAGTATAAGAAGTTCTTGCAGCTACAGTATTGCTGTACATGTCGTCGAAAGTGGTAATGAAAACCAGTATTTCGCCATGTAGCTTTTTAAAATCTTCTTCTGTAAAATTATATAACGGACTGCTTTCTGTGATGGGATGTACCAGCGTCCAGCTTAATGAAAGAGCATTTATACGTTCCAGTTCAAGGTCTAGGCTGTAGAACTTATTGGTTTTTTGACCATTTTCTTCCAAACTTAATCCCAGAGTCATTCTGGCAGTTGCGTCAGTAAAATTGGTGTTTTTAAAAGGAACAAGGCGTACCATGAGCCCTCTCTTATCTTGGTAAGGTGAAATTAATGCATGATCGGCAAACTTTAAAAAAGCGGTTGGTTTGCTGAATCTTCCAAAGAACAGACCGGTTGCTATGGCAAAGCTCAGCAATCCAATCAAAGCTTCGGCAGCAGAAAGAGCACTTGTTAAAAATCCGGTAGGGCTGATATGTCCGTATCCTACAGTGGTAAAAGTCTGCGCGCTAAAAAAGTAAGCCTGTCCGAACTGAATCAGTATGCCTTCTGATTGCTTAATTCCGTTAAGATTTTCAATTCCGATAGCATAATAAGCAAGCGCAAAAATAAAATTGATACCGATATAAAACGAAAAAAGGATAAGCATGAATTTCCAGTTGGGCATATCGATCATGGTATGGTACCAGCTAATGCGACGAAGTAGATGCATTCCTCTTTTTTCGACATTAGGCGTTCCGTTTTTGTTCACAAAACGGCTTCCGTAGCTGTTTGCATTTGATCCGAAACCGGAGTTAATGTCGGGTTGAGCTTTTTTGTTTATTTTCTTGAGAAGCGCCATTGCAGATTGGATTTAACAACAAATGTAAAAATATCTGCGAGATCAGGAAATGGGCTGTAAAGAAAAAGCAATCTGTAAATAGAAATACTACAGATTGCTTTTGTTTTTATTGCGATAAGATTTTACTCTATTTGCAAAAAGTTGATTTGTTTTTGATAGCGCTTTGACTGCCTAATTCTATTGCTTTTGTAAAATCTTTGCAGGCATTTTTCTGATCTCCGATTTTGTTATAAGCCAAACCTCTCAGGTTGTAAGCGATATAATCTTTTGGATTTAAACCTAGAGATGAGGTACAGTCCGCAACGGTTTCTTTAAAATTCGTTAACTTGTAGTTTACGTTTGCTCTTCCGGTAAAGGCGTCGGCATTCATGCTGTCTAAATCGATGGTTTTGCTAAAATCAGCAAGGGCGCCTTTAAGGTCATTGAGTTTTAGTTTTGCAACACCTCGATTTTGATAGGCCTCTACAAATTTTGAATTCATGCTGATGGCTTTTGTATAATCGGCAATCGCTCCTTTTGTATTGCCGGCTTCAGCTTTTTTCAGGGCTTTATCAAAATAGCCGGTTGCAGATTGTGCCCAGGTAGAGCAGGTGATCATAATAAATGATACTAATAGAAATTTTTTCATAAACCAATTTGGGATTAGTTAGTAGGTTAATAATTCAGGAAACGAATTTAATGAAGTTTTGTTTTGCGAGAGAAGTACTTTTGTCAAAAATTTATTATTTTTTTTTGAAGAGAAGGATCGATATTTTATTCCGGTTTCTTCTTACTTAAAAAAGGGGTGGTGTTTAGCCTCCAAATGGCGCCAATCTGGAAATTTCCAGAAGACAAGCCAATGTTGTTTTTGTTATTGTCAGAGAAAGCGGAGAATGTAGAATTATTGAGATAGGACATACCAAGTGACCATCTCTCTTTGTTGTAGCCCAAGGCAATTCTGGGAAAAAATGTGGGGTAAATTTCGATTTTTTGTTTTCCGAAATCATTTATTCTTTCGGTGCCAACATTTGCTCCTAGGGTTACTGATCCGCTGGTAAACCATCTTTTGCTAATTGCCCAGGTGTACGCATAGCCTCCGCTAATTCCAAATTGAAAATTGCGCAGTGAATTTTTAGATTTGTGTACAAAAGAGCTATCAGAGCCTATTTTTGAAAAATAAACTCCTCCGCCAAGCAGGAAACTTCCGGCTGATTTTAATTGTCTTTCGTTTTGAACAAAGGCCGCTTTATAGGAGAATTTTTTGTTGTTAAAAACATATTGTCCAAAAGCGCCATATTGCTGGATTTTGAGATCAGGGTATAATTGTATGTTTTTGTCGGCATCATCGGCCGTATAGAAACCGTGGTATTTTTGAATGAAAAGATCAATTATGAATTTTCTTCCGTAGTTATGAATCTGAAAATCGAGTGCTTTGGTTCTTCCTTTTTCTTTGTCTTTCAGAAAACTTAGTCCGTAACCGTAACTAAAATCGATTATGGTGTTTTTTACAGAAACACCAAAACCTAAGCTCATTGGTGTATTGGGCATGAATCTTTTCATATCGCCTCCTGTTTCCTGTTGCAGCGAAATGAATTTCATCGACAAATAGGTTCTTACGGAAGCTTTATTTTCAAAAGGTTTGATGTAAGTTGTGTCAATCTGTGCAGTGCAGAAATACGGAAAAACAAAAATAAGCAGCAGCGAAAAATAGAATTTCATTAGATTCTCGAAAAGTAGATGATTAAGGTTGTGCTTTGTTTAATTTGTTTTGGCTGTGTTGATAGGTTTATAGTTCAAAGATATTTAAAACATTCTATCTTCTGTTAAGTTTTCTGGCTTCAAATCCGGATTTGTTGATTTCAAGGTTGTAATAGGGAGTGGCTTTAAAGGATTGTAAACTTTGGGGCTCAATTTACCACAATAGCGTCTAATGTTTTAAGGTATGGCTTAGAAATAAAAAAAGGTCAAGTAAATTAATACTTGACCTTTTGTGACCCGACTGGGGCTCGAACCCAGGACCCCATCATTAAAAGTGATGTGCTCTACCGACTGAGCTATCGAGTCATTGCTTTCAAGAAACTTGTATTGTGAATCACAGTTTGTGACCCGACTGGGGCTCGAACCCAGGACCCCATCATTAAAAGTGATGTGCTCTACCAACTGAGCTATCGAGTCATATTCGTTTCTTGAACGCGGGTGCAAATATAAGAAGTTATTTTGGATATATCCTACCTTCTTTGAAGTAAAATTTAATAAAGAATTAATGATCTGATAAAGAGGTGGTAAGGATAAAAAGGTAATTGCTGTTTGACGTGTTTTTCTTTTTATTAACGATAATGACGTACAATTTAATCGATTTTTTGGAGAGGATAAAAGGTTTTTAATCAATGGCTGCTATGTAGTTTCATTTTCTTGTAAGGGAATAAGTCTTAAAAATCAAATGAAACTAATACTAATACTGTGTTTTTATTTGATTATTATGGAGCTTCCGCTTTTTAAAAACGATAATTTGTAATTCAGTTCTTTTTTAACTTGTAATTTCGTTTAAAATTACCGCCAGTTAATTAAACAATTTTATACTTTTTAAGGTAATGCTACAGAGTGTTGTCTTTTAATCGTACATAAAATGGATTTCTTTATATAAGACAGAAAAGGAAATACGTGATAAAAAAAAGCCTGCAAAATAGATGTTTTGCAGGCTTTTGATTTTTGATAAGGGAGTAATTCGTTTAACCTATTTCAGGACACCTTACCGTGAAACTTTATTTGTTTAATCTTGAGATCCAGTTTACATAATCTAATCCTTTAACTTCGATGCCTTTAGTTAAGCTGCCGGAGTTGATATCATAGGTGTAAACAAAATTTCCGTTTGCTTTAGATGATACTAAAATATAAGCTTTGCCATTTTCAACCAGAACAGGTGAAGCACTTACATATTGGCTTAAAGGTAAATTTAATTTTGTTTTAGTTTTGGCAACTACGTCAACAACATAATACTCAAATACATCCGAAGAGTTATAATCATCAAAAGTTAAAAGAACGTCTTTTTTCCCTAAACGAGTTATCCCTTTTCCGTTTCCTAAATCGTAAAGACCGTAGAATTCTTTGTTTCCATTGCTGCTGGTTGATAAATCAAAAAAGTAATCAGCATTAATTTCTGTTGAGCCGTTGCTTACTTTGAAAATAGCACTTGGTTTATCAGCAACTGATCCCCAGCGATCACCACAGTCAGTAATAATGTAAAGATCATTATTGTATTTTATTGTACCTCCCATTAAAGTAGAAAATGTACCTAGAGCACCGGAACGGTTGTCCGTGTCAATTTTTAAATTGCTCATAGAAGGGTAGTCTACAGAAGCCAGGTAGGCTACAGAAGTACTGGTCCATCCGGAGTGGTATACCGTATAAGGTAAATATAGTTTGCCATTGTTTAAAACACATCCTGAAAGGTAAATAGCTTTATCTGTAGCTTGTAATCCTGTAACTGTTAAAGTTCCTGATTTTGCTATCGATAGATCATCTGTATTCACAATGTTGTAGGTAAGATCAGCATTTGGAGCAGATGTTGTCCCGTTCCACACAATAAGAGTGTTGTCATTTAACCAGTATGACCATAAAGCGTTACCGGCTAATGTTATTTCTTTTGATATAGTCAATAAATTCTTTTCAAATTTGTATTTAGAAAGTTTTCCACTGGCTATTTTATAATAAAATCCATTTTTGAATAATCTCCCGTTTCCGGTTATTTCTGCACCATTTCCATTAGCAGATGTAAAACCGGTGGCTAATGTTCCCGCTGTAAGCATATAATTTGCTGATGGATTATTTACGCCTCCTGAAAAAACAAATTCTTCTCCGGTTGTTGTTGCATCAGTTTCTTTTTTGTCATCATTGCTGCAAGAAGAAAAACCCATCAATGCAATGCTTAACAGTCCCAGGAATTTTAATTTAGTATTCATTATTAGTTGTTTAAGTTAATTTTTATTTGATTTATTATTTAATGAAATATCTTAGTTTTATATAGAAGCCTCTTCCGGCTTTTTGTAATTTGTAATTATCATAGGCTTCTGTATTAAAAATGTTTGTACAGTCTAATGCTATATTATAAGTTCCGTTTTTTAAGGAATAGCTTATGCTTGCATTTTGAATAAACTGGGTTGGGATTCTGCTTTTGCCCGCTTCGAAAGCTTTACTTGGCCATGTTAGATAAAACCAGTGAATATATTGAGAGTACCAGTCAAATTGAATTTTGGTGTCTTTTCCTAACCAGTTTTCTTTTCCATATCCCAGACTTCCGTTAGCAAAGAGCCAAGGTTGATTTGGTAGTCTGTCTAAATAGGCAGAGGAGGCTTTGTCTTTATTTATAGAATTATTATAACTTGCGTTAAATGAAGCATTAAAGGTTTTATAATTGTATTTAATATCAGTATCAATACCTGTGATATCTACTTTGCCGACATTATTGTAATTAGAGAAAATGCCTCCTGGAAGTAAAAGAATAAAATCCTGTGCCTTTCTCATAAAACCATTTGCTTCAATCGCAATAGAGTGGTTATTCTGTAATATAAATTTATAGTAAGCTCCAAGATTAAAATTATCGCTGCTTTCAGGCTTTAATTTTGGATTTGCCAGTATGTTTATACCGTCACCTAATAACTCTTCAACTTCTGGAATCCTATACGTATGTTCAAAAGAAGCCTTAATACCGCTGTTGTCATTGAATTTGTATCTCAAAGCGGTACCATATCCAAAATAATTATTGGTAAGTTCTGATTCTTCTTTTTTATAACCTGTAGAATTGTAAAATACCGCTTCCCGGATATAGGTATGCAATCGGTAATTTTTTAGGAATACAGAGGTGCTTAATCGATTATTAAAAGCCTGATTTTCCCAGCCCAATCCTGCAATTGATTTGTTTAATTTGTTGGGTACGTCTAAGGCGTTCGACTCTTGATTGCTTAAATTATAATGATTTATTCCTTTTCGGGTACTGTTGCTTAAATTGTAATTAAAGCTGAATACGTTATTATCATTCAATTTATAGCTAAAGTTTGCTCGGGCAATTGCAAATTTATTCTCGTACTTAAATATTTGAAATGATCCCTGCTCTCCAAAATTTGGATGAGTATCAATTACTTCGCCATTCCAGTCATATTTATTGATGGAGGTGTCGGTATTTGTGCTTTTGTCAATTGCATAAGAGGCATACAAATTAGCGCTTAACCCATTGGTTAAAAAATTGTCTTTTCTATATTTTATGCTTGGCAGAATAAAATCGCCTGAAGAATGTACTTTTCCAAAAACAATTTCCTGATCAGCACCAGTCTGACGTTCTTTATAGCGGTTGGCATATTGAAATCCGATAAGGAAAATATCTGCCCATTTTTTATTTCTAAAGCCAGTTTCAGCCTGTATCATAGTGGATTCGAAACCATCATTGAATCTTCTGAAATTGCGAGGTGTGCTTTCTCCGGATAGAGTGATATTTTTCATGATGTAATTGTTATCCGAAAAATTGTAAAAGCCATTCACGCCAATTGTAAATCCGCTTTTCTTGCTGGTGTATCTGCTTGATAAAGCCGCTCTGTGGGTGTTAAATGATCCATAGCTGTAACTTGCATCCAGAAAAGTATTTATATTTTGGTTGGTGACAATATTCACGGCACCCCCTAACGCATCTGCTCCTAAAGAAACCGGGACTACACCTTTATAGACTTCGATACGTTCGGCTAAGTTTATTGGTATATTATTTAAAGACATGGTGCTTCCAAAGTTTTCCATCGGAATCCCGTCAATAAAAAACTTGATTTGTTTACCGGATAATCCGTTTACAGAAAAGTTGAAATCGCCTCCTAAACCACTTGTTTCTCTGATTCGAATTCCTGAAGTACGATTTAGAACCTGATTTAAATCGGCAGATGTATTGTAGAGTTTCTTAAGTTCAATAGCGTTCACATTAAAAGCTTGTTCGCGTGCACGTTCTTCCTTCGATTTTACGGTTACTTTAACTTCATCTAAAGAGGCGGTGTCTTCCTCGATAATTACATCGGTAAGCCTTTTGTTCGATTCGTTTATGTTGATCTTAATTTGTTTAGATTTAAAACCTACATAGCTTATTTGTAGTATATAATTTCCTGGCTCTGCAGTAATCTCGTATTGACCGTTTTCATTTGTTAATGTAGAATAAGGTGTTCCTTTTAATGCTACCGAAACACCTTCGGCAGGTTTACCATTATTTGCAAAAACGACACCGCTTAATATTACTTTGTCTTTTTGTGCGAAACCCTGAATTGAACAAATCATGATCAACAACAAGGTTACAATTCTTTTTACCTGCATTAGTTTGAATTATTTGGAATTAGATTTTGACGCAAAATTAATCCCAACAATCGTGTTTGGCAAATTATTTTTAATTATTCTAAATAAAAAAATTAATGACTGAAAAATATGTATTTTGTTTTGAAAAATTAAGCAAATCTTAAAATATAATTAATTTTAAATTAAAAAAAACTTAAAATTCGAAATGAGTTAAGAAGAGTATTGAAAATCAGTGCTGTTAAAAAACTTACAAAAGCTTAGAAAAATATCTCAGATAAAAGATTAAAAAAAGTATTATCAAATCAGTGTTTTGTTGATCTGTTTGGAATCGATTATCGGTAGTTTTTTGTTTTTTAAAATATTGTATTTCTATTTTGAGTATGATGATGAAGGGTTAAGGGGAGTGTATTTTATTTGTATGTTTCAATGGTATTTCTTGGTGAATTCAGATATATGAAGTGGTTTTGTTGTTTTAATATTATTCAGATATTTTATTTGGAACAAATTAAAATAATTTACTTTTGGCAAAAAAAACATAAAAAGAATGAGGGAATGTTACTTGATAGTTTTGTAATCACTTCTAGTCATATTTTGATGCGAAATGCTTAGGTGAGAATATAGGTGTCAGGGAAATTTTATCGACGTATCAGGTAGTTTTCTTTTTAGTGTTGAGGTTAAATTTTAATTTTTGGAATAATTTAGATGAGAAAAGTATTAAATAAAATACATCTATGGCTTGGGCTTATGTGTGGACTTGTTGTATTTGTAAGTATGTTGGCAGCTAGTATTTATGTATGGGAAAAAGAATTGTCTTCATGGTATCATAATGAAAAAATATTTGTACCCGAAGTAAAAGAGGTGGTATTACCATTGGATAGTCTTATGGTGATTGTTCAGAAAAAACATCCACTTGCTGATTATGTGGAAATTAGTAAAGACCTGAAGAAGTCCTATGTTTTTACAAGTTATGAAGAGAATACTAAACCGCATTGGACGGCCGCTTCTGATTATGCAAATTATAGTAGTATTTATATAGATCAATATACGGGGAAAGAATTAGGTGAAGTTGATTTAAGGTACGACTGGATATCTAATATGAGGTTGCTGCATCAGAACCTATTGTTGACCTACGAGGTAGGACATTATATCGTGGGATTTTCAACTGTGTTTATTTTTATCCTGGTCTTAACTGGTATTTATTTGTGGTGGCCTAAAAATAAAGCAGCATTGAAACAAAGGATATGGTTTAAATGGAAAAATACCACTAGATGGAAGCGTAAAAACTATGATATTCACAACATAGGAGGGATTTATACTTTTGTATTCATTCTGATTTTTGCTATTACTGGTTTAGTTTGGACTTTTGACTGGTGGACGAATGGGATATACAGACTTTTAGGGAACGATCCGGAAAAGGTATGGGCAAAAGTTCCTGAAATTTCCAATAAGAAGGTTGTACGGGTAAAAGATCCTTTAGAGTATATTGTTAGAGATTCGAGGTTTAAGACATCTGAGTGGATTTCTGTTGGTTTGTCTTTGCCTGAGAAATCTTCTAAGGAAGCGGTTCCGGTTACTACTTATGTTAAACATGAAGGGAATTCAGGTTGGGATGAATCTGACAGTTACACTTATAATAGTCTTTCGGCTGAAAATTATTTTACGGTAACTCAAAATGATAAAACCCTTGGGGCAAAATGGAGGAATAGTAATTATGCTATTCACACGGGTAGTATTTATGGTTTTCCTACAAAAGTATTGGCGACATTTATTTCTTTGTTCTGTGCGTTACTTCCGGTGAGCGGTTTTTTGATATGGTGGGGACGACATAAAAAGAAGCGATAATTTAGGATCGTTTTGTGATTGTTTCTAAGGAGATTAACAAGACGTAATTATCAAAAAAAAGCCTGCAAAAATATATATTTTGCAGGCTTTTTAATTTAAAGTGACCATGGAGGGATTTGAACCCTCACGCCCTTGCGAGCACCACCCCCTCAAGATGGCGAGTCTACCGTTTCTCCACATGGCCGAAAATTAAAAAAGGTCAAGTAAATTAATACTCGACCTTTGTGACCCGACTGGGGCTCGAACCCAGGACCCCATCATTAAAAGTGATGTGCTCTACCGACTGAGCTATCGAGTCAATGCTATCAAGAAACTTATATTGTGAGTCACAATTTGTGACCCGACTGGGGCTCGAACCCAGGACCCCATCATTAAAAGTGATGTGCTCTACCAACTGAGCTATCGAGTCATATTCGTTTCTTGAACGCGGGTGCAAATATAAGAAGTTTTTTTTATTATTTCCAAGCTTATTTATTATAAATTTGTCTTTTTTTAAGTAAAATTTACAACGTCTTAGTTTATAAGGTATTATTAAAATGAAAAAAATTATATTGTTAGGATATATGGGGTGCGGGAAGTCAACGATTGCCCAAAATATGTCAAAAATTACAAATATTCCATTTCTGGATTTGGACAAATGCATCGAAGACAGAACCAATTTATCAATAAATGAGATTTTTGAGAAACATGGAGAGATTTATTTTAGAAAATTAGAACATGAAATGTTTGTAGAATTGCTCCAGTCTCCTGAAAAAAGTATAATAGGTTTAGGAGGAGGAACACCCTGTTACGCCAATAATCATGAATTATTAAAAGGTGATGATGTCGTTTCAATCTATTTAAAGGCTTCTATTGAGACTTTATATGGAAGATTGGTTCATAATAAAAGCAAACGTCCTTTAATTGCTGAAATGAATGAAGAGGAAATGAAAGAATTTATCGCGAAACATTTGTTCGACAGGAGCTTTTATTACAACCAGGCCCAATATAAGGTTACGGTTGATGATAAAACTGTCGAAGAAACGGTTCAGGATATTTTAGCTATTTTAGCTTAAGAAAGCGTAGTTGTCGCCATTGTCATCAAAAACAACTTGTACGTGTTCTAATAAAGAAGTAGACAAAGAGATTCCTTTGAAATCGGCTTTTACCGGATACTTCTTGTGATTTCTGTCAACCAATACTGCTGTTTTGAATTTCTTAAGCGGAACATCTAAGAAATGACGAACAGCATATATTAATGTAGTACCGGAATTTAAAACGTCATCTACTAAAACAAGGCCTTTGTTTTCGTATTCTTCTTTGGTTAATGACGTATGTATAGGTAATTGAGGATTTTGTTTGTCGACTTTAACTTCGCAAAGGGAAATCTTTAGAGTTGAAATACTTCCTAAAGATAAGGCAAGCTTTTGAGCAAAAACAGAACCATTTGAAGCAATTCCTGCAATAACAACTTCGTCTTCATCAACAAAAGTTTCGTATATCTGATAAGCGATACGCTTTATTTTGTGTTCGATTTCCTGATTGGTTAAAATGATATTTTTGCTCATGATTTATTTTTTTGCTAATATAATTAATTTAAATTCCAATATGAAAAATCCAAATTCCAATTTTGATAATGGAATTTTATGATTTTAGCTGTTTGAAATTTTTACGGACGTGAAATTTGGAATTTGAATTTTAAACGTCTTCTTCCTCGTCAAAAATCTCATTTCCATATTCGTCAATATCACGACGGTCTTTTTTGGTCGGTCTTCCGGTACCGCTTTTGCGATAATGTTCTTTTGATAGTTTTAGTAATTCCAGATGAGCATATGCTTCAGGCGGAGTTTCGTTTTTTCGGTATATATCAACCAGTTTTGCTCCAACACGGCTTTCAGGAATATCGAGTACAGTTATAATTTGTGTAATCTGATCCTTTCTAAAAGTAATTCTGTCGGTTGGAAAAACCTCTTTAGATGGTTTGGCAACTTGCCCGTTTACAGTGATATGGTTCTTTTTGCAGGCCTCCGTAACCATGTTTCTGGTCTTGTAATATCGTACACACCAGAGGTATTTATCTATTCTCATAATTTTTCTAAAATCGAAGTTAAAATCTTTACAAAAATAAATCAATATTGTATCTTGCGCACCTAAAAAATTAACAATAATGAATAAATTTAAATATTATTTTATTTTATTGCTTGCAGGTATTTCGTTTGTTTCTTGTAGTAAAAAGGATGATGATGAGGTGGTGATTACTCCGTTAAGAGATTATGCTACGCAATATAAAGCTGATAATGATTCTATTGTCAAATATTTAAAGACAAATTATATCATTGTGACAAATAGTCCAGGTAATCCGCAAGATCAGGATGTAGTGATAAAGAAAATAGTTCCCGGCGACGGAAATGTTTCCATTTGGGATCAGAAAACGTATGTTTTAGATACAAGAGACGTATATAGTAATGATGTTACTTATAAAGTCTATTATTTAACCTTGAGAAAAGGAGTTGGCAGTTCTCCAACAAATACAGATAAAATTGTATCTTCTTACTCTGGTAATTTATTGAATGGGACAGTTTTTGATACTTCTAACAATAATCAGGTAGTTTTTAATTTGTTCCCATATGCGGTTGAAAAGACAGTAATTGAAGGCTGGTCAGAGATTTTCCCGAAGTTTAAAACGGGTACTTCAAGTACGGATAGTAATGGGGTTATTACCTACAGTGGTTTTGGTGCCGGAGTGATGTTTTTGCCTTCAGGACTGGCATATTATGGTGATGTTAAAGATGCTATCCCGGCATATTCTCCAATAGTTTTTAGCTTTAAATTGTATGATCTTCAAAGAATGGATAATGAAGTAAGTACTTCAGCAAATGGTGACAGACTTGTAGTTGGAGATGGTATTCCGGATTATTTAGAGGATCTTAATGGCGATGGTTATTTGTATGATTTTGGTATCAATAAAACAAAATATCCAAATCCTCCAGCCGGATTAGCAGATGATACAGATGGTGACGGAATTTCAGACTTCCTTGATCTGGACGATGACGGAGATGGTTTTACAACCCGATTTGAAATTACGAAACCAGCAACTGAGGTGGGGATTGTAAATGGAATTAATTATGGTGCTAGTAAGTATTATCCTTGGGAGCCAACTGTAGATAATCCTCTAACTCCAAATGTTGATGAAACAGAGCCGAGAGGTATTCCTAGAAGGCCAACAGGGGCGCTTACTGACCCTAGCAAGCCGGAATCGTATACCAATGCAAGAAAATTTATAGAAGCAGATTATACGGATAAGCCAAGACTAAAGATTCATTTAGATAAAACATATCCTTTTAAGCAGAATTAAAATTTTAGCTTATAGTAAAATGTAAAACCTCGAAAGTGATTTCGAGGTTTTTTTTATGACTTGAATGACGATGCTTTTTATCTGTTTAATCAGGGATTTGAAGATATGTTTTCACGCAGATTTTGCAGATTTGTGCTTAAAGAAAGTAAATCAGTTTTAAGATTCGGTCTGAATTCCTGTGAAAATATATTTGAAATAAAAGCGTATTACAAAATGTTGTAAACCCTAATCTCAATAGATACAGGGTCTTTTTTGTTTTATACAGATTTAGAAAGAGGCATTACGAGTTTCTAAAATTAAAATCTGCAAAATCTGCGTGAAGTAAAAAGAAATTTTATAAAGATGAAGGTAAGATGAAATATGTTCTAATTCTCTCTTAAGGAGAGGTTTTAAAATGAAAGACCCCGAAAATTGCTTTTCGGGGTCTTTTTATAAAGTAAGAAAATGAAGTGATTATTTTCTTTTGATTACTCTTTCTACAGCTTCAACGATCGCCTGATTGTTTAATTTGTATTTTTCCATTAGCTGCTCCGGAGTTCCAGATTCACCAAAACTGTCGTTAACAGCAACAAATTCTTGCGGTGCAGGATTGTTTAGCGCTAATACTCTTGAAACGCTTTCACCAAGACCTCCAAGAATGTTGTGTTCTTCGGCGGTTACCACACATTTTGTTTTAGCTAATGATTTTAGAATGGCTTCTTCATCAAGAGGTTTAATGGTGTGGATGTTGATTACTTCAGCAGAGATTCCTTTTGCTTCAAGAGCTTCGGCAGCAATAAGTGCCTCCCAAACCAAGTGTCCAGTTGCAACGATAGTTACATCAGTTCCTTCGTTTAATAAAATGGCTTTTCCAATTACGAAAGGCTCATCAGCAGGAGTGAAGTTAGGTACTACCGGACGACCGAAACGCAAGTAAGCCGGTCCGTGGTGATCTGCTAATGCTAAAGTAGCAGCTTTAGTCTGATTGTAATCGCAAGTATTGATTACAGTCATTCCAGGTAACATTTTCATTAACCCAATATCTTCAAGAATTTGGTGTGTTGCTCCGTCTTCACCTAGTGTTAAACCAGCGTGAGAAGCACAAATTTTTACGTTTTTATCAGAATAAGCAACTGATTGACGGATTTGGTCATAAACTCTTCCTGTAGAAAAGTTAGCGAAAGTTCCTGTAAAAGGAATTTTTCCTCCAATAGTTAAACCTGCAGCGATTCCAATCATATTTGCTTCAGCGATTCCGATTTGAAAGAAACGTTCCGGGTGATTTTTTTTGAAATCATCAAATTTTAATGATCCAATTAAATCCGCACATAATGCTACAACATTTTCGTTCTTTTGACCTAGTTCAGTCATTCCCGCTCCAAAACCCGAACGAGTATCTTTACTTCCTGTATTTGTATATTTTTTCATTTTTGTTTTTTTGCTGTACGCAATAGGCTGTAGGCAATAGGCATAAAGCTTACTGCTTAAGGCTTAAAGCTGTTTTTAATAGTCTGCTAAAGTTGATGTGTTTTGAGCCAGAGCACTTGCCAACTGATCGTTGTTTGGTGCTTTACCATGCCATGCATGTGTGTGCATCATAAAATCAACTCCGTTACCCATTTCTGTATATAGCAAAATACAAACTGGTTTTCCTTTTCCGGTTCTTGATTTTGCATCGTTTAAACCTGCAATAATAGCTTCGATATTGTTTCCTTCTTTAATTTCAAGAACGTCCCAGTCAAAAGCTTCAAATTTTGCACGAAGACTTCCCATTGCTAAAACTTCGTCAGTTGTTCCGTCAATTTGCTTTCCGTTAACGTCTACAGTTGCAATAAGGTTGTCTACTTTTTTAGCAGAAGCATACATGATCGCTTCCCAGTTTTGACCTTCTTGTAATTCACCATCTCCGTGTAAGCTGTAAATTAAATGATTGTCTTTGTTTAGTTTTTTTGCTTCGGCAGCGCCAATAGCTACAGATAAACCTTGTCCTAATGAACCAGAAGCCATGCGAATTCCAGGTAATCCTTCATGAGTTGTTGGATGTCCTTGCAAACGAGAGTTTAGTAATCTGAAAGTGGCAAGTTCTGAAACAGGGAAATAACCGCTACGTGCTAATACGCTATAAAAAACAGGAGAAATATGTCCGTTTGAAAGGAAGAAAAGATCTTCTCCAATTCCGTTCATATCAAAACCTTCTTTGCGTTCCATAATGTTTTGGTAGAGTGTTACCAAAAATTCAGTACAACCTAATGAACCACCTGGGTGACCTGAGTTGACAGCATGTACCATTCGAAGAATGTCTCTTCTTACTTGGATAGTTAAATCGCTTAATTGTTGTGTGTTAGGCTTCATTTTATGTGTAAAAGTTAAACTGGTGCAAAAGTAATTTTTATTTTGCGGGGAGACAAATGATTTTTCGCTTTAGTTTCCTGTAAAAATGAAATAATCACTCTTTTTTGTCTTCCTACAGAGAAAAAAAGGGAATGTTTCGATTTTATAAAGTAAAAAAGAGGCGTCACCATGATTTCAAAGCCCGTTTTGTGTGTCATCCCGTTTTTATGAGATTGCAAAAAGGAGAAATGACTAATTGCCAAATTATCTCATTATCCAATTGATCCAATCTCTCGCCAGGTCACCAGTTGAATGTTATTTTCTTTCAGCTTTGTACCGCATTCTTCACTGGTAAAAAAGTCAAAGTCAATTTGTCGCCAGGCCGAACCAAAATTAGGATGATTTAGGGTGATGCCCTGCATTTCAAAATCGTCAAAAGCAGGGTGAAGCAGAAATACATTTAATCCCGGGAGGGCATTATCCAGTGCCTTGGAGTATGATTTTCTTAATTCCCCTTTATCAAAGTCCGAAAAATATCCAATCAATAAATGATCAGCGAGAAGAGTGTCTTCAAAATTGTATTTTTCGTTAGATAAACTTATGGATTCAACAAATTGTTTGTTAATGAAAACCGGAAGATTGTACTGTTTTCCAAGTTCTTTATAAATTTCTAAAATTTCAGGAGTTACACCGATGCTACACATGTGTGAATCAAGATGGGTAGGCTGTATTCCGAATTGTAAAGCTTTTTCGATCTGAGCAGTAAGTTCTTTCCTGATTTCAGGAAGTTTTGCATTATTTTTAAAATCAGTTCTGTTTTTGTAGAAATGACCATTTTGATCTGTTAAACTTGAAACCTCAGAAAGTGGAAGAACCGGACCAAATTTGTAATTCTCCCATTCGCAGGTTAAGGTGAGGTGAATACCACAATCGTACTGCGGATTGTCTTTGGCAAAATTAGCCATTTCGAAAAACCATGGACAGGGAACCATTATGCTGTAAGAGTTTACAAAGCCATTTTGCAGTGTTTTTATGGTTGCTTGATTTTCAGAATGCGACAGACCGGCATCATCAGCATGAATAATTAATAGTTTAGTATTTTCAGGATATCCAAGTTTTTGTGCTAGGTTCATTTTTTAGTTGTCTTTTTGTGTAGAGGAGATTAAGCGGATTTTCTGTTTTATCAAAATTAGATTTTTTTCATGATAAATACGCATTATGGTTTCAAGTTTCAAGTTTCAGGTTTCAGGTTTAAAAGTTTCAAGTTTCAAGTTTCAAGTTTCAGGTTTCTGTCTGCATTAAAAATAAAGTTGTCTAAATAATCTGACTATCTAAAATTCCAGCGATCCAATAATCTAACAATCCAACATCCAAATTATCTAATTTTCTAATTGCCAAATTATCTAATTAATTTTCTCTGAAATTAGCTTATCTTTGCCGACTGAAAAAAGAAACAGATGAAGTTTGATTTATTACAAAGAGATCCGCAATCTAAAGCAAGAGCGGGAAGTATTACTACAGATCACGGCGTAATCGAAACGCCTATTTTTATGCCTGTCGGGACGGTGGCTTCTGTGAAAGGAGTGCATCAGCGAGAACTTAAAGACGATATCAATCCGGATATTATTCTTGGAAATACCTATCATTTGTATTTACGTCCGCAGACCGAAATTCTGGAGAAAGCAGGTGGATTGCATAAATTTATGAATTGGGATCGTAATATTTTAACGGATTCTGGAGGATATCAGGTGTATTCCCTTTCTAATAACAGAAAAATTAAGGAAGAAGGAGTAAAATTCAAATCTCATATTGATGGTTCGTACCACTTTTTTTCGCCGGAAAGCGTAATGGAAATTCAACGTACTATTGGAGCCGATATTATTATGGCTTTTGATGAATGTACGCCTTACCCATGTGATTACAGATATGCGCAGCGTTCGATGCACATGACCCACCGCTGGTTAGATCGTTGTATCAATCATTTGGATAAAGTGCCTTATAAATATGGATACGAGCAAACATTTTTTCCAATTGTTCAGGGAAGTACTTATAAAGATTTACGTCGTCAGTCGGCAGAATATATAGCAAATGCAGGACAACAAGGAAATGCAATTGGAGGTTTGTCTGTAGGAGAACCTGCAGAAGAAATGTATGCCATGACCGAAGTAGTTTGCGAAATTTTACCTGAGGACAAACCACGTTATTTAATGGGAGTTGGAACTCCGATTAATATCTTAGAAAATATTGCTTTAGGAATTGATATGTTCGATTGTGTAATGCCAACCCGTAATGCCAGAAACGGTATGTTGTTTACAGCAAACGGAACTATTAACATCAAGAATAAAAAGTGGGAAGCTGATTTTTCTCCAATCGATGAAATGGGACATACTTTTGTGGATACAGAATATACAAAAGCTTATTTACGTCACTTATTTGCGGCTAACGAATATTTAGGAAAACAAATTGCGACTATTCACAATCTTGGTTTTTACATGTGGTTGGTTCGTGAAGCCAGAAAACATATCTTAGCAGGCGATTTCAGACCATGGAAAGAAATGATGGTTAAAAATATGAGTCAGAGACTTTAAAATAAGTTGATTTGTTTAATCGTTTATTCGGTTAAACGGTTAAACAAATAATCGATTAAACTTTACTATGTTAACGATAATAGATAAGTATATTTTAAAAAGATATTTAGCCACTTTCTCAGTGATGATTTTATTATTTATTCCAATTGGAATTGTAATCGACGTTTCTGAAAAGGTGAATAAGATGTTGGAAAATAAAATTCCGTTTACCGCAATTGCGATCTATTATTACAATTTCACGGTTTATTTTGCGAATTCCTTATTTCCGATCTTTTTGTTTTTATCTGTAATTTGGTTTACCTCAAAATTGGCCAATAATACAGAAATTATTGCCGTTTTAAGTTCCGGAATTTCATTTTCCCGTTTTTTAAGACCTTATATTATTGGCGCTTCGATCGTTTCGGTTTTTGTACTTTTAATGGGGTTTTTTATTGTTCCCGCGGCCAGTGAAGGTTTTAATAATTTTAGGTATACGTACTTGAAAGGAAACGGAAAACAGTTAATGCGTGGCGAGAATACCAATGTTTACCGTCAGATTAATGACAACGATTTTATTTTTGTCAATAGTTTTAATGAAGAGTCTAAAACGGCTTTTAATTTTACATTAGAACATTTCGAAAATGAAAAGCTAACATATAAAATTACTGCCAGCCGTATCAAATGGGATCCTAAATCTAAGACTTATGCTTTGTATGATTACACCAAAAGAACTCTTGGAGAATTAAACGATCAGATCGAAAAAAGTCCTGAGAAAAGAGTTGCTTTCAAATTTGAACTAGCCGATTTAACACCTGTAGTTTACATTGCAGAGACCCTGCCACTTGGAAAATTGATCGATTTTATTGAAAAAGAACGCAAAAGAGGCTCAGGAAATATTGATATGTATTTGGTTGTGCTTTACAAAAAGTACAGTGTACCCGTTTCGGCTTTTATCCTGACTATTATCGCTGTGGCCGTTTCGTCGATGAAACGCCGTGGAGGTATGGGGACTAATTTAGCGATCGGAATTGCAATTGCCTTTTCATTTGTGTTCTTTGATAAAATATTCGGAACACTTGCCGAAAAATCTGCTTTCTCACCTTTATTTGCTGTCTGGCTCCCGAATATTGTTTTCGGAATCCTGGCGGTTTACCTATTACGTAATGCGAAACGATAATTTAAAAAGTTATTTAAATCTTCATTTAATTGTTTTTATTTGGGGTTTTACGGCCATTCTGGGCGCTTTGATAACCATTGATGCCGAAAATTTGGTCTGGTTCAGAATGCTTCTTGCAGGAGTTTTTCTGGCGGCATTTATTGTGTACAAAAAACAATCGTTTGTAATCTCAGCCACTTCCTTTGCGAAACTGATTTTTGTGGGATTACTGATTGCGCTTCACTGGATTTTCTTTTTTAGAGCGATACACGTTTCCAATGTTTCTATAACACTTTCGATATTCTCACTCGGGGCATTTTTTGCGTCGTTACTGGAACCTCTTTTTTACGGAAGAAAGATCTTATTCTACGAAGTTTTCTTCGGATTGATTATTATTGCCGGTTTAGCATTGATTATGCAGGTCGAAGTAAAGTATCTGCATGGAATGTATTATGCATTAGCAGCTATTATTCTGGGGGTTTTATTCACTTTAATGAATGGGAAATTAATAACAGAACACGATCCTTCGGTAATTACTTTTTATGAGTTTGCTGCCGGAGTATTCTTTATTTCAATTTATTTTTTAGTACAAGGAAAATTCACTGCCGATTTTTTTACAATGTCACTAAACAACTGGGCTTTATTGCTTGTTTTGGCTTCAGTTTGTACCGCTTATGCCTTTACTGCTTCAGTGAAAGTGATGCAGAAATTAACGCCTTATACCGTAATGTTAACGACTAATTTAGAGCCTGTTTACGGAATTATGCTGGCTTATTTTATTCTTGGAGGAAAAGAAAAAATGAGTACAGAATTTTATATTGGCGCCCTGATAATTGTAATTACCGTTATCTTAAACGGTGTTTTGAAACATTATAAAAACAAGAAACAAGTGTAATAATTTCCTTATTTTTAAATTACATTTTTATATTTTAAATACGATTTAATTCAACCAATGATATAATATTTTTATATTTGCGGTTCGATTTACAAACAAAATTCAAAAATCCATGGAATATTTAGATTTTGAGCTTCCAATTAAAGAACTTGAAGAACAGTTAGAAAAGTGTGTCATAATTGGAAAAGAATCTGATGTTGATGTAACACCAACCTGCAAGGAAATCAACAAAAAATTAGAGCAAACTAAGAAAGAAATATACAAAAACCTTACAGCCTGGCAACGTGTTCAGCTGTCAAGACATCCAAATAGACCTTATACTTTAGATTATATCAAAGCACTTTGCGGAGATACATTTTTAGAGCTTCACGGAGACAGAAGCTTTAAAGATGATAAAGCGATGGTGGGTGGATTAGGAAAAATAAACGGACAGTCGTTTATGATCGTAGGTCAGCAAAAAGGTTTTAATACCAAAACCCGTCAGTACCGTAATTTTGGTATGGCAAACCCTGAAGGATATCGTAAAGCTTTGCGTTTGATGAAAATGGCAGAGAAGTTCGGAATCCCGGTTTTAACTTTAGTAGACACTCCGGGTGCATACCCAGGACTTGAAGCTGAAGAAAGAGGACAGGGAGAGGCAATCGCCAGAAATATTTTCGAAATGGTTCGTTTGCAAGTGCCTATCATTACAATTATTGTGGGTGAAGGAGCTTCAGGAGGAGCATTAGGAATTGGTGTAGGGGATAAAGTGTATATGTTAGAGAATACTTGGTATTCTGTAATTTCTCCGGAATCTTGTTCGTCAATTTTATGGAAAAGCTGGGAGTACAAAGAACGTGCTGCCGACGCTTTAAAATTGACTTCATCTGATATGAAAAAACAAAAATTAGTTGATGATGTGATTCCTGAACCATTAGGAGGAGCACACTACGATCGCGAAACAACTTTTAAAACAGTAGCGGAGTACATCACTAAAGGATATAATGAATTGAAAGACTTATCAACACATGATCTGATTGCCCAAAGAATGGACAAGTACAGTAAGATGGGGGAGTATAAAGAGTAAATTCTTACAAAACGAATTAAAATCCGAAGCCTTACAGTTTCGGATTTTTTTTTGGTTATGAACAAAAAAACATATTTATAAACAATTAATAGTTATAACTCAATAGCAATTTTTTTTTAAATTTTGTTACTTTCGCTATATGGAAAATTTCAAGAATGTAAATCCTGTAAAGGTAGATAAAACCACAATTATTAATTTAGAAAAAGGAAAACTTCCGCCGCAAGTGCTTGAATTGGAGGAGGCTGTTCTTGGGGCGATGATGATTGATAAAAAAGGGGTTGATGATGTAATTGATATTTTGCAGGCTGATGCTTTTTATAAAGATGCGCATAAATTTATTTTTGAAGCGATCGTTCAGCTTTTTACCGAAACACAGCCAATCGATTTGCTGACGGTTTCGGCACAATTGAAGAAGAATGGAAAATTGGAGTTAGCCGGAGGAGATTTTTATTTAATTCAGCTTACTCAAAAAATTGCTTCTTCTGCGCATATCGAATTCCACTCTCGTATTATCCTTCAAAAATTCATTCAAAGAAGTTTGATACGAATTTCGTCCGAAATTATCGAAGCCTCTTACGATGAAACGGCAGACGTGTTTGATTTGCTGGATCAGGCCGAATCTAAACTGTATGAAGTAACACAAGGAAATATCAAACGTAGTTCTGAAACTGCTCAGAGTTTAGTACTTCAGGCTAAAAAGAAGATTGAAGAGATTGCGAAAAAGGAAGGATTGAGTGGTGTAGAAACCGGTTTTCATAATCTGGATAAACTGACTTCGGGATGGCAGCCTAGTGATTTAATTATTATCGCGGCGAGACCTGCGATGGGAAAAACGGCCTTTGTACTTTCAATGGCGAGAAATATAGCCATTCAGTATGGGCATGGGGTGGCTTTGTTCTCTCTGGAGATGGCATCCGTTCAGTTGATTACAAGGCTAATTTCGTCAGAAACAGGATTGTCATCAGAAAAACTTCGTACCGGTAAATTAGAACCCCACGAATGGGAAATGTTGAGTACCAAAGTAAAAGATCTGGAAAAAGCACCTTTGTTTATTGATGATACACCTTCGCTTTCTATTTTTGACTTGAGAGCAAAATGCCGTCGTTTGGCTTCACAGCACGGAATTAAAATTATTATTATTGATTATTTGCAGCTGATGACTGCCGGAGGAAATAATAAAGGAGGAGGAAATCGTGAACAGGAGATTTCTACAATTTCCCGAAACTTAAAAGCCCTTGCAAAAGAGCTAAACGTTCCGGTAATTGCACTTTCGCAGTTATCGCGTGCGGTTGAAACGCGTGGATCCAGTAAACGTCCGTTGCTTTCGGATCTTCGTGAATCTGGAGCTATTGAGCAGGATGCCGATATCGTTTCGTTTCTGTACCGACCGGAATACTACAAAATTGAGGAGTGGGATGACGATGAAGCATCACCAACTGCAGGTCAGGCAGAGATTATGATCGCCAAACACCGTAACGGGGGTATCGAAAACATTCGATTGAAATTCTTAGGGCATCTTGGAAAGTTTGATAATCTGGATGATTTTTCAGGTAGTTATGATGATTTGCCATCAAAAATGAATCATGACGATAATTCTTTCATCACTAAAAGCCTGCCTTCGGCTAATGAAGCTTTCGGAAGTAATTTAAATGATGACGACGACGACAACGATGTTCCGTTTTAATAAAACAATTTAGCCTCATTTTGAGGCTTTTTTTATGCCTTTATATTAATACTTTTCCTAGAAAATTCTGTAGTTTAGCTAAACAATTGCGTAAAGCGATTAATGAATTAAATTTTAACCCAAAAACAAATTTAAATTATGTCAGAAGAAAAAAAATTAGGATCAGTTGAAGTCAGTTTGGCTGTTGGTCAGGAATGGGCTCGGAAATTTCGAAAGTCTCAGGAAGGTAAAGGAAAAGTAGATGCTTATTTAATTCCGTTAGAAAGTATCAAGCTGGTGTTAGATCAGGATATTGATGCTGTGCGTGCTTATGTAGGGATTAATAATGCCGGAGAGCAAAACTTAATGCTTGTGGGGACAAAACTGGACCCAAAAACAGGTGTTTATGTAGATGTTTTCAAAAAACAACTAGCCGCAGCCGGAGCAAGAACTGCCGGAGATGGTGAAGATGTACTTTATGATGCTTCTCGTCCTTGTCCTCCATACACCGACCCGGATAGTCCAATGAATCAATAATTGATGGATAATTTTCTAATATATTCTGGTTATTTGGTACTCTTACTTAACCTGATTTTATATACATATAGCTTTTTCCTACGGGAAAAAGCTAATGTTTTTTTTACAGTTTATGTCGTGTTTTTATGTGTTATTCAATTCACGATGGAGCTGTTATACCGTTTTCAGATTGAAAATTTATTTTTTGTAAACACCTATTTTATTGGTCAAATGGTTTTATTAGGACTGTTTTACAAATCAATTTTAGGACTAAAAAGACAAAAAGCATTTGTAAACTGGAGTCTGACTTTAATGTTGTTCGTTTTGGCCGTCCAGTGTTTGATTAATACAGAACAATTTTTTAAATTTAATTTGTTTGCCATTACGGCGACTTCTTTACTAAGCGTTGTATATGCTTTATTGCATTTTTATAATATGCTGACCGATGACAGGAAGTACTATTATTTTACAGTGGGATTGTCTTCTTATTTGTTAGTCAGTACGGTCCTTTTTTTAGTGGGTAATCTTACCCTCGGATTAAGCGATGATTTAAAATATTTTACATGGAGACTAAATGCTTTTTTCGTACTGTTGTATTATCTATTTATTTTGTACGAATGGAAAGTAAGTTTTAATCCAAAAAATAAAATTAATAATCAGATATGATATGAGTGGAAGCCCGGTTTATGAAAAAGAGATAGTTGCCATCATCTTGTACACGTCATGTTTTTTTATGGTTGTGGCATTTTTCTTAGTGGCCTTCTTTTATTTTTCGAGAAAGAAAATTATTCAGAAGGAAGTAGAGAAAAGAGATTTGGAAATTCAGTATCGAAAGGAACAATTGCATGCAGTTATTGTTACTCAGGAAGAAGAGCGAAAAAGAATTGCTCAGGATTTGCATGATGACATCAGTTCTAAGCTCAATATAGTTTCATTAAATTCACATTTACTATCCTCCCCAAATTTAACGGAGGGCGAGACAAATGAAATTACGGATACAATTATAAGTCTAACGGCTAAAGCATTAGAGAATTCCAGGAAAATTGCCCATAATTTATTACCCCCGGTTTTTGAAAAGTTTGGTCTGAATGCCGGAGTTCGGGAACTTTGTGACGAATTTGAAAGTTCTAAGGCAGTAAAAGTGCATTATCATAATGGAATTGATTTTGACTCGAATCATAATGACCGACATTTGCATATTTTTCGAATCCTGCAGGAATTAATGAACAATTCTTTGCGCCATGGAAAAGCGACCGAAATTTGGATTGATTTTAAAGTAGAAAATGAGATTCAGACTTGTTATTATAAAGATAATGGAATTGGTTTTGATAGCGAAAATGCCGAAAATCAGAAAGGATTGGGTATGAAAAATATGGATAGCCGTATTTCGTTTTTGAAAGGAACAATCGAAATTCATTCGGAAATTGGTAATGGTATTAGCGTAGTTTTTACTTTTTAGGTTAAAAAAGGACAATAAAATAGGTTTTTACCTAATATATTATGGTTGTAGTACTCTTTTCTGATTCATATTTTGTAATTTCGGTGTACCAAAAGACCAAAAACAAAAAATCAAATGAGTGCCGCTATTAAAATTGCTTTAGTAGATGACGAAGTTTTGTTCCGTAAAGGAATTTCTTTTTTATTGCAAAGAGAAGATAATATCGATATTATTTTTGAAGCATCAAACGGAGAAGAACTTCTGTTAAATTTAGACAACAGCGTGATCAAACCTGATATTATTATCATGGATTTGAAAATGCCCATTTTAAATGGTGTCGAGGCTACAAAAATTATCCGGAAATCATTTCCCGAAATTAAAATTATTGCGCTAACCAGCTATGATACAAAATCATTTATTGCCAATATGATTCAGGTGGGAGCTGTGGCTTATTTGATAAAAAATACTACTCCAAAAGATTTAATTCATACCATCAATCAAGTAGCAAAAAAAGGGTTTTACTATAATGAAAGTGTGTTGCAAACCATTCAGGAAACTATTATCTCCAGTAAAACTTCAAAAGGAAATCTGGAAACCGGTTTTCTTTCACAACGGGAAATAGAAATACTTCAGCTTATTTGCCAGCAAAAAACAACTTCAGAAATTGCAGATCATCTTTACTTAAGTCCCAGAACTGTAGAAGGGCATCGTAACAATTTATTACTTAAAACAGAATCTAAGAATATTGCTGGTTTAGTAGTATATGCGATTCAGAATGAAATCGCTGTTTTAACGCTGTAAATCTAAGCTTGCTAAATATTGAATGGAGAGTACGTAGTATAAAATTATAATTAGCACGAGTATAACTATTCCTATTTTTTGTATCATACTTAATCCCTTAGGTTCTTGGTTGCTATCATTAAGCTTCATGCCTTTGTCTTTTTCATTGATTAAATTTACGCCCGGGGGACAGCAAATGTAAGAATAATGTGCTGTTACAAAATAGGTGTTTCTACGTGATTTTAGCCGTGTATTTAATTATTTTTAGGTATTTTTTTAACATTTGTTTACTTATAAAAGGGAAAGAACAATGGTGTTTTTTGAAGGTTCCTTTATATCTTTACTAAAATAATTTTCTAATGAAGAAGTGCTTAGTTTATATTTTCATATTGCTACTTTCATTCACGGCAAAAGCCTCGTTTATCTTACTTCCGATGGACGAAACCACACAGCAGAATCATCTTAAAGCATACGGAATTACCTATTGGTGTTTAAGCAGAGACTATAAAGCAAGTTGGTTGTTAAATTACCGAGGAGGTTCATTTTTACTTCCGGATGCCGATGAAATTCGTAAAGAATGTAAAATTAGAGGAGTAAGTTTTGAAGTTCTTTCAGATGCTGAGGAGGCTTCGATATTAAATGATATTTCAAGCCCCTCCCAAAATATGGAATCTGTTATTTTAGAAAAAGCACCTAAAATTGCTGTTTATACCCCAAAAGGGAAACAACCTTGGGACGACGCCGTAACTTTAGTTTTAACGTATGCCGAAATTCCTTTTACACCAATTTACGATGAAGAGGTTTTAAGTGATCAGCTGCTTCTTTATGATTGGCTGCATTTGCACCATGAAGATTTTACCGGACAATATGGTAAATTTTACTCTGCGTATAAAAATACACCCTGGTACATTGAACAAAAAAAAGATGCCGAGGCTCTGGCTGTAAAATTAGGATATCCTAAAGTGTCTCAGGAAAAAGGAGCAGTTGCAAAAAAGATTAGAGATTTTGTAATTGGTGGTGGATTTATGTTTGCCATGTGTTCTGCAACAGATAGTTTTGATATTGCACTTTCGGCTGATGGAGTTGATATTTGTGAAGCCATGTTTGATGGAGATGCCAGTGAATCCAATTATCAGTCAAAATTGAATTACGGAAATTCATTTGCCTTTAAAGATTTTACTTTGGAACGAAGACCGGAGGTATATGAATTTTCAGATATTGATATGACTGGAAAACGCAGAATTCCTATGGAGAAAGATTATTTTACTTTAATGGAGTTTTCAGCAAAATGGGATCCGATTCCCAGTATGTTGTGCCAGAATCATACACAATTGGTAAAAGGCTTTATGGGACAGACGACTGCATTTGATACCAATTTGGTAAAATCAAATGTACTGATAATGGGTACTTGTGAATTGAATGGAGAATCAAGATACATTCATGGCGAGAAAGGAAAAGGGATGTTTACTTTTTTTGGAGGACATGATCCTGAAGATTTTCAGCATCAGGTTGGGGACCCGCCTACCGTTTTAGATTTACACCCAAACTCTCCGGGTTACCGTCTTATTTTAAATAATGTTTTGTTTCCTGCAGCAAGAAAGAAAAAGCTGAAAACATAATCTAGTTCAGTGAAAATTCAATCCAGATTGGAATATGATCGGATATTTTTCGGGCCTCCTGAAGCGAGTTAAAGTTTTTATAGAACGAAACAATACCGGAGTTTATATAGTTTACGGACTTTTTATGATAAAAAATATTATCAAATTCTGATGCCAGACAAACGGTTTCTTTGCATTGTTGTTTTAAAGTAGTCTTTTGATTCTGTAAAGTAGAATTGTATCCCATTTTTTTTAATGGAGTAAATACAGAGTGAGATTGTGGACAGTTGAAATCACCAACAAACACCAAATTTAAATTGGAATAGTGCTCAGGCAGAAATTTAAAATATTTAATTTCCTTCTCTGGTTGCTTCGTCTTAGTGATGGCATGAAAATTGACTAAAGTAATGCTCTTTTTATTGATTTCAAAAGTGCCCAGATAAGGCTCACGATCAATTTCTGAATGGTATTTTTTTTCCAGCCAGGCATTTCCTTTCAGTTTTACTTTACTGGTTTTCCAGATATAAGCGTATCGTTCGGTTTTATAGCTGTTTCCGCTTGTTGGATTGCTTATCGTATAATCCCATTTTGATCCCTTATTGTTTAAAATTGCAGCAAGTTTTGCAACAGCCTGCGAACCGCCATATCCGGCAACAACTTCCTGAATTGCGATAATATCATAAGCAAGAACAGTATTTGCAATGAAATTCAGTTCTGATTCGGATTTTGATTTTCCTAAGTTCTCAATATTCCAGGATAGAATTTTAGTTTGTGAGTACGTGAGAACAGAAAAAAGGAAGAAAGTAAGACTTAATAAGTATTTCATGCTGTATTTAAAAATTCAAATATAGGCATTTCAAAATTCGATTACTGTTTAGTCGAACTCTGTTTTTAGTTTCAATGAGAATCTGTCTTAAAAAAGATTCTCATTGAAATTTCAGCATCAATAAATTTAAGGTTAATGCTTTTTATACCTGTTTTTTAGAGCAGTACCAATTATAATGATTTGCAAAACAAGCAGAGCCGGAATAAAAATAATTTTCCAATCTACTTCCAGCCATCCTGTTTTTTCAGAAACGAAAGCAAAACTTAAGGATAGAAAAAGACAAAGTAACATTGTTTTCATTATGATCTTGTTTTTAGTTGTATTAATCTTTGAAACAAAAATCTGTAGAAAATTTCTTTTAGAGCTATTTTTGTATTTGATTTTCATTAGTTGACTAATAGATTACAGACAAAAATAGATTTATTAAAAAACATTTCCTTACGGGAAACCGTAAAATCAGTTAAAAATTAAATCAGGCCAAAATCTTTTGCAATAGCAATTAAATGCACATTGTTGTTTGCCTTAAAGTAAATTTTTAGTTTATTAATGCGTTTTTCGATACTACTGGTCCCGTTTGGAGTGATCGAAGTCGCTTTAAATTCGTTTGATATGTTATCTAAAATATAGCCTTGCGACAAAAGTTTTAAGATTGAAATGTCGTACGATTCAATTTCAAACAATGATTTTTCGTTGAAATTAAAAGACAAATCCGAAGAAAGTATTTTTTCTTCATTTCTAAAAGTTCCTTCAATCGCTTTTTTTAATTCGACGATACTATTACGCCCTTTAGAAACATAAGCACTAATACCTAAATCATAAAAAAGAGTTTTTATACGATAAGATTTATCTTCTATGGAAAATACTATCTTTTTTATTTTAGGCTGAACTTCATTAACCGCTTCGATTAACTCTTCGCCACCATTTAAAATAGTTTTGCGATGGTCTTTTTTAAAAGATAAATCAGTGATTAATAAATCATATGGCTCATTATCCATAATAGCTTTTTTTACTTTATTTAATCCGTCGTCGCAATATTTGACATGGTCAATTACAGGAACGTTGAGTTCTTGAAGTGCTTGAATTACGGCAATGCTGATACTGTCTAAATCTTCGGCAACTAAAACTTTTTTGAACATATTACTTTGTTTATTTGGGGAAATTGAAACTTAATTTAAAACCTGTTTTAGAATTGGAGTCAAAAATAATATTTCCATTTATGGTTTTAATACGGTTTTCCACATTTTGTAGTCCATTTTTTAAAATTATTGATCTATTATAGGCTCCGACCCCGTTGTCACTGTAAATTATAACTATTTTTTTTTCAAAATTTTTAAAAGTAAGACTAACTAATGTCGCCTGACTGTGCTTTTTCATGTTCACAAATAGCTCCTGAAGGATTCTGTAAAGTATAATTTTTTTACTTTTTTCAAGTTCGTTCCAGGAAATTGCATCAAAACCATTGAGAATAATATTTAAATCGGCAGTTTTAAATCCTGAAATCATTTCTTTTAACGAGGTGGAGTAGCTTTCATTTGTAGGTACCGAGCCATTTTCTTTCGAAATGTTTCGGGTTTTGGTGTAAATCGCATGTAAATTATTTAAAAGCCTTTCTTTATTCTCACGTTTTTCCAAATCAACAGTTTCAGCAAACGTTAAGCTGTGATACACATCATTGGTAAGTTCATCTTTCAATTTTTGTGATATTCGTATTTCACTCTCAAAAACAGCATCGTCTTTTTGTTTTGTTCCTTTTGATTTGAGATAGAAGTAAACAAAAGCAATAAGACTTAGAATAAGTACAATGATCATATACAAATAGATGTTGCGTCTTTTTTGCCTTGCCAGTTCCAGCTCATTTTCTGCTTTTTGTGCTTTAAGTAGTAGGTTCTCTGTTTTGTCTATTCGGGATATATATTTAATATTGGTGAATTGATTCTTTGTTTTACACCTTGCATGAGTAATGCTGTCAATAAGTTCAATATAGGATAAGGAGTATTTTTTTAGATCTGATCCCTCGCTGGTTTTAATTAATAGTGATAGCGAACTAATTCTGTCCGTCAGGATCTTTATTTTTGTGGCTACTTTATGTGATTTTAGAGCGTATTCCTTTGCTAACTTAGGATTGGTTTTCATGTAAAAAAGGCAAAGATGTCTGTAAATTCCAACCAATGAGTATTCGTATTCTGACGAGAGTGAAAGTCGGATCTTTAAGGCTTCATTTACATATTTGAGTGCTTTATCAGGATCTCCCAATCTGAAATAGCACAGGCCTAAATTATCAATTGCCCGGGCATAATTATCTTTATCAATATCCTCATAATTTGAAGTTCTTTTTTGTGTCGATAGGATAAATAAAATTTGTTCTGCTTCCTTATATCGATGTTGATCCATATAAACAGTAGCCAGATTGTTTAAAGCCATGTATCTTCTCCAGGTACTTGATTTTAGATGTATTGCTTTTTTTAGGTAAAGAATGGCATCACTATAGTTATAGGTATTAGAGTAGTTAATTCCTAGTTGATTGTAAAGGATTGATGCATGTCTTGGATTTTTAATATACTTTAAGTAAGGTAAAGCTTCGGTTGCATGTGCTTCACTGGTAATATAATCCCCCTGATCGTATTTGATTTGAGACATCGAGTACAAAGTGTAAACATAATCAATAGTATTGATTTTAGGATTACAAAGAAGCTTGGCCTTATTGTAGTAATAGTAAGAACTGTCCAATTTATAAGCATCATATAAAGAGTCGGCCAGATCTGAAAATTTTAGAATTTCTGCTGAATTATTCTTTTGACCAGAATCTGATGGTGTGTTGAACTCGTCGGATTGCAATAATGTTATACCGGCTATTGCTATTGATAGCAGTAGTATCAAACGCTGTAAAAAAACTCTTCTATGAAGAAAGTAAAGTGGTTTCTTCATTTTTAAGCTGGAAAATTAATAAAAACTTTAAACCCTTTTTCGGGAGTAGAATCGATGGTGATTTCTCCTTTTATTGATAGAATTTTGTTTTCTATATTATAAAGGCCATTTTGAAATTTTATGGCAGCAAGGTCGATTCCTATTCCATTGTCAGTATAGGTTATCATTATATTTTGGTCTGTTTTTTTAAAGGTGATCGTAACAAGAGTTGCGGCGCTATGTTTTTTCATATTTACAAGCAACTCCTGTACTGTTCTGTAAACAGTCATCTTTTTATTCTTTTCAATTTCGTTCCAATCTATAGTTTCTAAGTCATTTACAAAAATATGAATGACGGGAGTATTAAATCCTTCAATCATTTCCTCTAAATTAAGAATGAAATCTTCTGAAGTTATAATTTGATTGTTCTCTTTCGATATATTTCGGGTTCGGGAGTATATGGCTTCCAGGTTGTTTAATAATTGTATTTTATTCTCCTTTATAGAAAGATTTTTGCTTTCAGTAAAAGCCATCGTGTGATAAATGTCGTTAGCTAATTCGTCATGAAGTTTTTTTGCGATCCGGGTTTCACTATTATAAGTAGCTTCTATTTTCTCTTTATTTCCTTTTGAAGTCAGGTAGAAATAAAGTACAGTGACTAAACTTAAACTAAGGGTAATTATGATATAGGAGAAAATGTTTCTGTTTCGTTGCTTTTCTATTTGTATTTCATTTTCGACTTTGTATGTTTTTAGTCTTAAATTTTCATTTTTCTCTTTTGTCGAGTCGTATTTAATTTTGGCATATTGATTTTTAGCTTTTTGTTTAACTTCAAAAATGCTGTCGATTAGATTTACATAAACAATAGAATATTTTTTTAATTCACGATCAGAGCTATTCTTGATAATTAGTTTTAAAGAAGACAGACGCTCGTCGATAGTATGGGCAAGAGTAAATTTCTCATAGCTTAAATGCATGTATTTTTTGGCTAATAACAGATTGCTTTCTTCGTAAAATTTAGCAAAATGCAGATAGCTTTTTCCTAAACCGAAAGAATCGTTTTGTTTTTTCCTTATTTCAAGACTTTTTTGGAAATAATACAGAGCTTTATCTGAATGGTATATTTTAAAGTAGCAGAATCCAATATTGTCCAGTGCTTTCCCTTGAAACTCATTATTATTAAGAACTTCTTTCTTTGTTGTCAAAGACAGGAAGATCTGGAGAGCCTCATTGTATTTTCCTTCTTCCATTAAGATAACAGCCATGTTATTTTTTGCGGCCAGTTTTCTCCATTCTTCAGTTTGCAGCTGTAGTGCCTTTTGATTGTAGCGTATAGCATTTTTGTAATCGTAGGTATTCAGATAATTGATACTTAAAATGACATAGGTGTTCCATATCTGAGATTGCTTTTTTACATACTTCAGATAAGGCAGTATTTCTTTAATGGTATTTTCGCTACCTGCATAATCAGCTTGATCTTGCTGTATTTCTGCCATGCGGTTCAGAGAAGTAATGTAGTTTTCCGAATCTGTTACCGGATTGCAGATCGATCGTAGTTTGTTGTAATAGAAAAAAGCGCTGTCAAATTCTTTTTGGCTGTAAAAGCGATCTGCGGTTAGTATCGCTTGTTCAATTTCGGGTTTTGTATTTTTTGGCTTGGGAGTATTTGAGGTTTTTTTCTGACAGAATTGCAAGGATAAAATAGTGAATATAATAAATAGGAAAACGCGCATTCTGTAAGGTATCATGCGCCAAAAGTAAAGAATTAAAGTTCTTAAAAAAGCGTATAAATACCTGTTTTTCCATAAATTTTGATTTTATTTTTTATGCTTGATTTCCAGGTAAATACAAAAAAAGCTTTCATACCTGAAAGCTTTTTTTGTATTGTGGAGTATTATTTATTTCTGAAACAATTATGAAACTCTTAATCCTGTTGTGATAGCAATTCTATTCCAGGAGTTAATAGTAATAATAGTCAGGATAATTTCGGCAAGATATTGATCATTGAACAGGCTTGCAGCATTTTGATAGGTTTCATCAGATACGTGATGGCTAATTAGTGTTACTTCTTCCGTCAGAGCTAAAATTGCTTTTTCCTCCTCCGTATAAATATCAGTATCTCGCCAGGCGCTAAGTAAATAAATATACTGTTCTGATATACCCTGTTTTCTGGCATCGGTGGTATGCATATTAATGCAATGCGCACAGCCGTTTATTTGTGAAGCACGAATTTTAATCAGCTCTTTGTGTACGGGTGTAAGTGAAGTAGTAGAAATGTATTTTTCTAAATTAAGTAATGCTTGGTACGCTTGAGGAGCAACTGTTGGAATAACGATTCTTGGTTTCATTTGAAGTGTTTTTAAAAGTTTGATACAAAGATCATATATATCATATTTGAAAAACTTGAACTACTTCAAGAAAACTATTGAGTCGCTGAGATTCTGAGGTAATAAGGTTCAGAGCTCACTAACGATGTATATAAAAGAACAGGATTTATTTTTTTGATACTCTAAAACCAAAAGAAGTTTAGTGGCTTAGTATCTGAGAGCTCTAGTTTTTCAGAATTAAACTTTTCCAGCCCTGATTTTACTCATAAATTCAGCCGAAAAATCAAGATAGGAGGCAAGCATATATTGGGGAACGCGCTGAACAAACTCAGGATTGAGGTTATTGAAATGATGATACCTTTCCTCTGCAGACATGGTGAATAGAAACTTAATTCGCATTTGTGCAGCTCCAAATGACTTCTGGGAAACAATGCGAAAGTAGCGCTCCAATTTCGGAACTTGAATTAGTACAGACTCCAGTACAGATTGTTCTAAGGCAATAACCTCAGAATTCTCTACAGCCTGAATATAAAAATGAGAAGGAACATGGTTGTGATAACTTAAGTAATCGGTAATCCACCAGCTTTCAATTCCAAATTGAAGAGTCTGTTCCGTCCCTTTTGAATTAATGATGTATTGACGCATGCATCCTTTAACGATAAAATAGAGAGTGTTGCATACTTGACCTTCCCGAAGTACGTGATCTTTCTTTTTAATATTTGATAAACTTAAAACAGATTCTAGGAGATCAATCTCAGAAGCTTCGAGAGTTACAAATTTTTCGATGTGTGCAAAAAGAGCAGTGTACATTGCTATAAGTTTTATACAAATGTACCTTTAAAAATTAGAATTTAGCAAACCGGTATAAAGCAAAAAACCATCCCGTTTCAGCGGGATGGTTTTTCTATGATAAGTAAGTAATCTAAATTGAGTTTATAAAACGTTTATTTTACTTTATTAAGTATTGCTTTGAAAGCTTCAGGGTGGTTCATCGCTAAATCTGCAAGAACTTTACGGTTCAATTCGATTCCGTTAGCTTTTACTTTCCCCATGAATTGAGAATAAGACATTCCTTCTAATCTAGCTCCAGCGTTGATACGTTGAATCCATAAAGCACGGAAATTTCTTTTATTCTGTTTTCTGTCACGGTAAGCGTAGCTCATCGCTTTCTCTACCGCATTCTTAGCAACTGTCCAAACGTTTTTACGTCTACCAAAGAAACCTTTGGCTTGCTTCATTATTTTTTTTCTTCTTGCTCTTTTAGCAACTGAATTTACCGATCTTGGCATAATTTTAATGTGTTTTTGTAGCAGGCGTCCTGAATTGAATCAAAGGAACTTAAAAGCCATACTCCAAGGTTATATAAATAATTTTAAACCTAAAGAATTATTAGATAATTCTTAATTGTTGTTTGATGCTTTTCATATCTGTAGAGTGAACTAGCGCTGAGTGTGTCAAAGCTAATTTACGTTTTTTAGATTTTTTAGTCAAGATGTGACTTTTAAAAGCATGCTTTCTTTTAATCTTTCCAGAACCAGTAACTTTGAAACGTTTCTTGGCGCTAGATTTTGTTTTCATTTTAGGCATTTTTCCTAGTGTTTTAATTTATTCTTACTTACTTATATCTTCAAAAGCTTTAGGCTTTAGGCTTTAAGCTTTAAGCAAATAGTTTATTTAAACTCCTGCTTAAAGCTTATTGCTTATTGCTTAAAGCAAATAATTATTTTTTCTTCTTCGGAGCAATGAACATAATCATTCTCTTTCCTTCTAAAACTGGCATTGCCTCAACTTTACCGTGCTCCTCAAGGTCTGTTGCCAAACGTAAAAGTAAAATCTGACCTTGATCTTTATAGATGATAGAACGTCCTTTAAAGAATACAAATGCTTTTAGTTTAGCACCTTCTTTCAGGAACTTCTCCGCATTTTTTCTTTTAAATTCGTAATCATGCTCATCCGTTTGAGGACCGAATCGAATTTCTTTTACGACAACTTGCGTAGACTTAGCTTTTAACACCTTATCACGTTTCTTTTGTTCGTAAACGAATTTCTTGTAATCCATGATTTTACAAACCGGTGGCTCAGCGTTTGGCGAGATCTCAACTAAATCAAGTTCAAATTGATCTGCTAATCGTAAAGCTTCAGCAAGCTTAAATACACCAGGTTCGATGTTTTCGCCTACTAATCTTACTTCTTGTACGCCACGAATATTATTGTTTATTCTGTGGGCATCCTTTTTTTCTACTCGAGGTTGGTAACCTCTGTTGCTTCTTATTGCTATGACTTTATAATTTAAGTTAAACTGTAAAAACTTTTAATGTCTTTTTTATTTCTTCGTTTACAATAGCGACAAATTCATCGATTGTAACTGTAATATTACCTTTTCCTTCTTGCCCGTGACGACGGATAGAAACCGTTCCGTTTTTTTCCTCTTCCTCACCTACAATCAGCATAAATGGAGTTTTTTGCATCTCAGCATCTCTAATTTTCTTACCGATAGTCTCATTTCGGTTGTCAATTAGGGCGCGAATTTCGTGATTTTCTAGCAAATCTAAAACTTTTTTAGCATATATTTCGTATTTCTCGCTCAAAGACAAGATTATAGCTTGCTCCGGCATTAGCCAAAGTGGGAAATTTCCTGCGGTATGTTCTAGTAAAATTGCGATAAAACGTTCCATTGATCCAAAAGGAGCTCTGTGAATCATAACCGGACGGTGTAATTCGTTATCGGCACCTTTATAAGTCAATTCAAAACGTTCCGGAAGGTTGTAATCTACCTGAATAGTTCCTAGCTGCCATTGTCTGCCTAAAGCATCTTTAACCATGAAGTCAAGTTTCGGACCATAAAAAGCAGCCTCACCATATTCTACAACCGTATTCAGTCCTTTGTCGGCTGCAGCATTGATAATAGCGTTCTCGGCTTTTTCCCAGTTCTCATCAGAACCAATGTATTTCTCTCTGTTTTCCTGATCTCTCAATGAAATCTGAGCTGTAAAGTTTTCAAAACCTAAGGAACCAAATACATAAAGTACTAAATCGATTACCTTTTTGAATTCTTCGTCCAACTGTTCCGGAGTACAGAAGATATGTGCGTCATCCTGAGTAAATCCTCTTACGCGAGTTAGCCCGTGTAGCTCACCAGATTGTTCGTATCTGTAAACTGTACCAAATTCTGCGTAACGTTTTGGTAAATCTTTGTAGGACCAAGGTCTTACATTGTAGATTTCGCAGTGGTGAGGACAGTTCATTGGTTTTAATAAGAATTCTTCACCTTCGGCAGGAGTGTGTATAGGCTGAAAACTGTCAGCTCCATATTTCGCATAGTGACCAGAAGTAACATAAAGCTCTTTTTGTCCAATATGTGGAGTAACAACTTGTTCGTATCCGGCTTTCTTTTGAGCTCTCTTTAAAAATTGCTCTAAACGATCTCTAAGTGCCGCACCCTTAGGTAGCCATAAAGGTAAACCTTGTCCGACTTTCTGAGAAAAAGCAAACAATTCAAGTTCTTTACCAAGTTTACGGTGATCACGACGTTTAGCTTCTTCAAGAAGTTCAAGATATTCAGTCAAATCTTTTTGCTTAGGGAAAGAAGTTCCGTAAACTCGAGTTAACTGCTTATTTTTTTCGTCACCTCTCCAGTAAGCCCCTGCTACACTCATAACTTTCATGGCTTTGATAATTCCTGTATTCGGAATATGTCCACCACGGCATAGGTCAGTAAAAGTAGCATGGTCGCAAAATGTAATAGTACCGTCTTCAAGATTTGAAATCAGTTCCGTTTTGTAAACGTTGTCTTTGTACATTTCTAAAGCGTCAGCTTTGCTAACCGGACGCATTTTGAATTCATGTTTCCCTCTTGAGATTTCAAGAACACGATCTTCAATCTTTTTGAAGTCAGCATCAGTAATTTTTTGATCTTCAAAATCAACATCGTAATAAAAGCCATTTGCAATTGCAGGTCCTAGAGTTAGTTTAATTCCAGGGTACAATTCTTCAAGGGCTTGTGCCATTACGTGTGAAGTGGAATGCCAAAAAGCCTTTTTTCCTTCCGCATCATTCCAGGTATATAAAGTAAGACTACCGTCGGTCGTCAATTGGGTTTCGGTTTCAATTGTTGTACCATTAAAAGATGCAGAAATCACGTTTCTTGCAAATCCTTCACTAATGCTTTTCGCAACCTCCATCGGAGTTACGCCTGAAGCGAACTCTCTAATTGACCCGTCGGGTAAAGTAATCTTAATCATTGTTTATAATTTTGTGAATGCAAATATAGCGCATTACGTAAATACATACAATATATAAATTCATGTTTATACTATAATATAATAGGTGTTGATTAGATGGGCTGGTTTTCTTTGTTTTTGTATACTATAATATAAGGTATTGTTGCGGGTTAAGTTGGGAAGGATATGATTGGAGTTGTTTTGGAGTCTGCTATGTTTGTTTCAATATGGGTTTTAGTGGTCGCTTGAGAGCGGGAGATGTCAAAAATAGGAGGAGTGAGGTTGTGTATGGGTGAAATTTGGTAATATAATGGTAGGATATGTAAGGAAGGGTGTGAAAAGAACATGTTGTTGAGGGGGTAAAATGTGGTAAACGGACGTTTTTAAGAAAAATCGTATAAATTTAAAAAGAATAACAATGTGTAAAACCGATATTATCAGAGTGTTAGGAAAAAGTTTCGAAAAAGATTAAAAATAAGTTTAGAAAAAGCTTGTAAAAGCGGATAAAGTGACTACTTTTGCACCCGCAACAGCGATAAACGTTCACTGAAATACTGACAAGCGAAGGAATTAAAACGAAAAGAAATTTTCAGAAAAAGATTCTAAAAAGCTTGCGAGTAAAGAAAGAAAGTTTTAAGTTTGCACCCCGCAAAACAAGGGAAGTTCATTGAGAGATTGGTAAGGAGAGGAGTTAAAAACGAAAAGAAATTTTCTAAAAAAAAACTTCAAAAAACTCTTGCCGATTAGAAATAAGTTTTCTACTTTTGCACCCGCTTTGAGAAACAAGCGAAATTAAGAAAAAAGAATACGTTCGTAGACATATTGAATTGACAGCCGTTTCGATGCAAATCGGAACAAAAGAATAAGAGTAATAGAATCGTAAGATTCGAAAAGAACCGATAGATATCATCGAGATATAATATAAAAATATACGATGAAGAGTTTGATCCTGGCTCAGGATGAACGCTAGCGGCAGGCTTAACACATGCAAGTCGAGGGGTATATGTCTTCGGATATAGAGACCGGCGCACGGGTGCGTAACGCGTATGCAATCTACCTTTTACAGAGGGATAGCCCAGAGAAATTTGGATTAATACCTCATAGTATAGTGACTCGGCATCGAGATAC
>NZ_MIKE01000023.1:0-580379 GCF_001853485.1 Flavobacterium tructae | reverse complement strand
GCGCGAAACCCACCACAAGATGAGATTTCTTTTAAGGATCGTGGAAGATGACCACGTTGATAGGCTATAGATGTAAAGGCAGTAATGTCATAGTCGAGTAGTACTAATAATCCGTAAGCTTATGTACACCCTTTTCCCGATAGCGCAAGCTATCGGGAGGAAACTTTCTTAACTAAAAACTTATTTGTTTCTTTATCTCAGTATGTTAAAATATTGTTTTAATTATCAATTGTTAATTAAAAAGTTGCCCAAGCAACTAACAGCCTTAAGGTGGTTATTGCGGCGGGGCTCACCTCTTCCCATCCCGAACAGAGAAGTTAAGCCCGCCTGCGCAGATGGTATTGCAGTTATGTGGGAGAGTATGTCGTCGCCTTTCTTTTAAGAACCCTATCCAAATCGGATAGGGTTTTTTGTTTTATAGCGTTTTTAAATTCTTGCGCGCTTTGCGGTTAAAAAAGTACACGGATGATACGGATTCGCCTGGCGAAAACGCGGATTAGATCGGATTTTTTTTGATTTACAGGAGTGAAAATTGCTTTTGCCCTTTCAGGGCGATGTTTGCTGTTGCTTTATACATAGTGCTTTGCACCATGCTCTTTGCTTTTCGGGCTTTCAGCCCTTTTTCTTTGCGTGCTTTGCGTAAACCTTTGCGAACTTTGCGGTTAAAAACTTTAGTCCTATTTTCTTTGAATATTCTTTTTATCACAGACTGCGTTAGGGATGGAAGCGATATCCTTTTGCGATTACCGTACATTTAAAATTCCCTGAAACTTCTATCGCAAAAGATTTAGCGGACAGCCCGACCCAAAGGGGAACGCCATAATTGCTCTATTAATTTGGTTTTTGTTAAAATACAGTCATTTTTTGTTTTTTAAGATGGTGTGATAGATTTTTTTAAATGCTATTGAGTATTTTTGTTTGAAACATTATAAATTAAGTATGAAAAAAACTATTGTATTGTTGACACTGTTTGTAATTTCAAATTTAAGTGCTCAGCAGCGCCCTAAGTTGGTGGTAGGTATTGTGGTAGACCAGATGAAAATGGAATATTTGTATCGGTTCTCAGATGATTTTTCGTCTAATGGATTTAAGAGATTGATGAATAATGGATATACTTTCCAGAATATGCATTACAATTATATGCCTACTTACACTGCTCCTGGTCATGCGTCTATTTATACAGGGACCACACCGGCAACTCATGGAATTGTAGGAAATGAATGGTTTAGCAGAACCCTTGGTAAAGATACCTATTGCACGGATGATGCTAGTGTGAAAACAGTAGGCGATGGTACTGCTGAAGAAGGCGCGATGTCTCCTAAAAACTTGCTAAGTACTACTATTACTGATGAAGTAAGAATGGGAACTAATTTTGAAGGTAAAGTGATTGGAATGAGTTTGAAAGATCGTGGTGCGATTTTACCGGCAGGACATTTTGCGAATTGGGCTTTCTGGTACAGTAAGACAGGTTCTTTTATTTCGAGTACTTTTTATGGTGAAAAGTTACCAGAATGGGTTTCGGAATTCAATAATGAGAAGCGTTATATGACGTATATCAATAAAGGGTGGGATTTGTATAAGCCACTTTCAGTTTATAATGAAAGCTTACCTGATAATAATCCATACGAAGGGAAGTTGTATGGAAGTGCTGCGCCGGTTTTTCCTTATGATTTAAAAGGTATGTACGAGAAGAATGATGCGGGGGTTTTGAGAGCTACTCCTTATGGAAATGACTTGTTGGCAGAATTTGCGATGAAGGCTATCGAGAAGGAAGAGTTAGGGAAAGATAGTATAACTGATTTTCTAACGGTTAGTTTTTCTTCTACAGATTATGTGGGGCATTTACTTGGACCAAGATCGATGGAACTTCAGGATACTTATTTAAGATTGGATCAAACAATTGCTGACTTTTTAAATTATTTAGACAAAACGGTTGGGAAAGATAATTATTTGTTATTCTTAACAGCTGATCATGCGGGTGCTGAGAATGTGATCTATTTAAAGGATCGAAAATATAATGTAAACAATTATCCGGTTAAGGATGTTAGAAAGAGTCTACAGGATTTTTCAGTGAAAACATTTGGTGTAGATTTGATTTTAAATTATTCGAACTTTAATGTGTTTTTGAATAAGCCAGTTCTTAAGAAAAAAGGACTTGATTTAGTAAAAGTGAAGCAGAGTTTCAAAGAGTTTTTGATTTCACAGCCACAAGTTAAAAGAGCATATACAGAAGAGGAAATTTTAGCAAATTCCGGAAAGGATTATTACCTTGATTTTATAGCGAAAGGTTATGATGTAACTCAAAACGGAGATTTGATTATCCTTGATAAACCTGGAAATATTGAATATTCTACTACAGGAACATCACATGGAACTCCTTATAGTTATGATACACATGTGCCGGCTATTTTTTATGGATGGCATATTAAAAAAGGTGAGTCATACGACAAAAAGGCTATAACTGAAATTGCGCCGACAATAGCCCAAAAAATTAAAGTAACTTTTCCAAATGGAACAGAAGCAAAAGTGTTGCAGGAAGTTCTGGATGAAAAATAGTTCTTCTGAACTTGAAAGCTATAGAACCTGTCATGTTTTATGACAGGTTTTTTTATGCGTAAAAAAAGGCTTCTCAATTAAGAAAAGCCTTTTGATAGTGATTTAGTAAGCACTTATTTTAATGTTAGCACTATGCGTTTGCTAACACTATTTCTTCGTTGAAAGGTAAATTCCACGCTTCAGCAACTCCTTTGTAAAGGATTTTTCCATTAGCAATGTTTAATCCTTTTTTCAATTCTTCGTTTTCGTTACAAGCTGTCTCCCATCCTTTGTTTGCTAATTGTACAGCATAAGGTAAAGTAGCATTTGTTAAAGCTAAAGTAGAAGTGTAAGGAACAGCTCCCGGCATATTAGCTACACAATAGTGAACAATATCATCGATGATGAAAGTTGGGTTTTCGTGAGTTGTAGGAGTACAAGTTTCAATACATCCACCCTGATCTACAGCTACGTCAACAACAACAGTTCCAGGACGCATTAATTTTAACATGTCACGAGTAATTAAGTGAGGTGCTTTTGCTCCCGGGATCAAAACGGCACCAACAATTAAATCAGCTGTAGCGATTGCTTTAGTGATATTGTAGTGGTTAGACATTTCTGTGTTCACGTTAGCTGGCATGATATCATCTAAATAACGTAAACGTGGTAAGCTTAAATCCATGATAGTAACCTGAGCGCCTAAACCAGCAGCCATTTTAGCAGCTTGAGTTCCTACGATCCCTCCTCCTAAAACCAATACTTTTGCTGGTGGAACACCTGGAACACCTCCTAAAAGAATTCCTCTTCCTTTTAATGGTTTTTCAAGGTATTTTGCCCCTTGTTGGATAGCCATACGACCTGCAACTTCAGACATTGGTACTAATAATGGTAAACTGCGGTCTGCTTTTTCAACTGTTTCGTAAGCCAAACATACAGCACCTTTCTCAAGCATAGCATGAGTTAATGGCTCTGATGAAGCAAAGTGGAAGTAAGTGAATAATAATTGATCTTTTTTGATTAATGGGTATTCAGAAGCAATAGGCTCTTTTACTTTAATAATCATTTCTGCAATGGCATATACTTCTTCAATAGTTCCTAAAACTACCGCACCTGCATTTGCATATTCATCATCACTGAAACCACTTCCTAAACCGGCTGTAGCTTGTACGTAAACAGTATGTCCGTGTTTTTTCATTTCAGAAACTCCTGCAGGAGTTAATGCTACACGGTTCTCATTGTTTTTGATTTCTTTTGGAACACCTATTATCATTTTGTTATCTTTTTTATTTTTTGTTGAAATTGTTTTACAAAACTACAGATAGAGAATATATTATTGATTAATGTGGAATAAATAAGAAAATATTATTTTATTTTATACTTTTACAGAAAAATATACTGTTTCAGGAAAGCAAATTGCCTCTAAAAAGAAAAAATGACTAAATTTTATTAATCAATGAAAACGTTTTCGTTATGGCTTTAGATGAAATTGACAAGAAAATCTTACGACTTTTACAGGAAAATGCGCATTATACTTTAAAAGACATTGCGAACAAGATAAATCTGTCTCTGACACCGGTTCATGATAGGGTGAAACGTCTTGAAAAAGAGGGTGTTATAGAGAAGTATGTCTCTATCTTAAACAAGAAAAAACTCGGTAATAATTTAACGGTGTATTGTCAGGTGACCCTCACGAAGCAGACTTATGATACTTCGGAAGGATTCAATCAGTCTATTTTAAATCTGCCTGAAGTGGTGGAGTGTAATTATGTTTCGGGAAATTTTGATTATATGTTGAAAGTTGTCATTCCCGATATGGAAAGTTTTCATCACTTTCATCAAAAAAAATTAGCAGTTCTTCCTGAAGTTTCTCTGATCAATACTGTTTTTGTAATTTCAGAGGTAAAGAGTACTACAGTTTTACCCATATAGTTTACAAAAGTGCTATGGATTCATTTTAATCGGGTAGAATTGAAGTGATTACAACTAAAATACAAAAGCCATCAAGAAAACTTGATGGCTTTTGCTGTATGAATGGTTTTGGTGTATCCTAGTAGTAAGTAAAACGTCTTACTTTAGCAATGTATTTCGCCAGACGAATTACCTGGTGGCTATAGCCGTATTCGTTATCGTACCAAATGTATAAGACGATATTTTTACCATCTTTAGAAACAATTGTAGCGTTACTGTCATAGATTGAAGGCGCTGAAGTTCCTACGATGTCTGATGAAACCAATTCGTTGTTCAATGAATATTTGATTTGCTCTACTAATTCACCTTCCAAAGCGTATTTCTTCATGATCTTGTTGATAGCCGGGATCGAAGTTGCTTTTTTAACTTCTAAGTTTAAAACTACCAATGAACCGTTTGGAACAGGAACTCTGATGGCATTAGATGTTAATTTTCCTTCTAATGATGGCAATGCTTTTGCAACGGCACTTCCTGCACCGGTTTCGGTAATGACCATGTTTAAAGCTGCTGCTCTTCCACGACGGTATTTTTTATGCATATTGTCAACCAAATTCTGGTCGTTTGTATAGGCATGGATGGTTTCTAAATGTCCTTTTACTACTCCTAAAGTATCTTCAACAGCTTTTAATACTGGTGTGATCGCATTTGTCGTGCATGATGCAGCAGAGAAAATATCAATTTCGTCAGGATTGTACTCGTTATGGTTTACTCCGTGAACGATATTTGGAACTCCTTTTCCAGGAGCAGTCAATAAAACTTTACTGGCTCCGTTAGAAGTTAAGTGTCTTTTTAAAGCTTCTTCTGTTGTAAAAGCTCCTGTATTGTCAATAACTAAGGCCTCATTGATTCCGTATAAAGTATAATCAATTTCTTCCGGTGAATTTGCTGTAATGATATGAACGGTAGTTCCGTTGATAATTAATGCATTGTTCTTTGGATCGGCAGTAACAGACCCTTGAAAATCTCCATGTATTGAATCGTATCTTAAAAGAGAAGCTCTTTTCTCTAATGTCGAAGCGTCATTTTTGTCTCTGGTAACAATCGCTCTCAGTCGCAATTGATTTCCTTTACCGGTTTTAGACATTAATTCTCTCGCTAATAAACGGCCAATTCTTCCGAAACCATATAAAACAACATCTTTTGGCTGAATTTCTTCTGAAGATTTTGCTTCTTTCAATTTATCGATTACAAAATATCGCGCATCAGGATACTTTTCATCTTCCAAACGATATTCGTAAGTTAGTTTTCCAAGATCTAACTTAGCAGGTGGAAGATCTAAAGATAAAATAACTCTCGCGATTTCCACTGAATCAAAAATGGTGATAGGCTTGCCTACGAATTCACCGGCATATTGATGCAAATTGATAATATCGCTGACATTTTGATCCAGTAATTGGTTTTTGAAAAGAACCATTTCAATGGATTTGTCATACCATAAATCGCTTATGATTTTGATTAATTCGACACCAGCTCTTCTTCGGTCGACTTGTAATGATACCTCTTTTTGGTACAAAGATTTTTTGCTCATAATTGATTAAATTGAAAAAATAAATAGACGACTATTTTTAAATTTTGCGCAAAAGTACCCATTTCAATCGATTTCGTAAACTGTTTTATGATTTATTTTTGAAATTTATATAAAAAATAATTTTCCCTAATTAGTTAAAAATTGAGCTTATGATAATGAAAATGGGAGCTCATTTGCGAAGGAAAACAAAAAAGTCACCTTATTTCTAAGATGACTTTTTTAGGAGTTTTCAGTCTCGGCTTTCGGTTTCCAGTGTAAAACAAGCTGTAAACTGCTACTGATAACTGCGACCGTAAGGAGAGGTTTAAATAATAATTCTGAGAATTTCTCCCGACTTACTGATCATTTCAAGACGCACACTTTGTCCGTCATTTTTATTGTTTAAAAGTTTAGAAACAGTTTCAATGTTGGTTGCTTTTACATTGTCAATACTTAAGATAATATTGCCTTGAAGCTCATTTTGATACTGCATTAAGTTTTCGTTAGTGATGCTTCTGATTTTTACACCATAATCAATTTTGAATTTCTTTTTATCTGAGGCATCGATGTTTTCCAGCTCGATTCCTTTAAATTCAGTGCTGAAAAATTCATTTTTGCTTAAAGTTACCGGAACTGTTTTTGTTTTTCCATCTTTAATATAGGTCACTTTTACAACATCATTTGGACGTTTGGTATTAATATAACCGGACAGATCTGCATAAGTGGCAATGTTCTGGTCGTCAAGTTTTATAATAATATCTCCTTTCCCCAATCCTGCTTTTTCGGCTCCGGAGTTTTTAGAAACTTTGCTAATGTAGAAACCTTGTGTTTCGGTAATTCCTAGTTCTTTGGAAGCAGTACTGTTTAATTCACCACCTTCAACACCCAAAATACCTCTTTGTACATTTCCGAATTCCATAATGTCTTCGATTATTTTTCGGGCAATATTAGACGGAACAGCAAACGAATATCCAACATAAGAACCGGTCATAGAAGAGATCATAGTATTGATACCGATCAACTCACCTCTGGTGTTTACTAATGCACCACCACTATTTCCGGGGTTTACAGCCGCATCTGTCTGAATGAATGACTGAATTCCGTTAGTATCCAGATTTCGGGCTTTTGCCGAAACAATTCCGGCAGTAACCGTAGAGGTTAAATTATACGGATTTCCTACTGCCAAAACCCACTCTCCGATTTTTACAGAATCAGAATTAGCAAAAGCGGTATAAGGTAATTTTTCATCAGCATTAATTTTCAGTAAAGCGATGTCCATTTTAGAATCGGTACCTATTAATTTTGCTTTGTATGATTTTTTATTGTTTAAAGTAATTTCGATTTCTGTAGCATCTTTAATCACATGATTATTGGTTACAATGTATCCGTCTTCCGAAATAATAACTCCGGATCCGGTTCCAACTTGCTCCTGCTGTTGTTGACCTCCATAACCGTAGAAAAATTCCATCATAGGATTGCTGACGGTTCTTCGCGAGACATTTTTAACGTGAACAACAGTGTGAATGGTTTTGTCTGCGGCTGCTGTAAAATCAACCGTTTCAGCAGATAGTGCTACGTTTTTTCCAAATGAGTTTGGGGCAAGAGTAACAACAGAATTTCCTCTTCCAAAAAAAGAATTGCTGCTTTCAAATAATAATTTGTAAGCACCAAGGGTAGTTGCACCGCTAAGCAGTGAAACTAAAAATAAGGTTGAAAATCTTTTCATATTACAGTTTATATTATTGGTTATTTTAACGTAAAAATACTTCAAAAAATTATCTGAGAAAATGGTTTAACGCTCTTTAACAATGATTAACATTTCATTAATTATTTGTTCGTACTTTTGTGTCAGTTAATGTAAAAAAAATGCAAATAGAATTTTATAAATATCAGGGTACCGGGAACGATTTTGTTATGATTGACAACCGTTCAGAGTTCTTTCCAAAAGACAATATTAAATTGATTGAACGCCTGTGCGACAGACGTTTCGGGATAGGTGCGGACGGACTTATCTTGCTCGAAAATGATACGGAAACGGACTTCAGAATGGTCTATTATAATTCAGACGGAAATCAGAGTTCGATGTGCGGAAATGGCGGTCGTTGTCTGGTAGCTTTTGCCAATCAGTTGGGGGTTATTGACGACAAAACTACCTTTATTGCAACAGATGGATTGCATCATGCTTCGGTGGGAGAGGATGCTATTATTTCCTTGCAGATGATTGATGTGGATGAAGTAAAAAAATACGATTCTTATACTTTTTTAAACACAGGTTCACCGCATCACGTACAGCTTGTAGAGGATTTAGAACATTATAATGTGAAAGAAAATGGTGCCGCAATTCGTTATGGTGAATTATATGGTGAAAAAGGAAGTAACGTTAATTTTGTAAAAAAAGTAAACGATAGTACCTTTTCATTGCGTACTTATGAAAGAGGTGTTGAAGATGAAACTTTGGCTTGCGGAACCGGAGCAACGGCAGTGGCAATTGCAATGAATGCTATTGGTTTAACAGATAAAACGTCAATTCATCTGAATGTTGAAGGCGGAAAATTGGTGGTTTCTTTTGAGAAGTCAGACGAACACTTTACCAATGTTTTTCTAACCGGGCCAGCCAAATTCGTTTTCAAAGGAACGATCGAAATTTAATTAGTCTCAAACGATCCAAAATCAGCAATCTACAATCTAAAATCAAATGATAACACTCAAAGGCGATTCAATTTATTTGCGGGCACTGGAACCTGACGATTTGGAGTTTGTGTATGCTATGGAGAATGATGAGCGCATTTGGGAAGTCAGTAACACCCAGACGCCTTACAGCAGGTTTTTGATCCGCCAGTATCTCGAAAATGCACAGCAGGATATTTATGAGGCCAAGCAATTGCGTTTGGCGATCTGTCAGGATCAGGACTTTCCGGCGATCGGATTAATTGATTTGTTTGAATTTGATCCGAAAAATAACAGAGCAGGGATTGGGATAGTCATTCAAAAGGATGAAAACAGAAATCAAAAAGTTGGATCTGAGGCATTAGGACTTTTAATTAAGTATGCATTTCACCATTTAAATTTGCACCAATTATATGCAAATATTGCTATGGGAAATGCAGCAAGTGTAGCTCTTTTTACTAAATTTGGCTTTGAGAAAATAGGAATTAAGAAGGACTGGGTTTTGCTCCATAACAAATATCAGGATGAAGCAATGTTTCAGTTAATTAATAAACACATTTAAATTTAAAACTTTGAGCATAAAAAAAATCATCACGTTAACTGCTGTTGCCGTAATTTCAGTTTTATTGGTTTACGGATTTATTTTAATTAGTAAAATCTTCAGTGCCAATACCAAATTCGAGGAGAAAGAATTGTACGTGTATGTTCCAACTGGAGCAAAGTATACCGATGTGAAGAAAATATTGGAGCCCTATATCAAGAATTTTGAAGATTTTGAAATGGTGGCTAACAAAAGAAGTTATCCTGAAAATGTAAAGTCAGGTCGTTTTTTGCTTAAAAAAGACATGAACAATATAGATTTGGTTCGTGCTATGCGTTCTAATGTTCCGGTAAAATTAGCTTTTAATAATCAGGAGAGATTGGAAAATTTTGCAGGAAGAGTTGGTTCTGAAATCGAAGCGGACAGTTTATCGCTATTGAAAGCCTTTAGAGATCCGGAATTTTTAGCTGCAAATGGTTTTAATGAAGAGAACGTTTTTGCTATGTTTATTCCGAATACTTATGAAATCTACTGGAATACTTCAGCAGAGAAGTTTCGTGATAAAATGATCAAAGAATATCATAATTTTTGGACTGCAGAGAGAATCGAAAAGGCAAAAAAGCAAGGATTAACTCCGGTTCAGGTTACTATTTTAGCTTCCATCGTTCATAAAGAGTCCGTAAAGAAAGATGAAAGACCTCGCATTGCAGGTGTTTATTTGAACCGTTTACGTTTAGAAATGCCATTACAGGCTGATCCAACGGTAATTTACGCTTTAAAACTCAGAGACAATAATTTCGATCAGGTAATTAAAAGAGTTTTTTACAACGACTTGATTATGAAATCGCCTTACAATACTTACGTGAATATCGGACTTCCCCCGGGACCAATTGCAATGCCTGATATTACAGCCCTTGATGCTGTTTTAAACCCGGAGAAAAACGATTATATTTATTTTTGTGCAAGCGTTGAACGTTTCGGATACCATGAATTCGCTGCTACTTTGGCAGAACACAATGTAAATGCAAAAAAATATTCAGACTGGATTGCTAGTCAGGGCGTAACAAGATAGTTTTGAATTTTAAAAGCATATTTTTTTTATCGGTTTTAGGGTTTTGGAGTGTTTTTTCAGTGAACGCTCAAAGCAGGGTTGAAAATTTTTTAACGCCTTCGGATACTTTAAATAAAAAAAGACAAAATACAGTCATATTTACCGAAGCTACTCTGGCTTCGGTAACTTTGCTGGGTTTGAATCAGCTTTGGTATGCTGATTATCCCCGCTCTAATTTCCATTTTATAAATGATAATAACGAATGGCTTCAGATGGATAAGGTGGGGCATATGTATTCGGCTTATCATTTAGGAAGATTTGGTGCTGAAATGATGAAATGGAGTGGTGCTGATCAAAAAAAACAATTAATTTATGGTGCAGGTTTTGGCTTTGCCTTTCTGACGGCTGTCGAAGTATTAGATGGATTTTCATCAGAATGGGGCGCTTCTTCAGGAGATGTTATTGCTAATGCCACCGGTACTGCCTTATATGTTTCTCAGGAATTACTTTGGAAAGAACAGCGTATTGTTCCAAAATTCTCTTTTAATACTACACAATATGCAAATTTAAGGCCTAAAGTATTGGGAAGTTCGCTAAATGAACAGCTTTTAAAAGATTATAATGGGCAAACCTATTGGCTCTCTGTAAATCTTCATTCTTTCGCAAAAGAGAGTAAAATTCCAAAGTGGTTAAATGTAGCCTTTGGGTATGGAGCTGATGGAATGTTAACCGGAAATTTACAAAATGATAATCCTGATTTCACACAAAACCCGAAAAGATTTCGTCAGATTTATCTTAGTTTTGACGTAAATTTGACGAAAATTGAAACAAAATCACATTTTTTAAAGACTATTTTTTCCGTTTTTAACACAATAAAAATTCCGGCGCCAACTCTCGAATACTCCGCCAATAAAGGGCTTAAAGCGCATGCCTTCTATTTTTAGAAAACATTAACTTGTTGATTATCAGTATAATTTGTTTTTTATTACCTTTGCATCGTAGAAATTTCAAAAAGGTGACAGCGTTTTGAAGAAAAACAATTTATGATAAAGAAGTGGTATTTTTATGCGAGTTTGATCGTTATTATTACATTTTTGACTTTGGGTTTTAAACCCTTTAATCTGGAAACCAAACCGTGGTTTCTAATAGAAAAAACAGATGGATCTGAATACGTATTTCCATCACAGGAAGAGGATGATTATCCTACCTTACACAAATTAAACACTCCATTTACCGGAAAACGCCTTATTGGATTCAAAGAAGCTGTAGCTTTTAAGGAATCTCAAGGGAAATATCGTTTGGTAAATTCGCTAGGTTATATGGGGAAATATCAATTTGGGACTCAGGCACTGAGAGCTATTGGTGTTCAAAACAACAAAGCCTTTTTAAAAGACCCTGCCTTACAGGAAAAAGCATTTCTGGTGTTATTGTCTAAAAACAAATGGATTTTACGCAATGAGATCGAAAAGTATGAAGGGAAAATTATTAACGGTATTGAAATTACAGAGTCTGGTATTTTGGCTGCTGCTCATCTTGGTGGTGCAGGTTCAGTTAAAAACTTTTTTAAGAACAAAGGAGGGCAACACTTTAGAGATGCCTATGGAACTTCTTTAAAAAGTTACCTTAAAGCCTTTGGCGGTTATGATCTTTCGTTTATTGAAGCGGATAGTAACGCTACAATACACCATTAATAAAGTGTAAGCTTTATAAAGAAAACCTGCTGTAAAAAGCAGGTTTTTTTATGGCCGTTTTTAATCGATAATATAGGATGATATCAAGAAGCATAAAAAAAGAGAGGCAATTGCCTCTCTCGTAATGAATTTATCTTCTAATCAATTAAAATTTCTAAGATTTTAATGGCCGCTTCACTAATTTTTGTTCCGGGACCAAAGACAGCTACTGCTCCGGCATCAAAAAGAAATTGGTAATCCTGTGCGGGAATTACTCCCCCCACAATAACCATAATATCTTCGCGTCCGTGTTTTTTAAGTTCTTCAATCACCTGAGGGACTAAAGTTTTATGTCCGGCAGCCAGTGATGAAACTCCTAAGATGTGAACGTCATTTTCAACCGCTTGTTTGGCAGCTTCAGCCGGAGTTTGGAAGAGCGGACCTATGTCTACGTCGAAACCTACATCGGCATAACCTGTCGCAACTACTTTTGCACCTCGGTCATGTCCGTCTTGTCCCATTTTAGCAATCATAATTCTGGGACGTCTTCCTTCTTGTTTGGCAAAGGCATCTGCTAATTGTTTTGCCTTTTCAAAATTCTCGTCATTTTTTATTGCTGCACTATACACACCGCTAAAGGATTTAATTTGTGCTTTGAATCTGCCGAATACACTTTCAAGGGCATCGCTAATCTCTCCTAAAGTCGCTCGGTTTCGGGCTGCTTCAATTGCGATTGCGAGTAGGTTACCTTCTCCGGTCTTTGCACAATGAATTAATTTTTCGAGTGATTGATTTACTTTTTCAGTATCTCTGGTTTCTTTAATTTTTTGAAGTTGATCCACCTGCTGCTTGCGAACCATTTGGTTGTCAACATCCAGAATGTGTAGAGGATCTTCTTTTTCTAATCGATATTGATTTACACCAACAATTATATCTTGTCCACTGTCTATTCTGGCCTGTTTTCTTGCCGCAGCTTCTTCGATTCTTAATTTCGGAATTCCCGCTTCAATAGCTTTTGTCATCCCGCCTAATTCTTCGACTTCTTCGATAAGTTTCCAGGTGCTTTTGAGAATTTCATCCGTTAAGCTTTCCACATAATAACTTCCTCCCCACGGATCCACGGTTTTGGTAATTTTAGTTTCTTCTTGTAAAAAGATCTGCGTATTACGCGCAATTCTTGCCGAGAAGTCAGTAGGCAGAGCAATAGCCTCGTCTAATGCGTTTGTGTGCAAGGATTGTGTTCCTCCAAAAGCAGCTGCTGTGGCTTCGATACAAGTTCTGGCGACATTATTAAACGGATCCTGTTCAGTTAAACTCCATCCACTAGTCTGACAATGGGTTCTCAGCGCCAAAGATTTATCACTTTTGGGATTGAATTGCTGTACCAGTTTTGCCCAGATCATTCGACCTGCTCTCATTTTGGCAATTTCCATAAAATGATTCATTCCGATAGCCCAAAAGAAAGACAATCGGGGAGCAAAGTCATCAATACTCATTCCGGTAGAGAGACCGGTTCTAATATATTCCAGACCGTCGGCTAAGGTATAGGCCAATTCGATATCGGCAGTGGCACCCGCTTCCTGCATGTGGTATCCCGAAATTGAAATAGAGTTGAATTTGGGCATTTTTTGACTTGTAAATTCGAAGATGTCAGCAATGATCTTCATCGAAGGAGTCGGAGGGTAAATATAAGTATTACGCACCATGAACTCTTTCAGAATATCGTTTTGAATGGTTCCGGATAATTTCCCAATCGGCACGCCTTGTTCTTCTGCCGCAACGATATAAAAAGCCATAATAGGTAAAACGGCTCCATTCATAGTCATTGAAACCGACATTTCATCAAGTGGAATCTGATCGAATAGTATTTTCATGTCTTCGACAGAATCGATGGCTACCCCGGCTTTTCCAACATCACCAACTACTCTTTCATGATCGGAATCGTAACCACGATGGGTAGGTAAATCAAAGGCAATCGAAAGTCCTTTTTGTCCCGCGGCCAAATTTCTTCTGTAAAAAGCATTACTTTCCTCAGCGGTCGAAAATCCTGCATATTGACGAATCGTCCACGGACGTCTTACATACATGGTAGCGTAAGGTCCGCGCAAGTTGGGTGCAAACCCGGCTCCAAAATCAAGAAATTCTAGATCTTCAAGATCCTTTTCAGAGTATCTTTTTTTGAGCTCAATTCCTTCGGCCGTGGTGAAGTTATGAGTTACGGGTTCTGAGTTATGTGCCAGTTGGTCTAACTTTTCACGGTTAACATCTAACTTAATATGTGTAAGGTCTTTTCTCAATTGTAAAAATGTTATTTAGAATAAGTTTAATTCACTATCTCTCGATGTGTGAAAAATAGATTTAATTACGATGCTGTTTTTATAAATAGAATAATGTATCGCGTATGGAAACGTTTTTAAAAAGATGATTCGAATATTGTCATATCTAATCTGAAAAGATAATGGATTACTTTTAAGGATTGAGATACTTTTTTTAAAGGAATCATTGAATTTGTTACCTAATTTTGGATGTATATTTTTATAATAAAGCAAGGAATTTTTATAATCTGCTTTTGCCTCTTCAATAATGACTACTTTATAGATCATTTTCGATTTCTTTTAAAAAATCATCAATGTCAGAGACATTGTCAGGTTTTTTTAAATAGTTTTCGGTTCTTTCCCTAACCTGATCAATTTGCCATTGTGGAATTTTATAGTCATCATGCTGTACCGGTAAAATAATTACTTCAACTTCATTTGCTACAAAATCGTCCGGCAGAATTATGGTTATGGAATGATTTTTAACTGATAGTATTTGTCTGATCGCTTCCATAATTATTTTGATTTATACTCAAATATAGTCATTTGAAATTAATTTCATTCAAGTTCCAATCGCTCCTGCTCCAGTTTTTCGGCTAATCTTTTTTCTATTAATGGAGTAATTAATGTTTTTCTTGGTTTTATTTTTACGAAAGGAAACAATTCTAAATCATGTTTCATTTTGTCTTCTTTGTTCGGATGTTTGTTCGTACCTAAGAGAATCTCCTTTTTAGAATCGAATAATTCCTGTTCTTTTGCAGCACTTTCCTGAATTTTCTTCTTGATCGTTCCGTCATTTAAAAGTTTTAAGAATCCTCCATTTGCTTCAATGTCTTTAAACAGGGTTAAACTTTTTTCGGCCAGCTGCATCGTCAGACTTTCAATGTAATAACTTCCGTCTGCCGGATTATCAACCTTGTCAAAATAGCTTTCGTGTTTTAAAACCAGTAATTGATTGCGGGCAATACGATCACCAAATTCATTGTCTTTATGATACAAAGAATCGTAAGGAAGGTTGGCTACAGCATCTGCACCGCCTAAAATGGCCGACATGCATTCTGTGGTTGTGCGCAACATGTTAACATTGTAATCGTAAATCGTTTTATTTCGTTTGGTAGGAGTTACTAATAAATGACATTCTAAGTCAGGATTATATTCAGCAGCGATTAATTTGAAAAGCATGCGCAATGCACGAAGTTTAGCAATTTCAAAGAAATAATTAGTTCCTACTGAAACTTCAAAAACAATTGGTTTTAAAGTATTCGGAAAGCGGTTCAAATATTCATTGGCATGTGCTAAGCTATAAGCAATTTGCTGCGTGATAGTAGCACCTGCATTTTGATACAAACCTGAGTCGATACTTAAAAATGAAATGTTGGCTGTTGCTTTTGAAATTTTTTCCAGCGTTTCAAAATTATTTTTATCTGCTGTAGAAAACCAGTTTCCTTCTCTTGCCAATTGTCCAATAGGATCAGTATTGCAATAAAAAGTGGCTTTCTTTTGAATTGAAATCTGGTCCAATAGCTTTACGAAATCGATTGAAATGAAATTCAAATTAAAGTAAACAATTCTATTTTCTAAAGGAAGTGTTTCCAGTAATTTTTGAACATCAATGGTTTTGTCTTCAATTGTGAAACGCAGACTTTCAGCGCCTCTTTCAAGTGTATTGATGGCTCTTTGAATTGATTTATCAATATCATAAACAAAAATGTTCTGGCAAATTTTAAAGTCGGATACCTGAGTTTTTACCGTTGCGGCCTTTGTAAATTCATCAGTGTGGTAAAATGGTTTTACCTGAATGTCTTCGGGAGAATTCCAAATTACGGTTTGGTTGTAATCGGCTCCATCTAATTCAAACTGAATTTTTTGTTTCCATTGTTTGGATGAAATAGGGCTAAAATCGTCGAACAGGGTAGTGGCCATTGTGTATTTTTTCGGGTTATTCTTTATCTTGAATGGTATCTCCTTCAAAATGTATGATGTAAATATCTTCGCTGTCTTTTTTCATAAAGTACTTTTCGCGGGCATATTTTTCAATTTGTTCAGGATTTTTGAGCTGTTTGATCTGTTCCTGATCTTTTTTTATTTCGTCCTGATAGTATTTTTTATTGTCTTGTAATTCATGAATCTGGTTGTCCAGAAAACGATGATCAAAATAAGAATAATTATCTAAGAATAACATCCATATTACAAAAAAGAGCAACACCCAAACGTATTTGTTGCCCAGGAGTTTAAACCATTTTTTGTCTTTATATGGGTTTTTAATTTTCATTTAACCGATTGCGTTTTATAATTTCGATTGATGTTTTGGTTTTGATATAAGTGATAATCCTTTTGTGCCATTTTCGGGCACAAAAGGTGAAATGTATCTTCTAATTTTGATGCATTAAATTTACAATAAAAATTATAAAATTCGCTGATTAATTACAGCCCGGACTACATCAATGGCCACGGTATTGTATTTGTCGTTTGGAATTATAATGTCGGCGAAAGCCTTAGAAGGTTCTATAAACTGTTCGTGCATTGGCTTTAAGGTGTTTTGATAACGTGTTAAAACCTCGTCAATATCACGTCCGCGTTCTGAAATGTCTCTTTTTAAACGACGGATTAATCTTTCGTCTGAGTCGGCATGAACAAAAATTTTGATGTCAAAAAGATCACGTAATTCCGGATTGGTTAGAATTAAAATTCCCTCAACAATCATTACTTTTCTTGGGTGAGTTGAAACCGTATCGTCGGTTCTGTTGTGCTGTATGAAAGAATATACAGGCTGGTCTATGGTTTCCCCTGCTTTTAAAGCTTTAAGGTGTTTTACCAGCAATTCAAAATCGATCGCACGCGGGTGGTCGAAATTGATTAATGCTCTTTCGTCAAATGACAAATTGTTAGTCTCTTTATAATACGAATCCTGAGAAATTACACCCACTTCTGTGTCCGGTAATTCATTCATGATTTGGTGTACTACTGTCGTTTTTCCACTTCCTGTTCCTCCTGCAAGTCCAATAATGAGCATAAAATTTGTGTTATATATTTGTTCGGCAAAAATAATAATTTAAGTGGATTCATAATGGTATCCGAACTTTAAAATTGAATTTATGCGGATAAGTTTAACTAAGGTTTTGAAAGGATTACAGGAACTATGCAAAAAAAATCCCGATAGCAATGCCATCGGGATTTGGTGCAATCAGTATAGTTTTAATAAAATATTCTGAATTTAGTAAGCACTTGTAATTATTTATTCTTTTTGGCTTTAATCATCATTTCAAGCTGATCCCAAAGTTCTTCCGGGATTGCTTCTAGTAAATTAAACTGTCCGGCACCTTTTAACCACTCTCCTCCATCAATTGTAATAACGTCTCCATTTACATAAGCTGAAAAATCTGAAACTAAATAAGCTGCAAGATTAGCCAATTCCTGATGATCGCCTACACGTTTTAAAGGTACTTTTTTCGCCATATCGAATTTTTCGGCAAGATCTCCCGGTAGTAATCGATCCCAGGCTCCTTTTGTAGGGAATGGCCCCGGAGCAATTGCGTTAGAACGAATTCCGTATTTTGCCCATTCAACGGCTAAACTACGGGTCATTGCCAGTACTCCCGCTTTTGCGGTTGCACTAGGTACTACATAGGCTGAACCTGTCCAGGCATAAGTTGTAACAATATTTAAAATCGTAGCAGAGGTTTGTTTGGTGTCAATCCAGTGTTTTCCAAACGCAAGTGTACAGTTTTTTGTGCCTTTTAATACAATATCAATAACGGTGTCAAAAGCATTCGCAGATAAACGTTCTGTTGGCGAGATGAAATTTCCGGCTGCATTGTTCAAAAGAACATCAACCTTTCCAAAAGTTTTTAAAACTTCCTGAAGCATGTTCTCCACTTCTTCGTAATGACGAACGTCACATTGAAGCGGTAAACATTTTCCTCCGGTTTCAGTTTCAAGTTCAGCGGCAGTGTTTTTAAGCTTTTCTAAATCTCTTGAAGTAATGGCTACCTGAGCCCCTAATTCTAAAAAGTATTTGGTCATGGCTTTTCCTAAACCGCTTCCTCCACCTGTAACAACAATAACTTTGCCTTTTAAAGCATCATCTCTTAACATTTTATCTGTATAGCTCATATGTATTTCTTTTTATTACAATATTAATTAAATAAATAGGATGCACGCATAATAATGTTATAAAATTTTAATAAACTTTAAATATTACCTAATTTTTTTGCGGCAGCTTCTAGTGTGAAATTGTCTTTAGCAAAGCAAAAGCGAATCAGCTTTTGATCTTTGTGGTCGGAATAAAAAGTAGAAATCGGAATTGCGGCGACGCCATGTTCTGTGATTAATTTTTTACAGAAAGTAACATCGTCATCGGCTGAAATATTGGCATAAGAAGCCACCTGAAAATAAGTTCCTTCGCAGGGTTTTAATTCAAATCGGCTATTTTGAAGTAGTTTTTGAAAATAATCTCTTTTTTCCTGATAGAACTTTCCAAGTAAATTGACATCGACAATCTCCAGATATTGACTGATGGCAGCCTGTGAAATACTATTCACACTAAAAACCAGAAACTGATGTACTTTTTTAATTTCCTTCATTAAATGTTCCGGAGCAACGGTGTAGCCAATTTTCCATCCCGTAATATGAAATGATTTTCCAAAAGAAGAAACCATGATACAACGGTTTAAAAGAAATTCTTTGGTATGCGCCGAAATGTGTTTTTCTTCAAAAGTAATGTATTCGTAAACTTCATCAGACAGGACAAGAAGGTCAGGATGTTTGGATAATAGTCTCTCTAAGTGAGAAAAATCATCCTGAGTCAAAATTTTACCTGTTGGATTATGCGGATTGTTGATGATAATCATCTTCGTTTTTGAAGAACAGGCTTTTTCTATTGTTTCCCAATTTGGGGTGTAATCGTCGTTTAAGGCGACACGAACAGGTTTTGCGTTGCACAACAAAACAGGAGATTCATACGAATCGTAGCTCGGATCCAGAATGATGACTTCATCACCGGTTTTGACCAAAGCTAAAATTGTAGTGAAAATTCCCTGAGTGGCTCCCGCTGTTACCAGAATTTCAGTTTCCGGATGAATGGTTCTGTTATAAGATTTCTGAACCAATTGTGCTATTTGTTCCATTAATGGAGGAAATCCTGCCATTGGAGTATATTGGTGTACGTTTTCTTTTGCTAATCGCGCAATGATATCGGTCAATCTTTCATCAACAGGGAAATTCGGGAATCCTTGTGAGAGATTTATTGCGTTGTATTCCGCTGCCATTTTAGACATGACCGTAAAAATACTGGTGGTTACATTGGGAAGTTTACTCATGATAAAGTTTGATTAGGGGAAAACTTGTGAGTGATACAGATGAATCTTGTCTAGCTTATAGTTATCGCGCCTGTATTCAAGGTTCTTACTTCTTTTGTTTTATGCTTGCCGGGCTTCCATTTTGCAGCAGACTTTAAAACACGGGTTGCTTCATCTCCGGTTTTAAACCCAAGATCTCTTATAATCTTTATATCACTAACAGAACCGTCTTTTTCGATGATAAAAGTGAAGTAGATTTTTCCTGTTAGAGTTGGTTTTTCAGCGGGTTTTATAAAATTTCTGTTAAGGAAGGCAGTGAATTCAGTGACACCGCCAGGGTATTCGGGTTTTTCCTCTATTCCTTTGAGATCATAGACAGTATTGTCATTCGAAATTGAACTTGCTGTTGTTTTTTCAGATTCTTTATTGGTTTGCGAAAATGTAATTTGGACAAAGCAGATCAGAAGTAGAAGAAGAAACTTTTTCATTATGAATACGGTTTAATAGTTTACATTTTATGAATAATAAAAATGGTAGGGCGTTTGTCAATATCTATTTTTAGCTTTTTCCAATCAGAAACCCGCATTGTTTTAATGAATTCTGTTGGTAAAGTAATATCTGTTGCAATACAAAGATGTGTTGATGGATTTAAAATCTGTAAAAGATCTTCGATTAATTTGTTGTTTCTATACGGAGTTTCAATAAAAAGCTGTGATTGGTTTTTATCTTGTGATAATCTTTCGAAATGACGAATTGCTGATTTTTTTTCGTCTTTATCAATAGGTAAATAGCCATTGAAAGTAAAACTTTGTCCGTTCATTCCGGAAGCCATCATAGCTAATAAAATAGAAGAAGGCCCCACTAAAGGTACCACCTGAATTCCTTTTTCATGTGCCAGCTTTACAATTACGGCACCGGGATCAGCAACACCGGGACAGCCGGCTTCGCTCATTAATCCAACATTTTTTCCTTCCAGCAAAGGTTTGATGAAGTCTAAATGTTCGCTTGCTTCTGTACGTTTATTAAGGGTAAAAAGAATCAGTTCTGATTGTTTTTTTTCCGGCGAGACTGCTTTTATGGATTTACGGGCCGTTTTTTCGTTTTCAACGATATAGTGATCTATAAAATCGATACTTCTTTTGACAGTTTGAGGTAAAACATCCATAGGGTCGCTTTCGCCCATTGTTGTTGGAATTAAGTATAGTTTTCCCAGGAGTTTCATAGATGTCTTTTTATTTTGTTAGGAAAAGAAGAGCTTATGAATGTTTTTCGATAAGTTTCTTCGAGATGATATCGGTTACTTCGTCTAACATTTGATATACATTTTCAAATCCGTTGGTAACGCCAAAGTAAGGATCCGGAACATCTACGTTTTCATCGGGAAATAATTCGTCTAAAATCAGACGGACTTTGTTTTTATGTTCTTCAGTCTGAGCCAGTTTTATAACGTCGTCATAGTTAGAAGAATCCATCACGTAGATGTAATCAAAAGTATTGAAGTCAGCAGGTTTGAATTGTCTTCCTTTTTGGTTTCCAATGTCGAGGCCGTTTTTTTTGGCTACTGCTATAGATCGTTTATCAGGGGAGTGTCCTACATGCCAGGATCCGGTTCCGGCTGAGTCAACGATGAAATTATTTTTGGGTAATTTTGAAGCTAAAATACCTTCAGCTAAAGGTGATCTGCAAATGTTTCCCAAACAAACCATTAAAATTCTTACTGGCATGATGCGCGTTTATAGCGTTAGTTTTTTGTTGATGTCTTCGACAAATTTTTTGAATTGTTTGTCTGTAGAAACTAAATTGTCAACTGTTTTGCAAGCGTGTAATACGGTAGCGTGGTCGCGATCTCCAATTTGTGAGCCAATGTTTGCCAAAGAAGCTTTTGTGAATTTCTTTGCAAAAAACATGGCCAATTGTCTCGCCTGTACCACGTGCCTCTTTCGGGTTTTAGATTGAAGTGTTTCAACATCCAACTGGAAATAATCAGACACAATTTTTTGAATATAATCGATAGAGATTTCTCTCTTTACATTTTTAACAAATTTCTCTACAACACTTTTGGCTAACTCAATAGTAACTTCTTTTTTATTGAATGAAGACTGAGCAATTAAGGAAATAATGGCTCCCTCTAATTCTCTAACGTTACTCTTGATGTTACGTGCTACATATTCAATAATATCTTCCGGCATTTCAACACCATCACGATATAGTATGTTTTTTAAGATAGAGATACGAGTCTCGTAATCCGGTTGGTGCAGCTCGGCAGAAAGCCCCCATTTGAAACGGGATAATAAACGCTGCTCGATATCCTGCATGTCAACAGGTGCCTTGTCAGAAGTAAGGATTACCTGTTTTCCGTTTTGATGTAAATAATTGAAAATATGGAAGAATACATCCTGAGTTCCTGATTTTCCGGATAAAAACTGAACGTCGTCAATAATTAAAACATCGATTAACTGATAAAAATGAATAAAATCATTACGATTGTTCTTTTTAACAGAATCAATATATTGCTGCGTGAAAATTTCGGCAGAAATGTATAAAACCGTTTTTTCAGGGTATTTGTCTTTTACTTCCACACCTATAGCATGTGCCAAGTGTGTTTTTCCTAATCCAACTCCTCCAAAAATCAATAACGGATTAAAGGAAGTTCCTCCAGGCTTGTTGGCAACTGCCATACCTGCAGAACGGGCTAAACGGTTTGAATCTCCTTCAAGGAAATTATCAAAACTGTAATTTGGATTTAACTGAGATTCAATTTTTAAATTTCGGATTCCCGGAATTACAAACGGATTCTTAAGTTCAGGATTTAGGTTTTTAAACGGAGCATCAACCTCTTGAGGTTTCATTGGAACTCTGTTGGAACTTGGCAGCTGCTCGGTAAACGGCTGTTTATTTCCATAAGTGTTCTCCATTTTAATTTTATAGAGTAACTTTGCGTTTTTTCCCAGTTCTTTGGTAAGTGCAACTTTCAATAATTTTACGTAATGCTCTTCGAGCCATTCGTAGAAAAATTTACTTGGTACTTGAATGTATAACGCGTTATCGGTTAGTTCAACTGACTTGATTGGCTCAAACCAAGTTTTGTATGCTTGATCTTGAATATTGTCCTTTATAAAAGACAAACAGTTTTCCCATACCGATTGAGCAGTTTTAGTCATAGATTCAAATAAATTTTCTTATTATTGATAAAGATTCTCCTAATAAAAAAGGAGCAGTTTTATTCCGTATTTCGGGATAACAAATATGTGAACAAATTTCTGTAAAAAAAAATATTTTGAACTCTAATTTTATAAAAAAAAGTTGTAAGTAAACTTTTTAAACTTAATTTTTTTTAATCTGAAAATAATGAAAAATCATCAAACGCAAGTGCGTGTCCGTTACTCTGAAACCGATCAAATGGGCGTTGTTTATCACGGAAATTATGTGCCATATTTTGAGATTGGACGAGTGGAATGGCTTAGAAATAAAGGGATTTCGTATAAAAGCATGGAAGAAAGCGGTATTGGATTGCCAATTGTTTCAATGCAGATAAATTATAAAAAATCGGCACGTTATGATGAGCTTCTTACTATTCATACAGCTTTCAAAAGTCAGTCATCTGTTAAGATTGAATTTGATTGTGCAATCTATAATGAAGCAGATGAGTTATTAACAACTGCTGTGTTTATTTTAGTATTTATTTCGTTAAAAACGGGTCGTCCTACAGCGCCTCCAGATTACATTTTAGAATTATTTAAAACACTGGTATAATTGTTAAAATGTGACGGCTTTTAATGTCAAATTATATAATTTTAATATCGATTTCAAACATTAAATCAAAAATGTCGAATATTGTTTCGGCATTTTTTTTTCGTGTTTTGGTTGTTATTTTGCCAATTGGAAGTCCTGAGTCTTCATTAATCTCCATTTCCTGAGCTGTAATTTCGAGTTTTTTTTCTTTTATAACCCGCATAACCCGATTCATATTTTTGTAATCAAAAGAGATTAAAAAGTGAACGTCTATTGTCTTTTCTATAATCTCACAGGCTTCCAGCGCCATTTGTGCTGTTGTTTTGTAAGCAGTGATCAGACCGCCAACACCTAGTTTAATTCCTCCATAAATCCGAACCACTACAATTAAAACGTTGGTTACGCCAAAAGATTGTATCTGTCCGTAAATTGGTGCGCCTGCAGTGTTACTGGGTTCTCCGTCGTCATTGGCGCGGTAGGAAATTTTTGGTGCGGTTCCTAATTGGTAAGCATAACAATAATGTACGGCATGGGGATGCTGCTTTTTTAAGTTCTCAATAATAGGTTTTACCTCGTCTTCACTTTCGATAGGATAGGCATAGCCAAAGAATTTGCTGCTTTTTTCTTTTAAAAGCACTTCTTCAGATTCAAAAGAAATGGTCTGGTACGTATCGTTAATTTCCAAATTGAGTTTGATTTTTTTTAGCCACTGATTAAAAAAGATTAAATGGATTTTATCTTTTTGTGTTTATGATTGATTTCTAAACTAGGGTTGATTTTTTAGTCACAGATTATAATTGTAATGAAATCGGCGCAATCGGCGTAAAAAGAATCATTTTAATCTGTGGCAGAAAACGTTAAAGGATTTGTTTGTCAAATAAATCAATAACATCTTCTTGTCCAACTTGTAAATTCCAGACATGAAATCCCAGTGCTGCGGCTGAATCTGTATTTTCTTTTTTATCGTCTACAAACAAAGTTCTTTTTGGGGATAGTTCGTGTTTGTTGATGAGATATTGAAAGACTTCTGCATTTGGTTTTCGCATGCCAATTTCAAATGAAAAATAAACTTTTTCAAAGCATTGATAAAAATCACTGTAAAACGAAATACCAGTTTTACTTTCGAAAGTTTCAATATGTATAGAGTCAGTATTACTCAATAGAAACAAGCGGTATTTTTGAGACAGCAGTTGTAAAAATTCCAGTCGGTATAACGGGAAGTCTGCTAAAATGGCGTTCCAGGCTTCCAGAATTTGTTCGGTAGTGGCATTTGGAAGTTGTTTTTGAAAGCCCGTCAGAAAATCCTCAGTTGAAATGTCTCCGGTTTCAAACAAAAGATTCAATTGATCTAATTCTGTATTCCATTCTTTTAATCCTAATTTCTGCAATCCCGAAATAGTTGCCTGTTTGTCAAGATTGATGAAAATATCTCCAAAGTCAAAAATTATAGTATCAATCATGATTTCTAATGTTTAATAATTCGTCGTCGAGAATATTGGTTTTTGTCACGTTATCTTTTGGAATAAGTGGTGCTTTAGTTCCGTTTTTGAAAGAGGTTTTTCCAATAAAAATGCGGGCTTCGTCCCAAATATTCTGGTCTATAAAGGATTGTAAAGTCTTAGCGCCTCCTTCGATAATAACAGACTGAATCTGATTTTGATACAAAGCTGTTGTGATCTGCGGTACAATGCTACGTTCAAAATCGATTACTGTAAAGGTAGTGTTTTCTGTTGGAAGGCTGGTTTCAGATTTTGTAAATACGATGGTTTTTACGCTATCGTCAAAAACAAAACTGTCTTTCGAAATGCGGTTATTTTGATCCAAAATAACCCTCACCGGATTATTCCCTGACCAATCTCTGGTATTTAATTTCGGGTTGTCATCAATAACAGTTTGTGTTCCCGCTAAAATTGCCTGTTCTTCACTTCTCCATTTGTGAACCAATTGTCTGGAATAGGAATTGGTGATCCAAATTGGTTCTCTTTCTGCATTTTTTTGTTTTTCAGGAGATAAAAAACCATCCTGACTTTCGGCCCATTTTAATATTATATAAGGTCTCTTTTTTTGGTGAAAAGTAAAAAAGCGTTTATTAAGTTCGTAACATTCTTTTTCTAAAACTCCAACAGTAACATTTGCTCCGGCTTCGATTAGTTTTTTGATACCCTTTCCTGCTACTTTTTCATTGGGATCAACAGTTCCAACAACCACATGTGGAATTTTATGTTCTATAATTAAGTCACAGCATGGAGGTGTCTTCCCAAAATGGCTGCAAGGTTCTAAACTAACGTATATCGTCGCTTTGCTTAACAGTGATTTGTCTTTTACAGAACGTACGGCATTAACCTCTGCATGTGGTTCTCCCGCTTTTTTGTGCCAGCCTTCTCCGATGATCTGATTGTTGTAAACAATTACGCTCCCAACCATGGGGTTTGGATAAGTAGTTCCAAAACCATTTTGAGCCAGTTCGATGCAGCGTTTTATGTATTTTTCATGTATATTCACGATACAAAAGTAGTTAATTTTGAGTTTAGTCCCGATAGTTTTGGGGGAGTTAAGCAACTATCGAAAAAGTATTTTTACTTTTGTAATGACATTAAAGGAGTAATGAAATATGGAAAATTGGACTATTAGAGCTATTAAAAAAGAAGACAATCAGGCAGTTGCATATTTAATACGATCCGTATTTGATGAAATGGAAATACCTAAAGTAGGAACTGCTTATGAAGATCCGTATTTAGATTTAATGTTTGAAGAATACAATAAGCCGAAATCAGTTTATTATGTGGTTGAAAAGGAAGATGAAATTATAGGCTGCTGTGGAATTGCGCCTTTAGAAAATGGTTCTCCGGAGATTTGTGAGTTGCAGAAGATGTATTTCTTGCCGAAAACCAGGGGCTTGGGAATTGGAAGTGTGATGATGAAGAAGTGTTTAGAGCAAGCGAAAATTTTTGGTTTTGAAAAATGTTATATCGAGACGATGCCTTTTATGCATGCCGCGCAAAAATTATATGTAAAATCAGGTTTTGAATATTTAGAAGCTCCTATGGGTAACACAGGTCACAGTTCCTGTCCTGTTTGGATGTTGAAAAAATTATAGGAAATTAGTGTAGCAAATTAACGTTACAATACTTATCTTGTAATACGGTTGCCCTTGGCTGAAAAATAATGCTCAAATACCCAAAATGAAAATCAAACAATATCGGACTCAGTTCATTAAAGATTTATCACCCTTTTACGATGCGTATGAAGCGGAAAGTTTTTTTTATTTAATTCTTGAAGATAAGCATCAATTACGACAAATTGATTTGGCATTGAATCATGAATTGGCTTTTTCAGAAGATGATTTTCTGATTTGGGATTTTTTAGTACTGCAATTAAAGAAAGAAGTTCCGATTCAGTATTTGTTAGGTAAAACTCATTTTTATGGCTTAGATTTCGAAGTCAATGAAAATGTTCTGATTCCCCGTCCCGAAACAGAAGAGTTGGTGGAATGGATTGTTAATGATAATTCAGGAGGAACTAAATCAAAAAAAATCAAGATTCTTGATATTGGAACCGGCAGTGGCTGCATTGCCATTTCTTTGGCAAAAAACCTTCCCCATGCAGAAGTGTATGCAATTGATGTTTCTAAAAAAGCTATAGCAACTGCTAAAAGAAATGCGGTCCGGAATAAAGTTGAAGTTACTTTTATGCTTCAGGATATTTTAGAGACAGAAGAATTGAAGCACAACTTTGATGTCATTGTTTCAAATCCGCCTTATGTACGGAATTTAGAAAAAGAAGAGATTAAAAAGAATGTTTTGGACTATGAGCCGCATCTTGCTCTTTTTGTAGACGATAATGATGCTTTGATTTTTTACAGAAAAATTGCTGAGCTGGCCAGGGAAAATCTTTTACAAAACGGACAATTGTACTTCGAAATCAATCAGTATCTGGGGAAAGAGATGATTGATTTATTAGAAAAGATGAATTTCAACAATATTGAACTGAAAAAAGATATTTACGATAATGATCGTATGATTAAGGGAACTGTTTGAGTTTGCAGTCGCAGTCTCAATTTTTAGTCTCAGTTTTCAGTTATACAACTAACTGTAAACTGCAACTGAATACCGCGACTGAAAACTAGAAATTATTCATATCGTAATGCTTCAATCGGATCCAGTTGTGATGCTTTTATTGCCGGATACAGACCGGAAACAATGGCAACCATAAAACTGGTAGCAAAAGCAGCAAAGATAGCTACCCAAGGAATTACAAAAGCAAAACTCATCGCGGCTGCAAAGGCAAATCCAACAAGAATTCCTAATACAATACCAACCAAGCCGCCTATTTGACCAATTAATAAGGTTTCGATAAAAAACTGTACTGAAATCGTTATTTTGGTTGCTCCCAGGGCTTTTCGAACGCCAATTTCACGGGTTCGTTCTGTAACCGAAACAATCATAATGTTCATTAAAGCAATTGATGACCCCAGAATCGTGATGATACTAATAATCCAGGAGGCCCATCCCAGATATTTGGTGATTCCCAGAATTCGGTTAATTAAATCGTCACTTCTCCCAATACCAAAATTGTTGTCACGAACAGGGCTTAATTTGCGAACCCTGCGCATCGTACTTGTGGCATTGTCTACAGCTTCGTCCAAAAGTTCTTTTTTTGAAACCATCACGCTAATGGTGTAGTTGATTTTTGGTGTAGTAAACAAAGATCGTGCGACCTGAATTGGAATTAAAACACGTAAATCCTGACTGTTTCCGAAGGTTGAACCTTTTTCTTTTAAAACACCGATTACTTTGAATCGGGCACCACGGATAGAGATAATTTTATCAATTGGATTAACGTCTTTTAGTAAGCCTTTTTCAAAATCAGAACCTACAACACACGAGTAAGTATTGTTTTCAATGTCGAATTGGTTGAAAGAACGGCCTAAAGTAGTTTCCAGACCTGAATTAGAGATAAAATGCTCGTCGACACCAACAATCGTAATTTCCGGATCGGTTTTTTGGTCTGAATATTTTACTTCAGCTTTAGAGGTAGCGGTAAAAGAAAGTGAAGTTTCGGTAAAAGGATATTTGTATTTATTTTTGAAGGCTACTGCCTCTGGGTAAGAAATAATCGGATTGATGATTTCGCGTTCGTTTCCTCCTCTGTTTTTTAGATTGTTTTCGTATTGATTGATGTTAAAGGTGTTGGCACCCATGGATGCAAAATTGGTCGAAACCGTATTCTCAAGTGCCGTAACGACCGTCAGGATTCCTACCAAAGCAGTAATTCCGATAGCAATAATTAAAACGGTAAGAATTGTACGCAGCAATTGAGTTTTGATAGAACCAAAAGCAATTCGGATATTTTCTTTAAATAATTTTAGCATCATGATCTATTTGTCACGAAAATACGTTTTTTGTTACAAGTTTGTTTTCGAAGTGGTATTATTTATTTTAAAAAGTAAGATATTTGCAGTCGTTCAGAATCTGAGAAAAAGAAGTTCTGAAAAGACAGTAATTCATAAGGAGATTTTTAAATTTTAAGATTCAAAAAAAATCTAATAATTTAAAGATCCAAAAATCTAATAATCTAAAAAAATGGCTTCAAAACCAAGCATACCACAAGGAACAAGAGATTTTTCACCAGCGGAGGTGTCAAAACGTCAATATATTATTCAGGTTATCAAACATAATTTTGAGAAATTTGGCTTTCAGCCGATTGAAACCCCTTCATTTGAAAATTCAGATACTTTGATGGGGAAGTACGGGGAAGAAGGAGATCGTTTGATTTTTAAAATATTAAATTCAGGAAATTTTTTCTACAATAAAAGTAAAATTGAACTGCCAAAATCTATCGAGCAGCTTCAGGCTGTTTCTGCTGATAAAATTACTATTGCAGAAAGAGTTGAATTAAATTCGTTTACAAAACAAATTTCTGAAAAAGCATTGCGTTATGACTTAACAGTTCCATTTGCGAGATATGTGGTGCAACACCAGAATGAAATCGAGTTTCCGTTTAAAAGATATCAGATTCAGCCGGTTTGGAGAGCTGATCGTCCGCAAAAAGGGCGTTTTAGAGAGTTTTTCCAGTGTGATGCCGATGTGGTGGGCTCAAAATCGTTGTGGCAGGAAGTAGAATTAGTGCAATTATACGATACCGTTTTTACTGCATTAGGTTTAGAAGGGGTAACCATTAAAATCAATAACAGAAAAATTTTATCCGGAATTGCTGAGGTGATTGGTGCTTCTGATAAGTTAATTGATTTTACGGTGGCTCTTGATAAACTGGATAAAATTGGTGAAGGTGGTGTGAAAAAAGAAATGATCGAGAATGGTATTTCTGAAGAAGCATTGGTAAAAGTGCAGCCTCTTTTTAGTTTTACCGGAACTTTTGCAGATAAAATTAATCAGCTTTCCGATTTATTAGCAGCGTCAGAAGAAGGAATGAAAGGAGTGGAGGAGCTTAAATTTATTTGTGACAATGTGGCAACTTTGGGATTGTCGACAGCTACTTTAGATTTAGATGTGACTCTTGCTCGTGGATTAAACTATTATACCGGAGCCATTTTTGAAGTAGCGGCTCCAAAATCAGTTTCGATGGGTTCTATCGGAGGTGGTGGAAGATACGACGATTTGACGGGTATTTTTGGTTTGAAAAATATGAGTGGTGTTGGAATTTCTTTCGGACTAGATCGTATTTATTTGGTTTTAGAAGAACTTCAGTTGTTCCCGGAAACTGTTTCGGCGACTTCAAAAGCATTGTTTATTAATTACGGAGATGCAGAGGCTTTGTATGCGTCACAGGCCATTCAGAAATTACGTCAGGAAAATATAAAAGTAGAGCTTTATCCGGATAACGTAAAAGTAGGGAAACAGTTTCAGTATGCTGATAAAAGACTGATTCCTTTCGCGGTAATTGCAGGAGATCAGGAAATCGCTTCGAATTCGTATTCACTTAAAAACCTGGTAACAGGCGAGCAGATTACGGTAGATTTTGAAGGATTGAAAAATGCTTTGCTGGCTTAGATTTTTATGCTGAAATAAAATATTTTTTTGCGCAGATTCAGTCGAATTTGCGCATTTTTTTTGCTTAAACGAGATCTAAAAAAGGAATAATTCGAGAATTCGTAACAGAAAGGAGACAAGTCTGACGTGATTATTTTTCACACAGATTCGGCAGATTAAGCAGATTTTTTGTTTTTGCGTAAGCTTGTTAAGAACTAATTCGAGAATTCGTGGCGGAAGGGAGACAAGTCTGGTGTGATTTTTTTCACGCAGATTCGGCAGATTAAGCAGATTTTTTGTTTTTATGTAGGCTTGTTAAGAATTAATTCGTGAATTCGTGGCAGAAAGGAGATAAGTCTGGTGTGATTTTTTTCACGCATATTCGGCAGATTAAGCAGATTTTTTGTTTTTATGTAGGCTTGTTAAGAACTAATTCGAGAATTCGTGGCGGAAGGGAGACAAGTCTGGTGTGATTCTTTTCACGCAGATTAAGCAGATTTTTTGTTTTTATGTAGGCTTGTTAAGAACTAATTCGGGAATTCGTGGCTAAAAAAGATAAGTTTGGCTTGATTTTTACTTCAAGCAGATTTACTTTTAAATCCGTTAGTAAATGGTCTGTTCAAAGAATGTTTTTTGTAATTCGTTGCAGAAGAAAAAGTTAGGTAAATAGCTGTAGCGTTGCTGATTTTTTATTGAATTAAAAGCGGTGAAATAGTTGCCGGAAGAGAAAAAAAGCGTTTAATTTGCGACTTCAAAATACGGGCGTAGTTCAAGGGTAGAATAGCGGTCTCCAAAACCGTTGATGGGGGTTCGAATCCCTCCGCCCGTGCAATAATAGTCTTGCTTCCTCTGTTGAAGATTATTGCTTTACTGACTTAGTTCTTTATGTCAGTTGGATAAGTTGGAGGTTTTTGTCTCTCATAGATTCTGTAAATTTATTTTGGTTGAAAAGCCACATTAGAAATAATTCGCGAATTCGAGATGGTCAAAAAATGTTCTAATACAATCACAAAAGAAATCATAAAAAAAAGCTTCGTCTCATAAGGCGAAGCTTTTTTTAATATAAGGTAAACTTGAATTAATAATTATTTACAAAGCCGAGGCTAACCCTTAAATTCAATTTTGATAGGTAATAATTTAGTTTTCAATTGGATTTCAAATATACTATAATCTATATCGTGATAGTCTTAAAATTATACTAAATTTTAAAAGGTTGTTTTGCTTTTTAAATGACTCAGTTTTAATAAAGTGACAATTTGACATTTTGAAAGATTTGGCAGTACTTTTGCAATCCAAAAGAAAGAATAAAAAATGAAGTTTAAGAATATTTTTAAAAATAAAAGTAATATGACTACGGAAAATACAGAATTCGATCAGGAATTAGATGATGTAACGTTAGAGAACAACGCCAACGGTGAGCAGTTAATTGTTGAAGAATTAAGTGTTGAAGAGCAACTGGCTCAAGACTTGGCAAAAGAAAAAGATAAGTTTTTGAGACTATTTGCTGAATTCGAAAATTACAAAAAAAGAACTTCAAAAGAGCGTATCGATTTGTTTAAAACTGCAAATCAAGATGTTTTATTGGCCATGTTGCCAGTTTTAGATGATTTTGACAGAGCTATAGTAGAGATCAATAAATCGGAAGATGAAACTTTGACAAAAGGAGTTGAATTGATTCATGAAAAATTAAAAAATACTTTAGTTTCTAAAGGTTTAGAGCAAGTTGAATTAAAAGCAGGTGATGCTTTTGATGCTGATTTTGCTGAGGCAATTACCCAAATTCCGGCTCCGTCTGAGAAATTAAAAGGGAAAATTGTTGATGTTATCGAAAAAGGTTACAAATTAGGAGACAAAATTATTCGTTTCCCTAAAGTTGTTATCGGGAACTAAGAAAAACAAATGACATATTCTGAAAGTATTGGAATTCGGAATTTTAAATTTGGACACAAGCGCTAGCGAACTGGCGAAGCAATTTAACCTAAATTATGAAAAAAGATTTTTACGAAATACTAGGCATTTCAAAAAATGCTGACGCTGCCGAAATTAAAAAAGCTTATAGAAAAAGTGCATTAAAATATCATCCGGATAAAAATCCGGGCGACAAAGAGGCAGAAGAAAACTTTAAATTAGCGGCAGAAGCTTACGAAGTACTAAGCGATCCGAACAAAAAAGCGAAATACGATCAGTACGGACATCAGGCTTTTGATGGTTCTGGCGGATTTGGCGGTGGTCACGGCGGTATGAATATGGATGACATTTTCAGCCAGTTTGGTGATATTTTTGGCGGTGGATTTGGTGGTTTCGGCGGAGGCGGAGGCGGTGGCCCTCGTCGTGCTAAAGGAAGCAATCTTCGAATTAAAGTTAAACTGACTTTAGAAGAAATTGCAAATGGTGTTGAGAAAAAAGTAAAAGTAAAACGTAAAGTTCAGGCTAAAGGAGTTACCTATAAAACATGTTCGACTTGTAACGGTCAGGGACAGGTAATGCGTGTAACCAACACTATTTTAGGAAGAATGCAATCTGCGTCAACTTGTCCTACTTGTGGCGGGTCTGGTCAGATTTTAGATAAAAGACCATCTGAAGCGGATGCTCAGGGAATGGTTTTGGAAGACGAAACTGTTTCAATCAAAATTCCTGCGGGAGTGGTAGATGGCATGCAGTTAAAAGTTTCTAATAAAGGAAATGATGCTCCGGGAAACAGTATTCCTGGTGATTTAATTGTTGCTATTGAAGAATTGGAACATGAGTTTCTGAAACGTGAAGGCGAAAACATTCATTACGATTTATACATCAGTTTCCCGGAAGCCGTTTTAGGAGTTTCTAAAGACATCGAAGCAATTAATGGAAAAGTTCGTATCAAATTAGAAGAAGGAATTCAATCCGGAAAAATCTTAAGATTAAAAGGAAAAGGTATTCCAAGCATCAATGGTTACGGAAGTGGAGACTTGTTAGTTCATGTAAATGTATGGACGCCAAAAACGTTGAACAAAGAGCAAAAACAATTTTTTGAAAATGCACTTAACGACGATCACTTTATTCCGAGTCCTGAAAAATCAGAAAAATCATTTTTTGAAAAGGTAAAAGATATGTTTTCATAAATCGGACTTTTTCTAAAAGGAATTAACAATAAATTTAAGAAACCCATTCTATAGCAAACCGTAGAATGGGTTTTTTATGTGAATAGTACAAGATTTCGATACTATTTATTTACTTTTACATTCATAATGCCACAATGGTCAAACTGACGCAGAAAATCTTAATTATAGCATGAGCAACTTACTCGAAGTACATAAAGTCGTAAAACAATACGGTGATTATGTAGCGCTTAACGAAGTTTCATTAAATGTACCAAAAGGTAGTATTTATGGACTACTAGGTCCCAATGGAGCCGGAAAAACTTCCCTGATCCGAATTATAAATCAAATTACTTTACCTGACGGTGGTGAAGTGATTTTGGATGGAGAAAAATTACAGCCCAAACACATACAGCATATTGGTTATCTTCCTGAAGAAAGAGGATTGTATACTTCGATGAAAGTTGGAGAACAATGTTTGTATTTGGCTCAAATGAAAGGACTTTCTAAAGCTGAGGCAAAAATGCAATTGGAATATTGGTTTGATCGTCTTGGAATTCAGGGCTGGTGGAACAAGAAAATTCAAGAGCTTTCTAAAGGAATGGCGCAAAAAATTCAGTTTGTGGTATGTGTGCTGCACAAGCCTAAATTGCTGATTTTTGACGAGCCTTTTTCGGGATTTGATCCTGTGAATGCAAACGTAATTAAAGATGAAATTCTGGCACTTAAAGAACAGGGAGCTACCATTATTTTTTCGACACACCGTATGGAAAGTGTAGAAGAACTATGTGATCATATTGCCTTAATTCATAAATCAAATAAACTGATTGAAGGAAAAGTAAGTGATGTTAAGCGTCAATTCCGAACCAATAGTTTTGAAGTGGGTATTCTAACGGATAATGTAGAAGGCCTGATGTATGACATTACACAAAAATTCACCGTGTCGCCGGCAAGTTTTAAATCCTTAAATGACGATCTGAAACTGGATATTCAAATTGGAAACGCAGCACCAAATGAGTTATTGCATTTACTAACGCAACGCGGACAGGTTACCCATTTTGTAGAAAAAATACCAAGCATAAACGATATTTTTATTCAAACAGTTACCGAAAACAAAAAATAAAATTCCAAAAAATAAATTCCAAATTCCAATTTTGATCGCTCTGAAACTGGAATTTGGAATTTGAAAATTAAAATATTTATGAGCATCATTTCTTTGATTATAAAAAGAGAATTTATTGCAAAAGTGCGCAATAAGTCTTTTGTTGTCATGACCTTTTTGAGTCCGTTATTGTTTGTGGCAATCGCAGGATTCATTGGGTATCTGAGTTCAATGAAAGCAGAGACAAAAAGAATCGCTATTCATGACGAAACAGGTTTGTTTGCACAGGATTTTCTAAAACAGAATAAGGAAGAAGCCGAGTTTAAATACCTCAATTTGTCCGAAATTGATACAAAAGCTCTAAAAGACAGTATTACTAACGAAAGCTTTGACGGTTTAATTGTTATTCCAAAAACCGGTAAATTATCAGATTTAGAAAGTAAAATTGAGTTTATTTCGAATAACAGTCCCAGTATTTCTTTTATCGAAAAAACACAGGATGTAATTGCATCAAAAATTACCAAAATAAATCTTGAAACCGCAAAACTGGATACTTTGGCCATTCAAAAAGCGCAGTCAGATGTGAATATTCATTTGGTAAAAGCATCCGGAGAAGAGAGTTTAAAAGGATTGAATGAGATAAAAATCGGAATAGGTGGTGCTTTTGGGTATCTGATTATGATGTTTATTATCATTTACGGCAATATGGTCATGCGAAGTGTGATTGAAGAAAAAACCAACCGAATCATCGAAATTATTATTTCGTCGGTAAAACCATTTCAGCTGATGATTGGTAAAATTGTGGGAACTTCACTTGCAGGATTGCTTCAATTTATGATTTGGGCCATCATAGGTTTGGGATTAATGTTTGCCGCATCGGCTTTTTTCGGAGTAAATGTTGGTCCAACAGCCAGAATCTCACCGGAATTAATGCAGTCTGCCCAGCATGAAATGTCAGGAACAGCTCAAATGTATATTCGTGAATTATGGAATTTACCCATTGCCAGTATTATCATTGGCTTTGTGATTTATTTCATTGGAGGATATTTTTTATACAGTTCGTTTTACGCAGCTATCGGTGCTGCAGTGGACAATCAAACGGACTCACAGCAATTTCTTTTGCCGATCATTATGCCGTTGATTTTGAGTGTCTATGTTGGTTTTTTTACGGTTGTAAATGATCCTCATGGAACCATTGCAGTGGTATTCTCGATGATTCCGTTAACCTCGCCAATTGTCATGTTAATGCGACTTCCGTTTGGAGTGCCGTGGTGGCAAATTGCGATTTCGGTATCATTATTGTTTGCTACCTTTTTCCTTGTAGTATGGTTCGCCGCCAAAATTTACCGAATAGGGATTTTAATGTACGGCAAAAAACCAACCTGGAAAGAATTGTATAAATGGCTAAAATATTAATTTTTAAAGTAGCTAAGATGCTAAGATTCTGAGATGCTAAGTTTTTTAGCTTCTTATAGAAAAACCTTAGAACCTTAGTAACTCTGAACCTTAGAACCTCAAAAGAATGAGTAAAATACTAATTATAGAAGACGAAGCGTCCATCAGAAGAGTTTTGGTAAAAATTTTATCAGAAGAAAATGATACATATCAGGTAGATGAAGCTGAAGATGGTGCAGCAGGTCTTGAGAAAATAAAAAACAATGATTACGATTTGGTATTGTGTGATATCAAAATGCCAAAATTAGACGGGGTTGAGGTTTTAGAGGAAGTAAAAAAGATTAAACCGGAAATTCCAATGGTTATGATCTCTGGTCATGGCGATATGGAAACCGCGATTCACACGATGCGTTTAGGAGCTTTTGATTATATTTCGAAACCACCAGATTTGAATCGATTGCTGAACACTGTTCGTAATGCTTTAGATAAAAAACAACTCGTAGTAGAGAATAAGATTCTGAAGAAAAAGGTTAGTAAAAACTATGAGATGGTAGGGGAAAGCGAAGCGATCAGTCATATTAAAGTAATGATTGATAAAGTAGCCCAAACCGAAGCCAGAGTTTTGATTACAGGTCCAAATGGAACCGGAAAAGAGCTGGTAGCACATCAGTTACATGAAAAAAGTGAGCGCTCAAATTTTCCTTTGATAGAAGTAAACTGTGCGGCTATTCCAAGCGAATTGATCGAAAGCGAATTGTTTGGACACGTAAAAGGAGCCTTTACATCGGCGGTGAAAGATCGTGCCGGAAAGTTTGAAGCAGCCGATAAGGGAACTATTTTCCTGGATGAAATTGGAGACATGAGTCTTTCGGCACAAGCCAAAGTGTTACGTGCACTCCAAGAAAATATGATCACAAGAGTTGGGGCTGAAAAAGACATCAAAGTCGATGTGCGTGTGGTAGCAGCCACCAATAAAGACCTGAAAACTGAAATTGCAGAAGGCCGCTTCCGTGAAGATTTGTACCATCGTCTGGCAGTAATTTTAATTAAAGTACCGCCATTGAACGAGAGACGTGATGATATTCCGGCATTGATTACTCATTTTACTGAGAAAATTGCATCAGAACAAGGTAATTCGGTAAAAGTATTTTCGCCAAAAGCCATAAAACTATTGCAGGAATACGATTGGACAGGAAATATCCGTGAACTTCGAAATGTAGTGGAAAGATTAATCATTTTAGGAGGAAGTGAAATCTCGGAAACCGATGTGAAAATGTTTGCAAGCAAGTAGATGCTTCGCGCAATACGCTTTAAGCTTTAGGCTTTAAGCTTTTATAAAAACGAAATAAATTTTTGCTTACAGCGTATAGCTTAAAGCTTAAAGCATAAAAAAAAATGAAACTGAAAAAAATAAACGAGAAGTTACAAGACGCTTTAATTGAGAATGGTTTAACAGAAGCAAATGTATTGCAGCAGGAAACTTTTTCGACCATTAAAAGTGGGGCTGATTGTATCATTCTTTCCCCGGAAAAGAGCGGAAAATCGACAACAATTGTATTAAATGTCATTCAGCAATTGGCAGGAAAAACCGAAGAATCGCCACGTGCTTTGATTATTGTTGAAGACAAAGCCAAAGTGTTGGAAATGGAAGCGCTTTTTGAAAAATACGGAAAGTATACTAATCTTGAAGTTTATGGTGTACACGATAAAGGCGATATGGACTATGATAAAAATTATGTTTCTACGGGAATTGACGTTTTAATCGGGACACCAAATAAATTGAGTGATATGTTTACAACAGCGGGCTACAATGTAAACCGTCTGAAAATGTTTATTCTGGATGATGCCGATCCAATTCTGAAATTGCGTCATGAAACTAAAATCATGCGTATTTCAAACAGTATCGCTAAAGTACAGCGAATTATTTTTGCTGAAGAACTGACCGAGCGTATCGAAATCCTAGCCGACAAAATGTTAGTAGAACCTTATCTTTTTGATATGGAGGATGAAGGAGAAGAGGAGCTTGATGAAGATGAGGATGATATTGAAGAGGAAGAATAATTAAACGATAAAAAATAAAATGTCATGGGATTAATGAAAGTGTTTTCAGGGAGTGAAGTGTTAGCAATTGCTTTGAAAGAAAGATTAGAAGAAGCCGGAGTAGAAACGGTAAAAAAAGATAACATCCAGTCGGCTCGTATGGGAGGATATGGCGGATCTGATTTAGCAGTAGAAGTATTTATTCAGGAAACTGATTTCGCAAAAGCAAATCCTGTTATTGAAGAATTTAGAATGAATATCCAATAGTCACATTTTTTTGTAAGATGTAAAATGGGAGATGTGAAAAGTTTTAGTGTACAGAGACTGAACACTGAGACTGCAAACTGAAAAAAAAATATGCAATATAAAATGTTAGTGCTCGACATGGATGATACCTTGTTGACAGACGATCATAAAATTTCGGAACTTAATAAAAAAGTACTGCTGGAGGCACAGTCAAAAGGCGTTTACGTTGTTTTGGCTTCAGGCAGGCCAACATCGGCGATGACTGCTTATGCTAAGGAGTTAGAACTGGATTTGAATGACTCGTATATAATTTCGTTTAACGGAGCGATCATCAGTACGGTTAAAGATGATGTTATCTTGTTCGAACAAAAATTAACCGTTGAACAAATCCATGAGCTGTATGACTACAGTGTAAAAAAGAATACTCATATTATTACCTATCTGGATGGTGAAATTATAAGCGAAACCGATTCGGAATATATTGATGTTGAAAAAGAAATTACCGGATTACCACATAATAAAGTAGCTGGTTTTAAAGAAGCGGTTACAGAGCCTGCGGTAAAATGTATTTTGCTGGCGGAACCTTCTTATCTAAAAGAAGTAGAAGCTGACTTAAAAGCAGCAATGCCTCATTTGAGTGTTGCCATGTCAAAACCTTTCTTCCTGGAAGCAGCACAGAATGGAATAGATAAAGCGGCCAGTTTAAAACTTCTGGCAGAAAAACTAAACATTCATCAAAGCGAAATTATTGCCGTAGGAAATGCCGGAAATGATCTGACCATGATCGAATATGCAGGTTTAGGAGTTTGGGTCGATAACGTAACCCCGGAATTAAGAGACAGAGCAGATTTAATCGTTGCTTCAAATAATGATGATGGAGTTGCTGAGGTGGTGCAGCGCTATATTTTAAATTAATTTGTATGAAAGAACCTATTGAAACAGAACGACTAATTTTAAGAGAATTACTTCTTTCGGATGCTGAAGGAATGTTTGAATTGGATTCGAATCCGAATGTACATCTTTTCGTTGGAAAAAAGCCTGTAACAACTATTGAGCAAAGTATTGCTCAAATCGAAAATATTCAACAGCAATACAAGGATTTTGGAACGGGTCGCTGGGCCGCTGTACTAAAAGAAACCAATGAGTTTTTGGGCTGGTCAGGTATAAAATTTATTACTTATGAAATTAACGGCCACAAAGATTTTTATGAAATAGGATATCGTTTCATCGAAAAACACTGGGGGAAAGGCTATGCTACTGAAGCCGGAAAAGCATTTGTTGATTATGCATTTAACAAAATGAAAGTCAAAGCTCTTTATGCTTATGCCGATGAAGGAAATGAGGTATCAAGAAAAGCGTTGGAAAAATTAGGTTTTCGCTACGTGAATTCTTTTGAATATGAAGGAGAGTTGGAAGCTTGGTATGAATTGAAGCATCCAGACCTGTAAAGAGATAAAATGAAATGTGTTCCAAATCTTTGTAAACTCAAATTGCTTAAGATTTGCAAAGATTTGGAAAACAGTTCTTAGTTTTTTAATACTTTAGAAAGAGGTATTAAATATTATTTTTTAGCTACTGAAACAAAATATTTGTTTCCGTCACCCATTGTCAATTTTACACGTTCGTCGCAAAGATCGATAGCGAAGTTCGCACTTTCATAGCAAGTACAAGTTGTGTTTTTGTCTTTAGACATTTCAGTTTTACAATTGTTGTTTTTAAAAGTTGACAATTGTGGAGTGTACAAGCTTACTAAATCAGTAGAAGCAGTTACTAACGAAATGATACTTGCTGAATTGTTGTTTGTAATTCTGTAAACGATTCTGTCAGTGTAATTTACTTCATTTACGGTTACTTTACGAATATAAGTGTAAGCTGTTGAGCCTTCACCCGGTTCTTTTACTTCAAATTTAAATCCAACCGCACGAATTGCAATATCAAATTGAGATTGAGAGTTTAAGCTCGCCCAGTTTGTCAATGTGCTGATAGATGGAAATGGATTAGCAGCCGGTGCAGTTTGTGCCTGAGCGCTAAAAAGGGTTAAGAACATCAAGCAGATTGTGGGTAAAAATGCTTTCATATGGAGTTTTAATTTTTAATTTTTGCCTACTCTTTATGGTTTTCGGCCTGCCCATTTTTATTATAACAAAACAACAACATAACGATGGAAAATCAAAATTGTTATGCGCTATTTATGATTTTGATACTATAGTTTTTGGTTCCTATTTTTTGACGAAGTGAAATTACTTCTAAAAATATTTCCAGCAAAGTTAAATGTAAGAAAATTTTAATTTAATATCTTAAAAAACGCACTTAATCGATGTTATTTGCGTTTAATCGATCAATTTGTCGTTTTATTCTTATCGAATTGGGTTGCGTTTTTTTCAGTTTAATTTTTTTTCCTGACGATTTGGTTTGATTTACAGTTTTTTGAAACGAATTAAAATAGTAGGTTCTTGCAAAATATTGATATATAGTATATTATTGATTTTATTTTAAAGAATATTGTATGTAAATTTGCAAACTCTTCAAAAGAGATGTAAATATAATATCTTACTACTTAAAACGTAGTTTATTCCTATGGAAAATAGAAAAAAAGTTGCCTTTTATACGCTTGGTTGCAAACTGAATTTTTCAGAGACTTCAACTATTGCCCGAAATTTTAACGATGAAGGTTTTGATCGTGTTGATTTTGAGGAAATAGCCGATATCTATGTTATCAATACCTGTTCGGTTACAGAGAATGCTGATAAGCAGTTTAAGCAGGTGGTGAAAAAAGCAATGAAACTGAATGAGAAAGCTTTCGTAGCGGCTGTAGGCTGTTATGCCCAGTTGAAACCGGAGGAATTAGCAGCTGTTGATGGAGTTGATTTGGTTTTGGGAGCTACAGAAAAATTTAAAATTACGGATTATATTCATGACCTGAGCAAGAATGACATGGGTGAAGTACACTCTTGTGAAATTGCCGAGGCTGATTTTTATGTGGGAAGTTATTCTATTGGAGACCGTACCCGGGCTTTTTTGAAAGTTCAGGATGGCTGTGATTATAAATGTACGTATTGTACCATTCCGTTAGCAAGAGGGATTTCGAGAAGTGATGCTCTGGAAAATGTATTGAAAAATGCCAAAGAAATTTCTGCTCAGAACATCAAAGAAATTGTTTTAACGGGAGTTAATATTGGGGATTACGGAAAAGGGGAGTTTGGAAATAAAAAACACGAACATACTTTTCTGGACTTAGTTCAGGCTCTGGATGAGGTTGACGGGATCGAGCGTTTGCGAATATCCTCTATCGAGCCTAATTTACTGAAGAATGAAACCATTGAGTTTGTCTCTAAAAGCCGAACTTTTGTACCGCATTTTCATATTCCGTTACAATCCGGAAGCAATGATATTTTGAAATTGATGAAGCGCCGTTATTTGCGTGAAGTGTATACCGAACGAGTTCATAAAATTCGTGAAGTAATGCCACATGCTTGTATTGGTGTAGACGTGATAGTTGGTTTCCCGGGTGAAACAGACGAGCATTTTTTAGAAACCTATCATTTCCTTAACGAAATGGATATCTCTTATCTGCATGTGTTCACGTACTCCGAAAGAGATAATACAGAAGCTGCAAATATGCCGGGAATTGTTCCAGCAAATGTAAGAGCGAAGCGCAGTAAAATGCTACGTGGATTATCAGTGAAAAAACGTCGTGCTTTTTATGAAAGTCAATTAGGATCTAACAGAACTGTTTTGTTCGAAGGAGAAAATAAAGAAGGATATATTCATGGTTTTACGGAGAATTATGTAAAAGTAAAAACACCGTGGAATCCTGAATTGGTAAATACTCTGCAGGAAATAAACCTGACAAAGATTGACGAAGACGGAAGTGTTCGTCTTGAGTTTTTAAATAAACTGGCAGAGGCTTAAGGTTTGTGTTTTGCTGAGATACACAAAGATTTCCACGGAGATACACAAAGTTTAGATATAAAGTTTGTCATTTATGACCAAAAACGAAAAAGCCTCATTAATGAGGCTTTTTCGTTTTTATATGAGAAGTGTCTCTGTGAATCTCGGCGAGAAACTCAGCGTATCTTCGTGGAACATCTTTAAATTCAAAGTTAAAGATTTTCTCCAACTACTAATTTCAACGAATTGATATAATCGGTATCAAATTCAATTACCCTTATCTTTTGTGGATTAAAGCTTAATTCACCGCCAAACTGACCTTTTGTATCCAGGAAATCGATAGTAAGTTCTTCATCCGTTAATTCGATTAGTTTTCCCAAATAAGCTGACTTTGCTGATTTTTTAGCAATCTGGAAAATACCGTATTTGTTTGTGATAAAATTGATGATCGAATTCAAATCTCGTATCGGAATGATATCTTCGGCATTTGTTCTGAGACCTTTTAAACGGATTACTTTTTCGGTAAATTCCAGATCCTGATCTCTGTGTATGGCTTCAATGTTTTTGTTTTTCAATAGTACAAAGCCATCCAGTATAAAATCTACGGGATTGTTTCGTAATAAAATCCATTCATCCGAATAGTCAATAAGAAATCCGGTATAAAGTTCTTTCTTATCGGTAAATTCTATGGCAATTAATTGTCTTAAATAGTTTTCCATCGTTTAGTTTTTAGAAATTACAACATTTAAATTCCAAATTCCAGCTTGCAGTATTTGGAATTTGGAATTTTTCAAAAGATTGGAATTTATTTTTAAGGATTAGTAGACCAGATACTGCTGTTTTTAATGAAAACGCGACGACTCAGTTTCAGTTGTGCGACAATCAGTTCGGCAATATCTTCGGGCTGCATTACTTTTTCAGGGTTTCCGTCTGTCAGATTTAAATCTTTGGCCATATCAGTAGCTACTGTACTTGGTGTTAAAGCAGTAACACGAATATTGTGTTTTCTCATTTCCTGCATCAAAGAATCCGTTAGACCCAGAACAGCAAATTTTGAAGCACTGTAAGCGCTCGTAACGGCGTTTCCGTTTAAACCTGCTGTCGATGAAATATTAATGATGTCACCCGTTTGTCTTTCGATCATATTTGGAATAACGGCACGGGTGGTATAATAGGTTCCCATAAGGTTGACCTGAATGATTCTTTCCCAGGCGTTTGGTTCTAATTCCAGGAATTTTCCAAAAGCACCAATTCCGGCGTTGTTGATTAAAATATCGATACTTTTAAATTCGGCTAATGCTTTTTCTACGGCACTATTTATAGAATTAATATCAGAAACATCAGCAGCTAAAGCTAAAGATTTTACACCTAAGTTATTGATTTCGATTGCCAGCTGGTCAACATCTGCTTGCGTTCTCGAAACTAAAATTACATTAATTCCCTCGTTGGCAAGTGCAAGTGCGATTGCTTTTCCTATTCCTTTTCCGGCTCCTGTAATTAGGGCATTTTTATTTTTTAAGTCTGTCATGATTGTCATATTAGAAATGCGAAAGCATCATTTGAGTACCACAAAAATAAGGCTTTTGCTTCCTAAAATGATGCTTTAGATGTTTTCTTAATCTAAGTTTAACAACTTTTTCTATTCTTTCAAAACCATGTCGATACACATTACAGCTGCCAGAATTAATTGCCTTTGCGGACTGTCCTGTGCTACAGTTTCTTCAATTTGAAGAACATAATTATCGGCACTGGTGAAGAGTTCTTTCCCCATTCCTGCCCATTTTTTACTTACCTGAGCCAACTGCTTATTTTCGTGGGTAAATTTGAAATCCCATCCTGTCCATTTTCCCTGAAGTGTAGCAACCGGTTTTTCGTTTTTATCTAAAATTTCAAATCTGCCGCCAAAAGAAAAGAACTTTTGTTTAAAGGTACCTATCAGTCTCTCTTTTTCGTCAAAAACTTCAACATTAGATCTGAAAACGGCAATACCTCTTTTTACCGAAATTAGTTTTTCACCTGAAGCTGCTGCGATTTCAACATTAAAAGGTGTCATTCTTTTGTAATCGGTGAAACGCAACATTTTAGTGAAGAATCCCAGATTATTTTCTCTACAGTTTAAGATGATCTGATTGCTTTCCGGATTATAAATGTCATAGTTGTTTGATGCTTTAAACATGCCAACATGCTCTTTTACAAGAAATAAATTCTGATTTAAGATAGGGTTCATTAATTGATTGTGTGAAAATGATTAAATAATATGATTGATCTCCTTCTGAAAGGGTTTCAAAAGGAGATCAAATGTAAAAATAATTTTGTTAATAAACCGCTGTTAAAAATGAAATCTGTGTTATCAAATTTCAGTTATTTTTCTTTGTTGTGATAATTATAGCACCATTTATTCCTTTATTTCCGTAGACTGAAGTTGCTTCAGTTTCCTTTAAAACTTTCATCTCTTTGATAGTATTCGGGCTCACTTTAGGAAAATCTTTAAAATTGATTATAACTCCATCAACAATTACCAAAGGTGGATTAATAATAGATTTTTTTGATGGTGCACATATTATGATCTGACTATCGGCATTTACAGGTTTTGTATGAGATACATCTTTTTCCTGTGCATGTGTTACGAGACAGAGAAATATAGAAAAAGCCAATGAAGCAAGTTTTACATTTTTCATCGTAAAATTTAATTGAATTTTACTGCCTCAATTAAACGGATAAATTCGGCCTTGTAACCTTCAGGATCGTTGGAAAGCCCCTGTTTGGCTAATTTCAGAATAGCATCTGAAGATTTGTCTGAAATTAATTTTGAATCTCTTAGTTTCAGACCGAACCAGGCCACTGAACTGCTGAATTTAAAATCATCAGAGGCTTTTTCCAATGCAACCGATTTGTTTTCGATTACCTGTACCAGTTCAATACTTTTATCTCCGTCCGGTTTTTTATAACGGAATTTTATGGTAGCAAGTTCATTGCTGTAATTTGTTCCGGCTTCTTCGACTTTGGTATATTTTAAAGCATCAGGCTGCTGTGCCAAATAATCGCTTTTTACTCCGGTGGGAACAATTTCATAAAGAGCAGTAACGGTATGGTTGCTTCCAAGTTCTCCCGCATCAATAGCATCATTTTTAAAATCCTCCGGACGCAGTTTTCTGTTTTCGTAACCGATTAAACGATAAGCCTGAACTTGTTTGGGATTAAATTCTATCTGAATTTTTACATCTTTAGCAATTGCAAACATGGAACCTTTGAACTCTTTTCCTAAAAAACGATTGGCCTCCTGAATGTTGTCGATATAAGCATAATTTCCATTTCCTTTATCGGCTAAAGTTTCCATCTTACTGTCTTTGTAATTTCCCATTCCGTACCCCAGGCAGGTAAGGAAAACGCCGGTTTTTCTTTTGTCTTCAATTAGCTTTTCCATGTCTGCATTAGAAGTATCTCCTACATTAAAATCACCATCAGTAGCCAGAATCACTCTGTTGTTTCCGTTTTTGATAAAGTTTTCTGCAGCAATTTTATACGCCAGTTCAATTCCTGCTCCTCCGGCAGTACTTCCGCCCGCATTCAATTTTTCAAGAGCATCAATAATGGTTTTCTTTTCGTCACCTGAAGTTGGAGGCAAAACCAGTCCTGCTGCACCGGCATAAACCACCATGGCAACTTTGTCTTTCGGACGTAACTCATTTACCAGTATTTTTAATGATTGCTTTAGCAAAGGCAATTTATTCATGTCGCTCATCGATCCTGAAACATCAATTAAGAAAACTAAATTAGAAGCAGGTAAATTTTCGGTTGGGATGTTTTTCCCCTGTAAACCAATTTTAAGCACTTTGTTTTTGGCATTCCATGGTGAATCACTTACTTCTGTGTTAATAGAAAACGGATTTTGATCTTTTGGCTGTGGATAATTGTATTTAAAGAAGTTAACCATTTCTTCTACACGAACGGCATCTTTCGGAACTGCTTGTCCGTTATTGATAAAGCGTCTCACATTGGTATACGAAGCATTGTCAACATCGATAGAAAATGTAGAAAGAGGTGCTGTTTTTGGGCTCTCGAAGGCATTTTCGACAAAAGTATTGTAATCTTCCTCATTAGGTTCTACCGGCTGCGGAACAGTTATTTTTTTCAGTTTGGCATTTAATTCTTTCTCCGTAAGGTTTTTGTAAATGCCGTTTTTGGTAGCAACAAGAACAACTCCGTTTGTGGCTCTGCTTCCATAAAGTGAAGTTGCTTCTGCTTCTTTTATAACTTTTACTTCCTCCACATCATTCGGATTGATTTTTGAGAATTGATCAGATTTCACCGGAACACCATCGATTATATACAAAGGTTCATCTTTAGAAGAAATAGATGTAGTCCCTCTTGTAATGATGTTTTGATTGAGTGCAGGCTGAACATAATTACCAGTAATTGGTAGCCCGGCAACTCTTCCCTGAAGCGTTGAGGTAATAGTCTTTGCGACCATTTTCTTGTCACGACGGCTGTAATTTGAGCTTTCGTAGTCGCTGTTCGAAACCCCATAGCCCACGACTACTACTTCGTTAAGGGATTGCTGTTGGCCGGTTAGTTTAACATTAATCACATTTTTATTGTCTACGGTTTGTGTTTGAGAGTTGAATCCGATATAGCTAAAGATCAAAATATCACCTTTTTGTGCCTTGATGGAATACTTTCCGTCAAAATCGGTTTGTGTTGTGTTTTTGGTATTTTTAATCACGATAGTTACTCCCGGAAGCGGTATGCTGGCTTCGTCTGTAACGTTTCCTGTAATGATTTTCTCCTGTGCTGATGCTACGAAACATATAAGCATAGATAGGGCTAATGAAAGAAGTTTTACGTTTTTCATGATAGTAATTTTAGATGAATAATCGGGTTGATCCTAGTCTAAGCTTTAGGCTTAGGAATGATTTTTTGAAATTAAATTTGAGTTTTTACCGTTAGTTTTTTGCTGCGGGTTTTCCTTTTCGGGTAGTAATGATTACAACACCTTTTTTTCCTTTATCGCCATATTTAGAGGTGGCTTCGAGGTCCTGAAGAACGGTGATGGTCTTGATTTCCTGTTTGTTTAAAGGGGCATACGGACTGGTTGGGTTATTGCCAAATAATTCGCTTTCGGAATAATAAATGCCGTCAATGATGTACAATGGCGCATCCAGTACCACCAGAGAATCTACATTTTCGGGCTGTAAATTTGGTAGCTCTGCCTGCATCATTTTGTCTCTTTTTGCATCGTCATTGTGCGACATGGCATTTCCGTTTAAAACAATTAGCGGAGCACTTTTTTTAGCCATTTGTACAGGTTTTTCGGCATAAGCCATTTTGGCTGATTCTCTTCGCGCTGCTCCGGCATAACCATAGTTTTGAATGGCTTTATCTTTGGCAGCGTTGTTTTCTGTCTCTTCTTCTTTAAAATATTCAGATGATGCAGCTACCGGAGGAATTATTTGATCTGCAACGGGAGCAGGACTGGCTTGTGTAACAATAGCATTGTCGGTTGTATGCTGTATTTCCTGTATCGCTACTTTTTGCTGTTGTTTGATTTGCTGATCCAGAATTTTTACAGCTTCTGCTTTTGGTATTATTGGTGACTCTGAAGAAACAATTACTTCTTTTTTCTCTAAAATGGGCTGTGTTGCTTTTTCTTCTTCGTTCACTACAGCTTTAGGAGTCAGAGCAGGAACTGTTTTGTCGGACTTTAGAAATTGTGCTCCCAAAGAAAGGAGTAATAAGAGCGAAGCTGCGACCGCAATTTTTTTCCATAACGAAATGGTTTTTTTGTCTTCCTTTTTGTCCAGTTTATCTTCAAGGCGTGACCAGACTTTTTCCATTCCTGGAAAATCTTTAGATTCCGAGTTGTGTGCGGCCTCTTTAAATTTATCGAATATTTTATCTTGATTGTCCATGACTATTTTGCTTTTTGGTAATACAATTTATTTACTAATTCCTTTAATTTGGTTTTAGCGGCATTCAATTGTGATTTCGATGTGCCCTCAGAAATGTTTAGCATAGCGGCTATTTCTTTATGTCCGAAACCTTCGATAACAAAAAGATTAAAAACTGTTTTACAGCCGTCCGGAATATGATTTAGTAAATTCAGTAAATCTTCTTCTTCCAATGCGTTCACTTCTTCGGTAAAAGGCTGCGAAAGTAATTTGACATCATCAAGGTACATATTGAAATTGGTGTTTTTCTTGATGGTTGCCAAACAATGGTTGACGGTAATTTTTCGCGTCCATGCTTCAAAAGCTAAAAGCTCCTTAAGCTGATCCAGCTTTGTAAATATGGTATAGAAAGCGTCAGCCATAGCTTCTTCAATTTCTTCTTCCTTCTTAAGGTATCGTTTGCAAACGCGATACAGTTTTGGAGCCATATGCTCATAAACCTGACGCTGAGCATCACGGTTCATTTTTTTGCAGTTGAATATGAGAGTTTCGTTTATCACAATTGTTGTCTTTATACTAAAGAGGGCTTAAAAGATAAAAAGGTTGGGACAGCAATGAAAAAAAGTTCAAAAAAGGCTTTTATTTTCTTAATAGATGGTTTTAAAGGTACGATTTTCTTAATAAAGAGCCACTGTAGTACTTTTTTAGATACTACAGAATAAATGAGTTTTTAACTCAAAATAATAAAAAGTGAACGATCCTTTGTGTGTCTCTGCGAAATTTTTGAGAATCTCTGTGATACAATTAAGGCAAAGAGATTCTTTGCTATTTAACAGGTAAACTCAATTTAAAAATCTTCGTTTCTAAAAGCTCCGTATCATTATCCTCGCAAAGTAGAAATTCGATTGTATTGTTTTCTTTTTTATAGAAAGTTAAACCTTCGAATTTATGGGTTGTCGTTATTTTTTGAGTAAAATCGACTTTCATGGTTTTAAGATCGATTCTTCCTATGAAGCTTCCAAGAATTTCGCCATCATCATAGGTTGATTTGGTGTCTTCTGCGGTGGAAAGAAAATAGATTTTGTCTTCCACTAAAATAGCATCGGTAAAACTGGAGCGAACCCCTTTTATTTTTGGAAGCTTATAATTAGTGGCAACCAGAGCAAATTCTTCTCCCAGACTCTTAGCATGAATGGTAAAAATGGTGTTTTTGTTGGATATTCCGTTTCCGCGATTGAACAGGTACCAGTTCTCGCCATCAAAGATTGAACCTTCCAGATTAAAGTCTTCCGGTTTTATTTCGCCAAAACTCTGCATTAGAGCATATAAATCAACCAGGTTATTTTTTTGCAGTATAGTTTTCTTTTTAAGATCGAATGCAATCATTTTGTTTCGGTTTTCGGTAGATCCGGAACCAAAAACATAAAGTGTATCGTTATGGTTGGTTAAAGACTCAAAATCAGGTTTAAGATTTTTTGCGATATTTTTGGTCGGATTGTCAATTAAAGGGTGTTCGTTCAATTGCTGATTCTGCATATTGTATTCGTATAGAAAACCGCTGTTATCTCCAACAAGGTAAAGTGAATTGTCAGTAAAAAATAATCCGGATGCTGATCCGATTCCGATGATTTGAAATAATATTTCTAAGGTGAATTTTTCCATGAATACTGTTTTGTAAATAAAATCGCTGTCCCTGAAAGTATTACAAGGTACAGCAGGGATATGCTTTGTAAAAATAGTATATTTACTATTACGAAAAAACTCATGAATATGAAATCAATAGATCCGAATGATTTTAAAATCACAGATAAAATAAAATTATCAAAGATTCCTACTTTGCTCGACCTTGATGCAGACAGTGAGGAAAAAGAAGCTAAACTCGATAAAGTTCAGGCTAAATTGAGTAAACAGCAAGATGCCATGTATGCTCACAACAGATATGGCGTTTTGATTTGTCTGCAAGGAATGGATACTTCCGGAAAAGACAGTCTGATTCGGGAAGTTTTTAAAGAGTTTAATCCGCGTGGAGTAGTGGTGCATAGTTTTAAAACGCCTACTTCGGCAGAGTTGGAACACGATTATTTGTGGAGACATTATATGGTTTTACCTGAAAAAGGAAAATATGCGATTTTTAATCGTACCCATTATGAAAATATTTTGGTTACCCGCGTGCACCCTGAGTATATATTGAACGAAAATTTACCCGGAATTGAAAAGGTAGAAGATATTCCGAAAGATTTTTGGAAAGACAGAATAGAGCAAATCAATAATTTTGAAAAGCATATTACGCAAAATGGAACAATTGTACTGAAGTTTTTCCTGCATTTGAGTAAAGAGGAACAGCGTAAACGTTTGCTAAGACGATTGGAAGAAGAAAAACACAACTGGAAATTCTCGGTCGCGGATTTGAAAGAACGTGCACATTGGGAGGAGTATCAGCAATATTATGAAGAGGCTATAAACAAAACTTCGACAAAAAATGCTCCGTGGTATATAATTCCTGCCGATGATAAAGAAATGGCCCGTTACATTGTGGCTAAAACCATTTGGGAAGAAATGCAGAAGCATACCGACATTAAAGAGCCTGAGTTACCGGAGAGTATAAAGACTAATATTAAAATATATAAAGAGCAATTAGAAAACGAGTCTTAAAATAAGGCTCTTTTTTTTGCTTTAATGTTACTGCAAGTTTATGAGTGTTTTGTAGTACTAATTTAATGTTAACGTTTTTTTGTTTTATAACGCATTTTAGGAAAACTGTTGATTTTTTGATAATATCTAAATCATTTTAAGTTAAAGAGTAGTGGGTTACTTTGTAAAAAAAATAGAAACCAATTTTTAACTACATGAAAAGAATTATTTTACCCCTAATTATGTTAGGTTCGTTGCTTACATCTTGTAATAACGATTCTAAAGACGAAGCAGAAACAACAAGTGTTGTACTGAAGGATCAATCTGTAACACCAAGTTTAATAAAAGCTCAGACAGGATTTGAAAGTTTGAAAATTTACTCTCTTTTTAGTTCAGATGATGTTTTTGCAGACAGTCCTAAATTTGTTTTTGGAGGTTCTGCTGATGGTTCAGGTCTATTGAAAAATACGGATGGAACTTTTACTTTCTTAGTAAACAACGAAGACAATTTTGCGGTTTCAAGAATTACTTTAGATAAAACATTCAAACCAACAAAGGGAGAATATTTATTAAACTCTAGCGGAGGAACTTGGAGATTATGCGGAGCGACTATGGCTACTCAGGCCGAACATGGTTTTGGACCTCTTTATTTAACTTGTGGAGAGTCCGGAGAAGAGTCTCGTACACATGCTTTAGATCCGTACGCTAGTGCTGGAGGAGCATCAGTATCTAAAGAATTGGCAGGATTTGGACGTTTAAGTGCCGAAAATGCTTTACCATTGCGTTCTACTGCTTACAAAGGAAAAACAGTTGTAGTAATTGGTGACGATGACTCAGGAACTTACGGAGGCCAGGTTTTTATGTATGTATCAAACACAGTTGGTGATTTAAGCGGAGGATCTTTGTACATGTTAAAAAGAAATGACAGTAATCAAAGAGAAAAAGACATGACTGTGGATCAAACCTATCCTGTTTCTTTCGTGAAAATTGACAACCACACTACTTTAACAGGAGCTCAGATCAATGCATCTGTAAATACTTTAAAAGCAATCAAATTTGGTCGTGTTGAAGATTTAGATTACCGCAAAGGAGGTAACAATGCGGACCGTGAATTGTATTTTAACGTAACCGGACAAGATATCACAGGAACGAATGCCGATGCTTCAAGAACGAAATACGGTAGAGTTTACAGATTAAATCTTGATGCTGCCGATCCGTTAAAAGGAACTTTAGAACTGGTTTTAGATGGTGACAACCGCAGTGGAAAAGCTGGGAAATTCCAAAATCCTGATAACATCTGTGTAACCAGTAACTATGTTTACGTTCAGGAAGATGCAAACGGATACGGTGACGAAACACACGATGCTTATATTTATCAGTACAATATCGCTACAAAAGAATTGAAAGTGGTATTGGAATTAGATCACCGTCGTACTCAGGCTGATGCTGCCAAATATAACGTAGGTAAATTATCAAAATTCGGAGATTGGGAATACGGTGCAATGATCGATGTATCAGATCAGTTGGGTATTCCGGATACTTTCATGTTAAGCATCCAGCCTCATACCTGGACTGGCGAAAAATATAAAGGAGTTGACGGAGGAACAAATCGTCCGAACGAGCAACAAGCAAGTCAAATTGTAGTGATTAAAGGTTTAGCGAGATAAATTTTTAAAGCATTATAAAACAGTCATCCACTATCTCAATTTGAGGTAGTGGTTTCTGTTTTTCTGAATATTTCCCTTTTAATTTTTAATACACATGAAAAAAATATACGGTTTGTTTTTCCTGCTGGCATTGGTAGCCTGTCAGAAAAAAGACAAACATCAGGAAGTAAATGAATTGTTTCAGTCTGATATTACTTTACTGATTGAGAAGGTTGCTAAGCTTAAATATTCCGTACAGTCAGATTCTGCCGAAGTACAAATTCAGAGACAATTTCTCGAAGCACATCAAAGTTACAAAAAGGTCGAAATGATAAGCGAGTATTATTCGCCTGCAGTTTCTAAAGCGATCAATGGTCCCGCAATACCCGAATTTGAAGAAAATGATAAAGTGACTGTTCCGCCTGAAGGATTTCAGGTTATTGAAGAGCTGGTTTTTCCTAAATATGACAAAGAGCATAAAAAAGAATTGCTTCAGGAGCTGGGTATCTTGTCGGCTAATTTGGCTCGTTTAGAAAAAGTTTCAAAATCCAATCAATTAACGGATGCGCATGTTTTTGATGCCATGCGATTGGAAGTATATCGAATAGTTACTTTAGGAATAACCGGATTCGATTCGCCTGTGGTATTGAATTCACTTCCTGAAGCTGTGGCAGCTTTAGAAACCATCGAGAAATATTACAAAGTGTATGTCGAAGATAAGCCCGTTTCAAATTCGAATCAGGTGCTTGAAATATTGAAGAAAGGACAGCACTATTTAAAAACAAATACCAATTTCAATGCTTTTGACCGGGCGTATTTTATTAAAGAAATCGCCAATCCATTAAACAAAGGGCTATTCAAAACGCGATCAGAATTGGGTATTCCGCTGATGAAAGAGCAAAGAGGATTAAAAACAACGGCACAAACGCTATTCGACTCAGGAGCATTTGATCCCGAGGCATTTTCAGGTTTCCCGGATTATCAAACAACTCCGGAGAAAATTGCATTAGGAAAAAAGCTGTTCAATGATCCGGTTCTGTCGGGCAACAACACTCGCTCCTGTGCTTCGTGTCATCATGCTGATAAAGCTTTTACCGATGGTTTGGAAAGAGCCGTTACATTAGACGGGAAATCGATGCTGCAGCGCAACACGCCGACATTGAATCATATTGCTTTTCAGCGCGTATTTTTTGATGATTCCAGAGTAAGTTATCTAGAAGATCAGGCCATTGCTGTGATTAAAAATGAAAACGAAATGCACGGTTCTCTCGAGAAATCAGCTTTAGTACTTCAGAAGAATCCGAACTATGTAAGAGATTTCAAAAAAGCATTTCCGAAAGGAGCCATCAATGAATTTGAAATCAAGAATGCTTTGGCTTCTTATATTCGGTCATTGAGTCAGTACGATTCAAAGTTTGATGGGTATATGCAAAACAAAGAGAATTTCACGCCGGATGAAAAAGCAGGTTTTAATTTGTTTGCAGGGAAAGCCAAATGTGCGACCTGTCATTTTATTCCACTAACCAACGGAACAGTTCCTCCTAATTTTGACCGATCGGAGAGTGAAATATTAGGCGTTCCAAATAAAAGCAAAAAGCTGGACGGAGATTTGGGCAAGTTTGTCATCACGCAGGCGGCTATTCATAAACATTCGTTTAAAACGCCAACGATCCGAAACATTACACTTACCGCTCCCTACATGCACAATGGAGTTTACAACACTCTTGAAGAAGTGATTGACTTTTACAATGAAGGAGGCGGAGTAGGTTTAGGATTCGATGTTCCGAACCAAACCTTACCCGAAGACAAGTTAAACTTATCAGAGTTGGAGAAAAAACAGCTCATTGCCTTCATGAGAACTTTGACTGATAAAAAGTATTTGAAGTAAATAGTGGGGTATCACATCTAAACCCGACAGGTTTTTGAAACCTGTCGGGTTTGTTGCGTAAAACAGCTAAGGAAGTCCGTTAGTCAACACCCAGCTGCCGTTCATCAAACTAATTTTTAAAGCGTTTCAGGTTTGTGCTCCTTTGCATCAAATTAATAAACATTATTATCATGAACACGTACAAATTATTATGGTTGGCAGTTATTTTTACCTTAATCTCTTTTAAATCAAATGCACAATCTCCGCTTCCTATTCATGTTGGAATAAAAGCAGGATCAAATTATTCTGAACTTCCCGTTTCAAAAGGTTCGGATTCAAAGTATGCAGCGGGCTTTTTTGGTGGTGCTATGGCCCGATTTGATTTCAAACGTTTCTTCATTCAAAATGAAATTCTCTACAGTGAGAAGTCTTCTAAAATTGAAAGAACAGCTTCTTTGCCTTCTAAAAATCTAAAATGGAGAAGCCTCGAAATGCCGTTGGTAATTGGTTACAAAATAATTGATCAATCGATGCTCAACGTAAGAGTTTTTGGAGGAGGAGTTTACTCTTATGTGCTGGATGAAAATATTTCCTCGGTGAATCAATTGAAAACTGCCTATGGAAAATTTAACAAATCCAATATAGGCTATCAGGTTGGAGCAGGAATCGAAATTTCGAAATTTACTCTGGATGTTACGTATCAGGGAGGGTTAAACAACATAAGTAAGGAGTTTAGTTCGAAGCCAAATTCGTTTAACATTGGGGTTGGTTATTTTATATTTTAAACAGGCTTTTTTGGTTTAGCCTTGTCAGCAGCAAAGGATCTTTTTTGGTTCTTTGCTGTTTGTTTGAAAAATATAGGGTTATTTTTGAACATGAAGTTTCACATCAATTTTTTATTCTTTTAGAATGGTTGTAATAAATAAAAACAGACACCGAATATTTTTAGTTTTTTTCTGGTGTTTACTCGGAATAACGATCTGGTCACAGCTGATAGAGGCTTACGGCGTTCGAGCGGCAGCTTTTCAGGCGTTTTTGGTTTTACTTTGTTCATGTCTTTTGGCGCATTTTCTTAGCGATATTGTATTGCCTGTTGCGTTGCGTAAAAGAAGAATGGCACTATTTGCAGTGCAAAGTGTCATGGTAGTTTTTATGCTTTCATTTTGCCTGGCCGTTATTGATGCCATCTTTTCAAATTCGCATACCCGCGCACGATTGTATCCCGACGAAGCAAACATGACCATGATTCAGTTTTTATTTGCACGATTCTTTGGTAGTACCCCTGCAGCTATTTTGATTTGCGGTACTGCCTGCGGGCTTCGGTTTTATCAGGAACATAATATAATCGAAAGAAATCATGCTCAGCTGCAACAGGTTCATCTTGAGGCACAAATCAAGATTCTTCAGGATCAGATTAATCCGCATCTTATGTTTAATGTGCTCAACCACATTCACATTTTGATGCAGAGTGATGTACAACTGGCTTCGGATTTGCTCATTCGGTTTTCGGATATTTTGAGGTATCAATTGTACGAATGCAACAAAGAATACGTGCCGCTCCATCTCGAAATAAAATACCTGAAAGACTTAATTGGAGTCGAAGAAACGAGATGGGGCAATGAATTAAAAGTAAAATGTAAATGGAGTATTGAAGATGCCCAGCTTCAAATCGCACCATTGCTTTTAGTTCCTTTAATAGAAAATGCATTTAAGCACGTTTCAAGGCTTCCGGGGCAAAAAGGATATGTACATTTGGGATGTAAACAAACTGCGAAACAGCTGCATTTTAAGATTGAGAATTCCTATACGGAACAATACAAAATCCCTTCAAAGAATCAGGGGCTCGGACTTGAAAATGTCAAAAAAAGACTCGCGATTCAATATCCTGAAAAACACCAGTTAAACATCATTAAAACCGATTCTGATTTTACGGTAATCGTGGTTTTGGATTTGAAGTAAAAGTTTTTGTCGTTTCCGATAGCACAATGTCATGAAAGATTTTAGATTGAAGATTTAACGATTGCAGATTTTTGATTGGGTAGTGGTAAGGGTGGAATAGGAACTATTTTCCTGAATTTCACAGCTCAGAAATCAAAAATAAGCAATCATTTTTGCTATTGGGTTATAATGAAGAACCGTAAAAAAATAAAGGAGAAAAAATCTGACTGATCTGCAAGATCTGCGGGAAAAAATAAAGAAAAACAAAAAAACAAAATATGAAAATGAAATGCCTTGTTATCGACGACGAACCTATTGCAAGAAACGGAATAGTAGATTTTGTTTCTAAAATTGATTTTCTTGAAGTCGCAGGTACCTGTGCGTCCGCATTAGAAGCTACTTCGTACATTCAGGAAAAAGAAGTCGATTTGTTGTTTTTGGATATTAATATGCCGTATCTCACGGGGCTGGAATTTCTGGAATCGCTGGACAATCCGCCTTTGGTTATTTTTACGACAGCTTATTCTGAATATGCCCTTGAAGGATATCGTTTGCAGGTGGTCGATTATTTATTAAAACCCATTACGTTTCAGCGTTTTTATCAGGCTGCTTTAAAAGCAAAACAATGGCATCAGATGCTGGGTACTCCAAAGCAGCATCAATTAGATCCTTATTTGTATGTGCGTCAGGAGGAAGGATTTCAAAAGATCTCCTGGCTTGATATTCTCTATATCGAGGGAATGCAGAATTATGCAAAGCTCCATTTTAAAGATAAGGTTCTGGTGATTCATCAAACGATGATTTCTTTGGAAGAAACACTACCAACAGAAATTTTCTTTAGAATCCATAAATCTTTCCTTGTCAATATTACCCATATTGACTCTGTTTCCGGTGGACGATTATTCATAAAAGGACAAGAACTACCCATTTCAAGAACACGCCGCGAAGCATTACTGAAAGAGGTAGTCTATAAAAACTTATTAAGCCGATGACCCTAGAATTGCCATTTTAGGGCCACAGCTCCATAAAATGTAGTGGTAAATCTAGGATTAGCCATGTCTTTCTCCTTGAAAATATCCTTAATTTTTCTGTTGGTACTGGAGAAGCTGCGTAAAAGTGTCGATCCTGCTGTCGGTTGCAGTGTCCAATGTTTGCCAAGTTTAATTTCAGGCTGTATACCGGCAATAATTTGCTGATACCCCAATAGTGATGTTCTGTTATTCACTTTTGTTTCCGCCGTCATTCCGCTTAGTTCGACCACCGCTTTCAAGTCAAAGTTTTCTGAGATTCGATATCCAAATTGCAGACCTTCCGGAAAGGTAATTTTAAAATGCCACGCACCTCTGGATTCCCAGTTGAAATAAATTCCCGGAAGCACCATCGGAACACCAAAACTATTGGTTAGGACAGGTCCCATACCAAATGCCATATTGGGATTGAAATGTTTGATGAAAAACACACCACCCTGTAGTAATACATCATCTTTGTTGATCTCGACCATATCCGTGTAAACCCCGACAGAAGCCATTATCATTAACGACCAGGTTGGTGAGATAGAACGTAAATGTTTGACTCCGATTTGTGCATTCAGCATTTCATTAGGAAAGCCACCCTGAAATTCTACCGGAAGAGACTGAATTTCATAATTCTTGTTTTCCATTTTGGCATAACTTCCGTTTGCAAAAAGAGACCAGAGTTTTGGACGGTTGTATTGGTCCATTTCCAGAGAAAGAGGTATTTCAAAAGCAATTTGCGCCCTTTTGAAATTACTTTCAGCACTAGTTTTAGTACTGTCCATTGGACGGACATAGTTGGAGAACGGAACATAATCAACTTTAAGTTCTCCTGCTATTTTTGATTGTGATTGTGCAGCAATACTAGTCAATAAAAAAAGGAAAAGCTGCGATAGATAAAAGATTGTTTTGTTCATGATTTGATTAATTTTTCTGCGAATTACCGCGTTCTAAACCAATCACGAAAAATCATTTGACTAATGGCAGTTCTCTTTTGACCAATGGTATAAAAAACACCAAACCCGATAGATTTTGATCTCTACCGGGTTCATACCAAAAACAAAAAAATAAATTAAACTTAATCTTTATAAATCAAAGCCATAGGCTAAACGTAAAGCAACCTGATTGGTTTTGAATTTATTATAATCTTCATAACGGACACTGATATCAATGTATTTGTTGGCATAGCCAATTCCCGGTGCCCATAAAAAAGTAGTATCGTCATACCCGTTTGTGACAGCAAAACCGGCACCTACTTCTCCTAAAACATAAAACTGATCTTCCCAGATAAAAGCTTTAAAACCTGCTTTTGCCGGAATGAATCCAAGATCTTTTGCGTCATTTTTCATAAACAGATTTGTAAAACCTGTTGTTAAGGTTAGCGATGTTTTTTTAGATAAATCGTACTGCAGACGAACATCTCCGCCAAGGGACCATTTATAGTCATTATCCGTCGGGATACCACCATTTAAACCAAAGCCTAATCTAAAACCCTGATTATAATTCTTAATGGTACTGTCCTGAGCGAAAGTAGTATTGGCGTATAAGAAAGCGAAAGCAGCAAGGCATAACATTTTTAAATTTCTCATGACAATCATTTTTGAATTTCTAATAGTGTAAAATTAGTTTCAGGATCTTAACATTCTGTTATATAATTTTTAGGATTTGTTATATAATATCGGTGTCGCTTAAAAAGCACATAATATTAGCTTATGTTTTTAATCGTAACAAAGAATCCAAAGCTTCTGATTATCTTTGCCGACTAAAAAAGAATCGAAGTGAATTTTAAGCAGTATACCAAAGAGTTTTCATATAATTTAAGATTAGCATACCCTATTATATTAGGAATGGTCGGACACACTCTAATAGGAATTGTCGACAATATAATGGTAGGAAAGCTAGGAAGTACAGAATTGGCAGCCGTTTCGTTAGGAAACAGTTTGATTTTTATCGCCATGTCATTAGGGATTGGTTTTTCGACCGCCATTACACCAATTGTAGCAGAAGGTGATGCCGAAAAAAATGATAGTAAAATTCGTTCCGCGTTTCATCACGGATTGTTTTTATGCATCTTGTTAGGACTACTGCTTTTTGGAGTTATTGTTTTGGCCAAACCGTTAATGGAATTACTAGAGCAGCCTGCCGATGTAATTGCTCTTGCGAAACCGTATCTGGATTGGGTTGCTTTCTCTTTGATTCCGTTAATTGTCTATCAGGGGTACAAACAATTTGCCGACGGTCTTTCACTGACCAAATATTCAATGTATGCCATGGTTATGGCCAATGTGCTGCACGTTGGAATCAACTATATGTTGATCTATGGAATCTGGATTTTTCCAAAAATGGGAATTATCGGAGCAGCATTGGGGACGGTGATTTCAAGGATATTCTTAGTGATGTTCATGCACATTATGCTTTCGAGAAGAAACGATTTGAAACGTTTCTTTAAAAACTTTAGTTTTAATCAAATCAAAAAGGAAACGCTGAAAAAGATAATCAGTATCGGATTTCCATCGGCGATGCAAATGCTTTTTGAAGTGGTTTTGTTTACTGCGTCGATCTGGCTTTGCGGAAACATTGGAAAAACAAGTCAGGCCGCCAATCAAATTGCTTTAAGTCTGGCGTCAATGACCTTTATGTTTGCTATGGGATTGAGCGTAACTTCGATGATTAGAGTAAGCAATCAAAGAGGTTTGATGGACTATAAAAACTTAGTTGTGGTAGCGCGTTCGATCTTTTTGCTCGCGATTATCATCGAAACATTCTTTGCGATTCTGTTTGTAGCGTTTCATGATTTCCTACCTCATATGTTTTTGAATATGGAAAACGGAGGGCAGCTTCTGGATAACAACGAGGTAATTAGTATCGCGTCAAAATTACTTTTAATTGCAGCCGTTTTTCAGATTTCTGATGGAATTCAGGTGGTTGTTCTGGGAGCATTACGTGGATTGCAGGATGTGAAAATCCCGATGTACATTACATTTGTAGCCTATTGGATCGTTGGTTTCCCGATTTCCTATTACCTTGCTGAATATACGGAACTAAAAGCGCAGGGAGTTTGGATAGGACTTTTGGCGGGATTAACGACTGCTGCAATATTTCTTTATCTTAGATTTCATTACCTGACTAAAAAATTAATCAAAAATTCAGTTTCAAATACTTAAATTTGGACTGCAAAAGAATCAGTTGCAGCTAAAAAGGATCCTTAAAACACTTTGAAACCGCTGCAATTGGTGAGCCAATACATAAAAATAATAAATCAATACAAATGGAATTACCTAAATTTTTACTCGGAGACAATACTGATTTCCCAGATGATATTTTCATCATTCACCTGGATTATCCAAGATTCATTATCAATTTAAAAGATGATGAGGTAGAATTCATGGAAGAAGCGGAAGATCTTGATGAGGCAGAGTTAAATGCTGAAATGGAAGGCTTAATTGTTTTGGCAAATGAGTTTTACGATCGTGAAATAAACCGTTACGAAGAGTAAAGACATACAGAGGTGTGTCTTTAGGATGTACCCCAATCTAAAAACATTTAAATCTTTCTAATGAAAAAATTAAGTTTTTTAAAACCTATCATTAACTTCATCGCAATCGGATTGCTGATTACCACTTTAAGCCGATTGTTTTTATTTTTTATTTTTAAAGACAGAGTAACAGAAACACCAAATTTCTGGTACATTTTTCCAATCGGACTTCGAATGGATTTGATTTTACTTTGCTACATGTCTTTTCTGCCGGCAGTTTTAATTACTTTTCTGCCTGATAAAGCATCAAAGTTTACCAATAAATTTCTTGTAATTTATAGTTTTTTATTGCTGTTTCTGATTCTGTTTGTAGAGTTGGCAACACCCGATTTTGTAAAACAATACGATACACGTCCCAATAAAATTTTCTTAGACTATCTGATCTATCCAAAAGAGGTAGTTGGAATGCTGCTTAAAAGTTATCTGACTTCGATCATTGTGACTTTTTTAATTTTAGGAGTAGTCTTGTATTTTGCCTTCAAAAAAGGAAAAAAATACTTCTACACGAGCAGTGCAGACTATAAATTTAAATTGATGGTTTTTCCGTTATTGGCTTTTTTATTGTTTTTTGGAGCACGTTCAAGTCTTACCTCAAAACGTCCGATCAATGCCAGTAATGCTGTTTTCTCAACAGATCAGCTGACTAATACTTTGGGATTGAATTCTTTTTATACCGTTGCTTTTGCGGCATATTCCATTAAAAATGAAGGAAACACCAAGATGTATGGTAAAATGGAAGAAGCCGAGGCCATTGCCCGTGTTAAAAAATACATGATTGCAGGTCCTGGTGATTTTACAGATGCAGAAATTCCGTTTTTACATGTACAGCAACCGGACACACTTTTGAAGAAACCGTACAATTTAGTTATTTTTCTACAGGAAAGTTTAGGAGCGGAGTACGTTGGAATTTTAGGAGGAAAGCCTTTAACGCCTGAATTTGATAAACTGTCAAAAGAAGGTTTATTGTTTACCAACTTGTATTGTACAGGAACCCGAAGTGTACGTGGAATCGAAGCAGTAGTAACCGGATTTTTACCTTCGCCTTCAGAAAGTGTCGTGAAATTAGGAAACTCGCAGCAAGGATTTTTCACCTTAGCCGATGCCTTGAAACAAAAAGGGTACGAAACCAGTTTTATTTATGGTGGAATGGCGAATTTTGATAATATGGCTTCTTTTTTTAACGGAAATGGATTTCAGGATATCGTAGATCAGGAGGATTTTGAATCAGACGGAAACAAATACGCTTTTAAAGGAACCTGGGGGTATTCAGATGAGGATCTGGTAACCAAAGCGAATAATTATTTTAAAGCAAAAGGGGATAAGCCATTCTTTTCTTTAATGTTTTCGACGTCCAATCATGAGCCTTTTGAATATCCTGCGGGACGTATCAAACCTTATGATGCTAAACCTGCAACGGTTAATAATGCCATGAAATATGCAGATTTCTCAATTGGGAAATTTTTCGAAATGGCTAAAAAAGAACCTTATTTCAAAAACACCATTTTTATCGTAATCGCAGACCATAATACAAGAACCTACGGTAAAAATTTAGTGCCAATCAATAAATTTCATATTCCGGCTCTGATCATGGGACCAGGAGTTAAAAAAGGAACTGTTTACAGTAAATTGGCAAGTCAGATTGATATTCCGCCAACTTTATTATGCTATTTGGGATTACCATTTGAAACTCCGATGGTAGGAAGAAATCTAAACAAATTAGATCCAAAAACGCAAGGAAGATCAATTATGCAGTTCAATGATATCAATGCTTTCAGAGTCGAGAACCAGGTCGTAATCATGCAGCCTAATTTGAAACCCTTACAGTTTGAAATCAAAAACGACACCACTTTAATTCCTGTTAAGTTAAATGAAGACTTAGCAAAAGATGCTTTGGCACATGTAATTACAGCAGGAAATTTATATAAAGAAAATAAATATAAACTTAGGGATAAGAAAAAGTAATTTTCAGTTTATTGTAAAAAAAAAGCTGCTAAGTATAGAAGTACTTAGCAGCTTTTTTTTGTTAAAATTTAAAAATAGGGGTAACAAAAAATAATTTAATTGATTTATACTAAACCAAAAGGCGTAACCTGAAAAGCCTGTGATAGAGTAAGGACAATTAAATTTATTTATTATGAAAAAATTACCGCAAAAAAAATCTGAAGTGTTAAAAGTAATGTTAGTTTTTGTGTCTGCCGCTTTTTTTATAAGCTGTAATAACGAATCTGTTGAAGATCAAAATACTCAATTATCAAACACAGAGAAGCAAAATCAATCCAATACTCAAAGAAGATTGCCTCACTATGAAGGAGTTATTGTGCGAGATTGGGGAGCACATAATGTTGATTGCAGCCAGCCAGAAGGGTTTTGTAATTTTATTTTTTACTTATGGGGAACCTTTAGCTTTTTGAAACCAGCCCCTGACGGAACACCGGTACGTGTTACAAATGAAAAAGGAAATTTTGTTATGGAAATTCAAAAAAGTGCTTTAACCCCGGAACATAAAAAAGTATTATTGCGAAATAGAGAAGTTTATTTAATACCTGAGGGACAGACTATAGATCCGGAATTAGTTAAATCTCTAAAATTCAATTCAAATATTTTAGTTCCCGGTAAATACCCTATTCAAGAAAGTGAAGAGACCTATACACTTGTTATTAATGTGAAATAAATGAAAAAAAGCTTTAAGAAATTAGAAGCTGTTTTTATATTTATCTAATAAAAACTGAGCGGCTGCAAAAGGTGATATTTCATCATTTTGCACCGCTTTTTTGATTTGTATCAATTGCCCAATAATCTCAGGATGATTGTAAAAGTTTGATTTCAAATGTTCATCAATGGTTTCCATCATCCAGAACTGATTTTGCTCTTTTCGTCTTTCCTGAAAGAAGCCCGTTGAGCTGGTCGTTTCCGTATAATCAGCAATAGTATTCCAGATTTCAGAGATGCCCTCTTTGGTAATGGCACTGCAGGTAGTAACTTTTGGCTGCCAATTCGATTTTTTGGGTGGAAACAAATGTAAAGCTCTGTTGAATTCCAGTTTGGCCTGATTGGCTTTTTTGATGTTATCGCCATCGGCTTTGTTGATTACGATAGCATCTGCCATTTCCATAATGCCGCGTTTGATACCCTGAAGTTCGTCTCCTGCACCTGAAATTTTTAGTAGTAAAAAAAAGTCCACCATGCTGTGAACAGCAGTTTCACTTTGTCCTACACCAACTGTTTCTATAACAATCGTGTCAAAACCTGCGGCTTCACATAAAATAATCGATTCCCTTGTTTTACGGGCTACACCGCCTAAAGTATCTCCGGAAGCACTTGGTCTGATAAAAGCATTTTCGTCTTTTACAAGTTCTTCCATTCGGGTTTTATCACCTAAAATACTGCCGTGTGAAATAGAGCTGCTGGGATCAACTGCCAGAACGGCTACTTTTTTTCCCAATTGAGTCAGGTAGCTGCCGAAAGTTTCAATAAAAGTACTTTTTCCAACACCGGGAACTCCCGTAATTCCAATTCGGATCGATTGATTGGCATGTGGCAGACAACCTTTTATAACCTCGTTTGCTTTTGCGGTATGTTCCGGATTGGTACTTTCAACCAGTGTGATAGCACGACTCAGAGCCGTAATATTTCCGGTTAGTATACCATCAATTAGCTCCTTTGAAGAAGGTTGTTGTCTTCTGTTTTTTTTAATTTGCTGAATAGCAGAAACATTGGTGATTTCTGGAGGAGAAATTCCGGCTTTTTCGTGTAAACTACCTGATCGTTTTTTTGAACCTGACAAAATATACTTTTTGGTAGTGTAAAAGTACAGAAAACAAAAACAGTTTCAAAAAGTTAGTTTGCCACGAATTACACAAATTACACGAATTTTCTCGAAGTCTTTATACATTTTTGCCTTCCTGACAAAGTAAGGATGACTCCTGATAACTCTGTGTCGTAAGTTGACAATCTTTGTCGAGCTTCTGGTGCAGTTCTTCCTTCATTCGGATGATAAGTAAAACTAAGTTTAGAATTAATAAATTCGTGTAATTTGTGTAATCAGTGGCTAAAAAAAATTAATAAGCTGCGGTAAAACGAACTTGGTGATGTTTCGGAGTTTCAGCTTCGTCAGCGATAACGACTGCCAGATCTTCTACGGATAGAATGCTTCTCTGATCGTCGTTAAAAACCGGATTTTCTAAACCTAAGCGGTATTTTCCGGTTCGTCCGGTGGTAATTCCCTGATGCATTTCAAAAGCAGGACTAAAGAAAGCCCAATCCAGTTCTTTTTCTTCTTTTAAAATATTCAAATAATCTCTGGCTGCCGTGGCTCCTGCATGGTATTCTTTTGGGAAATCAGGTGTGTCAACTGCCTGTAGACCCGGAGCAACAAACAAACTTCCCGCTCCTCCGATGGTAATAAAACGTTTTACTCCCGATTTTTTTACCGCTTCCTGAATGGCTTTTGATCCGGCAATAAAATCATCATAGATATTTGGATTGGTCCACCCCGAATTGTAAGCATTGATAACGATATCATTTCCTTTTAAAATTTCAGACAAAGCTTCTACATTAAAAATGTCTGCACTTTTCCACGTTGCATTTGAGCTGTCTTTTGGGGTTCTGGCAATAGCCGTAAGATCATGATTTCTGTTAGCCAGTTCGTTTAAGATTGCGGTACCTACAAACCCGGTTGCTCCAATAATTGCGATTTTCATAATATATAAATTTAATTAGTAATAAAAAATGTTACAGTTTTGTGTAAAAAAATAGTTTTAGAATTGATTAGAAAAATCTTCCAGGGAGACACCATCTAATTGCAAACTAACTTTTTGATTCATTTCAGCATACAAAGAGCTCAAATTTTGATTGATCTTTTTTCCAACCGGACAATCCGGATTAGGCTGATTTTTGGCATAACCCAGATTGATCGTTTCAAAAGTCATTTCAAATATTTCTTTCAATGTAATTTTCGAAGGATCAACCGCAAGTCTTGTGCCGCCATTTTTACCTTCTTTACTTTCAACAACATGATGTGCTTTTAAATTGGCAATTTCTTTTCGCACCAAAACCGGATTCAGATTAATACTTCCAGCAATAAATTCCGACGACAAAAAATCGTTCGGGAATTTAGTGAGCAAAGTTAAAATGTGAATCGTTATGGCAAACTTACCTGAAATCATACTGTAATAAAATATGTTACAAATGTATGATGTTTTTTGAAACAAAAAAAAGTTTTAACTAAAAATTAATTCTATTCCGAAACTATCCTGCAAAGAAGTTCAGGTTAAAGTGGCACAAAATGCAAGTTTTAGCTCGCTGTAACTCCTTTCAAACCAGGTTGTTTTTTGATGAAAGAGAAGTATACCCAGCTAATAAATAAAAGTTGCAGCGGTATTCTGAACCATAAATAAGAAATGCCTTTTCCGCTATAATTGGCTGTTTGTAAATTGATACTGTGTGCGGCTGCATAAATATTGGCAGGAAGTAAAACGATAAAAAATACGATCAGCAGTTTAGCGGTAAGCACTCTCGTTTTTGGAATCAATAAGCCCACTGCTGCCATGAGTTCTATAATCCCTGTTGCATAAACAATTGCAGTCGGCCAGGGTAAAAAAGAGACCATCATCGCCATTCCCTTGGTAAAAACAAAATGACTTACGGCTGTAAAGACAAGCATGACAGCCATGGCAATTCTGGCTGACTGAAAAATTTCAATTTTTTTTGAGATTAGTTTTATAAAAAGCAACGTAATGACAAAAACACCTAGTAACACAATTAAAGTTTCCATATCTTTTTTTTAACAAAGTTGCGCAGTAAAGCGATTGAAAACAATGAACCTGGGTTAATAAATGCGTTTTCTGATTCTGCTCAAAGCTTGTGGAGTGATGCCAATATAAGAGGCAAGATATTTTTGAGGAATCCTTTGTATGAGCTGTGGCTGTTCTGTAAACAGATTCAGATAACGCTGCTCGGCGGATTCGTTCAGCAGCGAAAGTTCTCTTTTTGTTTTTTTAAGAAATAATCCTTCACTGGCAAAGCGTCCGATGGTATTGCCAATCTTAGTTTCGGTATAAATATCCTGAAGATCTTCGTAAGATATGCGCCAAAGAACGGTTTCTGCGAGGGTTTCAATCGTATAAGTGACAGGTAGTCTTGTGATAAACGAATCATAACCACTCGTAAATTCACCATCGAATACAAAAGTAAAAGTACGGTCGTGATCCTCACCGGGAATGTAATATCTTACCAATCCTTTTTCGACAAAAGAAAGATAGTTTTCGATGGTACCCGCTTTCAGTATTGGGGTTTTCTTTGGAAATTCTTCCCGGATGAGCTTAGATGAAAAAGTATTCCATTCGGCATCTGAAAGTTTTGCCATTCGTTCAAAATTGTCTCTTATCGATTGCATTTGTTTGTGAAATTTGATCTTAAAAGTAGCAAAAAAATAAGAGAAGCAATCTGATTTGTGTAATGCATCCCATAATAAATGTCTATTTTTGTGACTACTAAATGATATGAGCAACTTTATTCAAATATTTCTATTTCTTGCACTGGGTTTACTTTTACAACGTATAAAGCGATTTCCAACTCACCTTTATAAGGTTTTAAATAAGGTCGTCCTTTACGTCTGCCTGCCCGCAATTACATTGTATCATATTCCGAAAATAAAATGGAGCAATGAATTACTGTTCCCCATACTGTCGGGATGGATTGGTTTTCTACTGGCCCTTGTATTTTTTCATTTTCTGGGAAGAAGATTAGGATGGTCAAACAAATTGATTGGCTGCCTGATTTTAACTGCGGGACTGTGCAATTCTTCTTTTTTAGGTTACCCCATAATTGAAGCTCTGTTTGGTAAAAAAGGTTTAGAAACCGCAATTCTTGTAGACCAGCCGGGAACTTTTGTAGTGGTTTCTACACTTGGAGTTTTTGTAGCAGCTTTTTATTCTAAAGGAAGCGCGGATGCTCTAAGCATTTTAAAAAAGATCATCTTATTCCCTCCGTTTATTACTTTTTTAGTGGCCTGTTTGCTGAATGTTCTCCAATACGATTTAGATACGAATGTTCAGTCTGTTTTAGTCAAAGTAGGAAGTCTTGTAACTCCTTTGGCCCTACTTTCGGTTGGATTACAGCTTACTTTTGATCGAAAAAGCCAGCACTGGCAATTTTTGCGCCTCGGACTTTTCTTTCGGCTAGTAGTAGTTCCGTTTGTTATTTTGGTTTTATACGTTTTTATTTTAAAGCAGCATTCTGAAGCTATTAAAATAACCATTATGGAAATGGCCATGGCACCCATGATTACAGGTGCGATCTTAGCGTCGACTTATGGATTGAAACCGAGATTGAGCAGTATGATGATTGGTTTTGGAATCCCAATTTCATTTATTACCCTTACGATTTGGTATTGGATTCTGAGTTTAATTTAGTTTTAAATACTAATTAGATAGAGAATGTAGAACTTTAACTTTTTTTTAGAAAATCGGTGTTTTCTTTGTGCTTTTTTTGACTAATTTTAGAGAAACTAAAAAATATATTATTATGTCAACATTAAGATTAGGAGATATTGCTCCGGATTTTCATGCAGAAACAACCGAAGGACCCGTTAAATTTCATGAATGGTTAGGTGATTCCTGGGGTGTTTTATTTTCTCATCCTTCAGATTTTACTCCGGTTTGTACTACTGAATTGGGAACAGTTGCCAATTATCTTCCGGAATTTACCAAAAGAAATACAAAAGTCATTGCGTTAAGTGTAGATGGTTTAGACTCCCATTTAGAGTGGATCAAGGACATTAACGAAACTCAGAATACAACAGTTAATTTTCCAATTATTGCGGACGAGGATAAAAGAATTGCGACTTTATACGATATGCTGCATCCAAATGCTAGTGATAAATTTACGGTGCGTTCTGTGTTTGTAGTGGGGGCCGATAAAAAGATCAAACTTACTTTAACCTATCCGGCTTCTACAGGAAGAAATTTTGACGAGTTACTCCGTGTTATAGACAGTTTGCAATTAACAGCCAACTATAGTGTAGCTACTCCCGCCAACTGGAAAGACGGAGAAGATGTAGTGATTACACCGGCTGTTCCGGATAGTGATATTCCTGCGAAATTTCCAAAAGGATATACACCAATAAAACCTTATTTGCGTATTACACCGCAGCCTAATAAGTAAGGGGCTAAGAGGCTAAGTTTCTTAGGTACCAAGTTTTTAATCATTAAGTTTTATTAAAGATTCCGGGTTTTTAAGAGTTTTTTCTTAAAGGTTCGGAATCTTTATTTTTTCCAGATTCAGGAGTCGAATAATAATTTTGAGATTATACTGTTTAAAGTAGACACAAAAAGTGATTAATGGTCCGCTTATGAAACAGAAGTTACCAATTATTGAATTGTTTTTCACAATAAAAGATTTGTATTGTAAGTTCGCTGTATGAATGCTAAATCTTTATGGGATTCAAAAAAATGTAATTAAACCCCAAAATAATATGATTTCTAAAACAAACTTTAGAACGATCGGTTCGCTCGTAATTATGCTATTTCTTTTCAACAGTTGTGATAAAGGAGATAGTCCGGTTGATTCTGAATCAAAGACACCTGAGACTACAAATCCCGAGACACAGACACCTCCACCAGCTGTTACCACAAACCTGAGTATAGAATCCTCTAATACGTTTGGAGTTTTAAAATTATCACAAGACGATTTTAAGTACTGGAACAGCCACACTATTAATGAAACAGCCACAGTAGAAAAACTTAAAACGCTTTGTAAAACTGAAATTTATCCGGTTTTGAAAGATGATTTTGATTTTATTGTGATCGTATTGAATAATGCAACAAGTACGCCTCCTACAGGGATGCCTTATGGTATTTATCAAAGTGTAAAAAATGATACGCAGGGTATCGGACTTAGTTTGTTTGACAGTACAAAAGATTATGGTTCTGCGGGTAAACTGCAAGGAGTTTATTTTCTTTACCTAAACAATATCCAGGGCGGACCTATTTTACATGAGATGTTTCACCGATGGGCCAATTATGCCGTTCCGCAAGATTATGTATACCATTGGGATAAAGTAAAAGGAATACTAAGCGGAGTATCCAATAACATTGCGGATATTGAATTGTATCTTGCAGGAGCGATTCCTGCTTCGGAGATTAAAGATGCCGAGAGTCTGGCTATTTATAATGATCCCCGTTTTACCAATAAAACAAGGATTCCGAACAGTACTAATTCGCAAAAAAGTTTTAAATCGCTTTTGGTAGTCATGAATCCTACCACTCTGACTGATACCGAAATAAAATCATACAAAGATCAAATTGCTAATGTCACTCGTACACCTGCACAAGGAGTCACTACAGGCTATCAGAATTTGTATAATAAAAGTAGGGGATTGCTAACGTTAACCATCGGTAATTTGGATAAATCCAAAAAATAAAATTGCATTATGACTAAAAAAAACAATACGAATTGTAAAGGTGATGTTGCTAAAAAACAAACCTTATTAATGAAGTATATGCCACTTGCCTTTTTGCCTGTTTTATTTTGTTTCTCTTCCGTGCTATTTTCTTGTAGTCATGATAATCTGGAAGAAAAGAAGGATCCTACGACGGAAAATCCTAAACCTGATGAAGAACTTCCAAAGCCGGATACTCCAAATAGCCCAGGGAATAGTGAAGGGCTTAAAGACCTTATAAGTAAACAGCAATTTCTGGAGTTGTTTCCTTATCGTTACGGAGCAGAGCAGAGCAATAACTGGATAGTGAATCCTTCAAAAGATTTTTATACCTACGATGCGCTGATGAAAGCGGTTGATCTTATGGCAGACCTAAAGGTTGTTATCGAAAGAAAAGGATGGTTTCAGAAAATAACCCGTATTAAAAAATCGACTAATGAGACAAAAGTGATTAAAGAAGATGCTGATTTCAGTGCTTCCTGGAATAATAATGCCGTAGTTAGACAAGAAGTTGATTATGCAGATTTTATAAGAATTGGTTCTTTGGAAGTACGAAAAAGAGAACTAGCCGCTTTTCTTGCTAATATATCTCATGAAACTACGGGTGGCTGGTCAACGGCACCAGGAGGAGCCTATTCATGGGGCTTACACTTTCGTGAAGAGGTAGGCTATGATGAAAATAGCACGACAGGTTACAGAGAGGAGAATAACGTGAATTATCCTCCAGTGACAAAGAAATCCTACCACGGTCGAGGGCCCATACAGTTGAGTTGGAATTATAATTATGGACAGATAAGTGAATTTTTATATGCAGATAAAAACGTACTGCTTAAAAATCCTGAAAATGTAGCCAAAGATGCAGCTTTGGCGTTCCAGACTGCCATATGGTTTTGGATGACACCACAGGCTCCTAAACCTTCGTGTCATGCTGTAATGGTTGGTCAGTGGCTGCCTACCCAACAGGATATTAATGAGGGACGTAAACCTGGTTTTGGAGCGACGATTAATATTATCAATGGTGCTTTAGAATGCAATAAAGCAGATAGTGATAAAACACAATCAAGAAGAGGTTTTTATCAAAGATATTTAACTGTTCTCAACACCAGCGAGCCTAATTGCGAATGTCAATGCGATAAAATGCAACCGTTTAAATAAGGTATTACTATAAAAAAGCTCCATACATTTTTTGTATGGAGCTTTTTTTTCTTAGCATCTTAGGATTTTAGTATCTCAGTGCCTTAGTAACTTTTGACCAATTCGGCCATTTTCTTTTTATCTCCTACAACCCAAAGAATATCATTTTTTTCTAAGATTAAACTTGATTCCGGATTCAGAAGCCTATTTCCATTTCGCTCAATTCCAACCACCATACCATTGGTTTTTGTACGGAATTGACCAATGCTTTTTTGTACAAAATCTTCCTGAGAAACTTCAAATTGACGTAAAACAATATCCGTTTCTGCTACTTTTGTCGGAGCCTCGATTTCATTTTGATTGAGGTATTTATTGAATTCAGTAACCTGAGCATCGGTACCAATGACACAAATTTCATCACCGGGGAACAGACGTTCATTTTTAGTTGGAATTGGAATTGTAATATCTCCTCGTTTGATGTAGGCAATATTGATTCCCATTGATTCACGAATACGCAGTTCTTCTAAAGTTTTCCCCACTAAATTAGATTCTGTCCCAATATCAAAAAAAGACATGTGACCATCCCATGGCATTAAATTAGCGTAACGTCTATCGATTTTTTTGTTTTCGCGATCATTTAAGTTTTTAAGAAAGTGACTTTCAATTTTATGGTATTGTTCGTTTAATTTTTTAGGGAATATTTGATAGACCACAATGGCAACAACCAAAGCAATAAAGGCAACTAAAGGAGAGAAGAAGATATTTAGTAAAAATCCGATTAAGAACAATCCCAGACTCATTCTAATCAGAATCAGCATCAATATTGCACCACGGTATTTACGTTCTTCCCATAAAGAATCGACTTCTTCTACTGCCACTCTTCGAAGGGAGAGTGCCCATAAGAACGGTGCAATAATTATCAAAGTGATAAGAGCCGCCAATGTATTTCCGAATCTTGTTTCGGCAACTAGTGGCGCAACAAATTTTACCGATAACAAAATAATCGCTGTAATAATAATAGTATGCAGAACGATTTGAATGATATAAGCATTAAGCACTTTTTGCCAAACACTTACGGATTTTATTGCCTGTGCATTGACACTGTAACGATTGATGTTTTTAACCCATCTTTTAGGAAGTTTTCGTTCCAGAAAATCAGAAAATGGCACGGCATATTTGACCATAAACGGAGTTGTAAAAGTAGTAATGGCGGAAACAGCAACCACTACCGGATATAAAAAGGAGCTAGTTACATTTAGTGTCATTCCCAATGTAGCAATGATAAACGAAAACTCCCCGATTTGAGATAAACTCATCCCTGTTTGTACAGATTGTTTTAAAGGTTGTCCGGCCAGTAGTGCACCAATAGTCGAACTGACAGACTGACCTATGATGGTTACCAAAGTTAAAATAGCAACTGGCAGCGCATGTGTATATAGCATTTTAGGATCGATAAGCATCCCAACTGATACAAAGAAAATAGCTCCAAATAAATCTTTTATGGGTTTTATAAGATGTTCTATGTGTTCTGCCTGAGTTGTTTCGGCAATGATAGATCCCATGATAAAAGCGCCCAGAGCAGGTGAGAAACCAACATTTGCGGCAAAACTTACCATTGTTAGACAAAGGGCAAGCGAAATAATTAGCAACATTTCGTCCGTTAGTAAATGTTTGGCTTTTTTAAGTAAGGTTGGAATAAAGAAGATTCCGCCCAGAAACCATACGGTCAGGAAGAAAATTAGTTTTAGCACAGACATCATCAGTTCACTTCCTGAAAATTGCTGACTTACTGCAATGGTCGAAAGTAACACCATCATCAAAATAGCAACAAGATCCTGCACAATTAAAGACCCGATTACAATTCCGGCAAATTTTTGAGCTTTTACGCCTAGTTCATCAAAGGTTTTCAGGATAATGGTTGTCGAAGAAATAGAGAGGATAACACCTAGGAAGATACTGTCCATTTGTTCCCAGCCCATCCAGCGCCCGACCATATAACCCATGACGACCATTGTTATAATTTGGGTAATAGCCGTTATAGAAGCGGTTCCGCCAACTTTCATTAGCTTTTTAAAACTAAATTCAAGACCTAGACTAAATAGTAAAACGATTACACCAATTTCTGCCCAAACTTCAACACTTTTCATTTCGGTAATGGTAGGAAAGAAATCAAAATGATTTCCGGCCAAAAAACCCGCAATTAGATATCCTAAAACCAGAGGCTGCTTGATTAGTCTAAATAACAGAACAGCAATACCTGCAGTCAGCAGGATGAGACCTAAGTCGCTAATTAGAGGTTGTAGGTGGTGGGTAGATGCGGTGGCGGCGTTTAATGCGATCATAGAGTAGTGTTTTTTGTTAAGAAAATCATCCGGCTTTTTGTTTCAGTGTTTTGCTAAAAAAGATACGGCGTTTGAAAATAACAGTTTTTCATGGCAAATAAATTCACTGAACTCCTTTGAAAAATAAAAGTGGAGTGAATCAGCAGGACTAATTTTTTTAATACAATTTGTAAATAAAAAAGCTATCGATAAAGATAGCTTTTTTTGAGAAAATATTTTAGGTTTTCTTTAAATTCCCACATAATTACTAGGAGTAATGGCTAATAATTCGGCTCTGACAGCATCAGAAACTTCTAAAGTAGCAATAAAATTATGAATGGCATTTTTGTCAATTGCTTCATTTGTTCTGGTTAAACCTTTCAAGGCTTCATACGGATTTGGATAAGCCTCACGACGAAGGATTGTTTGAATTGCTTCGGCTACAACAGCCCAGTTTTTCTCTAAATCTTCAGCAAATTTGGCTTCATTCAGCAATAGTTTGTTTAAACCTTTCAGAGAAGCCTCAAAAGCAATAATGGTATGTCCCATTGGAACTCCGATATTACGTAAAACAGTGCTGTCTGTTAAATCACGCTGCAATCTCGAAACCGGTAATTTTGCGGCTAAATGCTCAAAAATAGCATTCGCAATTCCTAAGTTTCCTTCTGAATTTTCGAAATCAATTGGGTTTACTTTATGTGGCATAGCGGAGGAGCCAATTTCTCCCGCTTTGATTTTTTGTTTGAAATAATCCATCGAAACATACGTCCAGATATCACGATCTAAATCGATGATGATCGTATTGATTCTTTTTAAAGCATCGAAAAATGCAGCAAAATGGTCATAATGTTCGATTTGAGTGGTAGGGAAGGAGTGGTGTAAGCCAAGATCCGTTTCTACAAATTTATTACCAAACTGTTTCCAGTCGATTTGTGGGTAAGCTACATGATGTGCGTTGTAATTTCCGGTTGCACCGCCAAATTTAGCCGCAAACGGAATATTAAATAACAAACGCATTTGTTCTTCTAAACGCTCTACAAAAACTAAAATTTCTTTTCCTAAACGAGTAGGTGAAGCAGGCTGTCCGTGTGTGCGTGCCAACATTGGAATAGCGGCCCATTCTACGCTTAGTTCTTTCAATTTAGAAATTAAAGCAATTAATGAAGGCATATATACCTGCTCAAACGCTTCTTTTGTTGAAAGAGGAATAGCAGTGTTGTTGATATCCTGAGAAGTTAATCCGAAGTGAATGAATTCTTTGTATTGAGATAAACCCAGTTTTTCGAAAGCATCTTTGATAAAGTATTCTACGGCTTTTACGTCGTGATTGGTTACTTTTTCGGTTTCTTTAATCCAAAGAGCATCTTCAGTAGAGAAATTTTTATAGATCTTTCTTAAACTTTCAAACAGATCAGGATTTACATCTGAAAGCTGTGGCAAAGGTACCTCGCATAAAGCGATGAAATATTCAACTTCAACCAGTACACGGTATTTGATTAAAGCTTCTTCAGAGAAAAATGGTGCTAATGAAAGGGTTTTATTTCTATATCTTCCGTCAATTGGAGATATAGCATTCAATTCGTTTAAAGTAGTCATTGTTATGTTGTTTGTTCGAAAGGCACAAATATAAACAGAATTTGTGGATAAAAAAGAGTTAAAAGTTAGATGTTGGATGTAAGATGTTAATTGTGAAATGTTAATTGTGAAATGTTGGAGGCTGGAGGTAAGATGTTACTCTTTACTCTTTACTCTTTACTCTTTGTTCTTTCTTCTTTGCTCTTTACTCTTTCTTCTATTGACTAATGACTAGGGACTAATAACTAAGTACTAATCAAAAACTAGAGCCCGGATTCTAAACGATCTCTTAAAGCTGCTACACCTTTTGAGGCTACTTCGGCAATTACTTCTACTTTATTACGAAGGTTTGGAATGCTGATTGGATTTGGGTCAATATAAAAAACAGGTGTGACAGAGGGCGTGTATGAAATTAATCCTGCCGCCGGATATACTTGTAACGATGTTCCGATAACGGCAAAATAATCGGCTGTTTCGGTAATATCGATGGCTTCTTCAAGAGCAGGAACATCTTCGCCAAACCATACAATATGAGGACGAAGCTGATGCCCGTTTTGGTCCAGATCACCGGTATAGAGGTCTTCTGTCCAGTCTAGAATTAAATTGCGATTTTGAGTGCTTCGTACCTTTATTAATTCTCCATGTAAATGCAAGACTTTGGAGCTTCCGGCACGTTCGTGCAGATTGTCTACATTTTGAGTGATGATGTGCACATCAAAATCTCGTTCTAATTCAGCTAGAATAGTATGCCCTGAATTGGGTTCTACTTCCTTAAGCTGCTGGCGTCTTTTGTTGTAAAAGTCCAGAACCAATTCCTGATTTTTTCTCCAGCCTTCAGGAGTGGCAACTTCCATTACATCATGACCTTCCCATAAACCATCACTGTCACGAAAAGTTTTGATCCCGCTTTCGGCACTAATTCCGGCTCCGGTTAAAACCACTAATTTCTTTTTCATTGTACTGTAATTAAAGGATAAAAATAGTGATTTTCCCATTTAGTTTCAGGATAGCAGTAGGGTCGTTGCATTTTTTTTAATAGTTTAGATAACCGATAAAAGCGTATTTATACTTATTGTTTCGGTCTTACAAATTATCTAGTTTTAGTGAGCAATAAAAGAAAAGCGTTTTAAAATGATTTTAATACAATTTACGGGATTATCGGGTTCGGGTAAAACAACATTAGCTGAAAATGTTCGACAGCTTTTAATAGAAAAAAAGTATAAAGTCGAGATAATTGATGGGGATGTATATCGGAAAACCATCTGTAAAGATCTGGGATTTTCTAAAGAAGACCGCTGCGAAAATGTCAGACGTCTTTTTAATGTCGGACGAAATTTTGTTGTATCAGACACGATCGTTTTGATGTCAGTTATAAATCCATATGAAAATCTGAGAAACGAATTGCGCAATCATGAATTTGTCAGAACCGTATATTTAGATTGTTCGATCAATAATTTAATCGAAAGAGATCCTAAAGGACTGTATAAAAAAGCATTATTATCGGATAATGATCCTGATAAAATAAAGAATTTTACCGGAATAAGCGATATTTTTGAAACTCCGTTACAGCCAGATTTAGTGCTGAGAACCGATATAGAAACCGTTCCCGTTTCGACTCATAAACTGTATCATTTTATTTTAAACAGTTTGCCTGATCTGGCTTGACCTTTTAAAAGTCAGGTTTCCAAATTCTATTTATTTTACTTATTTCTTTGATGATAAAGCGTTTGTAATTTTTTATATTTACAAGCCCCAAAGCATACTGTCTAATTTAATTTTTAATGCCTATGAACCCTTCTTCCAGTAAACTCTCTGTTTCTTTTTCGATAGATAAACTACAAAAGGACCTTGAAATATGTGAAAATGATCTGTGGACGCCTCACTTTAATACGGGCGACTATAGCGGTAATTGGACAAGTGTGTCCTTAAGGTCACAGTCGGGTTTGATAAACGATATTACCTCTTTTGCCAACCAAGAGTATAAAAACACAGAATTACTGGACAGATGTCATTATTTTAAGGAGATCATGGATTGGTTTCAGTGTGAGAAGGAGGCTGTGCGATTATTAAGGCTAGGACCTCAAAGCGAAATAAAGGAACATACAGATAATGATACCTCATACGAAGAAGGTTTCTTTAGAATTCACGTTCCTATAATTACAAATCCGGAGGTGCTTTTTTATGTGGATAAAAAATTGGTTCCCATGAAAGAAGGAGAGTGCTGGTATGCTAATTTTCAGCTGCCACACAGTGTAGCGAATAAAAGTTCTGAGGCACGTATTCATCTTACGTTGGATTGTGTCAGAAATGACTGGTCCGATCAATTGTTTGCTGAAATGGGATTCGATATTCATTATACTCCAAAAAAAGAACAATATTCTGATGAGGTAAAACAGCAGATTATTGCAGAACTTTCCCGAAACCCGTCGGCAGCAGGAGCTCAGATTATTGCCGATTTGCAATCATAATAAATACTGAAGAATGGAAAACACAAATCATCCTTTACTAAATTGGATTCCCTATAAGTTAATAGAAAAAGAAAATGAAGTTTATCTGGAATGGCTTTACCTGGCGGATAAAAGATATGTTGATCCTTTTTTTGATGAAACCATTTCGAAATGTAAAAGTCATGCTTATAATTCAACATCATTTAAAATTGTTAGTACGGTAGAAAATTTAGTAGACTGGTCAAACGAATTGGTTTCGGCAGATCTAAAATCACTCGTATTTCATGTGTCCCGATGTGGTTCTACAATGCTGAGTCAATCGCTGGCAACTTCGAAGGAGAATATTATGATTTCGGAAGCACCTCTTATCGACGAAATTTTAAGAAGTCCTAATTTTGGAACAGATAAAAAAAGCGAGCTTTTACAATCAGCTTTGAAATTCTTAGGTCAAATAAGATTTCCGGAGCAAAAGAATTTAATTGTAAAATTAGATGCCTGGCATATTTTTAAAGCCGGATATTTAAGGTCAATATTTTCCGGGCTGCCTTTTGCTTTGCTTTTTAGGAATCCGGGTGAAGTCTTAAAATCGCATCAAAAAATGATGGGGATGCACATGGTTCCCAATTTATTACCGCCTGATGTTTTTGGAATCTCTGCTAAAGAAATTAGCGAGATTAGTTTCCAGCAATATGGAGCCTTGGTCTTAGGGAAGTATTTTCAGGGCTTTCTGGATTTTTATGAAACAGATCAGAATGTTGTAAAACTCAATTATAACGATGGTATGAAAAGCGTCATTGAAAAGTTCATATCTTTTATTACTATTGATTACAGTGCCGATGAACTTGAAAAAATGTACGAAAGACTCAACAGACACTCTAAAAATGAAAATGCCGTTTTTAAAGGCGATTCGTTCAAAGAAGAAGTTCTGGAGGTCGATTTGACATTGGTAAACAGTTTGCACAAAAAGCTGGAGAATGTTCTTTTGGAGGATGTAACAAATTGAAAATAGTTCTTATTTTTTCTTTCTGTTTTATTTAAAATGTATTTTTGTGGCAAATTAAGATTGAAATGATTGATTTAGATTACCTCGCTTTCCTTGAAAATATATTAACAGACAATCGCAAAGAACGATTTTTGGATGTTCTGGCCAATCGCACCAAACATTTTACAGTTGCTGTAGAAGATGTTTTTCAGATGCACAATACAAGTGCCGTAATGCGCAGTTGTGAGGTTTTCGGGATTCAGGAACTTAACATTATTGAGCAGCGTTTCGGAAAAAGAATCGATAAAGAAATCGCTCTGGGTGCACAAAAATGGGTTGATATCAATCGTTTTGATACCGTAGAGGGCTGTATGACTTCCTTAAGAAACCAGGGATATCAAATTATTGCGACAACTCCGCATGAAAACGATTGTTTAATTCAGGATTTCGATATCACAAAACCAAGTGCCTTATTTTTCGGAACTGAAAAAGACGGGCTTTCTCCTGAAATTATGGAACAAGCAGATGGTTTTCTTAAAATTCCAATGGTAGGTTTTACAGAAAGTTTAAACATTTCCGTTTCGGCAGCCATCATCATTCAAAACCTGACCAACCGATTGCGAAATTCAGATATCAAATGGCAATTGTCAGATGAGGAAATCATAGAGAAACGTTTACTTTGGGCAAAAAACTCAATAAAAGATATTAAACGCATCGAAGCAAGGTACTACGAAGAAAATCCCAGGTAAAAAAAATAGCCACGAATTCACGAATTTTAATAATAAAACATTCGTGAATTCGTGGCCAAAAAACTTTGTCCCTCTGTGCCTTTGCCGCTTAGAACCTCTTACAAAGTATAATTCAAATTAATACTCCATCTGTAATTGGCTTCCATATTACCATTTGATAGGTTCTGAGTAATTGGCAGCATCGCATTTACGCCAATTGAAAACTTATCTTTTCCGGCTTCGAGACCAAATTTTCCAAACAAAATATCGCCGGCAGTATTGGGTAAATTCAGATTATGTTGTTTATTGGTTTGATAAAGTTCTCCTGCCAGGCCGGCTTGCGGAACAATCTGAATTGATTTTGTATTAAACAAATAAAAGAAAGTGGCAGCATAATTAAATTGGTCACCGTACTGATAATTTTTGTTGTTTTGGGTTTTAAAAATATAATTCAGCGTCGTGTTTAGTCCCAGATTTTTACGTTTTACCACATACTCAGTGGCCAACGGAAAGTCCCAGCTCCCGGTTCCCAATTGAAAACTTTGGTTAACACTTCCTGCGTTATTAGCTTCTGTAAATTTTCCGGTCGGAATTTTAACACCACCGCCGAGGCTTATTTTATGCGTAAAAATGGTACTGTCTTTTTGAGTTTCAAAAACTGTGTACAAAGCCATTACCGTAATATCACCCAAACCGGCAATACTTTCTGTTCCTGCAGTTAATTGTCTTTCATGAAAATGATACGGAATTAGTGCTGAAATTTGTACTTTTTCTGTAACCGGTATACGTGCCCATGCCTGAACAGTATTAAAATTTTCGTCGATCCATGGAGAGTTTGCAAAGATTCCATCGCGGCTGGTATAACTCTGTCTGAAATATCTCAAACCCACAAAATTATTGTTCAGCATAGAGCTAAATCCCATGCTTCCGCCACTTGCCGAACAACCACAGGCATCACAATCAAAATCTTCCATCAAAGCCATACGCTGAAAAGTGAAGGCAGAAATACTATCTTTTGAAGTAAAACTAAAAGCTGATAAACCAGTCAAAAGGGTGAACATTACTATTATCTTTTTCATTTTAATTATTTTTAGAAGCTAATCCCGCTTTCGGCTTTATCTTTTCGGGTGAAGAAAAATCACCCAAAAAGGATACCGCCTCTATCGGGGCTAGGACTTCGGTTTTCATTATGTTTTTTGTCGCAGCTTATACATTTCTACAAAGCAATAACCTGCGGCCGTATTTTTAAAATTCTGCAAAACGTTTATCGGTTAGGTATTCCGTATCGGTCAACGTTTTCAGGAAAGCTATGATTTGCTTCTTATCCGTTTCGGAAAGTGTGATTCCAAATTTTCCGTTTTGTTTTAATATCGGATCCAGAGTTGGGGAGGATTCTATCCCTCTTGCATAGTGATCAAGTACACCTTCCAGGGTTCCGAATCGTCCGTCGTGCATGTAAGGTCCGGAAACTTCTACATTTCGTAAACTTGGTACTTTAAATTTGTAATAATCGCTCGCCAATTCGGTGACTTTGTATCTTCCGACATCATTTACCATTGGGTTTACAGCCAGACCATTGTTTCGAAACGAATTGTCGGTTTGTAAATCAGTAGCATGGCAGGAAGCACATTTTGTTTTGAATAAATCATATCCTGCCAATTCGTCTGCAGTTAAAGTTCCGCCGGCTTCTTTACGTCTGTATTTGTCAAATTTTGAATTAGAAGAAGTGACCATAACCATAAACTGCGAAAGTGCTTTCAGCATGTTTTCGGTTGAGATTTCTTTGTCAGTAAAAGCCTGTCCAAATAACTTTTGGTATTCTTTGTCGGCTTTCATCATTTTTAGAATGGCATTCAGATTCCCATTCATTTCTATAATACTCGTCAACGGAATTATAGGCTGCAGGTCTAAATGATCCGCAGAACCATCGTACATAAATACAGACTGGTAAGCCAGATTTTGAATTGGTGGTGTATTTCGTGTTCCCTGAGCATCGTTAACACCGTGACTAACCGTGTGTCCGTGATGGGTGAAGGCATTAGCCTGTATGTGACAAAAGCCACAGGAAACAACTCCGTCTGACGCTAAACGTCCGTCATAGAATAGTTTCTTGCCCAGTTCGAATCCTTTTACCGTTGGAGGATTCTGAGCAATATTGTACGCTAAAGCGGGGAAATTAGAGGGGACTTTAAATTCTAAAGGAATATTTACATATTCTTCTTCTTCATTTGAACAGCTCCATACTAGCGGGATCAATAGCCAAAGAAAGTATTTTATTTTCAGCATGATTTTTTTGGGTGTAAAAAGAGTAAAGAGTATTTCTTATTGCTACTTGTGCGAGTTAGCACAAAGTAGAACAAACTAAATTTTACCGGGATTACTCTTTGATTTGCAGAAGTACCTCTATTTTTTCCGTTACCAATATGCTCTTGTGTCCATTTTAGCGGACACAAAAGATACGGTATAGTGGATTGTTTAGGTTTTGCCTAAAGGTTTGTACTTCTTAAAAAATAAATTAATCGTTGTGTACGTGGTCAACTCTAAACATTGTTGAAATGTTTTGAGTGATTAATGGCAGTTTTGCACCACCCATAATCATGGCGCCCATACCTCCCATATTGTTATCGGAAAGTTTGATTTTGTTTTGACCGTCAATTATTTTAGAAAGATCTGTTATGATATGAACGGCAGGAGTAATGTTAGAACGAACTAAAGCTTTTGTTGGAAAATCTACAGTTACCTCAGTGTAGTTGTAATCTGTTCCTGTTTTTCCGGTGTGAATCATAAATGGCGTAGCAGTCGTAACAGTCGATGAGGTAAAAGTACCTTCAAAAGCAAGAAATTTATATCCGGCAGCCCATGACCACATCATACCGGCAGCGTCTGCCTGTGCAAGAAAATCTCCCTGACCTGCGGCACCCAGTTTCCATTGCGCTTCGTCAACTCCGATTCCGAATTTTACTTTCACATAATCACCTGCAGGAACATCTGTTAGTTTAAATTGCTGACCGGCAGCAGTAGATTCGTCAGCAATAAAATAGCTTTTGCTCTTTGGATAGGTAAAAGTCGTTCCGTCTGCTTTTGTGAAAACAACATTGCTTACGATATACTTTACAAGGTTGATTTTTAGCACTTCGTTGTTTGAAGTTATATTGCCTTGTGTGTTTAAAATAAGATCGTTTGCACCATAAGCATTGTCGAATTTTAAAGTGATGTTTCCATTTCCTGAAACAGTTTCGTTATTGTCGTCGTTTGAACAGGAAAATAAAGATATAGATAGTGCTACAATAGCAAGGGCTTTGTATAAAGTATTTTTCATTTTAAGAATTTTATATAATTGTAATTTTAAATTTTTGGGTGTGCGCAAGCACATTTTCATTGCTTTTTGGTTACAATGAAAAATCATTTCAATTGGTAATGAAACGGGATTTAAAAAATTATATGACTGTCCTCAATGTGCACCAAGAGCACTTTTTCGCCACTGATTTTGCAGATTTACATAGATTTTATACACAATTAATAAAGAAATCTGTGGGAATCATTCTAATCTGTGGCTAATTTTACCAGTTTGGTATTAGTCACGAATAGTCATAAAAAAATTATATAAAATAGGAGGGAGGGTGAAAAGTAGTAATAGAAACCGAAATAGGTTTTTCGTCTAAAGAAGCATAAATTTTTGCTTTAGATTCTATTGGTGCTACTAATTTAAAATCGGCTGTGGTTGTATTTTGAATGTAAACGATCTCTGATTTTTCTTTCAGGTTGTTTTGCATTTTCTTTTCGTTGTCGGCGTATTTTTTTAAACTTTTCTGAAGTTCGCATCGACCGTTACAGGTGTTAAAAACTAATTTACGCTGCACACAAATCGTTTTTACTATTTCGTCCTGATTTAATTTGAAAGAGGTATAAACAACAAAACTGCCAAATGAGGGCACTAGGAGCATACAGGAAAGAAATATGGTAAATAACTTCTTCAAGAGTAGATTTCGTTGTTTCGAATGCAAAAATACACTATAATCGTTTTTTGAACGAACAAATACTGTTTTTTTTTCAAAAAAAATATCCGCAGGTACTTTTGTACTTGCGGATATTTTAAAAACAACAAACCCGACAGGTTTCAAAAACCTGTCGGGTTTACTTAATTAAAAGTCTTTATTATTTAACGATAACCCATTCGCCTGAGGCTACTAAAGATTCCGCTTTTTTAAATTTCATTGTTTCCGTTTTGCCGGTTGCAACTTCCTGAACGGTTACAGTATCATTACGGTTGATTTTTGGCATGTCTCTTACAATCGTTTCAGTAACCTGACGCTGTTGTGTTTCTCCGGCTTCACGGTTGATTTCTTCGCTGTTTACGATTTCGTCTTTGCTTAATTTGAAGTTTTCTTTTTGACGTACTTCTTTAGCTTCGTGAATTTCAGGAACGTTTTGAGCCGGTAAATCACCTTTGAACAAGAATGAAATAACTTCTCTGTTAACGTTGTCTAACATTCCTCTGAACAAATTGAAAGCTTCTAATTTGTAAATAAGCAATGGATCTTTTTGCTCGTGAACGGCCAATTGAACTGATTGTTTCAATTCGTCCATTTTGCGTAAGTGTTTTTTCCAGGCCTCATCAACGATAGAAAGAGTAATATTTTTCTCGAAATCGGCAATTAACTGAGCTCCTTCGCTGTCGTATGCTTTTTTCAAATCAGTTACCACATTCAGTGTTTTGATACCGTCTGTAAACGGAACTACGATACGCTCAAAATGATTGTTTGGCTCTTCGTAAACTCCTTTAATGATTGGGAAAGCTTCTCTGGCGCTTCTTTCTGTTTTTTCAGTATAGAAAGCCAAAGTCTCTTTGTATATTTTTCCTGTAATTTCGATGTCTGATAATTTCGTAAAATCAGCTTCAGAAATTGGAGAAGTGATAGAGAAATAACGGATCAGATCAAATTCGAAAGTTTTGAAATCATTAGCTGCTTTATTCTGACTTACGATTAGTTCACAAGTATCGTAAAGCATGTTTGCGATATCCAATTTCAAACGCTCACCAAACAAAGCATGACGACGACGTTTGTATACTACTTCACGTTGAGAGTTCATTACGTCATCATATTCTAATAAACGTTTACGAACACCAAAGTTATTTTCTTCTACTTTTTTCTGTGCACGCTCGATAGATTTCGTCATCATAGAATGCTGAATTACTTCGCCTTCCTGAAGTCCCATTCTGTCCATCACTTTAGCTACTCTTTCAGAACCAAATAAACGCATTAGGTTGTCTTCAAGTGAAACATAAAACTGAGAACTTCCCGGATCTCCCTGACGTCCTGCGCGACCACGTAACTGTCTGTCTACACGACGAGAGTCATGACGCTCTGTACCCACGATTGCTAAACCTCCGGCAGCTTTTACTTCCGGTGTTAATTTAATATCGGTACCACGACCAGCCATGTTGGTTGCAATCGTTACTACTCCGGCTTTACCCGCTTCTTCTACAATTTGTGCCTCTTGTTTGTGCATTTTAGCATTCAAAACGTTATGTGTAACGCCTCTCATTTTCAACATACGGCTTAATAACTCTGAAATCTCTACTGAAGTTGTTCCAATAAGAACTGGTCTTCCTGCATTTGATAATTCAGTAACGTCTTCAATTACAGCATTGAATTTTTCACGAGTTGTTTTGTAGATATAATCTTCTTTATCTTGTCTTGCAATCGGACGGTTGGTTGGAATTTCAACAACGTCTAACTTGTAAATCTGCCATAACTCGCCAGCTTCTGTAACAGCTGTACCGGTCATACCACCTAGTTTGCTGTACATTCTGAAATAATTCTGTAATGTAACAGTTGCAAAAGTTTGTGTAGCAGCTTCGATTTTTACATTTTCTTTAGCTTCGATCGCCTGGTGTAAACCATCAGAATAACGACGGCCATCCATGATACGGCCTGTTTGCTCATCGACAATCATAATTTTGTTGTCCATGATTACGTATTCTACATCTTTTTCAAAAAGAGCGTATGCTTTTAAAAGTTGAGTAAGAGTGTGGATACGCTCGCTTTTTACTCCAAAATCCTGGAATAATCTTTCTTTCGCTTCTGCTTCACCATCTTTGTCTAATTTTTGCTTTTCAATAGCGGCAATTTCAGTTCCGATATCCGGAAGTACGAAAAAGTCCGGATCAGTATCTCCTGAAAGGTATTGGATACCATTATCCGTCAATTCAACCTGATTGTTTTTTTCTTCAATTACAAAATACAAAGCTTCATCCACTTTATGCATTTCGCGATTGTTGTCCTGCATGTATTGATTTTCGGTTTTTTGAAGCAATTGTTTGATTCCTTCTTCACTCAAAAATTTAATTAATGCCTTATTTTTAGGTAAACTTCTGTAAGCTCTTAACAATAAGAATCCACCTTCTTTAGTGTTTCCTTCTTTGATTAATTTTTTTGCTTCTGCTAAGAAACCGTTTGCCAACTGACGTTGTTGTGCTACTAAGTTTTCGATTTTTGGTTTAAGCTCATTAAATTCATGACGGTCTCCCTGAGGTACCGGTCCTGAAATAATAAGTGGTGTTCTGGCGTCATCAATCAATACAGAATCGACCTCATCGACAATAGCATAGTTGTGTTTTCTTTGTACTAAATCGCTTGGCGAATGTGCCATGTTATCTCTTAAATAGTCAAAACCAAATTCGTTATTGGTTCCGTAAGTGATATCGGCGTCGTATGCTTTCTTTCTTTGTTCCGTACTTGGCTGGTGATTATCGATACAATCAACAGTTAAACCGTGGAATTCAAATAAAGGTGCTTTCCATGTACTATCACGTTTAGCAAGGTAATCATTCACGGTTACTAAGTGAACTCCGTTTCCGGTCAAAGCATTTAAGTATAATGGAAGTGTAGCTACTAAAGTTTTACCTTCCCCTGTTTGCATCTCGGCAACTTTACCTTCGTGCAACACCATACCACCAATTAACTGAACATCATAGTGAATCATGTCCCACGTGATGTCTTTTCCGGCTGCATTCCATTTGTTAGCCCAGACAGATTTTTCGCCATCTATAACAACGTACGGTTTTGTTGCCGAAAATTCGCGGTCTTTTGCAGTTGCGGTAACTTCAATATGAGAATTTTCTTTGAAACGACGAGCCGTTTCTTTTACTACAGAGAAAGCTTCAGGAAGGATTTCCAATAAAGTTTTTTCTGAGATTTCGTAAGCTTCTTTTTCAAGAGTATCAATCGCATCATAAAGATCTTCTCTTTTGTCGATGTCTTCGATGTTTTCTACTTCTGCTTTAAGCGAAGCAATTTTAGCATCTTTATCAGCTCTGGCTTCTTTTATTCTTTCCTTAAAAAATACAGTTCTGGCCCTTAATTCGTCGTGAGACAAACTCATTAAGCTGGTTTCGAATGTTTTAATTTTGTTTAAGTAAGGCTGTAAAGCTTTGACATCTTTCTGTGATTTATCACCTACAAAGACTTTAATAATACTGTTTATGAAACTCATGATTTATTGTATTTCTATTTTATGTAAATGTGTATTTGAACCAAAAAAAAAGCCTCGGTGATGAGACTTTTTCCTTTGGTTTATTTTTTAATATTCATCCTCATTCCAAAGATAATCTTCGTCTGTTGGATAATCAGGCCAAATTTCTTCCATTGATTCATATATCTCGCCTTCGTCTTCAATCGACTGAAGGTTTTCTACTACTTCTAATGGAGCACCAGCTCTAATAGCGTAGTCAATAAGTTCATCTTTGTTAGCAGGCCATGGCGCATCACTTAAATACGATGCTAATTCTAATGTCCAATACATCTGTTATCTGTTTAGTTTTGTGCAAAAATAAATTTTTTACTGAAAAAGACAAGTAAAATTTAATTTATTTTAATAAAATTTAAGAACGTCATCTTTAAACTCCAAAAATCAAACTCCAAATACCAAAAAATGGTGATGAAATTTTGTTGGAATTTGGGATTTGAAAAATTGTAATTTCCAGAAAATTTATTTTCTGGGGATCCATTTTACTTCCTCCGCGTTTAGATCTGAGGACAACTTCCGTGCCAAGACAAAAAGGTAGTCAGAAAGTCGGTTTAAGTATCGAATTGCGATTTCAGGAACAGCTTCATTATGGCTTAAATGTACTGCCAAACGCTCGGCGCGACGACAAATACAACGTGCTATATGACAATGTGACACAGTGGGATGTCCTCCAGGTAAAACAAAATGAGTCATTTGTGGAAGACTTTCTTCCATTTGATCAATTTCATTCTCTAATAATTGGATATCTGTGTCGATAATTCCAAGGTTTTTTAGGCGAAGTTCTCCATTTTTAAGAACCTCTTTTTCTGCCGGAGTAGCCAAAATGGCACCAACGGTAAACAAACGATCCTGAATTTCAATTAAAATAGTCTTATAATGTGCATCCATTTCCTGATCGCGAATAAGCCCTATGTAAGAGTTTAGTTCGTCTACAGTACCGTAACTGTCAATTCGGATATGGTCTTTGGGAACACGGTCACCGCCAAAAAGAGCAGTAGTTCCTTTGTCTCCTGTTTTTGTATATACTTTCATTTTTTTTGAGGTGCTAAGGTTCTGAGATGCTAAGGCTCTAAGGTTTTTCCCGTTTGAACCAATTTACAATCAGAATTTTTTTAAAGATTTTAAGATACTAAGCGACTACTAAGTTTCTTTTCCGATTAATCAACTAAACGATTTAACTTCTTTTTGGGTGTCACTTTCGATTAATCCGTCTCTTAAGCGTATTACACGATGTGCATAGGCTGCGATGTCTTCCTCGTGTGTTACCAGAATTACGGTGTTTCCCTGTGCGTGAATGTCGCCAAAGAGTTTCATGATCTCTACAGAAGTTTTACTGTCTAAGTTTCCGGTTGGCTCATCGGCAAGAATAATAGAGGGTTTATTGACCAAAGCTCGTGCTATGGCAACACGCTGACGTTGTCCTCCTGATAGCTGGTTGGGCTGATGGTCCATTCGGTCGGCAAGATTTACCTGCTTTAAAACTTCTTCGGCTCTTTTAACGCGGTCGGCTTTTGAGTAACCGGCATAAATCATAGGCAATGCAACATTGTCTAAGGCTGTAGTTCTCGGCAGCAGATTGAAGGTCTGAAATACAAAACCAATTTCTTTGTTTCGAATTTCAGCCAGCTCATCATCACGCATTTGACTGACATCTTTTCCGTTCAGTACGTATTGTCCGGAAGTCGGCGTATCCAAACAACCCAGTAAATTCATCAAAGTTGATTTTCCGGATCCGGATGGGCCCATTAAAGCCACATATTCTCCTTTGTTGATTTGCAGGTCGATTCCTTTTAAAACATAAACAATTTCATTACCCAGAACAAAATCTCGTTTGATGTTGGTTATTTTAATTAATGGATTTGCCATTTCGATTTACAATTTTGGATTTAAATGTACAAAAGACTTTTCAATAAAAGTATGAGTAGTCGAGATTTGGTTTTTGTTACAAATTGTCATTTGTTTTTTGTTTATCTGAAAATAATCAAAAAACATATCTTTTTTTGACAGAAGAGCGTTATGTTATTTTTGATAAATTTTACATAATTAACATTAAATATTGTATTTTATAGTTTTAATATGTTTTTTATATTTAAAAGGTGATAATTGTGTAATTTTTTATAGTAGGTTTTAGGTAGATTTGTTAAGATAGTAACTAAAACAACTAAGATTATGAAAAATATATCATTATTATCCGGAATTGCGGTAATCGCATTAGGTTTTGTATCCTGTAAAGATGAAAAACAAGAACAGGCCGAAAAAACAATCGATTCTTATGTTGCCTATGTCGACTCTGTTAAAAATGTTAAGGCTGATGATTTAAAGGCTGATTGGAAAGCGGTTGAAGCTGAGTATGAAAAAAGAGCTGCGAACGCTCAACTGGCACTTGCTGATATTAAAGAAAATAATGCCGCAACAGAGAAAATAAATACGAGTAAGATCAAATACGAAGAATTTAGAAATAATATGGTGACTATTCTTGCTCCTCCGGCCCCAAGTCCAAAACAGCAATTGCGTAATGCTTTATTTGGTGAAGGAAAGATTGGGGAAGATATGAGTTTTGCCTGGGTGAATGCTAAAAACATTCATAGTGTTTACCAACAGTTTGTGCATACGGTAGAAAAAAATAAAGATAGTTACTCCCGTGAAGACTGGGACGAAATTAAATTGATGTATGAAGCACTTGATAGCCGAAAAAATACAGTAGAAAAAGAAGGCTTAACAGGCGAAGACAATCGTAAAATTGCCGGTCTGAAATTAAAATTTGCGCCAATGTATACTTTAAACAGAATGGGAGCGAAGTCTGAAGAAACGGCAGCGGCTAAGAAGTAAGTTTTAAAATTTTGAATTAGTAAAAAAATGGCAGCCGGAATTGGTTGCCATTTTTGTATCTACTATTTTGTAAATTATTAGGATTGAAATCTTTTTAAATCTTCTAAAAAAATAGGCCAGATTGTATCTTTAAACTGACTTCTGAAAAAACCAAAATGACCTATGTCTTTTACGCCAAATTCTTCCGCTTTTAAATGAATTCTTCTTACTTCAGATTTTTTAAATTTGGAAGCAATCCAATCAATTGCCGATACAGTGGCATAAAAATCATTGTCGATACTATAAGATTTAATGCTGCAGTTTATTTTATCGTAATGTTCTTTTGCATTTTCGATGCAGTCAAAATGATAGTTGGGTTTCTTGCACCATTTAGCCCATTCGACGGCCATTCCTTTTGGCAAATCTTCCATTCGGGTGAAGTGACTGGAAGGGAGATAATTGAAGATTTTAGTAAAAGACGGTATAATTGCATACCACAAAAACTGCATTTTTAATCGGTCAAATCCTTTCCAGTGTATCCAGCTTCCGGATTGTGATGCCACCATTACAATACCATCAAATAAATTATTGGAAGGAACTAAACCTATTAGCTGACCGCCGATACTGTGTGTGATCACAAATAACTTACTGTGAGGATTTTTCTCTTTGACGTATTGGACTACCGTTTCGAAATCATTTTTGGCCCAATCCGAAGCGGTTGTTTTAAATTTAGAAAGCGGTGCGGACTTTGAGTCGCCAATTCCGCCATAATCAAAAGTAAAAACAGAATAATGGTTTTCGGAAAGATACGTTGCAAAATTGTAATAATAATTTTGCTTAACACCGGTGGCCGAAGCTATAATCACACAATTCTCGCTGGGAGCCGCGGACTTAAATTCTGTTATGGCTATAGGATATTGTAAAGGGGTGTCGATTTTTATCGCATTCATAAATGTATAAGTATAGAATGTAATAAAAGTATCATTTTAAAGTCATTTGTCAAACGCGAATCACAAAATGTTCTTTTTCCTGTTCGTATCTAAAGTGTAATTCTCATAATTAATTACCTAATTTTTTTTTCACTGAATTTAATTCTTGATTTTGAAGCTCAAGTTTTTTGTTTAAATCTATAATGTATAATGTTAATTCTTCAATCTTTTGTAAAAGTTTAGCATTCATTTCACCCAAGTTTATACCATTTTGGAGAACTTCTTTTTCACTTGGAATGTTTTCTAAATGTCCTTTTTCGCTAATGTGTTTTTCTACTTCTGAAAGGGTTGGCAGATTGTAATTTTCTTTAAAAACAAAGTCAGACCAATTTTCCATATCAACTTTTACTTCCTTTGAATGAATAGTTCCGTTTACATCAAGTTTGTTTTTAGGATTAATTGTTCCTATTCCAAAATTACCTGAATTTATATATGAATTACTTGTTGCAGATAAAAGCACATTTGTTTGGGTTTGAGAAATAATTAGTTCTTTTGCTGTCAAAACTTTGGCGTTGAAATCTGTACTGTTGTTGTTTAAGTTTTCAGAATTATAAATTTTCTTCCATTCTGACCAAACTGTTCCGGCAGTATTTGTTGATTGACGAAAGTAAAAATCACTTTCGGTACTAAATGCCAGTTGTGTTCTCCAATCTGATCCGCCAGCTCCTCCCCAGTGCCTAAGCCCTAAGACAGTGCCATAAGTTGAAGGACTATTAAGTGTATGAGGTAAGTAAATTGCTAGATCATTCGTAAATGTATTTAAATTGTCTACTCCTGTTTGTGTTACAAATTGCCCACGTGTAATAATTGTTGTGAAGAGCAGAATAACTACTATTAAATGTATTTTTTTAACCTTGAAAATCATTGATAATATTTTGAGATTGTCTATTTAATTAATTTTTCAAGCCTTGCCATCATTTCATCTTTCTCTTTCAGCATACGCTCATAGAGTGCGATTTTTTCTGCATGCAGTTGAATAATCTTTTCAATTGGATTATGGTTATTAATTACAAATCCAATTGCGTTATCATTAGTATTAAATGTATTCGCAATCACATTTACGGCCTGTTCTTCATCAAAATTTTGAAAAGCTTCTACTGGAATTCTTAATACGGCTGAAATTTGTTTCAATAGGTTTTCTTCAATTACATCTTTCTGCTCAAGCATTGAAATTTTCTTTTGGTTCCAGTCTTCACCCAAATTATAAGCCAGTGCTTCCTGCTTGATGTTAAGCATTTCTCTAAAACGTTTTACGTTTCTTCCCTGATGAATTTTCTGTTCCATAATGAATATTATTTTTTTGAAGGTTCAAAGATAAAATTATCCAAAGTAAAAAGTCTGAATTTCAAAGATAAAAAAACATCTCATAAAATGTTATTTTTGTAAGATATTATATCTGAAATTAGAGAGGATAAAAATATTATGAATTAGGCTCTAATCACAAAATGTTCTTTTTCCTGTTCGTATCTAAAAAATACAAATCCCCATTGAAAAGTGTCTATAGTGACTTTTACTTTTGGATGATTTTGGATGATTCCCCAGGCTTCTTCCATTTCTTCTGACCAATGAATGTCGTCAAAGATCCAAACCGAATCGTTGTTGATTGTTGGCAGTAAAAGCTCAAAATAGGCTAAAGTTGCTTTTTTGGAATGATTTCCGTCGAAATAGATTAAATCGAAGTCTTCAGTCTCCGTTTTTAGTCTCTGTTGAATATCCTGAAGATAGTTTTCAAATTCTGTTACAATTGAATTTACATTAGAACAATCAAACTTTGTAAATTGATTTTGAGCAACATTTGCTGTATTTGGGCAACCTTCTAATGTAATAACTTTTGCTTTTGGATTCCCTAAAGCCAGAGCTGCAGTGGCCAAACCTAATGATGTTCCAATTTCTAAAACATTTTTAGGCTGAAAATAATTGGTTACACGAAATAACAATTCAGCCCGTTTTGGAGAGATTCCGGCTGTTTGGGCAATTTTTGAAATTTGCCTGCTGTTGGATTTAAAAACTTTGGAACCCGCTCCAAAATCCGTTACTTCAATGAAATTTTTATTTTCTAAAAGTGATTTTCGGTACTTTTTAAGAATCTGATATTCCAGTTTTGGTTTCCTGTCGTAAAAACATTTCGTCAATAGATGAAATACAAACGGAGAATGAACAGCATGCTCGTTTTTAGAGTTCCAAAGAAATTTGAGATATGATTTTATTGTATGTAGCATTTTTTTGTTTCGCAGAGATTCACAGAGAAACGCAAAGATTCACAAAAAAAACTTTTTGAAGCTCGCTTTTTTGCGAATCTCTGTGTAATTGTTTGAGTATTTGATTCTAAATTAAAACTGTTAGTTGATCTTTGTCAGAGCTTTGAAGGATCATTTTGTCAATTGATATTTACTTGTTTACTTTTAGTAGTTTAATATCAAAAATAAGAACAGCACCTCCCGGAATTCCATCAGTTCCGCCACTTCCGTAACCTAAATGAGACGGAATTAATAAAGACCCGCTTCCGCCTTCTTTGAAGTAAGGAATACCTTCCGTCCAGCCTTTAATTACTCTGTCCAGTGGAAAAGAAATCCCTTCGGTTTTACTTTTATCAAATACTTTACCATTGGTAAAATATCCTGTATAAGCTACTGTTACATTAGAGGAGGCTGTAGGTTGGGCTCCTGTTCCGGGCTCATTGATAATATAGTATAAACCTGTAGTGCTTTTTATAGCGTTTAATTTGTTTTTGGCAATATAGTCCGTAATCTCTTTTTCATTTTCAACAGTATAGTCTGTTTTTTTATTTTCTTTATCACTATTGCAAGAGATGAATAATGTCAATGCAAGTAGTGAAGTTAAAAGGTATTTCATAGAATAATAATGTAATATGGGGTTAATAAAGTCGCTAATATAAAAAATACTATGCTTTTTTTGTTGCACAAAGATTCACAAAGAAAAACAAAGATTCACAAAAGAAAAATAAAGCTTGGTGTAGCTCTGCGTTTCTTCTTTGTGAATCTTTGCGGAATAACTATCCTTCAATCTTAGCCGAAAGCTCGAACCAACGTTCTTCTTTCTGATCGATTTTGTTGATGATGTTTTGTAATTCGTTTGCCTTTTTCTCGATATCAGCATCTGCAACTTTTCCGTCAGAGAATAATTGTTCGATTTTAGTCTTTTCGATTTCTAAATCTTTGATTTCTCTTTCCAGTTTCTGATATTCTTTTTGCTCGTTGAAACTTAGATTTCCGGTTGGATTGTTTTGTTTCCAGTCTTTCTTTTCGGCCTTATTTTCTTCTTTTTGAGCCACATCGGCACTGTCTTCGTAGGCTCTGAAATCAGAGTAGTTTCCGGGGAAATTTTCGATTTCACCCTGTCCTCTGAAAACAAATAAATGATCGACAATTTTATCCATGAAATAACGGTCGTGCGAAACTACCAATAAACATCCCGGATAATCCAAAAGGAAACTTTCTAAAACGTTTAGTGTCACAATATCTAAATCGTTTGTAGGCTCATCTAAAATTAAAAAGTTAGGATTTTGAATCAGAACGGTACATAAATACAAACGTTTTAACTCTCCACCACTTAATTTGTCAACGTAATCATATTGTTTTTTGGCGTCAAAAAGAAAACGCTCCAATAATTGTGAAGCCGATATAATTTTGCCTTTGGCTAACGGAATATACTCTCCGTATTCTTTAATAATATCGATAACTCTTTGTCCCGGTTTCGGATTGATTCCGCTTTGCGTGTAATAACCAATTTTGATGGTGTCACCTTTTACAACGCGCCCACTGTCCGGTGGGATCGTTCCCGTAAGAAGATTTAGGAAGGTTGATTTTCCGGTTCCGTTTTTACCAATAATTCCAATTCTCTCGCCACGCTGAAAATCAAAACTGAAATTGTCCAGAATAACACGGTCTTTGAATTTTTTAGAAAGTTTGTGAAGCTCAATAATTTTGCTTCCCATACGTTCCATATTAATTTCAAGTTCTACTTTATTTTCTTTACGACGGCTTTGTGCTTTTTCTTTGATCACGTAAAAGTCATCCTGACGAGATTTCGACTTTGTAGTTCTTGCCTTAGGCTGACGGCGCATCCATTCCAATTCTTTAACGAATAAGTTTTTGGCCTTGTCAACACTGGCATTCTCAGAAGTAATACGTTCCTCTTTTTTCTCTAAATAGTAAGAGTAATTTCCTTTGTATTGGTATAATTTCCCGTTATCAAGTTCGATAATTTCGTTACAAACACGCTCTAAAAAGAAACGGTCGTGCGTTACCATAAAAAGGGTAATGTTTTCTTTGGCAAAATAACTTTCCAGCCATTCAATCATTTCCAGATCTAAGTGGTTGGTTGGCTCATCCAAAATCAATAAATCAGGACGATTGATCAAAATGATCGCCAATGAAAGACGTTTCTTTTGTCCACCCGAAAGATTTTTTACTTTCAGTTTAAAATCCTCCAGTTTTAGTTTGAATAAAATCTGCTTGTATTGTGTTTCAAAATCCCAGGCATTGTGCTGATCCATTCCGTCAAAAGCTTTTTGGTAAGCTTCTTCGTCATTTGGATTCTCTAATGCTTTTTCATAAGCCTCAATAATCTTAAGCGTTTCATTATCGGAAGCAAAAATGCTTTCTTCGATAGTCAATTCGTCCTGTAGGTTATTGTCCTGAGAAAGAAAAGCCATTCGGATGCCTTTTCTTAGAACTACCTGTCCTGTATCGGGTTCGTCCAAACCATTAATAATGCTCATAATGGTCGTTTTTCCGGAACCATTTTTTGCGATGAAGGCAATTTTTTGATCTTTATTGATTCCAAAAGAGATGTTTTCGAATAAGGTTTTTTCGCCAAATGATTTGGATATGTTTTCTACAGATAGGTAATTCACTTTGTATATTGTAAGTTATAAATTATGAGTTATGAGTATTTTAGAAAACATAACTTTTTGCAAAAGTAAACTTTTATCTTACGATTTGCGAATTGTTAATCTTATTTAAGTTGAGTAAGACAAACTTAATTACTTAGATTTGTGATCAAAATTGTTTTATGTACTCGATATTCAATGCAATAATTTGCGGTGCAGCATTTTTACTGACATTTATAATTTTTGTAAATCAAAATAAGATCAATATAAAAGCCAATCGCTGGTTTGGATCTTTTATCGGCTGTGTTTTTTTAATCGTACTTGAAAATGTTATTATAGACGGCAAAATACTCAGAGAAGATGATATTCTGAATCAATTAATAAACATCTCCAGTTTTGTTGTTGCTCCGGTATTTTATCTAAGTATGAGCTATTATATCGAGCCAGTTAGAAAATGGAAAGCAATGGATTATTTGCATTTTAGTTTCGCTTTCCTCGTTTTTATTCTTCTTATGAGTTCCTGGGTAATAGACGATAACCATAACCCTGAAGATATAAGTCCGGAAATTGTACAGAAAACGATAGCCATATTTAATTTTATTTTCAGCCTGTACGTTTTTATTTATTGTTTTCTGGCTTATCAAAAAATTGTTAAACATGAAAAAACGATTAAACTTTTAAATTCTACTTCTGAGAATCTGGATTTAAAATGGTTGAAAAATATTATTGTCGGCGTTATTTTTATCACGATTTTTTGGATTCTGGATATTGTGTTTCAAATTTCGGAGGGAAACAAAACTTTTGATATTCTAACAAGTTTGATCTACTTTCTAAGTATTCTTTACATCACGTATTACTGGCAGAAGCAAAAAGAAATTTTCCCTTATTCATTAAAAGAGAAAGAAGAAATAGAAAATATTATTGTTGAAACTTCTCTTCCGGAAAGCAAAAGAAAACAATTACTGACTCCTCAAGAATTGGAAGAACAAAAAAGCAGGTTGTTGCAATTAATGAATACCGAAAAACCTTTTTTAGACTTTGATTTGAGCTTGGTAAAATTGGCTTCTTCTATGAATGTATCGACACATGTTCTTTCCTATGTAATCAATAACGGATGCAATGAAAATTTCTATCAATTTGTAAACAGATATAGAATTGAAGAAGCAAAAAAACTTATGGCCAATTCTGAAATGGATCGTTTAAGTTTACTTGGAATTGGATTTTCTGTAGGTTTTAATTCAAAAACTGTTTTTAATACCACATTTAAAAAACTGACCGGACAAACCCCCTCAGAATATAAGAAACAAATAGGTTCTGCTTTATAAACCCGAACGACCAGCCTTTGTTTTTACGAGATTTTTGCTGAAAATTTTAATCTTAAAGAAATGAAATCAGCAAAAAACGGTATCGTAAAAATGGGTCTAAGTTTATTCTTTGTATTTACTTCCTGCGACAAAGACAGTGACACTTTAAAGAATGGCCACGAAACAGTAAAAGAAACAAAAGTCGATTTAGGAACTCATAAAGTAATGACTTATTCGATTATTCATAACACAAAATATTTGATTGTTTTTGAATCCGGACTTGGAGACGGACATTCGGTTTGGGACGAAAAAAAAATACCTGCACAATTAAACGCCAAATTAGATATTGTAAGTTATGACAGAGCCGGTTATGGGAAATCTGAAAAAGATTCAAAACCAAGAAATATAAATCAATTAAGAAGTGAACTCGAAACTGTAATTAATAATTTTTCGAATGGTAGAAAAGTTATTCTTGTCGGACATTCGCTTGGTGGAATGATTATTAGAGATTATGCGGTTAAAAATCCTTCTAAAGTTGCCGGATTATTATTTATAGATCCATCACACGAATATTACAATCAGCCTTCGCAAGAGGAGGAGGATATGCTTTATAATCTTTTTAAGACCAATTTTGGAGAAAATTTTGGAGGAACACTCGAAGCCAGAGAAATAATAGAAGATTCTCAATATATGGCGACACTTCCACATTTGCCAAATATTCCAGTAATTGTAATTTCGAGCTTAAAAGTCGATGCCTCTACTTCTGAATCAGATAAACAAAAATGGTTTAAGGCGCATGAATTATTAAAAGAAGGAGTTTTTGATTTTACACACGTTTCGACTACAAAATCCGGACATTACATTATGAACGATGAGCCAAATTTGGTAATTGATAATTTTAATTTGCTTTTATCTAAAATTAAATAAAAAGGTTTTGCGGGATTTGGTTTTAATACAAAATAAATTCCGCAAAAGTTTTATTGATGAATATAGGAATTCAGCAAAGAACTCAAGTCAAAATAATGAAGCTGCTGTGGTACATTAAGGATTGGTTTTCGAACCAGAGCTTCATTGGTTAAGTAATAATGAAGACCGTCATGAGTTGCAATTCCTTCTATTTGATGAAAGGGAAGTTTTAGATGGATTCTTCGTTTGTTTCCCGACAGAAAATCAGTGTTTTTGAAATCGTATAAAAGATACAAAAAGGGTTTGCCAAGTTTAGAGTACCCACAAAGAACAATTGTTTTTTTAGACGCTATATAAGTCGCTCCGGTTACCAGGCCTTTTGTGTTTAAAGAATGTTTTAGTCGTGCAACGTGAGATCCCGCCTGGTTAGGCAAAACGTAAATGTTGGTTTTAGAGGCTTTCCATTGTTTGGTAAACAAATAAATACTGTCTTTGGACACGATGAATGCCTCGCAGTCAAAATTAGCAGTGTTTGGTTTTTTTGCAGAAAAATCAGTTTGGTCGGCATATTGAAAGGAAATTTTTTCAATTGCCGGATTTCCTTCCAGGAACGATTTTTTCTCTATTTTTAAAATGTTTAGATCAGTTCTGTTACCGGAGAGATTGTTCCCGAAATCACCAAGGTATATAAAAGAGCTGTCTTGTGAAATCTCTTCCCAGTCATGATTGACGACTTGTTTCAGAATAACTTTTTTTTGAATTCTTCCCAACGAATCTAATCCGTAAATTGTGGTGTCGTGATCATCGTTGTGTGTCCAAAGCAACTTGTTAAAAGCAATTAACCCCGAGGTTTCTTTGATAGAATCGCTGAGGAGTTTTGAATACTCCGGTTTTAGAGGGGTATTTTTATAACTGCAACTTCCGTCGTTAATTGCTACATTGGGATTGTAATTTTTGGAAAGAGGATCAGTACAGCCTGAAATCTGCGCATGGGCAAAGGGCAGCGTGAGGAAAAAAAATAAAATTATCTTAATCATGGTCTGCAATATTAAATTTGCATGACATAAAAGTAAACTTTTAAAGATAGATTTTAAATAATGCTGAAAGATATAATTAAAAGACTATTTTGCACTATTAATTTTTAACTGATTTTTAATCAGGTTTTATTTCGCTTAAAGTAAGAATAAGTCCAAAGTATGGAAATTTTACAGAAACTGTCGCATTATCGTTTTTCGCGCTATTTCAAGCTTTTATTTGTTTGCGTTGATGTTGTGTTGCTAAATTTGGCAACTGTACTTTCTGCACTGACAAGATTTGGTGGTTTAGATAAGCTTTTATCAAAGGAAGAGCGTACAGTTTCATTATTGGCAATTTTAATTTGGGTAGCCTTATTGTTTCAAAATGATTCCAATCGAAGCGTAAGAGTAGAACCTATCGAATCAATATTGGTCAGAACTGTTAAGAAGTTAGTGATTCATGCTGCTTTGATTTCCATTTTTGTGGTGTATCTCAAATACAATGACATTTCAAGACTCAGACTGCTTTCTTTTTATTTGATTTTTTTTGGATTACTGATGATCTCGCGCTATTTGTCCATGAAACTTTTAAAGTATATCAGAAGTCGTGGGTATAATTTTAAAACATTTATTATTGTCGGAGCAAATGAGTCCGGAGAAAGAATACGTAAAATACTCGCAAAAGATCTGACGTATGGTTATAAATTTTTAGGTTTTTTTGATGAGAAAAAAGATTCCTCAATTATTGATCCTGCTAACATATTAGGCGATTTTAATGCTATTCATAAGTTTGTTATTGAGAGAAAGGTAGACGAAATGTATGTGGCACTGCATATTGATCAAATTGAGATCATAAATAAACTCACACAGATTTGTGAGCAAAACATGGTACGTATCAAGTTTATTCCCGATTTTCAGCAATATACAAAATCCAGTAAGGTAGAAGTGACGTTTTATGAAAATACTCCGGTTTTGATGTTTCGGACAGAACCTTTGGAGTTTGCCGTGAACCGACTGATCAAAAAAGTATTTGATGTTGTTTTTTCACTTTCTGTAATCTTGTTCGTGTTTCCGTGGCTGTTTCCTGTCATTATGCTGATCATTAAAATTGAATCGCCGGGACCTGTATTTTTCAAGCAGGAAAGATCGGGGCGCGACAACCGGTCGTTTATGTGTTATAAATTCAGGAGTATGCGTGTGAATCGTCTGGCTCATAAAAAACAAGCTGAGAAAGGAGATAGCCGTGTTACGAAATTTGGTTCTTTTATTCGTAAAACCAGTATTGATGAGTTGCCACAGTTTTTCAATGTTTTTCTGGGAGATATGTCGGTTGTAGGGCCAAGACCTCATATGGTGAATCTCGCTAAAGAATACAGCGATTTGATTAATAATTACTTAGTGCGTCAGTACGCCAAACCCGGAATTACCGGCTGGGCACAGGTCAATGGCTATCGCGGTGAAACCAAAGAATTGGTTGATATGGAAAACAGAGTGGAATATGATATTTGGTATATCGAGAACTGGAGCCTGATGCTGGATATTAAAATCATTATAAAAACGATCATCAACATCGTAAAGGGAGAAGAAAACGCCTATTAGTACGCTCTAGAATTTAAAAAACTGATTGTTAGCAATGACTTCTTTTAAGTTGGCAATACTGTGGATTTTTATTTTCTGATCAAAAGCTCTGATGTGATTCATGTGATGCACATCGGTTCCGGTAAAATCATACATTCCCTTTTTAAGAAGTTCTTCAGCGGTTTTACAAATGTATTCTCCATAATAACCCACTACGGCCAGCAAATTTAATTGAAACAAACACCCTGCTTTTTTTAGTTTGTGATATTCATTAAAATCTTTTCGATAGTATACATAACGTTCCGGATGTGCCAGAACCGGAATATATCCTGCCACCTGTAGTTCAAAAAGAGTTTTATACAAATGGATAGGAGCGTTTTGATAAGAGATCTCTACCAGTACATAATTATCTTTTAAAGGGAGAAGCTTTTCATTTTTAAAATGATTTTCAAACCAATCATCGATAAAATATTCTGCAGCAGCCTGAAAAGGAATTTGAATGTGGTTTTCTTCTAATAAAAGTTTAGTTTCTTGCTGTTTTGCAGTAATAATCTGAGCCGAATTATTCCAGACATAATGATTGATATGCGGAGTGGTGGTAAATTGTGAAACTCCCATTTCCTGAAACGCACGAACAAGTTTTAGGGTATCGGTTATGGTTTTTGCGCCATCGTCAATTCCGGGTAATACATGTGAGTGAATATCAACGTAAGGATCAGAAAGCAGATCTTTTAAAAGAGGTTTTGATTTAAAAAAGGATAACATGTTGCAAAAGTATGCAAATAAGAAGAATTTGTGATGGATTAATTTTAATGAAACTAATACAATTGGTCATTTCATAAAAATATTATATTTGAGATTCCTAAAAATTTAACCATTTATGAAAGTAAAAGAAAATTTATACAATCAAAGGATCATTTCGATAGATGCTTTACGCGGAATCACAATTTTTGTTATGATTTTTGTAAATGAACTGGCCAGTGTTGTAAATGTTCCTCAATGGATGAAACACATGCCGGCGGATGCTGATGCGATGACTTTTGTAGATTTAGTTTTTCCGGCTTTCTTGTTTATTGTTGGAATGTCAGTTCCGTTTGCATTTAATGCCCGATTGATTAAAGGAGATAGCGCAAGAACGATTTGGACACATACTTTAAAAAGAGCTCTGGCTCTCATTATTATGGGAGTCTTTATGGTCAATGCATCCGACGGTTATGATGCTGAACAAATGATGATTACACCTGCACTCTGGGGATTTCTGGCCTACGCAATGCCAATTCCAATTTGGAATAAGTATGGCAAAGATTTTCCGGTTGGGTTAAAAAGCATACTTCAGTATGGAGGAATAGCAGTGCTGATAACGCTTTACTTTTTATATGTTCAGACTGATGGTACTATTGGGATGACGCCTCAATGGTGGGGAATTCTGGGGCTAATTGGCTGGGCGTATCTTATTTCAGTAATTTATTATTGGCTGGTTTCAGGCAAATTGTGGGCAATGATTGTCTTTTTAATAGTATGTGTTTCTCTAAACTCCGCTAATTTGACCCAAAGTTTACATTTACCGGAGTGGCTGCGTTTTATCGCCGGACATTTAACACACGCCACCTTGGTAACGGCAGGAATAATAATCTCATTATTGTTTTTTGATCGAAAAATCGAAAAGAAAATCAACTGGCCTGTAATTGGGTTCATTGCATTGTTTTTCTCATTCGGATTTTTTCTGCGTCAATATTATGGAATTTCGAAAATACAGGGTACTCCTGCCTGGACATTGCTGTCAGCCGGAATTTGTACGGTTTTGTTCTATTTTCTGTATTGGCTTATGGAGCTTAAAAAACAAACCCAATGGAGTAATTTCTTTATGCCCGCTGCTGCAAATCCGCTACTGATTTACATTTTACCGGGTGCTATTTATTATTTCTGCAAAGCTTTGAATATTCATATTATTCCGGGTTATTTTCGTGAAGGAGTTCCGGGGATCATCTGGTCGCTGGTGTTTTCGACGATCATGCTTTATGTGATGAAAATATGTAACAAGTACAAGATTCAGCTGCATTTGTAGAGGGAGGGGATTTTCAAGTTTTAGGTTTCAAGTTTCAGGTTTCAAGTTTCAAGTTTTAGTTTTTGGGTGCAGTAGGAACCTGAAACTTGAAACCTGAAACCCTTCAACAAAAACAAACGCTCAGCGTACCCTTTTAAACGAAATCGGTCCCGTTCTCTTTTTGTTGTCGATAAAAGTACCTTCAAGTGTATTTCCATCTTCAGACAAGATCAGAGTATGTGTGCCCTGATTTGCCCAGCCCTCAATAGGTAAGGTGACCTCTACGGTATAAACAATTGTGTTTCCGGTTCTTTTTCCTATGCCGTTTTCTACGAATTTCTGTCCTTTCCATTCGAGATAATGTGAGAAAATAACTTTTCCGTTTTGTTCCGATACAATTGCGACGGCGTTTTGTACACCCGGATTAATGTCTTCCCAAACGCCGTTAATATCGATTTTTTTCGATTGACTATAGCTGTTATTTGAAATGAATAGAACAGTAAAAAGTAAAAGACAAAGTTTTGTTTTCATATTTCTTAAGATTAAAGAGTAACTGATTTTATTTCTAAAAAAGCTCCCGAAACCGGATGGTAATTCACAAAGTTGAATTTGCATAAATTATGAATGTTCAGAAGTTTTCCGTTTGGAAGGCCGTCCTGTCTGAAATCCGTCCATCTAATTGTGATTGTTTTGAATTTATTAGGAGAAGCAGGTAAATCAACTCTTGGGTGAGATCCGCCATGTATGCAGCCGGTTCCTTCTTCGTTTCCTTCGCGCGCCTGAAGTTTGATGAGGTGAGAAGATTTATACGTAATGCTCACAAATTTAGAAGCATCTGATAAATTGGTCGGAGCACCGTCATTAGAATCAGAAGGTGTAATCAGAACATTCAGTTCAATTTCACCCGATGGATTGTCTTTTGCTATGACTTTTACAATCCCTTTTTCCTGCCGAACCTGGTTTATGGTTTCCTGACTCTCAATAGCAGGGCCGGCAATATACCACGTAGAGGTTTGGACTAAATTTATTTTTGGGCTTTTAAAAAGGGTAAAGGCAGATAATAGAAAAATGATACTTGTTAGTACGAGTAAAGAAGTAACTTTAATTGGAGTTTTGATTTCCATGCAGAAGTTTTTTAATCAAAAATATGCTTTTTTGAATTGCGTTGCTGTTTTTCTTTCGGATTCAGTCAGAATGTTTCAAGTTGCTTTTTTACTCTGGTTTTAGTTTTTTGAGTTAGAAATCTGGTGACTTATTTTGATGTTTGTAAAATCGACTAATCATTATCATCAGGATTGGCTGAAAATTTCTAACTTTCCAAAAAATCTATTTCGTTATTTTTCATGCAATTATCGGTTATTATTCTCAATTATAATGTGCGTTACTTTCTGGAACAATGCGTTTTAAGTGTTCAGGAAGCTATTTCGTCACTTGATGCAGAAATTATTGTGGTCGATAATAATTCGTCAGACGAGAGTTGTTTGATGATGAAAAGTAAGTTTCCAACTGTAAAACTGATTCAGAATGATACCAACTATGGTTTCCCAAAAGGGAACAATATTGGAGTAGCGGAGGCTCGAGGAAAGTACGTTTGCATTCTGAATCCCGATACTGTTGTTGCTGAAAATACATTTAAGAAAATCCTGAATTTCGCTGACAGACAAGTCAATTTGGGAATTGTGGGTTGTAAACTAATCGATGGTACCGGAGCTTTTTTACCCGAAAGCAAACGCGGAATTCCAACTCCCTGGGTAGCTTTTACCAAAATTTTCGGACTGTATAAAATCTTTCCAAATTGGAAATTGTGTAATCAGTATTACGCCCAGCATTTAGGAACAAATGAAAGCGGGGAAGTTGATATTTTAGTGGGAGCCTTCATGTTAATGACACGTGATTTGTACGTTGATTTAGAAGGTTTTGATGAAAAATGTTTCATGTATGCAGATGATATTGACTTGTCGTATCGTGCACTGTTAAAAAAGAAATCCAATTACTATTTTCACGAAACGACCGTTTTGCATTATAAAGGAGAAAGTACGGTAAAAGACGAAAAATACATGAAACGTTTCCAGGAGGCGATGAATTTTTTCTATCAGAAGCATTTCAGAAAATCATGGTTTTTTGAATTTTTCATTCAAATTGGTATTTGGTTCTTTTCGTTTGTAAAAATGTTTCAGGGGATAACAAAATCAAAACCCTTACCTGAAAGCGTCATTTTTTACTCTTCAAATCGAATTTTGTCTGAAAAATTACCTGAAATTCTAAAAAATAAAGTCCGTTTTTTAGATTTCAAAAAAGAAAAAATGGTAAATTCGTGCCAGCTTTTTGAGGGTAAAAGAGTTGAGATTATTTTGGATAATCAGTATGTTTCATTCAAAAAATGTATCAAAATCATAGAAACTCTTAAAGATAAGAACATTACTTTTAAGATTTTCCCCAAAAATGCAAATTTTATTATTGGGAGTAATTCACGGAATGACAGGGGTCAAATCGTAAAAATCGAGTAAAAAATTATATTAAGTGTAATTTATATTCAAAATATTCAGTAATTTCGCAATCTGAAAATCAAAATCACCTTTTAGATTAACAATATGGCAAGATTTGAATTGAAACTTCCTAAAATGGGAGAAAGTGTCGCTGAAGCAACTATTACAAACTGGTTGAAAGAAGTTGGAGACAAAATTGAAGCTGATGAAGCAGTACTGGAAATTGCAACGGATAAGGTTGACAGTGAAGTACCAAGCGAGGTATCAGGAGTTTTGATTGAGCAATTGTTCGGTAAAGACGATTTGGTTCAGGTAGGACAAACTATTGCAATTATTGAAACAGAAGGTGATGCACCGGCTGTTAAGGCAGTAGAGACCGCTGCTCCGGCAGAAGTTACTGAAATCGAAAAAACTATCGAAGTTGCGAAAGATGCTGTAGCTGCACCGCAGGATTTTTCAGGATCGGATAAATTCTTTTCTCCATTAGTAAAAAATATTGCTAAAGAAGAAGGTATTTCTGTAGCTGAATTAGAAAGTATTGCAGGTTCAGGTAAAGACGGTCGCGTAACAAAAGAAGATATTCTAAAATATATTGAAACCCGTAAATCAGGTGTTCAGGCTCCGCAAGCAGTTGTAGAAGCTCCAAAAGCAGTTCAGCCTGCAGCTCCGGTTCAAAAAAGCCAGCAAGCTGTTCCGGTATCTGTAAATGGAGGCGATGAAATCGTTGAAATGGACAGAATGCGTAAGCTGATTTCAGGTTACATGGTAGCTTCGGTACAAACTTCGGCACACGTACAATCGTTTATTGAAGTAGATGTGACTAACATTGTAAAATGGAGAGATAAAGTAAAAAGTGCTTTCGAGAAGAGAGAAGGCGAGAAGCTTACGTTTACTCCAATCATGATGGAAGCAGTGGCTAAAGCTTTAAAAGATTTTCCTGGAATGAATATTTCTGTTGATGGTGAGTACATCATCAAAAAGAAAAATATAAATTTAGGTATGGCGGCAGCTTTACCAAACGGAAACTTAATTGTTCCGGTAATTAAAAATGCAGATCAGCTGAATTTGGTTGGAATGGCTAAAGCGGTGAACGATTTAGGAAACCGTGCAAAAGCCGGAAAACTAAAACCGGACGATACACAAGGCGGAACTTACACGGTGACTAATGTTGGAACTTTCGGAAGTGTTTTCGGAACCCCAATTATCAATCAGCCGCAAGTTGGAATCCTGGCTTTGGGAGCTATTCGCAAAGTGCCTGCGGTTATCGAAACTCCGGAAGGAGATTTTATCGGAATCCGTCAAAAAATGTTCTTATCACATTCTTACGATCATAGAGTAGTAGATGGCGCTCTGGGAGGAAGTTTTGTGAAAAGAGTAGCTGAATATTTAGAAGCTTTTGATGTGAACAGAGATTTTTAAATTCTGTTTTAAAAATAATTTGAACCCGGGAATTTGGATAAATTCCCGGGTTTTTTGTTTTGTAAGAAAAGGTTAAGAAAACAAACAGAAGCCGGCTTTTAGAATTCATTTAAAAGTTAAAATCGCTGGATTACGGCCCTTTTTGTTTAAAAAAGTCAAGAATAGAAGAGGAATTTCGGCTTTAAAAATTACATTTGTAATCTTATAAAAATTAAAAATGGAACTCAAACTCAACAAACCAATTTGCTTTTTTGATCTTGAAACAACCGGAATTGATATCGGTAAAGATCGAATTGTAGAAATTTCGATATTCAAAGTTTTTCCAAACGGAAATAAAGAAAGTAAAACCTGGTTAGTGAATCCTACGATTCCAATTCCGCCACAAACAACTGCTGTTCATGGTATCACAGATGAAAAAGTAGCAAACGAGCCTACTTTTGCAGAATTGGCACCACAGGTTTACAATATGATTAAAGACAGTGATTTGGGCGGTTTTAATTCAGATCGGTTTGATATTCCGTTATTAGCAGAAGAATTGCTGCGTGCCGGGGTTGATTTTGATATGAAAAACAAAGTTTCAGTAGATGTACAGACGATTTTTCATAAAATGGAAGAGCGTACTTTAAGTGCCGCATTGAAATTCTATTGTGGAAAGAGTCTGGAGAATGCGCATTCTGCAGAAGCCGATACAATGGCGACCTACGAAATCCTAAAAGCACAATTAGACCGTTATCCGGAATTGGAAAACGATATGAAATCGTTGTCTGAATTTACCACTCGTAAAAAAATTGCTGATTTTGCAGGAATGATTGCTTTTGATAAAGACAACGAAGAAATTTTCACCTTCGGAAAACACAAAGGTGCTAAAGTGGAGAAGGTCTTAGAAAGTGAGCCTGGCTATTTCAGCTGGATTCAAAATGCCGATTTTCCTTTGTATACCAAAAAAGTACTTACGGCTATTAAATTAAGAAAGTTAAATACGAAGTAAGGCTCTGAGTCCCTAAGGCTCTAAGATGCTAAGTTTTTTGCATAGTTTCTTAGAGCCTTAGTGGCTTAGAATCTTAGAATCTATAGAAAAATGAAAATCATCTGTATCGGTAGAAATTATACCAATCATATTGAAGAGCTAAAAAACGAGCGTCCCACAGAACCGGTGGTCTTTATGAAACCGGATTCGGCAGTTTTATTGAAGCAGCATCCGTTCGTAATCCCCGAATTTTCTGAAGAAATTCATCACGAATTAGAAGTAATTGTTAAAATTAGTAAGGTTGGAAAATACATCGAACCTAAATTTGCACACAAGTACTATGACGAAATTAGTGTTGGGATCGACTTTACAGCCAGAGATTTACAGGAAAAATTAAAAGCAAAAGGATTGCCGTGGGAAAAAGCAAAAGCTTTTGATGGCTCTGCAGTAATTGGAGAGTTTTTGCCAAAGAGTGATTTTGTTTCGATGGAAAATCTTACATTTGAGCTGACGAAAAATTCTGAAACCGTTCAAAAAGGAAATACGAGTTTCATGCTTTGGAAAATTGATGAGCTTGTTTCGTATGTGTCGCAGTTTTTTACATTAAAAATTGGAGATATTATTTTTACAGGAACACCGGAAGGCGTTGCTGCGGTTAAGCCGAATGACGTTTTAGAAGGCTTTTTAGAAGATAAAAAATTATTCAGAATACAAGTAAAGTAATGGCTTTAAAATACAACCTTTCGAAAGTATATGCACTTTCAGACAATGATCCGGAATTTGTAAATGAAATTCTTAAATTGTTTGTTACTGAAGTTCCTGAAGATTTAAAACAAATCAAAGAAGGGATTAAAAAGAAGGATCATAAGTATGCCTATTCTTATGCACATAAAATAAAACCTACATTGGACTTAATGGGGTTGAATGTTGCTTTTGAGGAAATTCTTCAGGTAGAAGCCTGGACCAAAGCCGAAGGCAAGAAAAAAGAAATTATCGAAACTTTTAAGAGTATTAAGTTACAGGTAAAAGAAGCCATCAAAGAGATTAAAAAAGACTTTGATGTGTAAATCTTTGATGTGATTCTTTTTTTTGCAAAAGCAAGCCATGTCTGGCATTCGTATAAAATCACTGCGACAACAATTCTTTATTATAATAATTGGACTTACGATAAGTAAAAATAATTCACAGCTATGAAAGCAAGCATTATTACTATTGGAGATGAAATTTTAATAGGTCAGATTGTAGATACTAACTCGGGTTTTATTGCAAAATCACTGGATCGCATTGGTGTCGAAGTTCATGAAATGATTTCGATAAGTGACGATAAAAAACATATTTTAGACACATTTGCCCAACTGCAGAACAAAGTTGATCTGGTTATTGTGACCGGTGGTTTGGGGCCTACAAAAGATGACGTCACAAGAAAAACTTTTTGCGAGTATTTTGAGGATGAGCTGGTGATGGATGCTAAAGTTTTGGCTCACGTGACGGAGTTAATTGAAGGTTTTTACAAACGCCCAATTTCGCAGTTGAATAAAGATCAGGCTCTGGTTCCTTCCAAATGTACCGTTTTGCACAACAAAGTGGGTACGGCTCCGGGCATGTGGATGAAGAAAGAAGACACTGTTTTTGTTTCACTTCCGGGAGTTCCGTATGAAATGAAGTATTTAGTCGAAGAAGAAATAATTCCTAAAATAATTCGCGAGTACAAACGTCCGTATATCATTCATAAAACAATTTTGACTTATGGTCAGGGCGAGAGTTTAGTTGCGGAACGTATCGAAGACTGGGAGAATAATCTGCCGGAATTTATCAAGTTGGCCTATCTGCCCAATCCCGGGCGAGTGCGTTTGCGTTTGTCGGCGAGAGGAACCAATAAAGAAGAGCTTGAAGCTGCAATTGAAGAAAATGTAAAATCTTTAGATGCTATAATTCATGATATCATAGTGGGTTATGAGGAAAACGAAACTATTGAAACGGTAATTGGAAAAATTTTAACCAAACAAAATAGAACGATCTCAACTGCCGAAAGTTTTACCGGAGGAAAAATTGCCTCCATTTTGTCGGCAATTCCGGGAGCTTCTGCTTATTTTAAAGGCAGTGTGGTTTCTTATGCAACAGAGGCGAAGGTCAATGTTCTTGGGGTTTCGCAGGATTTGGTTGATCAGTTTTCGGTGGTAAGTGCTGAGGTTGCGTCGGCTATGGCTTTGAATGTGAAGGAGATGCTGAAAACAGATTATGCAATTGCGACAACCGGGAACGCCGGACCGACAAAAGGAGACTCTGAAGCTGAAATTGGAGCTGTTTTTATCGCTTTAGCAACTCCGGAGGGTATAATCGTAGAAGAATTCAACTTTGGTCAACCCCGTGAAAAAGTGATAGATAGAGCAGTGAATAAGAGTTTAGAAATTTTGAAGAAAGAAATTTTAAAAATTGTGCAATAATTTTTTGCTACAATGGTTTATTTTTCTTTTCTTTGCACCCTGATTTTGAATAACGATAAAAGTAAAGTATAATGTCAAGAGTTTGTGACCTTACAGGTAAAAGAGCGATGGTAGGAAATAACGTTTCTCACGCTATGAACAAAACTAAGAGAAAGTTTTCTGTAAACTTAGTTAAAAAGCGTTTTTATCTTCCAGAAGAAGATAGATGGATTACTCTTAGAGTAGCAGCATCTACGATAAAAACAATTAATAAAAATGGAATCACTGCTGTTTTGAAAAAAGCACAGTCAGAAGGATTTATCAAATAATCTTTTCCTAAATAAATATATAGCAAGATGGCAAAGAAAGGTAATAGAATCCAGGTGATTTTAGAATGTACTGAACACAAGACTTCTGGTGTTGCAGGTACTTCAAGATACATAACAACTAAGAACAAGAAAAATACTCCGGACAGATTAGAGATTAAAAAATTTAATCCAATCTTGAAACGTGTAACTGTTCATAAAGAAATTAAGTAATTAATTAGAGATTTTTATTTAAATTAAAAATTTCAAATAACATTTGAATCATGGCAAAGAAAACCGTAGCATCGTTACAAACATCTTCTAAGAGATTATCAAAAGCCATCAAAATGGTAAAATCTCCTAAAACTGGTGCATATACATTCGTAGAATCTATTATGGCTCCTGAAGAAGTTGATGAGTTCTTGAAAAAGAAATAATAACAATCACAGTATATAGAAAAGCTACTTTCATTCGGAAGTAGCTTTTTTATTTTTTATATTTGTCTAAAATTTAAAGAAACATGACTAATTTTAAGTTTCTTTAAAGATTAAAGATTATTTGGGTTTTATTATCCCATAATCTAAAAAACTAACAACCTATAAAAAATGAGTTTTTTTAAAAAATTATTCTCTACTGATAAGAAAGAGACTTTAGACAAAGGTCTTGAAAAATCAAAAACTAGTTTTTTCTCCAAGTTAAGCAAAGCTGTTGCGGGAAAATCTAAAGTCGACGATGATGTTCTGGATGATCTGGAAGAGATTTTAGTAGCTTCTGATGTTGGAGTAAACACAACGCTGAAAGTAATCTCCAGAATCGAGAAACGTGTTGCTGCAGATAAATATTTAGGAACAGATGAACTGAATCAGATTCTTCGCGAAGAAATAGGTGCTTTATTGTCTGAAACCAATACAGGCGAAGCAACGGAATTTGAGATTCCAAAAAATAAAAAACCATACGTTTTAATGGTTGTAGGAGTTAATGGAGTAGGTAAGACTACTACAATTGGTAAATTAGCGTACCAGTTTAAAAAATCCGGTTATAAAGTCGTTTTAGGAGCTGCCGATACTTTTCGTGCTGCTGCTATCGATCAATTGCAGGTTTGGGCAGACCGTGTAGATGTTCCAATTGTGAGACAAAATATGGGGAGTGATCCTGCTTCTGTCGCTTTCGACACGCTACAATCTGCCGTAGCACAAAATGCCGATGTGGTGATTATAGATACAGCCGGACGTTTGCACAATAAAATCAATTTGATGAATGAGCTTACAAAAGTAAAACGTGTCATGCAAAAGGTTGTAGAAGATGCTCCGCATGATGTACTTTTAGTTTTAGACGGTTCTACAGGGCAAAATGCTTTCGAGCAGGCCAAACAATTTACTGCTGCCACCGAAGTTACTTCTCTTGCTGTAACTAAACTGGACGGAACAGCAAAAGGCGGTGTGGTAATTGGTATTTCAGATCAGTTTCAGATTCCAGTAAAATACATCGGTGTTGGAGAAGGAATTGAAGATCTTCAGGTCTTTAATAAGTATGAATTTGTAGATAGTTTTTTTAAATAATTTATAATGGGTTTCGAATCTTTAAAAAATATATCAGCGATAGCTTTTTATTTTGCCAGTGTGATATGTTTTGTTTTGGCAAATGTATTGAAGGATAGTAATCTTTCTGTTTATTATGCTTTGCTGGTGATCGGAATAGTTTTATTCTTTTTAGGAGTTTTTAAAAGAATGCGAACTAATCGTTAATAGTATCACACAGATATTATTTCAAAAAAAAATAGCAAGCTTTAAATAGTAATGTTTTCGAAAGCATTTCTATTTAAAGCTTTTTTGTTACTGGTACAAAGCATTAATCTTCTCCCATAAAGTTTTGTCAAAATCAGATAAGGCCAGATTAACACTGTCTGCGGCGTCTCCCATTCTGATAACTACCATCTTTTTACCGGGAACAACATATATTTTCTGGTCATTTTTACCTAATGCCATAAACATATCGGTTGGTCCGCTTGGGATTATACTTCCTTGAAAAGTAAGTTGTGATTGTGGTAAGTGGTAAGAACTTTTTCCGTTCAGCCACCATAAATAACCGTATCCTAAATTGATATTCTGAGAAGTTGTGGTTGCTTCATTAAAATATGCCTCGTTGAGTATTGTGTTGCTTTCCCATTTTCCTTTGTTCAGCATTAAAAGTCCAAAACGCGCCATACTTCTGGAGGTGCTGGTGTAAACACTATTGGCGTCAGTTTGTACCCAATTTCCATTCATCCCGATTTTGTCTCTTAATTTGGTGTTGAAATAATTTTCCCAGCTTTGTCCGCTTGCTTTTGCAACAACATCTTGTAGTTTTACATAAACATTATGATAGGCCCATCTTGTTCCTGCATCGGCTCTATAGACTAGATTAGCGGGATTGACATCGTCTGTGCTGTCATCGAGCCCGGAGGTCATAGTCAATAAATGTTTACAGGTAATTAAATTTTCTTTGGGTAAAGTTTCACTTGTCCATCCTTCTCCCAGATACTGAGAAACTTTATTATTGATATTCAGCAAATTTTCTTGTTGGGCAATTCCTGTAACAGTAGAGGTTAACGTTTTTCCGGCGCTGGCCCAATACCAATTGGTAGTTGCTGAATGCCCGTTAAAATAGTTTTCTAAAACAATTCGCCCGTTGACCAGTATAATGAACGACTTGGAATGTTTTAGTTCCAGATAATCTAAAAGCGGCTGAACAGCAGCCTGATTCCATTTAAGATCAGCGATTGACTTTGTTTCCCAGTTTGTTCCGGTTATTGGAGGGAAATACATGTTTTCTGTGGGAACTGTAATTGGTTCTGATTCAGACGAATCTTTGTTGCAGCCTGTTAAGAGGATAGCAATCAGTATGGTGTAAATAGCTTTGGTCATGTTTTTTTATTTTGGTTTGAGGTTTGACCAGAAAGATATAAAATAGTTTAAATGGTTTTGTGATTTTTTGCTTCTTATGAGGTTTTTAAGTTTAACTTTGTAGGTTCATCTTTCTTTTGAAATGAGAAATTTCAGTCTGCTGGAAAATATTGTTTTTTTTGGTACTATTTACTGTAAAAATGAAGGTACATAGCGGATAATTGTTTTTTTGGACGGGATCTTTTTCAGGAGAAAAGGGAAAAATAGAATTTTAAAAATTATAGTATGAAAAACACTTTTATGATTTTGGTTTTATCGCTTTTGTTAATAAGCTGTAAACAAGAAATTAAACCTGCTGATATTGCAAAACTGAATGGTTATTGGGAAATTGAGAAAGTAGTTTTTGATAAAGGAGAGGACAAAGATTACGGAATGAACGAAAATTTCGATTATTTCAATATCAAAGGAACTAAAGGAACACGAACCAAGGTGATGGCGCAGCTGGATGGGACTTTTTTAACAACAGATACTTTTGAAGATGTATCGGTTCGATTTAAAGGAGATCAGGTTTTCCTGGATTATAAAACAGATTATGCAAAGTGGAGTGAAGAATTGGTTTCTATTTCTGATGAGACTTTTGTAGTAAAGAACGATCAGAATAAAGAATATCATTATAAAAAAACCGGACCCGTAAATTTATTAAACGATGGCAAAAAGACTAAATAGTGAAAGCACGATTGGAGCTGTTTTGCAGCAGATTATCCAAGTGAATAAGTTAGGTGCCGGAATGGACCAGATTGATGTAAAAGAGGCCTGGAGGCAGCTGATGGGGAATGGCGTGAATACGTATACCAAAAATGTTGTTCTGAAAGGAAGTACATTGTATGTCGAGCTGGGATCGGCAGTTTTGCGTGAAGAATTAAGTCACGGTAAAAGCAAGATTGTAAAAATGATCAACGAGGAGTTAGGTCGTGAGGTGGTGAAAGAAGTTGTTTTACGTTAGATTTTTTAGACTGGCTTAGACTTCTTAGATTTTTAAAATGTTAGATTTTGGCTGGGATGTTATAAAAGAAAACCCGTTTCATTTGAAACGGGTTTTCTTTTATGCCTTTTCTAAGATCTAAGAAGTCTAACATCTAAAAATCTAAGAAAGTCTAATAAATATTAGAATTGCTCTCTTCCTGCGAAGTGGAATGCACCTTCGATAGCTGCATTTTCGTCGCTGTCAGAACCGTGTACTGCGTTTTCTCCGATTGAAGTAGCGTATGCTTTACGGATAGTTCCTTCAGCAGCTTCAGCTGGATTTGTAGCTCCAATTAGAGTTCTGAAATCTTCTACTGCATTGTCTTTTTCTAAAATTGCAGCAACAATTGGTCCGCGAGACATGAATTCAACTAACTCTCCGTAGAAAGGTCTTTCTGCGTGAACTGCGTAGAATGCTTGAGCATCAGCTACAGTAAGTTGAGTTAATTTTAATGAAACGATTTTGAAACCTCCATTAGTAATCATTGCTAAGATATTTCCGATGTGTCCGTTTTGAACTGCATCCGGCTTAATCATTGTAAAAGTTCTATTTGTTGCCATTTTATTGCTTATTTTTAATTTCGTGCAAAAGTATACTTTTTTTATGAATTGATTTTAATAAATTCATAATTAAAACTCTAACAAATGATGTTTTGGTAAAGAAAAATGTAAAATAGTGCGCTATGCGATGATGTCAATTTGTTTTGGAGTGAGGAAGAAAAAAAAGAGACGCGTTTTGCGTCTCTTGTAATCGAAATGGATATAGCTTATTTTTAAACTTTAAAAATCAGTTTGTTTTTGTAGAAAATCCATAATATAAAAGTCCAGATTCCAACATAAGTTAATGCTCCTGCTAACGAGGCTGTCATTGGATTGCTAAAGAAAGGAGCAATACCGAATTGGTACAAATAATTTAAAAGATTGATCTGCTCTTCCGGATGATGCGGGTTCTTAAACTGAACCATCACCAAAGCCTGAGGGATGATCTGAGAGAAGAAAAATACAATCATCGGATTGACTCCCCAGATTAAAAACAATTTTAAACCCTTTTTGTAGGTTGCAATGTCAATGATGTAGTATAGAAATGCTAAACAAGCAGTTGCCAGTCCTGTAGTGTATAAAACATAACTGCTGGTCCAAAGCGATTTGTTGATAGGGAAGAAGGCATTCCAGATTAACCCTCCAATGATTAAGGCAACACCTGCAGCTATCATTTTAACGGCTTTCTGCTTTTGTGTAATTTCGCGCTGTAAAATCTGACCAATCAATAAGCCAATGATTCCGTTCACGATTGACGGAATGGTACTTAGAACTCCTTCAGGATCCCAGGTTATGGTTCCGCGATACATGTGTCCTTCAAGTAAAACACCATCGAGCCAAGAAGCTAAGTTGGTTTCTTTTTCTAAATTAGGCGCTCCGATTCCGGGAACGGGAATCAAAGTCATTATGGCCCAATAGCCCAGTAATAAAGTAATGCCGGTTATGATCTGTGTTTTTTGAGTTGTTTTTAAGTACAATAGAGAAACGACAAAATATACAATCGCAATTCGTTGTAAAACACCCGGTAATCGCACATCATGGTAGGCTTCGATTCCGCTATAAGCCAGAAAGAGATAAATAAACAAAATTGAAAAGGCCAGTATGTTTTTGATTTTCGAACTGAAATTGCCCATCAAAGCATAGCCAACTGCCACAGTGATAATCAATCGGCCGATAAGAAGCGGAATTCCTTCAAGGCCAAAAAGCTGTATTTTTCCAAAATAATTAAAGAAAATTCCAAGGCCGAGCATGCGTAGCGAACGAACCAGAATTTTGTTGAAGGTAGTGCTGTCCCAGGTTTTGGTTGGCATTGCCAGGGGGACTGCAACTCCCATGATGAAAATAAAAAAAGGAAACACTAAGTCGGTTGGCGTACAGCCATGCCATTCGGAGTGTAGTAACGGGGCGTAGACATTTCCCCAATCTCCCGGATTGTTTACAATAGTCATTAATAAAATAGTCAATCCTCTAAAGACATCTAATGATATCAGGCGCTCTCTGGTCATAATTTTGGTAAATAGGTTAATTTTTTTTAAAAGGTTACTATTTGGTTTGAGAGGCAATAATTTCAGAAGAGGCGGTTATTTATTCTGATGACTATTACTTTTTTATTTTTATATCGTGATAATATTAAAATTCGTTTCTAAAGGTTTTAAATTTTGTATTAAAAGAGGAATCAATTCTTCTCCTTTTTCCAGATAAAATTCAGAAAAATTGGTTTGACGCTCCTGTAAACTCTGATTTGGAAACAATTCACATTGTAAATCAACAACACGTTGTATTTCCGAATCCAGTTTTCGTTTTTGTGCTTTCAATAATCTTTTCTCGAGATTGTCTAAGCCTTTCTTTTGCTTTACTTCCTGAGCTTTTACAGCTCCCGTGAAGGATTTGTCAGTTTGCTGTGCTAATTCGTAAAGATATTCAAATTGTTTGACCAGCATTTCTTTTTGTGGCGTTAAATCAATCGGAAAACCAGATAATTTATGTGTGATTGCATTTACTAAATCTGCAGGTTTAGTAAATAAATCTTTCCAGTGAAGTCCAAGTTTATCTGCTTTTTTAGCTTGTTTTTCGGTGCTTAAAAGTACTGAATTACGAACCAGTAACATTGGGAAAGTAATGTTCACAGCATCAAAAAAAGATTTTAATTCGAGCCAGTAAGCAATTTCTCCTCCGCCACCAATGTAGCATAAATTTGGAAGGATAATTTCCTGATACAACGGACGCATGATTACATTCGGACTGAATTTTTCGGGATTGCATTCGAGTAGATTGAAAATTTCTTCTTTCGAAAATGATATTTTAGTATGGTTGACAACGTATCGGTCTTTTTCTAATATAATTCGCTCACGCAGTTGGTCTTCAATGTAAAACAGATTGATCTCACGAGGATTTACCTGAATGGTATAATCATTAAATTTTGAGATTGTTTCCTGAACCGCTTTGAAAGCCGTTTGCTGTTCCAGTTCTTCCTTAACATAAGGAATGAAAGCGCGTTTTAAATCTGCTGAATCTGCGTCTAAAATCACTAAACCGTAAGAAGCAAACAAGCTGTTTGCGAGAAAGCGTGTGGCATCGGCAAGATTTTCATGCCTTAGATAGGCCTCTTCGAAGAGTTTTTTTAAGAAGTTGGCATTTGTACTCGAACCCAAATCTTTGGAGTAAATTTCAAAAAAATCTTCTAAACCTTCTGTCGAAAGTCTTCCAACCGGACCTGTGCTTTCTTTGTTCCAGCGGAACTTTTTTCCTTTAAAATTAAAATAATTAATCTCTTCAAAATCGTGATCTTCAGTAGCCATCCAATAAACAGGAACAAAATTATGAGCCGGATATTTTGATTTCAGTTCTGTAGTGAGATTAATCGTCGAAATGATTTTGTATAAAAAATACAAAGGACCGCTAAACAGGTTTAGCTGGTGTCCGGTTGTAATTGTAAAAGTATTTGGGAGTGCTAAAAGCTCAATATTCTCTTTTGTTGAATTTGAAACTTGAATGTTTTGATATTGCTTTTTTAACGTCTCAACAAGAGGGACACGGTTTGCATGGTCGAAATTAGCCTGCTTGTCACGGATTTGTTTCTCAAAGTTTTCAAGCGTAGGAAAGTGATTGTACAGTGATTGTAATTCGGGTTTTTGATCTAAATAATCTTGTATCAATTTAGAGAAATATCCTGAGTTTTGGTAGCTGATACAGTCGGTAGGCATAGTTTTAGGTTTATTTTTGATAGCTGTAAATTTAATCAAAATATGTACTTAAATCCTTTTTTAACGAATGCTTAAGATTTGATTTTTATGCTTTGAATTAAGTTGTTGTAAATCAGTGTTTTGATTTTGTTGTCTCTTTTTTTATTGTAAGAAATGTTTTGTGAATGATTAGGATGTTTGATTTGTTGTTTTTGTTAAAATTTTGAGAGTAATTTAAAAGTATTGTTTGATTGTGCGTGTTATTAATAATGAAACTATATTTTTGCAAACAAATATTTGCTGTGCAGAAGAAGCTGATTTATTTTTTGAAGTAATAGTTAAAAGAAAACAATAGTAAAGCCGAATGAAAAATAACCCGAAACAGAAGAACTCTTTAAAACATGTTCTCTTTGGTTCCTTGATTGGTACCACCATAGAATTTTTTGATTTCTATATTTATGCCAATGCTGCTGTATTGGTTTTTCCGCAACTATTTTTCCCCGGTTCAGACCCGACTATGGCAACTCTGGAATCTTTAGCTACCTTTTCGATTGCTTTTTTATCACGTCCATTAGGTTCCGCTTTTTTTGGTCATTATGGAGATAAAATCGGGCGTAAATTTACTTTGGTGGCGGCATTATTAACGATGGGTATTTCAACAGTTACGATCGGATTTTTACCCGGTTATGCCAGTATTGGTGTTGCTGCTCCTTTATTGTTAATGTTGTGTCGATTTGGGCAAGGTGTAGGTTTAGGAGGCGAATGGGGTGGTGCTGTTTTATTGGCAATCGAAAATGCACCTCCGGATAAACGTGCCTGGTACGGAATGTTTCCGCAATTGGGCGCTCCTATTGGATTGCTGCTTTCGGGTGGAACTTTTTTAATTTTGACGGATACGATGACCAATGAAAACTTTATGGATTATGGCTGGAGAATTCCTTTCATAGCAAGTTCGCTTTTGGTTGTTGTGGGGTTTTATATCCGAACAAAAATTACCGAAACGCCTTCATTTGAGAATGCTAAAAAAGAAAAGGAAGAAGTTAAAGTTCCTTTTTTAACTTTGATTAAATCGTATCGAAATCAATTGATTTTTGGAACATTGGCGGCTGTTACCACCTTTTTGGTTTTTTACCTGATGACCGTTTTTACTTTAAGCTGGATCACTTCAGATTTAGGGATTACCAAAAGAGATGCATTATTGGTTCAGTTGTTCTCTGTTTTGTTTTTTGCCCTTTTTATTCCGGTTTCGGCAGTTGTTGCCGATAAGATCGGACGACGCAAAATGTTAATTATTGCGACCGCAGCCATAGCGCTTTTCGGGTTTTTGTTTTCGTCTTTTTTAAGCAAAGGAAATATCATTCTAATTACCACCTTTGCCTGTATCGGAATGGCTCTGATGGGATTCACTTATGGGCCTTTGGGAACTTTCCTGTCGGAATTATTTCCAACAAATGTGCGTTATTCAGGAGCTTCCTTAACGTTTAACTTGGCGGGAATACTTGGTGCGGCATTTGCTCCCATGATCGCCATTTGGCTGGCCAGTACTTATGGTTTAAGTTATGTTGGTTTTTATCTGACCGGAGCTGCCTTAATTTCGTTGGTTTCCTTTTTAGTGGTTTCTAAGAAAGTACATCAGTTTTAAGATCTAATCAAAATATAAAATTCTCTAATGAGGCTATGATTTAAAATTATAGTCTCTTTTTTTTGCTAATTAGAAAAGTATTTAGATATTTGTCTAAATATATAAATGATGAATGACATTTTTAAAGCCCTTAACGATGCAACGCGAAGAGAAATTCTGGAGCTTTTAAAGCATAAGGATATGTCTGCCGGAGAAATTGCAGATGCTTTTAATATATCAAAACCCAGTATTTCGCATCATCTAGATATTTTAAAACGTGCCGATTTGATTACTTCTGAAAAAACCGGGCAATTTATCATCTACTCCATCAATACCACCATTATGGAAGATGTTTTGCAATGGATATTAACTTTTAAAAAATAAAAAATGAATTTAGAATTAAAAAAAGAGCTTCCAATTATTGGAATTGTTATGATTCCGTATGTATACTTAGCATTTATCTGGAACAGTCTTCCTGAAAGAGTTCCGATTCACTGGAACATGAACGGTCAAATTGACGATTGGGGAAGTAAAGCTTTTTTGATTGTATTGGTTTTTCTGTTACCGGTTCTGACTTATGCAATAATGTCTTCAGCTGCACTACTTGATCCTAAAAAAAGACTTTCTTTAATGGGAAAAAAGTTTTATCAGTTGAAGTTTTTCATGGTTCTGTTTATGTCTTTACTGGCTTTGTTTCTTTTATATGTAACAAAAAATCAGTCTGTTTCAAACCCAAATTTAATTTATGTTTTAGCGGGAATTTTAATTATGGTTTTGGGAAACTATTTCAAAGTAATTCAGCCCAATTATTTTATTGGAATTCGCACACCATGGACCCTTGAGAGTCAGGAAGTTTGGAAGGCTACACATGTATTTGCAGGTAAACTTTGGTTTGTGGGCGGGATTATCATCATTTTAGGAGGATTGATTTTTTCAGGTTTTGTTTTCTCAAAGGCCTTTGTCACAATCGGGATCGTTTTAGCATTCGTGCCGGTAGCGTATTCTTTTATCAAATTCAAACAATTGGAGAAAAAACAAGGAAAATTGTAATTCCGGATCATCAACAAAGCAATCTTATTTATTTCAATAAAAATGATAAAAACAATACTCACTTTAATAGTAGCTTTAGCTTCTTATATAATGAACGGACAAGAAATTTCAGGGCAATGGAATGGACTTTTAAAAATACAGGGTACTCAACTTCGGGTTGTTTTTCATATTGCTAAAACAGCAACTGGATATATTTCTACAATGGATAGCCCGGATCAGGGAGCAAAAGGAATTCCTGTTACAAAAACCTCTTTTGAGAATGCTGTTTTGAAATTAGAAATTGCTGCTATAAGAGGTTCTTATGAAGGAATTTTGAACAGTAATAATGTTATTGTGGGAAAGCTTACACAAACAGGACAATCAGTTGACATCAACTTATCAAAAGAAGTAACTCAGAAAGAAGTGTCTGTGAGACCTCAGGAGCCTGTAAAGCCATATCCGTATTATATCGAAGATGTGAAATTTGAAAACAAGGCAGCCAATGTAACTCTGGCAGGGACATTATCTCTGCCTAAAAAGGAAGGTAACTTTCCGGCCGTAATTCTAATTACAGGAAGCGGACCACAAAATAGAGATGTAGAAGGCTTAGGGCATAAAACATTCTTAGTGTTATCGGATTATTTGACTCAAAAAGGAATTGCTGTTTTACGTTTTGACGATCGAGGTGTTGGTGAATCTACGGGAGATTTTTCGAGTGCAACAACATTTGATTTTGCAGAAGATGTTCAGGCAGGAGTAGAGTATTTAAAAACAAGAAAAGAAATTAATAAAAGTAAAATAGGCTTGATAGGGCATAGTGAAGGCGGAATAATAGCTCCGATCGTTGCGGGAAATTCAAGAGATATTGATTTTATTGTTTTATTAGCCGGTCCCGGACTTAAAGGGGACAAGTTACTTTTACTGCAAAAAGAATTAATTGAGCGACAAAGCGGAATGCCTGAAGACGAAATTCAAAAAGGTCAGGAGATTTTTAGAGGTGCTTATGATATTTTATTGGCTTCATCTGCTTTTGACGATACTTTAAAAAATAAAATTACAAGTTATTTCAAATCAAAATTTCCAGGTTCCAAAAATGATGCTATGGCAAAATACTGTGCCGATTTCATCAATAATATTTGGTTTTATAATTTTATGAAGATCGATCCGGCTTCTATTTTAGAAAAAGTAAAATGTCCTGTTTTAGCACTTAACGGAGGTAAAGATGTACAGGTTCCGGCCGAAGTAAATTTAGAAGTTATAAAAAAGACTCTACTGAAATCAGGGAATAAAAAAGTGACTACTAAAATTTTGCCTGATATGAATCATTTGTTTCAGGAATGTAAAACTGGTTCGCCAAATGAATATGAGAAAATAGAACAAACATTTTCTCCAATTGCGTTAGACGCAATTTCTAGTTGGACTTTGTCGCAGGTAAAATAATTATAACATAGAAAAGCCCTTTCACTGAAGGGCTTTTCTATTTATCGTTTCAGACTAAAATGTCCTCTGACTTCTTTTCCATTTATTCTTGTAACAGTAAACCAATAATCTGAAGACGGTTCCTGTTGCCCAAGATAAGTACCATCCCAGGGATTGTCTGGGCGTATTTCTTTGATAAACTTTCCGTAGCGGTCAAAAATTTTAATTCCGGTATTTGGGGCTAAATAGATAAAATCAATAGTCCATGTATCATTATAACCATCATTATTTGGGGTAAAGAATTTAGGATAAGGAAGTTCATCTACAAAATAGATACATTCTCCTATTGTCGCTCCAAGAATATTGATTGTAATGGGGGTTTTGTCACTCTCGCAACCGCTAAAAGACTGAGAAGCATAATACGTAATACCGTCTACAAGTTCAGTTATTTCAGATAAGCTTGTAGTAGATGAAGCAGTTTCGTACCACTTAATATTTTGCCCTGTTATTTTAATATCCCTAATTCTTGCATTTTTCTGAATACAGAATTGTTGAGGAGAATCGGCATTAGGTGTAGGTGTATTTTGAACTTTTACCGGTACGGGAAATCTTAGACTTTCGCAATTGTTTAATGTTTGCGTAACGTAATAAATTTTGCTTTCTAATAAAGTTGTTTTCGGTAAAGTGTTTCCGTTTACTGGTGCATCATACCATTTAATATTTTGTCCTGTGATCGTAATTGAATTTAATGTGGCATTTTGTTCAATACAGAATGTTTGGGAACCGGATAAAGCTGGATTTTGAGTGAAATTTGTAAAAGGAATTATAGTAACTGTGGTTGCATTTGAAGCACAGCCCTTATTATTTTTTACCTTAATAAAATAGGTGTCGGGAGCAAGATTTGATTTCATTGCAGTTGTAGTCCAGCTAACACCATTATCGAAACTATATTCAGATGCAGGATCGGTAATTGTAATAGCCCCATTAGGATTACTGCAATCAGGCTGGATAGTTGTAAATGCAGGATCGTTCGGATAATCTGTTGGACGGTTTATGGTTGCAGATATTGGAGCAGACTCACAGCCGATACTATTTTTAACACGAACCATATAGGTTCCGACGATTAAATTTCCTGAATTTGGATTGGATGAGTAATTTTTACCATTGTCAAAACTATATTGATCAGCAGGGTTTGTAATTAAAATTGAGCCGAACGGATTGCTGCAAGTGATAGGTTGAGTAATAGTAAAAATTGGAGCTGCGGGAGCATTTGGAGCTGCATTGATGGTGGCTTTATACGGAATAGATTCACAGCCGTTTGTATATTTTATTCGAATAAAATAACTTCCGGGAGATAAACTGACAGTATTGCTGGTGCTCCAGGTAAGACCATCATCAAAACTATACAGATTTGCAACCGTTGAAACGATAATAGTGCCTGTAGGATTACAGCCAGTTGGGTTTGTGACTACAACTTGTGGTGCAACAGGAATTGCAGGCGCATCTTGTATAGTAATGGTAGCGGCAAGAGAAATACAACCTGAATTATATTTAACAATCAAATTATAGGTTCCTGCAGACAGATTAGATTTTGTATTGGAGGTCCCAAACGTGATTCCGTTATCAAAACTATAAAAATCGGCTACGGTATTAATTGAAATTGATCCTGTAAAATTGGTACAAGTAGGTTGAATTGCTGTAAAGGCAGGAGCAGCAAGCGGCAATAATGGTGAGATCGTGACCGGAGCAGCATCTGAAATACAACCTGCTGAATTTTTAATTTTTATGAAATAAATACCCGGAGTAAGATCTGTTTTTGTATTAGAAAAAACATAGGTTAATCCGTTGTCAAAGCTATAAGTAGCGGCATTTGTTGTAATGGTAATAGAGCCTTTTGATGAGCTGCAGTTTGGCTGTGTAGTAGTAAATGCAGGAGCAGCAATTGCAGGACCAGCACTCAAATTGACAACAGCGGTCGATGATTCGCAGCTATATGAATTTGTTTTGATTTTAATAATATAGGTACCGGCTCCCACATTTATTTTCGTAGGACTTGTTGTCCAACTGTTTCCATCATTGAAACTATAACTTATAGCAGGTGTAGTTATGGTGATGCTGCCATCAGTAGCATCGCAGGAAGAAGGTTGAACTTTGGTTGCAACAGGTGCTGCAGGAATTGCAGGAGGTGTATTTATATAGACATAACTGCCGCTGGAGGTACAGCCAAGAGTGTTTTTTATTAATACATTGTAGGAGCCACTTGCTAAATTTTTCTTTACAGGACTTGTAGTCCAGGTTATTCCTCCATCAAAGCTATATTGGTCTGCAGTAGTATTTACTATTATAGTTCCTGTGGTAGTACTACAGGTGGGTTGAATAGCGGATACATTTGGTGAGGACAGATAATATTTGTTTATGTAGACATATTGTGAGTTTGATTTACAACCTTTTGCATTTTTAATAAGAATATTATAATACGAATCTGCAGGATTTAATAAAATTGGATTTGTAGTCCAAGTGCTGCCTCCATCAAAACTATAATTGTCAGCAGGAGTTGTAACGGTAATGCTTCCTCCATTTCCGCAGCTTGGTTGTACTATTTTTATATTGGGATTAGGAAGATAATAAGGAGTAATACTTATTGATAAACCATAAGATCTGCAACCCGCTGCATTTTTTATCATGATGTTGTAATAACCAGAAGTAAGCCCTGAAAGAGCTGGGTTAGTTGTCCAGGTATTACCATTGTCAAAACTATAAGAACTTGCAACTGTTGCAATAGTAATGCTTCCATCAATGCCGCACGTTGGCTGAATTAATGTAAAATCTGGATTAGGTAAATAATATTGCTGCAGGTTAGCGTATACACCGTAAAGCGGAGATGTGCATCCGGTAGCATTTTTTACTAATAAATAATAAGTATTTGGACTTAGATTAGTAAATACAGGACTAGTACTCCAGTTTCTGCCTCCATCTATACTGTATTGTGCTTCTGTTGAAGTAAAAGTTATGCTTCCTCCAACTCCACAAGTAGGCTGTGTTGTTTTAAAGGTGGGAGCCGGGAGAAAAAAGTCTTGAAGTAATATCGGATTTGAGTTGGAAATACAACCTAGTGCATTTTTAATCGTTGGGTAATAATATCCTGCCGGAAGGTCGGAAAAAACAGGGTTTGTTCCCCAATTTACCCCGTCAATGCTATAAAAGCTGGCAGTAGTATTAATTTTAATACTGCCTTTTGTACCACATCCTGGCTGCGTGATGGTTAAATTAGGTTGTGCCAGCTTAGAGGTATCCAAATAAGTGTAAATGGAATTGGATGTACAGTTATTCTTTTTTATAATTAAATTGTAAGATCCCTGGCTTAAATTATTAAAAACATTATTTGTACTCCAGTTTGCACCACCATCGATACTATAGTAATCCGCAGTGGTGTTGAATGTAATATTGCCAATATTTCCACAACTTGGATTCGTAACTGTATAATCCGGATCAGGAAGCTTTGGGGTGTTAATTGAAACACCTACAGAGTTAGAAACACATCCTAAACTGTTTTTTATTGTAATGTTGTAAAATTTATAAGAATTAAGATTTGATAAGGAAGAAGAAGTTCCCCAGGTATAACCTCCATCAAAACTATAGAAACTGGCAGCTGTATTTATTGTAATGCTGCCCGACGATGTACAAGTAGGTTGAACAACAGTATAATCAGGTAGATCTATATTGGGATTATTTAAATAAACGCCAATTGGATATGAGGTACATCCAAGATTATTTTTTGTAATTACGGTATAACTACCCGGAGGTAATGACTTAGAATTAAGAGTTGTCCAGGTTGCACCATTGTCAAAACTATAAAAATCGGATAATGAGTTGATAGTAATTTTTCCGTTTACACCACAAGTTGGGTGTTCTATGGAAGTAATTGGAGAACTTAGATAAGGCTGATTTAAAGAAACATAAGCAGAAGAGCTGATACATCCCGCACTGTTTTTTATTTTTATTTGATAGTTTCCAAAAGGTAAAATTTTAACATTATTGCTAGTCCAGGTTACTCCATTGTCAAAACTGTACGAATCTGCTGCCGTAGTAATTGTAATACTGCCGTCTACTCCGCAAATAGGTTGTTCAGTTGTATATTGAGGATAGGAATCTTTAAAATCATTTAAATAGGCATAAGTGTAATAGGAAGTACAGCCTAAGGCATTTTTAATTCCTAAAGAATAGCTTCCTGCATTTAAATTACTCATTGTATTATTGGTAACCCAAGTACTTCCTCCATCAAAAGTGTAAAAATCAGAAAGAGTATTGATGGTAATACTTCCTTTTGTACTACAAGCGGGTAATACAATTTTATAAGTGGGAGTTTCCAGCGTATTACTACTGATAAGTACATTGTTTGCCGACGAAATACAACCTTGTAAATCTTTGGTACGAATTTTATAATTTGCCGGTGAAAGATTGTTAGCAGTAGAATTATTTACCCAAGTTGCACCATCGTCAAAGCTATAGTATGCAGCAGGAGTTGTAATGGTAATACTTCCTTTATCTCCACAAAATAATGGATTGATATAAGTGTAATTTGGATACAGAGTAGAAGCAGCTGTAATAATTACACTTTGAGAATAGGAAGTACATCCATTTACGGTCTTTATTTTTACTAAATAGGTTCCGGGATTTAAATTACTCTTTGTATTGCTAGCGCCCCAGGTTACACCATCATCAAAACTATATTGTGATGCCGTTGAAGTTACTTTTATCGTTCCTGTAGCAGAAAAACAAGAGGGCTGCGTAATCTGTAAAGTAGGAGAAACGGCAGTTTGACTTGGTTCTATAGTAACATTGGCATTGCTGGAGCATCCAAAAGAATCTGTAACAGTAACAGAGTAATTTCCTAACGAAGTTACGGTAATACTTTGTGTAGTTTCACCAGTATTCCATAAATACGAAGCCCCGGGAGAAGCAGTTAATACAGTGCTTCCAGAGCAAACATTTAAGATACCTGTAATATTTGCGGTGGGATTTCTTACCTCTAAATTGGCAGAAATTATTTTGTAGCAAGTAGCATCCTTGCTCACTCTAACAAAAATAGAAGCACTAGAACTTGGGTAACCTGTAAAATTGGTAATAGCATTCAAATTGGACTCTGCCTCATTGTAATTTTTGAAATAACTAAAATTTAAACCCGCTGTAGAAGGAACTATTAAAGAATTCAATGTCGATAAATCAAAATTTTCACTTCCATCACGGTTTGCGTCACATTGAGATATTTTGGCAGATGTAACATTAATGGTACAACTTGAAGAACAATTTAAAAAAGAAATATCCCAACCAGGATTTGCATCAGGATCTATAGCAGAATCAAATGTGGTTCCAGAGCAAGAAGTTCCGGAAATATCATAATCTATTCGTACTCCTACATTATAATTAGTGTTTGTAATATTTGGAAGATCACTGCTTTTTAATGTAAAACAAAATCTTTTGTTTGTTGTGTCCAGGTTTGAAGTAGTTGATGTGTTATAAACTGACACATTGCTACTGTTGTAAACATTTAAAGTGATTTTTTTTACTGAGGCAGAAATTCCTCCGGAATTAGGAATAGTATAACTACCACACACTGAAATTGGTAAAGTTGGACAAACTTTATTCAAAGGATCAAGCTCTATAGAACCTTGTAAGTTTTCTGCGGATTGTAAGATACAAACATCATCCACATACATATATCCGAAATGTCCTCCCAGTCCACATCTTGAAGCCATAAACTCAACGGTAAATTCTTCGTAATTAGGAATTGATGAAATGTCCAGTATTCCTGATTGCCAATTGGGAGTGTATAAAGTGACATAACCGGAATTTTGACTTGGAACCTTACTGAAAATGCAATTTTTTTCATCTCCTACCAAACAAAATTCACTAACAACGGTCTTATTTTTATCTAAAACTCGAGCTTTTACAAAAGCTTGATTATCAGTGTGGCTATTGTCGTATACACTTTGTAATACCGCTTTGTAGTTAAATTTCAGATAATTTTCATTATTAGTTTTAAACCTTTTACCCTGAACAATAGAACCATAGGTAGAGGAGTTCTCATGATTAATTTTAAGAGCATATTGATCAAATGCTTTAATGTCTCCTATATAGGGGTCAACCAAATTGGCAGAAACACTGGTCGCCATAATGTTCATGTTATTAGGGTTATAGCGATTGATGTATGAATCGGCAGTATTGGTAATCGATCGGCACTGCGTTGGCCCGGGAGGATCGCCTATTGTATAAAGAAAATTCTTAAGATAACTACTTCCGTTTATAGTTTCATATTGCTCAAAACCTCCATTTGTACATATCTCTACGCCTTGAAGAGTAGCGACTGTTTTTGAAGTCAAATTTCTCTCTTTCGAATTCAAAATTACTTTTTTTAAATTCAGGACTTCAGCTTTCATCTTTGCCTCCCTAATTTTCAAAAATTGTTTTTGCTCTTCCAAATTTTGAATGAGATGACCATGTTTATCTTCTAATAAAATACTATTAGACGAATTCGGATTAATTTCTTGCGCAAAAACACAAGAATATTTGATAAAAACAATAAATAGGAGTAAAGTTCTTAGCTTCATTTAAAGAAAATTTGTAGGCAAATATAGCCAAAAAATGATGCTGTAAATCATGAAGTACAAATGTTTACAAGTTTTATTTCAATAAATAAAAACTTAAATATTTGATGACGTGAACCAAATAATTAGATTTATTTCTTTTGTCAAATGATTATAAATATCCCGTATTTTTGCAAAAAAAATAAATTCCTTTTGAAAACAAAACTTTTTGTAATTACGCCACCTTTTACGCAACTGAATACTCCGTATCCGGCAACAGCGTATATAAAAGGTTTTCTGAATACTAAAAATATCGAATCGGTTCAGGCTGATTTGGGTATTGATGTGATTTTGGAATTGTTTTCGAAGAAAGGATTGATTGATTTGTTTCTTTATTCTGAAAATATTTTCAAAGATTTGTCCTCTCAAGCGGAGTCAAGGGAAGACATTTCCGATAATGCTAAGCGTATTTTTGCGTTGCAGGACGAATACATCAAAACAATTGATGCTGTAATTCAGTTTTTGCAGGGGAAAAATCCAACTTTGGCTTTACAAATCTGTCAGGAAGATTTTCTGCCCGAGGCCTCCCGTTTTGCACAGTTGGAAGAATTGGACTGGGCTTTCGGAACCATGGGAACTCAGGATAAAGCCAAGCATCTTGCGACCTTATATCTTGAGGATATTTCGGATTTTATTGTGGAATGTATCGATGAGAATTTTGGTTTCAGCCGATATGCCGAACGTTTAGGGCGAAGTGCCAATTCGTTTGATGAATTGTACGAAGCTTTACAGCAGGAACTAACCTATATTGATTCTATTTTAATTTCGATTTTAAAAGAAAAAATTGAAGCAGTTCAGCCTACATTTTTTCTGATATCCGTTCCTTTTCCGGGAAATTTATACAGTGCTTTCAGATGTGCACAATGGGTAAAACAGCATCATCCGGAAATTAAAATTTCGATGGGCGGAGGTTTCCCAAATACCGAATTGCGTTCACTTTCGGATCAACGTGTTTTTGAGTTTTTTGATTTTATCACTCTCGATGACGGTGAAGTGCCAATTGAAGAACTTATTGAAAGCTTGTCTTTCCGAGCGGAGTCGAGGGAAGAGAAGCGATACAAAAGAACTTTTCTGCTGGAAAACGGAGAAGTAGTTTATAAAAACAATTCCTTAAAACACGATTATAAACAGTCACAAGTTGGAACTCCCGATTATTCGGATCTGCCTTTGGATAAATACATTTCGGTAATCGAAATTGTGAATCCCATGCACCGAATGTGGAGTGACGGACGTTGGAACAAACTCACTATGGCGCACGGTTGCTATTGGGGAAAATGTACCTTTTGTGATATTTCATTAGATTATATAAAAGTTTACGAACCGGTAGCGGCTAATTTATTGTGCGATCGGATGGAAGAGATGATGCTGCAAACAGGGCAGAATGGATTCCATTTTGTAGATGAAGCAGCTCCGCCGGCATTGATGCGTGCTTTGGCTTTAGAAATTTTGCGTCGGAAATTAGCGGTAACGTGGTGGACCAATATTCGATTTGAAAAAAGTTTTTCGAAAGATTTGTGTTTATTACTTAAAGCTTCGGGCTGTATTGCGGTTTCAGGTGGTTTAGAAGTAGCCTCAGACCGATTATTAAAGTTAATTGACAAAGGTGTAACAGTAGAACAGGTTGCAAGAGTAACCCGAAATTTTACCGAAGCCGGAATCATGGTTCATGCTTATTTAATGTACGGATATCCAACTCAGACCATTCAGGAAACGGTGGATAGTCTCGAAATGGTGCGTCAGTTATTCGAGGCAGGGATTCTGCAGTCGGGATTTTGGCACCAGTTTGCGATGACAGCCCACAGTCCGGTTGGATTGTATCCGGAAAAATTTGGTGTCACAAAAGCAACGGAAGCTATCGGAACTTTTGCGAATAATGATATTGATTATACCGATTCTACAGGAATCAATCACGATAAATTTAGTTTTGGGTTGAAGAAATCACTTTTTAATTTTATGCATGGAATCTGTTTTGATTACGAATTGCAAGATTGGTTTGATTTTAAAATTCCGAAGACTAAAATAGACCCCGACTTTATTTTTAATGCCCTTGAGGAAGGAAATGATTTCAATACAAAACCGAATGCAAAAGTTGTCTGGTTAGGCGGAAAACCATTTGTGGAGTATTTTACAAAATCTAAAAAAGGAAGAAGCTGGGAAATGATGAGTTTTACTTTCCATGATAAAAAAGAAAGTTTCAACATTCAGACCAATAAAGAAGAAGGAGAATGGCTGGTTCAAATTCTAAGTAAAATGGCTATTTCAAATACTAAAAATTACACTTTTCAGGAAGTGAAGAATGATTTTGAAACTAATTTAGACGATTTCGAACTGTTTTGGTATTCCAAACCCGTCAATACTTTGCGTGAGTTCGGATTATTGGTTTTGTAGTTTTTCTTTGTACTAAATGAAGGACTAGTATTCTACACTGGTACCGTCATTTGGAATCGAAACTTTATCCAAAAGATTATTGTCCAGAAGTGCTTGTTTTAATGCTGTTCTTGTTGTAGGACAGTGATTTAAAGCTTCCAAATGATTGGCGAATACTTTTCCGGGAGCAAGTGCGGCAAATTTCAGAATATCGTTCATTCGCATCAATAAGGGCTGACCGAAATCTAATCTGGCAACTCCGCAGGCGACAACCGAAATGTCGGGTTTAAACTCAATCAGGACTTTTTGTACGTGTTCCGTAAAAATAGTATCAGAACTGATATAAATAGATTTTTGATTGGGTAATTCAAGATGAAAGCCCATAACGTTTCCCATAAGTTTGGCAACAAACCCATAGCCATGAACGGCAGGAATTCCTGTTATTTTACCTCCAAGGAACTCCTGAGGTTCCCAATAGTTTAAGGTTTGTACGATGCTTAAACCTCTTTTCGATAAAGCACTTTGATCTTTGCTGCTGCAAATGACCGGAATACTTTTGCGTCTTAAAAAAATCTCGCCTGCTTTATCGATATGGTCAGGATGTAAGTGAGTAATAAGGCAGACGGTTACTTTACTCAAAATGTCTCTGCTATTTTTGGGTAAAGAGATTAGTGGGTTTCTTTTGGGTTTGTAACGGAAAATAGTAAAAGGAGCAATCGTTTTCTTTTTCCCCAACATTGGATCAACCAATATAACATCGGTTTCAGTTTCTATAACTAAAGTGGCGTTACGTAAATGATGTAATTTCATATCAGAGAAAATAAGTACTAAAATACAAAAAATGCAAGAATTTAAGTCTATAAATTACATTGTAAATCGAAAACCAATTCCGTGAAGATTCTCAATAGAAATGCCTTTTTCGTTGCTTAGAATCTTACGAAGACGTGAAATAAAAACGTCCAGACTACGTCCCATAAAGTAATCATCGGTTCCCCAGAGTGAGGTGAGGATTTGTTCTCTTTTTAAAACGGAGTTTTTGTTGTCGAGGAATAATTTCAATAATTCGGCTTCGCGCTGCGTAAGGCTGATTTTTTCACTTTCGTTGAAAAGAACAAAGTTGCTCGTGTCAAATTGATATTTGCCAATCTCATAAACCGGCTTTTCAATCAAAATATTTTTCTGTGAACGCTTCAGAAAAATTTCAATTTTCAAAAGCAGTTCCTCGATGCTAAAAGGTTTTACGAGATAATCATCGGCACCCAAACGCAATCCTTTAATGCGGTCTTCTTTTAATGTTTTGGCAGAAAGAAAGATAATCGGAATGTCGCTGTTGCATTTTCTGATTTGAGCGGCCAGTTCAAAGCCATCCATCTTAGGCATCATGATGTCAAGAATACAAATGTCAAAATTCTCTTTTTTAAAGTTTTCGAGACCCATTTGTCCATCGCGGCAATGATTCACTTCATAGTTGTTCTGTTCCAGATTGTCTTTGGTCAGGAATGCCAGGGTTTCATCGTCTTCAGCATAAAGTATTTTGAATTGTTTCATTTTTTATATGGAATTGATAAAGTTATAGTGATGCCTTTTTCAGAATTGTTCTCCGCTTTTATTTTCCAGTTGTGCAAGTTGCAAATTTCTTTTACATAATACAAACCTAGTCCAAAACCGGTTACCTCATTGCTTTTTTCGTTTTGAGCACGATAGAATTTATCAAAAATAAAGGAAAGGTTTTTAGATGAAATTCCAACTCCGTTGTCTTTGAAAGCTAGTTTTAAAACCGAATTTTCGGTCGTTATTCCAATTAGAATAAGACATTTTCCGGAACAATATTTTACCGCATTGTCAAGTAAATTATAAACTAAATTCGAGAAATGAAAAACGTCCGTTTCGATTTTGTACTCTTTGGAAAGAGTTTCAATTTTGATATTTGCCTCCGGATATTTTAAAAGTATGTTTTGAATTACTTCTTCGATAATCGGAACAACTAAAACCGACTCCTTCTTTAATTCCAGTGGAGCATAATCTGATTTAGCCACATTTAAAATCTTTTCAATATGACCATTCAGTTTGTAGCTTTGGTTGATAATGATGTCAGTATACGTATATAGTTTTTTGTCTTCTTTAATAGGCGTTTGCTCGATCAAATATTTAGATGCGATCAGAATGGAAGATAAAGGTGTTTTAAACTCATGCGTCATATTATTGATGAAATCACGCTGCAGTTCGGAGTATTTTTTTTGTTGTAAAAGGGTGAAAATCGAGTACACATAAATTAATAAAATAAGAATCAGAGCAATCGAAAGTATAAACCAGAATCGCATTGAACTAAATAAATAGGTCGTCTCATTTGGAAAACGTATGGCAAAATAATACACCAGGTTCTTGTGCTTTGGAAAATAAACGGGTTGCTTGATGGTCTTTTTTTCAGTTAGCGAAATATAATTACCATACACCATTTCGTCACTTTGACAATTGTACATCGCATATTCAAAATCAGTTGTGATGTTCATTTTTTTGAATTCACTTTTCAGGTAAAATTCCAGAATATCAGGTTCAAAATCATTGTCAATATTTACGATATAATAATCGTTGGCAATCTTTTGAACAGGATTTTGCGCCGGAAGTTCATGATTGGTTCCTTCGTACAGTTTTTTAGCGACTTCAAGCAAAGCGAGATGTGCTTTTTGACTGAGTTTTTTTTGTTCTATAGTAAAAGCTTCTTTGGTCCAAAGCAGCTGTGTTACCAGTATACTGATAATAGCCACTAAGCCTAATAAAATGATGCTATTGAGTTTGTTGAGTTTCAAGAAAACAGTTTTTTAAAGTGTAATATTAATCAAATTTATAGTGAAAAACGCCAATTAACAAGTCGTTAACAAAGATTTGAAAGCGGTTAACAGCGATTTGATCAGTTCAGAAGTACTTTTGAAATATCATTAACCAATAAAATATTTAGCTATGAAAATGATTAAAATTTCGATGTTAGCTTTAGCACTAGGTTTAATGTCTTTTTCGGCAATTGCACCGTTAAAGTCATTAAATTCTGAAACAAAAGTTGCTGCAGCAGCGGCTTCAACTGTAGTATGGAAAGCTGAAACTATAGATGTAGGAGAAATTCCTCAGGGAACTCCAAAAGCAATTGTTTACGAATTTAAAAATACCGGAAAAACTGCTGTTGTGATTACAAATGTAGTAGGGTCTTGCGGTTGTACAGCAACAGATTATACTAAAGAACCGATTTTGCCTGGTAAATCAGCAAAAGTAACCGCAACTTATAACGCTGCAAATAAAGGTCGCTTTACAAAAACAGTTACGGTAACCACAAGTGCCGAAAGCACTCCAAAAGTCCTTACACTAAAAGGCACAGTGATCTAAGAGTTTTAAATATATTAGTTATAAAGCGAGAAGCTCCGGGTATGTAATGTATCCGGAGTTTTTTTATGATGTTTATGCTATCCTTTTTTAAATTAGTATCTTTAAAGAATGATGTTTTTATGGAAAGCATAAAGAATTTCGCTATATAATATCACTGGACGGAAGTAGTTGAAATTGTTAAAATGCAATGGGTACTTAAGAATTAAGTTGGCAATAGTCAGACCAAGAAGGTTCTCTTAAAAAAGCGATACGATGAAAAATAATATGTTTAAGTTTGTTCTCTTTCTGTTGATTATTCCCGGTTTTATGATGGCAAATGTCTCTCTACCCAATATTTTTGGTGATAATATGGTTTTACAGCGCAATGCTGAAGTTAAGATTTGGGGTTGGGCCAATCCACAGGAAGAAATCCGATTAGTGGCTGACTGGAGCAATATCGAGTATAAAGTTAAAGCAAACAATCTGGCGCAATGGGAGCTGAAAATAAAAACGCCTGAAGCCGGTGGCCCCTATGTAATTTCCATCAAAGGGTACAACGAAATTCTTCTTAAAAATATTTTGATTGGAGAAGTTTGGATCTGTTCAGGACAATCGAATATGGAAATGTCATCAAGTTGGGGAATAGACAATGGGGAGGAAGAAACTAAAAATGCAGCAAATCCGAATATCCGATTTTTTAACGTTCCGAAATTAACGGCTACAACGCAACAGAACAATCTGCTTGGTAACTGGACAGAATCGACTCCCGAAACCATGAAGTACTTTAGTGCTGTTGGTTATTTTTTTGCCAAACGCTTAAGAGAAGAACTAAAAAATGTTCCAATTGGTTTAATATCTTCTAACTGGGGAGGTACTCCGGCAGAAGTCTGGATACCCGAAGAAGTCGTTCAGACCGATCCTGTTTTGTTAGAAAATGCAAGAAAATTAAATGAGCATGAGTATGGACCCCGACAGCCGGGACGTGCGTACAATGCGATGATCTATCCTTTTGTTGGATACAAGATTGCCGGAACAATTTGGTATCAGGGAGAATCGAATGTTGGTTCTTTAGTATATGACAAAACATTATCGGCTTTGATTACCTCATGGCGGAAAGCCTGGAGCGATGATTTTCCATTTTATTATGCACAAATTGCCCCTTTTAAAACGGGAAGTAATAATTTTCATAATGTCATCATAAGAAATTCACAGAGAAAATTACTTAAAGAAGTTTCAAATACCGGAATGATTGTGACCAGTGACATTTCAGATGTAAAAGAAATTCATCCCAAAGATAAAAAGACAGTGGGAGTCCGTTTAGCCAATCTGGCTTTGGAAAACACTTATAAAATTACTGTTGGGCTGGTCAATGGACCTCTTTTTAAGAGTTTTAAAATCGATAAAGAGATAGTAACTCTTTCTTTTGATTATGCCGATGGTTTATATTTTAAAAACAAGCTGTCCAACCAGTTTGAAGTTGCAGGGGCAGATGGTATTTTCTATACAGCCGAAGCCTTAATTAGAAACGATCAGGTCGTAGTAAGCAGTAAAAAAGTTAAAAATCCGGTTAAGGTTCGTTTTGCCTGGGGAAATACAATTCAATCTGATCTGTTTAATGAAGTGAATTTGCCTGCTTCTTGTTTTAATACGGAATGAAATGAGAATGATGAAGAAGAAATTTGTTTTTTCTTTACCTTTAGAACTATAAAATTTAAAATTTTAAATTACAACAATGAAATATAACAGATGTGGAAAAAGCGGATTGTTACTGCCTCAGATTTCTTTAGGATTGTGGCATAACTTCGGATCGGTAGATAATTTTGATACTGCAGAATGTATTGCCGTTGAAGCTTTCGATAAAGGAATTACACATTATGATCTGGCCAATAATTATGGACCGGTTCCCGGATCTGCAGAAACTAATTTTGGAAAAATACTCTGGCATAACTTTCAGGGAAATTTAAGAGACGAAATCATTATCTCGACCAAAGCTGGCTACACCATGTGGGATGGGCCTTATGGAGATTGGGGCTCTCGTAAATATTTACTGTCAAGTCTGGATCAGAGTTTAAAAAGAATGAAAGTAGATTATGTGGATATTTTTTATTCGCATCGTCCGGATCCTGAAACTCCAATTGAGGAAACGATGATGGCTTTAGATTATGCTGTGAGAAGCGGAAAAGCTTTGTATGTGGGAATAAGTAACTATTCGGCGGAACAAACCAGAGTGGCTGTAGATGTTTTGAAGCAATTGGGGACACCATGCTTGATCCATCAGGCAAAGTATTCTATGCTGGAGCGTTGGGTAGAAAATGGTTTATTAGATGTTCTTGAAGAAAAAGGAGTAGGCTGTATTGCGTTTTCTCCATTGGCACAAGGACTTCTGACGGATAAATATCTAAACGGAATCCCTGAAAACTCAAGGGCACATAATCCAAACGGGCATTTGAAAGAAGATGAAGTTACACAGGAACGCATCCAAAAATTAGTTCAATTGAACGAAATTGCCGGAAACAGAAACCAGTCTTTGGCTCAAATGGCTTTGTCATGGCTCCAAAAGGACAAACGAATTACTTCAGTTTTGATCGGAGCAAGCTCTGTGAAACAATTGAATAATAATATCGAATGTTTGCAAAATCTTGATTTCGCAGAAGACGAAATAAATGCAATTGAGAAAATTTTAGCATAAATCATTTTTATATACTTTAAAAAGAAAGGGCTGTCTCTAAAATGAGTCAGCCCTGTTTTTTTATAAATTAGAATTTTTTCGGAAGTAACTATTCCAGTTTTTTTTCGAAACTGCTCCAGCAAAGCAAAATGTTTGTAGCAAATGTAATTTTCCGATATTAGAAAAGCTCCAGCGAAGCGAAACGTAAATGGTTTAAGACAGCATGATTTTTTTGTTTGATAAACTTTGTGTTGTCTCTCGTTACCCAAAAAGCATTTTCATATTTACTTTTATTTGACCGGAAACGTATTTTTTATGGAGTTGTTATGGTTTGCTTTTTTAGTAAAGTCCGTTCAAATTAGAATGGACTTTCTTGTTTTTAGCAATGAAAGTTAATCCTTGAATTTTTGTTTTTCAGTATTTTAACTTGTAGGAATTTTTTCTTTTTTGATGTCGCATTTTTTTACCTTATTAATGATGGGTAGTTTTTGTTTTGTTTTTTACTGTTTTGAATTAAGTGGTATTTTTTATGGGGTATACTTTTTTATAGTATTAATTTTTGGTATTTTCTCGTTGTTATTTGTTTGATTTTTTATTTAAACCTATTTTTTTATATGGTTTGTTGTTATTTGTGTGTTGTGTATTTTTTAAAAATGAATAGCTAATAATATCAAATAACGATTATGGAGAGGTTAATTTTTGTAATCCGTAATTCTTGCTTTAAAACGCCAAAAAAGTAGATTTGAATTCTTTTACTCATACAAAAGTTAATAAATTCGCTACTGAAAATGAAGAGGTTTTAGAGGGAATAAGAGGTTTTAAAAGTGACTTATAGTATTCAATTGCCTATATAAAAGATTAACTAACCAAAATCAATTAATAACCAAAACCAATTAAAACATGAAAAAAGTATTGCACATTTTAGCCGTGATGTTAACAAGTTCTTTTGCTTTTGCTCAAGATGAAACGGAAGCTGCGACTTCACCGGCGACCACCTGGGGAGGATCGGCAGATGCTTATTATAAATATGATTTTTCAAAACAAATGAACGGACTGACAAGTTTTACCAATTCTCAGGATTCATTCGAATTAGGAATGGCTTCTGTTCAGGCAGGACATACCTTTGGAAAAGCGGCTGTCTTTGTTGATCTGGGCTTTGGAAAAAGAGCAGGAGAGTTCTCTTATAACGAAACAACAGATAAAGACATAAATGCAAAATTTTTGATTAAACAATTGTTTTTTACCTATCAGGTTACCGATAAATTTAAGTTTGTAGCCGGTAGTTTCGGAACACATATAGGTTATGAGGTATTAGATGCTGTAGGGAATAAAAATTATAGCATGTCTTATGCTTTTTCTTATGGCCCGTTTTTCAATACAGGTCTGAAAGCACAATACACGTCAGGTAAGTTCACAGCTATGCTTGGTGTTACTAATCCAACCGACTTTAAATCAGCAATGGATGCAGGTTCAAGTCAAAAAACATACATAGCGCAAGTGGGGTATATAGGAGAGACCGGGAGTGCTTATTTGAATTTTACTTCGGGAAGTACTAATCCGGTTTCTGATGAAAATAAAACACAGATTGATTTTGTAGCGTCTAAAACAATAACGGATGCCTTTTCTTTAGGGTTTAATGCCACGTACGCTAAAACGAATAATGATATTGACAGTGCGCTCGATGGTGATTGGTTTGCTTTGGTAGGATATGCGAATTATGCTTTCAAGCCAAGTTTGAGTCTGGCCTATAGAATGGAGTATTTCGATGCAAAAAAAGCAGCTGCGAGTCTAGGGACTTTGACAGGATCAAATGTTTTTGCAAACACAGTTTCTTTGAATTATAAAGTGGGGAAATTGACTATTATTCCGGAGTTAAGATACGACGCTGCCTCTGAGGATGTTTTTTTAGATAAAGATGCTGCCCCAACCGGAGGATCATTCTACGGATTGGTAGCTACAACATACTCTTTCTAGAGATAAAGATTGATATTTTTTTTTTTTTTGGAGCTGTCGAAACATACTTATGTTTTGGCAGCTTTTTTATTTTTTTAGGTGAGAGGTGAGTTATGGGGTAAGCTTTTGGTGTGTGAATTTTGCTTATAGGGTATTATAGTTTGTAGTGTGAAAACTTAAATTTTTTAACGTAAGGAACGTGACAAAAAAAGCAAAGTTCGCAAAGCTATATAATTAGCTTGAGAACTTTGCGTAAATCTTAGTGTTCGTTACGGTTAACCTTCAGGTGTAAATTACTGAAGCTGTTTTTTATAAATCGAATAAATGGTATCTATTGTTTTTCTATCCAAAGTTGGCGTTACATCAGTTTGAATGTAATGTAATTTGAAAGCCATAATAGCCGCTGAAAGATTTTTAGTATTATATCCAATAATCCTTAGCGCCTGTTCAATCTTAAAATCAAAAGGAGCTTCCTCAAGAATTTCGTCCGACCAGATTCCAAATCCTTTTTCGGCCAGAGTTTTCCAAGGAAATAAAGCACTTGGGTCCTGTTTTCTTCCCGGAGCAATATCAGAATGCCCTAATATGTTTTGAGTTGGAATATTGTAATCTTTCTTTAGTTTCGTTAATAGCGCCACTAAACTGCTGATCTGAGCCTCAGTAAAAGGTTTAAAACCGTTGTTGTCAAGCTCTATTCCGATAGAAGAAGAATTTAAATCTGTATTTTTCCCCCAGGTAGATGCTCCTGCATGCCATGCTCTCAAGTAATCGTTCAGCATTTGAACTACTTTTCCATTTTCAGATATGATATAGTGAGCACTTACCTGAGTTCTTGTTTTAGTAAAAGTATTAATCGTCTGTTGAAGTGAATCCTGAGCCGTATGGTGAATAATAATAAAACTTGGTTTTCTTAAATTAAAGTTTACTGTTCCGATCCATTCTGTCTGTATGCCGTTTAATAAGGAAGTAGAGCCGGTTTTTGATAAAGTGTCTTTAATAATGCCAAGCTGCTGTGCATAAGTCGTATCAATAACGATACGTGGTACTACAGGAATTGGCTGAGCTTCTTTACTGGTAATTTGGCCTTCTAAAGTTTTAAGCTGCTGATCGTAAACTTTTTCAGTATTTTTATAAGGATTTGTAGAGCAAGAAGTAATAATAATTGCTAAAATCAGGTAACAAAAATGTTTTTTTGCCATGGTTAGTTGCATTTTTTTAGATGAAGTCGAAACAATTATTCCTGAGTCTTGATTGTTTCAGAGTCTTCTTTTACTTCTTTTGAATCTTTATCTTTTGAATCTTTTTTCTTTTTTGATTTAGAGGTCTTTTTGATCTCTTTAAAATTATCCATAAATGCAGTGTACTTTGGAACCTGATCCGGATTTAAGAAAGCGGTAATTTTTTTTGTGGTGCTTTCTCTCAATGCTTTAATTTGTTCGATCTTTTGATCCTGACTGCTGCTCTCATTTTTTAGTAAGATCCCTTGTTCTCTCATACTGTCTATTAAAACATTTGAAATAGCGATAACTTGCAGTTCGTCAAGATTTATTTCAGGTTTCATTTGTTCTACAATTTTACCAACAGTTTCCTCTACAGGTACCTCTTTTGGTTTACTGGTGTTGGGTTGCGGACCTCCCATCATGCTTCTGTCCATTCCCATTCCGCCACCTCTTCCGTAGCCATTACCATAACCGCCACCACCGTAACCGTTATTGTATCCATTTCCGTATTGAGCAGAAACAGAGTTAAAGCACAATAAGGTGAAAAACAAAATAAATAAAGATTGTATAGGTTTCATAAAAGTGTATTTTATCTAAAATTGATACTTGTTTAGCGTAAATTTAAGCAGGTTCTCCGTATAAATCAAATTCTGTCGCTTCTATTATCCTTATATTAACAAATTCTCCTGTTTTTACATAATGCTTAGAAGCGTCAATCAAAACTTCGTTATCAACATCCGGACTGTCAAATTCAGTTCGCCCTACAAAATGAGCTCCCTCTTTTCGGTCAATAATACATTTGAAAACCTGTCCTACTTTTTCCTGATTTAAGTCCCATGAAATTTGCGATTGTAATTCCATGATCTCGTTCGCACGAGCCTGTTTTACATCGTCCGGAACATTATCTTCCAGTAAATAAGCATGTGTGTTTTCTTCGTGAGAATAGGCAAAACATCCCATTCTGTCAAATTTCATTTCCTGAACAAAATCTTTCAGAATCTCAAAATCTTCCTGAGTTTCACCCGGATATCCAACAATTAAAGTCGTTCTGATCGCCATTCCCGGAACTGCAGCACGGAAATCTTTTAATAATTGTGTCGTTTTTGCCTGAGTAGTACCACGACGCATCGATTTTAAAATAGAATCCGATATATGTTGCAATGGAATATCGATGTAATTACAGATTTTTGGCTCACGTTTCATTAATTCTAAAACATCCATTGGGAAACCTGTTGGATAAGCATAATGAAGACGAATCCATTCGATACCTTCAACGTTGGCTAATGCTTCCAGAAGTTCGGCAAGATTTCGTTTTTTATAAAGATCAAGACCATAATATGTTAAATCCTGAGCAATTAGAATTAATTCTTTTACGCCATTTTTTGCTAAACCTTGAGCCTCTTTAACCAGTTTTTCAATAGGTTGCGAAACATGTGAACCTCTCATTAAAGGAATCGCACAAAAACTGCAAGGTCTGTCACAGCCTTCCGCAATTTTCAAATAAGCATAATTCTTTGGAGTTGTAGTTAAACGCTCTCCCAGTAGCTCGTGTTTATAGTCAGCACCAAGAGCTTTAAGCAGCTGAGGTAATTCAGTTGTACCAAAATATTGATCGACATTTGGGATTTCCTTTTCTAAATCCGGTCTGTAACGTTCAGACAAACATCCGGTAACGAAAACTTTATCTACTAATCCTTTGTCTTTTTTATCAGCATATTCCAAAATCATGTTTACCGACTCTGCTTTGGCGTTGTCAATAAAACCGCAAGTGTTGATCACAATAATGTTTCCTTCTTCCTTAGCAGGTGCCTCATGTTGTACTTCTTTGCCATTAGCACGAAGTTGTCCCATTAGCACTTCACTGTCATATACATTTTTCGAACACCCAAGAGTGATTACGTTAATTTTGTTCTTTTTTAAAGACTTGGTTCTCATACTTTTATAAATTGGAGTGCAAAATTACACTTTTTTATTCAAACACCGCTTGTTTCCGTTTCTTTTAGGTGATTTTTATGAAGCTTATCCTGCTGTTTGCTATATCTTTTGTGTCGGCCGAGGCGGACACAAAAGGATGCTGCTTCCATCCGGGCTAAAAAAAATCCGTCAAGTAAGAGCCTGACGGAGATTTTAATTCATTCTATTTATTTTTAATTACAATTCAAATAGTAAAGTAAGCGTCACGTTGTTTAGTTTTGAGGTAACGTTCGCTCCATCAGTAAATCCGGTTGCAAAAAATCCCTGATTCGATTTTCTTTCTAAGTAAGAATAGGCTAAATCTACTTTAGTACCTCCAAAATTATAACCTAAACCACCTGAGTAACTGTTTAAATCTCCAATCGTAGTTCCGTTTTTATAAGGGCTTTGTTCAAAACGATATCCGCCGCGCAGGCTTAATTGTTTTATTTTATATTCGGCACCTACTCTTAATTCGCCGGCATTGGTCAATTGATTGCTGATGTCGCTATTTACTCCTCTAAAACCTGCATCGTTTGTTGGTTTATATTTGGTGTTTCCGTAGTCTTTAATGGCGTAATCAATACTGATAAGGCCTGATTTTCCAAAGACATAAGCAGCGCTAAAAGTGGTTTTCCCTGGTGTTTGTAGGGTGTAAGAGTCGTAAACATTTACGATTTTTGGATTTACCGTTTCGTTAATGTCTTGACCTCCCTGAGCTTTTCTTGTACTGTATAAGCTTTGCGAAGTTTCGTCGTTTAGTTCGTACCAGGTATTGGATTCGTAGGCTAAGCCAAGTCTGAATGCATCAGTGACTTTAGCGATAGCTCCAAGTTGAAAGGAGAAGCCGTTACCGTAAGTGTATAGTTCATTGTTAAAACGTAAACTTGAAATTGTTTCTCTTGTTTCTAATGGGTTGTCATTATCTTCGTAGAAGCTGGTTGACCTTCTGTAGTCAGTAATGTGAACATTTAAGTTGGCTCCAAAATAGATTCTGTCTTTGTAAGATGTTGCAATATTGAAGCTTAATTTGCTATTGTATCCGCTAGTGAAAACTTCATTCTCGTGGTAATAGTTGCCACCTGCAGGTACATTACTGATATATTGTGTGTTGTTGCTATTTGTGGTAACAGGGTCAATTACATGTCCCCAGTATCCCATATATGCTTGTTGTTCGTTATAAAACAAATCTTTGTAATTAAGCCCATCTATCACGTTCAAAGGAATTCCGTTTGCAAATTTCAGGAAATATTTATCAATAGAATTTGTTGGGTTTGTTCCTATTGAAACAATTCTGTTGTCGAAATTATTGGTGTTTTCATAAGTGGCTCCAATTGTAATTTTTTTCCAGTTGTTGCTTGGGTTGTGATCGTGAAAAACAAAAACAGCACCCGCCTGATTGAGTATAAAAGAATTTTTACTTTCACTGATTCCTGTTCCAAAATAGTTGGAGTTGTTTTTGATGTTTTGATTGCTAAAACTTACTCCAACCTGATTATTAGAGAATATTGCCGATCCTGCAGGGTTTACGGAAATAGCTGAAAAATCTCCTCCAACGGCTCCAAAAGCACCACTCATGGCTCTGAATCTTGCAGTTCCGGTTAAATTGTCTTGCGCATAACGTACAGCATCTGATACTTCCTGAGAATGTGAGACGCTGGCAGTTAGTCCTGTAATAAGTAGGAATAATATTTTTTTCATTTGGATAGTTTTTATTGTGATTTTGTGATTAATGAAAGAGGCGATTATCTTCTTCCGCCTCCTCCGCCACCATATGATCTTCCGCCACCGCCGCCACCGCCGCCGCTATACGATCTTCCTCCGCCGCCACCGCCGCTATTCATAGAACGGGATGGGCTAGGAGAGTAGCTTCTTGTTGGTGCAGAATTATTATTGTTGTAATTGTAGCTTCTGTTAGTGTTGTAATTGCTTGATGATCTTCTGTTGCTGTAATCAGCACTATTGTATTGAGTTGTGTTTCCTCTGTTAGTAAAGGTTGGTGAGGAGTTGTTGTATGTTCTTCCGTTTACAGACGCATTTCTTCTTGAATCAGAGAAATCACTTCTGTTTGTGCTATAGGTTCTATTGCTGTTGTAGCTGCGGTTAGTAGTGGTGTAGTCTCTGTTAGAGTTGTAAGTTCTGTTGGTACTGTAGCCTCTGTTTGTGATGTAGTTTCCGGAAGAATAGTTTCTTCCTCCATAATAAGCGGCAGAACCTCTTCTTCCATAGTTATAAGAGTAGTTGTTGTATCCGTATCTGTGACCAGATCCCCAATAGCCAGGGTAACCCCATCCTGGATATCCCCATCCTGGATATCCCCATCCGCCTCCCCAGTAGCCAGGGTATCCCCAATAGTTGTCCCAGTATCCTCCGTAACCCCAACCATAGTAAGGGTATCCGTAGCTAAAACCAAAACCAAATCCTAACGACCATGAAGGGTTAGAATATACGTTTACAGAAACATCAGTGGTTGCACTTCCCCAGGCAGGGTAGTTGCTAACGGTTTTTGTGCTGTCATTTACGGCATAATTGCCATAGCTGTCAACATCTGTAAAAATTTCCGTTGGCTGATTGTCGTCTTGTAAGGATCTAAAGTAATCTTTATATTGATTGTTTGTGGTATTTGCTTGAGCATACGTTCTTGGTGAACCTCCGTAAATTCCATCGTTGTCATGATAGGAAGTGTTTTGGTAAGAACCACACGATGCTAATAGAAAACTCAATAATCCAATTAAGTAAAAATGACTTGAGTTTTGGCGGAAAGAAATAGAAGTTTTCATATCTGTGGTGTTTTTTATTGTTGCACATTACAAAAATAGTTAGTTTTGTCAAACTATTTAGTTAAAATTATTAAAACAAAATTTGTGCCAAACTATTCGATATGAGTAAGAACCTCACTACAAGATCAGAAGATTATTCAAAATGGTATAACGAGCTGGTTGTAAAAGCGGATCTAGCTGAAAATTCAGGAGTTAGAGGCTGTATGGTTATTAAACCTTACGGATACGCTATTTGGGAAAAAATGCAGGCGGAATTGGATCGAATGTTTAAAGAAACAGGACATCAGAATGCGTATTTTCCTTTATTTGTGCCTAAAAGCATGTTTGAAGCGGAAGAGAAAAATGCAGAAGGATTTGCGAAAGAGTGTGCTATTGTAACACATTATAGATTAAAAAATGATCCGGAAAAACCCGGAAAGCTTATTGTAGATCCAAATGCGAAGCTGGAGGAAGAGCTTATTGTTCGTCCGACGAGTGAAGCGATTATTTGGTCTACCTATAAAGGCTGGGTTCAGTCTTACAGAGATTTACCTTTATTAATTAATCAATGGGCGAATGTGGTGCGTTGGGAGATGCGTACACGTTTGTTTTTAAGAACTGCTGAATTCTTGTGGCAGGAAGGGCATACGGCTCATGCTACAAAAGCTGAGGCTTTAGAGGAATCTGAAAAAATGATGCATGTGTATGCTGATTTTGCAGAGAATTTTATGGCAATTCCGGTTGTAAAAGGATTGAAAACCGAAACAGAGCGTTTTGCAGGTGCTGATGAAACGTATTGTATTGAAGCTTTGATGCAGGATGGAAAAGCATTGCAGGCAGGGACTTCTCACTTTTTAGGACAGAACTTTGCTAAGGCATTTGATGTTAAGTTTGCTAATGCCGAAGGAAAACAAGAGCATGTTTGGGGAACTTCATGGGGAGTTTCGACTCGTTTGATGGGAGCGTTGATTATGACGCATTCTGATGATCAGGGATTGGTATTGCCTCCGAATTTAGCACCAATACAGGTGGTGATTGTTCCGATTTATAAAACAGACGAGCAATTGGCTGAAATTACAGTTGCAGTTAATGAATTGACGGCTAAATTAAGAAAGCTGAAGATTTCTGTTAAATATGACGACCGAACTACTCAGAAGCCTGGATTTAAGTTTGCGGAATGGGAATTGAAAGGGGTACCGGTTAGAATCGCGGTTGGACCAAAAGATCTAGAAAATGGAACTTTTGAAGTTGCCAGACGTGATACATTGACTAAAGAGGTTGTTTCTAATGACGGAATTGTGAATTATGTAAATGATCTTTTAGAGCAGATTCAGGTCGATTTATTCAATAGAGCATTGAATTATCGTGATACGCATATTACGGAAGTAAATAGCTTTGAGGAATTTAAAGAAATTTTAGATGGAAAAGGTGGTTTTGTATCGGCTCATTGGGATGGTACAGCGGCTACTGAAGAGAAGATAAAAGACCTGACAAAAGCAACGATTCGTTGTATTCCTTTGGATGCTGTTGAAGAAGCGGGAACCTGTGTGTTTACTGGGAATCCATCTTCTAAAAGAGTGCTTTTTGCTAAGGCATATTAAAAAAAAATAAAAAAAAATGCATCAGCTATTGTGCAACTAAAAAATAGATGTATCTTTGCATCCGCATTAGAGAAACACACGGTCCGTTCGTCTATCGGTTAGGACGCCAGGTTTTCATCCTGGTAAGGGGGGTTCGATTCCCCCACGGACTACTTTTTTTTCTGCGACAAAGTTATTTAACTTGATGTAATGGTCCGTTCGTCTATCGGTTAGGACGCCAGGTTTTCATCCTGGTAAGGGGGGTTCGATTCCCCCACGGACTACAAATTTCAATTTCTTTAAATTGAAGAAAACTTAGTACGATGATGGTCTGTTCGTCTAGGGGTTAGGACTCCAGGCTTTCGTCCTGGTAACAGGGGTTCGATTCCCTTACAGACTACAAAAAATTAGTTGTAAATAAGTTTTGTAAAATAAAAATTGGTGTCTCGGTTTTTGTTTTATTAGTTAAAACCAAAGTGATTGTTTTATAATTGTGGGAGGTTTTTCTTTTTTAACTAGTATTTATAATAATTATTACATCTAAAAATTAAAAGAAAATGGCAAATCATAAGTCAGCATTAAAAAGAATCAGAAGTAACGAAAAAAGAAGAGTTCTTAACAGATACCAGCATAAAACTACTCGTAATGCTATTAAAGCGTTAAGATTAGCTACTGATAAAGCTGATGCATCTTCTAAATTATCAACTGTTATCTCTATGATTGATAAATTAGCTAAAAAGAACATCATTCATGATAATAAAGCTTCTAACTTGAAGTCTAAATTAACTAAACATGTTGCTAAATTGTAATTAATTACAATTTGATAAAAATATAAAAGTCCTCTTTTGAGGACTTTTTTTTGTTTGTATTATTCGGAAGATTTTTAAGGTCCAATAGTTTTTGATTGTGGTTTGAAATTTGGAATTTGAAATTCTGAGGTTAGATTCCGATTTTCTTTTTAAGATACTCCAACATTGGAAGAGTGATTGGCTTTGAAAGGAAATCGATTATAATGGGGTATTTTTTTGCCTTGGCCAAATCTTCAGGATCAATAGTAGAGGAGAGAACAATTACACTTGCGGTATTGAATTCTTTGTAAGCCGGAGAGGTGAAATGATCCAGAAATTCCCAGCCGCCCATTACAGGCATGTTTAGGTCTAAAAAAATCAGTTCCGGTTTTTTGTTTGCTTTGTTTTTGTTGTTGGTGTATTTAAGTGTATTGAAATGGTGTAATGCTTCTTCACCATTCTGAGCTGTGATGATTTCTTTTGAGAATGATGATTTCGAAATTACTTTTTTGCATAACATCAACGTGATTGGATCATCGTCTATACATAAAATTTGCTCCAGCATATGAGTTAGTTTTTGAATGTTATTGTAAATGTGGTGCCTTTGTTGACTTCACTATCAATACTGATGGTTCCTCCCATGGTTTCGACTTGTGATTTTACAAGATATAAGCCTAGTCCTTTACTGTCGGGGTAGTTGTGGAATCGTTGGTACAGCCCAAAGACTTTGTCGCGATTTCTTTCTAAATCAATTCCAATTCCGTTGTCTTTGAAAGTTAGAATTGCTTTTTGGTCGATTTGTTCTGCTGTAATGGATATTTTTAATTTTCTGTTTTCTGATTTGTATTTTATAGAATTGGTAAGTAGGTTTAGTAAAATGCTTTCGATATAGGCTTTGTTTGTGTTTAGCAACGGAACTTTATCGAATTTGAGTTTGATAATGGGTTTGTGCAGTTCGATTTGAAATGATAGCTGACTAAATACATTTTCAAAAACTTCTTGTAGGGAGACTTCCTCTTTTTGCATAGAAGGGTTGTCTTTGATGATGATTACTTTTACTAAGTCGTTAATGGTTTCGTTTAGCAAATGTGTTGATTTTGTAAAACCGGACAGGATTTCTTCGAGTTCTTCGTTTTCGACAGGGATGTCCTCAATAAGATTTAATAGTCCGATTAAATTGGATAATGGCGCACGTAAATTGTGTGAGGTAATGTAGGAGAATTGTTTTAAGTCTTTGTTGTTTTGAGTTAATTCTCTAATTAAGTGTTCTTTTTCTGTCTCTAGTTTCTTTTCATCGGTAATGTCTCTTTGAATAGAGATCCAGTGTGAAATAACGCCTTCAGTATTAAAAATAGGGATCATGGAGAATCTTACCCAGTATTCTTCTTTTGATTTAGTATAGGTTATAGTCTCAATTAGGCACTCTTCTTCATTTTTTATAGCTCTTAAGAGTTTTTTTAATTCTTCTGAATCGGATTTTGGACCTTTGAAAATATTGGGTGATTTTCCAATTATTTCATTTGACATGTATCCTGACATTTGTGAAAAAGCAGGGTTAACGTAAACAATTTTAGGTATTTTTCGATCCGGTGAATTGGCTTCTGTTATTAATATGGAATCTTTAGATTGTGTAATTACAGTTTCTAAAAGTCTTAAACGTTGTTCTTCTTCCTTTTGTTTGGTGATGTCCTGGATGGCTCCAATCATTCTGATGGCTCTTCCGTTTTCATCTTTGAGAAGAAAACCTCTGTCCAAAACATATTTGTAGCTCCCGTCGGCACATTTAAAACGATACTGATCCTGCCATTTTTCTGTTTTTTGTTCTATAAAAGAGTATAGTTTGATAGACATTCTGATGCTGTCTTCCGGATGAATCTTGTCAAACCACCATTTGGATGTTTTTCCAACTTCCGTTGGATTGTATCCAAAAACGTTTTCTATTCCTTTGTTCCAATTGATGCTGTCTTCCTGAATTTTCCAATCCCAAATGGTGTCACTTGTTGCTTTGGCTACAATGTCATATTTTTCGTTTGATTCCTTTATTTCTTCGTTTGTTTCTTTTAATTTTTTGAAAATAGTAATGTTTTTTTTCTCGTTTTTAGAAAGTATGTATTTGAAAAACAGTGCAGTGCTCAGGATGAAAAAAATGTCCTTTAAAAAAAAAACAATGTAGTAATCGGTCTTTGAAAAGTAAGTCGTAAGTAATTTATGACAGATGATTGCCACAAATAACGATATGATAATATAAACTAGAGTAATTTGGAGAGTTTTACTTTTCATCACTCAAATATAGTTAAATTAACTATAATTAAACAATAACAAAAGTTCAATTTAGACTTAAATTTACATTGTTTTTGGGTTACTAATTACTTGTCTCTACGCAAACTATCGCAGAAACGTTTTTTATATCAAAATAAAGTGTACCTTTGCACCCATTAAAAATCACAGATGGAATCTATTAGAAACATTGCAATTATTGCCCACGTCGATCACGGTAAAACCACTTTGGTTGATAAAATTATGTATCACTGTCAATTATTTCGTGACAACGAAAACACAGGTGATTTAATTCTTGATAATAACGATTTAGAGCGTGAGAGAGGTATTACTATTACTTCAAAGAACGTATCAGTTCAATATAAAGGAACAAAAATCAATATTATTGACACTCCTGGCCACGCGGATTTTGGAGGTGAAGTAGAACGTGTATTGAACATGGCCGATGGTGTATGTTTGCTAGTGGATGCTTTTGAAGGCCCAATGCCACAAACTCGTTTCGTATTACAAAAAGCGATTGACTTAGGTCTTAAGCCTTGCGTAGTTATCAATAAAGTGGACAAAGAAAACTGTACTCCTGAAGAAGTTCATGAAAAAGTTTTTGACTTAATGTTTGAATTAGGTGCTGAAGAATGGCAGTTGGATTTCCCAACAGTTTATGGTTCTGCTAAAAACAACTGGATGTCTGACCACTGGGAAAACGTAACGGATAATGTTGAAGCATTATTGGATATGGTTGTTGATAATGTACCTGCTCCTAAAGTTTCAGAAGGAAATCCTCAAATGTTGATTACATCTTTAGATTTCTCTGCTTTTACAGGACGTATTGCTATCGGTCGTTTAGAAAGAGGTGTCTTAAAAGAAGGAATGCCAATTTCTTTGGTAAAAAGAGATGGTGCCGTAACAAAATCAAGAATTAAGGAATTACATACTTTTGAAGGTCTTGGACGTAAAAAAGTAACAGAAGTAATTGCAGGAGATATTTGTGCTATTGTTGGTGTTGAAGGTTTCGAAATTGGTGATACTATTTCTGATTTTGAAAATCCTGAAGGTTTAGCATCTATTGCTATTGATGAGCCAACAATGAGTATGTTGTTTACTATTAATGACTCTCCTTTCTTTGGTAAAGAAGGTAAATTTGTAACTTCTCGCCATATTAGAGAAAGATTGACAAAAGAATTAGAGAAAAACTTAGCAATGAAGTTAGGTGAAACTGATTCTGCTGATAAATTCATGGTTTTTGGTCGTGGAGTACTTCACTTATCTGTTCTTATTGAAACAATGAGAAGAGAAGGGTATGAGTTGCAAATTGGTCAGCCACAAGTTATCATCAAAGAAATTGATGGTCAAAAATGTGAGCCAATTGAGGAATTGACAATCGATTTGCCAGAGAATCTTTCAGGTAGAGCGGTAGAGTTTGTTACCATGCGTAAAGGTGAAATGTTGAGTATGGAAACTAAAGGGGAACGTATGATCGTTAAATTTAATATTCCATCACGTGGAATTATTGGATTACGTAACCAATTACTTACTGCAACAGCTGGTGAGGCTATTATGGCACACCGTTTCATTGGATATGAGCCTTATAAAGGAGAAATTGCCGGACGTAACAAAGGTTCGTTAATTTCTATGGAAAAAGGAAAAGCTATTCCTTATTCTATTGATAAATTACAAGATCGTGGTAAGTTTTTTGTTGAACCAAATGCCGAAATTTACGAAGGTCAGGTAATTGGAGAAAACTCTCGTAGTGATGATATGTGTGTTAACGTAACGAAAGAGAAAAAACAATCTAACGTTCGTTCTTCCGGAGCAGATGATAAAGCGAGAATTATTCCTCCAATCATTTTCTCTTTAGAGGAAGCATTAGAGTACATTCAAAAAGATGAATATGTAGAGGTTACTCCAAAATCTATTCGTTTGAGAAAGATCTATTTGACAGAAACTGATAGAAAAAGATTTAAATTCTAAGGAGTTTAAAATTCAATATAAAAAGCCAAATTCCAATCAGTGGAATTTGGCTTTTTTTTTGTCTTGGAATTTTCGGGCAGGAATTTCTTTAAAGATTTCCGGAATAAGAAAGTGTAAAGTTTTTATCTTTTTAAGCTGAAGTGACCTTTTATGACTCTGCCATTAACAAATTGAAGGTTGAACCAATAGTCATCTGCTGGCAATTGTTGGTTATTAAATTGGCCGTTCCAGCCCAGTGTATTTTGATCCATTTGTTTGAGTAATTTTCCATAACGATCAAAAATGAATATTTTGTAAACCGGAAGCTGATCGGAGTTTTTAATTAGCCATAAATCATTATAACCGTCTCCGTTTGGAGTAAAGAATCTTGGGTAGTCTGCAATGTAAACCTGATATTGGTTTGATGGTCCGCAGCCGTTTTTGTCTCTTGCGATAGCATTGTAAACTCCGGGTTTGACATTAGTGAATAATGGGGCATCCTGAAAAACACTTCCATCCAATGAAAATTCATAATTACCTACCCCTGTGTATTGAATTAAGACCGAGTTCTCATCGCCAGAGAAATCTTTTATATCTGCACCGCTTATAATTGCAGATTCAGACAGTATTACTTTAAATTTTTTGGTTTTTTCGCAGCCGTTAATGTCTTTTACAAGTACGGAATAATCACCGGCTGTGTTTACTGTAATGGAATTTGATGCCGCTCCGGTATTCCATGAATAGCTGGCGAAACCAGTGGCGACATCCAGGGTAATCTGCTCCCCTTTACACAAGTATTTTGATTCGTCTTGAAAATTGGGAGGATCAAAAGTGTTTACGACCAGTGTTATGGGAAGAATGTCGTAACAATCAGAGCCATTTACGGCTTTAGCATAAATGGTTTGGGTAAAAGCGGTAGTGTTTTTAAAGATATTAGGTAGTGTATTTGTAGCTGCCAGAGCATCATTTGCATTTAAAAAGTAACTGAAAGTGATGCTCGCAGGTAAACCTGTCGAAAGTTGAGAGGATACTTGTGCATTAAGGTCAAATTGATAAAATCCGTCTTGTTTGTCATCTCCGTCACAAGTTGCAAATGGATTTTGTGGGGCAATTGTGGTGTTGGAAATTTGCAACGTTACTTCTGCGATTTTACTACAGCCATATTGGTTTTCAAGTCGGACGTAAATGACTTGATTTGGGGATTTATTACTATACTTTTCAGGAGTTGAGATTGGATTCGTTTTAGTTTGAGCATCAGCTAGTGATTCGTAGTATCCTTTGTTCAGCGTTTCGGCAACATTGTTTTTCACAATATTAGCGATCTTTGTCAAGTCAAAAACCGATATTCCGTCGGTATCATCGTCACATTGTACTAATGAAGTATTGGTGGACAGAATCTCAGGAGCAAACTCAATTTTAATTTTTCCGGTGGCCACACAAGTTGTTCCTATTAGTGTGGCTTCAACCTTATAATTGCCAAATGTTGTAACAGTATAGGCAGAACCAGTTTCTGCCGGAGAAATTTCTACATAGTTATCGGTGGTAGTTTCTTTAAACCATTTAAAAGTATAAAGATTGCTGTCCAGACGTGTATCTAAGACAATACTTTCTCCAAAACAGGCCGGGTTTTTATCGGCAATTGTTTTGTTGGTTCCAAGATTTATTCTAGAGATAAAACTACCGGCTTCTATAAAAACAGCAGAGTTGAATTGCCCTGTCGGATCATCAGCAATTACCAGTTTTAAGTGGTATTTTTTGTTGGGAATTACATCTGTATGAGCATTCATAACTACAGTTTGCCCCGCGTAATTTATGGGGCTATTAATGGTATTGTAGCCATTGAAAAAATTTTCATTTAAAGGGTCACATCCCGGATAGTTGGTACCATTGACAAAAGCGGGCTCAATTTTGGTATGAACTGTTGTAGAAGCAACCGGTGTTGTCGTATTGGGTAAGACGGCTAAATTTTTATAAGGGTCGCTAGTGCCTGCTTCTTTTATTAAAAAAGCAAAACCATCAGAATAGATGCACGGATAGTAGGTTTGATACTCGTTTGAAGCAAAAATATAATTAAAGCTGATGGAGTTGGCTAAAGCGATAAAATCAAATTCCAGAACAGTTGCCTGTTTACTCGAGTTATTGTTTAAGGCCTGATTTAAGTCCGAGTCACCCAGCCACTTATCGTTAGTAACGCCTATAGAGTTTGATCGTATAAATGGACCTGAAGCATTTGTACTTGGTGATGTACTTAAAACAATACCTCCTGAAAAGGGAAAGCTACCTCCGCCCGAATTAAAATAAGCATAACTATTACCCGTGTTAGCAGGATTTCCAGTTGCATTAACACTAGTAACATTGATACAAGCGCTGTTAATTAAAATATTTTTTGCTAAATCTTCAGGAGTTCTGGTATCGTCTATACTAATATTTTGTGCGTTTACTTTTAAAGAGAGCAAACACACAAAATAGACTAGTGATAAGATTTTAAAATAGTTCATAGTATTACAAATATACTACAAATCTCTCTTTTTTAATAGCTTGTATGAGAAGTAAACAAATAAGAATGTCCAGATCAGAACGATTAAAATCGAAGTATAATGTACGCCATAATCTTTGGTATTTTCTACCCCAATTTGTGTACCTATTGAACGAATTACGGATAATCTTGAAAAAGGCTCAATGATTAGATTTGACATGGCTTCCAGCGGGAAAAAATTCATGATCGTTTGCCCCACTGAACTTTCAGGAAAAATCTTAAAGATTAAAACTCCTTTCATAATTCCTTCTATTATGCTCCATACCAAAAGAAAACCTAATGCAAAGGCGGATCGTTTTACTAAAATTCCCAAAAACAAACAGAATGCAAAGAAGCCAATGAGTTTTACGAAAAAAGCAAGAAGATAGTCTAAATCCATCAGAATAACATCAAATTCGGTATAGGATGAAAAGCATAGTCCAAGAATTACACTCATTACGAATACGAAAATGGTAGAGGCTAATGCAAACAGTACGACTGTGAGGAATTTGGACAGCACAAATTCTTTTTTGCTTAAGCCGTCAATCAGGTTTTGTTTCAAAGTTCCGTAACTGTATTCATTGGCCATCATAGAAACAATAACGATTGCAAGGAAAAGTTTAAGTAAGGCTGCTACATAAGTATTGAAATGCCAAATGAAAGGGAAGTTGAAAATACCCATTTCTGCCAAATGGAATTTAAAAGGACCTATGTCAAATTTGATGGAAGCCATTAAAGCGATGAACGAAAGGAGTATGAAATAAGTCAAAGTGAGGATGCGACTGGCTTTGTTTTTCCAGATTTTTTGTAGTTCTATAGAAATTAGTCTGTTCATGGTTTAGTTGTTTTGGATAATGGCGTTCTTGGTTAATTCTAAAAATTGCGCTTCTAAACTGTTTTTGCGTTTTACCAGATGGCTCAAAGCGATATTTTTAGAAAACAGAAAATGATTGAGTTCAGAAGCGGATAAATCAGAGTGGAGATAGACGAGGATTTTGCCGTCTTCTTCGGTGATTTTTTCAACTGCCGGATGTGTTTCCAGTATGGTTTTCAACGCCAGATTATCATCAGACTGAAGTTCAAAGAAACCTTCATTGGCTGACATTCCGTCGACTGTTCCGGAGTATAAAATTTCTCCTTTTCGCAAAACAACGACATGCGAACATACTTTTTCTACTTCGTCTAAAAGATGAGAGGCCAGTAAAATAGTGGTTCCTTGTGACGCAATCTTTCGGATAATGTCTCTGATCTGATGAATTCCCTGTGGATCTAGACCATTTGTTGGTTCGTCTAAAATTAAAATTTCCGGATCATTTAAGAGTGCCGAAGCAATGGCAAGACGCTGTTTCATTCCCAAAGAAAAGGTGCTGAACTTGCTGTCTTTTCTCTCGGATAGCCCAACTAAATCAAGCTTTTCACTAATTTTAGAATAATTGATGCTTTTTATTTTGCAAACCAGTTTCAGGTTTTCTTCGGCAGTCATGTACGGGTAAAAGTTTGGTCTTTCGATGATGGCGCCTACTTTTTTTAGTGCTTCATGTGTTTGTACCTTTCCTCCAAACCAGGTATAATTTCCCGAAGTTCTGTTTACAACATTCAGGACAATTCCTAAAGTGGTCGATTTACCGCTTCCGTTAGGGCCTAATATGCCATAAACGTGGCCTTTTTGTATTTCAAAAGATACATTTTTTAAGGCCTGAATACGCCCGTATCTTTTGTGAAGATTCTCGATAGTAAGTATGGTTTCCAAATTTATTTCGGTTTTAGTTTTATGTAAGACGATTCAACTTTTATTTTGTTACGCTAAATTTATTTATATGATGCTATTCATTTAAATTTGTAATAAAGATATTCAAAAATATGAGCGAACCTTTAATGGTTTTGAAAAAACCGTCTTATCCTTTAATGCCGTCTCTTCTTAGTTATTTAGAGCGATACGAACGTATTTCGAAAGTATCGGTGTTCTATGATGATCTATTGCGATTTTCAGGCTCGGTTAATGTTTATGATAAAAATGAAACGGATACTTTATGGATCAGAGTGTATTACAGCGAGTTTGAGAGAAATGAGATCGATCTGAATCTGAAAAAAATCTATTCCCTTTTACATTCTGATGGAAATAACGAGATCATTCAGTATTTGAATATTGATGCAATTGATTACTGTACTTTTGGAAATTCTAAACCCTTCCGCATAAAAGTTCGTAATATTCTCAATGATAATTATGTTCATTTTTATATTAAAAAAGCAGATGCTTCAAGAATTTACGGATTAGAGCTGGAGGATATTCTTTCACCGGATAAAATCAATTTTTTGGTTTTTAAGGATACTTTAATTGAAGAGCATATTATCGGGATCCCGGGCGATGTTTTTATGGATACTTTATTAGATAGTTGTACGGAAATGGAAAAGTCGCAAATTGCAAAAGAATTTGTGAAGTTCAACGAACGTTGTATGATTAGGCTTTTGGGTGATATGCGTGCTTATAATTATGTGATTGTTCCCATTCATGACTTCGATCAGGTAGTTTATAAAATCCGTCCAATTGATTTTGACCAGCAATGTTATGAAGGGAACTTTAAAGTGTATCGTCCGCAGTTTTTCAAAGAAAATTATCCGATGATTAAATTGATTAAAGAAAAACTGGAGGACCGGTCCATTATTCAGTACAAGGATGAGGAAAGAGCGATTTTGGCGAAACGTATCCATTCTGCCGAAACCAGAATAAAAAAACTGCTGAACATCATGTGTCACGATACGATTTCGACAGAAGAGCATCTGAATCAACTAAAAATGGAATTGTACCGTTATACCAATGATATGAAGTTCAAGAATGCTAAATCTATGGGACATATTATGTTTGCTGCTTTTGAATTTATTACACGCAATTTTAAAAATACAAACCTACTTTAAGTACTGCATTCAATAAAAATCTTTGGCGGTTAGCAGGTTTTAGTTAGGTTAAATTAAAAGAAGATATTATGAAAAAGTTTTTTTTACTCGGGGCTTCTATAGCCTTATTGGCTTGTCAGCAACAATCCAATCCAAATTTAAAAACGTTATACGCACTTCCGAAGAAGCTAAAAGAAGTTTCGGGAATTACTTATTTTCCTGAAACGAATTTAATTTATGCGATAGAAGACAGTGGCAATAAAAATGAAATTTATGCCATAAAATCAGATGGAAAGATTGCCAGATCGATTGTTGTTTCAAATGCGACTAATGTAGATTGGGAAGATATTACCAGAGATAAAAGCGGGAATGTTTATATAGGAGATTTTGGAAATAACGACAACGAGCGTAAAGATTTGTGTATTTATAAAGTCAATAAGAATCAGTTGAATAAAGATTCAGCAGTGGCAGAGTATAAGGTTTCGTTTTCCTACCCGGAACAAACGGAATTTCCTCCGAAGAAAAAAGAGATGTTCTATGATGTCGAAGGCTTTTTTGAACACGGGAATTATTTTTATCTGTTTACCAAAAACCGTAGTAAGAATTTCGATGGAACGGCTTTTATTTATAAGATTTTAAATGCTCCGGGAACTCAGAAAGCGATTAAAATAGGGGAGTTTAAAACTTGTGATAATTACAATCATTGTGTTTTAACAAGTGCAACCATTAGCCCTGATGGTAAAAAAGTAGCTTTGCTGAGTCATGATAAAATCGTTTTGTTTAAAGGGTATAAAAATGATTTGTTTCATAAAGGATCGCAAACGGAAATTAAATTGGATCACTTTTCGCAAAAAGAAGCTGTCGTTTTTAAAGACAACACCACTTTGTTGATTGCCGATGAAAAGGCAAATAAAACAGGTGGAAATGTGTATGAGTTTAAGCTAAAATAAAAAGGGACTAAGGTACTGAGGTGCTGAGGCTCTAAGGTTTTTTTTTGCCACGAATTCGCGAATTTTAGTTTACTGTATCATTTTTGAATACTGAGAAAGAAAGCTTAGGATCTTAGAATCTCAGTAACTCAGTACCTTTAAAATAAAAAGTTTGCCACGAATTCACGAATTTTAAATTACAAAATCATTCGTGAATTCGTGGCAAAAAAAACTTAGAACCTTAGCATCTCAGAACCTCTAGTTAAAAACTATAAGCCGCTCCAAAAATGACTCTTCCGGTTTCGTCAGGTGATTTGAAATAAGTGATTCTTGCCGTTAGGACATTGATTGCGTTCAGCCAAAGTCCGCCGCCATAATCCTGATGCCATTTTCGGGAATTTTCACCGTCAAGCCAGATTCTTCCATAGTCAAAACCACCCAGAATCCCGTAGGTTAAAGGAGCAATTGTTTTTTGGATTTTACCAATACTAAGACGTAAATCTGTACTTTGAGAAAAATAAGAACTTCCCAGAAAGCGTTCGTTTCGATAACCGCGTAAGTCTGTATCGCCTCCTAAAGCCGCACCCTGATAAAATTCGTAATTGTTATTTAGGATCGCTTTTCCTTTTAAAAGTGTAGCTAAAACCAGCTTTCCATTAGAATCAATTTTATGGGTAAATCCTAAAAGGCTTTCAAGAGTCGGGAAGTTTTGCTTGGTTTCATTTAGATTGGCTAACCACGCTGCCGAGATCATGAAAGTAACCCCCAAAGTAGGTTTTGCCGCAAAGTCGGAGTTTTTGAAATGGTACTTGATTTTCGCACCACCAAAGGTCTGACTTTGAAAAATTTCCGGATTAATGATGTTTGGAATATCAATAAATCGGTTTTTAGTTTCTTCTACTCTCATTTGTTGAAACATGGGCTGGATGCTAAACTCGCTTCCATATCGTCCAACATGTCTGATGGCTGCTGAAACATTAAACTTCTGAATGCGAACGCGGTTGTAATCCATTCCGAATTGCTCTGTATTATTGACCGTTTCATTCCCATATCCGAAATAATTCACCGTAAAATTTGGAGTTGTATATTGCGATTCAACATCGATAACCCACTTGCCAAGCAAGCCCGGAAAATGTGCTGCATAATTCAATTCGAAACCTTCCGTCGCGAAATAATAAAAACCGTTTAACACATGCTTTTGTGTGTAAGGGTTTTGTTTGAAATTGTTTACGGTATAATTTAGATTAAAACCGAGCTTTACACCATCGTCAGGATTGTAACCCATATTCGGAAGCCCTGAAATCACATTATACTTTGGCTTTTCGTAATTGTAAAGGTTAACATCGTAGTCATCTGTTAGTTGAGTTCCGGTTTTTGAATCCAGATTATAGGTGTTTTGTTTTGATTTAAAATCATAAACGATCACTCTTTTTCCGTTCCCAATGTTATACGTATCATTATTTTGTCCGCCAATTAACCGAATTTTTATTTTCGATTTTTCATTGCCGGTTACCTGGAAAGTATCATTATCATCTAAGCCGTAAATCCATAAGTTGGAAGTTTTAGCATCGGTAACGGTTTTAGTGTATATCAATTCGTCGCCCTCTTTTTTAACCCTGAAAACCTGAATTTCGAGTGTTTTTTTGGCGCTATGGCGAATTACAAACTTGTCTTTTTTATCTGTTCCGGCGATCATTACGGTATGGCTCAAAACATCAAAGTATTCAGAAGCATATTTTTGAAGTTCTTTCTTTCGGCTTTTTAACTTCTGTTGTATGTCTTTAATAGTCTCGTCCTGAACTTCTTTTGGCAGACTTTTAAAAGCATTGTCAATGTCAGCATCGGTTAAGTTTTCCTGAATGTATTTTGCCTGAGCAATCCAGTCTTTTTCTCCGGCAGTTCTTAAAAAGGCTATATCAAGCGGGTAAGGTTCTCTGTTAAGCCATTTTACATTGTCGATTTTGTCTTTAAAAGTACGCATGTGGCGCAGTGCAGGAATGTTCATCAACAGCGAAAGCAAAGTCCCGTCATATTTTGAAAAGGCCTGATCGCGATCTCTGGGAATAGGTTTGTAAATGACCTTTCCCTCTTTTTTATACTCTCCCCAACGCCATTGGTCGTCATGTCGGTCCCAATCGCCAATAAGCATGTCAAACAAACGGGCTTTTATGTATTCGTTTTCGTCAACGGTATATTTTTCATCTTTATGAAGGTTTTTCATCATGTCAGATGTGCTGATAATATTGGTTGGATTTCCAAAATTCTTACCTTCCAGATGATTGTCGGCAGGTCTTTCTTCAACCATATACAATTCATCTCCAAAATTCGAATTGAATTCTTTTAAAGTATTTTGTTTCGGAATGTAATATAAGATCGGGTTGCTGTGTGCCAGCCCTATTCTATCGGCCAGATTACCCACTGCAAAGGGAGTATAGGGATGTGAAGTAGTATAAAAGTCTAATAAGAAATTCTCTGCATAGGTATTTTCAAAATCATTAACAATGTACTGATCTTTAAAAGCTACAGATTGTAAAAATTGTGTAGCGCTTTTTTTCATAGCACGCATCACATACTCTCGGCCTTTAGGATCCGATACTCTTAAAGATTTAGACTGATGTCCGCCACCTTCACGAATAGGTTTCAAACCTCCCATTAAAGTGTCTAAAGTTGCGGTTTTAGCCTCAATGGGTAAGCTGTAATATTTTCTATAGTGGTTTCCGAAAAGAAACTTATGAAACAGACTTTTCTGCGTCATTTTTTGAGAATAGATAGAAGTCGTAATTTTAGGAGGGAAATTATTCGGAACATCAGCAGCCCAGTTGATTTCTTTAGCCTTTATGATTTCCTGCTCAAAAAGTAGCTTTTCGTGGTTGTTTTCATTTCCGAAGAAAGAAACTTTAGCATCTCCGCTTTTGAATAAAGTCAAGGTAGCATAACCGTTTCCTCCATAAGAGAAATCATTTGAGTTAATAGCTCTTGCAGCTTCAGATTTTGATCCCGCACCGCTAATAATCTGCTTAATATTTTCCTTGTTTACATACTGCAGATTATGATCGTGGCCGGAAACTACAATCACATTTTTTTGTTTTTGCAGCAGCGTTTTAATGCGCTTGGCGTAAGCAGTATATTGTTTGTTTTGAATGTCTTGCGGACTGGCACCTGTGGTTTTTCGCAGTAAATTAATAAAGGAACCAATTACCGGAAGCGGAATTTTTTGTTCCAGAGGGAACAGTTGCTTTTCTAACGAATATTGACCGCCATGCGATCCGTTGCTCATGAGGGGATGATGTATGGCAAGAATGACCGTTTTCTCCTGATTTTTATTAAGAACACTTTCCAGTTCGTCAAAGAAATCTTCTCTGGTTTTAATATCACAATTGTCATTTATAGTAGGGTGGTTGTTCCAGTCTTCCAGAAACCATTCACTGTCAATCGTTACTAAAGCAGTTGTACTGTCTATTTTAACAGCTTCTATGGCACAACTTTTTCGGGGTAAAAAGGCTTTTTTATCGTTTAAATATTTAGTAACAAATTCAGCCTGAAGTTCAAGGCCTTTGATACCATTGTACCAATCGTGGTTTCCGGGAATGACAATTGTTTTTCCTTTAAATCCTTCGGTAAGTTTTAATTGATTGGTCAGTTTCGTTTCGGCCAAAGCCTTTTCCGGCCCCTCATTATGGGCAGGAAAACCTTTTGGATAGATATTATCTCCTAAAAAAAGTAAGGTCGATTTTTTACTCGCTTTTTTTAGCTTTTGATGCAGTAATTCAAGAGTTTGCTGTGCTTTTTCTTCGTCGGCGTTTCCGGCATCACCCACTAAATAAAAAGTGTGTGCAATTTTTATGGTATCTGTTGCGTTTTCCGTTTCGTTAGCACTGACATTTTTACCATATTGTGCTTTATGAGTCGCACAGGAATAGGGGAGCAGCAAGACAGCTATTGCCAAAGAACAGGTTTTAATTTTCGCAATAAAATGATTATCCAAAAACAATTTCATAATTTAGTGGTGTAAAAATATTCTTTATGAATTTAATAGAACAATCCGAAGATTTTGTTAGTAATTTACTCAAAGATAAACTTTCTAATTTATATTCTTATCATAATTTCAACCATACTTTAACGGTCGTAAATGCTGTAAAAGAGCTTTGCAAAAAGGAAGATGTTACGGCTGAGCAGAAGGAAGCACTTTTAGTGGCAGCCTGGTTTCATGATACCGGATATATTAATGGTTATGAGAATCACGAACAGGAGAGCGTTAAAATTGCTACGGCTTTTTTGAAGGAAAAAGGACTGTCGGATGAATTCATAACACAGGTTTCCGGTTTGATTCTGGCTACCGTAAAAGAGTATATTCCTAAAACACATTTGGAGAAAATAATTAAGGATGCCGATTTTGCTCACCTTATGGGTACTGAGTATGCAACGACCTGTGAATTATTGCGAATTGAATTAAAGAATACCTGGAATTTAAACTTTTCAAATGCCGAATGGGCAAAAGAAAACCTAAATTTTCTAATGAACAAGCACCGCTTTTACACGGATTATGCGCTTAGAAAATGGCAGCCTTTAAAAGAGAAAAATCTGTTAATGGTGCAGAAAAAGATTGAAAAGCAGGAAAAGAAAGAGGCCGAAAAAATCGAAGAAGAGAATAGAAAGAGAGATAAAATTGAAAAACCGGATCGTGGTATCGACACATTGTTTCGTGTTACCTTAGGAAATCATACGCGTTTAAGTGGGATTGCCGATAGTAAAGCAAATATTTTATTGTCTGTAAATGCTATTATCATTTCGATTGCACTTTCTACGATTATCCCTAAATTAGACAGTCCGAAGAATGCGCATTTGGTTGTCCCCACTTTTATTATGCTGATTTCAAGTGTAGTGACTATTATTTTTGCCATTTTATCTACACGACCAAAAGTAACAACCGGCGTTTTTACACGTGAGGATATCGAAGCCAAGAAAATTAATTTATTATTCTTTGGAAATTTCTACAAAATGCCTCTTGAAGAATATGACTGGGCGATGAACGAAATGATGAAAGACAAGGATTACCTGTATTCAACCATGATAAAAGATTTATATTATTTAGGATTGGTGTTACAGCGTAAATATAATTTACTGCGTATTGCTTACAATCTTTTTATGATCGGTATCATTGTTACCGTAATCTCTTTTGTAATTGCATTCAAATCCATATAAAAGCTCAACTAAAAATTAGTTGAGCTCATCTAATAAATCCTGGTAGGTAATTTTTTTCGCTGCGGGATTTGTATTGTTGTTGATTACTTTAACACGAATGGCTCTCAGACCCGAAACTCCCTGGAGGTCTTCAACTTCAAATTGTTCGATAGAAGGCTCGAGAATTTTTTTGTGCTGCAGGTATTTGATGTATTTCAAATATTCAGCTTCCTCGCTGTTTTGAGAATACACAATTGTAATTTTCTCTTTCTCCGTAATACGGTCTTGTGTGCCTTTGATGTTCGATTTGTCGATGCGTTTTTTCACCACTTCATATCTGGCATTGTAGGTTCCGTCAACATCAAAGCGTTTTTCATCCATTCTGAAACGGATCGAAAGCGGCGAAGTAAACACTAAAATTAAAGAAGTCACATCCAGTTCGTACGGGAGTGATTCTTTAAGCTGATGATGTTCAAGTTCCATTTCGCACAAGGTTTGTAACTGCCACAAACGCAGGTTGTGCAGATACATCATATCAAAGGGTTGATTTGGCGCAATAGAAGACCCAATATAGAGGTTATGCTCAACACCATCTGTTTTAAACCGTTCGTAATAGTGCGGATAAATCTGTTGTGCTTCGAGTTGTTTTTTGTCCAGCACCGAGGCTAGTTTTTTGTTGATAATAGACATCGCATTATCAAACTTCTTTCGCTCCTGATAAAACAAACCGCTTTTTGCATCAAGACTCTCAAAGTACTCCCGTTCCAGTTTTTCACTTTTTTCGGTTTCTTTCGTATTTTTTAAAAGAGGATGAATTTCTTCTTCAATATAACGCTGAATATATTGCTCTGTATCTGCTTTTAAAGGAGCGTCAAGCTCATCCCGAAAAGATTCCAGTTCAAATTTACGCTGTTCCAAAAGGACCAGATTGTGGTTTGAATTCTGAGATTCGAAAATTTTCAATAAGGCAGTCAATTGATTTTTAAGGTCGATCTTAACCGTTTCATTTCGATGTTCGGAAGAACCTTTGATATCAATTTGTCCATAAAGCGGATATACGTTCTTAAATACAATTTCCTTAAAAATATAATCCTTAGTGTGATTGATGTTTTGGAAATAGTTTTGTGATTCTTTTTTGAACTTCCAGTACACACTTGGGTGAATGGTGGTGTACTCGCGCTGAATAATGGCTTCAATCTGATGCTGCATATCTGTATTGTAGCGATCAATCGTATCAGTTAAATAGGGCAGTACCAGTTCCAGTTTGGTAGCATTAATAGTATTGAGTGCTTTTATTTCCGATGAAACCAATTCTACTACACCCAGTAATTGACCATCTTTTATAACCGGAGCAAAAATGCAGCTTTGAATTCCCTGTTTTAATAAATGTTCTCCCAGTTTTTTATTGGAAGATTCTTCAATGAATTTTTTTACATTAGAAACCACCAAAGGTTCTTTATTGTTTAATAATTTTTCGAAAGTACATCCAAAAAAAGCATTCTTACAATCAATTTCCTGATCTTTTGAAAGTAGAAAACTTTGCATCTGAGTTTCAAATTTAACAGGTCTTATAAATTTCTCTTCCTCCGGATTATAAACAATAAATCCCACTTTTAAATCGGGAATTTTAAAGATCGATTTAAAAATATTGAATACAATTTCATCTGTTGCAGCCGTTTTTGAATCGGGTTTGAGTAAGTTGCTTTTTAAATTTGAAATGGCACTTTCTGTGGTCGCATCAAACAAAGAAACGATTCCAAATCCTTTCAGAATCCAGCTTCCCTTTGGGAATTTTGATTTCCAAAGTTCGAGATCATTGTAGTTGTCCAGGAGCAGATCGATGTCTTCCTGGGTTAAAGAGATTGATTTTTCTGTTGGGATGACTTCCATGAAATCGGCATTATACAGAATTCGATAATGTTTTTCTATTCCATTTTCATCCGGAATATCATAGAAAAATGGGTTGTTAAAATCGATACGCTGCTTGTAATAGGCCCCTAAAATGATACAGCAGTTGTTGACATAAAACTGATGATCGTCAAAATCACGAATTTCCATGTCAAACTCAGATCCGGCATTACTCAGAATCTTCTTAAAACGTTCGGTATAATTGAATGATAAATTTTGAAAAGGTATGGTAACCGCTTTTATTTCGTTATTCGTTAACGCAGTTGGGAAGATATCAGCCAACAGGTTTTTGATTAAAGCTTCATTGTCCTTAATGGTGGCGTAGTCTTTAATTCCGGTTCGAAGTTCCGGAAGGGCCTCTATTTGATTTAAAATGGCTTTTGCGTAGTTAGCCCTGTAATCAACATCTGACAAAGCAATTTTTTCGAAAGATTCGATAAGCTTGTGAAAGGAGATGATCGTTTCGAAAGGACTTTCGTTGTATAAATGAATATCCATCTGAATTGGTTTAGACTGTAAATTTAAGCATAAATTAAGAATTTTTAGCATTTCATTATTTCTTTCCTTTATGATAGCATAGAGCAAAAGCTTGTCAACAGCAGGGGTAAAAAGCAATCTTTTTTGTTTAACAAAATATTAACGTAATTAATAACGGAACGATCGTTCCGTTATAATATCTTTGTATCAAAATAATCAAATAATCAGTAATTTAAAAACAAGTAAAATGAAAAAATTAGAGAATAAAGTTGCCATAGTAACAGGTGGAAATAGTGGAATAGGGTATGCAGCTGCAGCGGATTTGGCAGCAAATGGTGCAAAAGTAATTGTGACGGGAAGAAATAAAGAAGCCTTAGCAAAAGCAGAAGCTGAATTGAAAGTAACCGGAATTGCATCGGACCAATCCGATTTAAAATCAATTGACCGTTTAGTTGCCGAAGTAAAAGACAAATTTGGTAAAATTGATATACTGTTTTTAAATGCCGGAATCGCTTCTTTTGCTCCCTTGGAATCTGCTTCAGAAGGTCATTACGATTCGATTATGGATGTGAACGTTAAGGGAGTTTATTTTACACTTCAAAAGTTGTTGCCTATTTTAAATGACGGAGGTTCTGTTGTTTTTAATACCTCTATAAATGCCAATGTTGGTATGGAAAATTCAGGAGTTTATGCGGCAAGTAAAGCAGCTCTGTTATCTTTAAACCGAGTTTTTGCAACAGAACTGGCACCCAGAAATATCAGAATTAATGCAATTTCACCGGGACCTATTGAAACGCCTATTTTTGGAAAATTAGGATTAGAAAAAGCAGAAATCGAGGGATTTGGTGCAGCGTTAAGCGATAAAATTTTATTGAAACGTTTTGGTAAAGCTTCAGAGATTGCTAAGACAGTAACTTTTCTTGCCTCAGACGATGCTTCGTTTATTACAGGAACGGAAATTGTGGTAGACGGTGGGCTTACCGTAAACACGGTGGTTTAATTTTTTGCTCTAATTACGGAACAATCGTTCCGTAATTTTTCGTATCTTTGTAAGAGAATTTAATTATGAAGTTATGGCCAGAACAAAAGAATTTGATGAGGATAAGGCTCTGGATAAAGCGATAGAAATTTTTTGGTGTAAAGGATATAACGGTACTTCGGCACAAGATCTGGTAACGCATTTGGGGTTAAGCCGTTCGAGTTTGTATGATACTTTTGGAGACAAACAGAAACTTTTTTCAAAAGCTTTAAGAAGGTATCTGGAACACGGGCAGGAAGCCACGAGAAACCTTTTGAATCAATCAGAAGATATAAAAGAAACCTTAACCGAGATTTTTAAACAGGCGGTTATTGAAAGTCTGGATGACCGAATGACAAAGGGGTGTTTTGTTGTAAATGCTGCCGTTGAACTCGCAATGCATGACGAAGAGATTGCTAAAATTGTGAGCGATAATCGGCAAACAGTGGAGGAGATTTTTTTGACAGCCGTAAAAAAAGGACAGCAGGCAGGACAAATTTCAATGCAATTAGAAGCAAGAATGCTGGCTCGTTTTATCTTTAATAATTATACCGGAATCAGGGTGTTGGCTCGCTCCGGAGAGAACGATAAGAAGGTTTACGATGATATTCTGAAAGCGATGTTTTCAGTACTGTAACTTTGGAATGAAGCATAAAAAACGGCAATTACTAGTGTAGTTGCCGTTTTTTGCTTTAAGTAAGTAATAGAAAATGAATGACTCTTAGCTTTTCTCTTCTTTATTGAAATACACTAAGTAGTAATACATTTGTTTTTCTTCATCCCAGCCTTTTTCAACAAATTTTTCAGCACTTTCCGGATTGATAAAATCCATTTTGATCTGAATGTGTGTGTCCAGATTGATCACATTTTTGATCGATTTTCTGGCGTCTGAAACTGCAGCGTTGGCAATTGGGAATGAGGTTACATCTTCGATGCTGTATTTTTCTCCTTTATCTACTTTGTAGTTTTTGAATTCAGGAATTAATTCAGGATTGTCTAATACCTCGTTTAAGAAATTTTGTTCTTCAAACTGATCGTTTTTTGCGAAATAATTCACAGATCGGTTCATGAACATTACTTCTTCTTTTTTGTCTTCTGCTGGTAAAACGACATCTTTGGCGAAGTTCTGACAGAATTTTAAGTATTTTTTAGTGATGAAGTTTTCATCCTCAAAAGCATCAACAGATAAAAAGTGCTCTAACCAGTAACGTGCGTCATAACGGTTGCTGTCAACGGTCAGGATTTTGTATCCTTCTTCTTTTTTATAGTTAAAAATCAAACACCCTTTATCTAATTTACTTAAGTTGATTCCTTGTTGCAGGATCATTTCAAGATTACTTTCTTTCTCTTCAAATTGTAAAAAGTCGGCTTGCAACTCGCTTTTAAAGATTCCAATAGCATCTACAACATTATTGTCGATACTTAGATTGGTCAGGTACGTGATATAAACCTCTCCGTTTTTAATGTGCGGGTGATTGGATTGTTCGAATAGGTGCGTAGTAATTTTTTTTGAAACCTCGTGCAAGTTGCCAGGGTTGCTAAAAATTTCTGTCGCATATTTAAACATGTCGTTGTAGTCTAAATCAACTTCGTGCGCAAACTGATAATAGTTTTCCTCTTTCTCTCTGAAAGGCTTAAAAAAGTACTCTTTGATCAAAGGAACAATTTCATCATTTAAATTAAATGGTTGTTCTGATAAAAAAATCGCTTCGTTTCTGCTTTTGTTCCCTACGCGGTGTATCGCAAGCGTATCGATGTGGGTGTTGAATAAGTTGATCATATTTTGAGTTGCTGAGATTCTAAGTTTCTAAGATTCTAAGTTTTTCAATTATTGTCTTTTAATTTTTTAATTAACGACGCTAACATTCTTTCAATCTCTCGACTGTCCTCGTATAAAAGGTTAAATTCTTCTTCGTTTATGTAAATTATATTTTTTGCAATTTCAAGCTGAGTCTGCATTTCAAATAGAGAACCTAGAGAAATAAATAAAAACCGCAAAAATTCTTTAGTACTTTCTCTACCTGATCCTTCTGCAATATTGCTGGGGATAGAGATGGAACTCCGACGTATTTGCGAAGTTAATCCAAACATTTCTTCTTTTGGAAACCTATTTGTTATTTTGTAAATTTTGGTAACTAAGGAAATTGATTTTTGCCAAACTAAAATTTTTCTAAAATGACTCATTATCTTGCTTTTAAAATAAATTCTAAAAGTAAGAAAAATGCCTCAAATATAAAAGCTTAGTATCTTAGCATCTAAGGAGCTTAGTACTTACTAACTAATTCCAATTCTCCTCAAATCCGTAATCTTCAAAGCTGTCATCGCCTTCGAACATGTCAAGATCATCTTCATCAAGATCGTCTTCAAATTCTCCGTAGATATCGTCGTGCATGTCGGCTTCAAAGTTCTTTTCTGTAGCTTCGTCCGGCATTTCTCCATGTGAGAATAATGTTTCAGGATATGGAGCTCCTGCGATTTGATCTTCAATAGCAGCTAATTCAACTAAGAATGTCCACATATTGATGAAATCATATACATAGATAATTTTGGTATTTTGTTCGTCTAAAATAGAAGATAACGGATAATCGCCCATCGTTCTTTGCTCACCGGGAACGTCACCAGTATCAAAAAGTGGAATCTCATCTTCCTGATTCCAGGTTTCATCACAGGTATAAAACGAAGCCACTTCCATTCCGTCAAAACCAAAAGCGTTGAAGATAGCATTGTGTAAATCTTCAAGAGTATCGTCTTCAAGAATAGCAATGTCTCTAAAAATATCTTCTTCGGCGTCTAGAATTACTCTAAATTTATAAACCATAATCGTTGTTTTTATTGAAAGGTCAAAGGTAAAGTATAATTAACGATTTACGAATTTTGATTTACGAATTGTTGAAAAGATTTTTCTTTATCGACCGAGAAAGATTGGCAACTCTTATTATCCCTTTCTACTCAGACGTTTTCTAATCTTATGGTAGTGTTTGTGGTAGGTGCTGTGACTTGGATAACTTCTGCTGGAAGTCATGTTGTTGAAAATTAAAGCGGTGACAAATAAAATCAACACTCCAACTAATACAGGAGACAGCACATACATATACCCCAGATTTTTTATTTGCGGGGAAGCGGTGACCGCAATAAGCGCAGTGGCTCCTCCGGGTGGGTGAAGTGTCTTGGTAATCTGCATGAAAATAATAGAAAGTGATACGGCCAAAGGTGCGGCGATCCAGACAATATCCGGAACTAATTTATTTACGGAAACCCCAATAATTGCTGAAATCAAATGACCACCAATTAAATTTCGGGGTTGTGAAAACGGACTTTGAATAATCCCGTAAATTAAAACACTTGAAGCACCAAATGAACCAATAAGATAAACAAGGTCACTTCCTCCAAAATGTATCGACTCCAGATAAGCCAGAATTCCAATTCCGACAAAAGATCCCAAAAACGACCAAAAATGCTCTTTGTAGTCAATTAAGGTTTCTTTGTAAAGAATGTAACGTGTTTTGCGGTAACCTCTTTTTATGTTGGGAACGGGCATGATGTATTATTTTGAAATGCTGGGAGAATAAGAATATACGGTATACGGATAAATCATTTTTGCGGTATATTTAGAAATGAGGCAAACTACGAGAATAGGCAAAAATAAAGTATAATCGTTTGTTAAGCCACAGACTAAGAATATTGCTGTAAAAGGGGCATGGATGCTGGCACTCAATACAGCTGCCATACCAATAATCATAAAGTTTACCGGAATTACGTGTACATGAAAAAAGGTATTCAATACAGATGCCAATAGTAATCCTAAAAAAGCACCAATGAACAAGCTTGGAGCAAATACACCGCCATCACCTCCGGAAGCCAGTGTTATAGAGGTTACAATTGGTTTAAGAATCAATACACCAATCAATGTCAGCGATAAAGTTATGGTTAACGGAATTTCAGAAGTAGTGCTGAATATTCCTTTTATAGCGTGATATCCTTCTCCATACAATTGAGGAAAAATAAAAAGAGAAATACTTAAAACTACTGAACCAATTAAGATTTTATAATAATGCGTATCGATTCGTGAGAATTGAGATTTAAAAAATAAAACACAACGGGTCAGATAAACGGAATTTACTCCGGCCAGAATTCCTAAAAGGATGAAGTAAGGAATGGCTTTTAAATGCCAGGTGGTAATAGAGACGGCAAATAGCGGCTCTTCTTTTAAGATAGTAAGTAAACCAAAAGCAATGGAAACGGCGATAATATTGGAAATAATAAAAGCACGGGTTACTTTTCTGGAGATTACTTCTAAAGCAAATAAAATTCCCGCAATCGGACTGCTGAATAAAGCGGTTACTCCCGCTGCAACTCCTGCACATATTAGTTCGGTCTTGTATTTACGAAATACATTTTTTTTTTGTTGTGCAACAGAACCAATGGTGGCGGTAGCCACTACGGTTGAAACCTCAATTCCGGTAGACCCTCCAAAGATTACCGTCAGTAATCCGTTGATAAAATGGGACGGAATTTTATAAGAAGGCAAGTTTTTGGAAGAGGATTTGGTGCTTTCGAAAACTTCTTTAATACCCTTGTTTTCTTTTTTCTTAAAGAGATATTGTCTGAGAAAGTAAATAACGGACAATCCAAAAACGGGGAAGATGATATAAAAAACAGGATTTACGGAGACTTCATGAAAGAAAATTTCTTCGTAATATTCGGTAATTTTTTTGAGTGAGATTCCTAAAAAGGCAGAAAGAAAGCCTATTAATACGGAAACAATAACTAATTTTTTGAAGACAATAAATTGATGATTTTTTTTGATTTTCGCCGTTTTGTTCATCAGAGATCGATTTTGAAATCGCAATTTTTTATGCGGATTACAAAATTAGTTAATCAAATTCGGTTTTTAATACAAATCGCTCCTTATATTGTGTTAAAGTTATCAGTGAAAGAAAATACTTTCTGTTCGTTTTGATCTTATCTTTCATAAAATTCAATAGGCAATTCGTCAGGATCGGCAATAAAGGTGAATCGTTTTTCAGTGAATTCATCGATTCGGATAGGTTCTGATTCGATGTTTTTAGTGTTTAAAAAAGCGATGGTTTCCTCTAAGTTAATGACTTCAAAAGCCAAATGACGCAAGCCGACAGCTTCGGGTCTTGAAGGCCTTTTTGGCGGATTAGGAAATGAAAACAATTCGACGACATAAATACCATTCAGAGCTAAATCAAGTTTGTAGGATTGACGCTCCTCACGATAGACTTCTCTAATAATAGTCAGTCCCAGAACTTCGGTATAGAAAGTTTTAGACTTTTGATAATCCGAGCATAAAATGGCAATATGGTGAACTTTATTTAAGGTAAGCATTGATTTTTTATTGGGGTTCCTGATTTAATTTTCGTATAATTTTTGCCGGATTTCCAACGGCTAGTGAGTTGTCCGGAATGTCTTTGGTCACTACTGATCCGGCACCAATCACACAGCCTTTTCCGATGGTGATACCAGGGCAGATTACTGTATTTCCACCAATCCAGCAATCGTCTCCGATAGAAATGGGTAAGGCATTTTCGAGTGTTTTTCTGAGTTCAGCGTCAAGCGGATGGGTGGCGGTATAAATTTGAACGTTTGGCGCAAAGAACACATTTGATCCAATATTTACCGGAGCACAGTCCAGAACAACACAGTTTACATTAAAATAAACGTTGTCGCCACATGAAATATTGTAACCATAGTCACAATGAAAAGGAGGTTCTATATAAAAACTCTTGCCTGCATTCGGAATTAATTCTGCTAAAATTTCTTTGGCTTTTTTGGTCGTTCGATATTCGGTGACGTTTAAGCGGTGCAGTAAGTTTTTGGCTTTTCGGCGTTCTTTTACTAAAACAGGGTCACCTGCCAGATAATATTCTCCGGCAACCATTTTTTCCTTTTCGGTTTTCATAAAGTGTTTTTATATTTTTTTCTTGGCAATTTTATCGTGTATTTTCAAAGTTTCCTGCAAAGCTGCTGTGGCGTACCAAGGGGTTAATTCGGCTTCAAGCAAATTAGCTTTTATGGCAGGATCTGTTGCTACCAATGCTTTTGCTTCCTCTATGGTTTCAACATTAAAAATATAGATGCCTCGATAATTTCGGTCGTTTTTCATAAAAGGACCAGCCACAACCAGTTTTCCTTCTTTGGCTAATTTTCCAATATTCGCCATATGACCTTCAAACAGTTTCTTGCTTTCTTCTTTGGATGCGGTGGTGTTGCTTCCGGATTTTAAAAGACAGAAGACATATTTTTTCATTCCATATTCGTCGGCATTCAGAGATTTAGCCAATTTTTCATCAAATTTAGTTTCTGATTCCTGAGCGAATCCAATAGCGATTACAAACAATAAAGCGAAAATTGAAAGCAATTTTTTCATAGCAGACTTATTTTAAAGAAGTTTTTTCAAGATAACAATTTGTCCTAAATGATACACATCATGCTGAATAATTCCGTGAAGATGTTCATAATAAGTATGACCATTATTTACATAAATTTTAGCCAAATCGGCATCATCAAAATCCTGAAAGAAAGTATTCCAGGCTTCCTGTGATTTTGCCAGACTTTGAAGCGATTGCTCCCAAGCCGCTTCTGATGGGTCTAAAACAGGCACAAAATAGTTGTGATCCGGCGTTATTACGGCCTCTCCCTGCATACGGTTTAGAATGTTTCTCCTCCATTGGATCAAATGGTTGGTAATTTCCCAAATGGTATTTAAGTTAGGATTTATTTTCCGGTAGGCCTGTGCGGCAGTTACGTTTTCTAAAGTTTTGGTTAAGTTAACTTCCAGCCATGGATCTCCATTATAAATGGATTGATACAGATTTGAAATTCTTTTGCTTTCTGACATAAGTGAAGATTTTAGAATTCATAGCTAAGATACAAATTAGATATTTACAACTCATCCTTAAAATTCTACAATTGGGTTATTTAATATTTTTTAACAGGAAATGTTAAAATACATTTGCTCTATCAAAAACCAAAATCATGAAAACCAAAATTACTTTTATTTTATTATTCTTTACCATTTTTACTTTTGCCCAGAATACGATTTCTGGAAAAGTTGTTGATCAAAAAGGAAAGCCGGTTCAGGGCGCTAATATTTACATAGACGGAACTTATGACGGAGCGACAAGTGCTGAAAACGGTAGTTTTTCATTTGAAACCAGTGAAAAAGGAAATAAATTTTTAGTAGTGAGTTTTTTGCTTTTCGAAACATTCAAACAGGAAATAGATGTTGCCAATTATAAAGATCAAACGGTAAAACTGAGAGAAAATGTAAATGCACTTGATGCCGTTGTTATTACCGCGGGAACACTAGAATCAGGGGATAAAGCAAGAGTTTCAGTTTTAAAACCTCTGGATATTGTGACTACCGCCGGATCAGCGGGAAACATTATTGCAGCTTTGCAAACTTTACCGGGAACACAAAGCGTTGGCGAAGACGGACGTTTATTTGTTCGTGGAGGTGAGGCAAGTGAAACACAAACTTTTGTAGACGGACTTCGTGTAGCACAGCCTTATGGCGCAACGACTAATAATTTGCCAACCCGAAGCCGATTCTCTCCATTTTTGTTTAGCGGAATTGCGTTTTCAACCGGAGGATATTCCGCAGAATATGGGGAAGCTTTATCAAGCGTTTTGTTGCTAAACACTCAGGATGAACCGGATCAGAATAAAACGGATATTGCTTTAATGACTGTAGGTTTGGGAGTTGGGAATACTCAAAAATGGAAAAAAAGCTCGTTCAGTATCAATACCAATTATATTAATCTGGCACCTTACCAGGCTGTAATTCCGCAAAACGTAGATTGGAATAATCCGTATCAATCTCTGGGTGGTGAGGCCGTATATCGCTATAATTTTGAAAGAGGAATTTTTAAATTCTATGCTGCTTTTGATGCAGAGAAATTCGATTTGAATCAGAAAAATGTCAATTTCGCTAATCCTATCCGAACGGATCTGGACAATAATAACTTTTATCTGAATGCATCGTATAAGGGAGATTTCGGAACAGGCTGGCAACTCACATCAGGAGTTAGTTACGGGTACAGCAAAAACAAAATCAAATTTGATATTAATGATGTGGACAATAATGAAAATGCAGCACAGCTAAAATTAAAATTGAGAAAAAACATCTCGAATTATTTCAAGTTGTCATTTGGAGCCGATTATTTCATCACAAAGTTTAATGAAAATTATACCGACAATATCGCTGTAAAAACAGCAAATGGCTACGATTCTAATATTGCTGCTTTTTATACGGAAGGAGATATTCTATTCTCGAAAAAACTGGCTGCAAAAGTAGGTTTCAGACTTTCGAATAACAGTTTGCTAAACGAAACAAACATTGCCCCAAGAGCTTCTTTGGCTTATAAAATTTCGAAAACCAGTCAGTTTTCATTTGCTTACGGAGATTTTACACAGACACCGGTAGTCGATTATATTAAATACTCCAAATACCATCAGTTTGAAAGTGAAAAAGCGAGACATTATATCTTAAATTATCAGTTCACCAAACCGGGACAAACTTTTAGAGCAGAGGCTTACTATAAAGACTATAGCAATTTAGTACAATACAATACGAGAGATATTCAATACAATTCGGTTTTCAACAACAACGGTTCGGGCTATGCAAAAGGATTGGATTTGTTTTGGAGAGACAGCAATCTGCATAAAAACCTGGAATACTGGATTTCTTATTCTTATATCGATTCAGAGAGACAGTACAAGAATTTTCCAGCGATGGTAACTCCTGGTTTTGTGGCTCATCATACCCTGTCTGTCGTAACCAAATATTTTATTACCGATTGGAAATCTCAGATTGGTTTTACGAACAGTTTCAGTTCCGGACGTCCGTACAACGATCCAAATCAGACGCAGTTCATGAATGGAAGAACAAAAGCGTATAATAGTTTGAGCTTCAACTGGGCTTATTTATTAACCACTCAAAAAATCCTGTATTTCTCTGTTTCAAATGTATTGGGAACTCAAAATGTTTTTGGATATGATTACGCAAAAAATCCCGATACCAACGGAGTTTATAACAGACAAGCCATTATACCAACCGCCGATCGCTTTTTCTTCGTTGGTTTTTTCTGGACCATTAGTCAGAATAAAAACGAGAATCAGTTGAAGAATCTTTAAAGACGCTAAGTTGCTAAGGTTCTAAGGCGCTAAGGTTTCTTCTAAATGGCTCAGTGTCATAATAACTTAGTTCCTTAGCTTCTCAGAACCTTAGCACCTCAAAAAAAACAATTCAGTCATCAAAATCAACAACTCGGTATCATTTAATTTTAAAAGAATAAAATCCGATATACTTTTGAAGTATAAATTAAAAGGAATAGAGAGATAGAAGCTAAGAATTAGAAAATCAAAACCTTTGAGCCTTTGCCACTCTGAACCTTTGAACCTAAAAAAGAGAGTTTTAATCATCAATAAAAACTTAGATTATCAAAATTTAAAATATTTAACAACTTTAAAAACAAGAAATCATGACCAAGATTATTACCATTATTACTTTATTTATCTGCAGTTTAATATCTGCACAAACACAATTTGAACAAGGAATGGGGAAAGCTTTCGGGCTTTGGAAAGAAGGAAAAAATACGGAAGCTTCGGCTATGTTTGAAAGAATTGCTGCAGCAGAAAAAAACAGTTACTTGCCAAATTACTATGTAGCCTTAATCAATACTACAGCTGCATTTTCTGAAAAAGATAAAACAAAAATTGATTTGCTGCTGACGAAAGCGCAAGATGCACTGGATACGGAATTTGTTAAAGATCAAAATAATGCCGAATTATATGCGATGCAGGCTTTAATCTATACAGCCTGGGTGGTAGCAGATCCGATGACAAACGGAATGAAATATTCGGCTAAAGTGATGGAAGCTTATGCAAAAGGAAAAGCGATAGACCCGAATAACCCGAGAATTGTTTTTGGTGAAGCGGATTATCAGATAGGAGGAGCAAAATGGTCAGGAGTTGATACCAAACCGTTATGTGCACAAGTGGATAAAGCTGTCGAACTTTTTGCTACTTTTAAACCAGCGACACCTTTTTCTCCAAAATGGGGATTAGAAAGAGCTTTGGAAACGCAAAAGAATTGTAAAAAATAATTTAATACCAAAAGAATAGAATGAAAGATCATAGAAACTCGTTTGCTGAATTAAAAAGTGGAACCCTTATGTGTTTCAAGATTTCTATGGTCTTTACCGTTTTATTCTGCGCTTTTTTAGGTACCGATTTAAATGTTGAAAATGTATTGCTAACCTTCGGGATAAGCTGCCTTTATTCTTTTGGACTGGGCTTTGGTAACGGATTTATTAACGTTCTTTTAGATAAAAAGTGGGATTGGCTGGAACAAACAAACCTAAGGGTGTACTACGGAATTTTGATTACTATATTGTATACCGTTCCGGTTGTTTTGGGAATCAATTATGTTGTTTGTGTATTTGTTCAGCATCTTCCGCCGGATCAGTTTTTTAGTGAAAGGATGATTTGGGCTCACCTATTTTATGTGATTCTGTCTCTCGGAGTATCCACTTTCATGCAGGCCCGAAGCTTTATGGTGAAGTGGAAACAGGCATCCAAATTTGAGGTAACACAGCAAAAAATTATTGCAGGAACGGCTAATGCTAAATTTGAAAGTTTAAAAAATCAAATAGACCCACATTTTCTTTTTAACAGTTTAAACGTTCTTAGTTCTTTAATTGAAGAAAATCCGGATAATGCACAACGATTTACGACATCTCTGTCTAAAATCTATCGCTACGTTTTAGAGCAAAAAGATAAGGAGCTGGTTTCTGTTGAAGATGAATTGTCGTTTGCTAAAACCTATATGAATTTGCTTAAAATGCGATTCGAGAACAGTTTGTTCTATGAATTACCAACGACAAATATTAATCCCGATGCAAAAGTAGTTCCGCTATCCTTGCAGCTTTTATTAGAGAATACGGTAAAACACAATATCGTTAGCGAACAAAAACCGTTGCATATCAGGATTTTTGTAGAGGGAGATTATCTGGCGATACAAAATGATTTTCAGAAGAAAGAAGTGTTACAGGACAGACAGGGAGTAGGGTTGCAGAACATTGTTAACCGATATTCAATTGTAACCAACAGAAAGGTTCTGATTGAACAAAATGAGGAAAATTTCACCGTTAAAATTCCAATTTTAACCAAACAAATTACAGTTATGGAAACAAGTGCAGAATATAGCGACGAAAATAAAGCTTATTTCAGAGCTAAGAAAAGAGTAGAGGAACTAAAAGGTTTTTACGGTAACGTAATTTCATATTGTTGTGTGGTACCATTTTTAATTTTTATAAATTTGAGGTACTCTCCTGGATTTCAATGGTTTTGGTTCTCGGCTTTAGGCTGGGGGTTTGGAGTTGTCATGCATGCTTTTAAAGTATTTGGGTACAGCTCAGATTGGGAAGAACGAAAAATAAGAGAGATTTTGGAACGCGAAAACAAACAAAAAAACTGGAAGTAGCCATGGAAAAGGATTTTATAGAAGCAGAACGTTTTTATCAGGCCAAGAAAAAAGTAAAAGAAATTAGAGAGTTTTACGAGCACCTGGCAGTTTTCATTCTAGTAAACATTATTGTGATAGCTGTAAATCTTATAACCTCGCCTGAATATTTATGGTTTGTCTGGTGCGTTTTGGGTTGGGGAGTAGGAGTAGTCATTCATGGACTGACAGTATTTGATATCCCGCCTTTTTTCAGTAAAGATTGGGAAGAGAAGAAAATCAAAGAAATTTTGGAAAAAGAAAAATTAAGAAAACCTGAGAATAATTATGGAAACTAATTTTAATAAGGAACAGGAAGATTTCGAACTTCAAAAGATGGCAAGTAAAAAGGTGGTGAAGTTAAAGGCTTTTTACACCCATGTGATTTTCTACAGTGTGGGTCTTATACTTTATATTTTAAAAGATTATTTTGGACTTCCACTTAATATTTTTCCTGTACAATATCTGAACGGATTTGTCATGTGTATCTGGACCACTGCTTTTGTAGTATCGGCGATAGATATATTCGCTTCCTTTAAAATTTTTGGAGAAGAGTGGGAAGAGCGTAAAATGAAGAGCATCTTAGAGAAAAAAGAAAAAAAACAAAAATGGGAGTAGTCATGGAAGTAAATTTGAATGAAGAGGATAAATATTACCTCGCAAAAAAGAGAGTGGAGGAAATCAAAGGTTTTTATGGCAATTTAACGGCATACGTTATTGTAAATCTTGTTCTGATTTTTATCAATCTTTATACATCACCAAGGCATTTATGGTTTTACTGGCCCTTAATGTGGTGGGGAGTCGGAGTGGTTTTTCACGGTTTGAAAGTCTTTAAAGTGTTTCCGGTTCTCGGAAAAGACTGGGAAGAGAAAAAGATCAAAGAACTGATGGAAAAAGAGAGAGAAAATAAAAATAAATGGCAATAATTAAAGTAAAATGAGACGATATAGAAGAGACAGGTACGAAGTTTACAGAGATGAAATTAGTACAGACGAAAGCTATAATTTAGCGTACAGAAAAGTGAAAAAAATCAAAGGCTTTTACACACACTTAAAAGTGTATTTGATTGTGAATGCCATCATTATAGTTTCTAATTTAAACAGAGATTATTTCAGCCATAGTGTTTATGAAAATGGATTGTTAGACTGGCGTACTTATTCGACAGCCATATGCTGGGGAGTAGCTTTAGCCATTCATGCTTTTACCGTGTTTGGCCCTGATATTTTTTTTAGCAGTGAATGGGAACAAAAAAAGATCCAAAAATATATGGAGAGAGAGGCACAGAACAATAACACAAAATGGCAATAATTTTTAAATCAAAATAATATGGGACAGTTTAGAAGACAGATGTACGAAGAGTATTCGCATGAGTTTAGTACAGACGAAAGTTTCAATTTGGCATACAAAAAAGTAAAAAGAATTAAAGGCTTTTATTCGCATTTAAGAGTTTATATATTGGTGAACATTATCATCATTGTTTCAAGTCTGAATCAAAGTTATATAGGTGATCATTTTGTCATTAGAGGATTCCGTGATTGGGAAATTTATTCGACTGCATTTTTTTGGGGAATTGCTTTAGTGATTCATGGAATTTCCGTTTTTGGCCCTGATGTTTTTTTTAATAGAGATTGGGAGCAAAAGAAAATTCAAAAAATAATGAAGAAAGAGGCTGAAAATAAAAATAAATGGAAGTAATTTTAAACTGAATTTTTAATTTTTGCATCTTACGAAATGACCACATTAATTATAGAAGACGAAAAACCGGCAGCAAGATTACTACAACGAAAACTCGAAAAATTAGATATTGCTGTAAAGACCATGTTACATTCTGTTGAAGAATCCGTTTATTGGTTTGAAAATAATGAACATCCGGATCTCATATTTCTGGATATTCAATTGTCTGATGGTTTATCGTTTGAAATTTTCGAAAAAATAAATATTCAGAGCGCCATTATTTTTACCACGGCTTATGATGAATATGCCTTAAAAGCATTCAAATTAAACAGTATCGATTATCTTTTAAAACCAATTGACGAAGATGATCTGGAGGTTGCTGTTGCGAAATTCAAAACCAGATTGCCAAAAACAAGTTCAGAAAATTCAAATTTGCAACTTGATTTTGAACAAATTCGTCAAATGTTGTCAAATCCCTTTGAAAAGAATTATAAAAAACGATTTACAGTTAAAATCGGACAGCATTTAAAGGTCATTACAACAGACGAAATTGAGTGTTTCTTTAGTGAAAATAAAGGAACCTACATTCATACTTTTGATAATAGAAATTATTTAATCGATTCGACTTTAGAAATCCTGGAGCAGGAAATCGATAAAAAAGATTTCTTTCGCGTTAGCCGAAAATTCATTGTTCCGCTTATCGCGATAAAAGAAATTCAGGTGTACACCAATTCACGTTTAAAGGTAATTTTACCTACCTATAAAGAGGATGAGGTAATTGTGAGCCGCGAGAAAGTGCAGGACTTTAAAAACTGGCTGGGGTAAACATATTTGATAAATGTGTCGTTCCTACGGAACTTTTTTGTGGGTTGAATTTATTTTTCAATGGATTAAAATCCATTGCTACAATATTTGTCATTCCTTCAGAATTTTATAATGTGCTTGAACAGCTTCAATGATTAAGACAGAGAGTCATTGGCTCGATGTTATTTTGTAAGTGCGGATTTTAATCCGCTTTAAAAAATAGGTTATCAATATGGAGAGCCGTAGGTTTGGTCCATATTCTAAATTATAATGTGTTGAGAACAGCTTCAATGATTAAGACAGAGAGCCATTGGCTCGACGCATTTTGTAGGAGCGGATTTTAATCCGCTTTAAAAAATAGGTTATCAAATATGGAGAGCTGTGGGCTCGGGTCATATCCTAAATAAAAAAGAGCTGGGATTTTCCAGCTCTTTCTATATAATTTAAGTTATTATTTACTCAATCGGTGCAAAGTGTAGGTCATGGCACTCAAAAGGAAAAAAGCCATAATTTGATGAATTAATCCTAATGCTAGAGGAACACTGTATAAAAGTGTAAAAACGCCCAGTAAGAACTGAATGAAAACAAAAACAAGAAGAACGTTGATTCCCTTAGATTGATTTCTGGTAAGAGAAAATTGAGTTCCTTTGTAATATAAGAAAAGGATAAGAGCCACTACTACATAAGCAAAAGTTCTATGTACAAACTGAACTCCGCTTTTTCCTTCGATTAAGTTTTTAACCAAAGTAGATTGTTCAATAAAAACCGAATCGTGAATAAATTGTCCGTCACTCATCAAAGGCCAGTGATTGTGTATTAAACCGGCATTAAGACCTGCTACAAATCCGCCGTAAATAATTTGAATCAGTAAAGCGACAAGAGCAATTCTTGCGATATTACGAAGCGGAATTATTTTGTAAACATTGCGTTCCGGATAAATTAAATCTAAGGCAACCCAAAGTGTATAAGCAAAAGTAATAAAGGCAAAAGTAAGATGAAGAGAAAGTCTGAAATGACTAACATCCGGATTGTCGATTAATCCGCTGCGAACCATAAACCAGCCTAAGAACCCCTGAAAACCTCCCATTGCCAAAAGGACAATACATTTGTTTATGGTTGGACGATCGAGTTTTTTTCGAATTAGGAAATACACAAAAGGAACAAAGAAAACCAGTCCGATAATACGACCGATAAAGCGGTGAAACCATTCCCAGAAATAGATGAATTTATAATCTGAAAGCTGAAAATCGTTGTGAATATTAATTTTTTGGTACTCCGGAAATTTCTTGTATTGTTCAAATGCTTCATTCCATTTTGCTTCTGTCAGTGGAGGAAAAGTATCTGTTACCAAATGCCAGTCGGTCATGGATAAACCTGAATTGGTCAGACGGGTAATTCCGCCAACGACAACCATTAAAAATAACAAAACACAACCTGATAGCAACCAGATGATTACTGATTTATTTTCTTTTTTCATTTTATAAAATAATACTTAATTCTTTATACTTTTTTTAAGCCTAATTTTTCAGCTCTTTTAATCACAAAATCATAAGCAGCCTGATATTCATTTGGAATGTCACCTTCGAGAATTGCTTCTTTTACAGCTTCTTTCAAAATTCCGATTTCTCTTGAAGGCTTCAAATCAAAGATTTCCATAATTTCTTCACCGGAAATGGGCGGTTGAAAATTACGAACATGGTCTCGCTCTTCGACTTCAACGATTTTCTTGCGGACGATTTCGAAGTTTTTATGGTATTTTTTAAACTTTGACGGATTTTTGGTGGTGATATCTGCCTCACACAAAGTCATTAGATTTTCGACATCCTCACCGGCATCAAAAACCAAACGTCGAACTGCACTATCGGTTACGATGTCGTCAGCCAAAACAATAGGACGTGAACTCATGATAACCATTTTTTGCACAAATTTCATTTTGTGATTCAGTGGCATGTGCAGACGCTCGAAGATTTTTTTAGTCATCTTCCCACCTAAAAACTCATGCCCATGAAAAGTCCAGCCCTGTTTTTTATTGAAACGTTTTGTGGGTGCTTTTCCAATATCGTGCAATAAAGCCGCCCAGCGTAACCAGACATCGTCTGTATTCGGGCAAATATTATCAACCACTTCGAGTGTGTGATAAAAGTTGTTTTTATGAGTATGACCTTCAATTTCTTCGACCTGATTTAATGCCGTTAATTCAGGTAAAATTAAATCTAAAAGTCCCGTTTTGTATAATAGTAAAAAGCCGGTTGAAGGTTTAGGAGTGGAGAGGATTTTGTTTAATTCGTCAACAATTCTTTCACCTGAAATAATTTTAATGCGATCGGCATTTTTTGTGATGGCATTTAATGAATTTACTTCTATTTCGAAATTCAATTGTGTGGCAAAACGAATTGCACGCAGCATGCGCAGCGGATCATCAGAATAAGTGATGTCCGGATCTAAAGGGGTTTTGATGATTTTGTTTTCTAAATCAGACAAACCATTAAAAGGATCAGAAAGATCTCCGAAGTTTTCTTCGTTTAATGATAAAGCCAAAGCATTAATCGTAAAATCACGACGGTTTTGATCGTCTTCCAGGGTTCCGTTCTCCACTACTGGATTTCGGCTGTCTGAACTGTAAGATTCTTTTCTTGCTCCGACAAATTCAATATCGGTATCTTCAAAACGAAGCATGGCAGTTCCATAAGTTTTAAAAACCTGAACTTTTGGTTTATTAGGAAGTAAATCAGAAACTTTAAGTGCCAATTCGATACCGCTGCCTACAGCAACAACATCAATATCTTTTTTAGAACCTCTGTTTAAAAGTAAATCCCGAACAAAACCTCCGATGACGTAACTGTCAACGTTGAGTTCCCGGGATGCCTTCGAAATGATATCGAAGATTTTATGTTGTAAAGCAGTTTTATAATTTGTTTGTATAGCCACGAATTCACTAATTTTATAAAATAATACGTTTGTATTCAAGTGAGACAGAATTGAAGTTCGCTAAAATTGCTAAATGCGTTTTAGAAACTTTGAGATAATTAAGACATTGTGAAATGTATTTTGGATGTAGAAATTCACTCGATTTTACTTCAAGTATAATTTTATCAAACAAAATAAAATCAGCATAAAATTTGTGATTTAGTATTATGTCTTTATAGTTTACCAAATATTCTTTTTCTCTTTCAAATGGAATATTCGCTTTCTTAAATTCATATTCTAAAGCATCTTTATATACGATTTCAGAAAAGCCTCCACCTAAATTTCTATGAACATCAAATAAAATTCCTATTATTTGATAACTTTCCAGCTGGTACAAAATTTTTGTCATGATCTAAATTTTTATCTGCCACGAATTCACGAATTAATTTTAAAAAAGTTAATTCGTGAATTCGTGGCTATTATTTAGAATACAACTTTCAATTTTGCATTGAAAATGTTTTTGGAATTTTATGGTTGCAAATTTACAACATAGAAAATGCCTATTATAATCTAAGGCTCACTTTTTTAAATAAATTCACAGTTTGAGCGCTGGGATTTTATTAATAGAAGTATGGCTACCATGAATTACACGAATTTTTGCGAATTAGATCGGGAATAGAAAAATAAATTAGCGAAAATTCGTGGCAAAAAAATATTTAGTAATGTGAAGAGGTGAAACAACTCACGGATTTTATTTAATTAATTTAAAAAAGTTAATTCGTGAATTCGTGGCGAAAAGGAACCTTTATAATGCGATCGAACAAATCAATTCAGATCTGTTATTTTTAAAATTTCAATTTGTATTTTTGGAGTATATAAAAATGTACACATGAAAATTGTTATATCGCCTGCAAAGTCATTGAATTTCGAAAAAGAATTACCTACTACTCAATATACAGAACCTCATTTTTTAAAAGAAGCACGTGTAGTTCATAAAATCTTAAAGACTAAAAAACCTGCTGAGTTATCTGAATTAATGTCGATTTCAGCTAAGCTATCAGATTTGAACTGGAAAAGAAATCAGGATTGGAAAACACCATTTACACCTGAAAACGCCCGTCCGGCAGTCTATACTTTTGATGGAGACGTTTATACGGGTTTAGATGCTTATTCTATTCCGGTGGAGAAACTGGATGTTCTTCAAAGCAAACTTCGAATTCTGTCGGGACTTTACGGAGTTTTGAAACCATTAGATTTAATGCAGGCTTACCGTCTGGAAATGGGAACAAAATTGCCAGTTGGGGAGTATAAAAATCTGCACGAGTTTTGGAAACCAACTGTGACAAAAGCATTAAATAGAGAGTTATCTAAGGGAGAGCTGTTCGTCAATTTAGCGAGTAACGAGTACTTCTCTGCAGTAGATGTGAAAGCTTTAAAAGTTCCTGTGATCACACCCGACTTTAAAGATTATAAAGACGGAAAACTCAAAATGATCAGTTTCTTTGCCAAAAAGGCAAGGGGGATGATGGTGCGTTATATTATTGATACTAATGCTGAAACTATTGAAGACTTAAAAGGATTTAATTATGAAGGGTATCAGTTTGATGGTAATCTTTCGAAAGGAAATCATTTGGTATTTACCAGATAGTTTTTTTTAAGGTTCTAAGTGACTAAGATGCTAAGTTTCTGAGATTTTTTGAAGAGCAGTAGGCTCGAATCATATTGTAGGGAGGGATTTTAATCCCTTTATGATGGATCAAATATATTTAAAAGAAAAACGCCGAATTCGATTTTTGAATTCGGCGTTTTTACGTATTATAAATCAATTATTATTAATGCATTGCATCAGCAGGATTAATCTTGTTTTTTCCTTTTTTGATTAAAAGAATAATTGGAATACAGCATAAGAACATAATTCCCAAATACATGAAAATATCCATATAAGCCATTACGGTACTTTGTTTCATTACAGAATATTCAATGGCTTGGTAAGCTTTTTTCAGAGCAACGTCTGCGCTATATCCTTTAGACATAAAAGCTCTTTGCATTCCTGCAATACGCTGCTGTACTTCATATTTTGCAGGATCTAAATTGGTTAGTAAGTTCACTCGGTGTTCCTGTCCTAAACGAGTAATAAACGTGGTGATAATGGCAATACCAAACGAACCTCCTAATTGTCTCATCATTCCGGTAAAAGCAGCTCCTTCACCAATATGTTTTCCTTTTAAGGTAGATAGAGAGAGTGTAGTAATAGGTACGAAAAGTAATCCCAAACCAATTCCTCTTAGAATTAAAGGCCAGTACATATGTTCAACTCCGGTATCAGGAGTCATACGGGTCTGCATCATAAAGGTAAAGAAAAAGAATACCAAAAATCCAACTCCCACCATATATCCCTGAGGAACTCCTCTCTGAATCATGTTCCCCACAAAAGGCATCATGATTGCTGTGGTAATAGACCCTGGAATCAATAATAATCCGGCATCTGTTGCGGTCCATCCTAAAATAGATTGTGTGTAGATCGGGATAATTAAAGTCGATCCGTACAGACCGAAACCAAGAATGAAACACATTACGGTTCCTATTCTAAGATTTCCATCCTTTAGAACACTTAAGTTTACGATTGGATGTTTATAAGTGAGCTCTCTCCAGATAAATAAGACCAATCCTAAAACCGTAACCACACTTAAAGTTATGATAGTTGAATCGTTGAACCAATCGTCTTGTTGCCCGTGCTCCAGAACGAATTGTAAAGACCCGATAAAGGCTGCAAGCAATATAATTCCCCACCAGTCAACCTGATTGGCTTTTAATTTTTCTCCATATTTAGGGCTTCTTACGAACGTTAACGCTAAAATTGTAGCGATGATCCCCAATGGAATATTAATGTAAAAAATATAAGGCCAGGAGTAGTTGTCTACTAAATATCCTCCTAATGGCGGTCCTAAAGTTGGTCCAACAATTACTCCCATTCCGTAAATAGCCTGAGCCATTCCACGTTTTGCTACAGGATAACTTTCGGTGATAATGGTCTGTGCGGTTACCAATAAGGCACCTCCACCCATACCCTGAACAAATCTAAAAGCTACCAGTTCCCAAATATTGGTGGCGTTTCCGCATAAAAAGGAACAGACTGTAAATATTATGATAGAAGCCACAAAATAATTACGTCTTCCAAATTGTTGCGAAAGCCAGCTCGTCATCGGAATTACAATCACATTCGCAATGGCGTATGCTGTAATTACCCAGGCCACATCAGTTAAAGTAGCACCAAGGCTACCTCGCATGTCTGTTAGTGCTACGTTTACAATTGTCGTATCTACAATTTCAAGCAAGGCACAAAGTACTGCCGTAATCGTAATGATGACACGTCTGTATCCGTATTCTACTAAATCTTCGTCTGCTTGTACTGCTGCCATTATTTTATTTTAAATGTACATCTACATCAACATTCATCCCTGGTCTTAGTAATTTTACTTTCTCCGGATCGTTTGATTCGTCTAAACTAATTTTTACTGGTAATCTCTGAATTGTTTTTACGAAGTTACCTGTTGCATTATCAGGAGGTAATAAAGAAAAACGTGATCCTGTTGCAGGAGAAAAAGATGTTACCGTTCCTTTAAATTCATAGTTTGGATAAGCATCAACTTTTAGACTTACTTTTTGTCCGGCAACCATTTTGTTCAATTGTGTTTCTTTAAAGTTAGCCACAACCCAAGCTTCATTGTTGTTGATGATGTAAAATAAAGATTGTCCCGGTTGAACTAATTGTCCCGGTTGAATATCTACTTTAGAAACCTGACCGTCAATTGCAGCAGTTACAACCGTATAGCTAAGGTTTAAATGAGCAACGTCTAACATTGTTTTCGCTTTTTTGATATTAGCGGAAGCTACTTCAGTTTGTTTGTCAGAAACTTTTGATTTCGATTGAATTACTGATTTCTGGTAAGAACTAGCTCGTTGTTGATCTTGCAAAACACGTACCTGGTTTTCAGCTTCTTCTTTTGCAGATAGAGCCTGTTCGTATTGTTGTTTTGTAATCGTATGTGTTTTGTATAAATTATTGTAACGGTTGTAATCGTTTGTAATTTGTCTTAATCTGATTTTTGCGCTTTCGATAGAACCTGTTGCAGATTTCATTTGCGCATCTGACACAGAGATGCTTGCATTAGCGCTTCCAATATCAGCTTTTGCAGCTTCGTATTGTCCTTCAGCACCTAATAAAGCAGCATTAGCCTCATCGATTTTTAACTGGTAATCTCTTTTATCAATCGTAAACAAAGTATCCCCTTTTTTTACAAAATCATTATCTTTAACGTATACTTTACTAATATATCCCGATACTCTTGGAATAATCGGATTCATTTTTTTCTCGATTTGAGCATCGTCCGTTTCTTCGTGAGCTAAAGAGTGCATGTACTTAGTTATTCCGTAAGTTCCGCCCACTAAAACCAAAACGGCTAGTATAATGATGAATTTAGTATTTGTTTTTTTCTTTTCCATGAGAGCTGTCGATTATATTTTAGAAAGATTGAATGATTGTGATAATTGTCCGGATACCGAAAGTAATTCGTAATATTTTTGAATGATAGTAGCTTTTGATAGTGCTGTATTTATTTTAGCGCTTAATTGTTCAACGTCAGCTTCAACCAAATCATTAGTATCTGATAAACCATTGTCAAACTTATCTTTTACAAGTCTGTAATTTTCACTTGCTTGTTGAAGAGCTTCATCGTAAACCACACTTTGATTTATAGCCAGATCATAATCTTCAATTGATTTTTGAACTTCAACTTTAATACGGTCCGTCATTACAGCCTCACTATTTTTAACTTCCATAGCTTTGCTTTCCGCTACTCGTACATGAGCACTGTTTTTGTAAATTCCGGATAAGTCATAAGTTAAACCTAATCCAAAGTTCATAGCATATCTTACCGTTATAATGTCTTTAAGGTCCAGAGCTGTATAACCGCCAAGTAAGGCTAATGTAGGATAATAGGCTGCTTTTGCTACTTTTATATTTGACTCAGTAGCTTTTTGCTGCAAACGAATTGCTTCCAAATCTTTTCTGTTTTCAAGAGCTATTGCATCTGATGTTGGTGCATTGCTTGTTTTTAAGTTGAAAAAATCAGCTTCATTAACCTGCAGTTTCGTGTTGGGGTCTAACTTTAATAAAGTGGTTAGATAGAAGTTGATATTGTTAAGATTATTAGTCGCTTCATCAATAGATAATTGCGTTTTTGAAACCAGTAATTGAGACTTTAATAAATCATTTCTTGGAATAATTCCATTCTTCTCCAATTCGGTAAAATCAGTAACACGTTGTTTCGCACTTTTTTGGTTTTCATTTAAAACATCTAATGTTTTTTGAGCTTTATACAAAGCAGTATAATAGGTAATTACTTTTAAAGCAACATCCTCTTTTGTTTTTGCAGCTGTAGCATTTTCCGCTTCGTATAAGTTATCGTAGGCTTCAATACTATTCTGAATTTTGAATCCTGAAAATAAAGGAAGGCTCAAAGTTGCCATTCCAAACATTGCTCTGTCCGGAGATGCAATAGAGGCATTTTCACTTTGATTTGGCATACTAATCGATGCCTTCGTAAGACGTTGGTATTGACCGGAAATTTTAATATCCGGGTATTGATTGTCTTTTACGCTTTTTAATTCGTATTTTTTTGTGTTTACCTTAGTGTTGGCAAGTGTAACTTCGTTACTTTTTTCCCAAGCCATTTGTACGGCCTCGCCTAAGGTTAAACTTGTTTTCTCTTGTGCTTCTATTGACGAAATTCCGATGAAGAAAACCCCAAAGAGCATTAATTGACTAATTTTCATAAACAAGTAGCGCTTTTATAGTTTGTTGAATGTGCTTTGTAAGACTGTTTTTGATGTACTCGTTGTACATCTCTTCTGTTTTTAAATTTAATAGTTCCTCAAAAAAAGGTCTATTCATGTGAAAGTGAAAAAAGGTTCCAATAATGGTAGGAGTAATGAGTGGAATAATTACATCTTTTCTAAAAACTCCTTTAGACTGACCCTGTGCAATAATACTTTCAACCGATTTTAAATTTCCTTTTTTAAGTTCTGTGAAGGCGATCATACTTTTTTCTCTTTTTTTAGAGTTAAGCTCGAAGTGTAATACTCTGAAAATCCCTTTGTTACAGCTGATTCTTGTAATGTAAATTTCGATTAATTTATTGACTTTATCGAGAGGTTCGATATTTTCCTGTAATAAATTTTCAAGCTGAAGCTTTAAATCGGCAGTTTTGTAGATAATAAGGGCTTCTAGTAGTCTTTCTTTAGAGCCAAAGTAATACGAAACCATTGCAATATTAATTTTTGCATGTTTGGAGATATCCCGTATCGAAGTCCCTTCAAATCCTTTTTCTGAGAATAGCTTTTCAGCAACTTCCAGAATTTGAATTTTTTTATCGTTTAATTCGAAGTCTGACATGGTATTGTTTCTAATCGGGTACAAAATTAAACAAGTGTTTAAATTAAACAGTTGTTTAATTTTATTTTAACAAAATATTAACACGGTTTAGGCTTGATAATTTTGCATAAAAAAAGCTGAAAACAGACCTGTTTTCAGCTTTTAATGGGTTTTTGCCATTTCGACCGAAGGGAGAAATCACATAAGAAATCCTCATGCATAATAGTCAATCTTTGTCGAATTACAAGTGTCATTTCGACGAAGGAGAAATGACAAACCAGATGGTATTATATATTTAGTAGAAAAATTAATTATCTAATCTCTCCAACAAATTCTGCAATTTTTCTGCTTCCATTCTCAGACAAATGTTTGATAAACGCGCTTCCGATGATAGCACCTTTGGCATATTTGGTAGCCTGATTGAATGTTTCTTTATTTGAAATTCCAAAACCTACGATTTGTGGGTTTTTAAGATCCATTTGGGCAATTCTTTCGAAGTAACTTTCCTGAGTATTTCCGAAACCGGCCTGAGAACCCGTTACGCTGGCAGAACTCACCATATAAATGAATCCATTTGAAACGCTGTCGATAAAACGTATACGTTCTTCTGACGTTTGTGGGGTAATCAGAAAGACATTGATTAAACCGTATTTTTCGAAAATTGCTTTGTATTCGGCTGCGTAAACATCAACTGGTAAATCCGGAATAATTAAGCCGTCGATACCAATTTCGGCACATTTTTTACAAAATTCTTCGATTCCGTATTGCAGCATCGGGTTAAAGTATCCCATAATAATCAACGGAATTTTTACGCTTTCGCGGATGTTTTTCAACTGATCGAAAAGAATTTGGGTAGTCATTCCATTGTGAAGTGCCTGTGTTGAACTTGCCTGAATGGTTGGTCCATCAGCCAAAGGATCACTAAAAGGCAAGCCAATTTCGATTAAATCAACACCATTTTTTTCTAAATCCTGAATGATGGGAACGGTATCATTCAAATTGGGATATCCCGCTGAGAAATAAATAGAAAGAATCTTTTTATCTTCTTGTAATTTTTGAGTTATTCTGTTCATTTTATTATGTTTTTTGTGCCACAGATTAAAAGGATTTCAACCATTTTTTTAATAGTTTAATCTGTTAGAATCTTTGAAATCTGTGGCATTATTTTTATTTTTTTAAAATCTTACTTTTCCAATCCTCATTTAGTTTTTCGACTAATAATATTCCCGAATCTGTATCGTTCATCTGTCCAATAAGTTCGCCTTTATTATTCCAGAAAGCACTTTGTCCGGCTGATGGTGATCCCCACGATTCGCCGCTGAAATTAGACATCAGCACATTTAATTGGTGTTTCCCGGCATAACTTTGTAAATGCCTGTAAGCATTTGGAATCCCGTTTGGTGAAAAGAAAATACTGGCAATATATATACTTGCTTCTCTCTTACATGCATTTTGCGGATGCAGCGGATGGTCAATATCAGCACAAATAGCAAATGAAATTTTCTGATTTTCAATTTCAATCATCGGATTATAATCAAACGAAGATTGAAAAAATTCGTCTTCTCCTTCATGCAAAAATTGCTTAGTGTATATCGAAACAGAATTGTCCGGAGCAATAATAAATTCGCCGATAAATAATGCTGATCCAATTTGGATTGGCGCTCCTGCAATGATGACGATATTGTTTTTTACAGCTAATTTTCTTAAATGATCTAATCTCGAATCGTCTTTTTGGAAAGCCAATTTTTGAGCGTACTCCCTTTCGTAACCTGTGATTGACATTTCAGGGAATGCAATTAATTTTGCTCCATTCTGAACGGCTAGTTCGATAAGACGATAGTGCTCTAATAAGTTGGAATCAATATCCTCGCGGAATGGTTTTGTTTGTGCAGCTGCCAGAATCATGGTATAGAATTATTTGTTTTCGATATAAATCCAGGCAACTGTTCCGGAATTCAAAGTTACCTGAACTCTTTTGTAAGCATTAGATTCGAATAGATCTACTTTAGCCAAATCGGCATTTGTGACTTCAAAAACAACACCGTGTATAGGATCCGTAGAGGTTGCGCTTGGTACGACTACAACATAATCCGCCATTCCAAATTCTTCTTCGATTTGTAGACTTTTTAGTTTGTGACCGTGAAGCTGATCTCGGGTTCCGGTCAGTATCTTATTAAAAAGACGCATCTGAATTTCTTTTGATCGCAATGTTCCGTAAGAGAATAACTTTTCCATAGTTGCTATTTTATTACAATTTAAAATATTCAATATAATTATCTAAATCCTTATCTCCGCGACCGGAAAGACTGATCACTACGATATCGCTTGGTTTGAACTTCTTCTGATCTAAAACAGCAAAAGCATGTGCACTTTCAATTGCCGGAATAATTCCTTCCAGTTTGGTCAGCTGTAAACCTGCATTCATTGCATCATCATCAGTTACAGAAAAGAATTCCCCGCGACCGGTTTGCGCCAGATGTGCATGCATAGGACCAACTCCGGGATAATCAAGACCTGCAGAAATAGAATACGGTTCGGTGATTTGTCCGTCCGGAGTTTGCATCAAAAGGGTTTTACAGCCGTGAATAATCCCCATTTTTCCTAATTTACTGGTGGCAGCGCTGTGACCGCTGTCTACACCTTTTCCGGCAGCTTCTACGGCAATAATCCCCACTTCAGGTTCGTGCAGAAAGTGATAATAAGTTCCGGCCGCATTACTTCCTCCACCAATACAAGCCACTACATAATCAGGATTTTCACGTCCTTCTTTTGCTTTTAACTGCCATTTGATTTCTTCTGAAATAACACTTTGAAAACGGGTAACCATGTCAGGATAGGGGTGTGGTCCAATTGCAGAACCTATAATATAATGTGTATCCACGGGATTGTTAATCCAATCACGAATAGCTTCATTTGTAGCATCTTTTAATGTTTTGGAACCTGAAAGTGCTGGACGGACTTCAGCTCCTAACATTTTCATACGTGCCACGTTTGGTGCCTGACGCGCGATGTCAATTTCACCCATATACACGATACATTCCAGCCCCATTAGAGCGCATACCGTAGCGGTAGCCACACCATGCTGACCGGCACCAGTTTCAGCGATAATTCTTTTTTTACCCAGACGTTTGGCAACCAGAATTTGTCCAATAGTATTATTGACTTTGTGTGCTCCGGTATGATTTAAATCTTCTCTTTTCAGATAAATTTTGGTATTGTACTTCTCTGACAAACGTTTTGCGAAATAAAGCGGACTAGGACGGCCTACATAATCTCTAAGTAATTGGTCAAATTCTGCTTTAAAACCTGGTTCGCTTGTTATTTTTAGATAATTCTGACGTAATTCTTCTACATTCGGATAAAGCATTTCGGGAATGTAGGCTCCTCCAAACTCTCCGTAATATCCTTTTTCGTTAACATTATAATTCATTGTATAGTTGTTTTGGGTTTAAAGTAGCAGGTTTTAGATTTTTCTGAAACTTTCTTAATAGAGTTGTATTTTTTAATCCTGGTTCTGTCTCAAATTTACTGTTTACGTCGATAGCATAAATAGGCACTTTGAGGTTCTTTATCGCAGGTATTTCTTCAATTCCGATGCCACCGCTCAAAAAGATTGGTTTCTCAGATTTATAATTTTCTAATATTTTCCAGTCAAAAGTGGTTCCGTTTCCGCCCGGTAATTTTCCTTTTGTATCAAACAGGAAATAATCACAAACCTTTTCAAAAGGTGCCAGTACCTCAAAATCAAAGCTTTCATCTATCGAGAATGTTTTTATGATTTCAATAGTCACATCAATTTTGGCATCGATCTTAGCTCTCAGTTCCCGGCAAAATTCTACGGTTTCTTTTCCGTGTAACTGAACGGCCTGTAAATGATATTTGTCTGCTGTTGATAGTACGTTATCAACCGTTTCATCTACAAAAACACCGGTTTTCCTGATGGTATGAATCAATTCCGGAATTGTTCCGTCAAAATAACGTGCGGATTTTTCCCAGAAAATAAATCCCATATAATCGGGCAGGAGTGCTCCTGTTTCGAGTATATTGTCGGGATATTTCATACCGCATATTTTTAGTTTCATTTTTTTTATTTTTATGCTTTAAGCTTTAGGCAATAAGCTTTAGGCTAAATTAGTAATGTTAAGAAAGTTTTTCGGTTTTCAGCTTACGGCTTAAAGCTTACAGCATACAGCTGTCTAATAAATTCAGTTGCTGCCTGACCGGCATTGTCTGTTTTCATAAAGTTTTCTCCGATTAGGAAACCACTGTAACCATAGGGTCTTAATTCCGAAATGGCTTCAATAGAGGAAATTCCGCTTTCTGAAACTTTTACAAAATCATTCGGGATTTGAGAGGCCAACTGTTTGCTGAAATCCAGACTTACTTCAAAAGTTTTCAGATTTCTGTTGTTCACGCCAATCATATCTAGATTTGGCATTACAGATTTCTCTAATTCTTCCTGATTGTGTACTTCCAGTAAAACTTCTAATCCTAATTGCTTGGCAAATTCGGATAACGATTTGATTTCTTCGCGGGTTAAAACGGCCGCAATCAGTAAAATTAAATCGGCTCCGTACGCTTTGGCTTCTAAAATCTGATATTCATCGACAATAAACTCTTTTCGCAAAAGCGGAATATTTACACTTGCTCTTGCCAGAAGTAAATCGTCTAATGAACCGCCAAAGTATTTTCCGTCGGTTAAAACTGAAATTCCACAGGCGCCAGCATTCTCATATCCTTTAACCACTTCTTCTACTGTGAAGCTTTGATTGATTACAGATTTTGACGGTGAACGGCGTTTGTGCTCCGCAATTATTCCTGTCGAACTTGTCTTCAGTTTTTGACTTAGAGAAATCGTTTCTCTTCCAAAAAATACAGAAGCTTCCAATTGTGAAACGGGAATGATTGATTTTTTAAGGACGACTTCTCGTTTTTTATCTACAATTATTTTATCTAAAATGTTCATTGTTGTTATAATTTAAAGATTGAAAAATTTAAAGATTGAATAACTACTCTATAAATTAAGCATCTGTCTTGGTATTTAAATATTTTATAAAATTTGATAAGTTCTGAGATATTTCAATACTTAAATTGTAGCCTTTTTGAATTTCTGATGGACTACAAAAATTAAGTTCTCTTGATAATATCAGCATACTTCTTACTTCTGCACAACTTCCTTTGGAGATTTTTAAATATCTAACTAACTGTTTGTTGTTATTGTATTCGGATCCCTCAGCGATATTATTTGTGATTGAAACAACAGCTCTTTTCATTTGATCTTTAAATCCAAATTCTTTTTCAAAAGGTTTATTATTCATTAATTCAAAAATTAATTTAGCCAACTGGATCCCTTTTTTATAGACTTCAAATTCTTCAAAAGATTTTGTCATAATTTTTTAATTTTTAAATCATTAAATCTTTTAATTTTTTTAGAACATTTAAAGCTTTTCCGGAAAACAAACTTTCTTTGGCCTGCTTAAAACCTTCCTGAGGTGAGCATTTGGTTACGGTTGAAATGGCCATTCCGGCATTTGCACAAACCACATTATTCTGAGCCTCACTTCCTTTTCCGGAAATAATACTCACAAACATATCGGCTGATTCTTCGATGGTTCTTCCTCCCTCAATTTCTCTTTGTGATAAAAGACGAACGTTGAAATCTTCGGGTTTCAGCATGCCTTCCATATCGCTTGTAATGATTTTTGTTGGACCGGTTAACGAGATTTCATCGTAACCATCAAGCGAATGCAGTATGGTAAAATTAACATCGGTGTTTTGATATAAATAAGCATACATTCTCGCCAATTCTAAATTGAAAACACCAACTAATTGATTTTTAGGGAAAGATGGGTTTACCATTGGACCTAACATGTTAAAAAATGTTTTTACAGCCAGCTCTTTTCGGATTGGTCCCACATGTTTCATGGCTGGGTGAAATAGAGGAGCGTGTAAAACACAAATTCCTGCCTGATCGATACATTTTTCTAAAAATGACGGATCGTTGCTGAATTTTATTCCCATTTTTTCCATCACGTTGCTTGATCCCGAAATAGAGGAGACCCCATAATTTCCATGTTTTGCTACCTTTATTCCTGCTCCGGCAGCTACGAATGAAGCAAGAGTCGAAATGTTGAAAGTATCTTTTCCGTCACCACCCGTTCCGCACAAATCAATAGCGTTGTAGGCCGATAAATCCACACGAATACACAATTCTAATAAAGCTTCGCGGAATCCGGAAAGCTCATCAATGGTAATGCTTCGCATCATAAATACAGTCAAAAATGCCGAAATCTGACTTGGGTTGTAAGCCCCGCTTGAGATGTTAATCAACACGTCTTTGGCTTCCTCTTTCGAAAGCACTTCGTGATTGATTAATTTATTTAGTATGTTTTTCATTTTTTTTAAGTTGCTAAGGTTCTAAGTTGTAGAGAATTTTGAGTTTGTTTCAAGTTTCAGGTTTCACGTTCCAATAACCTAAAATTTGAAACTTGAAACTATTTTTTACTAGCTTTTAATCCAATTCTCTAAAATTAGTTTTCCTTTTGGTGTAAGTACACTTTCCGGATGAAATTGTACACCTCTTACATCAAAAGTTTTGTGTCTTAAAGACATGATTTGTCCGTTTTCATCAACTGAAGTGGCTTCAAGAGCGTCAGGTAAATTGCTGTCGACTACCCAGGAATGGTATCGACCGACCTCAAATTCACTGCCTAAACCTTCGAACAAAATTTCGTCTGAAACTACTGTTTTTACATTTGTAGCAACGCCGTGATAAACTTTATCAAGGTTAGAAAGTGTTCCTCCGAAAACTTCTCCGATAGCCTGTTGTCCTAAACAAACGCCTAAAATACTTTTTGTTGGAGCATATTTTTGAATCACCGCTTTTAACAACCCTGCTTCATCCGGTATTCCGGGGCCTGGAGAAAGTAGTATTTTTTCAAAAGAGGCGATTTCATCAATATCAAACTCATCGTTTCTGTATACCGTAACTTCACAGTTCAAATCTTCCAGATAGTGTACTAAATTATAAGTGAAACTATCGTAATTGTCTATAACTAATATTTTTTTCATTGTGTTTTTTGTTTCAAGTCTCAGGTTTCAGGTTTCAGATTTCAACAACTTGAAACCTGAAACAAAGAAAACCTGAAACTAATTTTTATTTTTCCCGAACATATTTTTCAGTGATAATACGATCGATTCCTAATTTTTCTAATTTTTCGATTCCCTTTTGAATTAGCGTATCATTTTTAATTTTTACAACAAACTCAAACTTATTGTTTTCCCATTGACGGTTATTGAAGTATTCCAGATTTTCGGTATAAATACTGTCTTTTAGAGTATATTTTCCGCCTCCGCCAAAGAAAACTGCATTTGTTGAATCCTTACCGTTGTTTAAATCATGATTGAAAAAAGCAAAATGGCTATCATTTATAATCTTAATCATTTTTGTTTTTGGATTGAAAGTCGAGAACGTAGAGTCTTTTTCGGTGGTTTCAGCTGATATCAGACGCCAGGTTCCGCTTAAAGGAAGTGTGTTCGATTCTTTTTTAACTTCGCAGGAAGTAAATAATACAATGGCAATCAAAAATGGAATAATGTTCTTCATCGTTTTTAGGTTGTGTTTATGGTTGTTTTTTAGTTTTGTTTCAGGTTTCAGGTTTCAGGTTTCAGGTTTCAGGTTTCAAGTTTCAAGTTTCAGGTTTTTTTGTTTCAGGTTTTTTTGTTTCAGGTTTTGTTTGTATTCCAACAACGTGAAACTTGAAACCTGAAACAAAATGACTTATATTTTCTCGGCCATCTCTAAGGCTGTATTCAAGGCTCTTAGTTTGTTGTAAACTTCCTGCATCTCGCTTTCTTCATCAGAACTGGCAACAATTCCGGCACCAGCCTGGCAGTGTAATTGATGATTTTTACTCAGGAAGGTTCGAATCATAATAGCGTGATTGAAATTACCTTCAAAATCCATGAACCCAATGGCTCCTCCGTAGAAATTACGATTTGTTTTTTCATAATCTTCGATCAGTTGCATGGCTCTGTGTTTTGGAGCTCCACTTAAAGTTCCTGCCGGGAAAGTATCGGCTACTACCTGCATCGTGGTTGCTTTTTCATGTAAATAACCCGTTACTTTTGAAACCAAATGAATTACATGCGAGAAAAACTGAACTTCTCTGTATTTTTCGACATTTACATCATGTCCATTTCGGCTTAAATCATTTCTGGCCAAATCGACAAGCATCACGTGTTCGCTATTCTCCTTTTTATCTTCTGAAAGTTGTTTGGCTAAAACAGCGTCCTGTTCGTCATTTCCGGTTCTTTTAAAAGTTCCCGCTATAGGATGAATTTCGGCTTTTCTGTTTTTTACAATTATTTGTGCTTCAGGTGAAGATCCGAATATTTTGAAATCGCCATAATCGAAGAAGAATAAGTACGGAGAAGGATTTATGCTTCGTAAGGCACGATACACGTTGAATTCATCACCTTTGAAACCTTGAGTAAAACGACGAGAAAGTACCAGTTGAAAAACATCTCCACGGAAGCAGTGTTTTTTGGCTAAAGCTACATTGTGTTTGAATTCTTCATCGGTTAAATTAGAGAAACCTTCACCTTCCTTGGTGAATTTATAAGAGGCTATATTTCTGGATTGTAACAATTGTTCGATCTCCGAAATATTATTTCTTCCATCAACACTATGACAAAAAATGTACGCTTCATTTTTAAAGTGATTGATGGCAATGATATTTTGATAAACAGCATAAAACACATCCGGAATTAAAGTAGCTCTGTCTTTTTTGGCAATCGAAACTTTTTCAAAATAACGAACGGCATCGTAAGAGATGTATCCAAATAAACCATTATTGATAAATTTAAAATCATTTTTCTCTGATTGGAATTGGTTTGAAAATTCCTGAATAATTTCCGGAATATTCGTTGAACTGTCGATAGAGATTCGTTCTTTAGTTCCGTCAGGAAAAGTTTTTGAAATAGTTTCGTTCTCAATTTTAATGGTTGCAATAGGATTGCAGCAGATGTAAGAGAAACTGTTGTCATTTCCGTGATAATCACTACTTTCCAATAGTAAGCTATTTGGGAATTTGTCCCGGATTTTAAAGTAAACACTTACTGGTGTAATGGTGTCTGCCAGAATTTGTTTGTAGTGTGTGTTGAGTGTAAATGGTTTCAAAGTATTTCGTTTTTTTTATTTTTAATAGATTTTCTTATCAGAGTTTAGACCAAAAAAAAAGGCTTGTCGTGATGACAAGCCTTTTATATTTATAGTTTTACAATACCATAGGAAGCTTTGTTCACGACGTTTGACGTAAATTCTTCCACCACCAAGTATTGTTCATTATTGTTTTCATATCTTATTTTGATTTCACAAATATATAAATGTAATTTGAATTAGAAGACATAAAAAGTCAAAAAAACTTTTCTAAATTTTAAAATTTGTTAAATTTTGTTGCTGCGTGGTTGTTTTAAGGCCTTAGTTACCAATGGCTATGGTGTTGTTTACGTTCATCCTAAAGTCCGGACTTCCTTTGATATTTGGTGTTGTAAACAATTCGCTGTTTTTGATTTTAGTGAAGTTAATGTCAAAAATAGGATTGTTGTAATAACTTTCAATTGCAGTATTTGCTCCGCCAGCTTCACTTGTGATTCCACCATTACAGTTATTGACGATTAAGTTTTTGAAGGTAATTTTCCCCAAGTTAACCTCGCCGTTTCCTATATTTCCTTCTAGTAGAACAAAAGGCGTAAATCCGGAAACAATACTGTTCGTAAAATTAAAAAAAGTGTTCTCTCTGACGTAAACAGATTCTCTCACGAGTCCCTGATTGTTTTCTTCCAGATTTATAAGCGTAATATTACTGGCATTAATTTTAGTCAATTTTTTGCTCATGTCTGTATTTCCAATTTTGTCATAAGAATCAACTTCAAAACATCTTGAGCCCGAAATATCCGATGAAAAGGGATGACGAATGGCAATACTGTTATTGATGTTGATTTGTGCACCCTGAGTGAAATCAAAATCATCATCGGTGGTGCGATAAGAAACCAGATTGTTCAGGTTTAAATCTCCTCCGTAACATTCGAAAGAGTCATCATTAGAGTAACTAATCTGAATATTGCTTAAAATTGTTTTTTTTCCCACTCCGGCAAGGGAAAGTCCGTTAAGTTCTTTGGCAGCACTTAGTTTTCGTCCGGAATATTCAATTCGTACATATTTTAGAACTCCCGAGTTGTCTTCGGCATCCTGACCGCCGTAGTGGTTTAGCATTGGTTCCAGATCAAAAGGTAAAGTATGTACTCCTCCAAGGGTGTTGATTGGTGCTTTTCCCAAAATGATAATTCCACCCCAGTCTCCCGGTTTTCTTTGGGTCGTTTCTTTGTTGGAAGTAAAAACAATAGGGTCTGTTTCTAAACCTTCGGCTACAATTTTTGATCCGTTTGTAATGACCAGAGTTCCACATGTTTTATCGTCGCCTCGTATTACAGTTCCCGGTTCGATAGATAATACGGCATTGTTGGTAACGTAAACAACTCCAACTAATTGATATGTATTGCGTTTAAGGAGTTTGGTGTCCTTGTTAATGGTCCCTGCAATAATGTTTGTGGCTTCGCTATATTCGGTATTGGCAGGTTTAAAATTGGTCCAGTTGTTCATCCAGTTTGAGGTACCAATAATACCTTTAGGCTGTTGTTGTGCCTGTAGAAAAAAAGTACTAAGAACCGTGACAACTATAAGATGTATTTTTGCTTTCATAACTATGATTTTGATTTCTAGTTTTTGATTTTTAATAAGTTCAAAAGTAGAAGGCCAATGTTAATCAAAGCCCAGTATGGTATTACGAAAGCGTTAGGGGAATATTATGAATGTTATTTTTTTGGGAAAAACGCAAAAATAAACCCCAACAGTGTTAAACTATTGGGGTTTTTCTTATAATAATAAGAATTGCTGTTTTTTATGCTATTAGAATTTTAAAGCTACAGTCAATTCAAATTCGTCATTGATAGTTTTGTCTCCTAAGTTTTGGAAGAAGTTACCAGAGTTGTATTTGATATCGTATTTAGTTCTGTCCACTTTGAAAGCTGTTGTAGCAGTATTTCCTTTCACAGCGATATCAAAAGTTACAGGTTTAGTGATTCCTTTAATAGTTAAATCAGCAGTTACTGTGTAAACATCAGTAGATTTTGCTCCGATAGTTTTGAAAACTAATTTTGCAGTTGGGAATTTCTCAGTTCCAAAGAAATCGTCAGCTTTTAAGTGACCGTTTAATTTTCCTTGGTACTCTCCTGTCAAATCTGTTGCTGTTAATGAAGTCATATCAACAGTGAAGTTACCACCTGTTAATTTTTTTCCTTTGAAAACTACAGCTCCTTCTTTGAAGTTTACAGTTCCTGAGTGCTCTCCGGTTACTTTTTTACCTACCCATTTGATAGTACTTGCTTTTACGTCGATTTTTTTAGTTTGTGCGTTTACTGAAAGTCCAGCTACTGCTACGAATAATGCTATTGCAATTGTCTTTAAATTTTTCATTTTGTTAAAATTGATTTTGATTAATAATAATTATATAGTGATAAATAAATTCTCGTGTGATTTTCTAACTTTTTTGTAGTGTTGAGTTTCGTCCTCATCATGTCTGTATCCTACAGTTGCAATAACAGAAGTGTTTAGGCCTAATTTGTCAAAACCTAAAATTTCATTAAATGCAGCCGCATTAAATCCTTCCATTGGAGTCGCATCGATTTTTAATTCAGAAGCAGCAGTCAATAAAGTACCTAAAGCGATATAAGTTTGTTTTGCTGTCCAGATATTTTTAGCTTCAACAGAAAGATTTGAAATAGTACCTTTCATCATGTCACTGAATCCGCCTAAAGCGTCAGCAGGAACACCTCTTGTTTCACTGATGGTGTTGATGTAAGCATCTACAGAATCTGCTCCAAGATTTAAGTCGTTTGCGAAAATAAATATTTGAGAAGCATCTGTAATTTGTGTCTGTCCGTAAGCAGCAGCTTTTAATTTTTCTCTGATTTCCGGATTTTCAACGATAATAACTTTGTAGGGTTGTAATCCGTATGAAGAAGCACTTAATCTAACAGCTTCTTTTAAAGTGTTTAAATCTTGTGAAGATATTTTTTTGGTGGCATCAAATTTCTTTGTAGCATATCTCCAGTTTAGATTGTCTAATAATGTACTCATAATTTTAATTTTGTTGGGTTCTGTATTTCTCTAATAATTGGTTTAATAATTCTAATTCTTCTGGGCTTATATTCTTGGCAAACAAACGCTCGTGCTCGTCTACTTTTGGATCTAATTCTTTCAATACATCCAATCCCTTTTGGGTGATTAGAACTTCAATTTTACGTCGATTACCGGGACAAACATTTCTGGTAACGAAATCTTTCAATAATAATTTGTCTACTAATCGGGTCGTGTTGCTTGTTTTGGCCAGCATACGCTCCTGTATCACACACATATTAGCAGGGTTTCCTTTTTGTCCTCTTAATATACGCAATACATTATATTGCTCTCCGGACAGATCATACGGTTTTATCAATTCGTTGAAATGATCCTGAATCACATTTTGCGTGTACATAATATTCAGAATAACTTTTCTCGCATTATCCATCTTAACTGTACTTTTTATAACCTCTTCAATTGTCATAGTCGTAAGTGTATAATTTGTATATACAAATGTATAACTTTTCATATTTGTATATACAAATGTATCGTTAATTTTTTGTTAATTAAAAATAACGCTGATTTTAAACTTCATATACCCTATAGAACTAGAGTAAAAATACTATAAGTTTTTAATTTAATGTAAGATTTGTGAATTATTTAATGTTTATTTAAAACGAATTAAGCTTTTTCAAAAAATTAAACCTTGGTAAAATCTTATATAAAGAAATAATTTAATGGTGACCAGGGCCCGACAGCATCCTGATAAGAGGGCAAAGTTACGTTGTGCTTATACGCCCTCTTATCAGGATGCTGTCGGGTTATCCGCACTGCTTCGGCAGATAGCTTCTATCCCTCACGCGAGCTCATAATAGGAGAAACCCAGGAGCCCTAAATTTTAGAACTCTCAGTGTGTTAAGCATTAATTAATTGCCAGATATAGTGCGGCAGCTAATCCCGAACCAATTATGGGGCCTACAATAGGAATCCAGGCATACGTCCAGTTACTGCTTCCTTTTATAGGTAAAATAGCATGCATGATTCTCGGACCTAAATCTCTTGCCGGATTTATAGCATAACCTGTAGTGCCTCCTAGTGACAGACCAATTGCCCATACGACTATTGCTACCGGAAGCGCTCCAATGGTTCCTAAGCCAATTGTTGCATTAGCATCGGTTGCGATTTGTAAACTTGGTCCGGCAATATAAAAGATTGAAAATAGTAAGACAAAAGTCGCAATTACTTCACTGATTAAGTTGGAGAGATTGTTTTTGATTGCGGGTGAGGTGGAGAAACAGGCAAGCGTAGTTCCTTCGTCTTCTGTTGCTGCAAAATGATCTTTATGAGACAACCACACTAAAAAAGCACCTGACATTGCTCCAATCATTTGAGCAAGGATGTAAACAGGAACCAAATTCCAGGTGAATTTTCCAATTAGGGCCAAACCTAATGTAACAATAGGATTTAAATGAGCACCGCTAATTGGTCCCGCGATAGTAACGCCCACAAAAACAGCAAATGCCCAAGCTGATGTAATCACCATCCAACCCGAATTGTTTCCTTTGGTATCTTTAAGTAAGACGTTTGCTACAACGCCATTCCCTAATAAAATCATAATCATTGTGCCTAAAATTTCTGCTATAAAAGGAGTCATTTTTTACGGTTTAGTTAGTAATTAAAATTTATTCTTCAATCCAATGCGATGCGCGGCCAACAGCTCTGTCCCAGTTTTTGACCAATAAGTCTACTTTTTCCTGATCCATTTTTGGAGAAAATACTTGGTCTATCGACCATTGTTCTTTCAGATCATCCAAACCAGACCAATATCCCACAGCTAGTCCTGCCAGATATGCGGCTCCCAAAGCTGTAGTTTCTAATGTGGTAGGCCGGGTTACATTAGACCCAAATATGTCTGATTGAAATTGCATTAATAAATTATTTGCGGCTGCGCCACCGTCTACCCGTAGTTCTATTCCTTTGTATCCGGAATCTGCTTCCATAGCTTTGAGCAGATCGTTTACCTGATAAGCAATTCCTTCTAAAGTTGCTCTGGCAATATGTGCATTTGTTGTACCTCTGGTGATTCCAACGATGGCACCTCTTGCGTATTGATCCCAATGCGGAGCTCCTAAACCGGTCAAAGCAGGAACAAAATAAATACCACCATTGTCAGGTACGGTTGCTGCGAGAGCTTCGATTTCATCTGATGAATTGATTATTTTTGCGCCGTCTCGCAACCATTGTACGGCTGCACCTCCAACAAAAACACTGCCTTCTAAAGCATAGGTAGTTTTTCCGTTGATTTTCCATGCAATTGTAGTCAATAAATTGTGGGCTGAAAAAATAGGTTTTTCACCGGTATTCATGAGCATAAAACAACCTGTTCCATACGTATTTTTAATCATTCCGGAGTTGGTACAGAGTTGACCAAAAAGGGCTGCCTGCTGATCTCCGGCAACTCCGCTGATTGGAATTTTTGTCGAGAATAGGGTAGTGCTTGTTTCTCCATAAATGGCACTGCTTTCTTTTACTTCTGGCAACATAGCTCTCGGAATATCAAATAATGCCAGCAACTCGTCGTCCCAGTCCAGAGTGTTTATATTGAATAGTAAAGTTCTGCTGGCATTAGAAACGTCCGTCATAAACAATTTACTTCGGGTTAGTTTCCAAATTAACCAGGTATCTACAGTTCCAAAACAAAGTTTTCCCTGTTCTGCTTTTTCGCGTGCTCCGGGAACATTGTCTAATATCCATTTTACTTTGGTTCCGGAGAAATAAGCATCGAGAATTAATCCGGTTTTTTTCTGGATCATTTCTGTATGTCCTTTTGCTTTTAGTTCGTCGCAGTATTTTGCCGTTCTGCGGTCTTGCCAGACAATAGCCTTGTAGACAGGTTCACTTGTTTCACGATCCCAGACAATGGTAGTTTCCCGCTGGTTGGTAATTCCTATGGCTGCAATTTCGCGGCCCGTAATTCCAACTTTTGCTATTACTTCGGCAGCGACACTAACTTGCGAAGACCAGATTTCGTTAGGATCATGTTCAACCCATCCCGGTTTTGGAAAAATTTGTTTAAATGGCTTTTGAGAAATACTGACTATTTCTCCTTTATGATTGAATACAATGGCTCTGGAAGAAGTAGTTCCCTGATCCAAAGCCAGAATTAATTTGTCCTGCATGATCTTATATTCTTAAGTTAATAAAAATCTATTGAAATTCTTTTAGAAGAAAACCTTTTGCAATTCCATGAAAGTTGGTCATTTCTCTAAGGATCCAGGTTTCATCATGTCCGAGTTCCTTTGCCAGAAGGCGCGCTACTTTTTCAGAAGAAGCTATGGCAGCTCTGGCATCTAAGAACAACAAGCGAACACGTCTTGCGAGAATGTCATCTACCGTTCTTGCCATTTCATATCGAATAGCCCAAACAACTTCGGCCATTGTAAATTCGTGATCCGGATGTAATTTTTCTTTCAGTTCAGGCTCTCTTTTCTGCAATTCTAGTATTTCAGAAAGGTCTGATCCGTAGATATATAAATGATTTGTTCTGTCTGAATTTGTAGTGGCTTTATTTCCATGAATCGGAAGATGCTCGGTAATACAAGTTTTTTTAGGCAGTTTGCCTATTTTGATCGCCTTATCGATAATATCCTCAGAGATCTTTCTGTAAGTAGTCCATTTGCCTCCGGTAATTGTGATTAATCCGGTTTCTGAAACTATAATTTTATGGCTTCGGGAAACTTCTTTGGTGCTTTTGCCTTCTTCTTTCGGTGCAGCCAAAGGTCGTAAACCGGCAAAAACAGATAAAACATCGGCTCTTGTGGGTTTTTTAGCCAGAAAACGTTGAGCAGTTTCCAAAACAAATTCAATTTCACTCTCTAGCGCAATGGGCTCGAGACTGTGTTTTCGAATTAAGGTATCAGTGGTTCCGACTACAATTCGATTGTGCCAGGGGACGGCAAACAAAACTCTTCCATCACTTGTTTTAGGAATCATCAAAGCGTGTTCACCAGGCAAAAAGGATTGATCAAATACAAGATGAATTCCCTGACTTGGCACAATGTATTTTTTGTATACAGTGTCGTTAAGTTTCATGATGGCATTTGTAAAAACTCCTGTCGCATTAATGATAGCCGACCCTTTGATTTCGTACTTCTTGCCAGTTTCATGATTTATGGCTTCAACACCGATGATTTGGTTGTTATCATTCTTCAGTAAATTAACAACTTTGACATAATTTAAAAGGCAGGCTCCTTTTTCAATAGCCGTTTGAGCAATGTTTATCGCCAGTCGGGAATCGTCAAATTGACCGTCATGATAAATTACACCATTTGTTAGATTTCTTTCTGCTACGGCAGGAAGCATTTCAATTGTTTTTTTTCTGGAAAGGTATTTTGATCTTCCCAAACTTAAACGCCCTGCCAATAAATCATAAACAGTCAATCCGATGGTGTAGAATAAACCGGCAAAGAAGTTGTAATTCGGAATTATAAAAGATTGATTTTTTACTAAATGGCCGGCATTTTTGGCAAGTAAACCTCTTTCTTTTAAGGCTTCGATGACCAGATGAATATTTCCCTGCTCTAAATAGCGAACACCGCCATGAACTAATTTAGTACTTCGGCTGGAGGTTCCTTTTGCAAAATCGACTGCTTCAAGCAAAATGGTCTTATAACCCCGGCTTGCGGCATCAAGAGCAGTCCCCAAACCGCTTGCTCCCCCGCCAATTATGATTACATCCCAGTGTTCCGTATTTTCTAGTTTCGACAATTGTTCTGAGCGTTTCATAGGACTGTGATTGGTTCGCTTTTTTGTAAGATTAAATCTGGTATTGTAAACTTAATGAAAGTAAAATGAAGATAATACTCTCAGTCGAAAAAAATGTCTTAAAAAAAACTATAGAACTTAATCGCAGGTAAAATAAAACCCGACAGAGGTTTTTGAAATCTGTCGGGTTTACTTATTTTATTGTTCTATTTTCTAAATCAGTTTTTTTTCAAACGCTTTTCGCGCTCCTCCTCTGAAAAAAACTTCGCCACAATAGGTGTACTCCAGTCTGTCTAAAATTTTAAGCATTGGAATATTGTCAAAATTCGTGTCTACCTTTATACTGTATATGTTCTGTTTGAGGCATAAACTTTCTATCTTTTCAAACAGTTTGGTTGCAATACCTTTACCTTTTGCGAGTTTTGATACGGCTACCCGATGAACAGCTCCATAATCGCCATCAGTGAGCCATTGGCCTTCTATGACTTCGTAGGCTGGTTCTTTATCAAAAAGAATCGCCGCATAAGATAAAATAGTGTCGTTTTCTGTAAGCACGTACCCATGATCATTTTCAATATCGGTATGAATGGTAAGCTCATTAGGATAACCGTCCTGCCATTGTGTACTTCCGTCAAGTCTTCGCTGTTCGATAGCATCTTGCAGAATCTCCCAAATGAAAGGCACGTCAGAAATAATCGCTTTTCTTAAAATTAAGTTTTCGGTAATGTGAGTCATCTGTTAGCTATTAGTAAACCCAACAGGTTTTTAAAACTTGTTGGGTTTGATGTGTATAATATAAGTAAGAATATTAATGAGGCAATTTGTCTTTAATAAGACCATAAACCCAGGTTCCAAAGATGGCACTTATCAGCGTTACAATAATAACAGTTGCACCAGTACCAATTTGAGCAAATAAAGGCCCCGGACAAGCGCCTGTAATGGCCCATCCAAAACCAAATAAAAGACCTCCATAAATTTGTCCTTTACTGAATGTTTTGGGCTGAATTTCGATTTTTTCGCCTTGCAGTGTTTTTATGTTGAACTTTTTAATAAGAAATACAGAGATTACTCCAACAGCAACTGCACTTCCAATTACACCGTACATATGAAATGATTCAAGATGGAACATTTCCTGAATACGGAACCAGCTTATGATTTCAGTTTTTACGAATACGATTCCGAAAAAGATACCAACGATTAAATATTTAAGATTTCCAAAGACCGTTTCTTTTTTCTGGCTTGCGTTGATTCCCTCGCCGTCGACTGTTTTATTTTCTAAACTCATTTTTGAAATTTTAAAGTGAAAGAATATAAGGTAAGATCAAAAGTGTCATCACAAAACCTCCAATCATAAAACAGATTGTCGCTACCAATGATGGCCATTGTAAATTTGAAATTCCCATAATAGCATGCCCGCTGGTACATCCGCCGGCGTAACGTGTTCCAAAACCTACCAGAAATCCGCCTACCACAATCATGATAAAACCACGAAGTGTGAATAAACTTTCCCAGGAGAATAATTGTGCAGGAACCAAACCGTTATGATCGGTGATTCCGTAGGCAGCTAATTTCGTTGATAATTCGGGACTAATTTCTATTGGATTTGGATTTGCCAGGAAATAAGCCGCAATGACTCCACCCAGGAAAATTCCAAAAACGAAAAATAAATTCCAGCTTTCTTTTTTCCAGTCGTATTTAAAGAAAGAAATATTGGCAGGAATACAAGCCGCACAAATGTGACGAAGTGAGGAACTGATTCCGAAGGATTTATTTCCAAGAATCAATAAAATAGGAACTGTTAATCCGATTAACGGCCCGGAAACATACCAAGGCCAAGGTTCTTTTAAGATTTCAAGCATTTTTTTTGAGGTTCTAAGTTACTAAGATTCTAAGGTTCTGAGTTGTATTTTTAAGCGTTTTATTAATAAGGTCTCGTCGTTAAATTTCAAAGGTAAAATCTTAGAATCTTAGCGACTTAGAGCCTCAGCAACTTTATTTCAGCACTTTACTTTGACAAACAAAATCTGATTTCGGAATTTCTGTTTTAGAAATGGCTCCAAAACCGCCTTCAATTTCGCTAAAATTTCTGAAACCGCGAGCCTGTAAAATCGAAGCGGCAATCATACTGCGATATCCTCCGGCGCAATGCAGATAAAAATGTTCGTTTGGGTTAATGTCTTTTACCCAATCATTAATATAAGCCAGCGGTTTGCTATACGCATCTTCGATGTGCTCTGCAGCATATTCTGTTTCTTTACGAATGTCAATTACTTTGTCTTCTCCGAATTTGAACTCATTTGAAAATTGTTGAGCAGTGATTCTGTTTACAGTATCAATTTCGTAACCTGCTTTTTCCCAGGCTTCAAAACCGCCTTCTAAGTGACCAATAATCGTGTCAAATCCTACGCGGCTTAAACGGGTTACAGTTTCTTCTTCAAGACCGGTTTCTGTCACCAATATAATAGGCTGTTTTACATCACCAATTAAAGTTCCAACCCAAGGAGCAAAATCGCCATTGATTCCAATATTAATAGATTGCGGAATAAATCCTTTACTAAAATTGGCAGCACTTCTGGTATCCAGAATCAAAGCACCTGTTTCTTCAGCTACGGCTTCAAATTCTTCTGCTTTTATGGTTTTCATTCCATTGTACAAAACCGTTTCAAAACTTTCGTAACCTTGTTTGTTCATCGCCACATTCATACTGAAATAGGCTGGAGGAGGCAATAAACCGTCTGTGACTTCAGCAATAAATTCAGCTTCGGTCATATTAGCGCGCAACGCATAGTTATTTACTTTCTGATTTCCTATTGTAGAAACCGTTTCTTTGCTCATGTTTTTTCCGCAGGCGCTTCCCGCACCATGGGCAGGATAAACGATCACATCATCGGCCAAAGTCATAATTTTATCTCTTAACGAATGGTATAAAATCCCTGCTAATTGGTCCTGTGTCATTCCGGCTGCTTTCTGAGCTAAATCCGGGCGTCCAACATCTCCGATAAATAAAGTATCTCCGGAGAAAATGGCGTGATCTTTTCCGTTTTCATCAATCAGTAAATAAGTGGTGCTTTCCATAGTGTGACCCGGAGTATGCAGCGCTTTGATGGTGATATTTCCAATTTTGAATTCCTGTCCGTCTTTTGCCGAAATACAGTCAAATTCGCAGGCAGCGTTGGGTCCGTAAACGATTGGTGCCTGAGTTTCTTTGCTTAAATCGACATGTCCGGAAACAAAATCGGCGTGAAAATGCGTTTCAAAAATATATTTCAATTTTACCTCATCACGCTCTAAACGGTCTAAGTAAGGCTGAATTTCTCTTAACGGATCAATAATTGCGGCTTCACCATTTGAAGTAATATAATAGGCACCCTGCGCAAGGCATCCGGTGTAAATTTGTTCTATTTTCATGATTTGAAATCTAAAATAATGTGATACAAAGGTAAGTCTGTTTTTCGGGAAATTAAGTGACTATTGTTACAGAAATTTAATTTCGGTGTGAAATAAAAAGCGGATTTTATCATACAAGTTATATTATTTGATTTAAACCCGTGCAATTAAGCTTTAACTTATAATTTTGCATATGACGAATGTCATTTTAAAACCAATAAACAGTTAAAAAGATGAAAACAGAAGATTTATTGAATCAGATTGCTTTTATAAAAGAAATTGATAAGGTAAAATACATTCAGCGAAAAACGAAGCTGTTTCATAGTGACCGAAACGAAAATGATGCGGAACATAGTTGGCATTTGGCTTTAATGGCAATCGTTTTGGCCGAACATTCAGATGAACCAATTGACGTTCTGAAAGTCGTGAAAATGGTTTTGATACACGATATTGTAGAAATTGACGCAGGTGATACCTTTATATATGATTCACAGAAAAATCATTCGAATACCGACGAAGAACGATTGGCGGCGAATCGTATTTTTGGTTTGCTACCGAAAAAACAGGCAGAAGAATTAATTGCTATTTGGGAAGAATTTGAAGCAGGTGAAACTAACGAAGCTAAATTTGCCAGATCGATGGATCGTTTAGAGCCTTTGTTGCAGAATACTTCTAACAATGGCGGAACCTGGAAAGAGTTCGGTGTAAGTTATGATAAAGTGTACGAGAAAAAGAGCGTGATAAAAGAAGGTTCTAAAACATTATGGAGTTATGCCGAAGGATTAATTAACGAAAGTGTTGAAAAAGGGATTTTGAAGAAAGAATAGTGTGGATAATCTTGTCATTTCGACCGAAGGGAGAAATCGCACGCAATGACACAAGAAGCTCAATAAAGATTGGCGATTTTGTTTGCGGATTTTCTAATGCGATTTCTTCCTTCGGTCGAAATGACAATTCTGGTTTAAAAACATAAGTGCAGTTTGTACAACTAAATTGTTGAAAAGTTTAACAATTATCAGGGGATAAACTTTTTTTAAAGGCAGGAGTTTCGGGTTTTAATGGGTAAATTTGTGGGACTTCATAAATAAAATACCGCTATGGAAGAAATGCTTTTTTATGACCGAATGCAATTTGCCTTCACAATTACTTTCCACTATCTTTTTCCGCAACTTACAATGGGTCTTTCGCTGATCATTGTGTACTTCAAATGGAAATATCTCAAAACTAAAAACGAACAATACAATCACGCCACCCATTTCTGGATGAAAATCTTCGCCCTGAATTTTGCGATGGGGGTGGTAACCGGAATTCCGATGGAGTTTCAGTTTGGAACCAACTGGGCAAAGTTCTCCGAGTTAACCGGAGGGATTATCGGTCAGACATTAGCCATGGAAGGTATGTTTTCGTTTTTTCTGGAATCCTCTTTTTTAGGTCTGTTTTTGTTTGGAGAAAAATTATTGGGACATAAATGGCATTTTGTCACCGGATTACTCATTTGTATCGGTTCCTGGGCCAGTGGTTATTTAATTATCGCAACACATTCGTGGATGCAGAATCCGGTAGGTTACGAGATTTTGGAGAACGGAAAATTCGTGTTGACCAATTTCAAAGCACTGTTTCTAAATCCTTGGCTATGGCCATCCTATTTACACAATCAGGCCGCTTCTTTAGTGACAAGTTCTTTTGTGGTGGCAGGAATTGGTTCTTTTTATATTTTAAGTAAAAAGAATATTGTTTTTGGAAAACTGTTTCTTAAAACGGGAGTAATCTTTGGATTGATTGCCAGTATGATTGTAGCTGTTCCAACAGGAGATTTATTAGCCAAGAATGTGGTGAAATACCAGCCGGTAACTTTCGCGGCTATGGAAGGAATTTTCCATACCGAGAAAAAAGGATCTGAAATTGTTTTAATCGGTCAGCCCGATGTGAAAGACAAAAAATTAGATAATAAAATTGCCGTACCTAATATTTTAAGTTTCCTGACTTATGGAAATTGGGAGCAGGAAATAAAAGGACTGGATCAGTTTGAAGAAGATCTTCATCCAACTAATATTTCAGGCTTATACTATGCGTATCATATTATGGTGGGACTTGGAACAGTTTTTATTGGTTTGATGTCTTTGGCCTTGTTTCAATTGATCAGAGGTAAATTGTACGAAACCAAGTGGATTCTCTGGTCCTTGCTTTTTATGATGCCATTCCCCTATATTGCCAATACTACCGGATGGTATACGGCGGAGTTGGGAAGACAACCCTGGCTTGTTTATAATTTAATGCGAACAGCAGCCGGAGCCTCTCCAACCGTATCTTCCGGAAATACCCTGTTTACTTTGTTAGGATTTATAGGATTGTATCTTTTGCTTGGAATGCTGTTTTTGCTTTTGATTGGAAAAATTATCAATAAAGGACCTCACACTGAAGTCATAACTGAAAATATATAAGTATGGAATTTTTTTGGTACGTAGTTTTAATGGGAATTTTGGCTGTTTATATTGTGTTAGACGGTTATGATTTTGGAGCAGGAATTATTCATTTATTTTTTGCCAAAACAGAAAAAGACAAAAAAGCAATTACAAATGCAATCGGTCCGTTTTGGGATGCCAACGAAGTTTGGATTATCGCTGCAGGAGGTGTTTTGTTTTTTGCTTTCCCTACTTTATACGCTTCTTCTTTTAGCGGATTTTACCTGCCTTTGATCATGATTTTATGGTTGCTGATTTTTCGTGCCATTGGTTTGGAAATGCGCGGACAGGTGCATCATCCCATGTGGGAAGCAATCTGGGATAAGGCTTTCGGAATTGCAAGTTTGCTTTTGGCTTTGTTCTTCGGAATTGCTTTAGGAAATATCGTGCGCGGAGTTAATCTTGGAATGGTAACCAATGGCGTTTCGACTCAGGAGGCACACTATTTCTTTTTGCCATTGTGGAATCCAACATTTAGTCCGCGGGCAAGTGAATTGGGGATTATCGACTGGTTTACACTTTTCCTGGGAATTGTGAGTGTGGTTTCTTTAACCATCCACGGCGCAAACTGGATCATCTTTAAAACCAATTCAGCATTGAATCCACAGCTTAAAAATGTTGTTTTTAAATTGAATATTGTCTTGCTGGTTTTGGTGTGTATTTCGTTGCAAATCTGGCACTTTATTGAACCAAAGCCTTTCCATAATTTTGTAGAGAATCCAATTCTTTGGTTTTTTCCATTGATGACTTTTGTTGGGATTTTAGGATTATTTAAAGTACGCTCGTGGAAAAAAGACGGTTATGGATTTTTGTTTTCATCTCTGTTTTTGGTAGGTGGATTTGCTTCAACAGCTGTTTCTATTTTTCCGAATGTTTTGCCTTCTACGAATAAGGTGAATCCATCCTTAACTATTTATAATACTGCCGCCGGCGAATATGGATTGAATGCCGGAATGAGTTGGTTTTTTATCGCTTTGTTTTTGGTGATTATCTATTTTATTATTCAATACCGTGTTTTTAGTGGGAAAATGGATGATATCGGGTATGGGGAACATTAGGATTTATAACCGCGAATTCACAAATTTTCATGAATTAATGATATGCATAGCCGTTGGTTTTAACCAACGGTTTTTTTGTTTGATTCCGAGATGGCTTTAGCAAAAAAAAAGAGTTGTTAGGTAAAGTTGTGAAAGATTATTTTTATAAATTTTGTGATTTGAAACCTTTAAAAATAGGCTGAAAGCCTTAAAGTAATAACGTAGTGCATCGCACTACGAATTAAGAAGCAGTGAATATTGCCCTGAAAGGGCTAAAGCAAATGAGTAGTAATAGATTAAAGAAGAATAAATGTTTCTCAAAAATATATAAAGGATTTTTTTTTTTGAGATTAGGCTTTCGCCCTTTCAGGGCTTATCATCATAATCTTTTTTCATTCATAGTGCTTCCCACCATGTTGTTGCTAAGGCTCTTTCAGAGCGTAAGGTTTCGAATGTAAGTAATTTTTAGGTTGTTTTTTTGGTTTTCATCTTTATCAAAATTCAGGGTTTAATAGAAGTGGTAAAAGAGATCATTTGTTTTTTTGTTTAAGTTAATCTTTTGAAAAGAATTAAGTTCTGGATGATCCCGTTTTATGAAATCTGGACTATAAAAGAGTTTAAGTTTTAGAATATTTTCGTTCTTTTAATCTCAAAATTTACAATAATGAATTACCAAATCAAAAAAGCAAGTTTGGAAGATCTTAATGAAACAGCTGAACTTTTTGACCTCTATCGTGTTTTCTATCGTCAGAAATCTGATGTTGAGGCAGGCAAAGCATTTCTTAAAGAACGATTGTTGCATAATGAGTCGGATATTTTTTTAGCGATTGCAGACGGAAAAGCAGTTGGCTTTGTACAGCTCTATAAAATATTTAGCTCTACTAAAATGCAAAGACTATGGTTACTAAATGATCTTTTTGTGCATCCTGATTACAGAGGTAAAGGATTTTCTGTGGCATTAATTGATCGCAGTAAAAAATGGTGTGAGGAAACAAATGCTTGTGGTTTGATGCTGGAAACCGAAAAAACAAATGATATAGGAAATCAATTATATCCGCGCTGTGGTTTCGAATACGACGGTCAACATAACTATTATTATTGGTGGAAGTAAGATTCAAAAGATAAAGAGGCTAATGATCAGTTTTTTTGTTTTGGATGTACGAAAAGTTGTATTTTTGTTTGTTTCTAAATCTTTTGAGATTGTATTTTACAAAGATGGATTTGTATTTTACGAAAACAGAAAATTTTAAAGAATTTTAAATATCTTTGAATTATGAGTACATTGAACAGACCCAAAAATATTGGCCGAAACATAAGCCGAATTAGAGAACTTCGTGGTATGAAACAAGGAGCACTTGCTGATGCCATTGGCACAAGCCAGCAGACTATTTCAAATATTGAAACCAGTGAAACTGTTGAATTTGAAAAATTGGTACAAATTGCAAAAGCACTTGGTGTGACGGTAGAAGCTATTGAAAATTTTACAGAAGAATCTGTTTTTAATTTCTTCAATAATTTTTATGATAATAGCACAAGTAATGGTCAGGCTGCGTCTGGACCTATTTTTACTTTTAATCCTTTGGATAAGATGGTTGAACTTTACGAACGTTTGGTTTTGGCTGAAAAAGAATTAGTTCAGGCTGAAAAAGAAAAAGTAGAATACCTGGAAAAGCTTTTGAATAAATAGAAATATAAAGGACTTAAGGTCACGTAAATCTGCGTTAGGGATAGGAGCGATATCTCCCGATTTAGAAAAACAAGGCTTTTTAGCCGTAGTTTTTGTTAATCTGGAATTTAGCGGATAGCCCGACCGAAGGGAACGCCCAAAAAATACAAATCCGTTTTTTCCTTGTGAATAAAACGGATTTCTTATTTTTAATGGTTGCCAAAGTTGAATTGAATAGGTAAAATAAAAATCTGTTTAAATCTGCTGAATCTGCGTGAAACTTTAAAACTTTAAAACAAAACTTCCTTGGTAATAATATAAAATCCCATTACGAGAACAAACCATCCAAAAATGGGTTTTAGTTTAGCACCGTCGATTTTTTTAGAAAGCTGGCTTCCTATAAACATTCCGAAGAGTGCCATTGCCGAAACGCCTAATAAAAAAGTATAATCGATAGGAGTTCCGATGTATAAATCGCCGCCGAAACCTATCGAAGAGTTAATCGTAATAATCAACAATGAAGTTCCAACGGCTTGTTTCATGGGTAAATTAGCGAAGAAAAGCAGTGCAGGGATAATTAAAAATCCGCCTCCGGCACCCAAAAATCCGGTCACAATTCCAACTAAAAATCCAATTAGACTTAATTGAACATAATTAGTTTCGGTGGCTTTTGTTTCGGGTTTATTTTTTCGGATCATCGAAATTGCTGCTGTAATCATCAATACCGAGAAGATAATCATGATAAGAAAATCTTTGGAAACCGAATATGAAGCTATAGAAAACAGGGTAGAAGCAATTTGAGGAAAAATAACTTCCCGAATAATCAGAATCGAAATGACAGAAGGAATCGCAAAATACAAAGCCGACTTAAGTTTAAGATTCCCCATTTTGTAATGACTGTAACTTCCAAACATGGCAGTTAATCCCACTATAAATAAAGAATAAGAAGTAGCTTGTTCCGGATTTACTTTGAACAAATACACCAAAATCGGAATGGTAAGTATAGATCCGCCTCCGCCAATTAAGCCTAGTGATATTCCTATAATGATTGAGGCAAAGTACCCTAAATATTCCATTGCATTTGTTTTAACGCAAAGATGCTTCGTTTAAGAGAGACTGACAGTAACATTTATCACATAAGAGTATTTTGCCACAGATTAAAAAGATTAATAGGATTCCTGTTGGGTTAGTTTTTAAATCAGCATTGCTGTAAATTCGTCATATCGTTAAAAAATCAATTTAATCAATTTAATCTGTGGCAACTGTCTATTTTAAAAGTTCGATTTGATTGCGGTTGAGTTTGACCAGACCTCTTTGTTCCATTTTTTTAAGGAGTCGGGAGATTACCTCTCTGGAAGTATTCAATTCCGTTGCAATTTCCTGATGCGAAAGATTTACTTCAGAGCAGCCACAGGCATCCGAATGTCGTTTGAGGTAAAACTCTAAACGCTCGTCCATAGAACGGAAAGCGATGTTGTCTACTACTTCGAGAACTTCTTCAAAGCGGCTGCGGTAGGTATCGATTACAAACTCATACCAGGTTCGGTGTTCCATCATCCATTTGTCCATCATTTGTAACGGAATCATCATAACCGAAACATCTTCGACAACTTTTGCCATTATCTGGCTTTTTTCGCTTTTAGCAGTGCAGATCATCGAAATGGCACAGGCTTGCCCGGGTTGCAGGTAGTACATTAAAAACTCGCCGCCATCTTCACCTTCGCGGTAAATTTTAATTTTTCCTTTGGTGATTAACACGGTGTTTTTAATGTATTGTCCGGTTCGCATTAAGATGGTTCCGGCTTCAAAATCCTGTGGAATTCCGTTTTCTTCAATTGTTGCAATAAGTTCGTCGGAAAAATTAGGGAATATATTTTTTAGTGAGTTTTGCATTGATAATAGGAGGGAATTAATGCCCACGGTTTTTACGGTTTGAACAGGTTTACACTTTTTTTTGCCACAAATTCCACGAATTAATTTGTGGAAATTCGTGGCGAATATTTTAATCCTTTTAATCAGTGGCAAAAAACATTCGTGAAGAACATTTTTATTAAATTAAAATTAAAATCTATAATTTATTACAAAGATAGGGGATTGCAATGGTATAAATTATCAGAAAATTATATTTAAGAGGTGTTTTGTGTAAATGAAAAAATCCTATTTTCTATCGAATTTATAGACTATATTTTTAAAAATAGTAAGTAAATTTGCTTTTCACTGATTATAGTACTTTCTCTAAAACGTTTTCTGAGAATAATAATCGAAATCGCATTTGGCACGTTTTTAATCAATAGAAACGTCGTAATTTTACAAAAACACATTTACTATGAATTTATCACAAGAAGATTGGGTTAATCAGCTGGCTGCTGACGAGAATGCAGTTATACTGGACGTAAGAACTGAAGACGAATTTAATGACGGCTACATTGAAAATGCCGTAAACATCGACATTAATAAAGGACAAGGGTTTATTTATGAAATCGAAGAGCTTGATAAAAACAAAAACTATTATGTGTATTGCCGTTCTGGTGCCAGAAGTGCCAAAGCATGTCAGATTATGAATGAGTTAGGGATTAGTAATGCCTACAATTTGCTTGGTGGAATTCTGGATTGGGAAGGTGAAACCGTAAACCCATAAAACAGAAGAAGAGGCCTATAAAGCCTCTTTTTTCTTTTTCAAATGCTATTAATAACCAAACTATAACAGACCAAATTATGAGTTTAATACCCGAAGAATTTCAAATTAAAAATTTGATCAATCAAGATACTTATCTTGTAAATGGAGAATTAAAACCATGGACGGGACAGACAACCCCGGTTTTTTCGACCATTTCCTCAACCGAAAAATACACGCCAACTTTATTAGGATCGATTCCGTTTATGGAAGAGAAAGAAGCTGCCGAAGTAGTAGAAGCTGCCAATGCCGCTTACAACAAAGGTCAGGGCTTATGGCCAACGATGAAGGTAGTTGACCGCATTAAATGCATGGAGAATTTCGTAAAACAGATGAAGGAAACCCGCGAAGAGGTGGTGAAACTTTTGATGTGGGAAATTGGAAAAAACCTTGGCGATTCGCAAAAAGAATTTGACAGAACCGTTGAATATATTCAGGATACCATAGACAGTTATAAAGAACTAAACGGACGTAGCTCGCACTTTGAAAAAGTTCAGGGTGTTAATGCGATGATTCGTCGTGGGCCTCTGGGTGTAGTTTTGTGCCTTGGACCTTATAATTATCCTTTAAATGAGACTTTTTCATTGTTGATTCCCGCTTTAATTATGGGAAACACTGTGATTTTTAAACCTGCAAAACATGGTGTTTTATGTATTTCGCCTTTGTTGGAAGCGTTCAGAAGCAGTTTTCCGAAAGGAGTAATCAATATTGTTTACGGTCGTGGCCGAGAAGTAGCTTCGCCTATTATGAAGTCGGGAAAAATTGACGTTTTAGCGTTAATCGGAAACAGTAAATCGGCAATAGCATTACAGGATCAGCATCCAAATAAAAACAGACTTCGTTTGATTTTAGGTCTGGAAGCGAAAAACCCGGCGATTATTTTACCCGATGCCGATTTAGATCTGGCGATTCAGGAATGTATTACCGGAAGTTTATCGTTTAACGGACAACGTTGTACGGCACTGAAAGTTCTATATGTACATGAATCTATTGCGGAAGAATTCAATAAACGTTTTGCTGAAAAAGTAGACGGTCTGGCATTTGGAAATCCTTGGGAAAAAGGAGTTTCTTTAACACCGCTTCCGGAAACAGACAAACCAAAATACATTCAGGGCTTAATTGATGATGCCCTACATAAGGGCGCAAAAGTATTGAACGAAAAAGGAGGAAAGCATAGTGAAAATTATATTTTTCCGGCAGTTTTGTATCCGGTAAACAAAGAAATGCGAGTGTATCACGAAGAGCAGTTTGGACCGGTGGTTCCCATTATCTCTTTCAAAGATATCAACGAACCACTTGAAGATATGGCCGAATCGAATTATGGACAGCAGGTGAGTCTTTTTGGGAAAGACATTAAAACTTTGGCACCGCTTATTGATGCCTTAGTAAATTTAGTATGCAGAGTAAACCTCAACAGTTCTTGTCAGCGTGGCCCTGATGCCTTTCCGTTTACGGGGCGTAAAGATTCTGCTGTAGGAACTTTAAGTATTCCGGATGCCTTGCGTTCTTTTTCTATCCGTACGTTTGTGGCTTCAAAAGATATCGCTTATAACAATGAAATTTTGCAGGAATTGCTAAACAGCAGAGAATCGAATTTTATTAATACCGATTATATTTTGTAGTTTCCAAGGTTATATATTAATTGTAGAGGCCGTCTTTTTCTTTTTGAATTGGACGGTTTTTATTTTCTTTTTAAGTCTTTGATTTTCTGTGTGATTGAGGTTCTGACTTTATTGTTTATTTTTAGAAATAAATTTTCTGAATAATGTAACTTAAAGCTAAAAATGTCATCTAACTACTATAATCAATCAAACCACCAAAATCTTAAAACAACTTATGGAAAAAAAATCACTTCAATTGCTATTTATAGCGTTTTTGTTTTTAGCACAAAATAGTTTTGCACAGGAACTTTACATGCCAAGGAACATTAAGGAATCTTATACTAATGGTGTTCGTTCTATGGATGGAAAACCCGGGAAAAATTATTGGCAAAATCATGGTAAATATGACATGGCTTTGACTGTAGACGCCAATACAAAAATAGTTAGCGGAACCGAAACGATTGTGTATGAAAACAACAGTAATGATACGCTAAGAAATTTACGAATTAGATTTGTGAATAATATTCATAAAAAAACCTCGCCACGAGCGGTATTAAATAGTGAAGGTTTTTTTACGGAAGGATTGACAATTACAAATTTGAAAATCGAAGGCGAAGTCTACAAAGAAGATGCTAAAAGTTGGGGTACCGTTGGGAGTGTAAAAATGAAGAAACCTTTGCCGCCTCATAGTAAAATTACAATTGATATCGACTGGAATTATCCGCTATCAGAAGTGAGCGGGAGAGAAGGGCAAATCGATAACACTACTTTTTTTGTAGCCTATAGTTATCCTCGTGTTTCTGTTTTTGATGATTACAATAAATGGGATAACCTGCCTCATACTTCAGGTCAGGAGTTTTATAATGATTTTAATGATTATACGTATTCTGTAAAAGCACCTAAAAATTATGTGGTTTACGGAACAGGAGATTTATTGAATCCGGATGAGGTTTTACAGCCTGAATTTGCTGCACGTTTAAAAAAATCATACGTAACAGATGAAATTTTACACATTGCCAATGAGCAGGAAATGAAAAGCGGTCTGGTAACAAAACAAAGCGATTGGAACGTTTGGAAATTTGAAGCTAAAAACATTACAGATGTTTGTTTTGGTTTAAGCGATCATTATTTATGGGATGCCGGAAGTGTAATTGTAGATAAAAAAACAAAGCGCCGCGCGAGTATCCAAGCAGCTTATGATGTAAAAGGAACCGATTTCGAAAATTCGATTAAGTACAACCAATATGCTTTAGATTTCTTCTCACACAATTGGCCGGGAGTACCTTATCCATATTCTAAAATGACGGCTTTTCAGGGTTTTGCAGATATGGAATATCCAATGATGTGTAATGATTCGCAAATGGGAGATCCTGTTTTTGCACAATTGGTTCAGGATCATGAAGTAGCTCATACCTATTTTCCTTTTTATATGGGAATTAACGAAACGCGTTATGCTTTTATGGACGAAGGCTGGGCGACAACTTTTGAATATTTAATAGGAATCGCAGAGCACGGAAAAGAAGCTGCCGACAAGTTTTATAAAGAATTTCGAGTAGAGCAATATATAAATGACCCGTCTACAGAAGAAGATCAGCCTATCATCACTATGTCGTCACAGTTATCAGATTCAGGTTATGGCAATAATTCATACGGAAAAGCTTCTTTATCATACCTGGCTTTAAAAGACTTGCTAGGTGATGATTTGTTTAAAAAAGCATTGCATGCCTATATGGACAATTGGAATGGTAAACACCCGGTTCCATGGGATTACTTTAATTCGATTAATACAGCTTCGGGTAAAAATTTGAATTGGTTTTTTGATAATTGGTTTTTCACGAATAATTACTTAGATCTTTCCGTTAAAAAGGTGGCTAAGAATGTTATTTCTGTAGCCAATGTTGGTGGTTTTGCAATTCCGTTTGATGCCATTGTAACCTACGCAGATAATACGACAGAAACAGTTCATAGCACACCGGCTGTTTGGCAGGCGAATCAAAAACTGGCCGCTGTTACAGTGAAGAGCAGCAAGCCAATTAAAAAAGTAGTTCTAGATGGTGGTATTTTTATGGATGCTACTCCTGCCGACAATACCTGGTCAGGAAAATAAAAGAATACAACAGAAGCCGCTTTTTTCAATAGAAAAGCGGCTTCTGTTTGTAATAAAAGCGAATGTTAAATTTTTAGTAACGAATTTTTAATCAGTTAAAAAGTGATGAATAGTTTGCAAATTATTTTAAAAAAAAAGATAGTATTCCTTAGTTTATTCACATTGCTGACGGGTTCTGCCTTTTCCCAGAATAAAACTAAAATTGAAATCGGAACGATAGATAGTATTTCCTCTAAAGTTTTAAATGAAAATAGAAAAATATGGATTCATCTTCCTAAAAGTGCACGAAATACAGGTTTTGCAAAACAAAAATATCCGGTTGTTTATTTATTGGATGCAGAAGGGCACTTTAGCTCAGTTGTGGGAATCATTGAAGAATTAAGCGAGACGAACGGAAATACAAATTGCCCGGAAATGATTATAGTAGGGATTACGAACACTAATAGAAATCGTGATTTAACTCCAACACATTCGGATGTAGATCCTCCTTTTGTACCCCAAAGCCTAAGTGATCAGTCTGGTGGAGGAGAAAAATTTGTTGAATTCCTCGAAAAAGAACTGATTCCGTATATCGACAGTAAATACCCCACAGCACCTTTTAAAACTTTGATTGGACATTCTTTTGGAGGGTTGACAGCCCTGAATATCCTTACTAATCATACCGACTTATTTAACTCTTATATTGCGATCGATCCAAGTTTGTGGTGGGATCGTCAGAAGTTTTTAGCAGATACGAAGAAAAAATTAGCCAATAAAAACCTGTCAAAAGTTTCCTTATTTATGGCCGCTGCAAATACTATGGATGAGGGGATGAATATTGAAAAAGTTAGAGAAGATGCAACACTTCTTACCAAACATATCCGTTCTATTTTAGATTTCAATGATTTTTTGCAGAACAATAAGAAAAGCAATCTGAATTATGCGTACCAATATTACAACGATGACAATCACGGATCTGTGCCATTGATCGCCACCTATGATGGTCTGCGTTTTCTGTTTAAGTTCAATCAATTGAAACTTTCCATTACGGAACAGTTTAATTTTAATAAAGCAGTTTTTGCTAAGATTGAAAAACACTTCGAGAATGTTTCAAAAAAATTGGGTTATACCGTTAATGTTCCTGAAAATACCGTAAATGCTTATGCTTATCAGTCTTTAGGAAAAAAAGATATGGATTTGGCCGGTTATCTGTTTAAGTTAAATGTTGCCAATTATCCTAAAAGTGCAAACGTATATGATTCCCTTGGAGATTTTTATGAAGCTAATGGTGATAAGAAAAATGCAATTGCCAGTTACGAAAAGGCGCTGCTGTTGGATAAAAACTTTTCGGAAGCAAAGGGGAAGCTGGAGAAACTAAAATAACCGATTTAACAAAAACTTAAAATGTCAGGAGAAAAAGATTTGGAAAAATTGCTAAAAAGCATGAAACCTCAGCATAATTTAGGAGATTATGTTTTCTGTAAAGTAGAAAAGATCGAGAACATGTCTATGGATGATATTGTAATGTTGTTCAAAGAAAATGAAGCAATTACTCTGATTTTGAAAAAAGAAATTGCAGACACATTAAAGTTGGATTACTCAGTTGTAATGTCCTGGATCACACTTACTGTACATTCTTCCTTAGAAGCAGTAGGTTTAACAGCGGCTTTTTCGAAAGCGCTTTCTGAGAATGGTATTAGCTGTAATGTCGTGGCTGCTTTTTATCATGATCATATCTTCGTGGCTAAAAAAGACACAGATAAAGCAATGGAAGTTTTAAATTTATTTTCAGTCTAAATTAGAGTAAAATAGTTAAAAGTAGCAGTAAATATAAGAGAGACAGGGTCGTTGAATTTCTTTTCTGATAATTTATAAGTAAAATCTTATTTTTGAATTAAAAAAAAGTTAAAAAGGAGATGGAAGTCTGCGATTAAAAAACTAGGTTTGCAAAAAAATGAAAACCTACATTATTAATGAAAAAGAAACTATTTTTTATTGTTTTATTAATCTGTTTTAAAAACTTTGCTCAAAACAACCCTAAAATCGCATTTCAGAAAAGCAGATACGAATTAGCTTTAGATTACTATGAAAAAGCAGATTATAAGAAAGCAATTGACTTGTTTTACATTGCCTCAAAAATTAAACCTGATAATACAATAGGTCAGGAATCGATTAAAAAAGTAGATACCTTAAGAACAGTTTTGAGAGAACATCTTTTAAAGCAGGCTATTGGTACCTGGAAAATGGTTGGAGATAAACCGGTTTGGGCTGCTAGTCAAAACAATGCAGCTTCTCAGAAAGATTTTGAGGAATTAATTGAGATTAAAGATGATGAAATCTTTTCGTATGAGAAGAATAAGAAAACGCAGGAAAAAAAACTTATTAAGTCTGAGAAATTAGTGTATTACAACAAAGAGAAATCAGATGCATTGTTTTCGGACATTATTTTATCTGATGGTACAGTTTGGAATTGCACCATAAATGGAAATGAATTACATGTCATTAATGTTGGTAAGAAGGGAGATGAGGGTATTGAAAAAATAACCGACAATAATACAGAGCGATTTTATATAAAAGTAGAATAGTAAAAAAGGGAATCAACTTAGATTCCCTTTTTTTGTTTTTATGAAATATCTTTGTGTGCAAAAGAGTAATTAGCAGAACAATGAAAATCAAAACAATAAAGGCTTCGGAGACCTGGCAAATCAGACATGAAGTAATGTGGCCGGATCAGCCGTTTGAGTTTGTACAGTTAGAAGAAGATGCTTTAGGATTACACTTTGGCGTTTTTGTGGAGGATAAGCTGGTTTCAATTGTTTCCTGTTTCATCAATGATGACAAAATGCAGTTCAGAAAGCTGGCTACGCTGGAAGAATATCAGGGGAAAGGCATTGGTTCTGAGCTTGTAAAATATATTTTGCAGTTAGCGAAAGAAAAGAAATTGAAAAAAGTTTGGTGTAACGCCAGAGTTAATAAAAAAGCTTTTTATGAGAAATTGGGCATGCAGGATATGGGGCAGGTTTTTACAAAAGCAGGACAGCAATTTACCATAATGGAGATTTTACTTTAGAAAACAGAGCGTACTTTTTGAAATAAAATATACATCCTCAGATATTTGCGATTTTGATGTTTTTTTGATGTTTTTCGAAATGTTATCAATTTGATTCTGAATCAGAGTCAATTTTTTATGATTTTTAGGCAAGAAAGAGTGTTTTTTTATCACAAAATCAGCCTATTAAAACCCTGAAAACGTTTTCGTGTTTTATTAAATGTTAAAGCTTATAAAAAAATCTTTTTTTCTTTCGATACTTTCCTTACTTTCGCACCCAAATGAGAAAGTTAATAGTCTTTTTAGTATTTATGAATTTGCTTCTGCTTGGCGGAGGGCAATATCTTAATGCGGGTACTCCTAAAGACTCTCATTCTCACCATCTTGAGAAAAGACACCGTGTGAAATTCACCAATCAGGATCAGGGCAGTTCTATTATAGAAGATGCTGACTGTGATACTGAAGAAGAATGCCTTGGAAGTGATGATCTTAAAGGTGGCCTTTCCAACCATTTGTTTACAACAAATTACAGCTTACTTGACAGTTGGTATCTTTCCTTTGCTACCAGTCAGACAGCTGCAAACGATTATAATCGTTTTAAAATCTTCTTGTCCTTATGTGGCAACTCAAATCCTATCTACATTACTCAACGAGTACTAAGAATTTGATTCAACAATATACATCGGTTGCCTAAGTTGTGATCTGCATATTTTGTTGATGTATTTTTTGCTACTTCATCTTATATGAAAGTTAAGTTCTGACTAAGGGCACCTGATGCATTTTTTCATCTAAAGGAATCACCGTATTCCAAGCACTCAATCGCTTAATTTCCATTAAAATCATGAAAAGAATTATCTTGTTCACAGGCTTAATTGCCCTGGTGTGCCTAACTAGTTGTACAACTAAAAAAGAAGAAAAAGAAGAAGTAGAAAAATTTGTTGTTACCAATCCGGTAAAAATAGACACTTCGTTTACGAAACAGTACGTTTCACAAATCAAATCAGTACGTAATATTGAAATCCGTGCTCAGGAAAAAGGTTTTTTACAAAACATCTTTGTCGATGAAGGACAATTTGTAAAAAAAGGGCAGCTGTTGTTTAAAATTATGCCAAATATGTATCAGGCAGAATTATTAAAAGCACAAGCTGAACAAAAATCAGTAGAAATAGAACTTCAAAATGCCAAATTACTGGCAGATAAAAATATCGTTTCTAAGAACGAATTAAGTGTAGCACAAGCAAAATTGCAATCTGCAAAAGCCGAAGTAGCACTGGCAAAACTTCATTTGTCATTTACAGAAATCAGAGCTCCGTTTGACGGAACTATCGATCGTATTCCATTAAAATTAGGAAGCCTTATTGATGAAGGTGAATTGATGACGAGTCTTTCAGACAACAGTCAAATGTTTGCTTATTTCAATGTTTCAGAACCGGAATATCTACAATACCAGACCGATGTAAAAGATCGTGCTGATAACAGAGTAAGCTTGGTTTTGGCTAACGGTGAAACTTTTAAAGAAAAAGGAAATGTAGAAGTTATCGAAAGCGAGTTTAATAATGAAACCGGAAATATTGCGTTCAGAGCACGCTTTCCTAATTCAGGAAAATTGCTTAGAAATGGAGAAACAGGACAGGTTCAAATGATTGTTCCGCTTAAGAATGCCATCGTAATTCCTCAAAAAGCGACTTACGAAATTCAGGATAAAAAATATGTTTTTGTGATCGATAAAAACAATAAAGTAAATTCAAGAGAAATCACAATAACAGGCGAAATCCCTGATTTGTATGTGATCAGAACCGGACTTGCCGATACCGATAAAATTTTACTTGAAGGAGTTCAAAAAGTAAAAGAGAACGACAAAATCAAATATGAATTCCAATCTCCTAAAGCGGTAATGAACAATTTACGCTTAAAAGCAGAATAGGTTTAATCATTAAAAAAATAAAAAATGTTTAATAAATTTATTCAAAGACCTGTACTGTCGATAGTAATATCGCTTATAATTGTCTTTTTAGGAGTATTGTCGGTATTGAATTTACCTATCACGCAATTCCCTACAATCTCACCACCAATGGTGAATGTTACTGCAGATTATCCCGGATCTAACGGTGAATTGATGATCAAGGCAGTTATTATTCCTTTAGAAAGAGCTTTAAATGGAGTTCCGGGAATGAAATACATGTCTTCTGATGCCGGAAATGATGGTGAGGCGACTATAAAAGTAGTTTTTAACTTAGGAACAGATCCCAACCAAGCGGCGGTTAACGTTCAGAACCGTGTAGCTTCGGTTACCAATAAATTACCTCCATTGGTAATTAGAGAGGGTATAAAAATTACCCGAGAAGTGCCGAGTATGTTGATGTACGTGAACCTTTACAGTACAGACAAAAATACCGACATGAAGTTCTTGTACAACTACGCTGATATCAACGTACTTTCAGAATTGAAAAGGGTAAATGGTATTGGTTCCGGAGATATCCTGGGAACTCGTGAATATGCTATGCGTATCTGGCTGAAACCGGATCGTATGCTGGCGTACAAAATCTCTGCCGATGAGGTAATGGAAGCATTGTCAAGTCAAAGTTTGGAGGCTTCTCCGGGTAAAACAGGAGAAAGTTCCGGTAAACGTTCTCAGGCATTTGAATATGTATTGAAATATTCAGGACGTTTTACCACAAAAGAGCAATATGGAAATATTGTGGTAAAATCCAATGCTAACGGAGAACTTTTACGTTTGAAAGATATTGCCAATATTGAATTTGGAAGTTCGATGTATGATATTTACTCGAACCTAAATGGTAAGCCTTCTGCGGCTATTGTATTGAAACAGTCATTTGGAAGTAATGCCAATCAGGTTATTGAGGAGGTAAAAGCGAAATTGGAAAAAATTAAGCAAAAATTTCCAAAAGGAATGGATTATGAAATTTCATACGACGTTTCTAAATTTTTGGATGCCTCTATCGAAAAAGTAATCCACACGCTGGTAGAAGCTTTTATTTTGGTAGGTTTAGTGGTATTTCTTTTCCTGGGAGACTGGCGTTCGACTGTTATTCCGGCAATTGCGGTACCGGTATCGTTGATTGGAACCTTTGTATTCATGACTTTCTTAGATATTTCATTGAACTTAATTACTTTGTTTGCTTTAGTATTAGCAATTGGAGTCGTCGTCGATGATGCGATCGTTGTGATCGAAGCTGTACACGCGAAGATGGAAGAAGAACATCTGTCGCCTTTTAAAGCAACTAAAAAAGCGATGCATGAGATTGCAGGGGCAATTATAGCGATTACATTCCTGATGGCGGCGGTATTTATTCCGGTGGCATTCATGTCAGGTCCTGTTGGGGTGTTTTACCGTCAGTTCTCGGTTACTATGGCAACGGCGATTATACTTTCGGGTATTGTGGCTTTAACCTTGACACCGGCACTTTGTGCTATGATGTTAAAAAATAATCATGCTCTGCCTAAAAAGAAAACACCTGTTAATGTTTTTATAGATGGTTTTAATAACAAGTTTAATCTGGCTCAGGGGAAATATCAAAATGTATTAGGTAAGATCGTAAACAGAAGAGCCGTTACTGTAATTGCTTTGTTAGGATTTTGTGCCGGAACATGGTTAGTGAGCAGCACAGTTCCTTCCGGATTTATTCCGAATGAGGATCAGGGAATGTTCTATGCTGTAATTCAGACACCTCCGGGTTCTTCATTAGAAAGAACCAACAATATTGCAGAGCGAGTTCAGAAAATTGCTGAAGATATAGACGGAGTAAAATCAGTTTCTTCATTGGCAGGTTACGAAATTCTTTCTGAAGGTACAGGAGCAAACTCAGGAACTTGTTTGGTTAACCTTAAGGATTGGAGCGACCGAAAAGAATCTGTTTTGGAGATCATGCATGAAATGGAGGAAAAATGTAAAGATATTGCAGGAGCTAATATCGAGTTTTTCCAACCGCCTGCTGTACCTGGATATGGTGCTGCCGGAGGATTTGAACTTCGTTTATTGGATAAAACAGGTTCCGGAGATTACAAAAAAATGGAAAAGGTAAATAATGACTTTGTTGCTGAATTGAACAGACATCCGGAATTGTCTAACGTGTTTAGTTTCTATAGTTCGAGTTTTCCTCAATACATGATGAAAGTCGACAATGATCTGGCACAACAAAAAGGAGTTTCCATCGAAAATGCCATGAATACCTTGTCAACTCTTGTGGGAAGTAACTACGAAATCAGTTTTATTAAATTCGGAATTAACTATAAAGTAATTGTTCAGGCTTCTCCGGAATATCGTGCTCAGCCCGATGATATCCTAAAATTGTATGTGAAAAACAACCGTGATGAAATGGTACCTTACTCCGCTTTCATGAGATTGGAAAAAGTATACGGACTTTCTGAAATCACAAGACATAATATGTACACTTCCACACAAATTAGTGGATCTGCGGCAGCGGGTTATAGTTCCGGTACGGCAATTAAAGTTGTTCAGGAAGTTGCTGCTAAAAAATTACCCAGAGGATACGACATCGACTGGGCAGGTATTTCTGCTGATGAGGTGGCACAGGGGAATCAGGCAATCTGGGTATTCCTGATCTGTTTAGGATTCGTATATCTGGTACTGGCAGCTCAATACGAGAGTTTTATTTTACCATTATCTGTAATTCTTTCTTTACCGGCAGGTATTTTTGGAGCTTTCTTTTTACTGAAATTAACAGGATTAGAGAACAACATTTATGCACAGGTAGCGATGGTAATGCTTATTGGTTTATTGGGTAAAAATGCCGTTTTGATTGTAGAGTTTGCAATCCAGCGACATGCTGCAGGTAAATCAGTTCTGGAAGCTGCAATGGAAGGAGCCAAAGCAAGGTTCCGTCCAATTTTGATGACTTCCTTTGCTTTTATTGCAGGTTTATTACCACTTGCATTTGCTACCGGTCCCGGAAAAATTGGTAACCGTACGATTGGTACTGCTGCGGCAGGAGGTATGCTTATCGGAACGATTTGTGGGGTGTTTTTGATTCCTGGTTTGTATTACATCTTTGGGAAAATAGCAGAGAGATACAAACTAGTGAAACATGAAGAAGAGAATCCATTAACAGAAGAAATTGATAACAATCATGTATAAATTCAAATCATATCAATATAGTATTGCATTGAGTGCATGTCTCATGGTTGCAGGGTGTAAAGCCCCTGCTCCTGAGACTACAACAACAAGCACACCAGTTCCTGAGTCGTTTGGTACAACAACTCAGATTCAGGATGCAAACAACAGTACAGCAACATTAGCGTGGAAAGATTATTTTAAAGATCAGAATCTGGTAGAGCTAATTGATGTTGCGCTTAAGAACAATCAGGAATTAAACATTACTTTGCAGGAAATTGAGATTGCAAGAAATGACATTCGTGTAAAAAAAGGACTTCTATTGCCAACTGTTGGTGTTCGTGCCGGAGCGGGAGTAGAGAAAGTGGGCCGCTATACCAGTCAGGGTGCGGGTGATGCCAATACAGACATCAAACCGGGGGTAAAGACCCCAGATCCACTAGGAGATTTTACTATTTCGGCATATGCAAACTGGGAAGTTGATATCTGGAAAAAACTGCGTAATTCTAAAAAAGCAGCTTTAAACCGATATTTAGCGACAGTTGAAGGGAAGAACTTTGTAATTACGAATCTTATTGCCGAAGTAGCCGATTCTTATTACGAGTTACTGGCTTTAGATACCCAATTGGACATTGTAAAACAAACCATCAAATTGCAGACGAATGCTTTGGAAATTGTAAAAATTCAGAAGCAGGCAGCAAGAGCGACCGAACTGGGCGTGAAGAAGTTTGAAGCTGAGGTTTTAACTTCAAAAAGTATGGAATTTGGAATTCTTCAGCAAATAAAAGAAACGGAGAATAAAATCAACTTTTTATTGGGAAGATATCCACAGGAAATTAAAAGAACTAATACAAACAACTTCCTGAGCTTATTACCGGCTGTAGTGACTTCAGGAATTCCGTCTCAATTACTGGCAAATCGTCCTGATGTGAAACAGGCCGAATTAGAATTAGTTGCTTCAAAATTAGATGTAAAAGTGGCACGTGCAGAATTCTATCCTTCATTAGACATTTCAGCTGCAATAGGAGTGCAGGCGTTTAAGCCTTCTTATCTGTTAACATTTCCGGAGTCACTTCTGTATTCATTAGCAGGAGATCTGGCCGCACCGCTGATCAACAGAAATGCGATTAAAGCAGAATTCGCCAGCGCAAATGCAAGACAGCTTCAGGCTTTGTACAATTACGATCGTACCATTTTGAATGCTTATTTAGAAGTTTCTAATCAACTTTCGAAGATTGAAAACTTACAAAAAGGCTATGATCTTAAATCGCAACAGGTAGATGCTCTGAACACTTCAATAGATGTTTCTAATGATTTGTTTAAATCGGCCAGAGTAGATTATTTTGAGGTTTTAATGACACAACGAGATGCATTAGAAGCAAAACTGGAATTGGTTGATACTAAAAAAGAACAATTGAATGCTGCAGTCCATGTTTACAGAGACTTAGGCGGCGGTTGGAAATAATATTGCTTTTTAATTTGTAGACAAAAGCCTTTCAAGATTTTATACTTGAAAGGCTTTTTTAATTGCGGGTGAAAAGAATGTAAAAGAGATTATTGCAATTATTTAGCTTCTCGATTACTGCTAAAAGAATCTCTGAACATTTTCCAGCCTTTTGAAGTTTTCTTCCAGAGAACTAAAAATTTCCCGTCATCCATTAATTCACCTTTGGAGTTTAAGGATTGCCACAAGCCTTCTTCGGTAACATACTCTATGCCGTCACCGTATACTGCTGTGGTGATAAACTTTCCGCCTCTTAAGCCATATTCATCATAAGCTTTTCTGAAAAATTTGGCTGCACTTTCTTTTCCATAAATTTGTGGTGCGTTCGGGAGTAAGATAGAAGCATCTTCAGCATATCGGTCTATGAATAAGGATGGATCATTATTTTTAAAAGAATCAAAATAAATGGCATTGCTTTCCTGTATTGCTTTTTTTGCTTCGCTTAAATCTGCTGTTTTATTTTTGGAAGATGAATTACAGCCGGAAAGCAACAGGACAATTGCAATGAATTTGAATGTCAGATAAATGAGATTTCGATTAAAAAAGAGGTTGTAAAAAACAACTAAGAAAAAGGTTGATTTTGGATTCAATTCTGATGTCGTATTAAAAGAATTCATAGTATAAAGTTTTTAGATTGACTATTATTTTTGTCAAAGATAGTCAGGGTAAAAACGTCTGAATTGTACAAATCGGAACTGAATTTTAAATTAAGGGGCTTAGTTTCTAAGGTACTAAGAATTAATTCTGTAATGCAGTATATTCTTTTTAGATAATTAATTGATTGATAGGAGACTGATTCTCTAAATAGGAAGTTGGCGTAGTTCCTGTAAAGGATTTAAAATCCCTTATAAAATGGGATTGATCAAAATAGCCGGAATCATAAGCAATAGAAGTAAAGGGGTATTCGGTAGTGTTAATGAGCTTAAGACTGTGTTGGAAACGTTTGATTTTATTAAATGCTTTTGGAGCGAGTCCCGTATGCTGAAAGACTAGTTTATGAAGATAACGGGGCGTTATACCATATTTTACTGAAATACTGTTGATATTGCTTTCAGTCGGGTCGTTGAGTAAACTGGATAAGATATGAGCTACTTTTTCGATCTTATCCGATATTTTATCGTTTGTTATAATTTTTTGTATCAGGAAGGTTTCGATCAGTTCGATCCTTTTTTTAATATCAGAAGTTTCTAGTAACTGATCGTGCAAATGTTTTATTGGATTACCAATTATATCTTCGAGATCGAAAATCTGATTGTTGAATATTCCGATTTCATCCTTAAAAAAATAAGCTGCCGTGTGCGTATAAAACCGAATTCCCAACATTGTATGTTTGCCTTTTGATTTTATGGCAAGAGGTTTAGTGATCTGTCCCCATAATTCAATTTTTGGAGTTTTGTAGAAAGTCTGGTCAACCAATGATTCCCAAATGCCATCACCAAGATTGAAAATGATTTCCATTTCGCCACTGGGAAATACCGTATCTTCAAACTCCTTATCCGAATCTGATTCAAAAATATAGTAATGTTTGATATAAGGCTTCAGAATTTCTGATGGCAAAAAATATTGGAATTGCATTTTACGGATGTTTAATTTTCAAATAGTAAATGGATTTTTAGGATTAATTTATTGATAGATGTAAAGTTATGAAAAATAGTAAGGAGAATTTTATAGTAGGACATAGAAATAAAATATTACCGTGCTAGAAAAAATAAGAGCATTTTAGGAGTCTTTTTTGAAGATTATCTAAATTTGTCAGAATAAACAAAACAAAACACATGAAGAAAAAGCTATGTTCATTTATTGTACTACTTTGTTCGTTTTCGTACAGTCAAACTTTTGATGGTAATTTGGGGACTAAAAGTTTAAACTGGAGCCAGACTCAAAAAGATTTTAATAGTGCACCCAGAGCTGGTGTAGAACCAATGTCTATAAGACTTTGGGATAATTATGAAGGGGCAGGTGCACCCTCTAGCTGGGGCTCTCTGCTAGAGATAAATGGTAGAGGAGGTCATTTAGATTCACAACTTTATTTTGACAATACCTGGAATGGGGGCAGAATATTATACAGGAGTGCATTTTTTCAGCAAAATACATGGGAAAGCTGGCGTTATCTTTTAGACTCCAAAAGCGATGTAGAATCTTCTGGAAATTTAAAAATTGGGGGTAGTGGGACAAGTTACGTTTTAGGTAAATTAGGTATTGGAACAGATCAACCAAATAGCTTAACTCTTTTAGATGTTAATGGTAAAGTAATGGTGAGATCAAATCTCTATGTAAACGACATTATGGGGGGTAATGGTGGAGATATTAAAATAGGACCGAATACCGGAGGAGCAGCCTCTACAATTTTTATGATTGGGGGAGCCGATGCCACAGAAGTGATGCGTATTGATTATAGTAAAAATGTTGGTATAGGTACGAAAAATCCAGATTCAAAACTTACGGTTGCCGGAGATATTCATGCTCGGGAAGTAAAAGTAACGGTTAATGCAGGAAGGTTTCCGGATTATGTTTTTGCCAATGATTATAAATTAAAATCATTGCGAGAAGTCGAAAAATATATTAAACTAAATAATCATTTACCAGAAATACCTTCAGCTCAGGAAATAGAGAAAAATGGATTAATGTTAGCAGAGATGAATTTGAGTTTGCTTAAAAAAATAGAAGAATTAACCTTACATGCAATTGAGCAGCAAAAAAATGTTGACTATTTAATTAAAATAGTAGAAGAACAAAATTATAGGTTAAATGTTCTTGAGAAAAAGTAATTAAAAACTAGAAGTCTTTAAAAAATTAAATTTTAAAGACTTTTTTTTCGACTGTTTAGGTTATTTGATGTTTTGCTATAACAAAAACGTTCTAGTGAAGATGTACTTGACATTCCTTGTTATTCTTCTTTAAGTTAAAATATATCATAGTAAAAGATTGGATCAGTTTATTTATGCGATAAAATGCATTCTTAATCATCACAAAAATTAAACAAGTGTCACTCCTGCATTTTGATAAGGTTTTAAAGTTTCATCCTCCGGATCAATATTGGTCACCAGTACGTCTATATCTTTAATCGGACAAACAAAATAGGATTCAGCAGTGCCTACTTTTTCGATAGAGCCCAGAGCGATAACAAAATCGGAGTGCTGAATCATGTTTCTTTTTATCTGAGAATCATCGTGTAAAACCCCTGTAACACCACGTTCGTGATGAATGCTGCAAAGTCCGAGAATACAAATGTTGGCTCTGAAGTTTCTGAAAAAATCAATCGTCTCAATACTGGCGGTAGCAAAAGAAGTTTTGCACATTCTTCCTCCGGCAAAAATCAATTCGATATTGGGCAAATCTTCAATTAGGGCCGCTACAGGAAAACTGTTGGTAATGACCGTTATTTTCAAATCATAAGGGAAACTGGCCACTAAAGCTAATGAAGTGGTTCCGCCATCGATAAAAACTACCTGTCCGTCTTTTAGATAAGAGATTGCTTTTTCGGCTATTATTTTTTTGTTTTCAAGGTCATGTTTCTCTCTATTTCTAAAATGAAGCGGAATCGGAGACGGGGCAACCGCACCTCCGCGGACAGCCTTTAACAATCCCTGATCTGAAAGTTCTTTTACATCCCGTCTTATCGTGTCTTCAGAAACATTTAAATAGACGCTAAGTTCTTGTAAAGTAAGTCGATGTTCTTTTGACAGGTATTCTAAAATTACTTTTTGACGTTCCTCTTTTTTCATGTCGTGCAAATTTATATTGCAAAAATAAGTTAAAATTGCAATACTTTGCAATATTTGCGTAAATTTGTTGCAAAATTAATCGAAATGAAAAAGAAAACTATTGCCATCGATATGGACGGTGTACTTGCCGACATTGAAGCACAATTAATAAAACAGTATAATGAAGAGAGCGGAACCTCACTTTCAAAAGAAAGCATTCAGGGATTAAGCGAAGAAGAAGCTTTTAGTGACAGGGTACTTTTGCGTAAAGTTTTGAATGCAGATAATTTTTTCAGAAATCTACCGGTAATACCCGACGCAATAGAAAGTTTACGCCGTTTACAAGAAAACTTTGAAATATTTATTGTTTCTGCTGCAACAGAATTTCCGGTATCACTGGCTGAGAAAGTAGCCTGGCTGGCAGAGCATTTTCCTTTTATCACATGGGAAAATATCATTTTATGCGGCAGCAAACGAATTATCAATACCGATTATATGATTGATGATCACAGAAAAAATTTAGATCATTGCATGGGAAAACCAATCATGTTTACCGCATTTCATAACGTTAATCTAACGCACCATTTAAGGGTAAACAACTGGAAAGAAGCCGTTGAAATTTTAGAGAAAGACATTGTATCTAATTTAAACTAAAGTTTATTTGCCTTAAAATAACGAAATAGTATACAGGATTAGTTTTTTATTAACCTGTTTTTTGAAGGGAAAGAGCCTTTTGAGAGTAATCTTGAAAGGCTTTTTTTTTGTATATCCAAGTTATTAGATAGTCAAATTATAATGTTGAATTTATTTAGGTATAGAAAGGTTTGCTTTAAATCCTTTATCCGGTGCTGTATCAAAAGTAATAGTTCCTTTAACGGCCTGGATGCGTTGTTCCATGTTTTGCAGACCATTTTTTGCAATAGTGGCCTTTTCAAAACCTTTCCCGTTATCGGTATAGTTTATTGCGATTGATTTCTCGTTATTTTCAAATTTTATCCCAACAATACTGGCATTGCTGTGTTTTCTCATATTCACCATTAATTCCTGTAAAATTCGGCTTATGGTAATTTTTTTAGTGTCGTTAATCGTTTCCCAGTTAATGCTTTCTAAATTGGTGACAATAATGTTTCTTTCGTTAGTTTTGTAAGTCGAAAGCATTTCTTTAATGCTGTAAGTGAAATCTGCACCGGTCTCAATCTTGTTATTTTCTCTGGAGATTCCTCTTACACGTCCGTAAATATCATCTAGTTTCTGCAGTAGATTTTCTCTGGTGTTTTCTTTAGATAAAGGCTGTGACTCTGCAAAAGCAATGACATTGTAGACATCGTTTGCCAGCTCATCATGAATTTTTTTTGCGATGCGGGCTTCGGTCATATACGAAGTTTTAAATTCGATTGCTTTGTTCTTGTTTTTGTAATAACGCACTACAATTAAAATTAGAATGACTAAGAAAACGAAAATGATTATATATACAATTCGCAAATATTTAGCTTTTTGAAGAGACAATTGAGTTTCGGCTTTTTCCAGACGGAGTTTGGCATTTTCATCTTTTTCTACTTTAGCATCGTATTTAATTTTAGCAAATTTATTTTTGAAGTTGTTCCGAACTTTTATGATGCTGTCATTTAGTTTAAAATATTTTTGAACATATTTATGATTTTGAGGACTATGATCATTCGAGATTAAAATTTGGAGGGCTTCCAGTCTTTCATCTATGCTGTTTAGTTTTGTAGCAATGTTATAAGCTGCAAGAGCATTTTCGTCTGATCTCTGGATGTCTTTTTTAGCATGGTAGTCGGCTAGGTGCAGATAACTTTCAATACTGCCATAGGTATCTTTAATTTCATTTCTGGTCTGGAGCGCTTCATTCATTAAATGGAATCCTTTTTCATCTATTCCATTCTTAAAATAAGAGTACCCTAGATTGTCCTGAATTCTTGCTTTATTAATTTCTTGAGATTTATCGTCCAGTAATTTAGTACTTAAAATGAATTCTAAAATTGCAATAGCTTGAGGATATTTTTTTTGATGGATATATACAGGGGCAATATTACTTAAAGGGAGTAGCTTTTGTAAAGCAGTTGGGTAATCTTTAACAGCCTCTTTATAATAAAAAATAGCATCATTATATTGAGAGAGTTCTTTGTCGGCAATGCCTAATGCATTATTAATATCAGCAGCATACATGCTCTTTTTTTTAACATAGACGATTGCTTCAGTCACAGTTTCTTTGCTACCATAATAATCTCCGTTGACTTGTTGAATACATCCTATCATAGTAAGTACATACCCAATATTAGCGCTGTCTTTTAAAATTTCATAAAGCTGTTTCGATTTATTAAACTCATAAAAGGAGGTATTAAAGTTTTGTTCTTTAAAGTTTTCAATTGCTTTATCTCGTAAACGAAATGCTTCTTTTTGAATAGATGCTTTGCTAGTAATATTGGTCTTTTCTTCTTTACAGGAAAACAGAAAAAGAAAGATAATGAAACAAAAAAACGGGGACCGTAACATACAAATTTACTTTCCCCGAAAATAGTAATTAATTAGATACTAAAAATAATATCTTTATTAAATATCTGGTGGTGGTGGTGGTGGTGTTCCATTTCCAGAACCATCACCAGGACCATCAGCAAAAGTTGGTTTTGCAGGATCAATAGATTTCTTTGTTTCCTGTTTGGTTGGAGTTTCGTATTCATCAGGTGTACAGGAGAACATGGTGAATAGTATCGTGAAAGCGATAAAAATTATTAGCTTTTTCATATTATTTAGATTTAGAAATTAGACATGGGTATTGCTGACCGGAAATAGTCCGGAGGTTGGTTAGGGCAATACCAATATTGGTTTTTTGGGAAGTACAATGTGTAGAACAGTAAGACGTTATTTATACTTCCCGAATAAAATCGGTCTTACGGTTTTTTTTACACTGTTAATTTGAACTAGTTTTATATTTTTGTTTTAATCTGCAGATAAAACTTGAACTAATTTCTATGGCAAAGAAAAGACACTTTAAAGCCTTTAATGGTAGGGGATTCCCAGAATTCCCTCGTTTTCCTGAGATTCCCAACAATTCCCGAAAATTCCCAAAAAAATACCATGCATAGCCAGACATTAGAAGAATACAAAAAAGCGATTAAGAGCAAATACGAGATCGAGAAAGAAGGTGAATACTTTGATTATTTGTACAACCCTTCGCGCGCAAAGCTCCGTGACTTGTGTTGGATTATTTTTGAAAATAATCCGACTCAGGACGACTTAAATGTTTTCAGAAATTTATTGTGTTTAGATTTTGATCATACACGAAAAAATAAGTTTAATGAACAAAAAGATAAGTTCAGACCGATCGAAACTTTTTTTAAAGGAGAGACCGATCCATCAAATATTGATGCCATAAATCTGGCAGCAATTATGGTAGACTTTCAACCACGTCCTTTTAAAAAGTACAATGAAAAGTGTCGAATTAATGAGGTCAAACACATGATAAGTGTTGTCGAAATTAATGCAGCTGCTGAGGTCGAGATCATCGAAGAAAGCAACCTCGAAGAAGGCAATCTCGTGGAAAGTTATTCTGAAAAAGGAAATCGTTTCTATAATTTTAAGTACGTACTCTCAAGAAAAATAGTTAAGAAAATCTATCCACGAAAAATAATTACAGCTACAGTTGGGGCGGTCGCTTTTGTGTCTTCTGCACGTTTATACTTTGTGCGTAAAAAAGACCAAACGGAATAGTTTTGAAATAAAACAGAGAAGCATTTTGAAAAATAAAATGCAGGAAGAAGTAAAATGAATCATTTTTTGAAACAAAATTCAGGCGTGTAAAGAGTGTGTTTTTCGGCATATATTGGCTGTTATTTATACTATAAAGATAAGAAAAAAACACCATTAAACCTAATGAAATCAAGGGTTTTTGGTGTTTTTTTTGCTTTTTAACACAAAAATTTTATAAGATTTCGGTGTCGTATTTTTTGCTTTTTAAGCCAATAAAATTTGTTCTGAATTCGTCAATGGAAGTGGAGCAAAATTACTTTATTCAGCGTTTATCTTAAGACAAGAAATCTTTGAACCACAATCCTGAATGCTTGATGGTTCTTTGTTGGGTGTCGAAATCTACGTGTATCAATCCAAAACGGGCGTTGTAACCTTCGGCCCATTCAAAATTGTCAGTAAGTGTCCAAACAAAATAACCGTCAACATTTAGACCTTCTTTTTTAGCTTTCAGAATTTGCTCCAAATGGTCCTGAATGTAGTGCGTGCGTTTAATATCATATACCTTTCCATTTTTTAGAGTATCGGGAAAAGCGGCGCCATTTTCGGTAATAATAATCTTTTTGATGCCATTGTAGGCATTAAATTTTTTAAGCACCTCATAAAGAGCAGGAGGGTAAACTTCCCATCCCATATCGGTTGAAATGACATTTCTTTTTTCGGCACTGATTAGTTCAGCACCGATATACGGAATAAGTAAAGATGATTTTACAACTTCGCGGGTGTAACATTGCAGACCAATAAAATCAAAGTCAAAAGACAAATTATTGAGATCATCTTCTATAATATAAGCATTAAGTTTCTTTAATACCGGTAAATCGCCTTGGGGATAACCCATTCCTAAAATGGGTTCGATAAAAGTTCTGTTTAATAAAGTGTCTACCCGTTTCGCTGCTTCGATGTCTTTAGAAGACTGAGTTGCGGGTTCAATATGTGTACAGGAGAAAGTTGTTCCAATATGAGCGTCCGGTATACGATTTCGTATTATTTTGGCACCTGCTGCGGTAGCTAAAGTGACATGGTGCATGGCTTTCAGGTAGTTGGTAATGCCTTTTTTTCCTGGAGCATGAATGCCCAGAAAATACCCCGCACCTGTAAAAACGGAGGGTTCATTGATTACCATCCAGTTTTTAACCCGATCACCAAAACTTTGGACACAGATTTCAACGTAGGCCGAAAACCAGTTAACCGATTCGCGATTGGTCCAGCCTCCTTTTAGCTCTAAATCATGTGGAAGATCCCAGTGGTAAAGTGTAATCCACGGTTCAATTCCGGCCAAGAGCAGAGCGTCAATGATTTTGTTGTAATAGGCTATTCCGGCCTGATTAATTGGAGGAACCCCGGTAGGCATGATTCGGGGCCAGCTGATCGAAAATCGAAAGTTCGGAATATTCAGCTCACGAATTAAATCGATATCGTTTTGGTACGAATTATAAAAATCGCAAGCAGTTGAAGCATGATGTCCGTTCTTTATTTTTCCTTTCTGAGAAGTAAAAACATCCCAAATAGAAGGACCTTTTCCGTCGGTATCATGTGCGCCTTCAATTTGGAAAGCGGCGGTTGAAACACCCCACAAGAAATCATCTCCAAATTGGTTTTTATGCAAAAATGAGGTCTCAACTTTATTCATTCAATTGTACTTTCCTTTTTAAAATTGTAATTTATTAATGAAGGAAAGAAGATTGCATTGCTCTTAAAAAAAGCCATTCTTTGAATGAAACTAGAAAATTTAGATTAAAGAATTTCATAACGTTTAGTTTTATTCAAATTAATAAAACTAATGTGAATTAAATGTAAAGTGATTATTATCAAATGTTTAAAAGAATTTCTGTCGCTTTGAAAAGGTCAGTCTTCCCAACCGCAAAGGGTGAGTCCAAGGCCTTGTGCACGCTTGAGGGAGACTTTCGTAACTTCACTACGACAGGAGCTCAGACCACGACAATTTTCATTGTAATGGTATTTTTTGGCACCTGTTGGGCCACAGATAAATACTTTGGCTTCAAAGGGATGAAAAGAGGTTAAAAATATAAAAAGTAAAGTGTATTTCATAAGAATAGGTTTTTGGGAAATTGGCTACTGAACGACTAGTTGATAAGTATTCCCTTTTAAATCTGTGGCATTTAGTTTTCCATGTTCTATCCATTCTGTTTTAATTTCGAGATCAGGAATGGTATCAAACGTTAAGATTCCTGCGCCATATTTTCCTTTTACATTGATGTTTCCAAAAACCGAATCTCCCTTGATATCAATCCCTTTTACGTTATAGTTGTATTCATAATCCCCTGAAGTGCCTGTACGGTATTTATATTGATATTCAGTGTCTATGTGGTAGGTTTTGGCTTCTTCGGGATTAATAGTCTGGCGATCTGCCGGAGTAATTACCTCCTGATAAAAAGTGTTTATTTTTTGAGGAGGTAATTTTTTATGGCATGAGCACATTCCTAATGTTAGAAGTAGAAATGAGATTTTATAGAAGATTCTATAATTATTAAGCATATTTTTTTAATGTGTTTAAAAGCTAGAATCCATTATTGTACTTCACATTAAAGGAATGATCCGACATAAATAACAATCCGAAAAATTCAAAGAAAGCTAGTATAGAGGGGATAAATGTCCAGCAAAATAAGATATACATTATTCCCTGTGTTGATTTTCCTAAATAGAATTTGTGAATTCCAAGTCCTCCAAGAAAGAAAGTTAAAATTGTTGCAGTTAGTTTACTTTTCATAATTTACATTTTAGATAATATTTCTGTTTTTTTTGAGTCAAATTCTATTTGCGAAATGATTTCGCCTTCCAGTAATTTTTTGAGTTTGTTAAGTGTTTCAATAGGATCTTCTTTTTGCTCTGTACTTTGAGGAACTGATGTCCCGGTATTTACAGTTATTCCTCCTCCGGCAATTGCTCTCTTGTTTTCAAGATCGCGTTCGCGTCTGTAAACAATCATTTCTTCTTCTTTTTCCTGAGCAAATTGATACAATTTTCTAGCCTGTGACTTTGGCAAATAATCAAGCATGTTCATTTTTCCTGTGGTCGTCTTCATCGTAAAAGTTGCACCCATAATTCCTTCCTTCATGTGACAATCTAAAATATCTTTCCAGGCATAATCCTGAAAATCCATTGACAAACCTAAATTTTTCGGCCTACAGAAGATTATTCTTTTGTTTGTTAGGGCAATACAGTCGGGTGATAAATTTAAGGCCGGTTTTTTTTGTACTGCTATGTATTCTACCTGTTCACCTGAGGTTAGTAATCCATTGACTTTGGTTAATAGTTTTTCAACTGCTTTTGGGTCTTGTTCTTCGTTTAAGAATTTTTTTAAATCGTTTATCATAATTGGTTTTTTAAAATTATTATTTGCGTTCGGTAATTCTAATAATAGCTGATCTGAACGAATCATTCTTTTATTTTTATCAAATGTAGGTTCATTAAGAACCAGTATTTTACGGAAATCCATAATCTGGAAAAATTATAATTGGACCATAAAAAAAGCTCCCGAAGGAGCTTTGAATAGGTAGGATTAAAAATCAGGGATTTTAAATAATTCCCATGTCTTTGGTAATGGTAACCAAATGAATGGTGTTATTGGCTTTGAAAAAATCTTTCAGTTTCGAAATTCTCTTCTCGATGGCGCTTTTACTATTGGGTTTTATCCCCATCTCTTTGAACGTTTCTATAATATCATCCTGAAGAGTTCCGAGCGATAAATGTTTTAGGATGAGTATGTCTAAATCATCGATTTCAAAATTATTTTTTTCCTGAAGTGCAGAAGCAACCTCAGGCGAAATAAATTTTTGATCTGAAGTAAAAATAAGGTGAATCGCTTTTTTCAGTTCTTGGATGCTATTGAGACCTTTTAATACAAAAGCATCCACTTTTGCGTCTTCAAAAAGTGATTTGATACGATAACTTTTATCTTCGACCGAATAAGCAATGATTTTAATATTGGGCTGTAATTCACGTACTTTTTGAACCAGTTCATCTCCGTTAGCAATTTTTACTTCGCGATGATCAGTCTTGAAGGAAAGATCGCTAATTAATAAGTCATAAGGCTCATCATCCTGAATTGCTCTCCGTATTTTGAGAAAGGCTTCATCACAATATTTTGATTGTTGAAAATGGCTGATATTTAAATCCTTCAGGACTTGTTCAATTCCTAAATTCATAGTATCAAGATCTTCGGCAACTAGTACTTTTTTAAACATAAGTTATTTATTTAGGCAGTGTTATTTTTACTTTAAAACCTTTGTGGGGTTCAGTGTCAAAAGTAATAGTTCCTTTTGTGGCCAGAATACGGTTTTCCATATTTTGAAGGCCATTTTTAATTATTTTATCTTTTTCACAGCCTTTGCCATTGTCAGAGTATTCAATAAGTATTTTGTTGGCAGTATTTTCAAATTTCAAAACAACTACTAATGCCTCGCTGTGCTTTTTCATATTGACCATTAATTCCTGTAGAACCCTATGTACAGCAACTTTTTTGATATCGTCAACTAAATCCCAGTTTACTTTTTCAATATTATTAATAATTACATTGGTACTGGGGCTGTTATATGTCGAAAGCATTTCTTTTAAGTTAACCGCATAATTGGCTTTCGTATCAATTTCATTATTTTCTCTTGAAATTCCACGAACCCGATTGTAGATCTGATCCAGTTTATGAACTAAATTTTCTTTTACATTGGGACTTTCCAGGGACTGTGTTTGTGTAAAGGTGATGGTATTAAAAACATCATTTGCCAATTCGTCATGAATGTCTTTGGCAATCCGGGTTTCGGTATCGTATGCCGCTGTTAATTTTTCGATTCGGTTTCGGTTTTGATAAAATTTTCTCAAATACAATAATAAAAGACACAAAGCAGCTATTCCGATTATAAAAAACGCCCTTTGGTATTTGGCTTCCTGAATTGAAAGTAAGTTCTCGGCTCTTTCTAAACGAAGTTTTTGATTCTCATCTTTCTCTTTTTTAGAATCATACTTAATTTTAGCAAATTTATTTTTAAAATTGTTTCGGATTTTAATAATACTGTCGTTCAGGAAAATGAACTTTTGGGCATACTGTACGTTTTTAATTCCGGAATCATTAGACATTAAAAAAGACAAAGCCCTTAAGCGTTCATCAACACTATTGAAATGTGTCGCAAGCTGATAGGCTGCCTGAGCATATTGGTTAGATTTTTGGGAATTTGATTTGGAATAAAAGTCGGCTAAATGTAAATTACTTTCGATACTTCCATAGAAATCTTCACTCTGAGTTCTCATTTTATGCCCTTCGTTCATCAGGGAGTATCCCTTTTCTGTCTCACCCATTTTAAAATAGGCATAGCCCAGATTGTCTAAAACCCTTGCTTTTTTTGGTGGCTCCTTATCTAAGAGTTTTTTATCCAATATCGTGTTTAAGATATTGATCGCTTCATTATATTTTTTCTGCTGAATGTAAACAACAGCAATATTATTCAAAGGAGATTGCCTGGACGAATCATCGGTACAATCTTTTAAAGCTTCTTTATAGAAGAAAATAGCGTCATTATAGATAGAGAGTTCTTTGTCAGCAATACCAAATAAATTATTGATGGCAGCGCTATAAACATCTTTCTTTTTGAGATAGGGCAGTGCTTCGGTTAGGGTTTCTTTGCTGCCGTAATAATCTCCGTTGATCTGCTGTATATTAGCCATCTGAATAAGATTGTAAACGACATTGGCACTGTCTTTTATAGCTTCAGAGGCAATTTTTGATTTATTAAATTGATAAAATGCGGTATTAAAGTTTTTGTTTTGAAAACTAACCCTTCCTTTATTGACATAGTCTATAGCATCTTTTCTGATAGATGAAGCATTAGAAGTATGGGAAGTTTGCTCTTGACAGGAAAGAAGCAGCAGAAAAAATAAAAAATAAAAAAACGGGGATCGTACCATAAAAGTTACTTTCCCCGAAAATACTAATTTATTATTAATGAAATATCTTACTTCTTCATTATTTTACTGGTGGTGGTGGCGGTGGTGGTGGAACCGTTATGGGTTGATCACCAGGACCGTCAGCATATGCAGGTATTGCAGGTTTGTCATTTGTTTTTGCAGTATCGTATTCGTCAGCGGTGCAAGAATATAAAGAGGCACTAAGAAGCACAATTGCTCCCATCAAATATAAATTTTTCATGGTTTTTGGATTTAAAAATTATATGCGGCATGCCCGTTCAGAACTTTTCTGAATCTTGTTATGGCGATGCCAATTTTGTTGGGAAGTGAAGTGCGTAGGCCGTAAAATTTTCATTTATACTTCCCGGATAAACTCCGTTTTACGGTTTTCCACACTTTTTAATTGAACTAGTTTTGTACATTTGTTTTTGACCTGCAGATCAAAACGTTAACTGATTCTGAAGGCAAAGTAACGATGCTTGTAAGCCTGTATTGACAAGGAATTCCGGGAATTCCGATGTATTTTTTGAAGTCCTTATAATTCCGTAAAAGTCCTTGAAAATCCAATTGACAAATCCTTAAAAATCCTAAGATATCATGCCAAACAATACTTTTGAAGATTACAAAAAAGCGGTTAAGAAGAAATATGAGATAGAAAAAAACAACGATCATTTTGTTTATTTGAATAGTCCTACCAGAGCAAAACTGCGTAATTTATGTTGGGAGTTATTTCAGCAGCAAAATAGAAATCAGGACGATTTAAATGTTTTTAGTTCTTTATTAGGATTGACTTTTGATGTGAATAAAAAGAACAAGTTTGAGGAGCAAATTGATAAATTCAGACCTATCGAAAAATTTTTCAAAGGAGGATCAGATCCTGCAATTGTCGATGCGGTAAATATGGCTGCAATCCTAGTAGATTTCAAGGCAAGACCTTTTAATAAATTTAGAATTCAGGAATTATTTGAAGATGAGGTTCAACTTGAAGATGAGGACAAGTTAGAAGTATTGAATCCACAAATGGAACTAAGTTCGGACTCTGGAATTCTGGAAACATTTCTGAATAGAAAAGAAAGAGAAAAAGTGAGTGGAAGAGAAGAAGTAAGTGGTATTGAAGTGATAAAACCACTAATCAATTCATTTGTAAATGTAAATGTCGAAAAAAGTCCTGATTCTGACTCTAATCCTGTCCCTAATCCTGTCCCTAATCCTAATTCTAAATTTCCGACAAGAAGACAACTTGTTATTATGGGGATTGTTAGTTTTCTGTGTTTAATAAGTATAAGTACTTATTATGCTTTTCAGGATAAGGAATGCATGCAATGGTCGGGCGACCATTATGAGATGGTAGATTGTGATTTAAAGATACAAGGACTGGCTAAATCTGCAAATATTGAAATAATAGACCCAACGCTTGTCAATCTTAAAAAGATTAAGGTTTGTGATACGACCACTTATTTTGATAAAAACGGAGTAGCGATTATATGGTATGCTAAGACGGCAAATGGAATTGAATTTTTTGATGCACACGGCAGACATCCGGAAAATAATAGTCCGTTACGACCTGTGACACATTACATCCTGAATAAATATATAAAGAGGTAAATGAGTTCATTAGAAGATTAAATAAAAAAACGGAAATAACTTTTGAGAAAGTCATTTCCGTTTTTTATTCCTTTGAATTCGAAAAGTAGGAGTATGTTTAGGTAGACAGCGTTAAACCTTTTTCTTTAAAATTACTGAAAAGAACCTGTCTTGCATTGCTGATAGTTTCTTCAGTACGGTAAATGCTGCACCAGAATTTTATTTGCAGTTTGAATTTTCCATCAGAAATGGCGCTGTAATAAATTTGCGGAACTTTTGTCGTATTGACTAATGCCATGCTTTCAAGAGACTCCAGAATAATCGCATTGATTGCTTCCGGCATAACATCACCAGTAACCTCAGCGGTAATTTCTACTAGTTTAAAATTATCAGTATACGTCCAGTTGGTAATGTTTTGCGACAGTAAATTACCATTCGGAATAATGATTTCGGCACCGTTTGAAGAGTTGATTTTGGTGGTACGCAATCCCATCGATTTTACTCGGCCAGATTCAGAACTAATGTCGATTACATCTCCAATCTGAATGGGTTTGTCAAAAATCAGGATGATACCTGAGACGAAATTATTAACGACATTCTGAAGTCCAAGACCCACACCAACACCCAAGGCTCCCAGTAGAATGCTCAGTTTGTCCAGAGGCATTCCCGAAGCAGCTACAGCCAAAAGATAACCACTTATTAAAACCACAAGCCTTGTGATGAGTAGTTTAGAATGCTGTCTTTTATTGATGGTTTCTTCGTTTTCATCGTCAATTTCTCCAAAGAAATAAGCCACATAGTTTTGTAATAAATGCGCAACCCAGATGATGATAAAAAATAAGACAATATTGCCCAGCGTAAAAGTGATGCTTCCAATGGTATTTGGGTGACTTAGTAACGAACCCAAACCGGTGCGCAGTGATTCCCAAATGTTTAAATTGGCTGCAATGACTACAATCCACATATAACTGATGACGATGATGAATGGTCTTTTTAACGTATCAGATAAGCTTTCATGGTCAAAAATTTTCTCGATACCGCGTTTAATGCGGGTCGTGTAAATTTGTAAAAGAATAATTTCGAGTACAATTTTTAAAAGTACACTCAGTGCCACGATCTGCGTTAGCGATATAAAAGCAGTAAGACTTAACATATTGGCAAGTGAAACTCTTCCTAGAACATTATCGAAAATGGATAAAGCATTCAGACCAATAAAAATGATGGTGGCCCATTTAAAAAAGCCTTTGATGTATAACTGATCTTTTAAGGTTTTGATCTGTACGAAACCATAGCGGATTCCGAAGAGGTTGATTACAATAAAGGCACAACGCTGCATAAAACCAACAGGGATAAACAAGTCTAAGAAACACAGTATAAAAAACAATACCAAAAGAAGTAACCAGTTGCGCATGGCAACGGCCGACCATTTATTTTTAAAAAGTACTGTAAGTAGTCCCAGAAGAACCAGCTGAATCGATTCAATAAATAGGGCCGGAGCATATAAATTGCTAACTACAGCAATGTTAAGACCAATGACAGCAACCGGAATAACAACACCTCTATTGATGTATTTGAAGTTAAGCTGAGACAGGTTTTCGGCATGTGCATTACTGTTGAGGTATTTTAAATTACGGGAAATGTACCAACCCAATATTCCCATCAACAAAAGCAGTGTGATTAAACCACCGGCTCGATAACTTAAGTAATATTCTGCAACGTTTTCTTCAATAATTATTTTGGCTTTAATGTTTTTGCCTACTATTTTTTTTGCTACAGAATCGTTTGTACTCCATAAAACCGGGTACTCTTTTTTAAGCATACGGATTCCGGATTTTTCCAGTTTGCTTTCTACAGTAATTAGGGCATTTGATACGGCAATTTTTCTCTCAACCGTTAATCTTTTATTATGGTTTAAGATACTTTGATTCTTGGTCATCAGACTGTCGGTACTCAGGTATCTTTTTTTCAGATTCGCAAATTCCTGTTTGAATTGCTTGCGGCGAAGGGTGTCTTTCAAAAGTCCCATGAGGGTTTTATCCTTGCGCAAATCAATTACCCTGTTTTTGATTTTTTCAAGTGCCAGGTTGCGAGAATTGATTGCTGTATTTTGTTCGTCAAGTTCCAGCTCAATTTCTTTCAGTACAATGCGATACATTTGTTGGTTGCGTACATTCGGATTTGCTCCTTTTAGGCTGGCCAGAATAAGATCAAGTTTACTTTGCGTTCCTTTGATTTCACCAAACAAACGATGACTGTTTCCATCAAATTCAGTATCGTTATGCGCAGATTCCAAAACCTCTCCCGCTTTTTCAATAGCCATCAGATAGTCACTATCCGTAGTGGTTTCTTCAAATAGTTTTGATTTAGTCTCTGTTTTTGGAGAAGTCGTTTGAGAATAGGCAATCGGTGCATGAAATAAGACAGCCAGTAAGGCGAGTACACCGATAAAATTTCTTTTCAGGATCATAATTTGGGATATGAATTAAGGTTCAAATGTAATTTTTTTTAAAGTATTTATAATGTCGGATGCAATAAAATTTGGTTATATGAGCTTTAGCACTTCTGATTTTATCTGCCGCTGGCAATTGTTTTTGCCACAGATTAAAACGATTATTTGGATTTTAAATTTTGTGTAAAAAGTATTTTAATATTGGTGATACCTAGTTTTTGGACATGTGTAAAAAAAATCTTTTTAATCCGTGTAATCTGTGGCTAAAAAAGCAACATCTAGAAACATAATTCTAACTAAAGTCCTAAAAATAGTATATTCGTAATGTTATAATCAAAATACCAAAACAATTCGAAAATGGAAAATATTACAGTAATCATCATGTTACTATTTGGAGTCGCTTTTTTGAGTCTCGTTAGTAAAAAATACAATTTTCCAATTCCCATTGTACTGGTACTTTGTGGTGTTGTGATTAGTATTGTTCCCGGACTTCCGGTAATTGCTTTAAGTCCTGAGGTGGTTTTTATTATCTTTTTGCCACCGCTTTTATACCACGCCGCCTGGTACACAAGCTGGTCCGATTTTAAACAAACCATCCGGCCTATTACTTTGGCAGCGGTAGGTTTAGTGTTGTTTACCACGGTGGCAGTAGCGATTGCAGCGCACCTGCTTATTGATGATATTTCCTGGCCTTTGGCTTTTCTCTTAGGCGCGATAGTCTCGCCTCCAGATGCGGTTTCTGCAACTTCGATTACCAAAGGATTGGGTTTGCATCCCAGATTAATCTCCATTCTTGAAGGCGAAAGTCTGGTGAATGACGCCAGTGGTCTGGTGGCTTACAAATATGCATTAACCGCAATTACGGCCGGTAATTTTGTGCTCTGGCAGGCGGGGTTAAACTTTGTTGTGATGTCTGTAGCGGGAATCGCAATTGGTTTGGCTGTGGGGTTTATTATGTGTTATATTCACAAGAGATTTGTCTGTGATGAGGTGATCGAAGCCACTTTGACTTTGCTAACGCCTTTTGCCTCTTATCTAATCGCAGAACATTTTGAATGTTCGGGAGTTTTAGCCGTAGTCGCTACCGGACTTTATTTGTCAGCCCGATCCGGAACAATTTTTACGCACGAAAGCCGAATTATGGCCGGAACGATCTGGAGTGTTTTGACCAATATTTTAAACGGTTTGATTTTTATTTTAATTGGACTTCAACTGCGACAAATTATTGCCGGAATTGGAGATTACTCCGGTTGGTCCTTGTTTGTTTGGGGGGCTTCGATAAGTGTAGTGGTGATTTTGGTTCGGTTTTTATGGGTTGTTCCGGCAACTTTGCTTCCGAGAATGCTTAGCAAAAGAATTCGTCTGAAAGAAGAATTTGACTATCGAAACATGATTATTTTCGGCTGGTCCGGAATGCGAGGTGTAGTATCCATGGCGGCTGCACTGGCCTTACCGTTAATGATGAACAAAACAACCGAATTCCCTTTGCGAAACCTCATCATCTACCTGGTTTTTTGTGTGATACTTTCGACTTTGGTAATTCAGGGACTTACTTTACCGTGGCTGATTAAAAAATTAAAAGTGCAACCGTATTCAATTCTTGCCGAAGAATACGAGATTCGTAATACCATCGTTTCGCAAACTATTACTCATATCGAGGATAATTTTTCTTTGCTTAATGATGATTTACTGCACAACATAAAAAGCAAATACGAAGTCAAATTCAATCGCCTTCAGAAAACCGAACTTCCGGCTAATTTCTTCGGAAAAGGAAAGGTTTTAGGAGGGGAGATCTTTAATGATTTTACCAAACTACAAATCGATCTTTTAAACATAGAGCGTGACAAACTCGAATGGATGCACAAAACCGGTTCTGTTCACGAAGAGATTTTCAGGAAAATTGAAAAAGAACTGGATTTGGAGGAGACAAGATTGTGGATGGAGATGTATGAGGAGTAATTTTTACTTTTTGTAACATAAAGTTTTATAATAGAGATACAAATGGAGTATTAAATGAAAAAAGTGTAATTTATTTGTTTTTAATTGTTTAGTTTTTTAATGGTCCGGAATTACTGATTTTTTACAAGTAATATTTGTAATTGGTTATGTTGCAGGCTATATTTTAAAATTAAATTTATAAGTGTCTGTTTACTCCCCAATAAATCCTTTGAAAGGCTTGATTATCGAAAAAGAAAGTTTTTTATAAAAACAAGTGCCCTAGCCCTGATAGAAGTGGTATCCTTTTTCTTGCTCCTTTAGCAAGGAAAAGATACAAGCGGATAGCAGGAAATAGCTCCAGAAAAAGAAATTCCAAAATTTTAAAATTCCAAATTCCAAAAATCTTTTGACTTTGTTTTGGGAGACAATAATAAACACCAGAAAACGTTATTTCTAAACTTCGTCATGTTCAAAGACCACAAAACCTCAACTTAAAACCTCCCAAAACCCCAACAAAAACTGTATACTGTATACGAAAACGTGTAATAATTACACACTTAAAAATGACGCAAAACCGCTAATTCATTAGAAATCAGTAAAAGAATAATTATGGCATAACGCTTGCAAAATGGCATTAGTATAAAATTCTCTCCATTAATCAAAATGTAGTATCGGAGGGAAAGAATTAAATAAGAGCCATTAGAAAGCAATCAAAAGTAATGTCATATGAAAAGTGAAACCTTAACATCAGAACAGTTTTATACTTCAAATCCAGATCTTAATAACCAACAAGCCTTAAACAGTTCCATTTTTCGTATTAGTAATGCCAATGTAACTTCAAAGAAAGTAAGCGAGCGTACCAAAAGTAAGACAGGGTTGTTTGTACTGGTAAGTACATTTATCCTAATGTTTATTGGAGCTTATACTGCTTATCAGCTGCAATCTGACTTTGATCAGTTTCAGTTGGAGCGAATAAATTCAAGCTGGGGATTCCCTTTCCTGATACTGGCAGGTGTATTGTTTGTATTTCAGGCCGGAGTTTTTCTGTATAATTTATACTTGTATTTTACTTATAAACCAATCGAATCCGTTTCGGATGAAATGTTGCCAACCTGTACTGTGATTGTTCCTGCGTATAACGAAGGAAAGCTGGTTTGGGATACTTTAATGAGTTTGGCAGAGAGTGATTTCCCGGAGCAAAAGATGCAAATATTAGCGGTTGATGACGGAAGTAAAGACGATACCTGGTATTGGATGCAACAAGCTAAAATAAAATTGGGAGATCGTTTGACGATTTTTCAACAACCTGAAAATAGAGGAAAACGTCATGCCTTGCACCGTGGATTCGAGTTGGGAACGGGAGAGATATTTGTTACGGTAGACAGCGATTCGATCGTAAAAAAAGATACCTTAAGAAACTTAGTGAGTCCGTTTGTAGTAGATGAAAAATGTGGTGCAGTAGCCGGAAATGTTCATGTATTGAATAGCAAAAAAGCAATTCTGCCTAAAATGCTGAATGTGAGTTTTGTGATGAGTTTTGAGTTTATGCGTTCTGCCGAAAGTCAGTTAGGGTCTGTGCTTTGTACTCCGGGAGCAGCGGCAGCTTACAGAAAAACCTCGGTTTTTGCTTGTCTGGACGAATGGATCAATCAGACTTTTATGGGACAGCCATCGGACATTGGTGAAGACCGTGCCATGACCAATATGATTTTGAGACAAGGGCAGCATGTGTTGTTTCAGCGAAATGCTTATGTATTGACCAACGTGCCGGAAGAATATACCGGATTGTATAAGATGTTTATCAGATGGAGCAGAAGTAATGTGCGTGAGAACATCGCTATGGCAAAGTATGTTTTTACAGATTTCAGAAGTGAATCTAAATTTGGAGCACGTCTTTTATTTGTGAGTCAATCTATGAAGATGATTATGGCGTATCCGTTTATGTTTTTTATGTTCTTTTTCATCGCGGTACATCCGATATTGTTTTTAAGTTCTACACTTTTAGCGATTTTAATCGTATCGAGTTTTCCGGTATTGTTTTACACCAAAAGATATAATTTTGCCGATTCACTTTGGGCTTATTCGTACAGTGTTTTTTATACATTCAGTTTGTTTTGGATTACACCGTATGCTATCGTTACAGCCAATAAAAAAGGCTGGCTGACCCGTGGATTGGCCTAGAAAAAAATATTGTAATTAAAAAAATAGAAATTGATTTGTTTTTTTAGGACTCCTTCTCATCTGAGCAGGAGTTTTTTATTTTTGGAAGAATTAGGAATTGGGATTTAAAAAGGAAAGAATCTGAAGTCGTATGATTCTTGTGCTGTTTTTTAACCACAAGGTGCGCAAAGGTTTACGCGAAGATCGCTGGATAGTTGTGATAAAATTGACTTATCTGTATTATGGAGAATGGGAGAAGCGATTCTGATTACTATACTTTGTTTCAATAAAAAAACCTCTAAAGTTTTTAAGTTTAGAGGTTTTAAATATTTTAAAAGCGAGAACGATTATGGCTGTTCTGTAATTGTTGCTTTATTAAGCTTTATAACTCTGATTTTCTTGTTGGTATTATCAGATAAATACAAACGATCGTTCAATTGTGCTACACCAACAATACTTCCAAATGGATTTTGTCCCATAATATCAAGAGCATTTACTCTTGGAGTATAGATTCGATCCTTGAATTCTCCTTTTGGATACAGACGCAAGTAGTTGTTGCTCCCTATATTTTCGGATGTAATAGCCCAGTCTTTAGAAAAACTTATGGCCATAGGTTCCGCGGCAGCAAAAACTGCTGTTACTGGTTTTATGGGTTCAGTTAAAGAGGCAGCAGCATTAGTTTTAATAGACTCAATGTTGTAATACAAATAACTTTTAGCATCTCTTCCGGCTACTACTAAATTGCCTGCATCTATATCCATAGCATACACCTCATCCCAACCGTCTAAAGTGTTTAATTTAGCAATTGGCTTTAAATTCCAATCACTGCTATCGGTAATTTGGGTAGTTTGAAAAACTTTGATTGAGGTTTCTTTTTCTTTTACGAAGATTAAACCATCTTTAACCACAACACCAAAAACGTGCACAAAAGTATTCCACCACTGACCGTTTCCAACCGTATTGATTCCGGCATTTGTAATCTCATCCAGTACAAATAGTCTGGAGTCAACACTTCCGATATAAAGACGTCCGCTATCTACACAAACTGAAGTAAGTTTGGTAAACGGAATTGTAGTGGCTCCTTTAGTATAAGCCGAGATCGTTTTGATATAAGCCATCGAAACAGCATCAAAAACTTCCAGGACATCACCATTACAAACGTATAGTTTATTGTTGGCAACCGTAATTCCTTTAGGATCTAAAGTTCCTGTTCCTGCACCAATTTGAGCTGCTGTGATGGAAGCTTCTTCTGTTGGAAAGTAATAATCGTATTTTGCTGGTTCACTGCCGTTTGAAGAATCATCGCTACAAGCTGTAAAAAGACAGAGTAGAATGAATAAAAAAGATATTTTGTTCATGATAGTTTTGTAGGTTATTTCCATTTTCCTTCTCCTTTATATTTTACTAAAAATGGGTTTTTAGGATCAATTTTGAAAACAGGCTTTTTATAAGATTGACTTAGATAGCTTGTTTTTGTATATCCTTTTAATATATCAGGATCTGTAAAAGGAAGATCATTCAAAGAGATGAGGTATTTATAGAAATCAGTAAACATTCCCTGTTGACCACCGCCTTCGCCACTGTTGCATAAGTTACTACTGTGACTGTAGCCGGAGTGGTGAGAGTATTCGTGGGTCCAAACAGACATATCGCCAACCCAATGTCCGGTCACATAACCAGATTCCCATTGTGAGGCCAAAGCTCCCCCTCCCCAGGCGGAACCACCTCCTACCATCGCCATATTCAGAGTCCGGCTATCGATATAAGTGTTATAGGCTTGTTCAATTTGGGCTTTGGTCAGATAATCGTAAACACCATCTTTGTCTTCAGCATTTCCGTGCCAGTTTAAAGCACCGTTTATACCTGCTCCGGCTGCTGTTGCCTGTTCTTTTTTATAACGGTCAAAATTCATAAAAGTATCATAATACAAAGGATGACTTATAGCATAGGAATAGTTAATAATCATAGTGATCGCTTCTTTAGCCAAAACAGGATTCATTGGTAAAAATTTATTAGGATCATCAGCAGGATTATTAAGGTGATATTGTGTGCTGAATTGTACGAGTCGATTTGATTTGATTCTTTTGAACATTGCAAATAAAGGATCAGTTGATTCTACCGAAAATTCGATTGCTCCCGAAGAGAAGCCATCAATTTTATCAATAGTAACAGCCTTGCCACTTTCAAGTTGATAGTCGTGAGTTCCGTTTATTAATGGAATTTGATGTGCCGAACGGTGAAAAGCAGGGACTGTTGTAAATTCAAAAAGCAAAAATCGCTTGTCATAGTTAGGTAATTTTGCATACACTTTTACATCTTTAAGTCCAACTGGAGAATAAAGAGAAATTTGTACAGAATCTTTGCCTTTTTGAATAATTTGCATGGGCTGATTAACACGAAACCAGCGGTCTTTGTTGTCATACATTTTTGAAGAACTTTCTGTGTCTTCAAACATGGTCATTGGTCGGTTTTCTGGGGGTAAAGTCGACGCATCAATAGCGGGCAAATAATTGGCTTTGTAGCTGTCACCTTTTGAATCATCATCGCTGCATCCGAATAATATGCCTGCGAAAAAGACAAAAGGCAAAAAATAAGAAATGGGTTTTCTCATAGGATTAGTAGGTTAAATTTGGGTTTATATAAAAAATTGTTGTTGTTTAAATAAATTTTTAAGTTTTGTTTTTGGGGCAATTTTGGGCAAAGTTAAAAAACTTATTCACATTTAGTTTCAGGAGGGTAACAATTGGTGCTGTTTAGGGAATGATTGATTATTCTGATTTATTTTTTCCGGATTGTTTCCTACTAATGTAAGTTAAAAACGCTACTATACTCCATAAGAAATCGAGTTTAAGGAAAGTCAAAAAATTACTGTAAAATCTATTTTTCTTTCCTTATTCTATGAAATAAAAAACGGTGTTTTCGAAAAATTTAAGGTTTTTATTTCAGATAAATTATCATTGAACTGAACAAAACTTGCAGGAAACCCCGGCTTTATTTTTCCAATTTGATTTTCCAGACCTATTGCAGCAGCTACGCGCGAAGTGGCCATTTGAATAGCTTCGTCTGCTGAAACTTCCAGATGATTGTAAGCATTCTGAACGGCTTCCAGCATCGAGATTGTTGCTCCGGCCAGACTACCTTCACTGTTTCGGTAAAAGCCGTCTTCAAGGTATGCATCGAAATTATTCCATTTAAAACTGGCAATTTTTCGCCCCAGGAAAGTGGCATCACTAATCAAAAAGAACTTATCCTGTTTTAATCTGTAGGCTAATTTCGCAGCAGCATAATCACAATGTGCACCGTCTAAAATAACTGGGGCATATACATTTTCATTTTCTAAAGTGGCACCAACTAAACCCGGTTCACGATGTCCGAATTGTGTCATTGCATTGAATAAATGAGTGACAAGTTTAATGCCTTTTGAGAAATAAACCTGTGCTTCTTGGTAGGTTACAGTCGAATGTCCGATCGAAATTACAATGCCGCTTTCAATCAACATGTTGAGTTGTTCCTCAGTAAAGCATTCTGGAGCAATGGTGATTACTTTTATAACATCTTTCCCTAATCGGATAATTTCTTCAAGTTCCTCGTTAGTAGGTTTACGAACCTGATCAATAGGATGTGCGCCACGTTTTAACGGATTCAGAAAAGGGCCTTCCAGATGCATTCCTATTACACCGTTGGGGTATTTTTTCATGTAACTTCGTACCGCTTCAATTCCGTTTATGATAGTTTCTCTTGAAGAAGAAATCAAACACGGAAGTATATGAGTCGTACCGTATTGAAGGCTTGTATCATAAATGTCCTGAATGGTTTCCTCGGTAGGGGTTTGACTGAAATACAATTTTTCGCCTCCGTTGATTTGAATATCAATAAATCCGGGAGCAATATGTTTGCCTTTTAAATCAATCGTTTCGATATCATTTGGAGTTTCTTTTTGAACAGAAAGGATGATTCCGTTTTCAATGATGATTACTCCGTTGGTAATAATTTCGTCACCAGTGTGTACAGTGGCATTGATAATGGCTTGTTTCATTTTTTAGTGTATTTATTAGTTTAGTGGAAATAACAGAATAAGTGTTATTTGCATTTAAAAGATAATGACCTCTGTGTTTGCAGATGTAAATGTACGGGGCCTTATTAGTCAACCAATTTAAGCTAAAACGAACAAAGTACATTTGATAAATTGAACTTTCTGCATTTTTCATAATAAATTCCAATAGTACCGTAGAGTAGGGCTGGTAAACTTGAACAGACTAAAGCTTCGGGGAGGTAAAATGCTATTGTTTTGTCCTTTAGAAATCCGTATAATTTTGTTTGTGAGGTCATTATTTTTTCAGTTCACAAAAATAATTTTAAATAAAAGAATGTTCATTCATTTATTATGTTATATTTGTGCTAAAATAATCAGTATGAGAGCAAGAGATGTCGACAAAGAAAAATTAGTAATCGAAATGGCAATTGACCAGATTGTCCAGGAAGGATTTCAGGGTTTTAGTATGAACAAGCTGGCGAAGGCCTGTTCTATTTCTGTTGGCACGCTCTACATCTATTACAAAGACAAAGATGATTTGATTCAAAAAATAGGTGCCATTATCGCGCTGAAGTTTTTTACCAGCACCGTGAAGAACTTTTCGCCCGAAATGTCATTTGAGGAAGGTTTATGGAAACAGTGGGAAAACCGCGCCAACTTTACCATGAAATATCCCAAGGAAGTTGCATTTTTTGAAATTGTCAAACATTCCCCTCATTCAGAGATCATTCTGGATTCTATTCAGGAGTTTGCAGATTTTAGAAGGATTATGAAAACGTTTATAGAAAACGGCTTGCGCAATAACGAGTTGATTCCTATGACATTTGAGGCTTTTTGGAGTGTTGCCTACGGGCCTTTGTACACTTTATTGAACTTACATACTGAAGGTAAGAGTATGGGAGGAAAACCCTTTACACTTACTAAGGAAATTATGAAAGAAGCCTTTCAGGCCACTGTAAAAGGACTAAAACCATGAAAAATTATGGAAACAAATTTAAGTACAATACATATTTTTAAAACAAACATTGGCGACAAAGACCCTAATTGTCCCATACGTCAAAAACTTGACACTCATTCAGACATTCAGCAATGGAGCATTGACTGCGAAGATGTTGATTGCGTTCTCAGAGTTGTTTCAGAAACATTACATCCTGAAACTATTATTGATATGGTCACATCCTTTGGCCATGAATGTCAAGAGTTAGACTAAACTAATACATTTTATAAAGAATGAAAAAAAACACTACAGAAAGCCCGGCTTTCTCGACACATCAAAAAATCATTATTGCGATATTAGCGCTTTTGCAATTCACCGTGATACTCGATTTTATGGTTATTTCTCCCTTAGGAGATATTTTAATGAAAACCCTGAACATGACACCGGCAAATTTTGGTTTTACCGTTTCTGCCTACGCCTTTAGTGCTGGAGCTTCAGGATTACTCGCTGCAGGTTTTGCAGATAAGTTTGACCGAAAGAAACTTTTAATTTTCTTTTACATCGGATTTATTATAGGCACCGTTTTCTGCGCACTTTCAACCAGTTATGTAATGCTGCTTTTGGCAAGGATTGTAACCGGACTTTTCGGAGGGGTAATAGGATCTGTTTCCCTGGCGATTGTAACGGATTTGTTCGTGATTCACCAACGCGGACGTGTGATGGGATTTATTCAAATGGCATTTGCTTCCAGTCAGATTTTAGGAATTCCGGTAGGCTTGTATTTTGCCAATCACTGGGGATGGCATTCGGCTTTTATTATGATTGCAGTTCTGGCGGTATTGATACTTATTGCCATTATCACTCAGATGAAACCGATCACCAAACATTTAGAAGTACAATCAGACAAAAGCCCTTTTTTACATCTGTGGCATACCCTGAGTAACAAACACTATCAGGTTGGTTTTATGTCTATTGCTTTTCTTTCGGTTGGAGGTTTTATGTTACAGCCCTTTGGAAGTGCCTTTTTAGTCAACAATATTCACATCAGTCAGCTCGAATTGCCAATGGTCTTTTTCTTTACCGGACTTTCGGTACTTTTCATCATGCCTTTGGTGGGTAAGTTGAGTGATAAAGTCAGTAAGTTCAAACTGTTTGCGGCCGGATCTATACTTTCGGTTATTATGATTATCATTTACACCAATCTTGGTCCGGTACCTCTTTGGCAAATCGTAGTGCTTACTATGATTATGTTTATGGGTATTATGAGTCGAATGATCCCTGCCACAACATTAAACACAGCTATTCCCGGATTAGAAGATCGTGGTGCTTATATGTCGATCTCTTCTTCTTTGCAGCAAATTGCAGGTGGAATTGCCGCGGTTTGCGCCGGGTTTATTGTACATCAGAAAACAAAGACATCACCTCTCGAAAACTACGATATTTTAGGATATGTAATTGCGGTAATTACACTTTCGACCATATTTTTGATTTGGAGAGTCAATAAACTGGTGAAATCAAAAGATACAGTTGCTCCTACTCCGGTTCCGGAAATGGCAGAAGTTTAATTTTGTAGATTTCAAATCATAAGAAAGCTTGTCTGTTAACGACAAGCTTTCTTTTTTTATCTTTTCATGAAAATTGTTGATTAGGAGGTTTTTATCTTTCTATGCCAATACCAGTAAACCGAAAAAGCGTTTATAAAAGCCAGTGTCCATAAAATTGGACTGGTGAAAAAGCTCTCATAACTTCTTCCTTCGGGAATTTCAACAAAAGGAACGGTTATCAAAACGTCCAAAAATAATGCTGTTCCCGACATTAATACTCCAAGTGTAAAACCGTTGATGTTGTATTTTTTCTGATAATAGAATTTTGCGCCAACGATAGCATAAAAAACGATAAGCACCATAACGATTGCGGCTTGTATTAGAAAAGAATCTTTCAGAAGGGGAGTATTCCCTAAAAGATAAAAAGAAAAACTAACGCACAACCAAACTATAAATCCTGAAAATATTCCTCTGCTATATTTCATAATCTTATATCAATTTTACTTATATTTTAGTCCAATGTTTTCCGATATAATGCCGATGTAATATGAAAATAGTACAATGTACTTGGACTATATTGAATATACAATCGGTATTAGTTTTAGGAGTTCCAGATTTCGGTCTTAGCAGTCTCTTTCGCGTAGGCGGAAAAATCCTTTGCTTTTCTGCCCAAAATGTTTTCTATATCTGAGGTGATACTGGAATTTCGACCGTCTAGAACTTGTTCAAAAAGATAGTTGATGAGCCAAATATGATCTTCCGGAACGTGATATTCCTGCAAAAGCTGATTGTATTCTTCTAACGATAGTCCCTGAAAGGTAATATTTCGACCACTGGCTTCGGCAATTTCATTTACGGCTTGTTGGAACGTCAATAACCTTGGACCGGTTAATTCATAAGTTTGTCCGTTGTGTTTGTCTTCTAAAAGAGCGGCAGTAACCACATCGGCAATATCATCGGCATCGGTAAAAGGTTCCAGTGCTTCTGCTCTTGGTAAGGCCACTATTCCGGCTAATATCGGATCTAAAAAGAAACTTTCGCTAAAGTTCTGATTGAACCAGCTGGCACGAATAATGGTCCAGTTTTTGGCAGTCGATTTAACGATTTCCTCGCAAAGCTGTGCTTCTTTTTCGCCTCTTCCCGAAAGTAAAACCATTTTCTGTACTCCCAATTGTGTGGCTAGACCAGTAAAATTCTGAATCGTTTTTACCGCTGAAGGAATGGCCAGGTCGGGTTGAAAAGTAATATAAACTGTATCGATTCCCTGAAGAACAGCGGGCCAGGTTTCCTGTTTTTCCCAATCGAAAGGTAGTTTTTCATTTCGGGAACCCAAACGAACTGCAATACCTTCAATTTGTTCTAATCTTTCGGCTACTCTGCGTCCTGTTTTTCCATTGGAACCCAGAACTAAAATTTTTGTATTTTTCATATCAGTATTTTTTAAATGATTACTGATACAAAGGTGTTTAGATTAAAACGGATTCATTTGTCGTAAAAGAATTATGATTTGTTTGAAAAGAATTGCTGCCGAACTTCATTGGGACGCATACCAAATTTTTTATGAAAAGCATTCGAAAACGAACTCAAACTGTCATAACCCACCTCCCAGGCCGATTCCTGAACTGTTTTTTCGTTGTCACGCAACAATTCATAAGCCTTGTGCAGTCTTTCTTCCTGAACAAATTTGAAAACAGGAATGCCAAAAAGTTCTTTAAAATTCTTTTTTAATTTGTTACTGTTCAAGCCTACCATTTGCGATAATTGTGTGATCGATGGCGGTTTTGAATAGCTGTTGGTTACAATTTCTTTTGCTTTGAAAAGTTTGTTTTTATCAATTTCGGAAAGGTCAATTTTGGTACCAGTTGCGAGCAACGCATAAAAGTGAGCCAAAAGTTCGTTGACCTGACTTCTTAAAAACAGTAATCTCGTATTGCCGGTGTAGGTGGTATTGAAAATCTTTTGAACCGCGACCTGCATCTCCAAAGTCATATAAAAGGAAGGTCCTTGCACAAAATGTTCCTGCGGATTTAATAATTCAGGAAGGTAATTTTCAAAAATTTCTTTCTCGGCCTGAGGCAGGGAATGTAAATGTTTTGGTTTGGTGAAGATGCTGATGGACTGTAGTGGTTTATCTGGTTCTATTTTATGAGAGAACTCGACCTTTTGATTGCCAAAAAAACAAATGGCGAGTCCGGTTGTATTGGTCAGATATTTAGTCTGATTGTTGTGTTTGATTTCCAGTTCAACATTTCCGGAGCCATAAAAGGCAAAGCCAACAGCATCTCCGTCGATTTCACATTGCTGTATGAAAGTCTTAGAGGTATTCGATTGTTCGATTAAAACAATAAAATCATTTAATTCTATAATGTCTGTTGTCATTGTTTTTTAATAGGTTTGACTCGAAATTGTCTGAAAAGTTACCAATTATTTTTAATATGTGCCATTCCTACGGAATTCAATTGTTGTGATATCATTTTATTCAACGGATTAAAATCCGTTGTTACAATATCGTTCGTTCCTCCGGAACTTTAGGGCGAGAGCCATTGGCTCGACCAATATTGTAGGGATGGATTTTAATCCATCCAAAAATAAATCAATAGCACAACAATTGAATTCCGTAGGAATGGAATCTATTAAAAGGATCCGTATTTCTGAAAAATCAAAAAAACCTCCCCAAAAAATAATCTGAGAAGGCTTCTTTTTAAATGGACGATTTTATAATCGATCCATTTTTGAACAAAATAAAGGTATGATTTGAATTAGTAAGCTAAAATTCCCAGCGTACAAAGGCTTCCATTGCAGCGTAACGCGACAAACCTAACTGATTGTACAATTGAGCTGTTTCGCTGTTTCGGTCCTCGGCTCTTTGCCAAAATTCTCTGGCATCAGTACCCTGAAAAACAACACCGTCTTTTTGCGACTGATGTTTGAAAATTCCATGGCGTTTTGCCAATACCTGATCGGGACTCATTGGTACGGCCATTTCAACCTCATCGATTCCCCATTCCTGCCAGGCACCTCGGTAGAGCCACACCCAGCAATCGTTCATAAAAGGTTTTGGCTTTAGTGTTTTTACAGCTTCAAAGATCGCGTCCAGACATACTTTATGCGTTCCGTGCGGATCGGCTAAATCTCCTGCTGCATAGATTTGATGCGGTTTGATTTTTTCAATTAAATCCATGGTCAGTTGGATATCCTCACTGCCCAAAGGCTTTTTTTCAATCGCTCCGGTTTCGTAAAAAGGAAGTTCCATAAAATGAATCTGTTCTTCCGGTAAACCTACAAATTGACTGGTGGCACGTGCTTCTCCTTTTCGGATCAATCCTTTTAAATAGCGAACTTCCGGAATATCAATTTCACTGGCTTTTTTGTTTTTTAAAAAGTGTTCCGCTTTTTTGCAGATGGTTTCGGCTTCGATACTTTGTATTTTAAATTTGTCATTGTAATCACAGGCAAATTTGGCAAATCTCAAGGCTTCATCATCGGCAACGGCAATATTTCCGGAGGTTTGATAGGCCACATGTACCTCGTGTCCCTGTTCCTGTAAGCGCATAAAAGTTCCGCCCATACTGATAATGTCATCGTCTGGATGCGGACTAAAAAGCAATACTTTTTTTCGGACTGGTTCTGCTCTTTCCGGGCGATTTGTATCGTCAGCATTTGGTTTACCTCCGGGCCAACCCGTGATAGTATTCTGAAGTTTGTTGAAAATCCTGATGTTAATGTCGTATGCCGGACCTGAATCGGCCAGTAAATCGCTCATCCCGTTTTCAATATAGTCGGCATCGGTAAGCATCAAAATCGGTTTCTTTAAATCGAGTGCCAGTCCTAAAACTGCTTTTCGAATCAGTTTATCGGTCCAGATGATTTTTTCAACCAGCCAGGGTCTGTTGATACGCGTTAGTTTTGAGGATGCTTCTTTGTCCAGTACAAAAACAATCTGGTTGTGTTCCTGTAAAAATGAAGCGGGAATTTGATTGGTCACTTCTCCTTCAACCGATTTTTTAATGATATTGGATTTTCCTTCTCCCCAGGCCATTAGAATGACCTGCTTAGCTTCCATTATTTTTTTAACTCCAAGTGTAATGGCGGTTCTTGGTGTATTGCTAAGACCGGAAAAGTCCCCGCTGGCTGCTACTCTGGTAATGTGATCTAAAGCCACTAAACGCGTTTTTGAGTTTTGTAGCGATCCCGATTCGTTAAATCCAATATGACCGTTTCCGCCGATTCCAAGAATTTGCAAATCGATTCCGCCCAAAGCTTCAATTTTAGCTTCATACTGGTGACAGTAATCCGCGATTTCTTCCTTGGATAGTTGTCCGTCGGGAATGTGGTAGTTTTCGGGTAAGATGTCTATCTGATCCAACAATAATTCTTTCATAAATCGAACATAACTGTTTACAGAATCAGGTTCCATCGGATAGTATTCGTCGAGATTGAAAGTAATTACGTTTTTGAAACTTAAGCCTTCTTCTTTGTGCAAACGAACCAGTTCGGCATACAGTCCTTTTGGTGAAGAGCCGGTTGCCAAGCCTAATACACAAGATTCGTTGTTTTTTTGTTTGGATTGAATAAGTGCTGCAATTTGCTGAGCGACTGCTTTAGAGGCTTCGGTTGAATTTTCAAAAACAACTGTATCGATGTTTTCAAATCGCTTTTCGAAGCCCGTTGCTTTATCAATGTTACTTTTTATCATTTTAGTTTAGTTTTGACCTTTTAAGATAGTATCCAAAAGGAAAGTATTAGTCTTCGTTTGAAGGTTTTCCTATTGTTGCCAATATTCCGCCGTCAACATATACGATATGACCGTTTACAAAATCACTTGCTTTTGAGCTTAAAAAGATGGCGGCTCCCTGTAAATCGTCCGGATCTCCCCAACGACCTGCGGGAGTTCTTCCCATAATAAATTCATTAAATGGATGTCCGTTTACTCTGATAGGTGCTGTTTGACTTGTGGCGAAATAGCCCGGTCCAATTCCGTTGGTCTGAATATTAAATTTAGCCCACTCGGTGGCCATATTTTTGGTCAGCATTTTAAGTCCGCCTTTTGCAGAAGCGTAAGCGCTTACAGAGTCTCTTCCCAGTTCACTCATCATTGAACACATGTTGATGATTTTTCCTCCTCCGCGTGTGATCATGCCTTTTGCTACATTTTTTGAAACAATAAAAGGACCGGTCAGATCTACTTTTACTACCGCTTCAAAGTCTGCAACTTCCATTTCTATGATTGGAGTTCTTTTGATAATTCCGGCATTGTTGATTAAAATATCGATTGGTCCCACTTCGGCCTCTATTTTGCTGATGGCTGCAATTACGGCAGCTTCGTCTGTTACATCAAATAAGTATCCGAAGGCCTCAATTCCTTCTGATTTGTATTCAGCAATTGCATCATCAACTGCTTGTTGTGAGGAATGATCGTTTACTACAATTTTTGCTCCTGCATGTCCCAGTCCTTTGGCCATTGCCATTCCTAAACCATGAACGCCTCCTGTAATGAGTGCTGTTTTTCCCGTTAAATCAAATAAGTTAATTGACATTTTTGTTTGTTTTTGGTTATTAGTAATTTTAATTTGTTTTTATTTCGTTGGCGGCATTTATTTTTAACACATGCATCACTTTAAAATATTTGCCACAGATTCCACCGATTAAAGGGATTTAATATTTTGAAAGTTTCTGCACAGATTCGCCGATTAGAGGAGTTAATCCATAAAATCATTCGAAGCTGTGGCTATAAAAAATGCACGTTATGAATTATGATTTCGTTTTACAGTTATTTTACACTGATCGTTAAAGGGTTTTTAAGCTCTTCATTAAAATGATTCAGGTAATTCCCACTAAATCAAATAAGTTAATTGGCATTTTTTGTTTGTTTTTGGTTATTAGTAATTTTAATTTGTTTTTATTTCGTTGAAGGCCTTTATTTTTAGCACATTCATAATTTTAAAATATCTGCCACAGATTACACCGATTAAAGGGATTTAATATTTTGAAAGTTTCTGCAACAGGTTCGCCGATTAGAGGAGTTAATCCATAAAATCATTCGAATCTGTGGCTATAAAAAATGCACGTTAGGAATTATGATTTCGTTTTACTGCTATTTTACACTGATTGTTAAAGGGTTTTTAAGCTCTTCATTAAAATGATCGAGGTAATTCCCATTAAATCAAATAAGTTAATTGGCATTTTTTGTTTGTTTTTGGTTATTAGTAATTTTAATTTGTTTTTATTTCGTTGAAGGTCTTTATTTTTAGCACATTCATAATTTTAAAATATCTGCCACAGATTACACCGATTAAAGGGATTTAATATTTTGAAAGTTTCTGCAACAGGTTCGCCGATTAGAGGAGTTAATCCATAAAATCTTTCGAATCTGTGGCTATAAAAAATGCACGTTATGAATTATGATTTCGTTTTACAGTTATTTTACACTGATCGTTAAAGGGTTTTTAAGCTCTTCATTAAAATGATTCAGGTAATTCCCATTAAATCAAATAAGTAATTGGCATTTTTTGTTTGTTTTTGGTTATTAGTAATTTTAATTTGTTTTTATTTCGTTGAAGGCCTTTATTTTTAGCACATTCATAATTTTAAAATATCTGCCACAGATTTCACCGATTAAAGGGATTTAATATTTTGAAAGTTTCTGCAACAGATTTGCAGATTAGAGGAGTTAATCCATAAAATCATTCGAATCTGTGGCTATAAAAAATGCACGTTATGAATTGCGATTTCGTTTTACAGTTATTTTACACTAATTGTTAATGGATTTTTAAGCTCTTCATTAAAATGATCGAGGTAATTGAACCATTGTCTGGCCGAAGTAATTTTTCCGGCTTTGTCCCAGGCTGCACCAGTATAGTAGACAAGAGGTTCATTGTTTCTGACAGTGGTTTTGGTGAGTAATTGTTCTTTGTTTACCCATATTGCATTTGCCGGAGTTGTTAATATGGAACCAACTCCGGTAGTGCCTTCTTTATCAAAAGTAGGTTCCCAATACCCCATAATACCTTGTTGTTCGTTTAAAGAAAGAACTCCGGCTTTTTCCCTTCTAATAATTCCAACAACTACTGGCAGTGGATTTTTATCATCAAACGTGTAAATATTCTCCATTCGGTTGAGCTGTGAACCGGCATCTATAGAAATGATTTTTGTGGCTTTAACGGGTATTCCACCGGCATTCCAGAGGTCATATGTCAGTTGAAAAGTGGTACGGAGAGGTCCATTGTCTAAAATTTTCCATTGGTGGTAATTACCGGAATATCGAATAGTATCTTTTACGTATGGAGCCATATTTCCTGCGCCTAAAGTGTGCCCAACATGATAATAGTCTAGTCCGTCGCCATGATCGATATGATAATCGTTGCGTTTGTAGCGATCGTTTAAGACGAGTTTATCGGTTCGTTTTACCCAAACATCATAACCGTACGCATCACCTTCTGTTTTTTCGAGAGCCTTTCCATAAGTACGAAAGGCAATTTTATCATTTTCCCAGGCAAAATCATCCAGACGTTCCGGGACATAACGTGCATAGGTTTTGACAGCAAAAGGTTCCGGTTTTCCTTTTTGAATGGAAAGATTCAGAATTGCTTTTGCTTTTACATCAATTTGTACCAGTAGATTTTGAACGGCAGTATTTCCGCGATGTTCTAACTGAAACGGAATTTGTTTTTTGGTGAGGGTATTCAACACGACAAAGTTAGCTGTGTCAATTTGCGGATAGGAGGAAAGTACCGATTTCCAGGGTATGGCTACAACCGTTTCTTTGCGGTCTATGATCGAATTATTGTGAACGGTTACTGTTGCTTTTGTTTGCGCAATTGTAGTAATCGGTGAAACTAGAATCAGTAGTAAGAGGAGTTTCATTATTTTCATAAAGGGGATTTAATTTTTAAACGTTGATTTGGGATTGTTTTTTTTCAATAAAACAGTTCCGTTAAGACATAGTTTTGGCGTTCCCGTTCTAAAATGAAAGTTTCATCTGAACGAGATTCTGATTTCTAAAATTGAAATTCGGGGTGGCTTAAAGGATTTCTAATGCAATAGCATCAGGGTTTTTAAGGTATTGTTTTTTCTTTTTGCATTTATAGTAGTTTGTGTCGTTTAAATTATTCTTTTGTATCGTCGATTTTTGCTAAGTACTCACTTGGCATACAGCCATAATGCTGTTTAAAGGCTGTTGAAAAATAAGAAGGAGAGTTGAAACCGCACATATAAGTGATTTGTGCAATCGTATAGCGTTTGCTCTGCATCAATTCGACCGCTTTTTTAAATCGGATTCGTTTGATAAAATCCATAGCCGATTCTCCGGTAATGGCTTTTAATTTTAAATACAGATTCGATCGGCTCATGCCAATTTCTCTGCTAAACTGATCCACTGAAAATTCAGAATTGGCCAAATGATCTTCAACGATGCGAATGGCCTGTTTTAGAAACTCCTCATCCAGTGTATTAAAAGCAATATTTTCCGGAACCATTTCTTTTCCAACCGCATAATATTCTTTCAGTCTTTTACGGGAGCGCAACAGATTGGTAATTTTTGCGGCGAGTAAAGGTGTCGAAAATGGTTTGGTAATATAATCATCGGCACCCATTTCGAGTCCTTTTATCTGCTGGCTGGTTTCGGTTCTTGCCGTTAAAAGCATCAACGGAATGTGCGAAGTATTAATGTTTTGTTTGACGCGTTTGCAAAAGTGTAAACCATCCAGTTCGGGCATCATTACGTCGCTGATGATCAGGTCATAAGGCTGGATTTCGAGAAGTTCCAATGCCATTTGTCCGTTATGAGCTACGGTGACCTCGTATATTTTACTGAAATAGTCCTGTAGATAATCTAAAATCTCTTTGTTGTCGTCGACGATCAAAAGCTTAATTGGTTGATTTTTTTCGATGATTTCGTTTTCTTCCGGCAGTAAAGCGTCTTCATTTTCAAGATCGTTGTCGGACAGGATTGCGAGGTCATAAGCAGATTCTTCCACATGCTGATCATTATTATAAACAGCATCTGAAATCGGAATAGTGACAGTAAAACTGCTTCCTTCCTGCATTTTACTTTCGGCAGTAATGTCACCATGATGCAATTCGACCAGACGTTTGGTAAAGGCCAAACCAACACCGGAACCCAAATTCATTTCGCGATTGTTTACCTGATAGAAACGGTCGAAAACTTTTGATAAATCTTCCGTACTAATTCCGACTCCCTTGTCAGCGACTTTTATTTGTACCGTATCTTTTTTCTGTACTAGTGTGACAGCAATACTTTGCCCGGTTTTAGTATATTTAAAAGCATTGGATAAAAGATTGAAGAGGATTTTTTCCATAGCATCTTTGTCAAAATAAAATGACAATTGTGGCTCTTCAGAATGATAGGTATAGTGAATGCTGTTTTTCTCTGAAAGCGGTTTAAAAGACTCAAAAATCTCCTGCGTGAAACTTACAATATCGCCTTTGCCTACTTTTAATTGTCGCGTGCCCATTTCGGTTTTACGAAACTCAAAAAGCTGATCGACCAAATTATAGAGTCTTTTGGCATTGATAAACATTAATTCATGTTTCTTTTTGGAAACTTTATCGGTAAACGGCATTTTTAAAAGTTCTTCCAGAGGTGCTAAGATCAGGGTTAAAGGAGTTCTTAGTTCGTGAGAAACATTGGTAAAGAAATCCATTTTAACCTGATTGATATAGTTTACGCGTTCTTTATCGATGCGTTCCAATTTTAATTGCTGAACGGCTTTTATTCTTTCTTTTATAATTTTAAAACCAATATAGGCTGCGGTACCAATGATGGCAAGTAATAACAATGAAAACCAGATGGTTTTATACCAGGGCGGAAGTATAATAACTTTTAAGTTTCGAACAGCACTCATTTCTCCGTTTGGTCCAACGGCTTTGATCTGGAAGTTGTAGTTTCCTGCAGATAAGTTGCTGTAACTTACTTTAAGCTCATCTGTTCGCTGCCAGTCTTTGTCGATTCCTTCCAGTTTGTAATAGTAATAAGTCCGATTGGAAGAAATATAATTAAACGTATTAAAGAAGATGCTGTACTGTTTGTATTCAGGTCCAATTTCTAATTCGCCGGTTTGGTCAATATGTCCTTCGAGTATGTCGGTATCATCTCCGGCAGCAACCGTTTTGTTTAGTACTTCTAAAGCTGTAAAACTTAATTTTAAAGGAAGCGGCTGCTGTTTTACAATCGTAGGATAGAAATAGGAAAGTCCTTTGATTCCGCCGAAAAGCAGCATACCATCTTTGGCTTTGCAAAAGGCATAATCGTTAAATTGTTTGTTCTGCAGACCATCACTTTCGTCAAAAGCCTGTACAGAACCTTTGTCGGGATTAAATTTGATTAAGCCACCGTTGGTCGAAATCCATAAATTTCCTTCATCGTCCGGAAGGATACCGTAAATGTTTTCTTTAACAAAATCTTTTCGGGCTTTACTATTTTTGAAGGACTCCTGAGTTTCATCGTACAACCGTAATCCTTCACGGGTACCCATCCAGATTCGGTGTTTTGGATCTTCGGTTATGCAATTTATGATATCATCGCTTAATTTGCCTCGACCGATAGTGGCAAACAGATTAGTGTCCGGATAAAAAAGCGTGACTCCATTAGTCGTTCCAATCCAGATTCGGTGTTTGCTGTCCTCAAAAAGAAAAGTAATATCATCTGATGCCAGACGTTTTCCGGCTTTGTCTAAATGAAGGTGCGTAAACGATTTGGTTTCCGGATGAAACTGGTCCAATCCTGATCGTGTACCTACCCAGATACGGCCTTTGGAGTCTTTCAATAAGCTGTAAACCAAATCGCCTGCAATTGAGTTGGGATTGTTTTCGTCATGGCGAAAACGCTGTGCAAAACCTGTATTCGGGTTGAGTACATTTAATCCACCATTGTGGGTACCAATTAATACATTCCCGTTAGCATCAAATTCGATGGCTTTGATATTGTTCGAACTTAAGCTGTTGGCGTTGTTCTCACTGTTCGAAAAATAGCTGATGGTATTGGCATTTTTGTTCCAGTAATTCAAGCCTTTGTCATTGCTTCCAATCCAGAAGTTGCCTTTTGAATCTTGTTTGATTGCGCCAATTACCTCATCATTCAAAGAAGGTTTTCCGGAGTTTTGGCTTAACAAATTGAATTTAATATCGTTTTTATGATAGTAATTTATGCCTCCGTAATACGTTCCCAGCCAGATTCCGTTTTGCTTGTCTTTAAAGAAACAACGAACAGAGTTTTGACTGATGGTGTAAGGCTGTGCTATTTGATGGTAATAATTACTGAAAGAGTTGGTTTTAGGATTAAAAATGGTGAGCCCTTTAAAAGTGCCGAGCCAGATATTTCCTTCGGTATCTTTTCCAATACATCTGATGTTATTATCTGCAATACTCTTGGTTCCGGCGGTGTGGAGCAGAGAAGAGGTCTGACCATTTTCTTCATTGTAGCAAATTAGACCTGCTCCTTCGGTGGCCACCCACAGCTTTTTACCATCGATATAAACCGCATTGATATACGGCTTTTTTGGGCCTAAATTAATTTTTGTAAGCTGATGTGAGTTGGGATTTAGTTTAAACAGACCAACATCTGTTCCCAGAATTATTTGTTTTTGCCAAACGCCGATGTAGGCAATTTTTTTGATTTCGTGCGAAGAAGCATTAAATCGGATGGATGAAAAATTCTGTTCTTCAGGGTTCAGAACAAAAACTTCTCCGGTAATCGAGGTCGCCCAAATTCTATGTGCAGGGTCTTCCGTGATCGACGAGATGTACCATTCCCCAATAGTTCGCGGAAGCTTGTAATTGGTAAAGCTGTCGGTACTGTAATTGTAAACACTAATTCCCTGATTACCGCCCACCCATAATTGCCCTTTATGATCGGTAAACAAGCTTCGGATGTAGTACGATTGCAAACTGTTTTTGACATTCTTTACGGGACGATACACTTTAAAACCTTTACTGTCATAACGATTTAGTCCGTCCTGAGTTCCTATCCAGATAAAACCCAGAGTATCCTGTTCAATAGCAAAAACGGAACTTTGCGACAAGCCTTTATCAACCGAAATCGTACGGAAGTATCGATCCTGTACCTGAGCCTGACTTTTAACGGCAAATAGTATAAGATAGAAAAGCACAGCTAGGGCAATCGTTTTCTTCATGAAAGTTTCAATTTTAATGGTTTGGTTTGTGTTTAATAGGTTATCGGTAATTTAACTCTAAATTTAAAGAAAAAGCAAACGTCCTTTTGTTTTTAATTTTTGTCGTACTTGGCTACATCCGGTAATTCGTCAACAGCTTCCTGTTTGTTTAGCTCAGTACCGTTCATTTCAAGCAATACAGAACTTCCTGCAATTTTAGGAGAAAATGTTTTACCTTCAAATGTAATGGGTAAACTTCCATAGTTGAATAATGATTTTATCCTTTTTCCGGTAACTTGTAAAGCAGCCGGTTTTTCGCCGTCTAATTGTACCTGTATGTCCCAGTCACCCACCTGAAAATGTGATAAACCACCGTTGTCTGATCCTGTTTTGATTACTTCCGTTTTGCCGTCTTTTATTTGTATGATGGTTAAATATCTGAATTTTTGTTTCGGTTCAGAAGTGATTCCGGCATGCCATTGGTCCTTAAATTCTTTGATCTGACCTTCGTCGTTGGTTACTTTATTCCAGTTGACAGCGGCTTCGTAAAATTGATGGTGTACAGCCATTTTTAGCGAACTACTAGCAAAAACACTGGCGTTTATATTTCCTAAATCTGTTTGTACCGTGAAGTTTTGCTGTTTGGCATTCGCCGAATTTTGTCCTTCGATGACATAGTACGGACAATGAAACTGAGTAGTCCATTTTACCGGGGTTTTAGCTTCCAGTTCGTCGTATAAAACAATATACCCGCCTTCAAGCTGCAGCATATGTCTGCGGTACAAGGTCACACCCGATTCTCCGTAACCGTTTGTTTTATTGGGTACTACGTTAATTTGTTTGAATCTGTTCAGCCAGAAATCACTTTTTATGTCTCCATAAGCATTGCTGGCATCTCCTAAAGCGTATTGGATGCGTTGTCCGGAAATCGCTCTCGGAATCCATCCGTAACCTTCTTCTCCAATTTTTTGGTTCAGACTGTCGGCTAAAATGGTGTTGTATGCTTTAGAAGATCTGTAATCTAAAAGATTGTGTTTGTCGCTGAAATTGCTGTAATATCCTGTTCCGCCAAAGAGGACTTTTCCTTTATAATTAATCGTAAAGGCATTTTGCGAAGCGTGACCATGTCCCGAAGAACCAAACGGACTGCTGAACAAATAACTGCTCAGGGTTGTATTGGCTTTGGTCAGATCTTCGTGCATGGCTACAACGCCTACATCGGCAAATTTTCGAGTTTTAGGGAGTTTTTCGGGCGAGGTCGCAGGTAAGTTTCTATTGGGTTTGTAGTTTAATAATCTAAAGAATAAAAAATCATCGGTGCCATGATAATAGGAAGGATAGTCTCTTTTAATTTCAGCAACATACCAGTTCAGATAAGGATCATTCATGCGGTAGGTTAAAGCATCGGCAAACCAGGCTTCGCCTTTTACGATGTATGGAATATTTTCCCACATGTCACCAATGGCAGTACTTGCCGCACCGTTTGGATGGGTGTACAGCATGTAGTACGGAAGATTTTGCATCCACGGTAATTTAAAATAATCGACCCCGCTAAAATCACCAAACATTTGAGACAGGTAAATAATGGATTTAAAGTTGACTCTGAAATAGCCGTTTCCTTCATGCCAGCCGCCATCAGTAGTGCCCAAGACCGGAAAACGTGCCGACCAGACTTCGTACATATAGGTGAGCCATTCTTTGGCTTCCGGAACATCATTAATTACGGCTACGGTTGCGATGGCAAGGTTGCGTAAGGTGATTTGCCAAACGTGATTGTCGCTTACGTGCAGCTCAAAACGATTGGGCAAATGGTCGTAAACTCTTTTGGCTCTGATCGTGATGATGTTTTTTAAGGTTTCTTTTTCCTGCGGCGTTAAAAAATCATAACCGCTATCGTAGAACCAGCCCAGGGCTTCCAGTACGGCACCACTTGTAAAATCATCTCCTGTTGCCAGGCCGTCAGGATTCATGTTGGCAAGGTTTAAAGCTCTGCGTTTGGCATCCAAAATAAAACGTTTGTCTTTGGTGAGCTGATAGGCGATGCATAAATTTCGAACAGGGTTTCCAACAGCATCTCCAAATCCGTGATACATTCTTTCTATAATAATTTTTTTCTCTAACGGATTTTTGCCTGTGGTATCAATTACTCTCTGCGGTTTTTCTGTTGGAAGAGGAGCCAGCATTAGTTTTTCTGCGAAAGCAATAAATTTTTTAGCTTCGGGATTGTCCAGATTGTTGCGGTAAAAGGCCTCGCCTATGCGGTTCATATCCCATAAAAGAGGATGTGCACCTTCGTTTCTTTTAAGGACTTCATTAATGGGAGGAGCTACCTTTTGCGCAGCATATTTGGCATCAATCACAAAATCATAAACAGGCGACCAGGTCCATTGATTGCTGCCTTTTAAGGCGTAACCGTATTTCCAATACCATTTTCCGGCTTTTAAGGCCTGATGCAAGGGGTAAACTGCCCAACGTTGTTCGGCACTGGTGAACGGGTTTTTGGTGAAGTTTTTATCGCTTGCGAGCATCACTTTGTAGCGTACATTGCCAATATTGGGATCTTCCGGAATATCGCTTCCGCTTTCCATTGGGGTTATCCTATTTTTGCCATTGGTTCCCGGCCAAAGCAGGGCAGGAGCATTGGTAGGTACCGTGATTCCGTTTACAGGATAGGGCCATTCGCGCACTCTTGAATGTAATTTTTCGGCGGTGAGTTTAATTTCGGCAGGTTGTTGTGCAAATAACTTACCGCTTAGAATCAGTAAGATGGAGAAGCTTATTTTTTTTATCATAACAATCATTACTTATTTTTTAAAATCATATTTTGCGACATCTGGTAACTCGTCGATTACTTCTTGTAGGGTCGGTTTGTTATTGGTTATTTCAACAAGCATTGAGCTTCCGCTGGTTTGGTGCTCATACGTTTTCTTTCCTAGTTTAAGGGAAGAAGTACCGTAATTAAAGGCCGAATTTAATTTTTCATTTTTAATGTCCAGCATCGGGGCTTCATCACTATTTAATTGTGCAGACAGCTGCCAGTTGCCAAAATTAAGCTGAAGGATTCCATTTTTTAATACGGCAGATTTTATGTTGTCAATAGGTTTACCATCGATTTGTATGAGGGTCAGAAAGCGCATTTTTTTACTGGATACAGAAGTTATTCCGGCATGCCACTGATTTTTATATTCGAAAACTTTTCCGTCTGCCCCGGTTACTTTGTTCCAGTTTACGGCTGTTTCGGCAAATTGATCGTGTACCTGCATTTTAAGGTCATTATGGGCAAAAACACTGGTATTGACTAAACCTACATCTGTTTTTACGGTAAAATTCTGCTGTTTATTGCTGACAGTTTTTTGGGATTCGATGGTATAATAAGGTACCTGGAATTGGCTAGTCCATTTTACAGGTTTTTCCGCTTCCAGTTCGTCGTAGATCACCACATAACCTTCTTCTAATTGCAGATAATGTCGACGATAAAGTGTAATATTTTGCTGTCCATATCCATTTGCTTCATTGGGTACGATATTAATTTTTTCAAAACGATCCAGCCAAAATTCATTGGTGACAGGACCGTAAGCTTTTGTCGCATCACCAAGCACATATTGAAGGTGTTTTCCTGTAATGAAGCGTGGTGTCCAGCCATAGCCGTCTTCGCCAATTTTCTGTCCGAGACTGTCGGCCAGGATGGTCGAATAGGCTCTAGAACTGCGATAGTCTAAAAGGTTATGACGATCACTAAAATTACTGTAATAGCCAGTACCTCCAAATATGGTTTTGCCTTTGTAGTTAATCGTAAAAGCATTTTGTGAAGCATGACCATGTCCGGAAGAACCCATAGGACAGCTAAAAAAATAACTGCTTAAATTTTTAGAGGAATCCGATAAATTTTCATGCATGGCAGTCATCCCAACATCTTGAAACCAACGTGATTTAGGAAGTTCATGAAATGACGATTCCGGCAGATTTTGCTCCGATTTGTAATTTAATAAGCGGTAAAGCAATAAGTCATCTGTTCCTGTAAAATAGTTTGGATAATCTTTTTTAATGGTTGCTACATAAGTATTCAAAAAAGGATTGTTTATTCGATACGTAAGCGCATCGGCAAACCAGGCGTCTATTTTAGCGATATTAGGCTCCTTTTCCCACATATCGCCCATGGCCATACAAGATGCTGCAGACGGATGTGTGTAAAGCAGAAAATAGGGAAGGTTTTGCATCCAGGGAAGTTGAAAATAATCGACACCACTCAAATCTCCTAATAATTGCGACAGATAAAGAAAGGACCTGAAATTGACTTTAAAATAGCCGCTGCCTTCATGCCATCCGCCATCGGTATTGCTTAAAATAGGGAATCGGGCCGACCAGACTTCATAAATATAAGTCAGCCATTTATTGGCTTCAGGCAGTTCATCGACTGTAGCAACAGCACCTATAGCCAGATTTCGTAAGGTAATCTGCCAAATGTGATTGTCGTTGATATTGATTTCAAAGCGATTGGGAAGATGACGGTAAATTCGTTCACCTCTTAATTTGATAACAGATTTTAAGAATGTTTTTTCATCCGGACTCAGAAATTCAAATCCGGCATCGTAAAACCATCCAATAGCTTCTAATAAAGCACCTCCTGTAAAATCATCTCGAGTAGCCAGACCGTCAGGATTCATGTTGGCGAGGTTTATGGCTCGACGTTTGGCATCTAAAATGAATCTTTTGTCTTTGGTCAACTGATAAGCAATACAGAGATTGCGTACAGGATTACCCACCATATCTCCAAAACCGTGGTACATGGCTTCAATGTTGATTTTTTTCTGAAGTTCAGATTTTCCGGTAGTATCAATGTAACGTCTTGGTTTTTCTTCAGGAAGTGGTTCGAGCATTAATTTTTCGGCGTAGGCTATAAATTTTTTAGCTTCCGGATTTGACAGGTTTTTCAGGTAAAATTCGTTACCTGTTTTGTTCATATTCCAAAGTCTCGGATGCTGGCCACTTACACGCTGTAATACCGTACTGGCTGCTGGTGAAACCGGATTGTTTGCGGCTGTTGCATTAACAATAAAGTTATAGGAAGGCGACCAAACCCAATTTGGTGTGTTTTTCTGACGATAGCCATACTTCCAGTACCACATTCCGGATTTCAAAGACTGGTGTAGTGGATACATGGCCCATTCCTGCTCTTCGCCGATGATTAAATTTTGTTTAAAATCAGGATCGGAAGCCAGTATTACTTTATAAACCACATCGTGAATTTTAGGATCGATCGTAAAATCATCCCCAATATCGCCTGACAATACAATTTCTTTTTCGCCATTTGTTCCCGGCCATAACAAAGCCGGTGCATTTGTATGGATGGTTACTCCATTTGCCGGATAAGGCCACTCTCTCAATCTGCTATGCAGTTTTTCAGCAGTCAGTTGAATTGACGCTGGCTGTTGGCTGTATATTTGAAATGTTATTAGAGACAGTAATAACATAAATGTTTTTCGTTGCAACATCATCTTGTTGGTTGATTTATAACCCGGATTGAAAAGGGTCTCCGTTCTTTTTGCACCATTCTTTTAAATAACGACGCAGGGCAATTAGTTCTTTTTTATAGGCCTTGTTTACTGCAAGATTGGTGATTTCTCCCGGATCTGTCGTCAGATTGAAAAGCTGCTCTTTTAAATCGCCTTTATTGTAAACGATGTACTTAAAATCTTTAGAAATTACAGCGCGTCCGCTAATGTTTAAAAGTTCTTCGTTATCGGCAAAATCGGTTTCGATAACCAAAGTATCCCGCAGGATTTCGGTTGGATTGGTTATTTTTTTACTGATGTCAATTCCTTTCAAATAGGTTGGTTTGGGTACTCCGGTGAAGCCACAAATGGTTGGAATAATGTCAGTACCATTACAAACCAGAAGATCGTCGGTGCGAGGTTTCCATTCGCCTATTTTTGAAATGATGAAAGGTATTTTAGCAGATTCTTCGTAAAGTATTTGTTTCTGATTCCAGCTATGGCCTGCATAACCGTCACCATGATCTGCTGTAAAAATAATGATCGTATTTTTTTCGATGTTGTATTTTTTCAAAGAGGCAAGCACCATTTCGATATAACCGTCTACTTTTTCAACTAAACGATTATAGGCCCAACGGTATTGACGCCATTGATCTGCAGTCCAGTTTACAGTAGGGTAGGTTCTGAAACTTACTTTTTGCTGATCACGGACAATTTTAGGTTCATAGTCGGGGATTTTCCAGTTGGTAGGCAATTGCGGACACTGAGCTGGCGGTGGTGCTTTTTCTAATACATCCATTTTTAAATCTTCATCTCGGGCCCATTCACAAATGTCATGCGGATTTAAAAAAGAAGCGACCAAAAGAAAAGGAGTGTTTTTGTTTTCTTTAATGAAGCGCGCACAAAACGAGGGTGTCGCTGCATCGTTGTAATCCTGAAAATTGGTGTTTTCAATGTATTCAAAACCGTGCTGGCTTTTTTTGGTAGTGGGAACCGGAAGGTGCCATTTGCCTACGTAGCCGGTTTTATATCCTCCGTTGTGGAAAATTTTCCCCATCATTAGTAAGTCGTCCGGCCATTGACCGTCTTTTTCAGGAGCGTTGCCCACAAAACCGGTTTCAAAAGGCATTTTCCCGCTCATGATGGCCGTACGTGAAGGGGAACATAAAGGCTGAGCACAATAGGCTTTGGTAAAACGGACTCCGTTTTGAGCGAGTTTGTCCATTGCTGGGGTATGGAGGTCTTTGTTTCCTGCAATACTCATCGCATCGGCAGTTTGCTGATCGGTCATGATGATCAGGATATTGGGGCGTGCAGTGGTTTGGGTATTGCCGGAAAAAGGAATAGCCAGTATTCCCAACAAACAAATAAATCCTATGATTTTTTGAAATATCATATCGGCCTGATTTTAATAGATTACGTTTTGCCTTTTAAATTCTTAAATGCAAAAACGAAGTTAATCATCGGGCTTCAATTGGGGTTTTGAATTTGTTCAAAATGCTATTAATTTTAGTTAAAACCTGTAATAATAGGCAATTAGTGAGGTGATTCTTAAGAATATTTGCTCGCAGAGAGGCGAAGCTGCAGAGTTTTTTGCCACAGATTAAATGGATTAAAGTGATGCGTTGTTGGTGTGGATTTGCTCGCAGAGACGTAAAGCCGTAAAGTTTTTATGCCGCAGATTAAATGGATTAGAGTGATGCGTTGTTGGTGTGGATTTTGCTCGCAGAGACGCAAAGGCGGAAAGTTTTTTGCAGTTTGTAGAAAGGCAATCCATTCACACAATCTACCAAGATCTTTGCGACTTTGTGCCTTCGCGAGCGTTTTCTTTTTAGGTAGTGCTGTATTTCAAATCTTTAAATTTTTGAAAAGCATTGGCACAGGCTCCCAGTAATCCTGCTTTGTTGCCTAAATCTGCCGCTACGATGCTGGTATGCGCAAAAGCAACGGGAATAGCAAAGGTTTTGACTCTGTGGGTTAGTTCGTCAATATAAAACTGACCTGCTTCGCTAATACCTCCTCCAATGATTACTTTTTGCGGACTGAAGATGTTGACAAAATTAACAATTCCGGCAGCCAGGTAATCAAAATGATGCTCCATGGTTTTTATCGCATGATTTTCTCCGGCAAGGTATTTATCGATGATGGTTTTGCCGTCAATATTTTCATCTGCGGCAGGATTTTGAGATTGATAATATTTGATTAAAGCGGTTACAGAAGCGTAGGTTTCCAGACAGCCTCGTCCACCGCAATTACAGGCTATACCATTTTGCTGAATTACGGTATGGCCCAGTTCGCCACCGCGATTTTTGAAACCGCTATACAAGCCTTTATTAATCATAATGGCACCGCCTATTCCGGTACCAATCGTTAGAAAAACGGCATCGGTACTGTCTTTGGCTGCTCCGTAAATTAATTCGGCAAGCCCCATTAAGTTGGCATCATTATCAATTACCACATGATGTCCGGTTAGATCCTTTAGAATTTTTCCCAAGGGCAATTGGTCAAAACCGGGTAAGTTTACACCGCCGCCAATGATCACATCATTTTCAATCAGACCCGGAAAACCAATTCCGATACCCACAATGGGTTCTTTTAACTGATCGGTACATTGTGTGATGGCATCGACCATTAAGCGGATAATCTCTTTTTCGGTACGGGCTTCTTTTAAAGAAACTATAAACGAAAATAAAATTTCTCCGAGTTCATTCACAACACCACATTTCAGTGAAGTACCACCAATGTCGATCCCAATTGCGTAGGATTTTGACAGTTGTGTATCATTTTTGGTAACCATATTGTTTTTTATTTTTAGTAGTTTTCTTTTTTGTTACAAACAATTAATGCAGAACAAAGTCCTGCATTAACGGTTATAAACTTATTCATTTCTAAATAATGTTGCATCATTTATTTTTAATAATTTGAGTTTTTCAAAATAAGTGTCATTATTTAGTGGGGTGTGCATGATTTTTAAATACTATTTGTCTAGTACTTTGGATTCTGACGTGTGATGTTTTTGTTTACGTCTGTTTCATTTTGTGGATAAGGGTACAATTCATGTTTTCCGGCCACAAAATTGGTAATTGCCGGGAAGAAATAAGTCGATCGGATTTGTTTGACCGCGGCACTTGTTTCGATCAGTTTATCTCCTAAGATTCCCCATCGGATCAAGTCGGCTCTGCGCATTCCTTCGCCCGAAAGTTCCCAGGCTCTTTCCTGCTGAACGGCTTTCAGGAAATTGTCTTTGTTCAGACCTGTTGCTAAACTCATTTCGGCTGTAGTGGGTTTGGTCAAGAGTCTTGCGGTTGCGGTTGCTCCGGTACCTTTTCCGTCTGTACTGGTAATGGTTACAGTTGGGGCAGTGGTATAACCATCACCGGAACGCAGCATTCCAATGGTATTGATTCCTCCGGCCGAAAGGGTGATTACTGCCGCCGCCGCATCAGTACCGCCGCCACCTGTGATTTGTATTAAAACATTGGCTGCATTGGTATATCCGGTTCCTTTTGTTTTTATGTCAACCGCAATTCGGCTTCCCTGTATGTCAGCACCAAAGGCTCTTTTGCGAACCTGATTGATGGCGTCGTAAGCAATAGTATTAGGGCCCTCGTTTAGTTCGTTTTCTACCTCAGCACGCATCAAAAGCAAATCGGAATAACGCATGATGACCCAATTGATGTGTGTGTAAACTCTTTCTGCAGTTGCATTGGTCTGGTATTCTCTGCTCCATTTACCAACGGTCCATCTTTCGTCCTGATTGGTGGTTAAAAGAGGAAGTTTGTTCCCCAAATTGTTGATGGAGTAGGTGGCAATTGAAAAATCCCTGCGCTGATCGGCCGCATTAAAACTATTGTAAAATGGTTTTGGAACCAAACATCTCGAAATGTTGGATGGATAGAAACCAGCTGCTGTTGCCGGACCGTTGAAGTTTCCTACCCAGGAGGCATTTCCTATGTTTCCTGACGGATTGTAGAAAGCAACCTGAAAAATATTCTCGGTAGGTTCTAATACATGCTGACACTGGTTTTTAAATACTTTAGCATAAGATGGGTTTAGCTTATACGGATTTTGAGCTATAACGTCGTTAATCTGTTGCTGTGCCAGTTTGTAATAGTCTTTGTAGTTTGAAGGACGTTTCATCGTTCCGTCTGCACCTAAAGAGTATCCTCCGGCAAATAGGGCTACTCTGGCCAGCATGGCTTTGGCTCCCCATTTGTTGATACGTTCGTCTGTAGGCAACTGTTCCGGAAGGAGAAGTGATGCTTCGGTCATGTCTTTGATGATCTGGGTATAAATTTCCTGACGGTCTACTAATGCTCCTTTCAGATTATCGCCGGATTGTGAACTTTTTGTTTTAAAAGGCACATCTCCCCATAAACGTACAAGTTCTGAATAATAGAAACCACGCAGAAATTTTGCTTCACCGAGGTAACGGTTCAACTGTTCTTTTTGGGCTGTGTTGCCGTTTGAAAAAAGTTCCATTTGTGGTATTCTTTCGATCACTACGTTGGCTCTGTCTATTCCTTCATACAATTTGCTCCAAACGGTGTAGAACATATTCGTTTGAGAAATTCCCTGATAGTGTGCTATGGTTCTCCAGTCGTCGGCACCAATTCCGGTCATTTGTTCAATATCGGTATCGGCATCAAAAACTAAGGAAATGTTCCAGCCATAACTGTCCATTGACGACATGGATTCGTAAACACCAAGGGTGGCCATATTGGCTTCGTTTGCATCAGAGAAAAAGTTAGCAGTGGTGAAATAAGAATAGGGGGTAACTTCCAGTTCTTTGTCGCAGGAATTAAGCGGTAATAAGAGGCAGGCAATACCGGCTGCTATAAGTGTTTTGCGGGAAAATATATTGTTTTTCATCTTTATAAACTTTAAATTATAGCGAAATATTTAATCCTGTGATAAACGATTTACTTCTAGGGTAAGCACTAAAATCGACTCCGCGGGTTATGGCATTGTTGAGTACGCTTACTTCAGGATCATAACCTGAATATTTGGTGAATACATACAGATTGTAAGCGGTAAAATAAATTCTCAAATTTGAGATTTTAGATTTTTTAAGCCATTCTTTTGGTAAGGTGTACCCAAGGCTGATGTTGTTGATTCTTAAAAACGAGCCATCCTCAATAATATCGCTGTACAAACGTCCGGTAGCATTTCCGTTAAAGGCAGGATTGGTTTTGCCAGCGTTAAGGGCAGTCAGTTCGGCGGGATCGGTAACACGTTGTCCTGCTGCGTTAATGGTTGTCCATCTGTCAGCATAGATCGCTACGGTGTTTAAATTGTCGAGATTAAGCCTTGAGTTGTTTAGAACGTTGGCATTATAGATATCATTTCCTACCGTAAAATCAAGAAATACACTTAAATCAATTCCTTTGTAGCTAAAGGTATTGTTAAGACCTCCTGTATATTTAGGATTGGCATCTCCAATGGCAGTTCTGTCTAAATCATTAATTACGCCATCCGGTGTACCATTAGGACCGCTGATGTCTTTAAATTTGATAAAGCCAGGCTGTGCAACGATATTGTCGCGTACTACCCCCGGTTTAAGAGTGTAGGTACTAGTTGTGGTATTATAATCAAAATCGTTTACCTGATACAATCCGTCTCTTATATAACCGTACATGACGCCCACCGGTTTTCCAACCTGCAAAATGTAGTCGTTCCGATCGGTATAACTGTTGGTGATCAACGAATTTTCGCCTTCACTCAAACTTAGTACTTTAGTTTTGTTAAAAGCAATGTTGAAAGTTGTACTCCAGTTAAAACTATTGTTTTTTACGTTTACCGTGTTCAGTGTAAATTCGATTCCGCGATTGGAGGTAGCTCCGATGTTTTGAAATTGTTTTTTAAAACCTGAACTTGCAGGTACACGGGTGTTATACAGTAAATCCTTAGAACGGTTTTCGTATAACTCTGTAGTAAGCGCGATCCTTTGCTTGAAAAAACCAATGTCAAAACCAATATTCGTCGATTTTGTAGCCTCCCATTTTAAAAAGGGATTTGGAAGATTGTTCTGAAATGCCGTGATATTCATTTGATTGTTCAAAGGATAAGAGCCAGAATTAAAAATACCCAAAGCGGCATAATTGGCAATTCTGTTATTTCCGGCTTCCCCATAACTCAAACGAAGTTTTAAGTCTGAAAATGCAGGTAATTTATCCATAAAAGGTTCTTCGATAATTCTCCAGGCTGCCGAAACAGAAGGGAAATATCCCCATTGGTTTTCTGTCCCAAATTTAGAAGACCCGTCTGCTCTTAAAGTGGCAGTCAGCAAATACTTGTTTTTGTACGAGTAGTTGGCTCTTCCAAAAAAAGATAATATTTTGTCATCTTCTGCGTAGGTTGTCGGAATTCCGGCAATGGTACCCAGTTGCAATTTATCCCACCCCAGATTAACGTCAGGAAAAGCGGTTGCCGAAGCCGTAATTCCTTCTGCATAATTGTAAATGTACTCTTGTCCGAGAGAGGCGTCAAACTTGTGTTTTTTACTGAAAGTCTTACTATACGTCAGAACGTTGTTGTAATTTAATCGGGTGCCAATATTGTGCGTCACCCCGCCATTGGCACCACCGCTTCTGATGGCTTGTATACCTCTGGAATCGTTAAAATATTTGCTCTTCATGCTGTTGTCGGTATAACTGATTAATCCGCGATAGATTAAGCTTGGCGTTATGTTGTATTGCAGCTGTAAACTCATGTTGATGGCTCTGGTAATGGCCTCTCTTTTTTGACTGTCAATGGTAATCAACGGACTCTGGAAGGTTGGAGAATCCTGATTGTCTAAGGGATCTACGGTTAAGGTTTTAAGATCTTCATCAGATCCTGTTTTTCCAATGGTAGGTCGGTATTGCAATAAATTTTGCAGCATGCTCAAACGTGCATTTCCACCATCGTTTGTTGATAATCCGGTTACTTTTTGATTGGAGTAATTTACAATTGCGGTAACCGTAACCTTTTTGCTGATCGAATTGGTTACGTTTAGTTTTGCAATATTTTTTACCGATTCGCTTCCCAGCATAATTCCCTGATCGTTATTCACCGAGTAGAAAGCATTGTATTTGGTATCATTTTCACCACCGCTGATGCTTAGTTTGTGGTATTGACTTTCCACGGCATTTCCAAAAACCTCATCCTGCCAGTTGATGCCTTGTCTGTCTTTGTAAAGGCCTTCAAGTTGATCATAAGTTCCAAAAGCACTCACAAACTTCTGCATTCTGGCATCATCAGTTGCTGATTCATAAAGTAATTGGGTGTATTGGTAAGGATTCATCACCGGAATTGTTTTGGCGATAGTCTTAATCCCGGCATAAGTATCGTAACTTAAAGTTAGTTTTCCGCCTTTTGCTTTTTTGGTTGTCACTAAAACTACCCCGTTGGCCCCTTGTGCACCATAGATAGAAGTCGAAGAGGCATCTTTTAAAACGTCGATAGATTCAATATCCATCGGATCTAAAAAGCTTAATCCTCCGGTTTGAGCTACACCGTCAACGACATACAAAGGTTCATTACTTTGAGTAATCGAAGTTCCGCCTCTAATTCTAAGAGAAGGTTCAGATCCGGGTGTACCGTCAGACATGGTAACCTGCATACCGGCAATACGGCCCTGTAATGCCTGTGCCACATTTTGAACCGGAATTTTAGCGAGTTCCTGTCCCTTAACGGAAGAGATAGCTCCCGTAAGATCTTTTCTCGCTTTGGTTCCGTAGCCTACTACAACTACCTCATCCAGATTATTGGCGTCATCGAGTAATTTAGTATTGATAAGCGTTCTGTTTTTAACAGGTTCTTCTTTAGTTTTAGTTCCGATGAACGAAAAAACCAAAATAGCATTTGGTTTTACCTTAATTTGATAATCACCGTCCATAGCAGTAACAGTGGTATTTTTGGTTCCTTTTTCAGAAACAGTTGCTCCCGGCATAGGCATATTCTGAGCATCGGTTACCACACCTTTTACGGTAATAATATCCTGCCCGTACATCACTTTGCAGGTGGTAAGCAGCAAAAATAAAAATAGAGTCCTTTTCATAATTTTTTTTAAACCGGAATAAGGGTAACCTTACTTCCTAAATTGATGTTGTATAAGTTGATATCTGGTCTTGCTGGATAATTAGAAATCACTCTTCTGAATCATTTATCTTCTTATTATTGCTTGACCGAAATTCCGAATTACTGTTGTAATAAGTTTGAGATCGACTGCCGTTTGATACTATTGTTTAACCAATCGCTTCATTATTTTTAATGGACGAAAATTATAACAATTTATTAACTGAGGAAATTCGCAGAGGAATTTTCCGCCTGACAATTAAAAATGGATTCTGTAGTTGCTGGTTCATTTTTTTGGAATTGGTCATGTTTTTTTGATTTAATAAAAACAAATATATAAATCGACTATAGAGGACAGTTTTGAAAATGTCCAAATTGCTATTGATTTTGATTAATTGTGCTTTTAAAACTCTTTAAAATCCTTGTGTAATCAGGGTTTTATGGCGTTTTTGAGATTTTGTTTTCAGTATAAAAGTGTTGTTTTTACTGCACTGTTCCGTGATCATTTGTGTTGGGCAAAAGTTAAATTAAATGGAATAGCAGGTTAACGAAAACGATGTAATTTTTACAGAATGTAGGAGGGAAGTAAAGTAGTTTGCTTTCTCTTTTTCAGATAAAACTGATAAAAGTATTGCGAGCATTTATTTTTTGAATAGGAATTGGACGATAGATTCATCGTTATTTAGAAATTGATGGGGAATTTAATCGGAAGCTTTATTTGTTTGTGAAATAGATGCCGCTCCTCTGGAGCTTTACCTGTCGTGCGATTATAAAATTGATATAAATATTTTACTTCTGTGGAACTGTTTTTTCAGGTTAGATTAATGGAGGTGCATTTAAAATAAAGTCCCAGAGGGATTTCATATTTATAAAAAAAAACAATGTCTCATAGGTTAGAACTCCAGCGGGCCGGTAATTTTTATATGTGCCATTCCTACGGAATTCAAATGTTGTGTTCCTTTTACATTCAACGGATTAAAATCCATTGCTACAATATGAGTCGTTTCTTCTGAACTATTGAAAAAGAGCCTTTGGCTCGGTCTATTTTGTAGGGATGGATTTTAATCCATTTAAAAATAATTTCGCACCGAATATTTGAATTCCGTAGGAATGGCACATATTATCCGGTAATCATGGTGTCAAAACATAAAGCCCCGGAGGGGCTTCATATTTGTAGAAAACAGTATCCCCAACGCTAGAACCCCACCGGGGTGGCAGATTATGACGGATGAAATAGGAATGAAAAAACAGATAAAAAAGTGGGGAAGAAGGAATTATCCAGTAATTAGTAGGTCCCAAAAAAAGGCGCCTAAAATTTAGACGCCTTTACAATACATAATATTTTGAAAGGAATTAGAAAAGCTTAATCATTCAGATTTGTTTTTACCTCACTTTTTTTACCATCAATTTGTAAACTCAAATCAATAATTCCTTTTTCGAAATCATTAGCCTTATTCATCTTAATACTGATCTCCGGAGCTTTAGTTCCATCATATGGATAAACTACCGTAATAAAACTTTGTGCTGCAGCAGTAGTTTTCGGCTTTTCAAAAACAAAAGTAGGGCGTGCAATTTCTTTGGCGTACTGATAGGAAACTTTACCGTCTTCTTCATTTAATGTCACTTTATCGGTATTTAAAGATTGTATCAAAAGATTGTTGCCATCTTCGTAAGTGGTTGTAATGCTATTGTTCGTTTTATTGAAAACCGGTTTGCTGTCTTCTTTTAATTGAAAGTGAACTCCTAAGTTTCCGGTAGCTTTCCCAATTGCTTTATCAAGAATTATAAAGTACTTCTGATCTATAAAAAGAATGGTACGCTGATGATTTAAGTCAGAATAACTAGGATTGGTATAGGTCAATTGGTCTAAGTTTTTAGAGGTACTCCATTTGTTTTCTTTGGCTTTGGTAATGATCATGTTCTGATTGTCAAGTGTCAACGTGCTGTGTACTCTGGTTTGACGGTACCAATTTCTCATTTTGGTTACCTCAGCATCACCACTGTAAATGTAGCAGCCTGTATCTGGTGTAAAATTGCGTCCTTTTACCCAAAGTTCAAATGTACCATTGTCCGGCTGTGCATGGAATTCGGCCGGAGGACCCGCTTTAACAATCATGACGGTTGATTTATCGTTCCATCCGTTTCTAAAAGCATAAAAACCTCCGTCTGATAAGCCATGGGATTCATAATTAGGTAATTGTCCTTCAGCACCAGTCGTGCCTAAATATTTCAAGAGCCCGTTTTCAGGAAACATTTTTGACCAGTTTAGAAATTGTTTTATTCTGCCATTTTTATCAAAAGTCCAGGAGTCGCCAAACATCGGTGTACTGTAATCCGGAAAAGAAATATTGGCTGTTGCGACCATCATTTTTTCGATTGTTTTGGAGTAGGTTTCCGGAAATTCTTTTGCTACACCCGCCATTTTAGCCGAGTTGTAGGCTTTTAAAAAGATTTCGATACAGGCAACATGATAAATCGGTGAAAGTTCCCATTGTACACCGTCAGGGAGTACTTGTAGTTTTATTTCGCGATTGAGTATTTCGATGCCGCTTTTACGCCATTCTTCTGCTGCTTTGAGTTCCGGAAAAAAGGCTCCTGCACTCAGGATACGTTGTGCTTCAAACAATAAATGATTGCCTTCTTTGCTGTAATTCTTAGGAATATAAGCCGTCTGTTTCGAAAAACTGTTTAAGAATTCCATCAAAAAAGCGGGTGTGAAATTCGATGAAACTACAAACAGGTTGAAGGTTCCCGGAAGGCTCTGTATACGCTCTGATACTTCTAACGGACGCCAGGCAAATTGGTCATTTTCTTTCGAACGCCCTAAAACGTTTTTTCTCTCCCAATCACGAAATTGGGAAACCCATTCTTTGGCATATTTTTCATCGCCGCTGCTTCTGTAGGCCATTCCCATAGGTTGCCACCAGGTTACACGATGCAGCTGCCAGCGTACTTCATTGTCTTTTACAGGCCAATAATCCCAGTTAATATCGGTTCCATAATCAAAATAACCGTAGCCTTTATGAGGCTGAAACTGATGCAACAAAGCATTATCGGCTTTTAACTGATTGGCTTTTCCGATATCTTTTCCTCTAAATCGGGTTTCATCGCCCACATTAAAATCAGGGTTTTTGATTTTTCTTCGCTCGCGGTAATAATTGAGCAACGCTCTTGCAGCTTAGTCATATTTACCGGAAGTAAAAAGCTGGTTTACATTCTCTAAACCCGGATAGTGAAGGTTGACAACATCAAAACTTTCTTTTGTCAGTTGTTTTTCCTGCGCATGAGTAAAATAAGCGGTGGTAAATAGGAGGAGTAAGGTTATTGTTTTTTTAAGGTTTTTCATTAGTATGTAGTTATTGTTTTTTAAAATTTAGTTGATTGTTTATCGTTTTATTAATTTGACGGTTTTCTTTTGTTTGCCCTGACGTATTTCGGCAAAGTATATTCCGGGAGTCCAGTCACTGCCCAGAACGATGGTTTGCCCATAGTCTGATTTTAGGATGTTGACACGTTTTCCTAAAGTGTCGAACACATTTACAAAAATAGTCTCTCCGGCTTCACCTGTAACATTGATTTTAAAATCGGATTGGGAAGGGTTGGGAGCAACAATTACGGTTAAATCTTTAGAAGCTTGCTCCGTCGGATCATGAATACCCAATGTGGATGATTTCACGAGTTCAGTTTGAATTGTAAGTCCATTAATGGTAGCAAAAGTAACTTCTGTATTAGCGCCATTGATAGAGGTGGTTATATTGGAAGCTGGTGCGGCCAATTCCCACTGACCCGCCAACGTTAATTTTACAGGATCTGCTTGTGCCACTCTGTTTAAAATGGAGTTCTGGCTGCTAATCTGGCTCCAAGTGTAGGTTTCATTAGAAGCCAGCAACCCTAAGTTTGGATTGGTCAGACTGACTTTTAATCGGTTTCCATTGTCTGTTTTTTGCGTCATCACAGCCGCCGGTTTGTTTACACTTACCACTACATCATAAGTAAATACGGTTGATGGAGTAAAAATAACATAACCAAATATGGCATCCGGCAGGTATTGTACAATATGTGCCTGACTGTTTTGATGGTAAATTTTAAAGTAAGAAGTAAAATTAGCAGCCAGTCGTTGTGTAGCGGTCTGTCCGCCCTGTAGTACAACCGCGTATTGAAATTTGGCTGAAACAGGGGCGGTACCATGATTGATATAGGCACTAGTAAAATTACCAGAAGTAGTAGCGGTATTGCTGTTGTTGCGGGAATTTTGCTCCAATCGGTTAACGGTTATCGCATCGGTATTACTTGAATTTCCGGGAACTACGTAGCCATTGCCTAAAGCATCTGTCGCCCAGAAGGCTCCAGTTTGGGTAAGTGTATAAGTATTGCCTGTAGTAGCCGTACCGTTAACATAAGTTGCGGTTGTTGTATTGGCCAGTGCTGTTTGAAACAAAGTGGTATGAATAGGGTAGGTTCCGTTGGTATCTTTGATATTAGAACCCAGGCAGAGAATCATATTTTTGAAGAAAAAATTAGACTTCAAAGCCGTCATTCCGGTAGCCGAATTATAATCTTTATAGTCCATACCAAAAATACCATTATGGTCTAAAGAGCCTACTGCCAGAAATGATTTTCCGTTCATCTCCCTCATAGTCCCCGTTTCAAGGATGTTTAGCGGAAGATAAGCAACTGTTGTTCCGGGAAGATGTGACCAATCCCAGCCATTTTCGGAATAACCATTTGAAGCTCGGGTCACAGGAGCACCGGTGGTCAGTAAATCCATAGCGCCTGCAGAGGTGTATCTGCCAAAAACATTTTCTGTGGCCGAATCTTCGAAATGCCAGATGTGTTTACTGGTTCCTTTTATGCTTGCCTGAAAGCCATTGTATTTGTGAACGCTCAATCCGGCAAAAGGAAAATTAAATTGTCCTTGGGTTATTTCAGGAAGCGGACTAAGTCCTGCATTTAAAGTTTGCAGCAGATCCATTAAACTGCCAGGTGTATGAACCAGTGTGATCGATAGAGCATTCTGTCTCAGTAAATTTGTATTAGCGGTTGCAGAAAGATTCCAAAGGCGGACAAATTCTCTCCCTGCTTCCAGATTGGCTACAGGATCGGCTACATATAAAAATGCCAGTGCAGGTCGTAAGTCGTTTAGCGCATCAGTGTTGGTGAAGAATCTTCCGGCGAGTCCTAAAGGCATTTCAAAACCTTTACTGAATTTACTGTAGTTTAAAATGGCATTTTTGAGATTGCTTTGTGCTTCGACATTTAATTCATAGGAGGTGTTTTTAAGCATCATATTCATAATCGAAGATTGTTGCAGCGCTTCTACTCCGTAGGAATTCGAATAAGGACCTCGGTGATGATAGGTAATAAAATCAGGCTTAATACAATCGTTCCAGCCGTTGCTTATTTTGAGAGCATTGTCAATAAAGCGTTTCAGGAAATCCATATCGGTCACTTTTGTAGTTGAAGCATCGTCCTGAGCGAGTACATAACAAAATCGCTGCTGAATGGAAGAACGGATAACGTCAGAATTGAAACCGGGATTGGTGAAATTGAAATTAGGATAATCCGGAGAAATAAAAGCCGTTAAGCTTTTTAGTGCTCCGAGATGATGTGTAAATTCTCCGGCAGCAACTAATTCGTCTTTCATCAAAAAAACGGAAGTTGCATATCCTGAGGAGCGCAAACATATCCCATGACCACTGGTAATCACTTCTTCGGTGGCAGGAATGGAGAGATAAGCAAAATTAGTAGTACTACTGATGCCTTTAGCTTTCATATAGTTGAAAAGTGCCAAAATAGAATCTCGCAGTGCAGGACTGTGATAATCGGGATTAGGACTGGCAGCTGACCCTTTTAATTGGTACAAAAAGACTAAGCGGATTAGTTTTTGCTCGACCAGAACCTGATACGCAGTCTGATCGGCACTGATGGTAAAATTCCATGCCGGACCAGGATTGGCAAAATCGTATGCCGAGAGGTTTTTAGCAGCTATACCATTGCTCAGAAAACGGCTGTATCTTTCGTTGACTTCTGTTTTAGAATAATCGAGATTCTCCCCTGTGAGCCAGTTTCGATATTTGACGGCAATCTCGTTTACAACACTCATCTGAGCGTACGAAAAGTTAAAAACGAAGGCTATTAGCCCGACGGATAAAAGTATTTTTTTGTGCATAAGAGTGGTTATTAATAGATTAGTGGTTAGTAATTTATTGTATTCTTAGCAACTAACCCGCAAGACTTCCAACGGTTAGAATCGGAGGTTTTGCGGGCTTGTAATGAAGTTATTTTTATCAGAAATTATTTTAAGGAAATACCGCCAGAACTCTTTTTCGGCAAACTGTTAATTGTTCGGTGGAGTATTTTTTTGTAATTTCTAAAGTAAAGAACTTCCTGTTTTATTTCCTTTCGCAGACAGATTTTTGCACGAACGGTCTACTTTTAAATTTCTATTTTTTTGAGAGATGCGTATCTTTTCAAAGCTTCGAGATAATAATAATCGGCATAGTCAAGTGGTGTATCAATTTCTGAATTGTATAAAAAGGCACCCACGCTGTGTTTCAGTAAAAAATAATTGTTTTCACCCGGTTTTGCGAGATAAGCATCAGACGATAAAGATTTTAGAATGGCTTCGGCATAGTTGGCATATTTTTTTCCATCCTTAACCTGAGTACTTAAATCAAGCAATGCTGAGGCGATTACAGCTGCTGCCGAAGCATCTCTTGGAGCAAGTTCAGCAGTGTCCATGGCGTTGTGCACATCAAAATCCCAAACCGGTATTTTGTCTTTTGGCATACGCGGATGATTCATTATAAAGGCAGCAATATTTTCGGCCTGTTGTAAAAATTTTGGTTTTTTGGTATTGGCATAACACATCGTATATCCGTACAATCCCCAAGCCTGACCTCGCGCCCAGGCCGAATCGTCAGTAACACCTTGATGCGTTCCTTTTCGTAATACTTTGCCTGTTTTCGGATCATAATCAACCAAATGGTAGGAACTGAAATCTTTTCTAAAATGGTTTTTTATAGTCGTCAGCGCGTGCGTATTGGCAGCGGTGGCATATTCAGGTTTGTTAAACGCATTGGCACTCCAATACAAATATTCAAGGTTCATCATATTATCGATAATCACCGGATAATGCAACCACTCGAAATCCCAGGAACGAATAGCTCCAACTGTTGGACTAAATCGGGCATAAAGATTTGCTGCTCCGTCAGCCAGTGCCGGAAGATAAGTTTTGTCTCCCGTAATTCTGTAAGCATTTCCATAAGAACAGTAGAGCATAAAACCTACATCATGTGTGTTTTTTATATTTCGGATGGAATCTAAAGCAAGCGTAAACTTTTTAGCCTCATCCGCCAGAGCTTTATCCCCGGTGAGTTCATAGCCATACCACAAACTTCCCGGAAAAAAACCGGTAGTCCAGTCTGTTAAACCGGCCAATCTCACCGTTCCGTCAGGATTTACAGAACGCGGATTTTTCCCCGGTTTATAAGTCTGTGCCGCTTTGTTTAGCTGGAAGCGAATGGTTTCGGTTGTTTTTTTAAACCAAACTAAAGATGGATCTTCAGGTTTGAGATTGGCAAAGGAGTTTATGGTAATAGCAAAGACTGCTACTAATAAGCCTAGGTTTTTTTTCATTGTGTACTCTTTTAGATTTATGATCTGTTTGTTCTAATGCTTTGATGAAGCGAAGTTAGATTTGAGATTCAAAATCGTCTTTCAGTTTTTATCATAAAACTTTCAAATTTGTGTAAAGAGTCTGTTTTTTACAGAATTAATGAAGGTTTTGAGCTGCTCGGTTTAGGGGGCTGAGTAAAATGTGATTTTGAATTTTATCAAAGCCATAAAAAATAGGTTTATAGGTGTTGAAGCATTAGCCACAGATTAATGGATTAAAATGATTAGCAAAAATCTGCTAACCTGAGCGATAGGAAACAGGTGGACCAATCTCCTGAATCTGCGTGAAAAAAATAAACACAACAGTTTACCTATCGATTAATTGCATAATTTTGAAAATAGTAAACCAACACTATAGATTCCTTTGAGCAAAAATGCCATACCCACTTTGTCTGTTTTAAATATACTTGGCGAGCAAACGTTTGGTATCACCCTGTTTCGGCATAGTGTAAAAGGGCGTAACGAATTCGAGCAGCCTCATAAACATGATTTCTACCTCGTTTTTTTCGTAGAGAACGGTTCCGGATTTCATAGTGTAGATTTTAAACAAACGAGAGTAGAAGATTATCAGATTCATTTTGTGGGAGCCGGACAGGTACACAATTGGTCGCTTGATGTAAATACCAATGGTTTCCAGCTGATGATTTCTCCCGCGATCATGACCGTTTTTTCTAATTTGTCGCAGTTACCTTTTTTCGGACAGAGTTCACCCTTCTGCCTTTCCTTGGATAAGAATGGATTTCAGAATGTTAAAAGCCAGTTGGAGGAAATAGAATCAGATTTAGTTAAAGACGATCTATTGACCAAAGAAATAGTGCTGTTGAGATTGCACTTGCTGTTTAAATTGCTGCAAAAGGAATACGTTTTGCAATTTCCGGATCATGATGTTGCGGCCAAATCAGAAAAAATTATAAAAAAGTTCAAGACACTGATTGAAGATCACTTTACAACCCAATTCTCCGTGAATTTTTACGCTGGAGAGTTAAATGTGACTTCTAATTATCTGAATATTCTTTCCCAAAAATTCCTGAACAAATCGGCTGGCGATGTTATAAAAGAAAGAACTATTCTGGAAGCCAAACGATTGTTGATTAGTACTGACTTATCTGTAAAAGAGATTGCTTATCAGTTAGGATTTAGCGATAATGGCTATTTTGCCAAAGTGTTTAAAAAGTATATCGGAATAACACCGACCGATTTTAAGGAAAATTATAATCTGTACCATTCTTATCATTAATCTTCCTGCTCCGGTTTTAAAAAATTAAGTGAATTTTGCAGTTCACCATTATTTTTTGAGAATCAGTTTCTCAAAAATATATCACACTATTAACCGATGAGCGACAACAAAATAAACCGAAAGCAATTTTTAAGAATGGGAGCCGCAGCAACTGGAGCCGCATTGTTTTCCGGAATAAGCAATACTGCAATGGCACATTCTATTGAGGAACCGGAGTATATTGCGACCAGTACGAAAGAATATATTTTAACCAATGTAAGACTGGAGGAGGGTTTTGAGTACAATGAAAAGAAAGAAGTAATTGCGACCAAAACCAATTTGTTCAATGTACATATTGCAGATGGGAAGATTAAAAATATTACAACCGACAAACCCGATGGTAAACTAAAAAAAGTTGACGCCAAAGGTCTTTTGATGCTTCCGGGATTGCGTGACATGCACATCCATATTGATAAAACTTTTTACGGCGGAAAATGGAATGCCGCTCCCAGAAAAGGATTTACGGTAAAAGATATGATTACGCTGGAACAGAAAATTATTCCGGATTTGCTTGTCGACTCTCAGTACAAAGCAGAGCAGGCTATTCAGTTGATGAAAAGTCAGGGGAGTTATTTTGCCCGTTGCCAGTGTAATATTGACCCCGTGAGCGGATTAAAAAGTCTGGAGCATTTGTTGAAGGCTTTAGATAATAATAAAGACAGTTTTGGATGGGAAATTGTGGCTTTTCCGCAGCACGGAATTTTATATTCGCAATCAGAACCTTTACTGAGAGAAGCCGCAAAAATGGGGGTAGATTTTATTGGCGGTCTTGATCCAACAACGGTTGATGGAAATATGGAGAAATCGCTTGATACCATGTTCCAGATCGCGATAGACCACAATAAAGGAATCGATATTCATTTGCACGAATCGCCGCCTTCAGGAAAATCAGCCATAGAATACATTATCAAAAAAACTGAAGAGAACAAACAATTACAGGGAAAAACTTATATCAGCCATGGTTTTGCATTGGCCAGAATGGATCCGAAAGATTTAGAGGGAATAGCCGAAAAAATGGGAGCACTTGGAATAGGAGTTATTTCGACAGTGCCGATTGGAAAAACCATCATGCCCATTCCGACTTTAAAGAAGTATGGCGTGAAACTGATGACAGGTACTGACAGTATTGTAGACCACTGGATGCCTTTTGGAACTTGTGATATGTTGGAAAAAGCAAAATTATGTGCACAGCTTTATGGCTGGACAGATGAATACAATTTGAGTCGTGCTTTGCACATTGCCACCGCAAACGAGGTGTTGCCGCTTAACGATGCAGGTGTACGCGTATGGCCGGCAGCGGGGGATGATGCACATTTTATTTTGGTAAAAGCAAGCTGTTCTGCCGAAGCGGTAGCTCGTTTGCCAAAAAGAGAAGGCGTGTTTTTTAAGGGTAAAATGATAGCAGGGCAAATGACCGGCTTGTAAAAAACTTGAAATTATATTTTTTACCGTCAATAAGCTGTGCGGAACAGATACGGTTGCCTGCGAAAGAATAATGGTTTGGATTTTATATTTAATCTGAATTACAAACAAAAAAACAATCAGTACATTTTTTTGTCCTGATTGTTTTTTTATTTGAAATCGATATTGAATTTATGATGAGTTACCTCAGCATAAGAATTTAGCGTAATTTTTTTATATACTATTTACCATTTGATGTACATACTGCCCCAGGAGAATCCTGCTCCAAAAGCCGTAATAACAAGATTATCTCCTTTTTTGAAATCGTTTTTGAAATCCCAAAGACATAACGGGATGGTTGCGGCTGTAGTGTTACCGTATCTTTGAATGTTTACTTTAAACTTCTCAATAGGAATACCAACTTCTTCACTTACTGCCTGAATGATTCTTAAGTTAGCCTGATGAGGGATTACCCAGTCTACCATATCCGGAGTCAATGAAGCTTTTTCCATTAGTTCTTTCGAAGTACCGCTCATGTTTCGCACAGCGTGTTTAAAAACGGTTCTTCCTTCCTGATGTACAAAATGCTGTTTGTTTTGAATGGTTTCTTCTGTTGTTGCCAAAAGAGAACCTCCGGCACGTACAGAAAGGAATTCAGCACCTGTTCCGTCTGTTCTGAAAATGTTTTGATGAATACCACGACCGTCTGTAGTAGGCTGTAAAAGTACAGCACCTGCGCCATCACCAAATAAAATACAGCTATTTCGGTCTTCATAATTAACGATCGAACTCATTTTATCGGCACCAACTACGATGACATTTTTGTATCTGCCGCTTTCAATAAAGCTTGCACCTACTGAAAGTGCATATAAAAAACCACTGCAGGCAGCGTTAAGGTCAAATCCCCAGGCGCTTTTCAGCCCTGCTTTTTCGCATACCAAACTGGCAGCGGGAGTAAGAATATGATCGGGTGTTGATGTTGCGAGTATAAGACAATCAATATCCAGAGGATTTATATCATAATTTTTTATTAAATCTTTAATGGCGAAAGAAGCCATATCTGAGGTTGCCAGTGTAGGGTCATCCAATATTCTTCTTTCTTTTATGCCTGTTCGAGAGGTAATCCACTCATCTGTTGTATCTATTCTTTTTTCTAAATCAGTATTGCTTAAAACCGTTTCCGGTACATATCCTCCAATAGCAATAATGGAAGCCTTTGTTGTATTCATTGAATTTTTTGTTTCTCTTTTAGTGTTCTTTTAATTTTGACTTTCGGCCCAAAACCTTTCTCCAGTCCATTTTACAAGAGTTTTTCGAAGAATATGTAGTACGAGGGGCATCTTCATTTACAGGGGCGCAATTTAACAAATATAAAGACGCAAAAATCTCGGGATTTGTTAATTTACTTTTAATATTTCTGTTTCACTTCATTATTAATAAAATCAATTCCTGTTTTGAATGATTTTGTCTCAGTTCTTCAATGTTTATAAAAAAGCAATCCAACTGAACTTGTTATTGGTCGCAAAAATGCTTTTTTGTTACGGTTAGGTTTAAAAAAGTGAAGAATGTTTAAGATAGCATTCTTTTAATGAATGAATGAGATTTGGTCTCATTCATTGTCAAAAGTGTAATATGAACTAATTAACTCTTGTTTTTATAAAGATAATTCTATCTTTACGGCCAGATTAAGGTCTGTTTTTTCTTTAGAGAAAACAGTTAAAAGGGAATCAGGTGTAAATCCTGAACAGACCCGCTACTGTAAGTTCTGTAAAAGTCTTTAACGTTACTCATGCCATTGTCCCGCTTTGCGGGATGAGAAGGCAGTTTAAAGATGGAACAAGTCAGGAGACCTGCCGGAATCACATAGTTTAAGACTTTCGTGGAATAAAGTTGAACAACAATAAACGGACCTGTTATTTTGTAACGGGATCCTGCCTTATTGCTTTTTTGACGATCATATCCCGAAGTTTATTTAATTAAATCAGTGATGTGTAAGACCAGAAAATTACTTTTATTTCTTTTCGTATTGTTAGCTCCCGTCGTACTTCGCTCGCAGACTACTAAGGACAGTCTGAGGGTTTTGAAAGAAGTACTGTTAAAAGCAAAACCTTATCAGGAAGTGATTCCCGTACAAAGCCTCTCAGGAGTACTGCTAGAAAACTTAGCCAGCCACAATGTTGCCGATGCACTTCGTTATTTTGCCGGAGTACAAATCAAGGATTACGGTGGTTTGGGCGGACTTAAAACGGTGGATGTACGCAACATGGGAACGCATCACGTAGGTGTTTTTTACGACGGCATTCAGTTGGGAAATGCACAGAACGGAGTTACAGATTTAGGAAAATACTCTCTCGATGATATGGAATCTCTCACCATGTACAATGGTCAGAAGAGTGAAATATTTCAGTCGGCCAAAGATTTTGCAGCTGCTTCTACTATCTATTTGCGCACCAAACGGCCTGTTTTTGAGAATAACAAAAAGACCAATTTCTTACTGCGTTATAAAACCATGTCTATCAATTACAATGACCTTTCTTTTAGATTGGAGCAGAAATTAAGTGATAAGGTAAGCTGGAGTGCCAGTTCTGAATACATAAAATCTAACGGAGAATACAAATTCAGATACAAAAGAAACAATCTCGACGGTACTGTGGCTTATGATACCTCAGCAACGAGACACAATAGTGATATAGAAGCATTTCGTTTCGAGTCTGGTCTGTACGGAAAAATGAAGAACGGCACTTGGGATGCGAAAGTGTATTATTACGGTTCCGAAAGAGGAGCACCGGGAGCTATTGTAGAAAATAAGTTTTCGGATGGTTTTAGACAGTACGACAAGAATTTTTTTGCGCAGGGTACTTTTATAAAAGATCTTAGCGAAAGATATAAATTTCAGGCTAAGGCAAAATATGCTTATGATTATACTCATTATGTAGCCAGAGACACCACCAGTGTACTGGGTGAAGTGGTTACCGAAGGCGCTCAATCTGACGATAGTTATTACCAACAGGAATATTATTTTTCAGCAGTCAATCTGTACAAGATTTTACCCACTTGGGACGTTTCGTTGTCAACTGATTTTCAGTACAACCGCCTTAATGCAACCAGAAAAGGGATAAAGACCCTGTTCTCTTATCCGGAGCGCTACACCGCTTTGTTTGCCCTGGCAAGTTCCTACAGACTGGATGGCTTTAAAGTTCTGGGCAGCGTTGTAGGAACGCACGTGCAGGAAGAAGTACGTTACAATGCCAAAGCTCCTGATAAAACAGAATTTACTCCTGCTATATTTTTGGGTTACACTCCTTTTAAAGCCTATGATTTTAATGTAAGAGCTTTTGCGAAACGTATGTTCCGAATGCCCACTTTTAATGATTTGTATTATACGATGGTCGGTTCCAGTACCTTAAGGCCCGAGTACATGAATCAATATGACCTTGGATTTACCTACAATATACCCGTGGAGAAAGGTTTTCTGGATCAGTTTTCTCTTCAGGTCGATGGATATTATACCAATACTAAAGATAAAATAATTGCCGCTCCAACCGGAAATTTATTCCGCTGGATGATGACTAATATCGGGCAGGTGAAAGGAAAGGGAATAGAGTCGGCTGTGGATATGAAAATGCATTTCGGCAAAGTAAATCTGACTACTCATTTAACCTATACGTATTCAGAGAGTAGAGATTACACCAAGTTTGCCGGTTTGGAATTATCCTCTTACGGAGATCAGATTCCTTACACACCCTGGCACAGCGGATCCGGAATATTAAATGCAGATTATAAGTCATGGAATTTTAACTACAGTTTTATATATGTAGGAAAACGCTACAACGGAAATGTAAACAATATCAAAATTAATGAAGTGCAGCCTTGGTACACCCATGATTTGGCGGTTCAGAAAATGTTCTCCTTTCATCAGTATAAAATAAAAGGAACGATCGAATTGAACAATGTCCTGAATCAGCAGTACGAAGTGATTTATAACTATCCGATGCCGGGCCGTACTTTAAAATTTATAATCAGTATTGCACTATGAAAAAGAGAAGTACCCGATTCCTGCTTAGTTTATTTGTTGCTCTTCTTTTGGTTTCCTGTAGAGAAGAAGAAACTATTTTTCCGTCTTCAGATAAAAGTGTAGCCGCACCCAGAAGCGATGGCAAAATAGAAGGATTTTATCTTTTAAACGAAGGTAATATGGGAATGAACCGCGCCAGTATTGACGTGTTCAATTACAGAACCGGGAATTATACCACCGATATTTACTCCGAACGCAATCCAACAGTGGTAAAAGAACTGGGGGATGTGGGTAATGATATAAAAATTTATGGGAATAAAGTGTATGCGGTGATCAACTGCTCCAATAAGGTTGAGGTAATCGACAAATGGTCCGCAAAACGAATCAAAAAAATAGACATTCCGAATTGCCGATATGTCACTTTCTACAAAAATAAAGCCTACGTAAGTTCGTATTCAGGCCCTGTTGCCATTGACCCAAATGCCGAAATTGGATTTGTAGCCGAAATAGATACGACATCCTTAGAAATAAAACGTAAAGTGACCGTTGGTTATCAGCCGGAACAAATGTTGGTACATAACGGAAAATTGTATGTAGCCAATTCAGGAGGTTACAAAGTCCCTAATTATGACCGTACCGTATCCGTTATCGATCTTGAAACTTTTACCGAAATAAAAAAGATAGATGTGGGGATTAACCTTCATAGCATGCAGGTAGACAGCAGAGGTGATATTTATGTGAGTTCCAGAGGTGATTATTACAACACACCGTCTAATCTTTTTGTGATTGATACGAAGACGGATGAAAAGAAAATGCAGCTTGATATTCCCGTTTCGGCAACCTGTCTGGTTGATGATTTGCTCTATTATTACAGTGTTTCATGGAGCTATCTGACCAACAGTAATAAGGTTACGTACGGAATATTAGATACAAAGACCAAAAAAGTGATTAACGATAAAATCATTACAGACGGCACTGATAAACATATCATGATTCCTTACGGTTTACAGGTAAATCCCGAAACGAAAGAAATATACATTACCGATGCCCAAAATTACGTAGTAACAGGTTACATCTACTGTTTCACTCCCGAAGGAAAATTAAAATGGAAAACTACGGCAGGTAATATTCCGGCACATATTGCTTTTATAACTAAAAAGTAAGTTGTGAAAAGTAAAGAGTGAAGAGTGAAGAATTAGATGTTACCTCACTGGAAATTTATTTTGTTGTACCTCAGCAATCATGTGTCATTAAAGAATAAAAATAAAAAAATATGAAAAGAGTCCCTTTTGCACTTTTAAAGAGTACGCTAGTATTAACCCTCTTACTGGGATTTATTTCCTGTGGAACCGATCGGGAAGATGATTCTGGAAATCAAAATCAGGGAGAAGTATTAAAAGAATCCTATACGATAGATCGTTTTAAAGTGCTCAATATTGATTTAAAATTAAATAGTAATTCAAAATTAACCTGGAGTATTAAAGATTCAGTGATCTCAGAAAGCCTTCAACTGGATTTTATCAGTCCATATGCAAAGAATTACCCCTTAACGTTAAAAGTGGAGACCAATGGTGTTGTAAAAACATTCCAATCGATTATCAACGTAACAAAAGAGACCGGAAATTATAGTAAGTACATCTCTAATGTACTGGAATTTCGTCCCGGAGTCGGCCAGTTTACCAATGAACTTCCCTTATACGCACCGGGAAATACCGAAAGTAATTTGATCAATGCCGCAAAAAAGTCACTTGTTGGTTCTAATGCCAGCATGATTTCTCTAGGCGGATTTGGAGGCTATGTTGTATTTGGTTTTGATCATACGATTCCAAATATGAATGGCCGTGATTTTAAAGTTTTGGGAAATGCATTTTGGGCTAATGACACAAATGAAACTCGTTCAGGTTCTTGTGAACCCGGAATTATTCTGGTGGCTTACGATAAAAATAAAAATGGGAAACCTGACGAGGACGAATGGTACGAAATAGCCGGAAGTGAATATTTTAAAAGTACTACCGTGAAGAACTATAGTGTGACTTATTTCAAACCGGATCCTAACAAACCGGCTGTTGCAGGTCCGGATTTTTGGCAGACGGATGTGCAGTACATTAAATGGGAAGACAGTCAGGGGAATTCAGGATATAAAACTAAAAATGGATTTCATGAACAAAGCTATTATCCGCTATGGATTTCGGAGGCTTCTTATACCTTGAAAGGAACCCGAATTAAAGATAATTTTTATGATCAAAATGGTAACGGAAACTATTGGGTAGGCACAGGATTTGATTTTGGTTATGCCGATAATGCGCCCAATAGCGATGAAGGTTCGAATATTGACATTTCCTGGGCGGTAGACAAAAACGGAAAATACGTAAAACTTCCCGGAATAGATTTCGTCAAAATACATACCGCAATCAATCAGGAAGCAGGCTGGCTGGGAGAAGTTTCTACAGATGTTGCCGGAGCTTATGACCTGTATCTTAAATAATGAAAAATTAAAATTAAATTGAATATGAAGAAAAATTACTTGTTATTATTGATGTTCTTTTCTGTCGTTTTTATGCGTGGGCAGGTAGTATTGGAAGGCACAATTCTAAATAAAAATAAACAAACAGCAGCGAAAAATAAAATTGCCAAAAACACGATTGCTGTGACAACCTTTGATGATATTAAGTATTGGATAGGCACAGGCTCTAATCGGGCAGCATTTATGGTGCAGTGGAATGATGGTAAAAATACCGATGCTTTAGTCTGGGGATTCAGATGGGAGGGTACCGCCACAGGAGAAGACATGTTGAAAGCCATACTAAAGGTAGATCGTCGTTTTTTCGCTCTCTTGTATAAAGGAACACAAACAGGATCTTCGGTAGGAGGATTGGGTTTTGATCTGAATGGAATTAAAACGATCGGACTTTATAAAGGCACAGATTATACTTATCCTCTTTATCCAACAAATGGTTTTGTGAATACAGCTGCTTATGATTTTGACAGCTACACAGCAATTGATACAAACGATCACTGGCAATCCGGATGGACAAATGGAGAATGGACGTATTGGGGGAAAAATCCTGCCGATGCTGATTTTACTGCCGTAACTACAGGGGCATCTGGTCGTATTCTGCAAAATGATTCCTGGGATGTTTGGAATTATGCACCGTCTAAAAATGTGCTTCCTATTGCCGGAACTTTTACTCCGGTTGTACCTTATGCAGAAGCAACAGATTTTACGAATGGATTTTTTATGGTAAACGAAGACTGGTTCGGACATACCAATGGTTCTGTGAATTTTATTAATAAAGACGGAAGTACTAATTACCGAATTTACAGTATAGCGAACAACAATGAAACCTTTGGCGTGACCACTTGTTATGGAACAATTTACGGAGATAATTTTTATTTTATTTCCAAACAGGCAGCAAGTGGAGGAGATCAAAATTTTAGTCCAGGCGGAAGATTGGTTGTTGCCAATGCTAAAACCATGAAAAAAATTGCCGGATTTGCAAACATTGGAGCAGATGGACGTTCGTTTGTTGGAGTTAATGAAAATACAGGATATATCGGTACTTCAAAAGGTATTTATCTTTTTGATATTGCCAATTTGAAGGTAGGGAGTTTATTAGCAGGCACAGGTACTGCAGGACAGGTTGGCAATATGATTCGTACGTCTCAGTATGTATTTGCAGTAACACAAAGTGGAGGAATGCTGATAATCGATCCTGCTACTAATACTTTGATTAAGACTATTACCGGTAAATTCCACTCTGTAGTTCAGGCCAAAGACGGAAGTGTATGGGGAATTCAGGATCAAAAGCTAATAAATATTAATGCAACAACTTTTACGGTAATCGAATATGCAATTCCAACAACTAAATACTTAGGTTCTTGGGGAGCCTGGAATGCAGGGAGTTTTACTTATAGCACTCAGGAAAATGCTTTGTTTTGGATAAACGCTATCAGTTCTTTTACTTCAGGAACAAAAATTGTAAAATTTGATATTACTTCAAAAACCTTTAATGAGAATTTTGCAACGATTCCGGGTCAGACAGATGCTTTTAAACAAATCCCCTATGGTGCGGCCTTGCGTATCGATCCGGTTTCAGATGAGCTGATTCTCAATACTACAGAAAACGGATTTGGAGCACATTTTCAGAAAAACTGGGTTCATACTTTTGATCGTACAGGAAATTTAATTCAGACAAGAGTTTTAGACGATTACTATTGGTTTCCCGGAACGACTGTTTTTCCGGATAATGAAGCACCTGTAGTGAGCAATACTCTGCCATCGGAAGTTTCGGTAAAAGAACCAACTGTAATCGATTTAAAAAACATTGTCTCGGATACTGATAACTTGTCGGCAGCGATCGTGAAATCTGTAAAATCAGTTAGTGATGCAGAGGTGGTTTCCGCTGTAATAAATATGAATGACGAATTGGTTCTGACTCCAAAAACTCAGGGTACTGCAACGGTGGTGATTCGTTTTAATTCCAATGGTAAACTGGTTGAAAAATCAATTACAGTAAATGTAACAACCAATTTAGGTATCGGTGAGTTTACGAAATTAGAATTGGCAGTTTATCCAAACCCGGTTTCAGATGTATTGAACATTAGAACGGAAGACGAAGTGTTGAATGTAACAGTCTATGATATTTCGGGTAAATCGATTAACACTCAATTCAATAACAATCAGATTAACGTTAGTGATTTTTCAAAAGGAATGTACATCATCAATATAGTAACTGATAAAGCAAACTATGTTCAGAAATTTATTAAGAAGTAGGGTTTGAAATGTGAGATGTAAAATGTGAAATGTATAGATATAGCCCCTCTTACGGTTTTGTAAGAGGGGTTTTTGATTTATAACGGTTACTTTAATAGTTGCAATATATTCATGGATTTTGTAAAAAGGTACGGAATATTCTGAATCTATTCTTCTACATAGTATTTGGGGTCAATCGTAATGAGGATTCTAAAAAAAAAATAAGTTTAAGGTTTTTGAAAAAGCGTGCGATCTCCGGTTATTTTATAATACGCGCCTGAAGGAAGATTAGTGTCCTCATCTGCGGCTGCATCACTTGTATAAATTGGAGGAGTTAAATAAACAAAAAATCCGTTTTCGTCTATGTAAAATCGTAATGTTTCTGCTTGCATATTAGTTCCGGAAATCGTTTTTTGACCAGTGTAAAATTCTTGACGACTTTCACCAGAGCCCTTTCCAGTACCAGCTTTTAATTTTAGAATGCCACCGTCAAGATTAGGATTTCCTGTTGCTTGGTTTATTTGTTTATAGATATCTTCAGTATGAACGGAAGCATAAATATCACCTGTAATTGAGTGTACAGCTATACCATTCCAGTTTCTAGCTGTTAGACCTTGTGCAATAAAATTTCCAGTGCCATTTGTTTGTTTATATATATCACCCCCACCATCAGCGGCAAAAACATCATTTGTCATCGAGTTAACCGTGATTGCTTTCCAAGTTCTAGGAGGTTGACCTAAGGAATTAAATGTACCGGAACCTCCCGTCTGTTTTAAAATTTCGCTACCCACTACAACAGCATACACATCATTGTTTGACGAATTTATCGCAATGCTATGCCATATTCTATTTCCTGCCCCTACAGCGACAAATGGTCCTGTACCTCCCGTCTGTTTGTAAATATCACCTCCATAAACAACGGCATACACGTCATTGTTTGATGAATTTACTGCAATACTCCACCATTGCCTATTTCCCGCTCCTATTGGTTCGAAGGGCCCTATACCACCTGTTTGTTTATATATATCGCCATTTATAATAGAAGCATAGACATCATTGTTTGAAGAATTTACTGTTACTCCTAGTAAAAGTTGACCCGTGAAAGCTATCGAATGAAAATCTCCCGATCCAGCCGTTTGCTTGTATAAACCATGTGTGTAGCCACAAGCATAAACATTTCCTGTATTTGAATTTACAGCCATTTGATACCATGGTCGAAAAGATTGATTTAAAGCGATAAATTCTGAGCTTTCGACAAAATTTATAGTCCTGCCAGCCGAGACAATTAAATCTCTTCCGATATTATATGTATCAGATTGTCTAACCCCAAGTTCAAAATTGGCATTATTTCCGAATTCAAAATCTTTTGAGTATGGTTTTGTATTATTAATCCCAATTCTCGTACCGTCATCATTAATCCTACAAGGAACTATACCGTTACTGTTATTGTATTTTCCCAGGAAATTTTGAATGCCATTATTTACAATATTTGTAGGCATATCAGATGTCAATGCTATCGTTCCACTTTTGTCAGGTAAGGTGTATGTTCTAGAAGCGGTATTAATATTTGTAAAGAAAGAAGAAAAAGTATTAGCGACATTTCTCAGACCAAATTTTCCATTTAGAAAAGTTTTGATTCCTGATACAGATTGGTCTGTATCAGTTGACATGTCTCCTAAAGTTACATCGCCAGTACCAAAAATGGAATTCCCGTTTATTGTTTTGAACAAATTTTTAAAGTTTGTCCACGAGATTATACGGGTTAATTTACCAGCTAGAAAGTGAATTTTATCAGTGTCAGAAATTGAGCTTACTGTTGTTAATGTGTTTTGGAATGTGCCAAAGTTTACATCGGTTAGCACATCTTGTTTTTCAGAAATTTTACTATCTATTTTTGGAATCGTATAGTAATTCTCAAGCAAATTTTGTTCTACAGAATCAATATCATTTTTTAAATGTTGCGCTGTTCCGTTGTAATCGCCTTTGTCTAATTTTTTTTCAAAGGCTGCAAGATGAGCATTATCGTCTGTGATATGAGCGTGAAACTGAGATTGATCCGTTTTTGCGTCTAAAGTTGTGGTCAAATTAGAAATAGAGGCCTGTGGAATCTGCTCATCTTTATGCCAAAAGCTTAACCATGTAGCGTGGAATTGCTTTTGTGTAGGCTTTGATCTGGTTTTGAACCAGCTCAGAATAGTATTTATATTTGTTGCCATTATAATTTGTTTTATTTTTTTTCTGCTTAAAAGTGTATTGGATTATTCTTCAACATGGTATCTGGGGTCAATTGTAATCAAAATTCTCTTGAAAAGCTGTATCAAACGATTTCTGATCGACTTCAAAATCAAAGTCATGGCATCGAAATTCTCTACTTCTTTTTTTGTTTTTATCGCTATTATATTGCTGATGATTGAAATGCCATCGCTTACGATCAGTAAATCCATTACAATGGTGACAAACCATTTGAAGTTGTAATTGAGTCCTTTGCTCATTAAGGCCAGAGCTGTTGGAATCAACAATACGGCCAGTTTGGATACAAATCCCAGAGCCAGTTTTTTAAAGCTAAAAGGATTATTCAATACAATGGTTTTGACAATGCCTAAAAAAGTATCCAATACCATTAAATAAAACAGCACTTTCACAATTTCTGCATCCATTTCCAGGTAAATAAAAATTCCATAAAGCAATAATTTTAATTCATTTGAATATTCTGTAATTCTATGCATCATCATAGGTTTAGGGTTGAATTAATCTTCTACTATAGACTTTTTGGCGTGATCAAAATCAATTACGCCAAGCAGGTTGGTAAATCTCTTTCCGAAAACGGATAAGGTATTGTCTCTTTCGTTTTCGCCTAAATTGTCGCTGATCGTTTCCTGAACAACGCCAAATTTATGGACGGAATTGCTCGCAATAAAGTTGTCGTTCAATAAGGCCCCGGCGACCATATTTCCTGAGATATCAATACTTAAGCTGAGTTTTCTTAAATAATTTAGAAAGCCTTTCCATTTGATGGCGGCATAGATAAAAGAAATGGGGTAAACGCCAAAAGAGCAGATTAAGGCAAATGTAAAGAGGATCCATTCGGTGTAATGTTTTTTCGAAATAAAAAGGATTGGTAGTATAAGGATGGCTACTTGTGCCGTGATCAGGATGGTTATAAAAAGCCACAGCAATGCCAAAGCGGTAAAAATAAATTTTACAATTTTCATAGCGTTAGTTTAGGTTAAAAAGGAGAGATGAGGAATCTTTTGGGGGATATATTCCCCCAAAAGAGTAATAAGGTTTATTCTAGTGGATCAACTTTTGTATTGTGAGCAACGATTCCTGAAATAACATAATTGTCTACATTTTCGACATCCAGAAGAGCTACTTCAAGAGGTTCTTCTTTGAATACAATCGATTCAATAGGTATGGTTTTTCCGAGTTTGTCAATCAATAACATCGTTTGCTGTACATTTTTAGCACGCGTCCATTTTAGATTTTCACCATCTTCAGTTACCAAAAGTGGATGTTCTCCAGTAACTTTAATTGTGGTATCTGGGGTTTTAATTTCATAATAATTGGGTTGGATACTTGTCCTTTTATCAGTTACAGTTACCTCCGCCTTGGCGGCTTCATTTAATTTTCCGTTCCATGTCATATAATCGCCCTCAGACTCGTCAATCTCATTTGGGAAGGAGAATCCCTGGAGTTTATCACCAATGACAATATTTTTTAGCTTTTTGGTTTGCCCTGATGCCATTGTTACAGGAGATTCTATATAGAAACAGTTAGGATCATACGGGGGTACAATTTTACTAGTTTCTTCACTAAATTGAGACTCATTCCCATCTTCACCTAATGCTTGTACTTTGTAATAATAGGTATATACTTTCTGATTTCCACCATAATAGTCTGTTTGACTGGTAGATTTTATGTCAGCAAATTCTGCGGGAGTATCATCAGTTTTGTCTGCTATTCGTCTAATTAATCTATAACTAATAGGGGTGTAACTTTCTATACGATTCCATTTAATAACAACCTCATTGCCTTGGATTTCAATGGGTAAAAGGGTTGGCACAGGAATTGCCTTAGGAGTAACTTTAGTAATTGCACTGCCATCTGAAATATTTCCTGCGGCATCTTTTGCAAAAACTTTAAAAGTATAGGATTTTTCCGGAGTTAAATTAGTAGCAATATATTTATCAACGTCGCCTAGTGAAATATAGTCACCCTCGTCTATAGATACTAAGTAGTCAGTTACCGCTACATTGTCAGTGGCTTTTGTCCAGCCTAGAGATATACTTGAACTGGTAACTTTTGTTACGGTTAGATTTGTTGGAGGCGTTGGTTTTGTTGTATCTCTTGGCAGCCCTGTATACTCGATGAAGTGAACTACGCTATAAGGATTTAGAAGAGAGAAAGCTTTGCCTTCTCCACTTGGACCAGTTTTATAAACATCAGATATTTTTTCATCATTATTACGTGAGCCGCTTAATGTTGGCATGTCAGTTGTCCCACCTCCATCAATAGGTAAACCATGACTATGTGGAGGCATTTCTTCAATTAGTAAGGTTTTATTTTTTTCACCACTTTGCTTTTCAATTCGATTGAATTCTGACTGAGTGAGATCAAATCCTACAGGCATTCTTCCTCTCAAAGGAGCATATTCTTGCCAGCCTTCGGGAATTTCAGCAGCAGGTCGTCCCCAAATGGCAATCATTCCTTTTGGTATGGGGGATTCAACTGGTTTTTTCTCTTCTAATTTTGCAACACGCTCAAGTAAACGACTGATTAAGGTATTGCTTTTAATAACCTGATTTGAACTGTCCAGTACTAATATAGAACCATCAGGATTTTCCTTGCCGGTCTGCTTTAAATATACTTTTCCCTCTACCGTTAGATTTCCGGTCATGGCTTTTGAGCCGTCTATAGGAAGATATTCTTTTTTAATATTGATGACGTCTGACTTAAGATTAGTAACGTCTGTTTTGATACCGGGAAAATATTTATTAATTTCTGCAATATCATCAGTTGCTTTTAGAATTTTTTCTTTATTTGCATCAATTTGATCCTGAAGTGTTTTCAAAATACGTTCGACAGCAGGAATATCTTTAATCGTTCTAAAATCTTTCAACTGATAATATCTTACTTTTAGGTCATCTGTGTCAATTTCAGGAGTTGCTTTACCAGCAGTATATTCTGGTAATTCAATATACACGGCTTCAAAATCAAAATAAGCAGTTTGAGATCTTCCTGTTCCGTAAACCAGGTTTGTGCCTGTTCGAATTGTTTTTAGATAGCTTGTTACAGTCGTATTTCGGATAGGATATAAAACTCCTTCTTTTAAAAAATCCTTTTCATCATGTACTATAGCCCAACCGTCTCTATTGGCTGTTGGTTCGGCGATAATACAATTTTCACCGATTGCAACGCCAAAATGCGCTTTTAAAGCTCCAAATAACTCCGTTCTGTAGGCGTTCTGAAGTCTTTCTAAAGTTTCCTGTTCAAGAGGAAAACCTCCTTCATGGCTAAAATTTATTTGTTTCATTTTTTATTTGTTTTAACGTATGTTGTTTATTTGTTTTAATGTCATTGATTTAGTTAATCGTCAATAGTTTTTTGGAGCGATTTTTTAATCCATGATTTCCTGTACATAACTATAGCTTTCGTAGCTTTTTCCGGCCAGTTTATAGAAATTGAGTAAGTTGTGGTATGCGGTGTCAGTTACCTGAATAGCGGTAGTTTTTGACAACTCTACGTCTTTATTAGGCAGTATTTCTATAGTTCCGCTTTTTATTAAGTGTTTAGGTATAAATATCCTGAAATTGGCATAATTTACTTTAGTATAATCTTTGCGATGTGCGAGATAAACAGGTTTGTTGTCTCTGTTTTTAAGCTCATTATTATTAAAAATGTTTAATTGCGGAATCATTAAAGCTCCTTTTTTTACCTTTTTGTCGGGCAAAGTAATATCCGGTTCGTAGTATTCTTTGTGGAGATAGACATATTGAATAGCGGGCTTGATAGATTCATCGATGTAAATTAGTTCTTCTAATCGCTTTTGTTCCATACTTAGGTTGGGATCGTAATTTTTTGTGGGATTAAAAGCGTCGTTGAGTACTTTTTCCAGATAAATGACCTGCCCTGTATGCTGCATTTTGTATAATATCTCTTCATAAATCGTACGAAGAGGAGCCAGTAAAACATTGAGCCATTCGAGATGCGTTTTTTTTCTGACAACCGGCGGAATGAGCCATAATAGTAGCTTTTCCCATTTTAAAACAGTGTATTTATTCATAGTATTGGTATTAGGCTATTGTTTGTCTCGGTAAAATGTATAAGGAATATAATTTACCTGTATCTCTAGGGCATCCAGATCAAAATAGCCTGAGTTAGGGATAAAGTATTCCGTTTTAGTAACATCTTCTAAAGGAGGGCTTAGTTGGTCATTTGGATTTTTAGCCCAGCTGGTTTCGACTTTATTTACAACTGGGATTTTAATGCCCGGCGTATTCTGCAAAGCATCGACAAAATAGGTTTTTACAAAAGCGCCATTAAACTCAATACTTTTTAAATGCTCTTTGACAGCATCTTGTACAGGAAATATCTTTTCGTTCAGAATCAATGAACCATTTTTTGGATTTGCAGGATTTGCCGGATCAATATAGATGTTCAAAGGATCAACATAAACGGTTAAGTTTAATTTTAGGATATCACCGTTATCAGAAGAGATATGAATATGGTTTCCTGCATCTTTAATTTTTGCCATATATTCTTTGAAGGCGTAGAGTTCATTAGGAACATCAATTCTCGAGATTTTATCGCCTTTTACCGTGGCTACTTTTAAAAATACTACCCCCACTTTGTTACGGAAGTAGTCCGAAAAAATAGTTTCGCGGTCTTTCTTTTGTGTAGGATCGAGTACTGTTTCCAGATCAATTTCGCTTACTGCGCAATGTTTGATTATTTTTAATTTTTCGATTTCTGTTTCGTCAAGACCTGTAGTGTCAAACTGATACGAACCATCTTTCCAGAGGAATGGTATTTTGCTGTTGGAATCAGAGGTTGAAGTAAGTCCGTAATGAAAATTTAAGGCTTGGCTTCTGTACCAGTTTAAGGTATGCGGTCTTGAGATCAGCGCATTTTTTTCTACTATTTTTTCGTGAATCCAGATAGCGGTGGCGACTATGTTGATCCAAAGTTTCCAAATAGCAGTTTTTGAATCTGTTAAGTTGTTTAAGGAAGATTGCTTTCCTTTCTCAATCAGAATTTCGTTCTGTATTTCAGCAATTGTACGTGCCATATTTTAATTTTTTGAAATAGTTTAGCCTGTAAGACATGTGTAATATGCTTAGAGATAATTGTTTATGTTATTTGTAAATACTACAGAGAAGTAGTTTTTTTTTAGAGACTTCTAAAAGGAGAAATGAATAGGTCTTTTTGTTTGATAATCTGAACTTTTGTGCTGTTTTTCAGATTGTTATGGCCTAAAAAAGTTGCTAATAAATGATAAAATCGTCTTCAATAATCATATAATCGATTCCGGAGAAATTATCCAGTAAATACTGTTCTTCTTCTGTAATAGCTGTGGCAGGCTTTAAGTTTCGGGTATTGTAATATTCTACAATATCTTTTTTGAAAGCTTCGCGGCCTATTTTTAAATCTTCATAAACAGAAAGGTCTTCTGTAAGGTTAAATCTGTCGTTGTCGTCTAAAAGGTCGAATACTTTTTCAATACTTCCGTATTCCTGTAAAGAGACATCAAAAATGTTTTGATTTTCTTGTGGTTTAATAGTTTCCATCGATTTTAATGTTTTGTAAATCGTTGACATCTAGTTTTTTTACGTGAAAGTTGTCATACGATAATTGTTTGTCTATTTCGTTTTCCAGTCTTAACCTGGAGGTTGCATCCGGGCTATTAATGTATTTTTTTATTCCTACTCCAAGAATAGGAAACTCTTTATAACTTCCTTTTTGACTTAGCAATAGATGTTCTATGTTTTGCTGATCTGCATTTTTAATGGAGAAATCTCCATTGGTGATTAACAAGTCATCTTCTATGATAAAATCTCTCATATGTAGTTACTTTTTGTTTTTTTTTGTTAATGAATAGCTCCTTTGAATCTGCGCGCCATACTCAAAAAATGCCCTTTTATTTGATACTGTAAAAATACGCCCGAATTTGTCTTTTACCAAGATTTTGAGGCTTGTGAATCAGTAGTTTCAGTAAGTTGATTATTGGGTTTATGTTGTTGATTTTCAGTGTTTTGGTTTTTATTTTTTTAAAGAAATGCAAAGATTTAACCCCGTGGGATAACCAGATCAAAAAGTACTTTAAAAATCATTTTTAGAATGTTGTTTTTAATAGCATTCAGTTTTATTTTTGATATTCCGGTTGCTTGAAGCGTTTGAAATTCCATTAAATTGAATTGACTTTTTAACAGCCATTCTAAATCTTCTTCGGTTAGATTTCCGGAGGAGAAAAGAAAGAGCCAGCGTTCCAATTTCTCTCTGGAGATTTCTAAAAAAGTGTTCAGATCTTTCTCCAGTTCGAATTTGTTATCCTTATAACTTTCTGTTATAATAATTTTGAGTTTACTTTTTAATTGGTCTAGTAATGTATCGTTATGCATCGTTTCAGGTATTGCTGTTGATTAAATATAAAAGAGCATCTTTTGACTCTTTATCTTTTTTGGCTTCGTATTGAATCAGTAAATCGAGAGCTTGCAAAACTTGTTTTTCGGATTCTTGTATAAAAGCAGGAGATAAAACTCCTTTCGTTTCCCATCGTTTGAAAAAACCAGCCAAAAGATTCTTTTCTTTATCGTTTAGCATTTTCCACATCGAAAAAGTGATTTCGTTATGGGGTTTATTTTTTTCATATTCAGTCAACTTTTCAATGTCAAGGAAGAAAGCGTTTATTTCGACTTTATGAACCGTATATGGGGTAGTAGCTTTCTCCATTAGCTTAATAGTTTCGACTTTTACTGCAATTGTTTTTTGATAAGAATAAAGGTCGAATGGGGCTGTTTTTATGGAAGTACAGGAGGTAATGGTAAAAGTCAGAACAAATAGGAGGGCTGTATGTTTTAATTTGAAAGGTTTCATCTGCGTTATTTGTATAAGATTACATAGTTTTTTCGGTCACGCTTTAATTTGCTAAGCACCTTCCAATCGCTGTACCCTTTTTTGTCAAAGTGTGGAAGATCTTTAAAAGTTTTCCAGTCTCCGCCCCAGTTCCAGTTGTATTTTTTAAAAATTTCGACACATTCCTGCCAGTCCGAAATTTGGTCGTTGTCCCAGTCTTTTACGGTATCCCAGGAAGCGGTTTTGCCGTCGATAATTAAACAGATATCGACTGCAAAGCCATAATTGTGAATGGATTGGCCTCCTTTAGCGTTCGTTACTTTTTTTCCGGGTTTGGTGCGGCCAAAAGCATAAAGATCCTCCTGCTCCTGAAAAGTTCTGAGACTTTGTGTAATGCGAACTTTTGCCCTTCCGGTTAAAGCCAGATTACATTCTTCGATGATTTTGGCCATTTCTTCCCTGACTGAAGGATGTAATAAATCAATGTGTTTTTTTGTAGTTTGATCCATATGTATTGGTATTAATGATTTTAGATTTTGAGCATAAAAATCCTGTCCCGACTGTTTAGAAAAATGGTCAGAGTATTTTTTATCGATAAAATGATACTGGTATTAAAACTTATTTACGATTAAAAACGGATCGTTGGATAAATTCTGAAGATGTATTTTTTATGTTTTTTGAGAAAAGAATTTAATCTCAAGAGCACTGTGGAAATACTCTGAAACGGTGTGTTGTGGAAATATTATAACTTTGTTAATCAGTGATTTAAGTGGAGGTGGTTATGCGTTTTAGTACTTTGTTTTGTAGACAAAAATGAAAATAAATGATAAAAAAACACCCGTTTTTCTAGTCTAGAGAACGGGTTCTTAATAGATTGAAAATTGAATTTTTAATGTATTAATAAGAACCGTCAGCTTCAATATATCCCGCCTTTTTCATTATATAAAGCAGTTCTAATGTTTCGGCATCAAAATAAGCAAAGCAAGACATGCCTTCAAATAATGAAATAATTTCACCATTTTCATCATATTCGATTTTATCTTCTGTTTGAAAATCTACAATATAGATTTCTTTGTCGTTTCCATCTCTTAATTTTTTGAATTCTTTATTCCAGCAATTTATTCCAATATCTTTATCGTACGAAATCTTTGTTTTCTCCAGCCAGTTTTTTAGTTTTTCAATTATTTGTTCTTTTGTGGTCATAGATTATTTTATTGTTTTATGCACAATTTATGAATCATACATTGGTCAAGATTGAATTATCTTCAGAAGAATAAATAAGCTTTCTTTAGAATTTTATTCTAGAAATGAATCAAAATAGAAAAACATTTTGCACAAAAGTGTTAAATTGATCACAAATAGAATAAAAGAAAAAATCGTATAAGTTTTAGTTTTGAAAATTTTTAGAAATATGTAAAATGAATATCCGAAAAGCAGGCATGTAATTATGTATAACATTTTTAAGAAAGCGACAGTATCTCCATCAATTACAATATAACTTTCTTCATTGATTTTATACGGATCAATAATATAGCTGAAGAGAAAAAGAAAAACTCCAATAAAGAATAGAACTTTTGTTATAGTTTTCATTGTTTTATTAATGAGGAAAATTAAAAAAATGCATTGGTTTTACTTAATAAGAACCGTCAACCTCAATATATCCCGCCTTTTTCATTATATAAAGCAGTTCTAACGTTTCGGCATCAAAATAGGCAAAGCAATACATTCCTTCGAAAAAAGAAACTACTTCGCCTTTTTCATTATACTCTATATTGGTGCTTTTTGTTTTAAATGATACTATGTAAACTTCTTTTGCTATTCCATCTCTCAATTCTTTTAATTCTTTATCCCAGCAATTCAAGGGGATACGCTCATCATACGATATGACTTTTGTTTTTGTTAACCATGTTTTTAGTTTTTCAATTATTTGTTCTTCTGTTGTCATGATTTATTTTCAGCAGTAAAGGTTTAAAAATCTTCTATTAAAGGAATAAATTTATTAAAAATCCGGCTAAATAAAGAAAGGTAAAAGATTAGTCTTGAGAGATGATTAGACTGAAACTGTTCTAAATTCAGGAAGGTTAGATAAGAAAACAAATGATACTGAATTTACAGTTCGATTTTAATAATATGTAAAAGACTTAATATTTAAAGACTACTGTATAGTCCTGTTCAGTCCATTCTTTTTTAAGCATTAGTATCATAATATCCACAACATGAATCATATCATCTGTATATATAGGACCTGTCCATTCTACTTCAGTTTGTGGCCAATCTTTTATATCTTGCATTTTATTGAGCTTTTCAGGAAGTATCTTTTCTCCTTCATTTTGTATTAGTTTTTTTGCTAATTCAAAGACTTCAATGATTTTATTTTCTTTTTCGGGTAAGAATGCTAAATAATCTTCTAGTAAAAGAACCATTCTTCTTTGTAGATGTCCCTTTCTGATTTCGTCAAAGTCTTCAAAAATTTCTAAATACCAATCTGGTTTATCCTGTAGTGTAATTTGTTCAAATGCCGTTACAATAAAGGCACAAATAATTTCAAACGTAAATTCGCCAATCCAAAATCCTTTTTTTTCTTCGTAATTTATATATGTTGTGCTTGGCATACTGCGAGCTGTCATTGATTAAAAAATGATCTCAAATTGATGGCTAAAGATTTATATTTAGAGTTTGAACTATAAAAAAAGCCAATATTTGCAATATTATAAATAGTACTCGTTTTTTTTGACTTTGAAAAATGAGGATTAAGAGACTATTTCAAATCGTTTTACATTACTTTTTTTAAGTTTTTTAGGTCTTTATCGAGAATAAAAACACTAGGCATCAACATATTAAAAGAGCTATTAGTAATTAAAACGTTTTTATTCTTTTTGTATACGGAACCACAAGAACTTTCACAATCTATACGGTATAATTTACTGTCTTTTTTATCGAAAATCAAATAAGAACCGTAGACATTTGTGGTTACCAGATTCTTTTTTTCTTTGAGAATAAATGAGGGAATTTGAACATAAATGTTAAACTCACTGGATATACTTATTGGTATGATGCAATATTCTGCTTTTGTACTGGAATCTTTGTAGAGATCTAAAATTTTGTTTGATGTAAATTTATCAAATGAATCTTTTCCTAAATAAAATGAAGCTCTATTGGATTCCGAAATATTAGTTTCTGAAACTCCATTAAGAGATTTTAAGATACCGTGGAAGGAAGTTTGTGAATAGGAAGATAAAACAACGATGAAGTAAAAAAACAATAATTTCATACAATTAATTTTAAAATGAGACGATTCCGGATTTGTTAATTTTTATATTATTTAATAATATTGGAGGTTCATCTTTGCGATCAGCTTGGTAGAGTTTTCCTCCTCGTGTTGTAATAGTATTTCTATCGAAAAGATTCGCTGGGGTATAATTTGCTATACCCTTTTTATTTTTATTTAATACAAATCTTGTTGAAGTTAATTCATTACTGCCATACAAATTTACAGTGTTTCCAGTTAATGTGTGCAGATTGTTAAAAAAAATATCACTATCAGCAGTATTGCAACTTTGCAAATAGAAATTGCCTTTTGGCTTAATTTGTTTTATTATACTTACAAGCGCGTTGACATCGTCTTGATTTTTAGTATTAGTTCCGGTAATGCTGTTAGATAAATCTTTTTCTCCAATATGACTACGGTTGTTGTTATCCGCAGACATATAAGTTCCTACCGAAAGTACTTCTCCATTTTTGTTCAAATAACGTTCTGGGCCGCCGTGAGTTTCTAAAAGGATATTATCTGCTATTGTTCCTCTCAAATAGTTAATTAATTGCGTATTTGCTTCCCGAATATTAGAAGCATAAATTCCTTTCCATCCGGATTTTTCCATAGATGTGAATTCCACGATTTCTCGGTTTTGATCGCCTACTTGAGTTCCGTCATAGTCTAAGGCTATGTAGATGTTCTTATAGATAGGGATGACTTTTTTAGTTTTCTTCTTTTTCTTTTTCTTTTTGGACCACTCTTCAATAAACATATTCATTTTAGAAGTATTTTCATCATCCTCAATCTGCTGACTCCAAATGCCAAGCATAATTTGCCTAAAACGTGCCATTTCTGAAGCACTGGTATCTTTTAGTTCAATGGTATGGTTTTTAACGATCATTTTTTTAGTATTTTATGGTATGGCAAATGGGCAGATGTTACAAAATTTCGACTTTAACGGGTTTTGGCTGGATATGATCAGAGAAGGCTGTGGTAATATTGAGACGCAAATCGTCTTCTTGTTCGATTTTGGCATCGCCGCCGAGATAACAGTTTTTAAAAAGGACTTCAAGTGCTTTAAATTCATCCATTTTGGATGCTTGTAAAACGGCAGCACGAATACTCATATCGGGTTTTCTGAAATACGCAAACAGTGTAGTTTCGTCATCATCGGCAATGGTGAGTTTAACAACTTTTTTATGTTTGTATTTCCATTGGTTGAGCTGGGCCTGGGTAATATTTCCGTCCAGGACATCGGCAGTTTGGGTGTGGGTTGTTTCCATTTTGATAACTTGTTTTGGATTGAAAAAAAGCTGCCTGAGCTGCATTTCAGGATGAAAATGCTCAGGCAGCCTGTGAAGTAGATAATTACCTGCCCGAAAACGGACTCGCGAAGAGCTGTAGAAATAATTTGCGGACAGAAATCATGTTGCTTTTGAACTTCTTTTCTGCATAACGCTATAAGATTGGGTTTCTCTTTTGAGTCGGTTTTTTAGACAGGAATTATTAAGGTTAAAGAATATTGGTAATGGTTAGTTCCATTCGATATGAGAGCAGATTAAGTCAAAAGAAACCGCAATTTTAGTATCTCCCTGACTAATTCCTCTACTATTGGAGTTGAATTCACAGTTTCTTACCGTGTGAGTAATTACTTCGTTGCTGTCATCCAAATAACTTACAATGATGCTGAACGGATTAATATCCTGTAATCTTTGTCCTTTTGGTAAAGCAGCCAGAATAGCTTCTACCTCATAGTTGTATAAAGTAATAGAAGCCTTTGCTTCGTACTTTCCTCTACCTCTGTGCACAGGCATATCGCCGGCTCCGTAGTGGTTTTCTTTTGATACTGAGTCACTATAGTTGACAGCGGTAATACCGGTAACAATGTTACCTGCGATACTTACTTCAATTGATGACCAGCTGTGTTGTTGTCCGTTAATTAAGGGTAACTTATTCATATGTTTCTTGATTTTTTATTTTATAATTCTGATAACGCTCCAAGCCTATCATCGGATTCAATCACTATTTGAGACGATTGAAAGACGACAATATCCTGAGGAGATTTTATTGTTTTTGAGAGATAAGAAAAGCTTAAATTATGCTTTATCGATTCCGAAAGGATTTTTGAATCCTAAATCAACTTTAATTTTACGGGCAGTTCCAATTGGAGTAATTTCGGCTTTCACTTTTAATTCTGAAGTCGCCAAAATGTTTTGTTTTGGATCTACATACACATCAAAAGCAGATACTTCCTGATTCGCTACCATTCCCTCTAAGGCACTTCTGCATAATCCTTCGAAACTTTTTGAAACCGATTGCGGTAATTTACCATCGATATCCACTAAAACCGGTGAAGCTAATTTTGGTAGTAAAGCGGCACGCAACAAACGGGTTGCTTTGTTGATCGTACGGTTGTTTTCGATATAAGCATAGTCAGATGTACCTGTCGTGCAAGTGTGGCTGTCGTTGAAATAAATTCCGGCTAAACCTGTGTGTGTTTGGGTGAAGATGTATCTTTTTTCGTTTAAAGTTCTTAAATCTGCAAGGGATTTGATTTTTTGGTCCCCAATGAATCCTGCTTTAGAAAAACCTTCACCGGTAAGATTGAATTTTTCGATCCAGGCGATGTTCTCTGATACTTTGGCTTTCGAAATGGCGCCTAATGCTAATCCAACTGCTGCGGTATTTTTGTATGAATCTTTATAAACGAATTCAATAGCAAGACCATTTTCTCTTTTTGGTTCATGCAGGTCATTTTCTACAACATAATTACCCTCACCTTCTCCGAAAACCAATCTTTCATTAGGGGCTAAAGCGTAAGGTTTTCCGGTATCTTTTCGAACTAGTTTTTTTTCTAATGCTTTTTCAACATCCATAGCAATTACAACAGAAACATTTTCTGCCTCTAATTCGGTTAAATCATTTGCGTCATCAACGACAAATCCTTTTCCTTCCAGAATAATTTCAAAAGGCATAAAGTCTTTATAGCCAAGAGCAGTTTGAGTTTTCGCTTTTGTTACTGCAGCTTTTGTTTCCGTAAATGCTGTTTCACCACTAAAAATTACTGCAAGTTGACGAATATTGCCATTTGCCTGCTCTTGCATATTCATTGCTTTTTCAACGATAGCAGAATATGAAGGAGCTGTGGTGGCCATAATGTATAAATCTCCGGACGGATTCATTCTGAAAAATTGTTGAATTTGGTAGTAGGCCGATTGTCCGTTTACATCATAATCAGCTGTAATTCCTAATGCTTCGGCATCTTCTAATGAAGCCAGACGTTTTACTTGATCTAATGCTAATTTTTCAGTCGAAACTCCGTCAAAAAGTAATCCTGAAACCATGTCCTGCTCCGGAGTTCTTCTTCCTAATCCGCCTGATAATTTGGTAATTACTACATCGTTTAATGTACTCATAATATAAAATGTTTAAATGTTTAAAATTTGTTTTTTGCTTAAAAAAGGGCAAAAAGAGGCCTGTGACAAGTTGTTAAACTTCTCGTTTTTAGTTAATTGTTATTTTTAAAATAGTATTCGTAATCTAAGACTCAAAAAGTAGCAAAGATGCTTTTTGGAGGTCAATACAAGTAGGTTTGTTATCTTAGATTAGAAGTGAATTTGTGGTCTGCCGGCGAGTACAAATTTAAGGCTCAAAGGGTGTTTTTCCAATTTTTTGAATGGTCAAAGCCAGTAGTTTCAGTCTATTAAGCGCTGGCTTCCAAAGAAAGACCTTCATTGATAATCGTATAGATAGTACGCTCCGTTAAGAACAAAGTATCCGAAAGTTCCGAAACCACAACTTTCATTTGTTTAGCCTGATTTCTATTTAGATAATTAATAACATATTCTCTTCTTTTGTCTAATAGTGTTCTGCTTCTTTTCATTTGTGGAGTTTTAAGGGTAAGGATTAATTTTGTTTTTGGTAAGGTGCTGCTTAATGATCTGATTGGAATTAACTTTCTTAAATTGCCGACTAGATTTTAGGGAGTGGTATCTAAATCTATAGCGCCTTTAACTTGGTTCGGATTTATGGAGATGATATCAGATGTTAAATTGTATCCTAAGTCTTCCAGAGCTTCGTTACTCAATCCGTTATTAAAGAGGATGTATTTCTTTTTTAAGGTATTTTCGATCAATGTGGTTTTGTAAGTGATCTCCCAAATAAAATAATCATTTTTATTCCAATAGGTATGTTCGTTTGTACACTGTTTTTCCCTTATTTTGAATGTTGAATTGGTATCAATATGCGTATTACTGTTGTTTTTAGATAATACCGCTTTGTCTATACGCTGTGCAAGATTAAATGCATTTGCGTAACTTGTTGATGAAATAGTATCTACCGGTAATACAATATACAGGCAAAAAGATACATCGGCCTTATAGTTTTTTTCAGAGGATGTTTCCCAGTTGATGTTGTCGTATTTAAACATTACGATCGGTGTTTCGATTGATGTTTTAAAAATAGCATCACTATAAAGTTGTACTGTTGGAGCATCAGAAGTAAACTCTGATTGAATTGCGTTTTTTTTCTCGTTATAAAAATCTTTTAAAATCATATGATGGATTATTTTTTGACAAATATACAACATATGTTTTAATAAATACAACATATTACGGTTTAAAATGCAATAGTTTCAGTAATATGATTTGTGTTTTTTTACTTTGTATTCGAGCAATACGATAGGAAACAACTCTCAAATGTCTTTATATTCGGTAGTTATATGAAAAAAAGTTTAAAAAATGCGATTATTCATTTTATATTATTTAGTTTTGCAACATATAGTGGAATGTGTATAGGTGTTAAAACATATTACATATAATGAGCAAATACAACTACAACATGGAAATACATGCTAAAATAAAACGTATTATAGACGAATTGAAGTTAAACAATAACTCATTCGCAAAGTTAATAGGAGTAACCAGTACTACAATAGATAGTATCACGATTGGAAGATTGCAATCTGATGGAGAAAGAAAAAGAACAAAACCTGGTTTTGATTTACTCCAAAGTATTATTACCCATTGCAATGTAAATCCGGAGTATTTTTTTGGAGCAAGCGATGAAATTTTTGTTCAGAAAACCAATGATGCGGTTGGTTTAAATTTGCCGAAAATTATAACGGTAAATGAAGACGGAGAGGAAAACATCAATTTTGTTGGCGTTAAAGCACGTGCGGGGTACCTGGACGGTTATTCAGATCCGGAGTATATGGAAACCCTGCCTTCGTTCAGTATGCCGATGCTAAAGAACGGAACCTACAGGTGTTTTGAAATCAAAGGAAATTCGATGTCGACAACCATACACGATGGGGATTATCTTTTTGGGAAATATGTCGATAATTTTGATGACATCTTAGACGGAAGAATTTATGTGATCATCAGTAAGAATGACGGGGTAGTAGTAAAAAGGGTTTTAAACCGAATTAGGGAAAGTGGAAAATTAATCCTTAAATCGGATAACAGAGACGGAAATTACCCGATGTATTCTATTTATGCCGAAGATATTCTGGAAGTTTGGTACGCCAGTATGTATGCGTCTAAACAAATGCCCGACCCTGTTAATATCTATGAAAAAATTCATGATCTCGAAAGCAAATTCTATGAAATGGAGGAAACCTTAAGAAAAAAGCTGAATTAAACTAAAAAAGAGAAAATTTCAGATTATCTGAAATTTTCTCTTTTTTAGTTTTTCAATCATTAAGTAATTGAATTGTTATTTCTCGATCCTTACTAGGCTTGACATGAATAGTATCTTTGTCGAAAATTAAACCTACATCACCACTTAATGCTTTTGTAATATTATCCTTGTTCCAAATTCTTTTTTCTTTATCTGAAATATTTTGAGAAAAGTAATTTGTTCTAATTATGAAAGAAAAGGTATTCTCTTTTCTAATTGGAGTTTTCCATACTTCATAAAAAAAATAATTTCTATCTTCCTTTTTAATTGAATATATTATAAACTCTCTAAGTTTTTTATTTTCAAGCTTTTTAATAGTGGATAAATCATTTATCTTGATATCTAAAATAACAGTAGGTTGATTTTCATTGGAAAATTCAGTGTACTCTATATTCTCAATGCAATCAATTGGTTGTGCGGTTTTGTTTGTGTTGCACGAAAGAACCAATAAGCTTATTAAAAGTATTTTTTTCATAAAGTGATATTTTTACCAGGTACGTATTCAATAAATTCTTGATAATCGTCATGCTTTCCAAATGCTTTTTTAAAGTCATCTTTATACATGTTTGAACTTGCTGGAGTATTAAAATACATTCCAGCTTTAAATCGAAATGATACAAAAGGCCAATTTTTGTCAACTAGAGTTTGATGGGTATATGCCCTATTCTCTGAATTTATCGTTGTGTTATTCTTTAAATCTTTTATACAATCTTCAAGGTGCTTGTGTTCATGTGCGCAGATACTCATAATGTCATAGCCAGTGTCAAAATTAGATCCAAGATGAGAATAACAGATACTTATTTCACCTTCAAATTTTTTTAAATATTCTGAATAATCAGTATATCCCCCAATTCTGGTTATTGCAAATCCTGTACCTTCAAGTTGGAATCTTCTAGCTTCTGTGTATTTACTATTTCGTCTTTGAATCTCAGCTTTATCTAAATGCCTGTCTAAATCATCTGCATTTGTAATTGTTTTATATTTTAATTCATTCAAACTAAAACCGGCCTCAGTGTAATAATGATTAAAAATTTTTTCAGCGATTTTTAATTTGTTTTCCATTGACAAATCAGTAATTATAGTTCCATATTGACCACCAACTTTGATATTTACTATATTACCTCTGCCATCAAAAGATACTTGTTTGTCATAAAAACCCTTAGGAAGATTGGTTCTGGAGTAGGGATTTTTTATAAAATCTCTCCCCAAAATATAAATTTCTTTTTTGCTTCGTTTAGTTGAACCCAAATAATTTCCAGACATATCAAAAAAATCTCCTTCTACGGTATTGCTAATTTTTAAAGTAACTTGTTTAAAATTAGTATTACCATTAATTTCTTTTATCTGAAGTGTTATATCCATGTTGTATTTTGTTTTGATGATTCGATTTTTATAATTTCTCTCAACTCTGCAAAACCATTTTCATTGACTATCCCGCTTAAACTAATTTCTCTACTCCCTTGATTTATATCTTTGCCCTCTTTTTCATCTACAATTATAGTGATTCTTTCTCCAGCTTCATAGTTAATAGTTTTAACTAGAAGACCTACTTTTTCATCATAGGAAGCATTTTTTATATTATTTTTTAAATCTCCGGTCATCCAGGAAGCACTGACAATTTGTCTTAGTTTTATAACTTCCGGTGCTGAATAATTATCAAATATAACAATTTTCGATTCAGTTTGTTGCGAACTTGTAATACTAATCTCTCCTCCAACGTTGCATGCTAAGGTTGAGGTTTTTACAAGAGCTTTTTTATCTCCTTCAAATACATTATTTGCAGGATTTTCCCATTTAGTTAGAAAAACAGGACTGCAGTTTTTTTGATTTATTGCACATATTCCGGAAAGAGGAATTTTGAAAGTTAGGTCACTATCGGTAGCCATTAACTTTTCCTGAATAAAAATGTTGTTTTGAGATTTTACGTCCAAAACGCCCCCTGTAGCACCTTGATCACAGATACACAAGGCACCATTACATACATATTGGGTAGCCATAATTTAATTAATTTTTACTTTTTCTCCGCTTATAATAGTATCTCCCGTGGCATTAATATTGATTTTTTCAGTCGATTTAATATTTATGTTTTTTGCTTCGATGTTAATATCTCCTTCGCTTTTTAAAGTAATGGCTGTTTTTCCTTTCAGTTCAATTAAATTTTTATCGTTTTTTCTTAATTGGATACTGTCATTTTCGCTATTTAATTCAAAAACTAATTTTTCAGCTTCTTGATCGTTAAATAAAAGACCGGAAATTTTATGCTGATCTATTGTTATCGTGCTTTGCTTTTTCCCCTCTTGATTATTTAATTTTAAAGAGGCCTCATTCTTTTTTAAAGTTAATGCCAGACATTCTTTTACCTGTTTGTCTTTAATCGCATTAAAAGTTGTTATGAGGCTATCAGATGTAAAATGTGTAATTGCTAGTGGTTTTTCATCGTCATCAAAGTAGCTTACTTTAAAGTTTCTATCTTTGTTAAATTCGATTTTAGCTACATCAATGATTTTTGTTTCGTTAGTTTCCGTTATCAAATCAGTTTTTACATAACGAATTTGTAGTAGCTCGCCATCACTGCTGTAATCAAAAAGTAATTTTGGTTCATTTGTTCCTTGTATTCTTCCCATTAATCTATCGACTTCTGAATATTGCGAGATAAAAGCTCGGGTTTCAACTCCGTCTATAATAGTAGCCAGAACCCAGCTGTCTTTTTTAGGAATGGTGATAATTCCCTGTTCCAAATCCTGAATAGAAGCTTTTAACCTTACATTTTTAAGAATGGCGCCATCGGCACGCATAATGTTTACAGTATAAGCGTCTTCAGGATTGTGAAATGATTCTATTTCATTATTTATTTCGATAACTTTTGCCGCAAAAGTTTCAATAATCTGATTCTTACCGGCAACATCTTTTATTAAATCGGTTATATTTCCCATGATATATTTTTATTAAACTTCTACTCTTCTTCCAATGTAAATTCTTTGTCGATAACCGTTTTCACCATAAGTTCGTACGACTTTTTCAACCTGAAAGGCTCCATTTTTTTCTTTGTCCTTAGCGTTTTCCAGAATTACTTTATCTGTTGGTCGAACAAACGGCTCTCCAAAAGTGAGAAAGGAACCTTCAAATCCGCTGGGCTTAGATTCCATTGCTCGTAATGCGGCATATTGATACAGTTCTGAAGTTACTTTTGTTGTTGTATTTTTGAAATTCACGGCGTCTTTAGGTAAATCCTCACTATCGCTGTGCAATACGTGGGTTTTTACTAATTGTCCGTTCGGATCACCTAATTCAATGTAAATTGGAGTGTTTGAATTTTTGAAGTACTTTTCTACTCGTGTACGGGTATTTTTTGTTGATTCCTTTACAACCACCAGTTTATCTTCGATGATGTTGTAGCGAAATCTGAAACGTGCTTTCCCTAAAAAGTTCCCGGAAGCGGCTTGAATCGTTTTGTTTAGTTGTGAACTCAAAAGCTGAAGTCCCTGATTGATTAGTTTTTTTACAATTGCCCCGGCCAAAGGACTTTGAATAAAATTACGATCGATAAAACTACTTAATTCTCCGGTTGTATGTTTTTGCGGGTTATTGGTAATTGTAAGTACAGGTTGGGCTTCTTCCATTTTAAAGTAGGTGTAGATTCCTTTATCTTTCAGCATTTCGAAAACTTGAGCCAATGTTTGTCCTCTGTTAATCATTAGATTTCCTAAATTTTCGTCAAGAGCATCTATCTTCAATGGAAGATTTAGCGGTTTGATTCTTTTTTCAAGAAACGTTTTTGGATTAAAGTTTTCGACATTGGTGGTTGGATTAGTGGCTACAACATTCAAAGCGTCATTTTTGTCCTGAGCATCGGTATTATCTACTGCTTTTATTTTTTTGAAGGCATACATTAAGTCCTCACAGGTTATCGTAGCATTGGTATCGGATTGTACTCCTGTAATATAACCCCTAAAAGCCGGTTTGTAATCTCCGTCGTATCCTAAAAATATTTCTATGAAGTTTTCAACTTTAAAAAAATCATGAATTGTTTTTTGTTTACCGCTTGCATTTGCAAATAAGTTCTGATCAAAGCCTTTGGTATCGGTATATACTTTTTGAGGCATAACAATCGTGGCGGTGTCGGTTAACGATTTATAGGAGCTATTGATTTCTATGTTTTTGACATAGGTAAATTCATAAAATTTCGGACTGGGGATGAGCCTCACCGTTTCATAAACTTTAATTTTGGCATTTAGTTTAAGCATTGTCTCTGATTATTAGTTCTACAGTTTCGTCTGATGTGGCGCTGGCCGTGAATTTTTGAATGTTTTTTGTTCCGGAAATAGAAGGAATAGAGTAGGAGTCTATAACCAGTTCGTAAATACCAAATCGGTTCAGAATGGCATGAGTTGCCCTCAAAGCATAGGGAGCATTTAGAAATTGTTTCAATAAGAAAAGTTTCTCTTTTGGATATTCATCTCCACTTTCGTTGGCAATTAGTCCTTCAATCGAAATACTAAAATCACCATTTGTAATATGTTCTTTAATGGTTGAATCTCTGCCTTCTATTCCTTCTTTTCTAATAACTTTTGAGCGATTTAAATTAACTGTTACCGCATCTATACGCAAACTAGGCAGATTGAGATCATTCTTTACCAGAGGTTCAAAAATTAGGGGAGCAAAGACTCTGAGATTAAATTCGCCTCCGGTTTTATCGATAATAAAATCTTTCGATTCAGATTCGTTATAGTTAATACCCGTATATTCAGTATCTTTTGAGTCTAAGATTTCGTTTACATTAAAATTGAATTTCATTATTTTTTTAGTTTTTAGTTGGAGAATGTTTTAGCGAAGGCTGTAATAAAGGTGTTTTCGAGTCTTGTTTCGTTGTGTTTCTGCAGCCAGAGTGCTTCTTCGATTAATTTATAAAATTCATCCATAGGTAATTGATAAGGATCTACCTGAAAAGCTTGGCGGATAAGTGCTGCGGATTTCTTAAACTCGTCTTTTTGAGGTGTTGCATTGATGGTAAATTCACTATCCGACCGAATCATTGAGATGATTGAATTTCCTGCAGAAAGCATGAATTCATCCTCATAATTTTCTTTTTCAAGTACACATTCTTTGAACAGAAACAAAATCGCATCATGCGGATCATCATTGTATCGTTTTTGATAAGTAAGAAATGTTGTGAGAGATGGTTTTTTGCAATATGCTGTTATAGATTGATCATCAGAGGTAAGTTTTAATACATTACCATATTTTTCTTTTAGTTTTTCGATTGCTGTTTCGTCTAACATTTTTTTGATTTTAAGAATTTTGATGTTTTAAATAGAACTGTCTGTACTTTCTCTTTTCAGGATTTCGGTAAGACTTTCAGTGGTTTGTGGCGGATTTAAAGGAGTAATGTTAAAATTTCCAATAATAATGTTGCCTTCGGGTTGCTGCCCGAAAGGGTTTTTAAAATTACTCATGTCTGGTGCCGAAGGTATTTCTCCTAAATCTCTGGATGTAGAATTCATGATTGATTTGATGTTTAAAGGTTGGTATTGCTGTTTAAGATATTCTCAATAGATGAGGTAGTTACTTTCAGGATATTCCCGTAAGTAAGTGGTGTTTTTATATTGATTTTGAGAGTGCTAACCGATTTTATTAGCAGATGTAAAAATAAGGCATTGGGAGTCGGAAAACGAAAAATCTGCTCCTCGTTTTCAGTAGTTTCAGTAGATAGCTGTTTTCTTTAAATGTAGATGTTTAGTAAATTGAGGTAGTTTAAAAAGTAGGGCGGAATGAAAAGAGTTAAGCCTAAAAGAGATTTTTTATTCTTTTAGGCTTAACATTATTATTCGAATGTAATTCGAGATAAACAAAGATGATTATATTTTAAGATTTTTTTTTTTCTTCTCCTATAATAGAGGAGAAGCGTAAGTTTTAATGCTTAAAGTGTCTGAAGCATCTCGCTCCTCATAAAATAATTTATGATTAAATTTATTCATCTGGATTTTCATTTCATCTAAATCTACTGAATTGATGTAAACATCTCTTCCTGATGCAGAGGTGGAAATATAATTTACACTGCTTGTGATGCCATTAAATATAGTATTGCCTAGTTTAGACCTATTGAAAATGGACATTGAAAATATTAAACAGTTGTTGAATATTAATTTACTATAATTGGTATATATTGGTGAAGCTTCATTACGTAAGTTATTATAGAAATATAAAGTACTGTTTTCAATTATTGAGTTGTTAAAATTATAAGATGGTAATGCCCCACCCAGAAGGACCTTGTTTAAGGACGAACTTTGTATGTTTTCGATTTTGATCCATCTAACAGAAGGTTTGCTCCCACTACTGTAATTGTTAAGATTAACACCGATTACGGAATTACTGATTTGAGAAAAAGATGATGCATCTATTGATAGTTGAGATAATGATTTCAAGTTATTAATTACAATTTTTGAATTAATATTATAAAGGGTATCTAAAAATAAGCTGTTGGATATCTGGCTAGAATTTCCGGTAATTACTACTGAGCATACAAATGTTGTATTTGATAATGTTTCGGCATCTACATTCGTGTCAAAATTAAGTTCTCCTAAATTATACTGAATTACTGTATTCTCAAATAACCCGGAAACTTTCATCATTTTGACATTAACAGGCTGATGATTCTGATCTAATTTGAAAATCGTAAAATCTTTAGCGTGAATGTTTGAGCTAACTTCCATTGTAAAATCAACAATCTTTGTATCGGCATCGATTGTTAAAGATTTATAGTCTAAATCGTAGGCGACATAGAATCTTTCGGGTGTTGCGGTAGTTGATTTAGTTGCTGTAAATTGATAAACACCTGCAAATCCTGTTAAAGAAGTTACCGGTTGATCTTGGTTCAGTGTTTTTAAAATAGAATCAGCCGAAATTTTCCATCTGCGATAGCGCTGTACCCTCCAGTCAATTTTAAGATCAATATTGAGAGCCTTGTTGTATCTTCTTAAAATTGTTCCTTTTTTAGCGACACTTCCTTCTATAGGTAGTTTATACTCAATAATATCGTCAGGATAGGTTACTGATTTTCCCTCTAATTCGAACTCTTTTGTTGATTTTGCTTTTAAAATAATTGATTCTAACGGAACGTTAAGATTTTCATCTGCTGACATATCCATGTATGCCGTGCCATTGTGAACTTCAGTATTTAATACTCCTCCCGGGCGTATTACGGGATTCCCATTAACGTCATTTACCGTTAAATTGTCAGCAATTCCATTGGAGTATTTTGGCATCGAATATTCAAATTCTAATCCTATGATGGATTGCATTCCATTGGCAAAACGAAAATAATAGCCTTGTGAGGCAACGGTAGTCACGGTTGTTGTTGAACCAACAAGTAATGGCCCTGTGTAGTCATTGGGAAGTTTAGTGATAACAACCGTTTTACCTACAGTTAAATTTAGGTCATAACCAACATCGAGAGCAGCATACTTTGCGGGAAAAGAATTTATTCGTCTTTTAAATAGTGTTGGTGCAGAGTTTGATCCATTAATGGTATAAATGGTTTGAAAATCATTGATCAAATAATAATTGCCCGGGATCAACGAATTGGATTCTACCAGATTTAATATTTTTTCTGTATTTACATTATTTTCACTCCTTATAAGATTATTTACAAAATCATAAACTGCTTTTGAAGACGGGTAATCAGTATCGGTTGATAATGAGGAAAGTGCCATATTTTTATTAGCAATGTTTTCTTTTGATGCAAATAAAGTTTCATGAGCAGTTTTATCCGTTTTATGATCTTCAAATTGAGTTCTTTCAGTTTTATTATTTAAAGTTTGTGCCAGATTCTCAATAGAACTCTGCGGAATCTGTTCGTCTTTATGCCAAAAGCTTTGCCAGGTATCCGAAAATTGTTTTTGAGTGGGTTTTTTGCCGGTTTTGAACCAGCTTAGAATGGTGTTGATATTTGTTGGCATGATATATTTGAATTAATTATATGCAATTTTACCCGAAGCGGTAGATATGCAGAGTGATAAAAAAGTGTCTAAGATATTTTTGTCTTATTTAGGGGATACTAATGTTTGTTATAGTATTTGTTATAGTTTGAAGTTGCCAGCAAGCTTAAATCTTCAGGGATAAATCTGTCGTTTCCTAATAAGTCTGGGCCTATAACGTGGCTTAATTCTAAAACTTTATTTGCTGATGCCATGATAAAATATATATTTCCATTCGGAGCCAGCTTGCTTGAAGAGTATTTTCCCTGTTGCATCATAGATTTTCCTATAAGATCAGTTAGTCCTGTAGAGGGATTTAGTCTAAGTATTCTGTTTTCTCCTGAAAAAGGGAAATAAATTAATCCATTAGGAGCCAGAGTAGGAGAAGAAAACTTATTTAGATTTGTTTGACCAAAATCCTGTCCTATATGAGTTGTTGTTCCTGTTGTTGGATCAAATTCTAGTATCCTTGACTGCCTTCTCGGAGAAAAGTAAATTTTACCATTTAGAGCCAAAGTCCCCCCATCATATTTGAATATTGTTGGAGGTAAAGTTTCTCCAACAAAATTGGATGTTTTTGTTATGGGATTAAATTCTAAAATTCTATTAGCCCTTGCAGGTATCATATAAATATTATCGTTTTTCGCTAGAACACAACCTGAATAGTTTTCATATGAAGTTATATTTGCATTGATAAGTATTGTTGTCCCTTTCTCAGGATCTATTTCAAGTATTTCTCCAGAATTATAAGGGGCATAGTAAATTTTACCATTTGAAGCTAAAACTCCTCCATACCATTTATAGCCACCGCCAAAAACAGTTCCAATAAGATGAGAAGTTTTTGTTACAGGATCAAATTCGATAACTTGATACCCTAATAGCGGAGCATAGTAAATCTTGCCATTTGGTGCTAAAACCCCACCAAGCCATCCCTCTGCTACATTATAAACACTTCCTACATAATTTGTCTCATAAGAATTCGGGTTAAACTCTAAAATCCTAGAAGATAAATAGGGAGCAAAATAGATATTGCCATTTGGAGCTAAACACCCTCCTGCAAATTTAGCACTCCCCTGAAAAGGACTTCCGACTAATTTGGTAGGAAACCTTGTTTTTCCGAAATTAAATGTATTTAAACTCATTATAAACCAATTATTATACTGTTTGTATTGCCTCTCCTTAGAAAATTAAAATAAGTTTTCTCTGTAATAACCCCTGGATCATCAAATAAAAATGTGAATGGTGAAGTTATTGACCAGGTTACATTTACCTGACCTATAGTAATGGCATTAAAATAAAAATTTGTTGGTAATGTTGCTGGTATTGTTATGGTACAGCTAGAGGTGAATATAATTGTTTGCTTGTTCCACGAATTAGGGATGCTCATATGTGTACCTACCTCAATTTGAGAATCAATTACTATATTTTCCTGAATAGCTTTGGATACTGCTGCTGAGCTGGGAATAGAATTTTCCGAAGGGACTAAAGTATTTCGGTCATATTTAACTGCATTTAAATTACCGCTATCAGCATCTGATATATAAGTGTGTTCATAAGCAGCCTTCTCTATGCTTAACATGCTTTGTGTTCCATCAGTTTCTTTTATGTAAAACTGGGTGTTTTCTGTTTTTTCAGACTGTTTCTCTAAGAATGTACGATTTAAATTTATATTACCCTTTGTATCTGCGAATTGACCATTAAATGAGATAGGTATGGTGTAAGTACTATAACTAGAGGTAGGTTTAGGAAATTTTAGTTCTAGTTCAGTATTATTATTTTCGGGCCATTCAGCATCGCCCTGTAGAAAATATTTTATACTTGAATCTGAATAAGTTGCTCTAGCAGATCTTCCTTCATTACCAGATGATTTGTCTTTAAAGTATTGAAAACCTCTGTCTGGATAGATAAAACAGTAGGCTGTAAATGGATTATCAGTGTAAGTTATTCCATTTGTAGGATAACCAGAATTAATAATATAGGGATCATTTATATCACCGTATCCATTAATGGTTATGCCGTTACCCGCTTTAATATGGGTAGGTTTAATTTCTGCAAGTAATTCGTCAATCCCTTCAACATCTTTTACAGGAACTTTTTCGTCTTTATGACGAAAAGAATCCCAGGTGTCCCAGAATTGTGTTTGTGTTGGTTTAAAGCCGGTTTTAAACCAGTTTTTAATCGTATTTAACGCTTGTATAGCCATGTTTGTTTTCTTTTTTAATGATGTAAGTAAGACTGATTTAAGAAGTTTTTCAAGCTTTTCTTATCCGGTATTTTAGGTCTTTTTTCCATGTTTTTAATGATGTTAAATAGGAGTGAGTAGTAAATTTTAAAATTTCAAATCCCTATACAAAATAGGATTATTTAATTTTTTTGAGGGTGTAAAAGTAGAACAGAAGAATACTAAAAGAAGAAAAAATAACCTTCTCTATTCAGTAGTTTCAGTAGAATGGAAACTTACTGAAACTACTGAATACAAACGTCTTGAAGTTTTAAAATGATAAACTAGGAGACTACTTTTACACTCTGAAAAATAGCTACCGATGAGTAAAAACGTAATTCACAATTTCGATATTTTAATACAAAATAGTGCTGATATAAATAGTGCTGAACATTTAACCAATGTCATGATAAAAGAGCTGGCAAAAATTTCAAAAGAAATGAGTCAGAAAAAGGATATAGAACAATTATGGCAGGAGCAGGAGAGCCAAAATCCTTTTGTCAACAACTCTAATTTCTCAGCCGAAGGGGGCGTGAACGATACAATTGCTAAAACAGGAAGTAACACAGCATTATCGGTAAACAATACTCCTTCGGTTTTCGGAGAAGCGAGGCATACTTTTGATGATATAAGAGGAGGGGCTGGAACTATTCCTTTTGGAACAACAAATGTTAATACTTCAATCGGAGAAGGCGTTGCTGATACTATCGACAGCACAATGATGAGTGCTGTTCTATCAGTTAACACTACTTCTCCGATATTTAGAGTTGAAGATGATACTTTAAATTTAAGTAAAGGTTTAACAAGTCAGATTTATTCTGGTGTGGAGGCGCAGCAAATGCTGACGATGCCGGAAAAATGGCAAACAAATGGTGAGCCCACTCTGGAAGCTGTTAAAGAAGCAATCAGGAAAAAAATAGAGCAGGCTAATGCTGCAAATGATAGAACAGCAGTAGAATATTGGACTATAATTTCTAAGGCTTTTGATGAAAATAAAGGAGCGTCTGTTCAGGATTTTGACGGTAAACCAAATCATGAATTATTTACAGAAATGTATGCCACTCTAAAACAGTCAAATTCAGTAACAGCGACCCCAAATTTTAATTGGGAAATCGTTCGTGAAAAAATGATTAAAGCCATTGATACCAATATCTTGCTTGGGAAAATTTCCGAAGGAAGTAAAAAACGCTGGAAAATAATCCAACAAGAATTACAGAAAGACAGCACCAATGTTGCTAATCTTTTCGAACAATATAATGAGCTATTTTTATTGCTAAGACAAGTAGAGGGACTGGATGACTTACCTGGTACAATTACTATAACCACTAAAACCAAAATTTATCCTAATTTAAGCGCAGATAGACTTTATGGTAAGATTGGAAAAGAGGCTGTCTATGTATTCTTAAAAGAAATAAGTTATGAAGATGTTCAGGGAAATGCAGTAAAAAGAGGAGCGGTCAAAATAAAAAATGCAAATACTTCTTCATTTATTATAGGAGAAACTTTGGAGTTTTTCCTTGACGAAACCCTGATCGTTCAAAATGGAAATAAAAATGATGGTATTAACTGGATTGTTTACAAAAAGAAGAAAGGTAAAAAATACGAAGAAACTATTTTTGAAGATGAAGGGACATCCTTTAGTTATAATTTTGATACAGCAGGCACTTATAAAATTGAAGCCTATGGAGATGAGTACGGAGCCAACAATAAAAAAAGTAAAAAGTCATTCGCTTTTACAGAAGTAAAAATAGTGGCTCAGGAGATTGTTATTACACCTCCTTCTATAGTTAAAGAACGATTGGTGAGACCTTCATCGAAAGAGGTTTTATTTAAGACAGCTTTGAAATACCCTAAAGTAAAATCACTAAATCCATTAAAGCTTTACTATCAAATAGAGACTAAAACTAATAATAAAGGAACCATAATTTCAGACGAAAAAGAACTAGATTCAACAGGAAATATTAGCGTATTGATGCCCGATTTGGGAACTTATAAGATTAAAATAATCAGTAAGAATCAATATGCATTGACGCAGGAATTTGAAGTTTCAGCAATTAAAAATGAAGTGACCAGTATTGGTCCTATCAAAGGAGAATCAAACAAAAATGTCTTTTTATTGGGCGGTTCAAATAAGACTTTTACTTTAGAAGCAAAAACTTTTAAAATACCTCCTACAGATAAAGAAAAACAGGATGTAAAATGGATCGTTTATGATTCTAAGTATAATCCGTATTTAACGTCAGGAGATATCTGGTATACTGAAAAAGACACTCCAAAAAGAAAGCACCTTCATAAATGGGAATCTTTTGGGATATCTGTGCCCGATAAAGAAGGGCACTACACAATAGAAGCCTTTAGTGACATAGCAAAAGGTGTTGATGCTAAAGCTGTCTACAAAATGGAAGTGCAGCGTCCGCAAGTCACTGAGGCGTATTGGGCTTATAGTAATGATGACAAAAAAGAAACTTCTGGTTTTTCGGGAGAAGTAAATCATGTAAAAGCGAAGATTCCGGGCTATGACAATCAGAAAGTAAGAATTAGTTTTTACTTAAACGGCAGTAAAGCGCCTTCTTATTATAATGAAACGACAACGAATGAAAGTGGAGAAATAAATAGGATTATAACTTTTGATGATACTTTTCAGAGACGTTTTGGGATTCAGGAAGGAAAAACGGCGAAAATTAGTTTCAAGTTGATGGGGATACAAAATAATAGACTGTATGCATTTAAGAAAAATGCCAGTGTAAATACGGCAGTTTTAAATGTTGTAACGGGTGCAAACATAACAGCTGCCTATTTTCAGTACGATGGAAAAAGAGTCACGGCAAAGGATGAAATTCCTCTTAGCTATAGCGGTGGATATGTAACCATTGTCGCTAAAACGCAAAACATGATAGGGAAAGAAATTGTATTAACAGCCCATAAAGTCGATGAAATACCAATCTACAGAAGTAAAGTAAAAATAGATTCAGAAGGTAATGCATCTGCGACTTTTAAAATAACACGTCGCAAGGGTGCAAAAATTGGCGAAAAAATGAGTTACTTCGTAGGTATTGAAGGACATTCTACTTTGCATCTAGGTTATAAAGGATTGAATATGGTTGTAAGTAATGTAACAAATACAGCCAATACAGGGACTTACAAAAGCCATTTTGACGAGAATATGATACATGTTTTTAAAGTTGAAGGAGGTTATGTTGATGATAAAAAAGATAGAGGTGGTAAGACGAACAAAGGGATTACTTTTAAGACATATGAAAGTTTTTATAACCTATATGGTAATGGTGAAGCAGGAACAGTAGAAATGCACAGAAATCTTTCTAATACTGAGGCTAAAAAAATATATAAGATTGAGTTTTGGAATAAAATTCATGGGGATGAAATTTATAATGCTAGTATTGCGGCTTATATCTTTGATTTTGCAATACATTCCGGAGTTCCTAATGCTACGAAAGTAGTTCAAGCAACATTAAATGTTTCAGCAGATGGTGTTTTTGGAACAAGTACAGTGAATAATATTAATCGGGTTGATCCTAAAATATTTTATGAAAAATTAGATAAAAATAGGAGAAAATTTGTTGAAGACATTATTAAAAAGGATCCTACACAAAAGGTGTACGAAAAAGGATGGGAAAATAGATTAAACGAATTAAAATATAAAAGAGAGGAATACAATATTACTCAGAAAATAGAAAGTTGGCTGAAGAAAGAATATAAAAAGAGTCCAATTAAAGATAAAAATTCATCTATAGCTGCTCTAATTTTGGAAGCGCATGCATTAAATTTGGTTGAATTTAATTCCGAAGGAAAACCGGGGGTTTTTGAATCAGGGCTTGGAGGCAGTCAGGATACTTTTATCAAGATTAGAGATGGAATCATAATAGGAAGTGGTAAAGGAAATGCTAAACCAAATAAATTTGACCCTACCTTGACCGATATACCAATAATTGAAACAGCCTTAAAAATAATTCAGTCTAATGTTAAAAACTGGGTTGATAACAATTACAATCCAAAAGAACCGAATAAGTTAAAACTGGGTAGTTTTATGGTTTGGAATAATAATGGTAAAGACCGAATAGCGGGAGCTTTAAGGGGGTCACAACATGGAAATAAAGCTAGTGCAATAGATATTAATCTTAGTACGTATTCTAATGATAAAATTGATTTTAGTAAGCCAAATGCTGAAACAATGGTTTTAGAAATTATAAAGCATTTACCTAAAGGTAATTATGGTTTTGGCTTTCCTAAGCAAGGAAATTTTTTTCCAAACGATGAAAAATTAAAACATGGTAAGTCAGAATATAACAAAGTTTACAATCAAGCCTATCATCATTTAAAAAGTGAAGCATTAAAAAAAGAATTGCAAAGGAGAATGGATGATAAAGATATAATTATTGTTTTTTCAGATAACCCGGATCACTTTCATATTCAATTAAATTAAGGTACTATATTTTAAAAATGTACTATATTTACTTCAAATTTAATTATATTGTGTATGCGTTATTTGCTTATTGTTTTATTTTCTTTAGTTGCTGTTTCTTGTGTTAAGAAACAAAAAGATGTTGGTACTGTAGGTGTTAAAAAAGGAGAAAATACTAAGGGTCAGGTTTTAGGTAATAAAAGGATAAAAGAACTTGAAAGTCAGGTTTACCATCTTATGCTTCATGAAAATAAGTATTGTTACTTCTTGGGAAAAAAAGGAGATTACCAGAATATAACACTTAATTTTAATGTTAAATCTCTTATTAGTGATGCGACCATTGATAATATTTTTTATGACAATGAGTTTAATCCTTTTAGGAATCAATTGTATCGGATTAAAAATTATAAAGTCGAGAGTAGTTCCAATTATGAGATAGCTGTTTTTGATGAATTTGAAGGTAAGGATGCGAGAATTAATTTTGGACTTATTAATAAAAAGGATGATGTCTGGAAATTCGAATTTCTACCTTCATGGAAAGAAGAAGAATCCAAGAGAGATTACCTTGCAAATCTTGATTTGCGTCAGAAATATTTATTTGTAAATAAAAAGAGTATAGACTCCATTACAGTATTAACCAAAGGGGTATGGAGTGAGGATGATAATGACGAGAATTTAGATACTGTTTGTTATAAAATGCCCTATTATTTTAAACTAAAAGAGAAATACAAACATTGGAAAAATTACAATCCAATTCGTTTTGTTTCTTCAAAAAACAAGGTTGCAATGTATACATCACCAGATGTATCGTCAGAAGTCGTCGAAAATTTAAAATATAATGACTGGGTTATTATTAACGATACTGTAGAAAAGGGATCAACAGGCAATAATTCGTGGCTTGATGTTTATGATAGGGTAAATTTTCGGAAAGGCTATATTTTGAATAAAGATTTAGCTGAGAAACCAACGTATAAAAACTTACTCATAAAATAAGTAGGTGGTGAGAAAAATGGATGATAAAAAAACAAAAGCTACCTGCTAGAGGTAGCTTTTGTTTTTCATATAAATTGAAAAACAGTGTTACCTATAAACTGCCTTTATCTGCAAAGGAATAATAACTTTCAGAGGTAACAATTAAATGATTGATTACTTTAATGTGTAAAAGAGCACCAGCGTGTTTGGCTTTTTGAGTAATCAATTTGTCGGCAGGAGAAGGAAGTGTTTTACCTGATGGATGGTTGTGTATCATAATTCCGGCCGAAGCATTTGCTTTGAGTGCCGTGACAAATACTAATCTAAGATCGACAGATGCTCCAGGTATTCCTCCCGAAGTCACTTCATAAACTCCAAGTACTTTATTGGACTGATTGAGAAGTAGAATTTTTTAAATTACTATTTTTGAGAAAAAAGATAAAAAAAAAATGAAAATAATGATATGCCTATTTCTTTCTCTATTTATGTTTTCTTGTAAAGATAAAGAAAACGGAAAAGTCAAAAATGAACTTAAATTAATTAAACCACAGGAAGTTGTAATAAGTAAAGAATTAAGAGGTCTTATTCCTGATGTATATGAAAATGTTGTTACAGAAACTATTGATTTTGATAATGACTCAAAGAAAGATTTCATTTGTACAGTATATGATTCAAAAAGAGATATAAATATAGAATATTGGATTACTTCCAATTATAAATTATTCTTAGTTAACGAGTTTTATGGTAGTATTAATTATAAATTTTTCATTAATCTGGACAAGGATGATATATTGGAATTGTTTAGATGTTCAGGCGAAGAAGATGGTATTGACTATGCTTTTTATGACATTAAAAATAAAAAATTGGAGCCTTTCCTTTATTTCACTCCAATTTTAATTGACAAGGAGAGACCAAATAATTATTTTCATGGATATCCATGGGATATTTCAGAAATAGTTGTTTCTGATCATAAATTGCTTTCGTCTGTTGCTAATAATATAGAAATAGATGGAAATGTTTTAGTTCCTGAAAATCAGAAATTTTTGCCGGTTATTTTCTTTAAAGGTAAAACAACTCAGCCAGAAATTAAATATGATAAGAAAATTAAAAAGGAATATTTTTCGTTGGAAAAAATTATAAATACTGTTAATAAGGTAAGTGAGGGGCAAAATTTTAATTGATAAAAAGATAGTTTAATTATAGAATATGCGAAATTGTACAAAACTATTGGCTTTGCTATTAGGAGTGATATTAATTAGTTGTAAGCGAGAAACTAAAACTGTTTCCAGTAAGAATGAAGTTAAGAGAGAACAACTTGATAAAAAAGTATATACTAGTAATAGAGAATCTGATTTCAAAGTTGCGCCTGTCAATTTTTTAGAAGAAAAATACAAGGTAAATGGGTATTGTCTTCAGGATCATAGTCCAACGTTCCCTGTTTATTTTTTTGATCTTGAAGATTTGGGTTTTTTTGATGTGAATTACATTGGAAAATCAAGTTTGATTCAGGATTATTGGTCTGTTTATAATAAGAAAGGTTTTTTTTCGGAATTTAAAATCAATACAGGCGACGAAACTTCAAAAGAGATAAATGATAAAGTAAGCCAAATTTTAAAACAGAAATTAAATGAGTATTACATTGTTGCTAGTTTCTTACCTAAAGAGGCGGTCTCAAAATACTACAAGGACGGATCAGGAGATTTTGATTTAAAAGAGAATGCCTGTACTTATTTTTATATTCATGAAAATAATAAATGGGTTTTTCTAAAAAAGCTTTTAACAAATAAAATAACCAAAGAGGGAATTGATTTATATACGGAATTGTTGTTGTCCTACAAATTAAAAAATCTTAAAGCAATTGATGAAAATTATCAGGGTAATTTTTCGGCAACTGTTGAAGAGGAGTTAACAACCGAAGGCACGAGGCATTCAACATACAATTTTACGATAAGGGAGGATAAAATTTCGTTAAAGTTAGATTCCTTTTACGGACACTCTATTGGCGAAGGGGATTATAAAGGAACAGAAGAAAATAATGTTTTGGAATTATATTACAATGGAAATGATGATCGATGTATAAAATTAGATCCCACTTACTTAATAAAAAAAGAGGGGAATAAATACTTCATCAAAGGAGTCGGAGGTGAAGGAACTTTTCACGAATGGATAAAACTGGATAAGAAATAAAATATGTTTTAAGATTTTATAAAGCTGCCCTAATCGGCAGCTTTATTTTTTCAAAGATGAAATTCCTTATTTAAGCGAAGTCAGATAAAACTCCGGGAATGTTTTTACGGGGGCGTTGGTGGCGATGTCAAATGCAATGTGGGTGCACATTCCTGCTACCAGCCAAGATGCAATTGGGAGTTGGGGAGGAGACAGGTTCTTGTTTTCTTTTTTGTATTTGTCCAGAATTTCTTCGAGCCATTTTTGCGGATTTTCCCAATAGCGCATATACTCTAAAACATAATCGACGACATTCACTTCGCTAAATTTTTCATCTGGTTTTTTTAGAACCTCTAAGTCTTCATCTTTTGAAATGACCAATACCAATGCGCCCCATCCGAGGTTGTAGGGATGTAAAACCGGAATGTTTTTTTGCTGACAAATTGAATCGAATATAAGCGGAACATCAGAAGTAAAATCCAGAGCGTTGATGGCAATTTTATGGTCTGTAATGTAGTTTCCAACATTCTCAGGTGTTAAAAAACAATTGTGAATCGTGATTTTTGCCTGACTGTTGATAGCCAGTAAGCGTTCTTTAAGCGCCTCTACTTTGGGTTGTGCAATATTGTGTTCGGTATAATTTTGTCGGTTTAAATTGGACAATTCGACAACATCACCATCGATGATGGTTAAGGTTTCAAAACCTAATCGCAATAAACATTCAGCAATAGCACTTCCGATACCTGCTCCGCCTAATAATATCGGAGTTTTTTTTATTAATTCTTGTTCTTCCGGGCTGATGTAAAGCCTATTTCTGATGTGCCTTTCTTCCATATTTATTTTTTACAATCGTTAAAAATTTATCTTTTTGATAGAGATAAAAGGGAGTAACAGGGATCCTTGGAGTTTATCAAAACTGTTAATTTACCAATCTGTATCAAAGCTAAAGTATCGAAAATAATATTAATATTGAAGCATAAAAACTTAATAATTATGATTTTAAAATGTGTTCGTGCACTATAGCTTCGTGAGGGGAATTGAAATAAAATTTCTGTTTCAGAGTTTGATGATCTGTAATAATAAAAAAAGGAGATACCTAAATATCTCCTTTTGTTGTGGTCGTAATCGGACCACGATTGTGCACAACGTTTAAAAAATGCACAGATGTAAAAAAATGGTACTCTTATTTTTGAAACTTAGCAATACCGGATTTCAGCCATTGCTCGTATTCAGTGATGTCAGGAGTGTATCCAGCAGGTTTGCTCAGTTTTTGCTCTTTCGTATCTAATAAAATATAGTAAGGCTGTGCATTTGCTTTGTAACGTGTAATTTGAAAATCACTCCATTTATTTCCAATCGTTGTAATCTTTTTACCGGTTTCTTTAGAGACATATTGTTCTTCAAGAGGTAATTCTCTTTTGTCGTCAACATATAAAGAAATTAAAACGACATCATTGTTTAAGATGGATAAAATACGAGGATCAGACCATACATAATCTTCCATTTTTCGGCAATTCACACAGGCAAATCCGGTAAAATCTAAAAGGATAGGTTTGTTTACACTTTTGGCGTAGGCCAACCCTTTTTCATAATCCGTGAAAGCTGTGATGTTATGAGGACCTTTGTGTGCACCGTCTGGTAATGTTTTCTCAGCGGATGAGGTGTTTTTTCCAGCTCCACCCACGCCATACGGAGATTCGCTATACGTCATTGGAGGAGGGAATCCGCTGATTAATTTCAAGGGAGCACCCCACAATCCCGGAATCAGATAAATGGTAAATGTCAATACGATTAATCCAACTCCTAAACGGCCTACCGAAATGGATGCCGTTGGAGAATCATGTGGCAAGGTTATTTTTCCAAATAAATAGAAAGCCAGTGTACCAAATATAGCGATCCAAATGGCCAGGAAGATTTCTCTTTCAAACCAGTGCAGCTGTAGCACTAAATCGGCATTAGATAAAAATTTAAAGGCCAAAGCCAATTCAAGAAAGCCCAGAAATACTTTTACGGTATTGAGCCAGCCACCGGATTTTGGCAATGTATTTAACCAGCCCGGAAACAGGGCAAATAGCATAAAAGGCAATGCCAAAGCCGATGAGAAACCTAACATTCCCACAATCGGTGCAATTCCGCCTTTAGAAGCTGCTTCAACCAGTAGAGTTCCTATAATGGGTCCCGTGCAGGAAAAAGAAACAATGGCCAGAGCCAATGCCATAAAAATGATTCCAATGATCCCGCCTTTATCTGCCTGCTGATCTACTTTATTGGCCCATGAATTGGGTAACATGATTTCGAATGCACCCAGGAAAGAGGCTGCGAACACAATCAGTAAGATAAAAAAGATAATATTAAACCAGACATTGGTAGATAAGGCGTTTAAGGCATCTGCACCAAAAATAAGTGTAATTACGGAGCCCAGAAATACATAAATCAGGATGATTGAAATGCCATAAATAATAGCATTTTTAATTCCTTTAGCTTTCGTTTTACTTTGTTTGGTAAAGAAACTTACCGTCATGGGAATCATCGGAAACACACAAGGGGTAAGCAGTGCAGCAAAACCGGATAAGAACGCAATAATGAAAATCATGTACAAACTGGAATCTGTTTTTTCAGGTTCCGTTTGTTTTTCTATGGTGGGATTTACTGTTGTTTTCTTCGTTTTCTCGTTTGTAATGTCAGCTGCCTGAATTTCTTTCGCTTCAAGCGTTTTGAGATTGAATTGAAAGTACTTGGTTTCGCTAATACAATTCTCTTTACATACCTGATAAGAAAGCTCTACTTGTATGACTTCTTTTTTCGGATTGGTCTGCTTGATTAATTGAGTAAACATAGCTTTGTCCGAAAAGAAAATTTCATCTATACCAAAGATTTCATTAAACTTTCGGTGGGTTTCACTTTCGGTTGCTTTTCCAATAAGTTCATAATTGCTTTTGGAATCATGAAAAAGGAATTCAGCCGGAAGCGGACCATCTTCGGGAGTGAATTGCGAATAGACGTGCCAGTCTTTTTCGATAGTTCCTTTAAAAGAAAGCTGATATTCCGAGTTGGATTTTTTCTCAATCGAAGCTTCCCATTTCACAGGATTTATAATCTGCGCCTGGACTTTAGCAAAAGCAAAGAACAGGAATAATAAATAAATTATTTTTTTCATTTTATAGGTTTAATCAGAACGATTTGTTCCGGTTGTAATGGGATTTATTTACTTCGTTACATTGAAAAAAGTATATTCCAGTTTCAGAAAAACACCATCGGTCGCCATACGCTGCATAGAACTGTACAACTCTTTTTTGTAAGCCAGGTCAATTCTCGCCTGACTGTTGATGATAAACTGAATCGAAGGAACTACATCCAGGTACGATCTGCCATTTTCGGTAATGGTTTGTCCGGTAAACTCCAACATTGCATTAATGTTCGTCTGTTTGTAACTGGTGTATTTTTTAGGATGCATTAATTTACCCACAGAGAAGGTATAATTTATGGCATTTTTACCCAGCATATCCGGAAAACTGTAATCGGGATTGTTTAATGCACGCACATAGCTTACAGAAGAACTTATAGCTACTTTATGAAGCAACTGTGTGGCAACCAAACCGGCTTCGTAACCTGAATTTCCATTTGCCAGATCTATGACTTCCTGATTAAAGTAAGAGTTATTGTAACTGTATCGTCCAAAGGCAGCCATCCTGAAATGACTTTGCAAATCATCTGCCGAGAAGAATCGGTATTTGGCATAAAATCCACCGCCTTTAAGGCCCAGTCCATTGTCCTGATTGCTTAAAAAAGCTGAGGTACGAACCATCAGGTTTTTATTGATACCCCAGGTAACTTCCGGGGTTAAATTGTACATGGAACCGCTTTCGAGTTTCTTTTCCATTAAGGATTGTCCAACACGAACTCCGATAGAACCCGCCGGAGCATTACTGGCAGGTTCGGTTACTACAAATAATTCTTGTGCTTCAATTTGATAAGAAACCAGAAATAAGAAGATTAGGGATAAATATCTCATTTTTAAAGGGCTTTTAAATAATAATCATTCTCATTTTCTGTAGCGTAATCAGGATACTTTGAATACGATTTAAGTAGTTTTTTATACTCTTTCTGTGTTACAAAACCTTTGTCTAAAACCCTGTATTTCCCTTCGGCATGTGCTACAGGTTTTTTAATATCGATAAAAGTGTAAGTAGCATCATCGATTTTCAGAGTGGTATTGTCCTCAATTTTATCTACATGAAATTTTGCTGTTAAAACTAGTGATCCAACAAAAAAACCGGCTTTTTCAACTGCTTTTTTCAGGACTTTAGGCTCCAATGAATTGTCCTTTTTAAAATAAACGGTAAACGTATTGGTATTTAAATCGGTACTGATACTGTCTACTTCTGTAAAAGCTTTCAACTGTTTGTTTATGGCATTCGAACACATCGAACAGGTTAATCCTGTTGCGATTATTTCGGCTTTTGTAATTTGAGAGTACGAGTTTACACCAGTTAATAATAGGATAAGTGTAAGAGCTATGAATTTTATATTTAGGGTTTTCATCTTATTTTTTGTTTTTTTTAATTTGAGCAATTATTTGAGCTTCTGTTGGATTGATGGCAACTAGTTTTCCTGATGCATCAAAAAGAAAAGCAGAAGGCAGCGCTTCAACTCCGAAAGTCAGAGCCGTTTTGGCTTCAAAGCCTTTTGGATCAATTAATTGCTGATGTTTCATCTTGTCTTTTTCAATGGCTTTCAACCATTTTGTTTTGTCGTTATCGATTGATATTCCAACGATTTCAAAATTCTGATCTTTGTATTGATCGTACATTTTAACCAGCTTTTTGTTGGCCAGTCGACAAGGAGCACACCAGGATGCCCAGAAGTCTACTAAAACCGTTTTTCCTTTAAAAGAATTTAGTTTGGTTGCAGTATTCTTATTGTTTTGCAGTTGAACATCCGGAAAACTGTCTCCCACTTTTATTTGTGCATTTGTTATAGAAACAGCTGCTACAAGGGTGAATAGTGTGATTGTATTTTTTATTTTGAACATGATTTCTTTTTTATGTTTGCTCGTAATTGGTATTAAATAAAAAGGTTACGAACAAAATGGTTTTTAATGATGTGACGATGAAGTACTTTGTTTTTTATCGCTTGGTTCTCTGTCGTATTGACAACATCCGTGTAGTTCGTCATAAACCGCATTTGGAGCCTTAAATTTTTCATTATCGTATCCTGCATCAGCTATGCGTTTTAGAATGGCATCAAGATTCGTCTTTTGAGAATCGTAAGTAACAGTAGCAATTTTGGTGTCTTCGTTCCAGATTACTTTGGTTTCTTTATTAACGTTTGCGGCAGTTTCGATCACTTTTTTGCACATGCTGCAGTTACCGTTTACTTTTACTTTTTCAGTGGTTTTATTTTTAATTTGAGCGCTGGCGAAAGTAACTGATAGCAATAGAGACATTGCCATCAATAATTTTGTTGTTGAGTTCATTGTATGTAATTTTTTTGGATGAATTAATCTTAAAGCACAGCAGAAACTATAGCAAATACAGCTATCTCTGACAATAGATTAAGATTAAAAAAAAGTTTTGAATTAAAGCCTTAAAAAGACTTTTGGATAAGACAGACCTTTGGCCGTCACAAAAGAAATCTAGCTTATTTTAGGTGGAAGCCAGATCGAACGGAAATCTGAAGAAATAAAGATTTCGGAATAAAAGTAAGTTTGTTTTTTTTCAGAAAAACCAAAAAGAGAATGGTTTTCTACCTGAAAGATTGCCATTGGCGAGAATGCACAGTTACTGGTTGGCGTACAGGAATTCCCCATGCAGCTCTTATCACAGCCATGTTTTTTGTCTTTCGAATCTTTTTTGCTGCAACAATCTTTTGCTGCAGATTCTTTTTTGCAACATGACATTTCTTTTTTTGTTCCATGCGCATACGTAAACGTTGGTCCCATCAGGAAACCAAGTGTAACGAATAGCAATATGTAAAACTTTTTTGTCATAGTTGCTTGCAAAGATATTTTTATTTGTCGGGTTCGCTTGTTAATTTTTTTGTAAATAATTTAGAAAAAATGTAAGGCTGCAGAATTTTCTTTTTTGAGAGGAAGCTACGGGGCTTTTTAAATTAGAATTTGAGGACAGAGGGGTATCATAATTTTTTACCGATTTATCATTTTTTTAGTTCCGATTGGTATTTTTTTTAGCATAGAAAGTATAAGTATAATTTGGTTAATATAGTATTGGAAGAGGATAACATTTGTAAGTAAACAAAGGTTAATTTCGAAAAATTATTTATAGAATATCAGACTGTATTGTTATGCTCTTTTAGGCTGTCTAATATTCAAAGTACTGTATTAAAGGATCTTTTAAATTAAAAAAATGAAAAAAAAGAATGTCGCTTATTTAATTCTATTGGTTGGTGCAATTTCTATGAATGCACAGGTTGTAAAAGGAACGCAAGGAAGTAATGGCCCTATTGGTGGGGGGAACAATAGTCCCGGTTTATATATAGGGGCAGGCGGAGGAGCGGCTGTTAATGCAAATGCTACAACCACAAATTTAAATGTTGGAATTGGAACAAATAATCCATCTGAAAGTCTGGACGTAAATGGGAATATACGTGGGAATATTTTCAAGGCTGCTTCTATCACTGCTTCCGGAGCTATTACTTCTGGTGGTACAATTCAAGGTAATTCTATTACTGTAACAGGTGACGTTAATGCTAACAGAGGTTTTTTTACAGGTAACGTTGGGATTGGAACTTCAAATCCTTCAAATGTACAGGGTTGGAGTAGAGTGTTAGATGTAGCCGGTGCAGATAATTCAAAGATTTTAGCAACAGTAGACAATTCAACTTATAAAACAGGTATTTTTTCTCATTCTTCATGGTTTGGTGGTGGAGGGTTTATAGGCACAGAAAGTAATCATGCCTTATTTTTAATTGCAGGCTATGATCCTAAAGTTGCTATTCTTCCAAATGGAAATGTAGGTATAGGGAGCAAAAATCCAGATGCGAAATTAACCGTGAATGGTGATATTCATGCCACTGAAGTCAGAATTAACACCAACATTCCTGTTCCTGATTATGTTTTTTTGAACGATTACAGGCTAAGAACGCTGCAAGAAGTAGAAGATTACATTAAAAAAAATAGCCATTTACCAGAAATACCTTCAGCAAAAGAAATTGAAAAAGACGGATTGCTTTTGGCAGAAATGAACCTGCATTTGTTAAAGAAGATCGAAGAAGTCACATTGTATCTAATTCAGCAAAACAAAGAAATGGAAGCATTAAAAGCAGAGGTAAAAGCTTTAGCTGTACAAAAAGATAATCGCAATTAGTTTTAGTGGTTGCCCGATTAAAATTAGTGCTGTACTCCTGTTATTGTATTTGCAAAATTTGTTGAAGTCAGACCGAATCAAATTAAACTCTATCGCTTGTTTGTAGTTTATCCAAATTATTGAAGATTATTTTTTCGAGCCTATAATCTTAAAAATAATGAAAATGATTTGTGGTAATAATTTTTATAAAAAAATCAAATGAAAAAAACATATCTATTGAAGGGATTAGTTCATACTTTCATATTCCTTTTTATCAATAATTTATCCGCTCAGGTAACAAATAATTCACAAAAATTATTGCCGCAGATGATTCCGCCTTCGCCAAATGCTTATAATTTGGGAAATTATGGTAATGTCCCTGTTGGGATGCTTACAGGCTCTCCTAGTTTAAATATTCCATTATACAGCTACAAAACAACAAACTTAGAAGTGCCCATCGCTTTGTTTTATGGCAATAATGGTGTAAAAGTGGATGAAATATCGTCGAATGTTGGGCAAGGTTGGAATCTAAGTTTTGGAGGTGTGATTTCAAGAATTATTAGAGACGAACCGGACGAAAAAAGACAAACCGATTTTGTTCCGCCAAATGATAATTTCACTCCTGCACAAAAAGAATCTTATTTTAAATTTATTGCAGAAAACGATATAATTGATAGTGAATCGGATTTGTATAGTTTTAATTTTGGAAGTTATTCGGGTAAATTTATTTATGACCATGATAATTCATTGGTTATGATGCCGGCTCAAAATGTTAAAGTAGAAAAACTGGCCGACGCCGAATCGTATACCTTTGTTATAACAACTCCGGATGGAGTTAAATATTTTTTTGGCAATAAAGAAACTACATTTATGCCAAAAGAACCGGGAGGAAGACCATTTCCTATCATTGCGACATCGGCATGGTATATTACTAAAATAGTTCATCCAAAAGGAGATGAGGTTTACTTTAATTATGCGCCTAAAAGAGATAGTTATATTACCTCTAAATCACAGACTCTTACAATGCAATCTCCATATGTACAATTAGATTGTACTGGTTCTTTGCTTACTTATTCTCCAACATTTAGTCCAATTTTTGATCATCGTATCGATATTAGCGGGCAGGTAATAACGTCGATTACAAGTAATAATAGTGTTAATGGAGAAATTAATTTCAATTATTTAGAAAATAATAGTGCAGATGTTACCAGTGGGAATAAAAAAATAAGCGAAATAGTCATAAAAAAGAATACTATTGATGCAATTGAAAAAGTTAAGTTTACCTATTCGACTACACCAAACAATAGAGTTTTCCTGGATAAGATACAATATAATGATCCAGGCAAAAATTATCAATTTGAATATTTGGACAAGAATAGTTTTCCAGCTCGATTATCCTTTAGTCAGGATCATTGGGGGTATTACAATGGGAAGAACAATACTAAACTTATTCCAAATAAGACAGGCTTAGAATTTGATAATATAGAGTACGGAGGAGCAGACAAAAACCCGAATCCGGATTTTGCAAAAATAGGAATGCTGAATAAAGTAATCTATCCTACCAAAGGAAGTACGGTATTTGAATATGAACCCAATGATTATTTTGGAACTAAAACGATAATTCCCGAAAGAACAACAGTAGGAGCCCCGATTGATAATTCAGGTGCATCGACTAAAGAGATTGTTGTAACCAGTTTAAGTGATCAGGATATTAAAATAAATGCGGCTGTTGCATTCAATATGTATGAATGCCCTGATGGAGATGCCGGTAAAACCAGAGCTACAGTGCGAGCCAGAAATACGGCTACAGGGAGTTATGAAGATTTTCGTAACAGATTGTCTAATGGAGATCTTTTTAACCTAGGTAATTCCATACAATTAAGCCCGGGACAACCACAAGAATTTATTTTGCTGGCTAAGCCTAATCAAACCTACGTAATATCAATAACATTAGGCAATTTTTCTTTGCTAATGCCACAGCGATCCTGCACGACAGCGACTCTTAATGTAAATTATATGGCATCGGCTCCTTATGACATCCAAACTAACATAGTTACCGGAGGCATGCGGGTAAAAAGTACTAAAGATTATTTCGATAACGGTTCAGTCCCAATTTACAAAAGATATCTTTATGCGGCTAAAAGTGATTTAACAAAATCTTCTGGAAATCCGGGGAAAATGCCTCTTTATGTTGATAGAACATTGGATAATACCTCTTGTATGATACCTACTTCTCACGGACCAGTAGAAACATTTTATTTAAGAAAATTTGTAAACATATCATCCGGTAGTATTGCTTCGCTTTTTGATAATGGAAGTTCAAATGTTAACTATCAGTATGTGACAGTTTCAAATGGTAATGACACTTTTATTAATGGAGGTGAAGAACATAAATTTAAAATTTATCAGAATAATTTTAATCAGATATGGGGTACGCTGCCGATAGCCGGTTCCTCAACAGACTACGGTTTGTTGGTTAATGGCTTGCCGGAAACGGTCACTTATTTTAGTGCCACTAATAAAATAGTAAGTACGACAACCAATCAGTACGATAACCTATTGCTTAAAGAGTCAAAATCGTATAACACCAGAAAGTATTATGATATTTTTGGAACGATTAACGAAACAGGGATTCCTAATGTTAGTGTAACGGAATACAAAAACAGTTCTTACTGGAACTATTTAAAATCCAAAGAGGAAATACAATATGATGTAAATGGACTAAATCCGTTAAGTACAGTAACTAACTATTTATATAAGAATCCGAATCATTTCCAGTTATCGGAACAAAATACGAATTCCTCAAACCAAGAAGCGATTGCAACGAAATATTACTATCCGTTAGATTCAGAAATCGCAAATGAACCCTATGTTTCCGAGTTAATTGCTAAAAACATGATTAATGTTCCATTGAAAACAGAAACATTTAGAAACTCGTCAAAATTATCAGAACAAAAAACAGTATACACGAAGACTGCGGGGAATCTATTGGTTCCGGGCTTTGTTTATGAGGCTAAATTTCCTAACTCTAATGCTGGTTTAAATCAGTTAGAAAAGAAAGTTAGTTATAACAATTATGACGGTAAGGGTAACATCACGCAATATACCATAGAAAATGGTGCTCCGGTATCGATTATCTGGGGGTATAATAAAACTCAGCCCATTGCCAAGATAGAAAACGCGACCAATACGCAAATAGCCACTGCTTTAGCAGTTTCAGATTTAAACACTGTTAATGAAAGCAATTTGACCGCAATAAACAACCTGCGTTCTGTACTTCCTGCTACCATGATCACTACTTATACTTATATTCCATTGGTAGGAATAAGTACCATCACTGATCCTAAAGGCGATAAAATTACCTATACCTATGACAGTTTTGGAAGACTCCAATTTGTCAAAGACAAAAATGATAAGGTCCTTTCACAAAACCAATACAATTATAAACAATAAACCAGAAGCATCATGAAAAAAGTAATTAAACTCCTTTTGGTTTTGTTTCCTGTTATGGTAATTGGGCAGACGACAACCCAAAATTATATCAAGACCACTACTTATAAACAAGGATTTACAGAAGGTACAGTACCTCTAAATCCAACACCGGTGCAAGCAGCTCAAAACACCACTTATTTTGACGGACTCGGAAGACCCGTTCAGAAAATTGACGGGCAGCAGTCCAATACCGGTAAGGACATCATTACCCATATTAAATATGACAGTTTTGGAAGACAGACAGAAGAATACCTGCCTTTTAAATCGGCCAATACAAACATGGCTTTTGATCCGCTCGCAGAGACCAATGTCTTGTCCTATTACGCAAGCCCTAACCCAACGGTTACTGGAAATCCCGCTATGGAAGCTACTACCAATCCTTATAGCAAAAAGGACCTCGAAGCTTCTCCGCTGAATAGGGTTCTCAGACAAGCTGCTCCCGGAAATGACTGGGGTTTAGGATCCGGACACGAAATCAAAATGGGCTATCCAACCAACGGGGTTGAAGAAGTAAAGCTCTTTAAGGCCAATACGTCCTGGGATGCAGGATCAGGGTTGTATGTTATTTCGTTTTTTAATAACAACTATTATGCTCCTAACCAGTTGTATAAAACCGTTAGTTATGACGAAAATACTGCCGCTGCGCCTGTTGAAACAAACGGTTCAACTGTAGAGTTTAAAAACAAAGAAGGACAGGTTGTTCTTAAAAGAACCTACGGCACTGTAGGGGCCGGAAGTGCTAACGAAAAACACGATACCTATTATGTTTATGATAGTTACGGCAACCTTACTTATGTGATTCCTCCAAAAGCAGTAGATCTGATAGGTACCTCTACAGGTATGCAGACCAATCTTACCTCTGTAGCTGTTGTAACTCCGGGAACTTCTTTATCACTAGAAGCAACCAACTCAATTCAATTGTCAGCTGGATTTCATGCTCAGACAGGAAGTACTTTTAGTGCCGTTATCGATCCTGGAACTCAGGGAATTTTAGACAATCTTTGTTATCAGTACAAATACGATCACCGTAACAGACTGGTGGAGAAAAAACTGCCGGGTAAACAATGGGAGTTCATCGTGTACGACAAACTCGATAGAGTGGTCGCCACAGGACCTGTAAATTCTCCTTTTTCGGATATCACTTCCCCGGGATGGATTATTACCAAATACGATGTTTTTAACAGGGCTGTGTATACCGGATGGATGAGCGCTACTGCTGCAACTGCTGCCGGAAGAGCAACCCTGCAAGCTGCTCAGAATAATCCTGCTCTTATCACTATTAACGAAAGCAAGCAAAGCAGTGGAACTCTGGATGGTATTGCGGCTTATTATACCAATGTAGTAGCACCTGTTGCATTCAAACTTCTTACCGTTAATTATTACGACAACTATACCTTTCCAACTGGGGGTATTACAATACCAACAACTGTAGAGGGACAGACTACTTTAACTACAAACGAGGTAAAAGGGCTCACAACAGCTTCCTGGACAAGAGTACTTACTACAAGTACCAGTACAGCAGGAGAAACCACGGCTACTTTTTATGAGCCAAAGGCAAGACCTGTTAGAACTTATACACAAAATTATTTAGGAGGTTATACCTATACTGACAGCAAGCTGGATCCTTTTTCAGGACAATTACAGTACAGCATTACCCGACACAAAAGAGCCGCTACTGATGCGGAACTGATGACAAAAGAGGTTTTTACGTATTCGCCTCAAGATCGTTTGCTCACGCAGACCCATCAAATAAACAACGGTGCTGTTGAAGTCTTATTGGATAATAGTTATGACGAATTAGGGCAGTTGATTATTAAGAAAGTAGGTGGTAATACTCAAAAAATAGATTATGCCTACAACATTCGCGGATGGCTTAAAGAAATCAACAAAGTAGGGGCTTTAGTTCAGGGAACCGATCCAAAAGATTTATTTGCTTTTAAGATCAATTACAACACCCCTACTGTAGGAGCAACACCGCTGTACAATGGAAACATTTCAGAAACACATTGGACAACCAACTCTGACCCTGCCGGGATGATAAGATCTTATGGATATAAATATGACAATCTGAACCGCTTAAAAGAAGGTACTTACAAAAAAGCCACAGCATTAAGCAATGCCTATAATGAAGCTTTATTATACGACAAAAACGGAAACATTGTAAAACTTACCCGTAACGGAAACAGTGAAACCCTCCAGCAGATTGATGATCTGGCCTACACTTATGCCAATAACAATAACAGCAACCAGTTGGTGAAAGTTATCGACATTAGCAATAAAACGATAGGTTTTAAAGATAACACCGCCACAACTGACGATTATAGCTATGATCCTAATGGTAATATGACTGCTGATGCCAATAAAAACATTACGGCTATTACCTATAACCACTTAAATCTACCCAAAAAAATAACCTTTGCGACCACTGGAAATATTGAGTACATTTACAATGCTGCGGGACAAAAATTACAGAAAATTGTAAACGAAACCGGAAAAACTGCTATAAAAACAGATTATCTGGGCGGTTACCAGTATGACAATAGTGTTTTGAAGTTTTTTCCAACAGTTGAAGGCTACGTAGAACCTTCAGCAGGTTCTTATAAATATATTTACCAGTACAAAGATCATTTAGGTAATGTTCGTTTGAGTTATGATAAAACACTGGCCATTAAAGAAGAAAACAATTATTATCCGTTTGGGTTAAAACATGAAGGTTATAATAATGTTAAAACTGGTGTAGAAAATAAGTTCAAGTATAATTCGAAAGAATTGCAAGACGAACTGGGGCTTAATCTCTACGATTATGGTGCACGTAATTATGATCCTGCAGTTGGTCGCTGGATGAACATTGATCCACTAGCAGAAAAATCTCGAAGATTTAATCCATACACATATGCTCTTAATAATCCGGTCTATTTTATAGATCCAGACGGTATGATAGCAACTCCTCCTGATTGGTTTGTTAATAGAGAAACTGGCGCGGTAGTTCATGTTGAAGGTCAATCAAAACTAACACAAGCAACTGCAAATAAAATTGGAGCTGGAGATGCAAAAAAATATGATAGACTTGGTGCTGATAATATGTTTGGAAATAATAATGAAAAAGCTAATAATATTAGGGAATTAGGAGCCAGCAAAGTCGAAAATCCTGAAATTTTTATGAAGAAACAAGGTTATGAAAAAGCAGAAAAAGTAAATATAAAGGAAAGAGAATTTGTTAGTGGAGGCGCTATTGGTGAAGAAAAAATAACTTCAACAATTACAGACATGGCACAAATTGGTGAATCTAAAGTTACATATGCTAAACCTGAACAAATGAATGAGAAGAAAGTGTTAGCGGAAACAAGTGGACAAAGTTCATGGAGTTCCGCAAGAAGTACCACTTACACTTTAACGAAACCAGCAGGACAGGACAATGCAAAAACGGCGGAGTATTATGGAAATAAACATACTGATTACGGTACTGGATTAAAAATTTTAGATACTTTTATTCAAATTGCTCAAGGTGTAATTCAATCTATGAAAAAATGATAAAAATTAATGTATTATTGGTAGCATTAGTCGTTACTTTAAATAGTTGTAATGATAGAAAAACTTTTAATAATGTAACAAATCAAAGATATTTGACATTAAAAAGCAAGTTTGATTCTACTTTGGTTAATCATTTTCCCACTACACTCAATTCGTCTGACAACTTTGCAGTTGCTAATACAAATTCCGAAAAAAATGATGTTGGATTATTTTTGTTCGAATATAATTTATCCTCAAAAAGTATAAAGGACTTAGAGAAAAAAATTATTCAGAATTACAAGAGTGTTTACACTAATAAAGATTTGTGCCTTTTGATAGTAAATAGATTTGAAACTGAAAGAACGAAAGATAGTCTTGAAATGGTAGAAATAAGAGATTCTTCTTTGATTGACAAACCATGTTATAAAAAACTACTGCCTGTTCCAAATTTCATCGATTTTTCGATTTCAAATAATGTTGATTTCTGGAAAGATAAAAGTTTCAAAATTTATGTTTTAACTGCAGAATCAGGAAATTATTTTAAACAATTCGAATTACAACCTAATCCACAAATGCCAAAAGGATGGGAAAATGGATTCTCAAAGGGTGTTGCAATAAACAAAACTAAAAATACTGTTATTTATTGGAGCATAATTTGGTAAATTTTAATAATCTGCTATAAAAGCAAAAGCCACTTCATTGCGGAGTGGCTTTTGCTTTTATAGCAATTTTAAATGTACTAAAAATGTTAATTTTGAGCTTAGATTATCCTGTTTCTGCTGGGTAGCAATTAGAAAAATTAGTAATCAGAATTGACAAGCCCTCCCTCACTGTATCGGTTGTTTTGATACCAAAAATCGAGATTTTTAGTATCAAGTTACTTTCCCATGATGATGAGAAGAACATCAACTTCAACCACTACCATCGATGCTTTAAGCGAAAATTCCACAATTTTTGAAATTTCCCTGACCAGTGTCTCATTTAGGAACACTGATTTAGCCATCCAGAAAAATATTTTTGAAAAAAGTGATAAAATGCTACACTTTTGAAAGTTTGTTAGTATTTATTGAGTAGATGCTTGATTAACTTAGCTCGTTATGCGAAGCGTTCTTTTAATCTCGCCAACTTCGCACCTGCAAGTTTCGTTAAAGTATAAAAAAGCAAAACCTCGCTGGATGGCGAGGTTTTGAGTTTTTAAAAGCTTTGGACAGAGGAAAGTTCTGCTAAAAAAGACTCGTTTTTAATCTTGGTTCTACTTTATTGAAGACTGATGTTTATTGTACTTCCATCTTCAATAATTTTTTTGGTTATTATTTTTCTGCCTTCAGAGATTGTTATTTTTAGTTTTTTATCGACTCTTTCCACTGTAATATCAAAATCATGTTCAAATGCATTGATGTGGCGCAATTTCATCATGGGCCAGGATTTAGGAAGACGTGGCGTGAAGTCAAACGAGTTCAGTGCTGTAGGTCGGATACCAAATAATCCTTCGGTGAAAATTCGGCAATACAATCCGCTTTCTGCCGAAAGATGACGCTGATCACCTTCGGGATAGGCTTCTACAGGGTAGGGAACATGATCTCCTAACAAACGACGGTTTGAATAATAGTGCAGAAAATCCAGCGCTTTGTCTGTTTCACCAGCAGCGAGAACGCCTCTTAGGGCATACAAAGTCGAACGGTCCCAGAAAATTTTGTCACCCGCAATGCTGGCAAGACCGTCTTTTGTCCATAACCTTGGTGAGAATAAGGCCTCAATTGTTCCTTCTTTTCGGTCGTAAATACCCATCGCCAGCGGGGTACAGATCCAGGCTCTTAGAATATCATTTTCTTTGTAGTATTTATAGGTTTCAAAACCTTCGACTTTAGCCCCGAAATACTTCTCAATAGCTGCCTTTAATTTTTCAGCTTCTGCTTTATAGGTTTTAAGCTGTGCTTCGTTTTTTCCTAAAGCTTTGCCCAAATAAACAGCAGAATTTAGAGCATCATAATATAAAGAAGAGGTGTTTAAATTGGCCTTTCCGGCAGGAAGACGGCCTTCGAGCTCATCAGAATCGGATGTTACAATACCATCCGAATTTAATTTTCTATGGCAATACTCCAGGCACCATTCGATCAGGGGCCATAATTGTTTGGCTTCATTTGTATTTCCTCTCGAAAGCGCATAACGCGCGGCTCCGTAAGCAATCATTGCTCCGTCGCCACGATCACCGGCTCCGGCCCAAATATCAGTGCCTTCGGCCACAATCGAACTCGGAATAGGCTGGTATTCTTTGTTCATAAATTTTGCAAATTGCAAATAAGCATTTAAGGAGGCTTGATTACCATATTCATATCCTAAAAAAGGAAAGAACGGACCTATATATTCGGCCTGATCATTGGCCCAGATAGCAGCATAGTAAGATTCTCCTCCGGGGCCGTGCATTGGACCGCCTTTGGTTTCAAAAATACTTTCGGAAGCTCTGATTTTAGCAAAAGCAAATTCAGTATTTAAAACAGGATCCGGTGTTTCTAAGATCAGTTTACTCCATATTTGATTAATGAATTGGGTACGTTTTTCTTTTTCTTCTTCGGCATTTACAACAGGAACCTGCTCGTTTGTTTTGACACCCGAGTAGAAAACAGAAAAACGAACGACTTCATTGGTCTTAAGATTAAAACTGCCGGAATTAGCGAGGTCAACATGTAAAGTATAACTGCCTTCCGTTCCTTTTTCCGGATCTGTGGTATAAACAGTATTCGATTTTGGAATTTCTACGGCACAGGTTTTTTCAGATATGTTTTTAAGGGTATAAATTTCAAAATAACCGGCTAAAGTTGTCGACGGGAAAAATTGTCGGGTCAATTCCAGTGTATTGCCGACTTTACTCTTAACGAGTAAGGTTCCGTCCAGAGTTAGTGAAGTCACTTTTTCTGCCACAATCGGTTTGTAGTTTACGGTGACCAAATTAAAACCGTCCTGTGCAAACCTTCGTGTTAAACTGGCATGAGTATTATTAGGGATGGTTCTGAGCATGGGCCATATCAAGCTACGGGTAGCATGGAACGAACCATCCGCTGCAACACCATACCTCAGAACGGCCGAAATCTTCTTGCCACTCATTTCGATATGATCGTCATGCGGAATATTGTTGTTGATCTGCCAGGAAATAGTACCGTCCGGATTGATGAGCCAGCGTCGGTCTTCCTGCGAAAATGCTTTGCCTGCTACGAAGCAAAAAGCGACAAGGACGAATAGAATGTGTTTTTGTTTTTTCTCAAAGAATCTCTTCATTAGAATTGTTTTTTATGGATGTTGAATAATTACCGCCAGCAGCTTGTTATTTATCGTTTTAGTAGTATTTGTTTGTGTTGTTTTTAGATAAATTTTTTATTGGTTTTGTTTTAAAGACGTAGTTGCTTTTTGTCCTGAATTAACAACTGTTCGGTAATTTTCGATGTCATCTTTTTTCTACTGACGGTAATTTTCATTATTTAGGAGTATAGTTTTATAGCTATTGTTTAACCCAAAAGTATAAATGTTATATTCTTTAAGGGAACAGTTCCTACCGGTTTTTTTTAAGGATGCTTAGAAAGCAGAGACAAACAGGAAAAGTAAAGTGGGTAATATAGGATTAGGTATTAAAAAGTTAAGATTGGTTTGCGATGAAGGATTTTTTACGTTTTACGAAAATAGAAACCAATCGGATTGTTCAACAGTGAGGAAAAAAGTTGAGGTTGCTTACAGTACAAAAAGGACCGAAAATAGTAAAGTTAAAAGATTAAAAATACTGTTGTTGTGCGGTTGTTTTCCGGGTTTGAAAAATCCGCTTTTTGAGTTAGGAGAAATATAGGTTTTGCTTTGAAGAATATAAAATGATATTTCATTAGATTTTTTACTTTATTAATAGTGATGGTCTTTTATAGAATAAAAACAGGGTAATATAATATCATAATTATAGGTATAATGTTGTTTAAGAAAAATGCTTTTTGGAATAGATCAGAACAAACTGGTAGGTACCGGTGTGTACGGATGCTTGATTGTTATACTTTTGAAACTCACTTTAGATTAAAGGAATAAAATAAAGAATACCACAAACCAACCATAAGAAACAACCATTTACTATTATCGAACCCTTTTTATGAAAAAAATACTATTTCTATTAGTTTTTACATTTCTGTTTTGTAAAGTTAATGCGCAGGAGGAACAAATTCAGATCGAAACTCAAAATACGGCTTTGATTTTAAAGGTAGGAAAGAACGGTTTGCTTTATCAGTCTTATTTAGGGACGAAACTAAGAGATAATTCTGGATACAATGCGGTTTCGAAAGAGAGTACCAAAACATTTGTCGTTAACGACGGAAATCCGCTGGTCAATTTAAGGCATCAGGCTTACCCGACTTTTGGAACAGAGAATTTGTTTGAATCCGCAATCCGAATGACTCATAATGACGGTAATCCCTCTCTGGAATTAAACTATGTAAGCCATAGTACGCAAAAATTAGATGCTAACACGACTGAAACTATTATCAAACTTAAAGATTCTGTATATCCGGTAGAAGTTACACTGCATTATAAGGCTTTTTATAACGAGAATACAATAGAACAATGGACTGAAATTGTACACAATGAAAAGAAATCGGTTGTCTTATACAATTATGCGTCATCGATGCTGCATTTTGATGCCGATCATTATTGGCTGACTCAATTTCATGGAGATTGGGCTAAAGAAGCTCGCATGCAGGAAAGTGAGCTAACTAGTGGTACCAAAGTAATTGATTCGAAATTAGGGGTTCGTACCGATATGTATCAAACGCCAGTTTTCTTTCTGTCTTTAAATGCTAAAGCCAATGAGAATTCGGGTGAGCTTGTGGCAGGAACGATTGCCTGGTCTGGAAATTTTAAGTTTGCTTTTGAATTGGACAATAAAAATTCGCTTCGAATCAGTTCCGGAATCAATCCGTTTGCTTCTGAGTATAATCTTCAGCCCGGGAAAGTATTTACAACGCCGTCTTTTATTTATACTTTTTCGAATAAAGGGAAGGGGCAGGCCAGTAGAAACCTGCATTCATGGGCCAAAAAATACGGAGTGAAAGATGGAGAAAAATCCCGTCTGACCTTATTGAACAATTGGGAAACAACCTTCTTCAATTTTGATGAAAAAAAATTGACCGAGATGTTTGCCGATTCCAAAACGTTGGGCGTTGACATGTTCTTACTGGATGATGGCTGGTTTGGAAATAAATATCCAAGAAGTGGTGATAAATCAGGACTTGGAGATTGGCAGGCTACCAAAACAAAGCTGCCAAATGGTATTGGTTTCCTCATGCAGGAGGCTGAAAAAACGGGAATAAAGTTCGGAATTTGGATCGAACCCGAAATGGTGAATCCGAAAAGTGAATTGTACGAGAAACATCCGGATTGGGTATTGAAATTGCCTAATCGACCGGAAAGTTATTACCGTACCCAATTGGTTTTAGATTTATGTAATCCGCAGGTGCAGGATTTCGTATTCAAAACAGTAGACGATATTATGCAGACAAAACAAGGGGTAGCTTTCTTTAAATGGGATTGCAACCGAATGATGACTAATGCTTATTCTGCCTATCTGAAAAATCAGCAGTCACATTTGTTTATTGAATACACCAGAGGTTTGTATAAAGTTTTGGACCGCATTAAAACGAAATATCCAAATTTACCCATGATGCTTTGTGCCGGAGGAGGAGGCAGAACCGATTACGGATTACTTCAATATTTTACAGAGTTCTGGGCAAGCGACAATACCGATCCTTTCAACAGAGTATTCATACAATGGGGGTATTCGCAGTTTTTTCCGGCCTTTTCAATTTGTAACCATGTAACTTCCTGGGGAAATCAATCCATCAAATTCAAGACAGATGTGGCGATGATGGGTAAATTAGGTTTTGATATTAATGTAAAAGAACTGAAAGAAAAAGAATTGAAATATTGCCAGGAAGCCGTAGTTAATTACAAACGATTGAGTCCGGTAATTTGGCACGGTGACCTGTACCGAATGATTTCTCCTTATGAGGAAAGCCGTGCGGTATTGATGTATGTGAACGAGTCGAAAAGTAAAGCGGTCTTGTTCTCCTACACGCTTCATCCACTTTATGATCCGCAATATAATCCGGTTCGTTTTCAAGGTTTAGATCCAAATAAAACTTATAAAGTAGAAGAAATAAACCTAATGCCCGAGGCAAAGAAATCAGTCGAAGAATCCGGAGAATCTTTTACGGGAGATTATTTAATGAATGTTGGTTTACGGGTTTCTTCGTCTAAGGTCGAAACCAGCATTGTTCTCGAAATTACTGAATTGTAGTTAAATTAGTTTTTTGTATAGACGAAAAGCCTTTCGATGGAAAATCTCCATTTTGAAGGGCTTTTTTATTTTAATAGTGAAGCAGAAAGGAAATAGCTTCAAATGAATAATTATAACCAGTTGGGTGTTTTGAAAAGTAATAGCCACAGATTAGCGGATTAAAAAGATTCGAAAATCTGCAGACTCGAGCGATAGCGAACAGGCGAAGCAATCTGTAAGATCTGCGTGTGAAAAAAAATCTTAGACATAGAAACATTTAAACCCGACAGGTTTTTATAACCTGTCGGGTTTAACTATCAAATGTAAAAAAGCATCATAGATTATAAGGAAGCAGTTTAAAAAACTGCAATCTTTCCGGTTTGTATCCCGCCGGAACTTGTTATTATTTTATAGAGATAAATTCCCGAAGGCGTATTTTTTAAATTGATACTATTGATTTTAGAAAGAAACGAAGAAGTAATAATATTTTGTCCGCTAACATTGTAGAGATAAAAAGTAGCAGCTTCCTCTTTTTTGGCTTCAATATTTAATTCTTCATTTTTGCTTAGTAGGGTTGGGTAAATCAAAAACAAATCATCACCTAAATAGTTAGCATCAATAATTTGGGAGCTTACGGTAGTATTGCTCCCTAATAGTATATTGATTTTATATTTATTATTGCCTTTTATTGGAGCTGTATCCAGAAAAGAAAGTGTTTTTGATTGGATGTCGTTTAGAGTACTGATCACACTTTCGGCTGAATTATTAATCTTGACTAAATCTATTCTTTTGATGTTGTACAAGCTAAAAATACTGGCACTGACCTTTATTTGATCCTCCTCGAAAATTTCCGCTGAAGCCAATTCGAAGTAACAATTTGAGTTTTGATCATACTGTAAGGTCGACTCGCTTTTTATTCCTTCACTATCATTTATCACAGGAGTAACCGTATAAATTTTCGCGTCAGTATAGACATAATTGTTGTTCGTTATTTGTTCTTTAAACTCTAAACGGTCATTTGTCAATTGATAAATTTTAAACGAAGCGACATCCGCAGGTTTGTCCCAATTAATTTCTGTTGTGCCATCGCATACTAAACTGGTTCTAATGTTTAAATCATAAGAAACCGTAAAGGGATCCGAAACGTAATCTGTATTGCCAATGGTCATTTTCAGTTTTGCTTTCGAGAATTTTTTCTCTGCAGGAGTATAATTAAACTGCTCACTATCCAGATTGATACTATTTGCTATAATTTCCCAGGTTTGACCATCATTATAACTGATCGATAATTGACCAGAGGTACCGGAAAAGGAAGAACTCCATTTGAAAGGAGAAATTATTTTCCCATCATAAGGAAAATTATCATTAGCAACTGGATAATTCCATTCAAAACCATTTTTCGTTTCATATTCATAGGCGATACTGTAATCCTGAGAAGCATTTGAGACGTATACGCCGTTAACAGCAATAGTATAGGATCCGGATGTAGGGTTTTCAATCGATACCTGTTCGATAGTATTCAGTTTATCTTTTCCTTTAGTGGCAGGTTGCTGAGGATTTTCAGGATTCAGAACCCAGGGTAAAAAAGTAGTAGGATCGGCCGAAATAACTTCGAGATCTAAATCGTTTACCAAACTTATATTACTGTTGATAGCTGCGGGTAAGTCGTTCCAGACTAATGTTATTTTTAAGTTTTTCGCATTAGCAGGAACTGTAATGGTATGTGAGTTCGTTTGACCGGAAGCCAATTTATCGGTTATAAATCTGTTTTCACTAATCGTTTTCAGACATTTATAAGCATTGATATTACCATAACCATAGGTGAAATCAGGACCGGGGTTACCCAAATCTTTTGCACTATTAATTAGAATGGCCTTCGTTAAGGCATTAGACAAAGCAGTATTATGTATCGTTTTATACTGTTGCTTCATAAGAGTGATAATCCCTGTGGCCAATGCAGTAGAATTTGATGTCCCTTGCGAGCTGTAAGCGACTAACTCCGGTTTTATTCTGCCATCATAAGCAGGGCCCTTTGACGAAAAAGACAGGATGACCTCATTCTGATCTATACAGCCAAAGGCAATACTGTTTTTAGATTGTTTGAAATTACCGGTAATAGATTTATAGCCCTCCAATCCTTTATTACCGGATGAAAAACAATGAGTCAAGTCGGGATTTAAGGCCAATTGATTGTCGTAAGCATTTGCGAGTGAACCATAAAAATTCTCAATCACTGTACCGTAAGAATGATTTTGAGTGGTGGCACCTTGTAAAGTTGCTATTTCGTCGGGGTAGAGATTCAAAAAGTCAGACGATTGCAATTTTGCTTTTATGGCGACCCCTTTTCCTAAAACAGAGCTATTCCCCAATCCCGAAACTATAGTGGCCATGGCAGTTGCGTGGCTTGATATCGTCGAAGACTGTGTTGAGGAAGGAATATGTTTAAGGAAGAGATCAACATCTTTTAGGTCAAAAAGCTCATCTTTGATAGAGGCAATTTGATTTTCACCTGTGAGAAGAGGAAAATTAATAAGCGCTTTATTTATGGCATTGAGTGTAAAGTTTTGATCTGCTATTTTAGACTCGCTTTCAGGTTGAAGCGCTTCTTGTGAAACAGCAGTGACGCTGCTCAAGGGAATAACCTTATCAAGAATCGTTTTGGAATCACTTTCCAGGATTACAAGATGATCATCAAGTATTTTAACAACAGAAATGTTCGCCAGCTTCAAATCAGCAAGCAATGATTCAATGGCATCAGTGGCTATGATGTATTTTTTGCGTTCGTGATGATTTGAAAAATCCGATGGTAATTTCCACAGATTATTAACGGGAAGTATCTCTTTCAACGATCGATTGTATTTTGAACTTTTATTTTCAACAATACAATAGGTAGCATCTAATTTTTTTACAATAGTATACTGATTGCGATGTGCATTTTCTATAGGGGTAAGAGAGTATTTTTCAAATGTTCCATCACTTTCTTTCTTTAAGTATTGTTCCCATTTTTTGGAGTTTTGCGACAAACAGATTGTCGTTATTATAAAAAGGAAAAACGTAATTTTTATCTTCATTTACTGTAGGTGTTAGGGCAATTGCAGCCATTTTGATCAATATTTTGACAAAACCGCCTTTTTTAGCGATATATTACTTTTTAGTTTAAGATAGAAATCTTTTTTAAACACTTCTAATTGAATTAAATATCGCCGCTAAAAAATCAAAGTTATCAAAATATTTGTAAAAATTTTATTCCTTTTTATTTCGTTCGGAATTCGTGATTTTAGAAGGTTAAGTCCACTTTTAAGAGTTTTCAGTTGTATTTCAAAGCTGTTGAAAGTTTATCAGATTCGTTTTCACCCGCGAAGTATACGAAATCTAAAATTAATAATTTTGAAGGAATTGTTTTAGGGTAATACGTTGATTTGTAATCGATTGCTTGTTTTTATTGGGCTAATAGTGAATTTTATGCGATTACCGCATAAAAAATAGGAAAATAATTTAACAAAATACATTTAATTTGTTAAATTATTGTTTTTATAAGTATTTTAATACTAAATCTATGTAGTTTTGGCAATAAAGTAGTAATATTTTGTAAAGACCCTAAAAATATCAACTTATTTAACTAACCAAAACACTTTTAAATGAAAACAATTAAAACAACCTTACTTTTGTCGTGTATAGCGCTATCGCTATTGTCTTGTAATAAAGAGGATGAGGTAACTCAACCAAACAAAGAAGCTCTAACAGTATCACAAGATGTGTTAGATAAAATTAACTCACTTGCATTGAACACTAATGATGTTCAGGTAATTAAAAATACCAAATTAGACGGTACCACTGAAGATGCTTACCTGGTTGAAGGTGACATCATCATCACTGATGCACAATTGAAACAAATGGATCTTCATGGAGGTATCACTTCAGAGCAATACCGTACTACTAATTTAGTAGGTGCTCCAAGAACTATTAAAATTGTTGGATTAACCGGAACAGGTACAACAGCTCTTTCTGCTAATATGCAAGCCGGATTACGTGCAGCAGTAAACAGATACAATAGTTTAGGATTGACAATTAACTTTACACTAACTTTCGGATCAAGTACTACAGGTGCAAACATAGTAGTAAGAAGACAATCCGGAGGTGCCGGTGGAGTAGCCGGATTCCCTACTGGAGGAAATCCTTATAACTCAGTTACATTGTATTCTGGATTAGATACTTATTCTGTGAATGTAAATGCTCACGTAGCAGCACACGAAATTGGTCACTGTATTGGTTTACGTCATACAGACTATTTTAGCCGTCAAAGCTGTGGACAAAATTCAAACGAAGGAGCTGCTGGTGTTGGAGCAATTCATATTCCGGGAACTCCTACAGGATATGATTCAACTTCATACATGAGAGCTTGTTTCAGCTCAAATGAAACAGGAGCTTTCAATAGTAATGACATTACTGCTCTGAACTATCTATATTAGAAGTTGAATTAAGGCGTTCTTTGCAAAATATTCGAGGCTGTTCCGTAATTGGAGCAGCCTCACTTTGTTTTTAGTAACTGCTTAGACTTTTTTATGATGGATAGGAGGATTAAATACCTTGTATCCATCCGGACTTTTTTTGGATAATTTAAAACAGTACATTAAAAGTAAAACGGGTAATTCTACGTAGCTGTAAGATTGTATTTTGTACTAGATTTATTACTTAAACCCTAATAATCGACAAATCATGCAAAACAATGAAAATTCACCCATTCCAATAGGATGGGTTGGTGGATTTCCACCAGCAGGTTCACCTATGTTGTATCCAACCCGGGATCTTTCCTCATTACCGATGTTGAGTAATATGGATAATATTAGTTTTTTACAACGTCAACTTGGTGTAAGATGGCCTGAGTTTAGTTGGGAAACCCAAAAAGACAGTCCTAATAAAAGGAGATGTTACCAACAATTTGCGCCTTACATTTCCAGAGCAGGTTATACTGATGAAGGTCGGGTATATTCTGTTATCTGCCCTCAACAGGGAGTCTGGCTTAAAGATGAAATTTGTATCAATGTTGAGGTTACGGTTACCGGACAAAGAGGCTGGGTGAACGAAGTAACAAAAGAGATCGCCATAGACATGACTGTTGAAGGTAAAATTTGGCTGACACCTAATGAACAACAAGGTGATAAGATAAAAGAGATTTGGCCGCTATTGGAATATAGTTTTCCAAAGTTTCCTTTGAATAAAGATAATGCCATAAGAGTTACTACACACAAGCAAAATGATCCTGATCAGCCCATCTTTGAAGTGATCCACGGATTAAATCCTGAATTTGAAAATCCTCCGTTTGCATTACATGAGGGTAAAGCATTTGCCACCGCTTATCTTGCCGTTGAAATTGGAGATATTAAGCTGACAAAAGATAAAGTAGTTGATGATTTTAACCAATTAATAATGAAAGCTTTTAATATTGGTTCAGGAAATATGCTTCAGCCGGGAAATACCTTGTCATGGAATCTTTGGTTTACAGAACCCGCTTTGGTCAATAAGGAGGAGTGGAAAAATCATGCTGAATTTTGGAGAAACTCTATTGATGTACATCATTGCTCTCCAACAGGAAATGGTACTGATGCCAGATATTTTGACGGAAGTAAATTTAGCCCTGAAGAAAATGCCGTAGACGAGATAATTAAGGATATTATCAACTATGTTAGAAAGCATCTTTAGGTTATTGAAAAAAAGGACATTTAAAAAAGGAAGGTATTCAATATCTTCCTTTTTTTGTGGAGCCATCGGAGTTACGATTGAACAACCGATACCTATTTTTGAATTGCAAGTGGTTTCCTTGAAGGTTGGCAGAATATCAAAAGAATAGTTTTGGAGAAAGCGGGGATTGTATTTTTTATCTTATGAGTTAATAGGTAAGAATTAATCCGTTGGGAGTAATTAATTTTTATATTTGAGAATTAAATGAATAAAATGAACGAAAATAGTAAACCGTATGCCTTAGTAACCGGTGCCAGCAAAGGCATTGGAAAATCGATTGTTTATGAATTGGCTAAACAAGGTTATCCGCTATTGCTAGTGGCAAGAGGAGAAGACGAATTAAAAGCACTTTCTGATGATCTTCAGGTGAAATACGGTATCAACGCTCCAATTTTGTCAATTGATCTTTCATTAGCTGGTGCATCGCTAACAGTTACCAATTGGATAAAAATGAATAATTATCCGGTTGGTGTTTTAGTTAACAATGCCGGTTATGGCGTATGGGGCAATTTTAGTGAGTCTTCGCTGACGGATCAGCTTGGCATGATGCAGCTTAACATGAATGTAATTGTAGAACTTTCGCATTTATTAGTGCCGATACTTTCACAGGAAAAACAAGCCTACATTTTAAATATTTCGAGTACTGCTGCCTATCAGGCGGTGCCTACGCTGGCGGTTTATTCCGCTACAAAGGCTTTTGTTTTATCGTTTACCCGTGCCTTGCGTTTCGAACTCGGTAAAAGTTCAATTTCAGTAACTTGTTTTAGTCCGGGTCCGGTTGATACCGGTTTTGCTGCAAGAGCGGGTTTAAATCCTTTTAATAAAATGGCTGAAAAGTTCAATATGCAGCCTGATGAAGTTGCAAAAATGGCTGTAAAAGCCATGTTCAGCAAAAAATCAGAAGTTATTCCGGGTTTTACAAATATCATTTCGGTGTACGCCAACCGCTTGCTGCCAAAGGGATTTATCGAAAAAACGGCCGCCGGAATTTATAAAATTTAATTTTTTTTCAAAAAAAAGTAAGAAAATATGCTTTGCAAAAGATAAATTATTATTACCTTCGTTTTAATATCTACTAATTCTATAGAGTATGTCTAATAAAAGAAATATGTTTAGTTTTCCGAAAGAACGAATGCAAGTAAACAACATGCGAATGTGTCGCTGTTGTTGCTGTCGCTAATCTTTTAGATAAAATTACAAACACTATTATTTCATTTATTAAATATATTTATCATGGTATCTTCTTATAAAACCTTTACCCTTACAGAACAATTAACTGCTGAGCAAATTGACTTTTTTAACGAATATGGCTTTATCCATTTCAAAAAATTTATAAATCCGGAAACAGTTTCATCAATTATCGATGCCTCGAAACAAGTACAGCAAAAATGGATTGACAATGACCTTAAAAAAGTAAATGGCGTTCCAATTAAATACGGAAAAGATTTGGATGGTTCTCCTATTGTGCAGCGTTTTGCTTTTATCAATCAGCATCACCAAACCTTAAGCGGTCTTTTATTGGATCCAAGATTTGATAGTTTACTGCAATTAGCAGGCGATGACGCGAGGTTAGGCACCGAAGAAAAAGACGGAATGGTTTTCAATCATTATATCAATGGGCCGGAAAGTAAGTTTACTAAAATGGGCTGGCATACAGATGGTTTGAGAGATATTTTTTATGGTGCAAAACTAAACCCGATGTTAAATGTGGGCATTCACTTAAGCACTTTGAAACCCGAAAACGGAGGCCTTAAAATCATTCCGGGTACTCATAAGCAAAGTATTTACCAAATGCTTTTTCGCAAAAAATACTTTTTAGATCATAACGCCGATTCCGAGGAAGTTTCCATCATTCCGGAGGCAGGAGATTTAACCATTCATGATGGCCGTTTGTGGCACAGAGTGGCAGAATCCTCTATCCGTGGCGAAGAGAGTAGAAGGAGAGTTATTTATGTTCCAATAATAGCAGGGAAATACGCTCCTAAAAACGAGAATAGCCCAACGGTTTTTTATCAACGTTTTGCGGGAATTGTTAAGTAGTATGCTGTTTGTCCTCGCATTTAGTTATCTGGTTAGATCAGGTAAGCTAAAAAGAACTGCCGATTTTTTTAAAAATACGCCAAGAAAAGTAAAATTAAAAATGGTTAAACTGGAATTAGCGATACTCTCAGGCTTACAAATATTGCGCTATTAATGGGAAAAGAAACACAAGTTGAAGAGTATACTGCAATTGTACAAAGAGCATTTTCAGACCGTAAGCGGACTAATATTTTAAAAAAAGCAGAACAGTTAACGATTGTATTTTTACTTCCGAAGGTACCTGAATTCATTTCGCCAAACGTGCTCACTTTAATTGGTACACTTGGCTCGGGATTGATTTTTTTAGCCTTTGTTTTAGGTGCTTACCTAACCGATTGGTATTTGCTTTTGGCTATTGTCGGATTGATTATAAATTGGTTAGGCGATTCTTTAGATGGAAGATTGGCCTATTATAGAAATATTCCACGCCGTTGGTACGGTTTTGCACTCGATATTATTGCCGATTGGATTGGTATTGTATTTATAGGTTTTGGCTACTACATTTATGCTAAAAATGGTACACAAATAGTAGCCTTTGCTTTTGTCGCCTTGTACGGTTGGTCTATCATCATCAGTCAGTTACGCTATAAAATTACAAATGAATACAGTATCGATTCCGGTTTTGTTGGCCCAACCGAGCTTCGATTTATTATTGCTTTAATTTTAATTATAGAAATTTTATTTCATGGATCAATCACCTATTTGGCAGGCTTAATTACTATTATATTGTTTGTAATTAATACTATAGATAGTGTAAGACTTTTAAAATTGGGTGATTTAAGAGATAAAAACCAAGACTGATATGTTCAGTAAAAAATCTATTTTTACTTTTCTACAAGCACAAGTCGCGGCATTTTTAGGGGGCATTACCGATTATGGCTTAATGATTTTATTGACAGAAGTGTTTCAATTGCATTTTGCCTTTTCTATTTTAATTTCCGGAACCGTTGGCGCAGTTATCAATTTCAGCATCAATAGATTTTGGGTATTTAAAAATCAATCGGGTTATAGCAGCCGCATCAATGGTCAGCTTTTTAAGTTTGCGTTGGTGGTATTAGGGAGTATTTCCTTGAAATCATTTGGTACCCTTATTTTTCAGAAAGTATTTCAAATCGATTATAGAATTGGAAGATTAATCACAGATAGTTTTGTCTCTTACGGATTTAATTACCCGCTGATAAAATATTGGGTTTTTAGAGCTAATAAAAAGCAGAACATAGCCGAATCAAATTAGTATATAAATGTTTTTTTATGAATCAATTATCTTTTAAGGATTTTACAAAATCACTGATCGTTATAACGATCTTAGTACATATAATTTCAGGAAATCTATTGGCTCAATCCAAAAATCCATCGCCATTAAATTTTCCAACACCTAAGAATATAGATAATATGCTATTCTATATTCAGCGAGATCCCAATATAAACACGGCTATTTATGCCATAAACTACGAGGAAAATGGAAAAATAAACAAAAGCAATCCTATAAAAGCCTATTGGATTCGATATGCTGAAAAAGGAGAAAAAAAAGATTTCAATTATTTACAGCGCAAATTTGCGTACGGAATAGAAACTAAAACGCTGGAAAATGAAGAGTTTGAGTTTAAATTTGTGTCGTATAAAAAGTTGGCCTTAACCTTAAAGAAGATAGAGGCGGATCAAAAATATCATGTTTTTGCAAATGTAAATCAGAAAAAAATACAGGTAGAAAAAATATTTGTGCGCATTGAAGGAGGTTCTTTCTGGCTACCCAATGTAAAGTATGCCGAAGTTACCGGAATTGATGCTCTCTCCAATAAAACCATTACCGAAAGGATGTTGTTGAAATAAGATATCCTAGTTCTCGGAAGTGTTCTCATAGATGCGTAGCGTAAAGAAGAACACTTTCGAGAGCAGGGGTTGCCTGTGGTATTTGAAACGTGAATATTATTTTGGAATCCTTTTTTTTCATGACCAAGAATTAATTCTTCTGGACTTGACTGTTGTAATAGGTATAGTTTGCAAAACAGAGTAATCAAGTTTTTATTCCAATTAATATTATAAATTTATTTGATTTAATTTAATAGACCTTCTAAATAACTCCTACTTTCTTGAGTTAAGTAATCACTTTCATTATTAGAAATAAATTTTTTTATATTTAGAAAAGATATAAAGTTTTCAGAAAAGAAATTGTCAATATTGCCTATTAATTTGGGATGCTGAAAAATGTCTACTAGCACATCATAATAATGTTGCTGTTCGTTAATCATCCCTATCATATTCCAATCAGTGCCAAAACAAATCTTATCTTTAAGTCTACAAGGTGGTTCTGAACGATTGAAATTTTCAATTAAATTATAGGTAAATCTTTGGCGGTCTTTGACCTTTTTAATAATATTTCCTAAATGTGCTATTTCACAATATACATTTTCATATTCTTCGCAAAGCTCAACTACTTTTTTTGCATAACAGTCGATTTTTGACCATTGTTTAGGTGTTGAATACCAACCATGAAAGTCATGATCTTTGACTTTAGGATCTCCACCTCCAGCATGGCCAAAGCATATTCTTAGGTTTTTATGCTCTTTTAAAACCATTTCCCAATATTTTGGATCAGAATTCAATCCCGAACCTTTTTTAGCTTGAAAGCCCACAGGAGTACAATGGGTAAATATTGGAATCTGATGTGTTTCGCAATAAGTAAAAAAATCTTTGACATTTTCTCTTACAACAGCATCGTCATCACCAAAAGGCTTGTAGTCCATAGGTGGATAAAATTTGACACCAATGTTTCCCGCAGCAATTCCCATTTTAAAAGATTCCATTGCATTTTTATTTTTGGGATTAAAAGCAGTAAAACCTAGTAATTTTCCTTTTGAATTATTGACAAGTTGCATCATATTTGCCGTCTGAACGGGATGGAATGGATAATAAGTTCTTCCGTTAGTGTATGAAGCCTGCATATCCATCATATAATGTATCTGTAATGCTAAATTTGCGCCTCCATAACCACGTGTTGCTTGTTGGTAAATTTTGACTTCATCTGTCATCATAATAGCTAGAAAATTTATAACAGGAATTCCATCACAATCTACATATTGTTGAAGTTCTGCATCAACATTTGGTAGAGATAATTTTTTTAAAGCCCAACGCACAGGGTCACTATACATTTTTTTGTATTTTAATTTTGCATCGTTGTCTGGTACTATTGCATTGGCTTGACTATATTGCTCAGCAAATTTTTGCAGAAAAACATTTTGATTAAATGAATTTATGCTTTTTTGTTCCTTATCCATTTCTTTTGCTAAGTCGGCAATTGAATTGAGTAATTCACTTTGTTCTAGATTTTTATTAGTTTTATCGGATTTCGTTTTATTCGCTTCGTAGTCCAGCTTTCTTGATGTTCTATCTATGAACCAATCTATGATTTTGTCAGGTTGCATAGTTTTAAGGGTATCATCTTCAAGAACAAATGAAGAAGCTTGACTATCAAAATCGTCTGTCAGTGCATATAATAAATTTGCAATAGGTCCTGCTATTAATGTTAGTATTGGTACATTATCAATAATTGCTTTAAGCGGTAAATATCTTGCATTAAAAAGGTGAATATGGGCATCCACTAGTCTTATAGGGATAGCTCTCGTTAGATTCGAAGTGCCTTTGTCTTTTGAGCCTCCTTTATCTTTATTATTACAAGATTGAACAAAAAAACCAATACCTGGAACCAATATAATAGAAGCTAAACTGGTTGTTTTTATGAAATTTCTTCTGCTTTGACTCATTGATTATATAAATTTAAAAATTAGCTTGATAAGTGTATTTAATTGTTAGTCAATAAGATATGCTTTTTTTTGAAAATTGTTTGATATTTTTTAACATGAATTTGATTAAAAAAAGCTTTAAGAGTGTTGCTAGATTTTATCGTTGGGCTATTAGTACTGAGTTTGAATGATGAAACTGTTATTTTTTACAAAATGGTGTGATTATTACCTGTTTCTTTTATATAGTTTAAATATTAATGATAAAACCAAAAACCAATCTAGTTAAGAATGGCTTTTTTGATTTGGATTGCGGGCAAGGATTTCAAATTCGCAATTAGGTTATTCTATAATAAATGCTTTTCGAGGTTTGCACAAATACCAAGAACATTTAATCTATAATAATTTGAGTGCCAACTGAAACAGGTTGTCTAACAAATTTATCATATGTTGAAGCCAAAGGACAACTTGCCATTATACGCCATTGATTTTTAACAATTATGCCAAAATTTAATTGAGACAAAAAGAAAGGTTTATTTTCAATATCTAGATTTTCATATAAATCTTTAGAACCAACTATTTCATATGCACTTATAATACTAAATAATTTAAGTTTGTCATTTCCACCAAATATATCTATATACATTTGACCTCCTAATTGAAAATTAAATGTAGCTTCATTGCTTAATGATCCGAGAGCAGGGAGTTGAAAACCAAGCTTAGGATTTAATGCTAAACAAAATGTACCCCAACTACTTTTGTAATATCCAACGATAGTAGTAGCATTTAAAACACCATTACCACCACCATTTAATAAAGACGCAATTGTTTGCTTTTCAACTGTATTTTCTTTGGCAGAATTTATGTGAGAACCTAAACTAACACGAAAAGCTCCTATTTTATCAGAAACTAATTCAGTATAAAAATTTACTTCATTTGATTGAAATTGGAATACATTTGATTGAAATAATTTGAAACCTTCTTCTGGTGCACTAAGTTGCAAAAAATTATTTGATTTTTTTAATAGATGAGTCTTGTCATTTTTATCATCTGTTTCTTTGAAATAAAGAAATTGCGCTGATAATACAACTGAATAAAATAAAAAAATAATAAGTAGTTTTGTTTTCATAATAAAAAAGTTTTGATAAAGACTTAATGACTTTTAGTAAGATAAGTAATGATAAAAATAAGTTATTTGATTTAAATTTAACAAGCAAAGTATTGATTTTTTTTAAACACAAAATTGCACATACAATATGGTAAATGAATTAGGTGATTTAATTCAATATTCCAATAATGAAGAATTTTAATCAAATATTAGTATGGAGCAAGTACAGCATGCAAAAGAATACTTCAAAATACTACCAAAAAATAATGCCGAATTATTGTATGTAGTTGATTCTATGAACCTCATTAATGCAGCACTTAAAAGTAAAGAATATAGAAGCAAAGAAAGGAAGATACTATTATTCATTATGGGGGTGTTAAAGCCAAAGGTTTTAAGATTGCTCAATTATATGTTGCAAATTGATTTAAAAGACTTCGATTGCGATTTTTACGTCGATACAAAGAATAAAAATCCTTGTGCCTATTGAAATAGATGGTTTGCAGTTTAGCTTTCACAACATCAGTATATCTGAAAATTTAAAAGCTTATATTGATTCTGAAAAAAAATCATCCGAAACCATGGAAAGGTGTTCGATTACAAAGAATAGCAGGGGAATTATTTGATTATATGCAAAAAAAGAGACTTTCGAGTCTCTTTGTAAAATTATATATCTATAAATAATTATTTTTTAATCAATTTTTCAAGTCTCGCCATCATTTCATCTTTCTCTTTCAACATACGCTCGTACAATGCAATCTTTTCTTCGTGCATCTTTAGTACTTGTTCTATAGGATTAAAAGTAGGGTTGTCATTTTTTTGATATCCAATACTATTATCGCCAAAAGTATTAGAAATAACATTTACTGCCTGTTCTTCATCAAAATTCTTAAAAGCTTCAACAGGAATTTTTAATACCGTTGAAATTTGTTTCAGCAGGTTGTCTTCAATTACATCTTTTTGCTCCAGCATAGAAATTTTCTTTTGGTTCCAGTCTGAGCCCAGATCATAAGCTAATGCTTCCTGCTTGATGTTGAGCATTTCTCTGAAGCGTTTTACGTTTCTTCCCTGATGTATTTTCTGTTCCATAATGCGTATCAATATTTCTAAAAGCTCAAAGATAAACCGATTTTGATTAAAAAACCTGAATTTCAAAGATAAAAAAATATCCAGTAAAACATTCTTTTTTGTCAGATATTATGTCTGTTTTTAGAATAGACTATTCTTCTGGAAGAATAGAATCCCCGCTCTTCGAAAAGTCCTTATAAACAAAAAATCGCAATGATCTAAGTTTAGATTATTGCGATTTTTTTGTGGAGTCGCCGGGAATCGAACCCGGGTCCAAACAAGCAACTAAAGAGCTTTCTACACGTTTATTTCCTGATTGGATTTTCGATGTTAAGCTAGGTCAGGAACAACCACTCAACACTTATCTTCTTAATTTCGATATCCACCCGAAGCTCATGGAAATCTAGGTTTATTTTTACGGTTCCCCTGTACTGACCGCCACAAACCAAGGCTTTCAAGGAGAATCCAGCTTTCCTACCTTGTAGGAACGTGGCGCAATCTTACTATAATTCGGATTATGCAGCTAAAGCGTAGTTATTTTCGCCGTGTAAAATTGTAAGATCTTATATTTACGAGCAAGGTCTCAATGCTCGACGTGCTTACTTTTCAATTCGACTTGCTGTCAAAACCAGTCGACCCCAAAAATGAGTTTGCAAATTTATACTATTTGCAGTTAGCTTTGTAATAAATTTTTCAGAAAATTTTATTATTCAGTATTAGTCGAAAGTCGAAAGTTGTAAAGTTTTTAAAGTCAAATGCTTACTTTTTGTTTTCTCACAATTGATGGTGTTTAAAAAAAATCAAAGCCAATATTGACAACTGCTTTAGGTCTTTAAGACTTTCGACTTTACGACTTTTGACTTTCGACTACTGTATTATTCTTCGTCCTTGAAGTTAAACGGGTAATCTCCAAAAATTGGTGCCAGTTTGCGAACCGCATAGGTATTTCGGGTCATTTTGTTCGACAAGGCAATAATGGTCACGTGTTCTTTCATTAAAGTAATATAAGAAGAAGTATTGCCATGCCACCAGCCATTGTGGAAATAAAAATTCTGTCCGGTTTCCCAATTGATCATTCTGATTCCTAATCCGTAATTTTTGGTTCCTTTACGCTCATTACTGTATCCGGTATAAACTTGTTTCAGTAAGGCAGGTTTTAAAAAATCAGGTGAATTTCTGGCGCGGTCAAACTTTAATAAATCTCGCACTGTTGAAAAAATATTTTTGTCCCCGTAAACATTGTCCAGATAATCAAAACCAATTTCTACACCATTACCTTTATAAGAAGGAACAATTTTCTTTCTGTCTTTATCATCGTCAAAAACGTAGGTGTGTTTCATTCCCAAAGGTTTGAAAATCATTTGGTGCATGGCTTCTTTATACGTTAAGCCTGTAATTTTTTCAATAATTAGAGCCAGCATCGCATAGTTGGTATTGCAATAACTAAATCGCGTTCCGGTTCTGGATTCCAAACCAATGTTCTTGGTGGCTAAAATGTCCAGGATATCTTTATTGGTAAGCTGATTGTGCCTGTCCCAAACCGATTTGTCTCTGTCTGTAAAATAGGCATAATTGCGCATTCCGGTACGATGGTCGAGCAACATTCGGATCGTGCAGTCTTCGTACGGAAAGGTTTTTAGAATCGTATTTACCTTTTGATCTAAATCGATCTTACCGGCATTAACCAGTTTTAAAACAGCTGTAGCAGTCAGAACCTTGCTTACAGAAGCAATCTGAACAGGAGTTTCTGCGGTTATTTTGGTGCCTTCGTTTTTATTGGCAAAACCATTATAGCGTTCAAAAATAATCTGACCGTTTCGGGCGACCAAAAAACTTCCGTTCATTGTATTGTTGGGCCAGTTTTTATTGTAAAAGTGATTTATTCTTCCTGCAACTGAATTAATATAGGCCTGCGAAATTCTTTTTTCAGGACCTAACGGTTTCATTTTCGGTAAAGTATCTTCTGTTGTAGTGGTAGTATCGGCGGTTGTTTTTTTATCATTACCACAAGAACTTAAAACTAATAACAGAAAAAGTATTTGTGGTATATTTGTTTTTTTAAGGAGGCTCATTTTCATCATTCTTTAAAAACAAATATATAGAATTCAATATTTATGTTTGGCTGTTTTGAGAGGCTTCAAAAGCATGATTTAACAAAAAATTAAGATTTTGTTTATTTATTTGGTTGTTTGTCAGCTTTTAACGGTTTTTAAACATTCTAAATTGTATTTTTTCAACAAAATTTTAACTAAATTTGTTATATTTGAAACAAATAAGATGTAAAAAGTTATATTAATAATTATTTTAAACCCGTTTAAATGAAATTTGGAATCATAAAAGAAAGAAAAACCCCGCCGGATCGCAGAGTTGTTTTTGCTCCTAATGAACTTACAAAACTCAAACAGCTTTATCACGAAGCAGTAGTTGAGGTAGAAAGTTCTGATATCAGGATTTTTTCGGATATACAATATAAGAGTATGGGAATCACCGTTACGGAAGATGTTTCTAATTGTGATGTATTATTTGGAGTAAAAGAAGTTCCGGTTGAGAATTTGATTTCGAATAAGGCTTACTTCTTCTTTTCGCATACCATTAAGAAACAGCCTTATAATCGAAAATTGTTACAGGCTATTTTGGAAAAAAATATTGATTTATACGATCATGAAACCATAGTAGATGCTCACAACCGCCGTTTAATTGGTTTTGGAAGATACGCAGGAATGGTTGGTGTTTACAACGGAATTCGTGCTTTTGGGATTAAGTTTGAGTTGTTTAAGCTGCCAAAAGCAGAAACACTTGACGGAAAAGAGGCTCTAATCAAACATTTGAAGCGTATTACCATGCCCGCTTTGAAATTTGTGATTACCGGAACGGGTAAGGTAGGGAGTGGTGCCAAAGAGATTTTGGATGCTATAAAAGTAAAAGAGGTAACAGTTGATAATTATCTGACTAAAAATTATGCGCAGGCTGTTTATGTACAGTTAGATGTTTTAGAATACAACAAGCGTATTGACGGTCAGGTGGTTGATTTTAAAGATTTTGTAGCGCATCCGGAGGAATATGTTTCTGATTTTGAAAAATTTACAAAAGTAACAGATATTTATTTCGCAGGTCATTTTTATGCGACGGGAGCACCGATGATTTTAACACGTGAAATGCTGAATGCGAACGACTGTAAGTTAAAAGTAGTTGCCGATATTTCTTGTGATGTTAACGGTCCAATTGCCTGCACGTTAAGATCTTCGACAATTGCCGATCCTTTGTACGGTTATTTTCCTTTAGAAGATATAGAAGTGGATCTTTTTCATCCTGCAGCAGTAGCAGTGATGGCGGTTGATAATTTACCGTGCGAAATTCCGAAAGATGCAAGTGAAGGTTTCGGAGAGCAATTTATGGAACATGTAATTCCGGCTTTCTTCAATGGTGATAAAGACGGAATCTTAAAACGTGCTAAAATAACCGAGAAAGGAAAACTAACAGAACGATTTAGTTACCTGCAGGATTATGTAGACGGGAAATAATTAATTGTTAATGGTTGATTGTTGATTGTTAATTGTGGAATGTAAAATGGTAATTGTGAAATGCGAGTCATAAATGAGTATTTCAAACATATTTTTATAAAAAAAGAGCTTTCTAAAATTTAGAAAGCTCTTTTTTCTTATATGTGACATTGTAATATTCAAAGATTGAAACAGTTCACAATTAATAATTCACAATTAATAATTAACTAGACCATCTCCTCCGGTTTTACCCAGGCATCAAAATCTTCCGGGCTAACGTATCCTAAACGAACGGCTTCCTCTTTAAGTGTAGTTCCGTTTTTGTGAGCGGTTTGAGCAATTTCGGCAGCTTTGTAGTAGCCTATTTTAGTATTTAAAGCTGTAACCAACATCAGTGAATTGTCTACCAGTTCTTTAATGCGTTTGTAGTTGGGTTCGATTCCCTGTGCACAATGTTCATCAAACGAAACACAGGCATCTCCTAATAATCTTGCCGATTGCAGGAAGTTGGCTGCCATAACCGGTTTGAAAACATTTAGTTCATAGTGTCCTTGCAGTCCGCCAACAGCGATTGCCATGTCGTTTCCAATCACTTGAGCGCAAACCATGGTTAAAGCTTCACATTGGGTTGGATTTACTTTTCCGGGCATGATAGACGATCCTGGTTCGTTTTCGGGAATATGAATTTCGCCAATTCCTGAACGTGGTCCTGATGCTAACATTCTCACATCGTTGGCAATTTTGTTTAAAGCAACTGCCAATTGTTTTAAAGCCCCGTGAGTCTCCACAATTGCATCGTGTGCAGCCAAAGCTTCAAATTTGTTTTCGGCAGTAACAAAGGGATGATTCGTAAATTTTGCAATATATTCGGCTACTTTCACATCATATCCTTTTGGAGTATTCAATCCGGTACCAACTGCAGTTCCGCCTAAAGCGATTTCAGATAAATGTGCCAAGGTGTTTTTCAGGGCTTTTAATCCAAAAGACAATTGAGCGGCGTAACCTGAAATTTCCTGTCCAAGAGTTAGGGGGGTAGCATCCATAAGATGTGTACGACCGATTTTTACCACATCCTTAAATTCGGTTGCTTTTTTTACCAAAGTAGCGTGCAGTTTTTCAACTCCCGGAATGGTGGTTTCCACAATCATTTTGTAAGCAGCAATATGCATTCCGGTTGGAAAAGTATCGTTAGAAGACTGTGATTTATTTACATCGTCGTTTGCTTTTATAAATTGTTCGCCTTCTCCAATGTTAAATCCTTTCAGTACTTGTGCGCGATTGGCAATTACTTCATTAACATTCATATTGCTTTGAGTTCCTGAACCGGTTTGCCAGATGACAAGGGGAAACTGATCGTCTAGCTTTCCTTCAAGAATTTCGTCACAAACTGCTGCTATAGCATCTCTTTTTTCGATTGGTAAAACGCCCAGATCGTAATTGGCATAAGCGGCTGCTTTTTTAAGATAAGCAAAGCCTTCAATGATTTCCTGTGGCATAGATCCTGCTGCACCAATTTTGAAGTTGTTTCTGGAACGTTCCGTTTGTGCTCCCCAATATTTATCTGCCGGAACCTGTACTTCACCCATCGTGTCTTTTTCTATTCTGTATTTCATTATGTTGTATGTAAAAAGTTATTTGTAAAGTGTAAAATGTTTCCTGAAAACTGAAATTTCTTATGAAAATGAATGCACTAGCCCTGATGGCAGCGGCATCCTTTTGTGCCGGGGTTCGGGACAAAAGATATAGCGGACAGCAGGAATTAGCTTCTGAAGATTCTCATGTTCTTGTGGATGAGATTGTTCAGTAAAATGGCGGTTATCCATAAGAAAAAAAAGCTTATTTAAAATGAGTATAAATATAAGCATAAATGTTATTTCCAGAAAATTGATTTGGATTTTATTGGTAACGAAAAATATAAGGCTTACATTTGTCCTTACATTCAAAAATTCCGGAAAACATGTTTGAATTTTCACAGTACTTAGGTTTTTTACTTTTCTTGACCATACTAACTATAGGGTTTTGGTTGATGTTTTTCTTAGTAGGTTTCGTATCTTATTGGGTTACGGGTGCTAGCTGGGAAATGTTCAAAGAGAAAAGAGCAAAGAAAAAGCAAGAACAATCAGCTTAAATTTTAGTTGATTTCAATAAAAAGGACTCGTTTTGCGAGTCCTTTTTTTATGCTGAAAAATGAAATTTTAATAAACAATATTCAAATTCCAAATTCCAAAAAAAAATCCAAATTTCAATTTTGTAAAACTTAATTGGAATTTGGATTTTTTAGTTTGGATTTTAAATGAGATTATCCAGGGAATTCTCCTCCGCCGTCACCATCATTTTTAGGTGCGCCCGGTTTTTCTCTGTCACTTTTTGGTTTGTTGAAGCGGTACGTAAACGATAGATTGAATTGACGTTTACGGAATTGCATTTCGCCGTAAGATGTTTGACTTTCAAGAGTGGTGTCATTTTGAAGGTAAGTATACGATCTCATGATTCTTGAGTTAAAAATGTCACTGATATTAAACGCAATTGTTGCTTTGTCTTTCAATACATCTTTACTGAAAGCAGTATTCATTCCAAATTGGTCTAGAATTTTACCCTGTGCTGTCTTTTGTGAACCATTGTAGGTACCGCTTAACTGCCAGTCAATTTTGTATGGCAATGTAACTTTTGAACTAATTCTGGCAAACCAGGTGTTGGCCTGATTGTTCAGATTTTGTACAATCACTTTATTGTTTGTGTCTGTATAAGTGTTCTCCCCGGTTGTTTTTACATTGTAAAGGTTGAAGTTACTGTTTATTTTCCACCATTTATACGGACTGTAATTGAAGGTGAATTCGAAACCATATTTTTGCTCTTTTCCTAAGTTGATAGGACGGCTTAGGATAACTGGAATTCCGTCTACTTTATCTCCATTTGGAGTTCTGACAAAGCTGAAAACATCTTTTGTATTTTCGAAATAAGCTGAAGAACTAAAGGTTACTTTTTCCCATCTTTTAATATATCCTACATCAAATTTATCGGTTAACGATGGATCTAAGTCAGGATTTCCCTGGAAAATATTAATGTTACTGGCATAATTAAGAGCCGGATTCATGAAACGTCCTCTCGGTCTTGATAAACGTTTGCTGTAACTGGCAGTGAAGTTACTCTGATCTGAAATTTCATAACTAACAAAAGCACTTGGGAACAAGTTGTTGTATTTTTTGGTGTTAAAAACACTATTGTCTAATAAGTTCACCTGAATATTAGTGTCTTCCCAACGTAAACCAAATAAATAAGAGAATTTATTGACTTTCAGTCCATACTGTACATAAAGTGCATTGATGTTCTCTTTGTATTCTAAAGTATTTGATTTTTTTGGATCGATAACATATTCTCCATTTAAAAGATTTGTAACGTTGTACTCGTTGTTTAAATCTCCAAAACTTCCTTTGTATCCCGCCTCAAACTGACTTCCTTTTCCTAATGGAAGAACATAATCTGTCTGAAGTAATATTTGTTTTTGTACCTGATCATTCAACGTGGTATTAGAAGTAGGTAAAGCGGTAATAAGCCCGTCACTATCGTCTGTATTTCTGGAAACCGATAAATCGGCAGTAAGTTTGTGTCCTTTATCGTTGAAATTTTTGATTAAGTTCGAAGTGAATTCTACGTTTTCGCTTCCGGTATCGGCATTGTTAAAACGATTGGTAATTCCTGTAAAAGCGTGAGCGGCGTCAAAATTATTGTAGTTAATATAATCTTTATCCTCGCCCGAGTTTTTTTGATAATTAATGGCATTTGTCCAGAAAGTATTAGGAGCAACCGTCCATTCCATACCTGCTCTTGCATTAAAACCGTTTCGGATTCTTTTGGTATCACGATCTTCATCTAAATAACCTTTTGGAGATCCATCAGCATTATAATAAGAAGTATTGGTTAAACCCATACCTTCATTGGTTCTGTAGTTGTAACCCGCAGTAGTAAAATAGTTGAGTTTTTCGGTTTTATAATTTAAGTTGGCACTCAAACCATAAGTTTCAGGAAGTCCTGTAGAAGCTATGAAAGTTCCGTTGAACCCCTGATTTTTTCCTTTTTTAAGAATGATATTGATGATTCCTGATCCTCCCTCTGCGTCATAACGTGCCGATGGATTGGTGATTACTTCTACTTTGTCAATAGCATCTGCTGGAAGCTGACGTAAAGCTTCGGCCACATTGATCGCATTTGAAGGACGTCCGTCAATTAAAATTCGGATATTGTCACTGCCTCGCAAGCTTACGTTTCCTTCAGAATCAACAGAAACAGAAGGAACATTATCTAAAACATCACTTACTGTTCCGCCTTTAACCATCATATCCTGTCCGACATTATAAACCTTTTTGTCCAGTTTTATTTCGACACTTGATTTTTCGGCACGAACGACAACTTCACTTAATTGTGCAGCGTCTTCTGATAAATTTACAACACCTAAAGCAGTGTCTCCGGAAATTGTTTTTCCTTTAATAAAAGTAGGTTTAAACGAAATAAATTCAACTTTTATATCGTAAGTACCGGGGGCAATAGCCACATCAAACTCTCCTTTTGGATTGGTGATTCCACCAGCAATAACTTTGGTGTCATTTGGGGCTGTGATCGAAATGGTAGCATACTCAAGAGGTTGTTTGCTTACTTTTTCGAGAACTTTACCGGTAACCTTTACCTTGTTTCTGGCAGGAGGTGCCTGTTGTGCATAGTTGTACAAACTTGTAAGCAGGCATACAAGTAATACAGCAAATTTGATTTTCTTCATTGTGATTTTTGGTTTCTTTTGTTCTTTAGACGGCAAATGTAACTTTTGGTTTAAAGAGAAAAATCACAAAAATTTGTTAATATGGTTCTTTATAATTGATCTAAAAAAGAAGCTACTAATTCAGGGTCTCTGCCAATGATTGCTTTGTCGTCTTTTACAACAATCGGGCGCTCGATCAAAATAGGATTTTCGACCATAGCTTCAATGATCTGGTCATCGGTCAGTTCTTTTCCTTTGTAATTTTCAATCCAGATTTTTTCCTTAATTCTAACCAATTGCAGCGGTTTAAGGTTTAGTTTTTCAAGAAGTTTTTTTAAATCATTAAAGTTCGGCGTTTCGGTCAAATAAGGGATAATTTGATATTCCTGTTTTGTATTTTCAATAAAAGCCAGGCAATTTCTTGATTTTCCGCAGCGTGGGTTGTGATAAATTTGTATCATTTTGTTATATTTAAAATGTTGTAAGATAATTAAACCGAAATAGGTATTTTAGCAGTGCCAAAAATAAGATTTAGTTATTAAATCGAATTCTCATTTTTTAAATTATTATCAATATGTTTTTAGAACAAGGAATTAAACCTCATAATAAGTTCTGGTTGTATCTTTTAGGATCCGTTTTAATTATTATAGCATCTTTTATCGGTCAGATTCCTTTTTCTCTTGCGGTGTTTTACAAGAGTTGGATTTCCGGCAAGGGGTTTCCCTCTAATGATGCAGCGGTTATGAAAATGTTTGAACCCAATTTGACCTTGTTTCTGGTAATGATTTCTTTTGCTTTCGCCTTTGTTGGGATTTATTATGTGGTAAAATATATGCACCGTCAGACTCTTTTATCCGTTACTACTTCAAGAGCAGAAGTAGATTGGAGACGAGTTGCTTTTTCTTTTTTATTATGGTCTTTGTTCTCTGTTTTGAGTTTTGTGGTATTGTATTTTAGTTCTCCTGAGAGTTTTGTTTGGAATTTTAAATTAGTGCCTTTTTTAATTTTAGTGATAATCGGAACGGTGTTAATACCGATACAAACCTCTACCGAAGAATATGTCTTTAGGGGGTATCTCATGCAGGGATTTGCCAATTTAGCGCGAAACAGGTGGTTTCCTTTACTGATGACTTCGGTTATATTTGGTTCGATGCACGTCTTTAATCCTGAAGTTGTAAAGATGGGGTATATCGTGATGGTGTATTATATTGGAACCGGTTTGTTTTTAGGAGTGATTACCTTAATGGATGAGGGAATGGAACTGGCATTGGGTTTTCATGCTGCTAATAATCTGGTCGGAGCTTTGTTGGTAACCTCTGATTGGTCGGTTTTTCAAACGCATTCACTTTTTATTGATATATCAGAGCCTTCGGCCGGTGTAGATGTACTATTGCCGGTGGCTGTAGTTTATCCTGTTCTGCTTTTTATTTTTAGTAAGAAGTACAATTGGAATAACTGGAAAGAAAAATTAACAGGGGAAATAAATGTTGTAGAATCTTTAAATTAAAACACACAGTCATGTCAAAATTAACACATAAAAATGTCCATAATTACTTTAAGTTAAATGGTTATCATTTAAATGGGAAAGATTTATGCCGAATAGGTTACAGTTACATCAAAGAAGGAGATGTATACGAAAAAGCTATTGGTGAGTTTTTGCTGGATTGGTTCGATAAAAAAGAATTTATTGAAATGACAACTTCCGGCACGACCGGACTCCCGAAATTAGTACGTCTCGAAAAACAGGCGATGATTCAGTCCGCTTTGGCAACAGGTGATTTTTTCGGATTAAAACCCGGTGATAAAGCCTTGCTTTGTTTGCCTGTACAATTTATAGCCGGAAAAATGATGTTGGTTCGAAGTCTGATTTTGGGGTTGGATATTGATGTTGTTTCTCCAAGCACAACACCTTTGGCTTTAAATAGAACTAAATATGATTTTGTTGCTATGGTTCCTTTGCAGGTTCAAAATTCTGTTGAAGAATTGAAAAATGTGAAGAAACTTATCATTGGAGGGGCTAAGATCGATAGTGCGCTTGAAGAGCAATTACTTCCGCTAAAGACCGAGATTTACGAGACCTACGGGATGACGGAAACCATTACACATATCGCTGCCAAAAGAGTAGGAGAAAAGGCATTCTCGATTCTTCCAAATGTGAAAATCGACAAGGATGATCGTGACTGTTTGGTAATTCATCTGGCTTCGGTTTCTAAGGAACCTATCGTTACAAATGACCTGGTGGAGCTGGTTAATGAAAATCAGTTTGTATTTTTAGGAAGAATTGATAATGTAGTGAATAGTGGAGGAGTAAAGTTAATTCCGGAACAAATCGAAAGTAAGCTGATAGGGAAGATAAACAGCAGGTTTTTTGTAACCGGAGTTCCGGATACTACTTTAGGAGAAAAACTAATTCTGGTGATTGAAGGAGAAAAACAAGAGTTTGCTTCTGATTTTTTTGATGTATTGGGCAAATATGAAAAACCAAAGGAAATTGTTTTTGTTCCGAAGTTTAAAGAAAATGAGAATGGGAAGCTGTTGCGAAAGCCTAGTTTAGTTTAATAAAATTCCAAAAAAGAAATTCCAAATTCCAACAGTACAGTTTGGAATTTGGAATTTGATTCTTTTGGAATTTTAAAGAAATTAATTAGTTGCTTTTCTTTCCAATAAAGCCATATAGAATCCATCAAATCCAGATTCTGAGGCTAGTATTTTGCGATCTTTAATAAATGTAAATTGCTTTCCGATTTCGGTCTTTAAGAATTTCTCTACCTGTTCCTGATTTTCCGATGGTAAAACGGAGCAAGTGGCATAGACCAATTTACCGCCCGGTTTTACAATTTTCGAATAGCTTTCCAGAACTTCAGCCTGTACTTTTCGAATGTTATCAATAAATTCTGGTTGCAGTTTCCATTTAGAGTCAGGATTTCTTTTTAAAACTCCCAAACCACTACAAGGTGCATCAATTAAAACACGGTCTGCTTTTTCATGTAATTTTTTGATCACTTTTGTAGTGTCAATTATGCGATATTCGATATTAAAAGCACCATTTCTTTTGGCTCTTAATTTCAATTGTTTCAGTTTGCTTTCGTACAAATCCATTGCAATTAACTGCCCTTTGTTTTCCATTAACGAAGCAATGTGCAATGTTTTTCCTCCCGCTCCTGCACAGGTATCTACCACACGCATTCCAGGTTTTACATCCAGAAAACCAGCTACTAATTGCGAGTTGGCATCCTGAACTTCAAAAAGTCCTTGTTTAAAAGCATCCGTTAAGAATACGTTGGCTCTTTCTTTTAAAACTAAAGCTTCAGGCTGATCTTTTAAATATTCCGTTTCAATATTTAAATCCATCAACGTGTTTCTCAAGTTTTCTTTGGTGCCTTTAAGCGTATTGGTTCTTAAGATAACTTTAGCCGGCTGATTTTGAGCAGCAATTTCTTTTGCCCAAACTTTTTCTCCTAATTCTTTTACTCCTAATTCATCCATCCAGTCCGGAATAGATTCTTTTAAAGCTCTAATTTTAGAAAGCTCATCAAAACGACCTTTTATTTTTCTCTCAGGAGTTCCTTCCAATTGTCTCCAATCCGGAATAGGATATCCTCTCAAAACTGCCCAAACCGCAAACATTCTCCATAAGTTATCTCTGTCGTATGGTTCTTTTACTTCTGCAATTTCTGCATATAGTCGCTTCCAGCGAACAATTTCGTATATCGTTTCAGCAACAAACTTCCTGTCGGAACTTCCCCAACGTTTATCTTTTTTTAAGGCTCTGGCTACCACTTTGTCTGCATATTCTCCTTCATTGAAAATAGCATTTAAAGAATCGATGGTAGTATAAACTAAATTTCTGTGTAATCTCATTTTAATTATTTGAGTTGCAAAGGTACTATTAATTGATTGAAAGTTAAATTTTTAATTTTGATTGTTCGTTTAACTTCTTTTTAAAAGAAAAAACACTCTAATAAAGTTTAAAAGAGTGTTTGTTAATTATATTTTGGAATGATTTATTTCGTAATACGTGTCAGTCCAATATTTTCAGGAGCGTGAAGCACCATTGGGAATTTTTCAATTTTTACGGAACTACTGTCTAAACCAAAAGCTCTTTCTTCAGATAAACTCAGTTTTTTAATGAAGAAATAAGAACTCATGATAATGTTTTCATGCCATCTTAGATCGTTGTCGTTAGATAGGAATTTCTCTGATAAAACAAATTTAAAGTCTCCGATAATATTGTTTTTGTTTAAAGATTCGTAACGGCTGGTGATGTCTACTTCGCCACGTTTTACCATATCGCGAATTACTTCTCTAAACATTAAATTAATTTTTGTAGGCTCTCTGAATCCTAAATTAAAATCGATTCTGTAAATATCGTCTTTAGCTATTTCGGTAACTTTGTATTGTGTTTTGTACGGTTCCGTTAAAATGTTTACGTGTACAAACCAGTAAATATCAGCTCTTTTTGGACGCTTTTGTAAAATAGAATAAATTACTTTTTCTTCTAATTCATCAACGCGATTAGCATTAGTCATATAAACCAGGTGAGTAGCGTATTTTGGGATAGATAAGTCTTCGCTTAGTTCCATCAATACCTTTTTATAGTCATCAATTTTGATGATTTTGGTGTAGCTTTTGTTGATTTTCTTAGCCAGGTACCATATCGTCATGATAGAGATTAAAGCAATAGCAATAATTAAAGTTACGTAACCGCCTTCGGCAAATTTAGTAATGTTAGCAATCAGGAAACTAAACTCAATCAGTAAATAGATAGTGATTAACGGTACCATCAGGTACAATTTTACACGTTTCATGATGAGATAGTAATTCAGTAAAATGGTCGTCATGATCATACACAGAATAATGGCAAGACCATAGGCATGCTCCATATTTCCTGATTTCTCAAAGTGTAAAACAATTCCAACGCAACCAAAAAACAATAACCAGTTGATCGATGGAATATACAATTGTCCTTTTACTTCGGTAGGGTATTTAATTTTAACTTTTGGCCAGAAGTTCAGTCGCATAGCCTCGTTGATCAAAGTAAATGATCCGCTGATAAGTGCCTGAGAAGCGATTACCGCTGCCAAAGTAGCTACCACAATTCCGAACGGAAGGAACCAGTGTGGCATAATCAGATAAAAAGGATTTCCATTTTCTCCACCTAGTTGTTGCAGTGTACTTCCTTCATGATGGATTAAGTAAGCAGCCTGTCCGAAATAGTTTAAAACCAAAGTAGTTTTTACGAATACCCAGCTAATTCTGATGTTTTTTCTTCCGCAATGTCCCATGTCAGAGTACAAAGCTTCGGCACCTGTCGTACATAAAAACACGAAACCAAGTACAAAGAAACCGTCAGGGTGAATGGATAATAAATGATAAGCATAATACGGATTTACCGCTTTAATTACTTCAGGAAATTTTAGAATTTGAATTGTTCCCAGAGTTCCCAACATAGCAAACCAGATCAGCATCATTGGAGCAAAAAACTTTCCAACTAGTTTGGTTCCAAATTGTTGTATGGTGAAAAGAATGAATAAAATTGCGATAACAATATAAACAATAGTCTCCGTTTGCATAGTCGGATAAAACGCCCGGATTCCCTCTACAGCGGAAGAAATAGAAATTGGAGGGGTAATAATCCCGTCAGCTAATAAGGCACTTCCTCCAATAATCGCGGGGACAATAAGCCATTGGATTTTGGTTTTTTTGACCAGGGCATATAAGGCAAAAATTCCACCCTCACCATGATTGTCGGCACTTAACGTGATCAGTACATATTTTATTGTAGTCTGAAGAGTCAAAGTCCAGAAAACGCATGAAATTCCACCAAGAACGATATCAGAATTAATGGCGTAATCACCAAGAATGGCTTTCATTACATACAATGGAGAAGTACCAATATCTCCATAAATAATTCCCAATGTTATCAGTAAACCCCCTATAGACAACTTACTATGTAAGTTTTTATGCGATGCGCTCATGTATATTTTTATAAAAGACGGTTGCAAATTTAACGTTTTATAATAAACTAACCTCACTTATAACTAAAAAGATAAAAAAAAGCACAATCGTTAAATTGTGCTTTTCATTTTATATAAGATTGGAAATTTGGTATTAAATTCGTCTACCGCCGTAACTTCTTCCGTTAGAACCGCTCTCTCTTTGTGGTTCACTGCCTCTGGATTCCTGAGTTGCTCTTGGAGATTCGTAACGTTGCGTGTTTTGCGAACTCTGTCTCTCTGAATTTCCTCTGTTTTCTGAATAACTTCTGGAAGACTCATTTCTTTGAGGAGTCGCAACTCTTTCCGTAGTTCCATAGCTTTGTGAATTTCGTCTAGAAACATTCGAATTGTTTTGACCGTAATCTCTTCTGCCGGTATTTTCAACTCTTACAGGATTTGTGCTTATGCCTGAATTGTCTCTGCTGTTAGAAGAGGTTCTGTTTGTAGTATAAGTTCTGTCAGATGTTGTTCTGTTCTCTCCATAATTTCTGGTTGAGGTTCTGTTGTCTGTAGTAGATACTCTATCTGAATTGGATCTGTTTGTCGTGTATGTATTTTGATTTCTTCCGTAATCTCTGGTGGTAACACGTCTTTGATCTAAATCATATCTGTTAGTAGCATTCGAATTTCTTTGTGCAAAACTATAATCAGGACGTCTGGTTTCGTAACCGTACGTGCGTCTTGTTTCATAGATAACAGGAGCTCTGTAACTTCTTCTCGTGTTTACATAGTTGTAGCTATTGTTTACATTAATACACAAATTAATGTTGTTTCTGTATCTGTAAATTGGGTAAGGTCTCCAGGCGTAGTAATATCTTGGATAGTAATTCCAACTCCAGCTAGAGTAATACGGTCTGTAATTGGTTACCCAAAATGAAGTGTAAATTACCGGAGCTACATTGTAAACAGGCTCGTAAATGTAGTTGGCTCCATACAAGTAGCTGTTCCCTACGATCTGTACATTTACTCTGTTGTAGTTGTCTCTTTCCACATCAATGGTGGCAACGTCCTGATAAACATCACGATCTAAAACCGCCTGAATAATTACAACGTGAGTTCTGTTTTCTACAGATTCGATTACACGTAAATAATCGACCTGATTGTCATCGTTCAAATCAAGATTGGAAATTTGATATTTAGAGTCGTTCAAACGTCTCTCAAAATCTTGCAGATTAGCTGATTCTCCAAAAATAGACGCAACAGCTCTTAAATCTAAGTTATCGCTTATGTCTGAGCTTTTTGCGTAAACAGTAGTTTGGCTTTGTACCGGTACAGAACTCAAACCTATTGCCAGGAGGGCTATAAAAAGTAGTTTCGTTTTCATTTTTAAATCTTATTATGATTAATATTTTGAGGTATCCAATTACTGTGCCAGAAAAAAAAGCGAAACTTATTTCAAGTGTTATAAATAATTGTATTTTAGCGCTAAAAAACTAATTTTATGAGAAAAGTAATATTCTTTTTTGGTGCTTTAATTTTGTTAATGTCTTTTAAAACCTTGAATAATAATGGTAAAGGGATTTTTAATACGGGTTTTACATCAATTCAGATAGATACTTTATTTCAGGATAAAATTAGTATCAGAGCCATCTCAATCGATAAAAATAAAATTTGGTATGGAGCTGATAACTCCCGTTTTGGGTTTTATGATTTGGATAAAAAAGAAAAATTTGAAGATCATATTTACCGCGATACGTTGAATTTGGAATTTAGAAGTATTGCTCAGAATGCAAATAATATTTTTTTGTTGAGTGTAGGAAATCCTGCATTGCTTTATCAGGTGTCTAAAAAAACTCAGAAAGTAAAATTAGTTTACAAAGAAGTAAATTCGAAGGTGTTTTACGATAGTATGCAGTTTTGGAACGATAAAGAAGGAATTGCGATTGGTGATCCTACAGAAGATACTTTTTCAATTATCGTGACACGTGACGGGGGTGAAACCTGGACCAAAATTTTATCGGATAAATTACCAACCAATGCAGAGGGTGAAGCGGCTTTTGCAGCCAGTAATTCAAATATAGTAATAAAAGGAAATGATACCTGGCTGGTTTCGGGAGGAAAAAAGGCGCGTGTTTTTTATTCACCGGACAAAGGAAGAACCTGGAAGGCAGTTGAAACACCAATTGTGCAGGGAAAAACAATGACCGGTATTTTTACAGCCGATTTTTACGATTCAAAACACGGATTTATCGCTGGTGGTGATTACGAATTTCCAGAACAAAAAAAGGACAATAAAGCTTTTACTACTGACGGAGGAAAAACCTGGCAGCTAATTGGTCAGGGTATGGGATTTGGATATGCTTCGTGCGTGCAATACGTTCCGGGTGGAAATGGTAAAGAAATTATTTGTGTAGGTTCTGAAGGAATCCAGTATTCGCAAAATGGAGGAGAGAACTGGACGCAATTATCGACGGATACAAAATTGTTTACCATTCGTTTTTTGAATAGAAATACTGCAATTGCAGCAGGCCATAATAAAGTAATCAGAATTAGATTTAAATAATAAAAACCCCAAATAATAAAGCAAGTTATTATATGGGGTTTTCGCTGTTGTTGTTTTTAACTATTCTAGTTTTTTCCGGCTTTATCGCGATATTGTTTTAATAGTTTGCGGTTAAAGTCGTCTTCTGATTTTTTAAGCTTTAAGATTTTCTTTGCAGAAAGGATCTTTTTTAAGTTGCTGTTGTATTTGTCTCTCAGTGTATATAATTCTTTGTCTGCGCTTTCCATTTGTGACAGGAGTGAAGCTGCTTCTTTTTCAGACATGGTACTAATGTTGTCATCATCTAGTTTACGCAAATACATTTTCATTTTTTCGTGACGCAATTCATATTGTTTGTCATCGTATGTATTGTAAATGGGCCAGAATTTCTCGGCTTCTGTGGAGGTGAGTTCCAATTCTGTTGTTAAAAAAGAAACTTTGTAAGCTTTAATCTTTTCCCGCTTTTCGTCTGTTTTGTCATTCTGTGCGTAAAAGGAGAATGTAATAAAGAATAGAAGTATCGGAAGTATATTTTTAATTTTCATCTTTTGAAATTTTAGTTTTATTCTGAAATTAAATTTTCAATATTAGGGTTGGTGGCAAGGATGTCTTCAAGAGTTTCCTGTTCAAGAGCAACGTTTTTACCAAGTTTATCAATGTCTTTTGTGTCCAGTTCACGAATTAAATCGTATTGATTTAAGTTGGACTGATAAGATAAGTAGGTTTCCAGAGTGTCTTCGTCAAGATCTTTGGATGTATTATAATGGTTGATCACAGGAATCAGTAAAGCTGCAAAAACAACTGCGGCAGCCACAATCGAAAGTACTTTTTTACGCTTGTAAAGCGGTATTACTTTTACTTCTTTCTCTTCGTTTATTTGCTGTAAAACCTTTGTTGAAAAAGTATCAAAATAATTCTCCGGAGTTTTAAATCCGGTTTTTATTTTCGGTTCGTTTTCTAAATTAAATGTTTTCATAGTAGCTATTAGACAGTTGTTATTACAAAAGGTTTAATTTGAGGTAACATATATTTCAATTTTTTTTACTGCGTGATGATAGGATGCCTTCAGAGCGCCGACTGAAGTTCCCAGAATTTCAGCGATTTCTTCGTATTTTAATTCTTCAAAATATTTCATTTTAAAAACTAATTGTTGTTTTTCCGGTAAGGTTACAATCGCTTTTTGAAGTTTGATCTGAATTTCGTCTCCTTCAAAATAAACATCGGCTTTTAAATTGTCGATGGCTTTATTTTGTAGTGCTTCGGAAGTTATTCCGTTCAGTTTTGCTTTTTGACTTAAAAAGGTCAAAGCTTCGTTGGTTGCAATTCGATACATCCAGGAAAAAAGCTTGCTTTCTCCCTTGAAGTTTTTTAAATACTGAAAGACTTTTACAAAAGTATTCTGTAAAACATCATCTGTATCATCATGATTTAATACAATGTTTCGAATATGGGAATACAGCGGTTTTTGATAATCAGATACGAGCTTTTGAAACGCGGTATTTTGCGTTGCAGGATTTAATAATTGTTGAATAAATTCCTTCTCGTCTGCCAAATTCCGTTATTTATGGTGTTAGAATGAATTTTGAACAAAAGGTTTAATGAACCAAATTATTTTAGAATTCTGACTGTTCTTCTTCTGCCGGCTTTTTAGGTGTTTCTACAGGTTTTGCTACTGCCGGATCGGTAGTGGCTGGTCTGTAAACAGGAACTTTAGCGACCGGAACTACTTTAGGTTTTGTTGGATAGTAAATTTCAGTCATTAATTTAGACGGGCTTTTTACATCCAGTTTGCTCATGGTCAGGATTTCAAGATGTGACCAGCTTAAATCAGGTGTGATTTTTTCGTTGTTGATAAAAGTAGTTGTTTTTTTAAAAGCTTCGTTAAGATGCGAATAATCACCTTTTAAAGTGGTTTTTACGGCTTCAAATCCGTTTAGTTTTCCTCCTGAAATATCGCTTCCGGAAGTAGTTACGATTTCGCGGCTGGTAGGTAAGCAAATCGAAATTTTAGCCAGTCCTGTTGTAATGTCGTAAGTATGGTAAATAATAAATGGTTTTCCATTCGTGGCTAACCCATTATTTTTGCTGAATTCGATTAGTTTCGGAATAACGATTTTGGCATTTTTACCAACTTTTCCAATTTCACTCGTAAAGGTTTGTCTGATATAAGGAGTTTCAGTCTTTCTTACTAGTCCGTTAACTTTTATAGCGTATGTTTTTGTTTCGTAATCTAAGTTTTTGTCAATATTGGCAAGACTTTTTTCGTAGATAGTTCCAATTACTTTGTCCGAGCCTCCGTTTAGAGCAGCGTAAACTTTAAATAAAAAACTCATCGTTCCGGATGCTTTCCAGGTTACTTTTGTTTTTCCGGCCAACGTATCTTTAAAAGTCCAGTTTACATCGGCTTCGGTTCCGTCATACTTCATTTTTTGCTGTATGCTTTCTCCGTCTTTTGTTTTTAGAGTAATTGCGTTTCCATTTCCTTCAGATCCAGTCCAATAAAAAGAAGCTCCGTTTCCGACTGTTTTGTTAGGAAAGGTCATCTTCATCGTAGGATCTTCAACAGACCAGGATTCAAAATCTTCATAATTTCTAAAATCATTAAGGTAATTGTATACCGTAGCTTTTGGTGAATTGATCACTTTGCTTCTTTCCACAGAAAAGATTCCTTTTTGTGTGGCAACAAAAACGGTAAGGGCAACAAGGCTTAATAATAGTAGTAGGAATAAATATTTAAGAATCTTCATTGTAGTGGTTTATTTGGAGTCGTAAAGTTATAAATTTATTACTAGTCGCACTAATAACACTTTGGTAAAAGTACATTTTATACCATTATCGGAAGAGAAAATCAAATAAAATGTACTCAAAAAGGTTTTATTTGAAATCGAAAACTTTCTTTTCGGTCTTATCGTTTGAAGAAAAATTTAATTACAAATAAAATGGCAATAAAAAGTAAAAATACGAGTAGTACTTTATAATTGCCTTTGTAAAAAACCTTGTGTAAGGCAAGATCTTTTCGATAAGCGAATATCATTACGATTACGAATGCAATAAAAAAACAGAGTCCGAATATTAATTGTCCTTGACTAAACATAGTTGAAAATAATTTTTGGCAAATTTAGAGAATTGTATACGAATTGTTGCTAATTTGGTATTTCATTTAATCAAAATAATATCATGAAGAAACAACTTGATGCGGTGACTGAGTTTCATACTGCTTTTAAAATAGGACATAGCCTTGAACCGATTGCTGATTTGGGAGAGACAAAAAAACTGCTTCGTTATAATTTAATGAAAGAGGAAAACGAAGAATATCTGGAGGCGGTTCAGAATAACGATTTAGTTGAAATTGCTGATGCTTTGGGGGATATGATGTATATTTTGTGCGGAACTATTATTGAACACGGTTTGCAGGACAAAATCGAAGCTGTTTTTGATGAGATTCAACGCAGTAATATGAGTAAATTAGGAGAGGACGGTAAGCCAATTTACAGAGAAGACGGAAAAGTAATGAAAGGGCCAAACTACTTTAAGCCTGATTTTTCAAAATTGCTTTAGCATAAAAAACCCGACAGGTTTTATAGCCTGTCGGGTTTGTTTTATATAGAGGTGTCTTTTGTTTACTGTACTTTTACAGTCCAGCCAAAAGTATCTTCAGAAAGTTTGTTTTGAAGACTTGTTAGTTTTTCTTTTAATAAAGAAGCATAAGAATTCTCAAGAGGTGCCATTTCGTAATATACATCCTGATAAGAGAAACCTTTAATTACACTTACTACAGCAGCAGTTCCTGCTCCGAAGATTTCTTTTAAAGATCCGTTTTTAGCCGCTTCTACCAATTCTGATACAATAACAGGACGAACTTCAACTTTAAGTCCTTCTTTTTCTGCGATAGCGATCAAACTTTTTCTGGTAATACCGTCTAAGATTCTTTCGCTTGTTGGAGCGGTTAATAAAGTATCATTGATTCTGAAGAAAACGTTCATAGTTCCCGCTTCTTCCAGTTTAGTGTGTGTGGCATCATCTGTCCAGATTACCTGTTGGAAACCATCTTTGTTGGCCAGATTGGTTGGGTAAAATTGTGCAGCGTAGTTTCCGGCAGCTTTGGCAGCTCCAATTCCTCCGTTTGCCGCTCTACTGTAATGTTCAGCGATAATTACTTTCACTTCACCTCCGTAATAAGATTGTGCAGGAGAAAGTAAAATCATGAATTTATATTCGTCAGAAGGATTTGCTACAACACCGGCACCGGTTGCAATCATAAAAGGACGGATGTACATACTGCTTCCGTTTCCTTTTTGAATCCATTCCTGATCAATTTTTAATAATTCATTCAAACCGTCCATAAAAACAGCTTCAGGAACTTCCGGCATAGCCATACGAACTGCTGAGTTGTTAAAACGTTTGAAGTTTTCATCCGGTCTGAACAACCAAACATCATTATTGTCATCTTTATAAGCTTTCATTCCTTCAAAAATGGCTTGTCCGTAGTGGAAGACTTTTGAAGACGGATCCATTAAAATTGGAGCATAAGGCTTAATGACAGGATTTTGCCATTCTCCATTTTTAAAATCACACTCGAATAAATGGTCTGTAAAAACAGAACCAAAGCTTAAATTTTGAAAGTCTACTCCGCTTATTTTTGACGAAGTTGCTTTTCTGATTTCAATTTTGTTGGTTTGAGTTGTACTCATAATTAATATGTAAAGTTTTTTTTATGTAATTAGCATTAATAATTAAAGAAAATCTAAAGCTATGATTTGGTGAATGATAGATTTTTCTCAATGCAAAATTAAGTAAAAATATATAATTTGCTTGGTAAAACTGCATTATTTATGCCCTTTAACTGAGATTTATATATCTTATAATAAAGTGAAAAAATTAAGACATTTTTATAAAGAATTTATGAAAAACGAACCGTTTTTTAAGGCTTTACGCATTTGTTTTGACTAAATTTGGCACTTAAAATGCCCGATATATCAATAGAGAAAGATTGCTAATTCCGAAATAAAGTGAAAAGAGAAATAATTAAAACGCTAGATGGCTCAACTACAATTCATTTGCAGGAATGGAATGAGTCTTACCATTCCAAACACGGAGCGATTCAGGAAGCCAAACATGTATTTATAAAAAACGGTCTTTCGTTATTTGATGCTGCTCCGGTAAGTATTCTTGAAATAGGTTTCGGAACGGGGTTGAATGCGTTTATTACTTTTTTGGAATCCATGCAAAAACAGCAGCAAATTGATTATGTTGGAGTAGAAGCTTATCCGGTTGATGCGAAAGAGGTGCTTGAAATGAATTATGTTGCTGAATTGGAGGCGGACAATTATAAGGATGTTTTCGAAAAAATGCACGAGTGCGAGTGGAATCAGAAAGAGGTTATCAGTGCCGATTTCAGGTTAACCAAAAGGAAACAATTTTTTGATGAAATTGATGATTTTGAAATTTTTGATTTGATTTACTTTGATGCCTTCGGATATCGGGTGCAGCCGGAGCTGTGGAGTACCGAAATTTTTCGAAAAATGTACCAAAGTTTAAAGCCCAATGGAGTTTTGGTAACGTATGCTGCTCGCGGAGTTGTTAAAAGAAGTATGATTGAGGTAGGATTTACTGTCGAAAAATTGGCAGGACCTCCCGGAAAAAGAGAAATGTTTAGAGCCTTTAAAAAGGTTTAAATGAGTTGTTTAGAATGATTCTATATTGATTTATATGCATTAAGAAATCGTATTCGCTGCTAAAGTTTTTAAAATAATAAGTTAAAATCAATACTAGTGATTGATATTTGTTTAAATTTGTTGCGAGTTTAAAAATATAGATAACCCCAAAAAATCTTATTTTATTATGTCAAAAATGATGTTTGATTACACGAAATCAATACTTGAGAGAGTGAGTTTCGACCCGATACTTTTCTGCAAAGAATTAGAAAAAGCTATCAAAACACTGTTACCGTACGAAATGGAACAATTACAAGAATGGTTATTAAATTTCATTATTGAAAAACCAGAATTAAAGCAAAGTCTACTACTAATTAAAGTATAAAAGAAAAGGAGCCAAATTGGCTCCTTTTTTATTTTTATTTCTTTTGTTGTAGCGGACTGATGATCTGAACGTTCTGAAAAACAATTGCTCCTTTAACAACTCCCGCAATTGTGGATCTTAGGGCATCAATGATCTGCATTTTTAATTCGCTCTTAGGGTAAATCAAACTTACCTCACGAGCGGGTTTAGGTTCCTTAAAGTTACGCAGTTTTTGTTTGTCGGAATCTTTTAAGTCTAAGGTGTGCAAGTACGGAAGTAGCGTTGTACCCAAACCTTCGTCGGCTAATTTTATCAGGGTCTCGAAGCTTCCGCTTTGTATCTGAAAATTATTCTGATCCAGGTCGCTGGCATTTTTACACAAATTTAAAATTCCGTCTCTAAAACAGTGCCCGTCCTGAAGCAACAGGATTTCATTAATGTTTAAGTCCGCAACTTCAATTTCTTCTTTTTGAAAACTGGCATGATGTTCCGGTATATAAGCCACAAAAGGCTCAAAATACAAGACGATTTCTTTTATTTTTTCGTCTTCAAGCGGAGTTGCAGCAATAGCAGCATCCAAATGACCATTTTTTAACTTCAGGATAATTTCATCCGTGTTAAGCTCTTCAATTAAGAGTTTTACTTTTGGGTATTTCTTAATGAAATTGTTTAGAAACATCGGTAAAAGTGTTGGCATAATGGTTGGAATAATTCCCAAACGGAATTCTCCTCCAATAAAACCTTTTTGCTGCTCTACAATATCTTTAATACGATCAGCTTCATTTACAATATTCTTGGCCTGGTTTACGATTTTCTGACCAATATCTGTAAGTTGAATGGGTTTTTTGCTTCTGTCAAAAATTTGAATACTAAGTTCTTCCTCGATTTTTTGAATCTGCATACTCAGTGTAGGCTGGGTAACGAAACATTTTTCGGCAGCAAGGGTAAAATTTTTATGCTCGGCAACAGCTAATACATATTGCAATTGAGTTATAGTCATCTTGATAGTAATTTTTGATGCAAAAATAAGAAAATATAACTTTTTTTTATATTATTTTAGGAGAACTTATTTTAAATTTGTAGTAATCACATTATAAAATGAGAACTATGAAAACAAATATTTTAGGTTTACCGGTAAAGGAGTCAGAATTGTTAGTAAAAGAATTAAATGTTCTGTTGTCAAATTTTCAGGTATATTACCAGAATTTAAGGGGGTTGCATTGGAATATTCGTGGGAAACGTTTTTTTGATTTGCATGTAAAGTTTGAAGAATTGTACACAGATTCCCAGTTGAAAATTGATTTGATTGCAGAAAGGGTTTTAACTATCGGCGGAACTCCTTTACATACTTTTGAAGATTACATTAAAAATAACAAATTAGCTGTCGGAAAAAATATTTCAAATGATGAAAAAGCGGTTCACTTAATTGTAAATTCTTTAACGGATTTATTGAAAATCGAAAGAGGAATTTTAAAACAATCGGATGAAATTAATGATGAAGGAACAAATTCGATGATGAGTGACTTCATTGCAGAGCAGGAAAAAACAATTTGGATGATGAATGCATGGCTTGAAGAAGAACTTTAATATGTTGTTTCTGAATTGATTACTATAGCAGAATGGTCGGGTTTGACCATTCTGTTTTTTATGATTGTTAAATTTGTTTAAATTTTTTGGCCTCTCGCTTTGATTTTAGCTGTTTAACACTATTTTTGTTCCAATGAAATTAGTCGCTCGCATATTATTATTCATCTTTATTGCCTTCTTATCTACCCCAACTATTGTGACGGTAATGAAGAAAAGCAACGATGCGTCGATATTTTTCAGTTTTTCTGAAGAGGAACATTCACATAAAGAACTTAAGGCTGCTGTTTATCCGGCAATACTTCAACATGAAGTTGTTATGCCAGTTTATATTGAAAAAAAGACCATTGTGTCTGAAAATATTGTAAAATTAGACAATATTTCTCCGAGCATTTTTGCTCCACCTCCTAACTTGGCATAATACTTCCGATTATTTTGAATTGAACTGCATTTTGATAATTGCAGTAAGTCTTTAATGAATAATTTTTTTAGTATTGTGCTATGACAAAAAAAATCAATCTTTTTGCCAACCTTAAATCTGATTTTGCTTCAGGTTTAGTGGTTTTCTTGGTGGCTCTTCCATTGTGTTTAGGTATTGCAATGGCTTCCGGAGCACCGTTATTTTCGGGAATTATTGCAGGTGTTGTTGGAGGTATTGTGGTAGGTTACTTAAGCCAGTCTCATATTAGTGTCTCCGGACCGGCGGCAGGACTGACCGCCATCATTTTAACCGCTATTACAGATTTAGGTGCATTCGATGTGTTTTTAATGTCTGTTTTTATTGCTGGATTAATTCAATTAGCATTAGGATTTCTAAAGGCCGGAAGTATCTCCAATTATTTTCCTACCAACGTTATTGAAGGGATGTTGGCGGGTATCGGAATTATTATTATTCTGAAACAATTACCACATGCTTTTGGTTACGATGCCGATTTTGAAGGAGATCAGGCATTTATTCAAAATGACGGAAGCAACTCTTTTTCTTTTCTATTCGATGTTTTAAATCACATACATTTAGGAGCGGTTGTGGTTTCACTTGTTTCTTTAGTGATTTTAATTTCATGGGAGAAAGTTCCCTTCTTAAAAAGAATGAAATTAATTCCGGGAGCACTTGTTGCAGTTATTACCGGAATAATTTTAAACGAGTTTTTTACTTCAACAGGAAGTTCACTGGCAATTGCAAATGAGCATTTGGTTTCTTTGCCGGTTCCAAAATCTTTTGATGAGTTTAAATCAATCATAATTTTGCCAAATTTTGCTGCGGTTACCAACCCGCAAGTTTGGGTGGTGGCGATTACAATCGCGATAGTTGCCTCTATTGAGACGTTGTTGTGTATAGAGGCGTCTGACAGAATGGATGTTCAAAAACGTTATACCGATACCAATGTTGAGCTTAGAGCGCAGGGAATTGGTAATGTAGTAAGTTCACTTTTAGGTGGTTTGCCGATGACATCTGTTGTAGTAAGATCATCTGCCAATAATAATGCAGGAGCAAAATCAAAAATGTCGGCCATTATTCATGGTGTACTTTTGCTAATTAGTGTTTTATCAATTCCGGCATTATTAAATAAAATACCATTGGCAACTTTGGCAACCGTTTTAATTTTAGTAGGATATAAGCTGGCGAAACCTGCCACTTTCAAACATTTTTGGGAAAAAGGAAAATATCAGTTTGTACCGTTTATTGCCACTTTGGTATTTGTTGTAGCAACAGATTTACTTAAAGGAGTTGCTTTAGGAATTGTGATCAGTATTATTTTTGTATTGAGAGGAAATCTGAAAAGAGCGTACAGTTTCAAAAAAGAAGAATACGAAGATGGTGATGTCATCCATATCGATTTAGCACAGGAAGTTTCATTCTTGAATAAGGCTGCGATTAAGTCTACTTTAAGTGAAATTCCGGAAAACTCTAAAGTAATTATCAATGCTGCAGATACAGAGTATATTGCGCATGATGTTTTAGATTTGATCCGTGAGTTTAAAGAGACACGAGCAATTGACGAAAATATTAAAGTAAAGCTTAAAGGATTCAAGAAAGCATATGAACTTGAGAATTCACCGGACATTAATAATCATGTATCGATAGAGCATTATTATGATGTTGCGAAAAGAACTTTAGTTCAAAAAGAAAAGGTAAAAGAGAATTTTAAATAAATTATAATTAATTAAGGTATTTCTTGATTGTGAGAAGTATTAAAATTAGATAACTTTACGAGAAGTTTTTTTTTAGTAGATTTAAGCAAACGGGATTACCATACAAAAAACAAAAAAATGAGAGAGTTTTATAAGCAGTTACTTGAAAATAACAGACAGTGGGTCGAAAAATCATTAGCATTAGATCCTAATTATTTTGCAGATCTTGCAAAAGGACAAACACCGCCATTATTGTGGATTGGCTGTTCAGACAGTCGTGTTCCGGCAAATGAAATTATTGGAGCTAAACCGGGTGAAGTTTTTGTACACCGTAATATTGCTAATATGGTAGTACACTCTGATATGAATATGTTGAGTGTTTTAGATTATGCGGTAAATGTATTGAAAGTAAAACATGTTATTGTTTGCGGACATTACGGCTGTGGTGGTGTTAAAGCTGCTATGGGGAATCAGTCTGTTGGAATTATCGACAACTGGATTCGTCACATTAAAGATGAATACCGTCTACACGATAAGTACCTGAATTCAATTGAAGATGAAACAGAACGTTTCAATGCTTTTGTTGAAATCAATGCAAAAGAGCAGGTTTACAATTTAGCTAAAACATCTATCGTTCAGGGAGCCTGGAAAAACGGACAAGATTTGATGCTTCACGGATGGGTTTACGGTTTAAATTCCGGTTTTGTAACCGATTTAAATGTGAATATTGCCTCAAATGAGGAGCTTGATGAAGTTTATCAGTTAGATCTATAATATAAAAAAGAAATCGCCCCAAAAGGGCGATTTTTTTTATTCGTTTTCGTCCAGATTTTCATTAAAAGCAGACGGGAGTAAAGTTGGAATAAATTTGATAAGAATCGGTAGTAATAAACTTCCTCCGGGCAGTAAAAATATGGTGAGCGACGGAATAGTTTTACAGATGTCTAAAAGTTGTTTTTTTACCTTTTTCTTTTCTTTAGCATCCAGATCTCTGGTGGTAGAATAAGCCAGCAGAACCATTAACTCCTTACTTTGAATGATTTCCTTCACTAATCTGTTTTTGTTTCTTACAATCAGTTTTACCACACTATGGGTCATTTGGTCGTAAAAATGTTTTACAGGATTGGAGTAATTAAAATAAGGGATCTTCTTTTTGTGAGTAGTGATAAACGTGTTGGTCGTTTCAATGCTTTTAGTTACAAAATCATCAGAAATTCCCATCATTGATCCTAAAGAGTACAAAAAGTAGGCCTCTTCATTTTCGACAACACCATCGCTCCACAAAGCCATTCCGGCCATATCAATGAAATAGTAATGTTCCAGTTTATGGTTGTAATAGTCCAATTGTAAAGTTTCTAAAGTATCAACGGTAACTTTTGAAAATTTTGAGTATCGGATGGAAGCTTCAAAAAGTTTAATCAGTAAATCGTCGTGCTGAGATTTTATGGTCTTGGTTTTTAAAGCCAGAGCCACAATGCCCATAACGGTTTCTTCGATTCGTTTTAAGTATTTTTCAGGAATTGTCCCATGTTCTAAATATTGTCTGAAAGCCAGAACATCAATAAACAAAAGCGCATTGGTTACTAAATGCGAAAAGTTTTTACTGATTATGCTATCATTTGTCTGAACACGCTGATCTATAATGTTTTCTAAAGAAAGAGAAGGAGTGTCCTTTGGAAGCAGAATTTTAAATATATTAAAACCTTCCGGGCTCATTTCCTTATAGAATTTTAGAACTTCAGAAATAAAATTATTAGGCTCTGAGCTTCTTTTTTCCAAACAAAAAACACCATACAAAGTATTCAATAAAGCTACTTTGGAGATTTCGGTTTTGAACCAGCCTTTTATAGGGATTGGAATCTGAGAATCTATAGCGATGATGTGACCGTAAATAAAACCGGTTTCTCTGACTTTATGGTAAAACGACTCAGCAGTCTCAAAAGGAATAGCTTCTGAAAACTTTTGTTCGCTAAAAAACTTATCTATCCAGCCTGGTGCCGATGGGTTAATCATTAACTTTATAATTTATAGCTGCAAAGCTATATCTTTTTCTTGTTTTAGTGTAAATTTAAAATGAAATAACCACTAGATTTTGTGAAAATGTAGTGGTTATTACTGTTTTATGTTTTTTATTTAATGATTCCGGCACAGGCAACTCTTCCGCCCGCATTTCCTGTAGGCTGTGTTGTGAAATCATCAGATCCCTGATGAACAATTAATCCTTTTCCCAGAATATCTTTGCTTTCATCTCCGCAGCCAATGCACCATTCATCAGTAGTTAGTGTTATAGTCCCGTTACCATTTGCATCAGCGGTAAAGTTTCCGATATCTCCTTTGTGGTACTCGGCAACACCCCATTTTCCGTGTTTTTTAAAAGTTGGATTCCAGTGTCCTCCGGCCGAACTTCCGTCTGCAGCACTACAATCTGCCTTTTCATGAATGTGAATTGCATGTACTCCCGGCTGTAAACCCGTTATTTTTGCAGCAAAAGTTACTTTTCCTTTTCTCTCGGTAAAAGTGGCTGTTCCTGCTACTGTACTTTTGCTTTTTGGCTCTAAAGCTACCCTTAAGGTTTTGGCATCATTTGATTTTGTACTGGTTTTACAGCCAATGATTAAAGCTGTAATTATGGCGAAGGAAACGATTATTTTTTTCATAGAAGAGTCTTTTTTATTATAGTTTAAGTAAAATTAACATAAAATACTGACATGGATTGGTACCGATCGTTAAAAAAAACTAAAACTATTGATCGGAATTTAAAGCAACTTTAGCTGATGAACCCAAAAATATTACGTAAATTCGTGTAATTATGAGTTTATTTACTTGAAAATCAAGGGTTTTATTTTTTAACTTAATCTTAAATATTATGATCAAGAGTATTTTATCTTTCGTTTTTTTAGGAATTGTTTTAACTTCCTGTAATTGCTCTAAAGGAGCAAAAGGGGGCGATGCTTCTAAACTTGAAGGAAATTGGGAACTTAATTATATCTCCGGTTCAAGTGTTGATTTTGATGCTTTGTATCCCAATAATAAGCCAACTATTAATTTTAATCAAATTGAAAAAAGAGTATCCGGAAATAACGGATGTAATTCTTTCAACGGAGCACTTGTGGTAACTGGTCATAAAATCGATCTGACAGGCCCAATGGCTGTAACCAAAAAGATGTGTCCGCAAGCACAGGAAGGGGAACGTCTTTTTATGGGTACTTTGCCTAAAATTACATCCTATGATATTACAGATGAAGGGAAAACGCTTCATTTTATCTCAGGAGACATTGCATTGATGCGATTTACCAGAAAATAGTACTCTTCTTTTCTAATCTAAAATTTGCACTTTATGAAGACTAAATTATCCATTTTATTGTTACTGTGCTGTTTTTTGAATGTTTCAGTTTTTGCACAGGATAAGACGAAGAAGGAGCTAAGGGCAGAAAGAGATTTACAGCAACAGAAAGAAACAGAAGCATTGATTGATTCTAAAAAGTTCGATTTTGAAGCGCAGAAATTAAATCCGCAAGGAGGAAGGCTCATTATTCTGGATTATAATATTTATTTTTTAAGATTTAGCAGCGATAAAATTATTTGTGATCTGCCTTTTTTTGGGCGTGCATTCAACGTTGCGTATGGGGGAGACGGCGGAATAAAATTTGAAGGAGCACCGGAAGATATTAAAGTCGAAAAGAAAAAGAAAAGTTACATTTTAAGAACTACCGTTAGGGGAAAAGATGATGTATATAATTTGCTTTTCACTATTTTCAATAACGGAAGTACGACGCTTTCAGTCAACAGTAACAATAGGGCGTCCATTTCTTATGATGGCGTAATTAGAGCGCCAAAAGCGGTGGAGAATAAGTAGTCTTTCTTTTTTAGAATCTAGAAGTATTTTTTTATAACGGATGAATTGATAAAACAAATTTAAAATCAGAACTATGAAAAAAATAAGCCTTATTCTTATCGTGGCCATTGCTTCATTTTCTTCTTACGCTCAATCATCATTTAAAGAAGATGTGGATGTTGTGCAAAGTATTTACGGAAAATCAAAAGGGGATCTCGTAAAAGAGTATATGAATTTATCCGATAGCCAGGCTGCAGCATTTGCAAAAGTGTATGATAGTTATGAAGCGGATCGCAAGGGTCTCGGGCAAACTAAATTTCAATTGATTAATGATTATGCGGTGAATTATGCAACGCTTACCGATGAAAAAGCCGATGAGCTGGCAAAGGGAACTTTAAGAAACCATATTGGATATGAAAAGTTATATTCTAAAACCTATACGCAGGCCAAAAAAGTGATAGGTGCCATTAATGCTGCGAAGTTCATTCAGTTAGAAGTGTATTTGCAGACGATAATCAGAGCAGAAATTCTGGAGACAATTCCTTTTATAGGCGAACTGGATAAGAGTAAAGTTAAAATTTAGTTTTAAATTTTTACGATAAGCAAAACGGCAGCTATTTTTTGAACAGCTGCCGTTTTTTTATGATCTAAAGTTTTTTATTTAGCGATTTTAACGTCGTAAATTGTATTGACCATTCCGTTACGTGTGGCATCCAGAGGCAATTCCCAAAACATAATTCCGCCTAAGTTTTTAGCTTTCGCATATTCTGCTTTTGCTTTTATAGACGCCAGATTGTCTCCTGTGGCAAATGTTTTTTCTTTTTCATTGTACCAGTGAGGTGCTTTGGCTTTTTCATCCCAAAAGTATTTCCATCCATTGGCTTCTGTATAAAAAGTGCTATAATCTTTAAAAGAAACTCCCTGAACATGCTCACCTGACTGATACAAACCATTGTTGATGTTTTCTACATTTTTCCAGGTTCTGGTATAGAAAGCACCTCCTATAACTAGTTTTTCAGCAGGAATTCCCAGTTTCAATAAATATTCAACCGCTCTGTCTGTAGATTCTTCTTTTGGATTAGTGCTGTATAAAGGCGTATGGTGTCCGGTAACTTTTGAGTATCCGTTCACTAAATCATAACTCATAATGTTTACACGGTTTACTAGAGGCATTACTTTTTTCCAGTCAATCGATTCGTCTAAGGCTTTTTGAAAACCTCCGGCAGCAAAGCTCAATTCGTATTTTTTACCTAAAGTTGAACGTAAAATTTTGATTAGTTCGGTGAAATTTGGCTTGTCAGCCGGCTGAAACAAATGTCCTGGCAGTCCCTCAATTGCCGGATATTCCCAATCTAAATCTAAACCGTCTACTTTAAAATAATGGCTTACTTCTTTTACTGATTTGGCAAAAGTAAGTCTTCCTTCGGCTGTTGAAAATGCAGCAGAACAAGGCTCGCAACCTCCCCAGCCACCAAGTGAAAGAATAATTTTTAATTGTGGATTGGATGCTTTTAATGAAACCAAATGTTTAATCGTGGTAGAATCTTTTGCAGAATCAACACTTAGTTTCCCTTCTTTTAAATGGCAAAAACTAAAAATGATTTGGTTTAGTTTACTTACTTCGTATTCGTTAATTAGCTTGTCATCACCTGTATAATAGGCTATGATGTCCATTTTTTTGCTTTTTTGCCCAAATGTACTTGTGGTAAAGTTGCACAATAGAATCAGGGCAAACAGGTTAATTTGTTTCATTTTATGTTTTTTAAAGTTTTTAGAATGCTAAATATAAAGTAATACCGCCAATATTTAACTATTCTATAGGGGTCTAAGAGTTAATTTTAACGAATATTTTGCAAATCGTTGCAAAAATATTGCGAAAGCTCCTTCCTTCGATTTAGTCAAAAAAATAAATAAATAAACCCGCACTGTTTCGGATTAGTGCGGGTTTAAACAAATTAAAAGCTAAAAACTATTTTTGTATTAGAAGCAGTATTCGTTTTCTGCAACTAATTTAGAAGTAATAACCTCTCTTAAGGCTACTACATTTGGATTGTTTGTGTATTTTGTGAAACGTTTAAGTCCCATTAACATCATACGTTGTTCGTCACCTTCTGCAAAAGAAATGATTCCTTCTTTACCATTTAGGTTAACGATATCTACTGCTTTGTATAAGTATAATTTTGCCATTGCAATTTGCTCTTGTACTTTAGCTTCTCCTTCTTTTTTGGCTAATTTTTCAGTTCTTAAAATAGTACTTTCAGCCATGTAGATCTCGATTAAGATGTTAGAAGCTGCCATCAATAATTGTTGGTGAGAATCTAAATCCGGTCCGTATTTTTGAACAGCGCTTCCGGCAACCATTAAGAAAACTTTTTTCAGGTTAGCGATGATTCCTTTTTCTTCCGCAAATAATTCAGAGAAATCAGGAGTATCAAAAGATGGAATTCCCATTAATTCTTCCTGAACTTTCATAGCTGGCCCTAATAAATCAACATGACCTTTCATAGCCTTTTTGATCAACATACCCACTGAAAGCATTCTGTTAATTTCATTTGTTCCTTCGTAGATACGTGCGATACGAGCATCTCTCCAGGCGCTTTCCATTGGAGTGTCTTCAGAGAATCCCATTCCGCCAAAAATCTGAATTCCTTCATCTGAACAGCTTTGAACGTCTTCAGAGACAGCTACTTTTAGTATAGAACACTCGATAGCATATTCTTCAACACCTTTCAATTCAGCTTCCTGATGAGAAGTTCCTTCTGCTTCACGGGCAGCGATTCTGTCTTCGATGTCTTTTGCAGCACGGTAAGAAGCACTTTCTCCTGCGTAGGCATTAGTTGCCATTTCAGCCAGTTTAGAACGGATAGCACCGAAGCTTGAAATCGGAGTATTAAACTGAATTCTTTCGTTAGCATATTTTACAGCTCCAGTAGTAACTCTACGTTGAGCATCTAAACAAGCAGCAGCTAATTTAATACGACCTACGTTTAAAGCGTTCATCGCAATTTTGAAACCGTTTCCTCTTTCAGACAACATGTTTTCAACAGGAACTTTTGTATCGTTGAAGAAAACCTGACGTGTAGAAGAAGCACGGATTCCTAATTTATGCTCTTCTTCATTCATAGAAATTCCGTTTGACGGATCATTTTCTACGATGAAACCAGTAATGTTTTTATCATCTCCAATACGGGCAAAAACGATGAAAACGCTGCAGAAACCTGCATTCGAAATCCACATTTTTTGTCCTGTGATCGAGTAGTATTTTCCATCTTCAGATAAAACTGCTTTCGTTTTTCCTGAGTTAGCATCAGATCCTGCTCCCGGCTCTGTTAAGCAATAAGCTCCAAACCATTCACCTGAAGCCAATTTAGGAACGTATTTTTTCTTTTGTTCTTCAGTACCATAAAGCGTAATTGGCATAGTTCCAATTCCGGTATGTGCACCGAAAGCTGTAGAGAAAGAACCCGTTGCTCCTGAAATGTAGTCACAAACCAACATTGTAGAAACAAATCCCATTCCTAATCCACCATATTCTTCCGGAACAGCAACTCCAAGAAGTCCCAGTTCACCTGCTTTACGCATAGAAGATTCTGTATAAGCGTAATCTTTCTTCTCGAAACGATCTTTATGCGCCCATAATTCTTTGTCTACGAACTCTTTTACAGAGTCACGCATCATTAATTGCTCTTCCGAAAAATCTTCCGGTGTGAAGATATCTTCGCATTTTGTTTCTTTAACTAAAAACTGACCACCACGAGTCACGTTTTTTTCGATAGTATCTGCCATTGCTTTTGTTTTTTGTATGTTTTTAAATTAAGATGCAAGAGTCAAGAAGGAAGATTGTTGTCTAACTTGTTGATGAAGCCTGTGGTCATCTTTTGAAATTCAATTATTTTATTTTCTAATTTTTCTGTTTTTTCTTTTGTTAAATAGTCATTTTGACAAGCTATCAACAATTGTGTTTGTAACTCAAATGATGACCCTAAACTAATATTCAGATAATGCTGAAAGTGTTTATTTCCTCTGTTTGAACCTTCGGCAATATTAGAAGGTATTGAAACAGAACATCTGTTCATTTGACTTGTCAAACTATACGTTTCTGATTTTGGAAAAGTGGCGGTTAGTTTATAGATATCATTTGTAATTTCTATAGCTAAAATCCAAATTTTCAAATTCTTAAAATTGTGTCTCATGTTTTTTGAGGCAAGATAAGAAGAAAAATTAAAAAGTAAGTTTTTTACTACTTTTAAAGAAGCTTATTCACAGAATATCTTCATTCCAAAATTAAGTCTAGCCTCTTGCTTCTTTCCTCTCAAAAAAACTATAGCACTTCGTAAATCCCTGCAGAACCTTGTCCGGTACCTACACACATACTTACGATTCCGTATTTGTTGCCTCTGCGTTTCATTTCGTCGAATAACTGAACAGAAAGTTTAGCTCCTGTACAACCCAGTGGGTGACCTAATGAAATGGCTCCACCGTTTACGTTTACGATTTCCGGATTGATGTTTAATTCGCGGGTAACAGCCAAAGCCTGTGAAGCAAAAGCTTCATTCAGCTCGATTAATTCGATATCATTCAACGTTAATCCTGCTTGTTTCAAGGCTTTCGGAATTGCTTTTACAGGTCCGATACCCATGATTCTTGGCTCCACACCAGAAGACGCAAAATTTACCAAACGTGCGATTGGCTCCAGATTTAATTCTTTTACCATTTCTTCGCTCATGATTAAAACAAAAGCAGCACCGTCACTCATTTGAGACGAGTTACCGGCAGTTACACTTCCGTCTGCTGCGAAAACGGGTCTTAAACCTGCTAAAGCTTCTTTAGTAGTTCCTGCTCTTGGACCTTCGTCTTTATTTACAACGTATGATTTTGTTTCTTTTTTACCATTTTCATTGATGAAAGTCTGTTCAACAGTAATTGGAACGATTTGTTTGTCAAATTTTCCTTCTGCTTGTGCTTTCAATGCTTTCATATGAGAGTTGTAAGCAAACTCATCCTGATCTTCTCTGGAGATTTTATATTGATTGGCAACCGCCTCAGCAGTTAACCCCATTCCCCAGTAGTAATCCTCATGACCGGCAGCAGCTACTTTATAGTCCGGAGTTGGTTTGTAACCTCCCATCGGAATATAACTCATACTTTCTGCACCACCAGCGATGATACAATCTGCCATTCCGGATTGAATTTTAGCAGTTGCCATTCCGATAGTTTCTAATCCGGAAGCACAATAACGGTTTACTGTAACTCCGGGAACGTCTTCTACTTTTAATCCCATTAACGAGATCAAACGTCCAACGTTAAGACCTTGCTCTGCTTCCGGCATGGCATTTCCTACCATAACGTCATCGATGCGCTTTTTGTCAAAATCAGGCAGTTCATCCATCATAAACTGAATGGTTTCAGCCGCTAATTCATCAGGTCTTTTGAATCTGAAAACCCCTTTTGGAGCTTTTCCAACTGCGGTTCTGTATGCTTTTACTATATATGCTGTTTTCATTTGTTTTTGTTTTTTTAAGATTATAGAAAATAGATCATAGAAAATAGACTGTTACTTTGTCTCAAAATCTTTATTCTTTTTTCTTTATTCTATTTTTTAAGATTATAGAAGATAGAGTATAGAAAATAGACTTTACCAAATCTGAAATCTATATTCTATTCTCTCTGTTCTATTTTCTAATTTCTAAGCGGTTTTCCTTTAGTTAACATATATTGAATACGCTCCAGAGTTTTTCTTTCAGTACATAAACTCAAGAAAGCTTCACGTTCGATATCTAATAAATATTGTTCAGATACTAAAGTAGCTTCAGATAAATCACCACCAGCCATTACGTAAGCCAGTTTGTTTGCAATTTTTCTATCGTGCTCAGAAATGTATTTTCCAGCTTGCATTTGGTCAGTTCCTACTAAGAACATTCCAAGAGCCTGTTTTCCTAGTACTTTTACATCTGTTCTTCTGATAGGTTGCGTATAACCTGCTTCAGCCATTAACAAAGCATGTTTTTTAGCTTCTGCAATCTGACGGTCTTTGTTGACTACGATAATATCTTTTCCGTGTTGTAAAAGTCCGGTATCAAAAGCTTCATAACCAGAAGTCGAAACTTTAGCCATAGCGATAGTCAGGAAATACTCCTGAAGAACGTTTAATTCAACGTCATTTTTGCGGAATAAATCAGAAGCTCTTAAAGCCATTTCTTTAGATCCACCACCACCAGGAAGTACACCAACACCAAATTCCACTAATCCCATGTAAGTTTCAGCCGCGGCAACTACCTTATCAGCGTGTAAGCTCATTTCACATCCACCGCCAAAAGTCATTCCGTGAGGTGCTACGATAACCGGAATCGAAGAATAACGAACGCGCATCATGGTGTCCTGGAACAATTTGATTGCCATGTTCAATTCATCGTACTCTTGTTCTACTGCCATCATGAAAATCATTCCGATATTAGCTCCAACAGAGAAATTCGCTGCCTGATTTCCAATCACTAAACCTTGGTATTCTTTTTCAGATAAATCGATGGCTTTATTGATGGCCTGAAGTACATCGCCACCAATAGTATTCATTTTAGATTGGAATTCTAAGTTTAAGATTCCGTCTCCTAAATCTTCGATAATAGCGCCACTGTTGCTCCAAACTTTTTTACTTTCGCGAATGTTGTTCAGGATAATAAATGAATCTTGTCCAGGAACTTTAGTTTGTGATTTTGTTGGAATATTATAGAAGAAAGTTGCTCCTTCTTTTACAGAATAGAAACTATCGCTTCCGGAAGCTAACATTTCAGTAACCCAGGCAGCAGGCGCTAAACCTTCGGCTTTCATGATTTCGATTCCTTTTGCAACACCAATAGCATCCCAGATTTCGAATGGACCATTTTCCCATCCAAAACCAGCTTTCATGGCATCGTCAATTTTGTATAATTCGTCTGAGATTTCAGGAATTCTGTTGGACACGTAAGCAAACATTCCGGCGAAACTCTTACGGTAAAATTCTCCCGCTTTGTCAGTTCCTTTTACTAAAACTTTAAAACGATTGATTGGTTTATCGATAGTTTTTGTTAGTTCAAGTGTAGCAAAATTTGCTTTTTTTGCAGCACGGTATTCTAAGGTGTCTAAGTCTAAAGAAAGAATATCTTTGTCTACTTTTTTGTAGAAACCTTGACCAGTTTTGCTTCCTAACCAATTATTTTCCATCATTTTGTTGATGAAATCCGGAAGTTTAAACAATTCGTGTTGTTCGTCTGTTGGGCAGTTTTCGTAAATACCGTTGGCAACGTGTACCAAAGTATCCAATCCAACCACGTCAACCGTACGGAAAGTAGCCGATTTTGGACGGCCAATTACTGGTCCGGTTAATTTATCCACTTCTTCGATCGTTAATCCCATTTCTTTTACCAAGTGGAATAAACTTTGGATTCCGTAAATACCAATTCTGTTTCCAATAAACGCAGGAGTATCTTTAGCAACAACCGAAGTTTTTCCTAAGAATTTAGATCCGTATTCGTTTAAGAAATCCAATACTTCAGTTGAAGTTTTTGGACCAGGAATAATTTCAAATAACTTTAAGTAACGCGCAGGGTTAAAAAAGTGTGTTCCGCAGAAGTGTTGTTGGAAATCTTCGCTTCTTCCTTCACTCATGAAGTGAATTGGAATACCGGAAGTATTAGAAGTAACCAAAGTTCCCGGTTTACGGAATTGCTCGATTTGTTCGAATACCAGTTTTTTAATATCCAGACGCTCCACAACTACTTCAATAATCCAATCAACATGGGCAATTTTTGCCATATCATCAGTCGTATTTCCAGTGGTAATTCGGTTTGCGAATTTTTGACTGTAAATAGGAGATGGTTTTGATTTTAATGAATTCGCCAGATGCTCATTTACTACTCGGTTGCGAACAGCTTTACTTTCAAGCGTTAATCCTTTTTTAGCTTCAGCTTCTGTCAACTCGCGTGGTACGATGTCAAGCAGTAAAACTTCAACACCAATATTGGCAAAATGGCAAGCTATTCCCGAACCCATAATTCCGGATCCAATTACAGCGACTTTTTTAATTGTGCGTTTCATAGTTAATATTTTGTTTTTTATTTGATTTGAATGTTCCTTATGAATTAAGGTTATTCATTTTCTGATTTTTCTGTTTGATTGAATATGTTTTTATCCTGAATTAATTCGTTTATAATTTCAGAAACCTCGATAAAATGGTTTAGTTTCTCATCAGAAACATGTTTCCTTACCGTTTCATTAAATTTCAGAACCGTATTTTTAGATAAATCTCTTTTTTCTTTTCCAAATTCGGTCAGGTAAATCAAAACACCACGACCATCAGTTGGGTTTTTTTTGCGAACAATCAAACCTTTATCTTCCATAGATTTCAATGTTCTGGTAAGACTTGTGGCTTCCATGCCCATTCGGGGACCCAAAGCTGTCGATGGGGTTCCTTCTTCCTTATCTATACTCAAAAGGGCAAACCCGGTAGCCATTGTGGCATCGTACTTAGCAGCCTCTTCATTGTACATTCTTGATACAGCTTGCCATGTAGCACGCAGAATATAATCTATTGTTTTCTCTTTCATATGTAACTATATCGATTTCAAATATAATTAAAAAATACTATGCATGCATATAATTTTTTAATAATTTTTTGGTTAGTTAAAAAATCCCTTTGATTTATAGGGGTTTACGGTTAAAATTTAATTGAAATATACTATTCTTTTTTGATGTTTTAACAAAATTAATGCTGTAAAAATTGTTTTATGGTTTTAAAATAAGATAAAATTCTGCATTTTGTAAAAAATTATGGCTTTAATTCAATGGTGTTTTCGGGTTCATATCTTGAAATTGCCTTTTGAAGTATAGCTTTTACTCTATTTCTTAGATTTTCAGGTTTGATAATTTCGATGCCGTCTCCAAATCCTAAAAGCATACGTTCCATTTCGTAATTGGGAGAAATGAACAAATGAACGATGATGCTTTTGTCGTCATTTTCTTTAATGAGCCGCTGTGTGTGATGCAGAGGTTTGGTTATCACATAAGGTGCGTTGGTTGCGTCTATCCAAAGTTCGATCTTTTTGGGTTGTAAACCTGTATTAACGGTTACCCCAATTACGTTTTTATAAAAGAGCTCTGCATCAAAGTTTTCTTCTAAATAGGGAATATTGAAATCGTAATCTATAGATATAATTCTGTCCAGGGCTAGATTGGTAATCGGTTGTGAACCTTTTTTCTTTCCTACCAAAAACCATCGGTTATTGAATTCCTTTAAAATAAAAGGGTGAAAATGAAATTTGCTTTCTTCCTGAGATTTAAACGATTTATAGGTAATAACCAAAGTCACCTTTTTGATGATGGCCTGATAAATCTCATCCAGATAATGAAGTCCTTTTAGTTTTTCATTTTTGTCGAGATAGATAACGGGTTTGGTATGCGATTTTTCGGCATAGATTTTATCCTCCAAACGCTGTAGAATATCCGATACATCACTAAAGAGAGAGAAATCTTTAAACTGCTTTAACATCGAAACAGTTTCAGTGAGCACATTCATGTCTGTTTCGGTTAATGGTATATCGGTTATGGTGAATTCGTCGTCTTCGTATTTATAGTACTTTTTATCATATACTACAATGGGGGCATTGTACCCCAGTTTTTCACTTCGCATGAGCTGAATATCCATCTGAATGGTTCGCTTGCTGATGGGGTTAGCACGACCTTCGTATTCAAACAAAGCATCAGAGCAGCATTCGATTAAGTCGTCTAAAGTCCATTGCCGATATTTGTTTTGAAGACATTTGTCTATCGTTTTGTATCGAATTAGGGCGTTTTTGTTTTGTGACATAGTTTGTTTTTTTTCTTGCAAGGCTGGAAGGGTAATAGTTTTTTGTTTCTCGCAGATCTGGCAGATTGAGCAGATTTTTTTAATCATTTTAATCCTTTAATCAGTGGCTAAAAAAACTCAGCGACTTCCCGTCTTAGCGAGATTATTTTTTTCTTTCTAAAATACTGATCTCTTTTTCAATATTCAATCTTGCTTTCTTTTCATATAAATTCCTAAACTCATCCGTTTGAAAAACAAACTCGTTTTCCAGAAAATGTTTCAGTGCCTTAGCACGTCCGGGTTTGTAGAGAAAATCAGGATAAATGCGATACTCTTTTCTAATTTGCTCGAAATAGATTTTGTAATCCTCCCAATCATGGGCAAGAATCTTCAAATCAAAATCGATTAACCAGTTAATATCTTCAACTGTATTGTGTAAATGCTGTTGTGTAGCACAGATCGCATCAAAAATGAATTGTTTGTTTAGGGTGATATTTTCGGGAAGAATTGACAAAGCGAATTCGGCACTTTTAAGTTCATTGTCTTTTCTGGAAGAAGAGTAAACAATATCATGATAAAAAATGGAGAATAATACTTCATTCGGATTTTCAAGTTTATTTCGATAGACCTCAAAGCTCTCGATCATTTGTCTTAAATGCGTGAGATTGTGATAATGCCTTGATTTTTTGGAATATGCCTTTTCTAAATCCATCCAGTTTTGCCGAATTTCATTTGCTGGAAAGCCAATATTGGATAGTAATTCAGAATAGATTTTTTCTAAATTCATATTGTTTTTTACTCAAATTTAAAATTCTTTTTTTACTGCGCAAAATAATTGCGTACTAGTTTTGAAATCTTTGTTCAGAAATAAAAAACAAACGTTCATAGCAATTAAATAAAGAATAAAACAGGTCAAGTTTGAGTTACTTCAGAAAACTTTCCAACGTACACACTTACACCATTACCTTTTTATTTTACAATCATAATAGAGGCAGTAGCTCAGCGGTAGAGCAGGTAGTTTTGAGATTATCGGTAAAAGGTCAATCAAAACTTACTTCGTACATTTCTAATGTCCGGGTCGTGGGTTCGAATCCCATCTGTTTCACTATTGATGATCAATTAAAACTTACTTCAGAACATCGGCATTTCCGGTTCGAGTCCGGCAAGTTTTAAAATTATCATTAATAAACGAGGGTCAAGATTAACTTACTTCTTCGCGGTCGCCCGCTCCATTTTAGCTTAGTTAGTCTATTACACTCCAATTTAAGGTCAAGTGCTTCTTACTTCAAATCTTTTAGGTAGAATCAGAAGCACCATTATCTAAATTTTAAAAAATTAAAAAAATGAAAACAACAACATTATTAAAAATCAGTTTGCGTCAGAACGCTATTTTCATTCCATCAGAAATGATTACGAATGACGTTAAAAATTTATCTGGAACAACATCAGTTTTGTTAGCCAATGTTTCCAAATTGGGATTTACATTTTCAGAATCCTTACTTCATGCTTTAAACAACGTAAGTCCGACTTATAAAGTTGAGGTTTTAGAAGTTTTGAGAGAGGTTTTAGGAACTGATAAAAATTGGACACCATTGGTAAAAGAATGGAATGTTCCAACAGGAGAATCTGTTTTGGATCATGTTATTACGTATTTCGGAAATGTTTTTAAAACTAAAAACGGAACAACTTTATCCTGCGGACATATCATTCCCGATAATACTTTTCCGTTAGAAAGATACAACGGTTGTCCCTTCTGTGGAACTCCTTTTGAATTTGGTAAAATCGAAAAAGTTGGACAGGGAAGCAAATTAAAAATGCTGGAATTGTGGTCTGAAAAAGATTTAAATGATTTCTATATATCGTTATTGCAATCCAAAACTGCTTTAGACGCCACTCAGACAGATACCTTAAAAATGGTTATGCAGTACTTGTCTTTACCAAAAACTGAGGTAGCAATGAAGGAAACTTTAATGCTTGTAATCGATCTTTTGATCGAAAACGGCAAAGAAGACCAAGCATCGCAATTTTTGAAAACACCAACGGATATTTTAAGATATTTATGGTTTAAAAATACAGGAATGCTTCAGATCATTGAACCAAAAACGATTGTTAAAAGAGCAGCTAAAAATGGACAGCATTTTCATACTGTTTTGGATACAAGTGTGCAGGCGAGAATGGCGTCTCAAAAAGATTTGAAATTGAAATATTCAAGAAAAGAATGTTTGATGGTTGCCAATTGGTTAAATAATATGGATATGGAAGTTGAAGCCATGTGCGAAACGATGCATCCAAAAAGAGGAATGTGGGTTCGTTTTATCCGTGCCTTGCGTTTGGCAGAATACAGCAAAAGAAAAGGATTCGAAAAATTGAATTTTTTAATGGATGTATTTTACAATCAGGTGTATGACGTTTGGCAGGGGAAAGTAAATTCGTCAAGGCTAAAGTTTGATGCCGATAAAACATTTGCGTTGTTAAAGCAACGTCCGGGTTTGTTTGCCCGTTCGTTATTTTCGAATATGCTTTGGTTTGGAGCAGACGAAACGATTGCTCATTTTTCTGAAATTATAGATAAAGTTCCGGCTAGACTAATCTTTACGCTGAACATGTATGCGTCAAATTATTTTGATAAAAACATACAAAGAAGTGTAAAGCCTTTAGGAGGAACCAATAAAAGAGTAAACCCAAACGCATTGTTGAATTTGTATGACGAATCACAGCTGGAGGAGATGAAAAATCAGATTGAGGATTTGTGTCTTTTGGCGATGAGAAAAAGATTCGCAGCGGTTAAAAATACCAATAAAACTATCTACATTGATCCGCAATTATTCAACATTCCGGTTTCAATAGGGGATCGAAGTGATACGGTTCAGGATTTACCTGTAGCTTTAATGGGAACGCGTTTTCCGGTTGAAGGCAACGAAGTGCGATTGTTTATGCAGTGGGGTGCAGGTTTGCCTGCTCAACATCTGGACATGGATTTAAGCTGCCATATTGCCTACGAAGATCGTTCTGATATTTGTTCGTTCAGCCGATTGACGACTACGGGCTGTCAGCATAGTGGCGATATTAGAAGTATTCCGAATAAAATTGGAACTGCCGAATATATCAATATCAACATTGACGAATTGGCAAAAGCCAAAGCTAAGTTTGTGACTTTTACCTGCAATGCTTATAGCAACGGAAGTATCACGCCAAATCTGATAGTAGGTTGGATGAACAGCAAACACCCGATGAAAATTTCGGAGAAAACTGGAGTTGCTTACGATCCGTCTTGCGTGGATCATCAGGTTCGTGTGACGCAGAATGTAGCGAAAGGTTTGGTCTTTGGAGTTTTAGATGTAGCCAAAAGAGAAATCGTTTGGTTAGAGATGACTTTCGGAGGTCAAGTCGTACAAGGTTTGGACTTTAAAGGAGTTCAGGCTTTGCTTGCCAAATTGAACAGTAAATTGAATATAGGTAGTTTGTTACAGCTTAAAGCGGAAGCCCAAGGTTTAACAATCACCGAAGATCAAAATGCTGATGAGGTTTATACAGCCCAATGGGCGATGAACCCAGCAGTTGTGACACAATTATTAATTGATTAATGTTTGTAAACCCGACAGGTTTTTGAAACCTGTCGGGTTTGATGGACAATGTTTGGAGGTATAAAGGTGCAAAGGTTTAATGTTTCACGCAGATTTAAAAAGATTTCAGCTGATAAGCGCAGATTATTTATAAAAATCATTTTTAGATCTGCTCGAATCTGCAAAATCTGCGAGAAATAAAAACTACGCAAAATAACTGCGCAGCAGTAGAAAACCTTTGCACCTATAAACCTTTGCAACTTTGCCCCTTTAAAAAAAAAGAAAAAATGAAAACACAAATAAACGGTACAGAAATATTAGAATTAGGATTTCCGGAAGGAAAAATAATCGGGATTGCCTTAAAAATAAACAGCAAAAGAAACGGATTTACAAGAGACGAAATGATCGCTCATTACAAAAACGTCTTAGAAACTCCGGAGAATTATATAGACGATAAAGTGTTCAGTAAACTGGCGGTTGCTTTAATCGAAAAATCGAACGAGAAACCGGAAGATTTCATTGCTTTAAATCAAAATCCAAATACGTATTCGGCTTACGGACTGGATCATATCGAAGACGGAGCCAGAAAACAAATGGAAGTAGCCATGAAATTACCGGTTACCGTTGCCGGAGCTTTAATGCCCGACGCTCACCAAGGTTACGGATTACCAATTGGCGGAGTTTTAGCCACAAAAAATGCCATTATTCCGTATGGTGTTGGAGTTGATATTGGGTGTAGAATGGCGTTGTCGGTTTATGATATTCCGGAAGATTTTTACTTTGAAAACGAAGCCAAATTCAAAAAAGAATTGATTAAGAATTCTATTTTTGGAGCAGGCCACGGATTTCACGGTCAGTACAAATCGGATCATGCGGTTTTGGAGAACGAGACTTTTAATATGAATCCGTTTGTGAAAAACTTAAAAGATAAAGCCTGGTCGCAATTAGGATCTTCGGGTGGTGGAAATCACTTTGTGGAATTCGGAATCATGGAATTTGCTCAGGACGATGCTGTATTGAATATCCCAAAAGGGAAATATGTCGCTTTGTTAACACATTCGGGATCAAGAGGAATGGGAGCCACAATCGCCGGACATTATACCAAAATTGCAAAAGAGGTTTGTAAACTTCCGGAAATAGCTAAAAACTTAGCCTATTTGGATATGAACACCCAATTGGGACAGGAATATTGGATGGCGATGAATTTGGCGGGAGATTACGCTTCGGCTTGTCACGAGATTATTCATAACAAAATGGAACGCGCTTTAGGAGCGACGATTTTAGCCAAAGTCGAAAACCATCATAATTTTGCCTGGAAAGAAATCTGGAACGGCGAAGAAGTGATCGTGCATAGAAAAGGAGCAACTCCGGCCGGAAAAGGTGTTATGGGAATCATTCCGGGAAGTATGACCGCACCGGGATTTTTGGTGAGAGGAAAAGGGGAGGAGAACGCGATTAATTCGGCTTCGCACGGAGCAGGAAGACAAATGAGCCGAACTCAGGCGATTAAAAACATTACAGCAACAGAGATGAAATCGATTCTGAGTGATCATGGCGTTACGCTTATCGGAGCAGGTCTGGACGAAGCGCCAATGGCGTATAAAGATATCCATCAGGTGATGAAAGCGCAGGAGGACTTAGTAGATGTAGTGGCCAAATTTACACCTAAATTAGTGAGAATGGCGGATGATGGGAGTAAGGAGGATTAGTGGTCAGTGATCAGTTTTTAGTGATCAGTCGCAGTTTTCAGTGCGGAGGTGTGTTTTTAGTGATCAGTCGCAGTCGCAGTTTTCAGAGTAGGAGCGTACAGCAGTGTGTTTAACGCTTTGTGGTAATTTTAACCGCAAAGAGCGCTAAGATTTACGCAAGGTTCACAAAGGTTTTTCCACATTTTTGTCATTTCGACGTAAGGAGAAATCTCCGCAAGTAGCTCCGCAACGTGAGTCCAATCTTTGTAGAGTATCTCGTGGAGATTTCTCCTTACGTCGAAATGACAAACTTTGTGGTTATTATAGCTGTAAAGAGTTTGTAAAAATTTCTCTCACGCAGATGTCCACAGATTATTTATAAAAATCATTTTAAATCTGCTAGAATCTGCAAAATCTGCGTGAAACAAAAAAACTTAGTGTCCTTGTGCCATAGTGGCAAAAAAACAAATAATAATTTAAGGAAACAGAGAGGAAAAAACTTAGCACCTTAGCCTCTCAGAACCTTAGCACCTTAAAAAAAATGACATATATAGACATAGGTATTAACCTAACCAACAAGCAATTCCAAAACGACACAGACGATGTCGTACAAGACGCACTTGATGCCGACGTATCGCAAATGATCCTCACGGGCACAAGCATACGAAACAGTGAAGAATCTGCAAAGATGGCGAGGCAGTACCCGGGCGTGCTGTATGCGACGGCAGGAATTCACCCGCATGATGCGAAGAGTTTCGATGCGCAGAGTATTTCGAAACTTCGAAATTTATTAAAGCAGAAACAAGTCGTTTCAGTTGGCGAGTGCGGACTCGATTTTGATCGTGACTTTTCGCCCAGAAATGTACAGGAAACCTGTTATAAAGCCCAACTAGAATTGGCGATTGAAATACAGAAACCTTTGTTTTTGCACGAAAGAGCTGCTTTTACCAAGTTTATGAACATTACCAAAGACTATTTACCGCAATTGCCCAAAGCCGTGGTGCATTGTTTTACGGGAACATTACAAGAAGCCAAAACCTATCTCGATAACGGATTCTATCTGGGTTTTACCGGAGCAATTTCTGATACCAAACGTTTCGCTCATTTAAAAGAAGTGATTCAATACGTACCGCTCGACCGTCTGATGATTGAAACCGATGCTCCGTTTATGCTTCCTAAAAATGTGCCGAACAGCCTTTTGAAGAAATACCACGAACGCCGTTGCAAACCAGCTTTTCTGCCGTATGTGGCCGGAACCATTGCACAGTTTAAAGGAATTACTTTAGCTAAAGTGGCAGAAGAAACTACGAGAAATTCTAAAAGCTTTTTTGGAATTTAGGTTTAATTCTAAAGATTATCTGTTGGCTTTTAAATCATGTGTTATTACTTGATTTAAAGCTTTCCTGTTTACTTAATATTTGAAAACAATCATGAAAGAAAAAATACTAGAAAAATTAAAAGAAATAGAAAAGCAGAAGGATGTAGAGATACTTTTTGCAGTAGAATCAGGAAGTCGTGCCTGGGGATTTGCTTCTCCGGATAGCGATTACGATATTCGTTTTATATACAAACACAAGCCAGATTATTATTTGTCACTTTGGGAAAAATCCGACGTGATCGAATTTATGACCGAAGATGATCTTGATGGTTCTGGCTGGGATTTACGTAAATCTGTAAAGTTATTAGCAAAATCTAATACAGCTTTGATTGAGTGGTTGTTTTCGCCAGTTGTGTATTTTCAGGAGGATGATTTTGTAAAACAAATGCAAGATTTAGCCGTTGAATGTTTTTCACCAATAGCGGTTTTACATCATTATCTAGGAACAACGAAAAACTTTATGGAAGTTTGCGAAATGGAAGAAGTAAAACTAAAGAATTATTTCTACGCTTTAAGAACAGCTTTAGCAGGAAAATGGATTATAGAAAAGAATACTTTTCCACCCGTTCCTTTTGCCGATTTATTACCAATTGCACCACAAAATATACAAGAGAAAATAATAGAGTTGCAAAATATAAAAGCTGGTCAGGATGAAAAATATTTGCACCCTAAAGAAACTTTAATAACCGATTTTTTATTGGAAACAGTTCAATTTAATTCGGAAAATGCAAGTAAGTTAGGAAGTGGGAATAAGATAAATGAAGAGTTGGATTTGTTTTTTAGAAGAGAAACATTTAAGAATAGTTTAGTTTAAAATTTCAGTAAAATGACCATCCAAAATTTAAAATCCCAAAACCTAATCCTATTCGAAGTTATTTCGGGTAGTAGATCTTTTGGGTTAAATACACCAACATCAGATACCGATATTAAAGGGGTCTATTATCTGCCAAAAGAAAAATTCTTTGGGTTAGATTATATTCCGCAGGTTAGTAATGAGACGAATGATGAGGTTTATTACGAAATAGGGCGTTTTGTAGAATTATTGCTTAAAAATAATCCCAATATTTTAGAAATTTTAGCTTCACCGGAAGATTGTATTTTGTACAAACATCCGCTGATGGAGCGTTTACAATTAGGAGATTTTTTGTCTAAACTCTGCAAAGATTCTTTTGCAGGTTATGCCGTAACTCAGATCAAAAAGGCGAGAGGTCTAAACAAGAAAATTGTAAATCCAATGCCAAAGGAAAAGAAAAACCTTTTGGATTTTTGTTATGTTTTAAATGGATATGAAACAGTTTCTTTATTGGCATTTTTAAAAGAGAATAACTGGAATCAGGAACAAATTGGTTTGGTAAATCTTCCTAATTCAAAAGGAATGTTTGCCATGTTTTATGACGAAAATAAAACTTTAGGCTATAAAGGAATTATTCAGAAAGAAACCTCCAATGAAGTTTCGCTTTCATCAATTCCAAAAGATGAAAAGCTAATAGGTTACTTGTCTTGTAATCAGGATGGCTATTCAAAGTATTGCAAAGAATATACTGAATACTGGAACTGGATTGAGAAGCGTAACGAAGATCGTTACAATACGAACCAACAACACGGAAAGAATTATGACAGTAAAAACATGATGCATACTATCAGGCTTTTACAAACTGCTGAGCAAATTTTGTCAAGTGGAAAATTAAATATCAGAGTTTCTAATCGGGATGAATTATTAGATATAAAAGCAGGAAATAAAGAATACGATGATTTATTAGAAATGGCTGATAATTTAATTGCTTCAATCGAAAGTCATTATGTAACTTCAAATCTTCCTGACAAACCTGATGAAGAAAAGGCCGTTCAAACTCTAATTAAAATTAGAGAAGAATTGTATAAATAAGGAAAAGTCTGCTTTTGATGTTTTAAAAAAAATCTTTACTGTACTGTTCTAAAATTTGATCTTCTAAGGGGCACACAAACAATAAATGTGTCCCTTTTTGAGCAAGAACAATTTTAAAAGTTCCATTTATGGCTTCCATTCGAAGCGACATATTGTTGATACCATTTCCTTTTTGAATCGTATCAGAAAATCCAACTCCGTTATCATTCACCGTAATTTTAAGATCATTCTCAGTCTGTTCAAATTGAATTTGCAGAGTACTTGCCTCACTGTGTTTGTAGACATTGTGAACGGCTTCTTTTACTACCAAAAAGAGATTTCTTCTGGCTTTTACAGATAAATTGGTTTCTTTTTCAATGATATTCGAATCAAGCTGAAATGTTATAGTCGTTTTGTCTAAAAAACGTTTGACATAGAGACTCACATATTCTATAAAATTACCAATAGTATCATTTTGAGAATTCAGACTCCAGAGAATTTCTCTCATGGCTAAATTCATATCTTCTGAAGTAGCTATAATGACTTCCAGATCTTCCGAAAAACTTTCTTCAGGCATTTTATATTTTAAAAATTCTGCCTGAAGTTTTATGGCCGAAATTCCGGCGCCCAAATCATCATGCATATCTTGCGAAATTCGCTCTCTTTCTACTTGAATCGCTTTCTGACGCTCTAGTTCTTTTTGGAGTAATTGGTTTTGAAACTCGCTTTCTTTGATTTGGTTTTCCTGCTGCTGAATAAGCTGTTTTTTGTTGTAAACAAACACGACCATAATTATAAAACAAACAAATAACAGCATCACCATGATGGCAATGATGTAAGTAAGTTTTATTTCGTGAGGCAGCTCGCTCATTTAGTTGAGGTTTTTGCGATTCGCTCATATTTTATAAGGGCATAATAAAATAGAGCATACATGATAAAATTGACTATAGAGCTAATTTTTCTTAGAATTTCTAAGAAAAACAGATCTTCTTTTTCGAATAAATACATAGGTGTAAACCTAAAAATAATGTAAGTACTCCAGAAAAGTAAAGCGGTTGAAATCCAGAAATTCTGATCGTCGGTAATCTTACCTTCAACCGGAATCTGAAGTTTTTGATAAAACCACAAAATGGAATTAAAAATGTAGAATAAAGCTACCAATATTCCTAGTTGCGGTAAAAACTTTGTGCTTAGAATATCAATAAAAATGAAACAGTAAGATAAAAGGATGAATGAAACGAATAACCCAATTCGCTTAAAATTTCCGATATAGATTTTTGAAAAATAGATTCCAAAAAATAGAATGCAGAATATTGCATATATATTATAATAAACGGCAAAGTCAAATTGCTTTAAGTAGGCTTTAATTTCTCCAAAGACTTCTAAGCTTAAAGTCCCAATTAGATAAATACCCAAATAGTTTTGAGCCGGAAATGTATATTTCCAGCCCAAAACTATTGCTTTTAGTGTTGTTATGCTTAAACAACTTATGTAAACAATTTGTAATACTTCCATTTAGTTAAGGATAAACTCTTCCAAAGTCGTATGCTTGAGCTCTGCCTTTTGAAACACTTTGTGCACGAACAACGATACTTAATTTATTTTGATTTGTAGGCTCTTCAGCATTTTCTTCAAATTTAATCATTTCAAAAAACAATTCTGAGTAACTAGATTCAGGTTTAGCATTAATTAAAAAATGCTTTAGAATAAAAAAATAGAGGTCTTTAAGTTTATAACTAACGGCTTCCGTATTTTTGATTTGGAGACCACCTATCCAGGTTTTTGAATTAATTGATTGAAGTAATTTATTTTTATAATTGTTACTATATTTTATAAAGGCTTCTTTCTCAATTTTTTCTATTTTTTGAGTATTAATTTTGAAAAAGAAATCTTTATCTCCAATTTTTTCGGTTTCTACAGAAGATATAGAAAAACAAATTGAAAATTGATCATTATCATCTTGTATGAAGTATATTTTAAAGTAATCTAGTACCTTCTTTTCTTCTATGGGGGCATTATCATAAGAATTAAATATTTCAGAAATGAAATTTTCTGAATCGATAGAGAAATCATAAATCATATTATCGATTGCTAGTTCTCTTAAAGCTTCATTTCTTGAATCAACGTCCTCATCCGGCATAATTTTAAGAACTACCGGTGCGAATGTTTCAAAATTTTTTGAGATTGTTGTTTCAGTAACTTTTTCTTGTAGTTTTAGAGTGTCCATAATTTCTAGTTTTTGGTGTTAAACTTGTTAATTGCTTCAATTTTGTTACTTACCTGTAGTTTTCGGTAGATATTGCCAATGTGTTTTTTAATGGTGTCGATGGTGACATTTTTTTTATCGGCAATTTCTTTGTAGAGAAGTCCCTGCGCCAGCAAGTCAAGAACTTCTTTTTCGGTTACAGTCAGTAACGACAAGGTTTGTACTTGTACTTTTGTTTCCTGAAAATGTTGTAAAACGCGCTTTGCAATGGCAAAACTCATAGGGGCACCGCCTTTGTGAGCTTCCTGAATCGCCTGAATGATCTTGTCCAGCGGATCTCCTTTTACCAGATAACCACTTGCACCTGCACGTAATGCCGAAAATATTTTTTCGTCATTTTCAAAACTGGTGCACATAACAAAGGTTGTGCCCGGCATTACGTCTGTTAATTTAAAAACAAGATCAATACCTGATAAATCCTGCAGCTGAATATCCATTAAAACCACGTCTGGTTCCAGGGCTTCCAGTTTTTGCAAAGCATTTTTACCGTTAAAAAACTGAGCCACACATTCCATATCCTGCTGGAAATCGATGATATTTTTTAAGGCCTGATTGTAATTCTTATCATCCTCTACTATGGCTACTTGTATCTTCATGGCGTTACATTTTCTTTTACAAAGTTGTACAATAAGTTCATTGACCGCAATTACCCTTTTGGGTGATATTAGAAATTAACTCAAAAAAGACAAATGGTATTTATAGAATAAACTTACAAAAAATAAAGTGAGAATTGTAAAAAATAAAATATCACCCAAAAGGGTAATTGATTGATATACTGTTATCAGGATACTTTTGAGATGTTAACTAAAAACATAGAAATCATGAAAACAATTAAGGTAAAAGTTAGAATTAGTGGTGGATTAGCACCCGATTCAATTAGAGTTGAAATCAAAAACGTGGATACTCGTGAAGAAATCGAGTATGAATCTCCAACTTCTTTTAATCAAGATTTTAATATAGAAAGCGGTCGATATACCCTTCAACTATTTGGAATGAACCCTATAAAAGGAAAAACAGAGATTGAGGTAGTGGGTAGTTTTACCAGAGGACCATTTCATAATGCTAAAAGAGTGACAGCGAAGCCATTCATTACTGAATTATTTTATTTCGAAATTTAAATAAACAGATCATGAAAAAATATTTTATAAGCTTGCTACTTTTAATGTCTGTTCATGTTGTGTTAGCGCAAGATGAAAAAGTGCAAAAATTCAGAGAAGCTACGGATAATTCAAAATCAGGAAATTACAAAGAAGTTTTGTCTAATTTATTTCAATTAGGAACTAGTAATTTAACGGGGCCAAACAAAAGTGTCGAATTTAATTCTACCTTATACGGTATTAAATCTATTTTTTGGGATAATATCACAACAGATACAGTTTTTTCTAAACAGAAATTTTCAAGAAATTTTGAGTTCAATACGAAGCTTAATTTCGATGAACAGTTTAATTACAAAGGATTTTCTGGCGGAATTACTTATGCTTTAATTAATCAGAGAGACAAAGACGTTGTCAATTTTGCAAAAACTGCACTTGCACTTGATTATAAATTTTGGACTAGCGAATTATCTGAAATACAAGATAAACTTGTTAGTGAATTAGATAAAACAGGTGACAAGAAGTTTAGTGAAAAAATAGAAGCCATAAACATAGCAAGCTCTATACTGACAAATAAAGAATTTGATAAAATAGATGATTCAAATATTTATTTTAATAAAATCATTACTGAATTTGAAAACCGAAACAAATCGATAAAATTGAAAGATTATATCGCGAAAATTCATGAATTAAGAGACAAAGAATATTCCAATCTTGAAAAAAAAGCATTATGGACGGTTTCTTTAAATGGAACTACTAATGATAAGGGAAATAATAAGAAACTTACTTTCGGGACTGTTTTTTTGCAAGGTTTTAAAAACCTGGAATTAGATATTAGATCAAATTTAGTTTACTCCGACACTTTAATAGAGAAGAGTGTTCAAAGATTAGAATTGAGAAATTCTGCCGGTCTTAACTATAAAATGTTTAAAAGAAATGACCAAAGTGTATTTGAAATAAAATTGTATATGGAGTATAATTCGATTTTGAAAAATAAATTAGCTGATGAAAAAAAGAATACTTTTTTAGCGAGTTCCGATTTCAGAATTCGTGTAACTAAAGATATTTGGATTCCTTTAACGATCAAGTATGATATTGAGAAATCTAATTTTCTTGGTTTTTTGAATATTACTTATAATTTTGGAAAAGAGGACGAACATAAACTCGTCTTAAATGAATAAATGGTATAGTTTTTCATTGAGTAAAACACTGCTGCGCAATTATTTTGCACAGCAGTGTTTTTATTTTGGAACTTGAGAAAAAACTCTTGTTTAAATCAGGTGTTTTTACTTGGTTTGAAGGCTTTTTGTTTATATATATTTGAGACATATTCAATTTCTATGTTTATGGAAAAACGTAAAAGGTCAAATAAAATTTTCTACAATTTTGATAACTGAATTTTTGCTGAAAACGGTACAATTTAATTAGGAAAATGCGAGTAAGTTGGGAAGTAGTAAGAAGATGAATGAGGAGTTGGATTTATTTTTTTTAAGTGTGATAAAAAAAAATTATAAAAGATAAAAATGTTAGAATTATCTCAAAAACTAAAATTAGATATATTAAAAGTGCTACTATCCGAAAAGGAATTATTTGGAATTCCAAATGACGATAGTTCAAACATTATTAAGTTTCTAGATGATATGCTAAACCTTAGAGGGCTTCCTTCTCAAGATTCTCGATTTAGCAATGCTTATGATGATGCCTATCAGCATCTTGTAAACAATGATGATTGGGAATATAATTATGTATTAACAGAAAGGTTTAATATTGTTGAAAATACAGAAATTTTCATTAATTTTTTAAATAGAATTATTCATCCAAATATTAGAAGTAACAAAGATGAAATAATGAAATACTATTTAATGATAAATCCTTATTTAGAAAAGGAAAATTTATCATTAAAAGCAGTTCAAATAGATGCTAGTGGATTAACAGTCTATAAAGTAAGTCCAAAACAGGAAGCAGATAAAATACCTCTAGGTTTAATAGAAAATAACATTCCCTTCTTTATTAAAAATAATCCAAAAGGTTTATATAATAAAAAGAGTGCTCATCAAGTTCCGACTAAATTTCCTTCTTTTATATTAGAATTAAACGATGGTTGGAATGATTTTGGTATAGTTTCAGAATATGTTCTGTATTATCATCCAAATTCGAACCATTTTAATTTTATTGGTAGATTAAAAATTATTCATTTTGAAGATATTAAAACTCCTAATGTTATTCCAAGTATATTTACTCAATTAGATAAAATGTTTTGTTCTCTAGGTCAAGAATTTAAGTATTATGAAAACATTAAAAACTTATTTGGTGATAACTTTAAAAATATTCTTTGGGCAATTCAAGACACTTCATTTTTCTCATCAATAGAAGAAAATTATGAAAACAATAGTAATTTTAAAACTTCTTTAATTAGGGAAGATAGTGCAGAAAGGTTAATGCGTGAAGTAAAATATAGAATCTACGGTTATAATTCAAAAAATCTTTATAGTTTCAAATATAAGTTCCAGCCAAAATTTGCAGAAAATGAATTAGAAGTTGATTTTGACTTTGATAATAACAGTGTGATTCCAAATAGAATCTATGCAATTATTGGTAAAAACGGCACTGGTAAAACTCAATTAGTTACTACATTACCTATTGATATTTCAAATAAAAAAGATGATGTTTTTACTCCAAAAACTCCATTATTCAGTAAAGTGATTGCGGTTTCTTACAGTTCTTTTGACAGATTTGAAATACCAAAAAAAACAGCAGAATTTAATTATGTTTATTGTGGTTTAAAAGATGAAAACGGTAAACGTTTGGAGGAAGAAGAACTAATTTTAAGGTTTCAGAAATCATACGAAAAAATAAGTGAGCAAAGTAGAATTGAAATTTTCAAAAAAACAATTGGTGAATTTATTGAAGAAAAAATAATTAGTGAATTCATCAGTTATAAAATTGAAACTGGGGAATATACAATTGACTATGGAAAATTTAAGAAAATTATTAATATTTTAAGCTCTGGCCAAAGTATTTTAATATTAATTATAACAGAAATAATTGCCAACATCAGATACGATTCTTTATTAATTTATGATGAACCTGAAACACATTTACATCCAAATGCAATATCACAACTAATAAATACAATATATGAATTAAGTCGTAATTTTCAATCTTATTGTATCATAGCAACGCATTCTCCAATTATTGTTCAAGAATTGTTGTCAAAAAATGTATATGTAATTGAACGTAAAGGAAATTTTGCAAGTATTAGAAAACCAGGTAAAGAAACATTTGGTGAAAGTTTATCCACAATAATTGAAGAAATATTTGGTAATAGAGGAATCCCAAAACAGTTTAAAATCATTTTATCAAACTTGATTAAAAAAGGAATGTCTTATGACGACATAATTAAAGAAATTGAATCTGACAATGTTCCTATTAACCTTAACACACGTTTATATTTAAAAAGTATTATTGATGAAGAATCTTAAGCCTCACAAGGAATGTTCAAATACTTTTTTAGATGATGTTTTAAAAGCTAAAAATAATTCTAAAAAAGACCCTGACTATAAAAAAAGAGTAGAAATATTAAAACCAGATGTAAAAAATAAATACTCAACTTTTGAAACAGAAAACATCGCAAATAATCTTGCTTCACTTACAGCTCACGGTTATGCAGGTCAAAATAAAATTGATTTATTAAAATTATATAAATACGATAACTCAGTAATTCAAAAATTAAATGAAGAAGTAACTACTCTTGAGGGTAATAGATTAATTAATACTTGCCAAAATTGTACTATCAATGAGATAAATTCATTAGATCATATTGTACCAAAAGATGAGTTTCCAGAATTCTCAGTAAATCCTCGAAATTTATTTCCTTCTTGTTCAAAATGTAATGGACATAAAAGTACTGTTTGGAGAGAAAAGAACAAATCAGTATTTCTAAATCTTTATTTAGACAATCTACCGGAGGAACAATATTTATTCTGTAATCCAACATTTGATGGAGATAAAATAACCTTAAAATTTACTGTGGAAAATAGATTTGCTATTGAGCAAAATCTATTTGACTTAATTTATAATCATTATACAAGATTGCATTTACCAAAAAGATTTAGGAAAAATAGCTCTGATACAATTTATGAACTCAATAAAGAAATAAATAAGTATGCTAACAAAATAAGCAAAGATGAATTAATAAAAACGATAAAGGAAGATGTAATGGAAGAGAAAATATATTATGGTTTCAATTATTGGAAATCAATCATTAAAGAAACATTGATTAATAATCAAGATTATTTAAATTTAATGTTCAAATAGTGCATTGAAAAACGGTTACACTAATACAATCATTTTATGAGTTTGTTAAAACGAAAAAATAGAATACTTATTTGATTATCCAAACCCTAAAATTCCAAAATCTACTCCTTTCCGAAGTCATTTCAGGAAGCAAATCTTTTGGGTTAAACATGCCAGTATCTTATACCGATATAAAAGGCGTTGGAGATTTCAATAATAAAAAAAGAAACCCCTATTTCACTTTCAAACTGAACTCATTTTCAAATCGTCTGGACTTGATGTCTAATGCTTAGTAATAGCTTAAGAAATAAAATTTCCTTCCTCAACAAAAAGTTGTGGCAAATTTGATTTTTATTTTGGTTTTGCCACAACTTCTGTGGCAATTTTTTTATATTTTTTATTTTTGCCACAAAACTGTGGCAAAAACATTTTTAATTTTCATTTTGCCACAAAAGTTGTAACAAAATTGATTTTATTTTTGTTTTGTTACAACTTCTGCGACAAAATTTCTGTGACAAATTTTTTATTTTTTATTTTTTTGACACAACTTCTGTGTCAAAGTTTTTATTTTTTTAAATTTTGACACAACTTTAAAAAAGATATAAAAACAAAAAAAATGCGCAAAATCAAAAGGATGATTTGCGCATTTTGTTATCAGAAAGTTCTCTTGGTGAGACTGTTATTTCAATTTCATTAATTTTTCTAAGTATTCGACCTTATCTTTTTCAGCCTGAACTAAACGTTCGTACAGCTCTACTACTTTATCAAGAGGATTGAAAGTACAGTGATTATTATTGTTACTTAAATGGCCATTATTAGCACTATTATCGTAAAAATTATTAAAGAAATTAAAAACAGATTCTTCTGTAAAATTTTCGATCGCCTCTACCGTCACGCCAAGTGCTTTTGCAATTAGTACTAGTTTTTCTTTGTCAATATTTTCGCTGGCTTCAATATTCGAAACAGATTGCTGGCTTACTCCAATAGCTTCTGCAAGAATCTCTTGTTTCATTCCGCGAAGTTCTCGGATACGGCTGATATTTCGGCCAATATTTCTGGGTCTGGTTTCTGTGCTCATAATTCAAAGATATTTATTTTTTTTGATAAAAACAGCGATCGGTAAAATACAAGGCTAATTTGGTAATGTACTTTCGGGTGTTTTTTATCCGCTGTAAATATATTCTTTTTCTTACTTTTGTAAAAGCAGTATTTATTATCTAAATCGTAAAGTAGTAGATTATTTAAAAGTATGAATTACAAAATGTCATTTAAGGAAAGAGCGGAGATAAGTATGAAGCAATTAAAAAAGCAGAAACCTGTTACCTTAGAACAAGCCAGAGCGCAAGCAAAATGGCTTAGTGAAATCAGTGTTACAAAAGAAAAGAGGAAAAAAATCTAAAAGAAACTTTCTCACCTCATTACAATCCGAGAAGAATTGTATTCTTAAAAAATAAAACTCAAGGCAGATTTTTACTACAAAATCAGGTATTTCTACGGGGTCTCAAAACCACCATTAATTCTAAATTTGAATTACGTTGCTGAATGTATTGGCAATGAGTGATTTAAGTTAAGAAATGAAAGAATGCCCCAAATCCATAGTGACCTTTTGCTTTTTACTAAGCAATCTGTTTTTGTTTTCTCAAAACGAACATTTAGTGATCGGGAGAACAACGGGTAAACTGCTGCTTAAAAATAACGTTCCTATCCGGACTTTTGGTTTTACAAACTCTCTTTCGGGGCAGGTTACTTTGCCGGGATCGCAGATAAAGGCAAAGGTTGGCGATACAGTTCGGGTTGATTTCTGGAGTATTTCGCAGGGAAATCCGGTGTCTTTATTTTGCAAAGAAATTGATTTTGTTCAATGGGACAAAAACAATAAGCTGATGAAGAAAAAAGAGGCCATTCATCATATGGAGCATGGTTTTTATTCTTTTATAGCCGAAAAACCGGGTACCTATTTGTATTACAGTCCCGAAAATTATCCGTTCAATCTTCAGGCGGGAATGTTTGGCATTATCATTATTGAACCGAAAGAAAAGGATTTTCAGACGCCTGAGCCCTTGCGTGAAATTCTTTGGTGCAGCAACGAACTGGATACAAAATGGCACACCGATGCCATCATGGGTACCGAATACGATCCTCGAAATAAACCTATTGTTCTTCCGCCCTACAAACCCAATTATTTTTTGATTAACGGAAAAGTTGCATCTGATAGTAAGGGCTTACAATCGTTAGATCGTAAAAACGAAACGGTGCTGTTTCGATTGGTCAATTCGGGATTGTATCTTCATGAAATTGTATTTCCGCCTAATGCAAAATTAAAGCTGAGGTTTGGGAGTGAGACCGCTCTAACAGAATCGGCTAACGGGTGTAAAGTTGCGTTGCAGCCGGGAGAAAGTCTGGAAATACTCGTTTCCCTGGAAAATGTGGGAGATACAGAACAATTGATCTACCATTTTACTGATCCCATTTCAAAAAAGAAAGTTTACGAAACGGCTATTGCTGTTTTCCATTAAAATTTAAATCGACGATTATGAAACAACTGTACTTTTATTGGATATTCCTTTTTTCGGTTTCTATTTCATTTGCGCAAAACAAACCTACATTTTCGGTAGTAGGAACTGCGGTCAATAAAGAAAGCGTGCTGAAAAACAAACGGCTTGACATTTCGAAAATCAAGGTCGAAAATATTTCAAATAAACCTATTTATCTGGTTTGGGAAACCGTATCGAATACATTTCCAAAGGAGTGGGATTGCTCGATGTGCCAGCACGGTGCCTGCCAGATTGGAATTCCCAAAGGATCGTCTTTTAATAAACTTAACCCGGATCAGCAGGGGTTTATTGCCATTCATGTAATTCCTGCCAACAAAATAGGCAACGGGACGGTGAAATTTAAAATCTACGACAAAGCAAACCCCAAGTATGCTCAGATTTTAACTTTTGAAGTCGAAGTGCTTTAATGTTAACTACCAATTTATTAATCACCCAAAAACAAAAAAAATGAAAAAAATTACCATTTTAATCTGTATTATTTTGACTATGGGAATGTCCTATGGTCAAAATAGAAATAATGCGAAATACATTCGATGGAACGTTAATACGCCTCAGGGATTAGCGAATCTGGAAGCGATGAATGTAGCTTTTAAGAAAATGCGCGAAGCGGGCTGCGAAAAAGGAATTTCCTGGTATTATCAGGGAGCGATTCACAGTGTTCCCAAAGAGATTACAGGTCCCAATAAGCTTTGTCCGCAATATCAGACCATCAATGATAAGTTATGGGCATGGGCCGATTGTACGCATAACGGAACACCAAATGCGAAACTACATTTCTTATTATGGCACAGATTTTACATTTGGCATTTAGAAAAAATTATTCGCGACCTGTCCGGAAAAGCCGATTTTGCGCTTCCGTACTGGAATTATGGCAGTAAGGCGGTGTCTCAGAATGTGATGGCAGAACCTTTAAGAGTACCGTCCGGTTCTCTTTATACTGCGGCGCGATACAGCATTTTGAACAATGGAAAACCAATTTTGCCGAGTCAGGTCAATCAGATTCAGCTGGCTTTGGAAGAATTAAAAACAAATCCTTCTTTCACAGGCGACGCGGGATTTAGCAGAAGCCTTGAGGGTGCCCCTCATGGTTATATGCACAATCTTATCGGTGGGGGATATGCCGATCCAAGTGAAACGTATTACAACGAAATCTACCAAAAAGTTACTTCGGGTTTAATGGCCAATGTAGAGTCGGCCGGATTTGATCCTGTTTTCTGGCTGCATCACAGTATGGTCGACCGTATTTGGGATTCCTGGGACGTTTCGATTTACGGACAGCGCCCTACCTTAGAGCAACTAAAAGCAGATCCGTGGCAGTATCAGTTTATAAATCCCGACGGAAGTCGTGTGACTTATACGATGGAGGAAGTATACAACACAGTCTACAACTTAGATTATAAATACGATGATTTACTTTACGGATCTAAAACTCCGGTTGTAGCGGCTAATGAAGCAGCAAAAGCTAAAATTTCATTTCAGGATTCAAAAGAAGAAGTGATTTGGGAGCAAAAAGTGAGCAAAGTATTAGGCACTTCGGCTTTTACCCATAAAGTAAGCAATACCTTTGCGAAAAATACCAATAGAGTTTTTAAAACTGCCAATTCTAAAATAATTCTGAATCTTGATGTAGTGGTTTACAAAGAGCCAAAAGATTATTATACGGTTTATTTGCGTTATCCCGGAAAAAAAGATCAGTATGTGGGTACAATGACTTTCTTTGGAGTAGCTCATGATCATGGAACCGGAGACAGCCACGAAATTGGATCAGACGGTGTAAAACTTAACTACTCTTATTACATTTCGGATGACTTAATTAATTCAGATTCCAGTTATGATATTATTATCAAAAAGGTCGGAGGCGGAGATGCTAAAGTTACTCTTGAAAAAATTAGTGTGATAAAAGCAAATTAAGTTTTTTAGATTTTCTGAAAACGACATTCCAACCATAAACCAAACCCTGCAAATACTGATTTGCAGGGTATTTTTTTGAAATTTAATGCTGCTTTTTTTCGTAGGATTTTTTAACATTTAAAAGATGTTCTTTTAAGAAGATCTTGCTATAAAATTCTTATTTTACAGATTGAAAATAAAAGTCGATAAAAGGGAATAGAAGCACGCCAGTTCAGGATTTAGGCTTACAAAAGAGATCTCCCTCAGTAAAAAAACGACGATTTTCATTACAACAACATTCAATTACTTTACCTATTTATAGTATACATTTAGAAATAACACTTGTTTTATACGATTACTAATGAAAAAAAGTCTCAAATACATTGATGGAAACTCCGATAAATTCTGGGAAATAAACGTGACAGGATTTGAATTTACGGTAACTTACGGTAAAAACGGAACTTCGGGAACTTCACAGACCAAGAGTTTTTCAACAGATGAAGAATGTTTGCGAAATGCTGAAAAATTAGTCAGCGAAAAACTGAAAAAAGGATATTCTGAAAACGGAGAAGTGAGTATAGCTTCAAAACCAAAAACGGGTAAGGCGGCAAATTCCGCCGCTGTTTTAGAGGAATACGATGCCATTATAAAAGCAAAAGATATTCATTTGATGCTTCCTTTTTTAAAAGAAAATGCAAAAGGAAATGTAGAAGCTTTAAAGAAACACATCAAAAAAAATAAAAAATACTGGACCCAATACATTGATTTATCCAAAGAACCGGAATTTTTGAAGAAGAATAAAACCGGTAACAATTGGGGATCATCGTGGGGAACAAGAGGTGATCAAAAGCAAAAAGAAATGATCACCCTGAGTGCTATCGCATTGTTTGATAAAGCCGATATTAATTCGTGGGATGAAGTACTGCAATTGCTGGATGAAGCCGATCAGAAATCCTATGTTCTGGACACATTGTTATGGGCAAAACCCAATTGGCTGGAAACTTTTATTCTGGATAAAGTAAAAAGACAGGACTGGGTAAGTGTTAATTATCATATTCTGCGAAAGTTTGAAGAGGAAGGTTTGCTGCAATTCAATCCCGAGTTGTACGCTTTAAGTCTCGCTGCAACAAACGAGTGGCGTGCCAAGACAAAAATCAGAAAATTCATTAATACCCTTGTAAATGATACAAAAGGATATCAGAGAGATATTCCGGAATTGTTTAATTACGAAACTATACTTCACAACAGCTTTTTTCGGGATAATGACAACCAAAGTTATGACGAATTCCAGACCTGGAGTATTGTCTACAAAACCTTATTAGACGAGAAAAAAATGGACCGCAGTTTCTTTATCGAAAATGCCATCCAGATTCAAACCAAAGAATGGAACAACAATCTAAAATCTTTTTTCAGAAAAAGAATCGAAGAATTTAATGCGACAGAAGAAGAACTGATTGTTTTTCAGGAAAATATATTTTCGTTTTTGCACAACGCGTATCCGCCTATTACGAGTTACGGAATTGAATTGGTGAAGAAAATTTATTCACATCCAAAATTCAAAGCCAAATCATTTCTGGAATGGCTGGAACCTTTAATGATGCGTGGCGACTGCAAAGCAGCCATAAAAAATGCTCTTCCGATTTTAGAAAAAATAAGTAAAGCCAATCCGAAATTGAACAATCAAATTGCCTCTATTCTGGCTGATGTTTATGTGATTTCTGATTTGACTTTACAGGAAAAAGTGTCTAAAATTATTCTGAAAATCGGTTCCTCAAAAGATAAAGTGCTGAAAGAAAAACTGAGTACCTATGTTACTTTGATGCAGGGAAATATCAAATCAGGTTTAAGTCAGTTTTTAGATGAGGATGTTTTGATGGCAGACGATGCGGGATTTGAAGAATATCAATTCCAACCTCAAAAAGAACTGGTATTGACCGAAGAAGTGCAACTGCCAAAGGACTGGAACGAAATTTTATTTCAGTTTGGAAACTTCATTGCTTCTGAAGAAGTTCTGGACACCGAAATCCTAATGAATACCTATATTCAGCAAAGAGATTTGTTTCCCGCCGATTACAGCGCGCAGTTACAGCCTTATCAAAAACAATTGAACAAATTCTATTTTGAAAGTGTTCATAAGAACTATATGAAATCGTTTTTGTCTCAGAAAATTGAAAACATCAACAATAAGTTAAGTACTAGAGACAGTCATTATTTAAAAATTAATACACTGGTTTTAATCCGGCCGTTATTAGAAAAAGTGCAGCAGAAGATTGAATCCAATTCAAAACTGCCATTGCTTTCTTTCCCTAGTCATAAACCGTATTGGGTCGCTCCTAAAGTTTTGTTGGAACGTGTAATTGCCTATCAAAAAGCAAACGAAGAAATTGATTCTCTGGATTTAGCAATTGCCATTGCACGAATGCCAAGAGAAAATACCCATGAAGCACTTCCTTTATTGAGTGAAATCGAGGGCGAATTAAAAGCCTTGCTGTCCTACTGTTTGGGAGCAGAAGATAAACTGACGATTGATTCGGGGTCATTAGTTTCAAAGCTTTTGGCAACATTAGGAAAAACGACTAAAGAAAGCGGAATATTATCTTTATGGGCCGTTGCAGCCCGAACATTTTATCCGGACCATACTTTTAGCGAATTTGAAAACACCTATTTAAAACAAGTTCCATTTGTAGTTTCGCCATTTCAAACGGAATTCTCCTTTAAAGAAAAATGGAACGAGTGGAACAATTATAAAACACACGAAAAAGAAAGATCGCCTTCGTGGTACGAACTTCGTTTCGAACTGCCGCAATACATCAAAACGCCTAATTATCTATTGTACAGTCTTGATATTTACAAAAGATCGAACAGTTGGGATTACAATATAAACTATGGCGGGAATACATTTTACTGGCACAGTCTAACGCCACAAAACCCGGATGCTTTAGTGATGACTTTATTGAACAACTGTGTAGTTCCGGACGGTTCAAAACCGGAATTAAAAGGTTTTCTGGACGTTTTAAACCGACCGGAAATGAGGTTCTCGGATAATGTTTTATTGTTATTCGCGCTTTGTTTCTTCCAGGAAAAGAAAGATTTACGCTTACTGGCCTCCGAAACTTTAATGAACCTGATTGAGAAACAAACAATCGATATAGAGAAGTTTGCTGAGAAGGCGGCTTTTGCAGCAACAGGAAAATATGGTGCTTTTTCGAGATTAACCGATGGAATAATTGCCTTAAAAGATATTTCACCTATACACAACAGCGCATTGCTGCAGTTCTTTAACACCTTTTTTGCTTGTTTGGAAGTGAGCGAAAAGCTACCGACAAATTTCAAGAAAATGGTCGAAAACTATGTTGATGTTTTAATCAAAACCAATCAGAAACCGTCAGAAAGCGTCATTGCGTTTTTTGAACAGTGGAAAGATAATGCTTCGCTTAAATCTTTGATTAAGCAAATTTTAAAATAAAGAAAATGACAGATTTAGAATATAATTATAAAGGAATTTCAACCTACAGTAAAACAAAAGGAATTAATAATTTGGTTTTGGCCCATCAAACCGAAATTGAGGAAGTCAATAATATTCCGTGCTTTTTCTGGGGAAGTTTAACTGATCCTTATGTTACGGCAAAATGCTGGAGCACGATTGCCAAAGTAGTGCGTTCGAGTTTTGGACCAGTTCCGCCCAGCCTTCGTGACCCAATTGTTTCTGCAGGTTCAGAAAGACTTCGTTTTGAAGGATTTTCGTCCTGTAATGGAGTCTATGTAAGATTAGACATGAAACCCGAAGCCATCGACGGCGAATTTATTGCCAATGGAACGACTAATGTTGATTTTAACGATCCAATGCTGAATGCGCTAAATGCGATTCAGAAAAATGAAAAGGTAACCCTTGCCGTTGGTCAGCAAGACGTTCAGGTTATAACCAGCAAAGCAAAAGTGGTCGAGAAAAAAGTGACTTTACCTATGCGCTGGATCAAAGGATTAACCAGTGTTCAGCTTTATTTGGCTGATATGGATCTGAAGTTCGAACTCAATAAAATACAAACCATTCAGCTTTTTCAAAGTCTGCCGAAAGGAAGCGTAAAAGGTGATTTTTTTATCACTAAAAGAGCCGGAAAGTTTATGTTTTCGACTTTGGCAACTTCTGACAGTGTGAGAATAGGCGGCGTTCAAAGACTACGTTTATTAGAAGGGATTCTGGCCATTGTAGATAAGATTTTTATTTACGAATCAGATGATAAGCAGACTTGTGCGATTGTATGTGAATTTGGTAAGATGCAGCTATTGATGGCTTTTTCTCCGGATTCTTACCGTGGTTTTTCGGGTGAAGGAAATGTTCTGGAAACCATGACGGAAAATTTACCGATGGAATGGGTGTACGGATTAAACAGTTTGTTAAAATCGAATGAGACGTTTGACCCAACCATGCTTTCGATTGAAAATGATATTGATTTTGGTACGATGGATAATCTAACGTCCAATTTATCTTCAATGGGATTATTAGGCTATGATTTAAGCGAAAAGGCTCATTTTTACCGCCGTCTTCCCTTTAAAACAGAGCGTATTTTATCTTTAAATCCGAGATTGAAAAATGCGAAAAAGCTAATTGATAAGGAAGAAGTGGAAATCACAGAACGCAGAGCCAATTATATTGAAGCCAAAGTAAAAGGTTCTGGTGTGGTGCATAAAGTAATCATTGATACTACTTCTCAAAAATGTACTTGCGACTGGTTTACGGCTTATCAGGGAAAGAGAGGAATTTGCAAGCATATTTTGGCGGTGAAAATGATACTTTCTTAAGTGAGAAAATTAAAGACACGCTCTACAAATCTTAAAATAAAGTTAAATTAATTTCTAAAAATGCTATATTTGTACCTGAAATGGAAATGAAAAATATAAATATCAATCTGTCAGTAGGACTATATAGTGATCGTTTAGCAGGGTTTGCCCCTGTTAAGGGCTCAGGATGTGATCTGTATTTTTATGAAATCGAAGTGTAAATTGAAGTTACAAACTCAACATAAATATAGCAAAGCGTCCTCTTTTTAGGGCGCTTTTTTTGTTTTGGGGATAATTCAGCAGGATAAAAAAGATGGAAAATGATTACAAATTGATCGTAACAAAAAAATATTTTAAAAAAATACACATTAAATGTTTAATGAATTTTAAAAACACCAAAATATAGTCTTGAAAAGTAATCTGATGAGTAACAGTCATTTGATTTGATAAAAAAGCTGCTTCGATATGCGGACAGGGATTTCTATGACTTAACTTTAGGGTTTAGTTAATTGAAAATCAATAGATTGAATGATTGTAGAATTTGGAAGTATGATTTTTTTGACATTATCTTTGTCGAAGAATATCGGGACACTGAATTTCGAAAAACAATAGAATTTAAAAATAAAACAATATATAAAATGGATTTCATTTTTAATACATATAACGTAAAACCAATAAACGCAAGTTCGGCCCTTGAAGGGGTTTACATGCTGGTGCATCATTATAGGCAATATGATAATTATCGTATTTGTTATGAAGCACCTTTAATCGGGTGCTTTTTTTATGGATTGAAATTTAAAAACGCAAAAGTTGTTTGATGTTCTTCGAGTAAATCGAGGATTTAATTTAAAAGTATATAAGATGAAAAAGATAAGTACATTATTTGTTAAAGATCCGCATGATCTGGCAAGGGTAATAAATAAGGTTAGTGATGAAAATAAATGGGTTACAACTGGAGAAGTTATTGCCACAAGAAAATTTGATGGCTCAGCTGCAGCAATTATTCAGGGAGAATTATTTAAAAGGTTTGATGCCAAAAAAGGGCGTGTAGTTCCTTCTGGTGCGATTGCATGTCAGGAAGCAGATAGTATTACGGGACATCATCCGCATTGGTTAAAATGTGATCGTTTGAAACCTGAGGATAAGTTTTTCTTTGAAGGTTTTGATAATTTAAAAATTAAGATCGATGGGACATTTGAATTATGCGGTCCTAAAGTGCAGGGAAATCCTGAAAAACTGGAAAAACACATGCTGATGAAACACGGCAGTGAGGTTTTTGACTTTTCAAATTTTGAATTTGATGATTTGAAAAGATTTTTGTTAGAAAATGATGTTGAAGGTATTGTTTTTCACCATGTTTCAGATGGAAGAATGTGTAAGCTAAGGAAATCTGATTTTGGAATAAAACGTTCGAAGTTAGAAATGACCCCAACAAAAAATGCCAATAACTTAATTGTTTCTAACCATGAGTAAAAAAAGTAAGCCTGACCATGATTTTGGTCTTGTTAGTAAAATTAGGTTTAGTGAGTATCTGTTTATTTCGATAACGATATGGATGCAGAACTCACTAAGCGACGGAAGGAAGAGGGAATGCAATAAGTATTGTATCTCTTTTAGAGGTTATTTTCTTGGTAAAGATATTTTAACACTCTATGGATGAGAGATCAGGAGGATCCCTGAGGTTCCGGAAAATTCCGAAAAAAAAAGTAGAATATTATGAGTAACAATACATTAGAAAAATACAAAAGAGCAATTAGAAAAAAATACGAGATAGAAAGAGAAGGAGAATACTTTGATTATTTGTACAAACCTTCTCGTGCAAAACTTCGTGATTTGTGCTGGCTCATTTTCGAAAATAACCCAACAAAAGAGGACTTGAATGTTTTTAGTAATCTATTGGGCTTAGATTTCGATCATACTCAAAAGAATAAGTTTAAGGAGAAAAAAGATAAGTTCAGACCTATTGAAACCTTCTTTAAAGGAGAAACAGATCCGTCCAGTATGGATGTCATCAATATGGCTGCAATTTTGGTTGATTTTCACCCTCGTCCTCTCAAGAAGTTTTACGAAAATTCTAAAAAGGAAGACACAAAACCAATTAGGAGAATTGAAAAAGCTAAAGAAGTTTTTGAAAAAAAGAGTGCTGCTAAAAAGGAGAAGCCTGAAAAGAAATCTAAGAAAAGAAATTTCTTTAGGGATATTAAAAGTATGTTTTTCTAAAGAAGAGAATTATGAGTTAAAGATTTAAACACCATTATTTTAAAAATTGAAAAAATAAAAATTATGAATACAATTAGTAGTATCTGTTTAGAAGAAAAGCACAGTAGACTCACAGTTGCTGAAGAACAGGAAAGTACAATTACTGAATATGGATTGGCTGTTTTAAAGGCGAAAAGGGATGAAGTAACCCAAATGAATGGGTTTTTAATTCGTCCACAAGCTTAAAACGTAAGTCCGCTTTGTATAGCACTCACAACGGTTGTTGACTATTTAAAGTGATGTTTGTACCATTAAAAAACGGCTATCCTTATGAGATAGCCGTTTTTCGTTGGTTAGTATTATGTTGGTTTATTAATTTTGTCCGTATATTTTAGCGTAAAGATCTTTGTAAATTTCTTTAATGATTTTACGTTTTAATTTCAGGGTAGGAGTAAGTTGTCCTCCGTCAATCGACCAAACGTCTGGAGTAAGTTCAAAACGCTTGATTTTTTCCCAGTGTCCGAATTTCTCGTTAATGGTTTCTACTTCTTCGTCAATACGTTTGATAACCTGTGCGTTAGAGCTGATGTCTTTGTCGCTGTTTCCTAAAGTTATTTTGTGAATTTTGGCCCATTCTTTTACAAATTCAAAGTTAGGCTGAATGAAGGCTGCCGGCATTTTTTCGCCTTCACCAATCACCATGATCTGCTCGATAAAACGAGATTGTTTCATGGCATTTTCAATCAACTGAGGAGCGATGTATTTTCCTCCCGAAGTTTTGAACATTTCTTTTTTACGATCTGTAATTTTAAGGAAACCTTCGCTGTCAATTTCTCCAATATCTCCGGTGTGGAAATAACCGTCTTGTAAAGCTTCGGCTGTTTTTTCAGGATCTTTGTAGTAACCTAACATTACGTTTGGCCCTTTGCAAAGGATTTCACCGTCTTCGGCAATTTTAACTTCTACATTACGAATTGGTTTTCCAACAGTTCCAATTTTAAAACCTTTGTTTCTTTGGTCGTTTACAGCAATTACCGGTGATGTTTCAGATAAACCGTAACCTTCCATAACCGGAATTTCAGCAGCAGCAAAAACTCTCGCTAAACGCGGTTGTAAAGCAGCACTTCCCGAAACCATTAAGTCTAAGTTTCCTCCTAAACCTTCTTTCCATTTACTGAAAATAAGTTTACGGGCAATTTTTAACTGAAATTCGTACCAGGCACCATTGGCACCGTAAGGCTGGTAGCGTAGTCCTAAATCAATGGCCCAGAAAAATAGTTTTTTCTTAATACCGGTCAATTCAGCACCTTTTGCGTAGATTTTATCGTAAACTTTCTCTAAAAGTCTTGGAACCGCTGTAATTACATTTGGTCGTACCTCTTTTAGGTTATCGCTGATTTTATCAATCGATTCACCAAAATAAACCGAAATACCATAAAATTGATAGATGTACAAAATCATTCTTTCAAAAATATGACAAATAGGAAGGAAACTCAAAGCCGAACTTTTTCCCGGATCAAACGGGATTCTTGGCGCGCTGTCTAAAACATTAGAAACAATGTTATGGTGAGAAAGCATAACTCCTTTTGGTCTTCCTGTTGTTCCGGAAGTATAAATAATAGTAGCTAAATCTTCTGGTTTAATACTGTCTTTTCTGGCTTCAACTTCGCTTTGGTTGCTGTCTTCTTCTCCTAGTGTTAACAATTCAGACCAGTGTTTGCAACCTTCAATTTCATTAAAAGAATAGACTTCTTTTAAAGTAGGAACGTTTGCTTTGATCGCGTTTACTTTGTCAAGTACTTCTGTATCGGATACAAAACAGAAAATACTTCCACTATGATTTAATATATATTCGTAATCTTCTTCGGCAATAGTTGGGTAAATAGGCACGTTTTGAGCACCGGTTTGCAGGATACCAATATCCATAATATTCCACTCCGTACGATTGTTAGAAGTGATTAATGCAATTTTATCATCTTTTTGGACACCCATGCGCAATAATGCTCTCGAAATAGCATTTGCTTTTGCAATATATTCCTGGCTAGATGTCTTTTCCCAGACTCCGTTTTTTTTAGTTGCTAAGGCAACCTGAAGGTTATAAGTTTCTTGTTGATAATAGGGAAAATCAAAAAGGCGTGTGATTGAAACCATGTTAGTATATTGAATTTTATCGCAAATTAAATAAAAATTAGGTATAATTTTTATATTTATCGAAATTTATGGGAAAAATTATAAGTACTTTAGAAAATCTACGAAAACGTTTTCTTTTTTGTAGTAAAAGGTATAAAAATCAAGAAAAATTGATTTTTACGTAGTAATTATTGTACGTTATAATCTACATATTCTTTTACTCTTTCCCCCATCAGAAACATTTTTTTCTTGGTAAAATGGATAGAAAATTGGGTGTAATTCCACTCCTCACTGTCATTGGTTCGGTACCAGAAAGTATAGGAAGCACTGTTGAAACCTTCTTTAAAAACCGGAATGCCTTCTTCGGTACATTCAATTCCCCAGTTGATCTTTTTTTTGCTTAGATCTTCATATTGAATAATTCCTGTTCCGTCCGGATTTAAAATGGTAGAGGGTTCTTTTTTTCCGGCTGGCAAAAAAGTTCCGGGTACCGGATACCCGATGGTGGTGGTAATAAAATGGTCACGGACTTTATAAGTGATTCGGTCTACGTGAATTTGAGAATGTAATTTTACGGCACTAAATAATAAAGTAAAAAGAAATACTTGCAGGGTTTTCATTCTATGTAGGTTTAAGGGTTCTTGGAGCTGCCAAAAAATTCGGGGTACAAATTTTTTGGCGAATATAGTTCAATTTTCACTAGAAAAATGAATCCCGATTACAAGAATGATATTTTTATTTTAATACGATGCTACTCTGTTGAAAACTGGTTTTCCAGTAATTTTTCTTTAAAATCAGATTTAAAGGTGTAAGCAAAAGTAAGCATCAGAGCGCGTGTATCTGATTTTGAAGTACGGTTGTTACTGAACAAAGCCGTATTGTTTTTAAAACCGCTTTCTAGCGTGTTGAACATATCGGTTACCACTAAACCTAAACGGGCATTGCCTTTACCCAGTTTTTGCTGAAATCCCATATCAACATTATAGATCGGAATTCTTTTTCCCTGTGCAGTAGCGAGAGCCGAATTATAATTTCCGATAATTTGCAGTTTTCCACCTTTCCAGGGAACAAAATTATTGATGATCTTTCCGTACCAGCTGAATGCATTGTTTACGACATCCTGAGCCAGATTGGTGGCATTTATATTTTGTTGAAAAGCGGTAATACTGATATTGGCATCGTAGAATCCAATTGGTTTCAGACTGAAAATAGTTTCAAGACCGTAAGTAATGGTGCTTCCAATATTTCTGGGCTGTTGCAAAACCACTCCGTTGTCCTGCAGTTCGGCATATTGTCTGATTGTATTGGTCGCGTTTCTGTAAAAAACATTGGTCGAAAGGGAATATTTGGACCATTCTTTAGAATAGCCTGTCTCAATAATATGAATGATTTCCGGTTTTAAGTACGGATTTCCTCCGTGCGGATTCAAGGCATCGGTAATATCAATAAATGGATTTAAGTTGTCTAAATCAGGGCGATTGATACGTTTGCTGTAGCCCATTTTTAGAAATTCATCTGATGCTAAATTAAGTTGTAAAGAGGCAGAAGGGAAAAGTTTTACATAATGATTGGAGAAGTTATCACTGTTGTTTTGCGTTTTTCCGTTGTTTGAAACCTGCTCGGCACGTAATCCCAGATTGTATTTCCATTTCGGAGTTTCTTTAGTGCCAATATAAGAGTTTAGAAGTCCGTAAACCGCGTTGATTTGCTCGTTGAATTTAAAGCCGTTGCTCGCCAAAGGATTTACAACGTATTCTCCATTTTTTTGATCGGCACTTTGAAAATCGGAGTCGAAGAATCGGAAGGTTCCTTTGTAGCCAGTCTCTAAAATGGTTCTTTCAGACACCGGAAGCGCATAATTTACAATAGCGTTCGAGATATTTTCGTGTTCGTAATTGTGTGTTCTTTGCCATGCAGCATCACCAATTAGGTTGTAGTATTGATCGAATTGATAGGTATCGATATCAGTGTTTTCTCTGTGTTTATTGAAAGAGGAGGTAATACTGGCGTTTAGGTTTTTTCGGTCATCGGCAAATTTTCGGTCGTAGCTAAAAGCAAGTTCGGCTACCTTAGAACGCTCGAGTTCCAAAGAATGTCTTTTATTGCTCGAGAAAAACTGATTGGCACTGCTGTTTACCTGCGTGTATAAAGTTTCGTCATTGTCCTGACTCTCCATATTTCCCAAAGCTTCAAAAGAAAAGCTGTTGTTTTCATTTGGTGAAAAATCAATGTTGAATTTCAAATTCTGCAAGCCTTCCGTACGCTGGTCGCTTCTGTTTTGATTGATATAATGTTCGTCATCGATCAGGTAATTGATTCTCTCCCCTTTGATCTTTTTAGTTCTTCCGGCAAAGCGATTGTCGTACCCCAGTCCGAAATTCCATTTATCCGTTTTCTGATTTAAGAGCACAGAGCTGTTTAATCTGCCTTTGGCTCCAAATCCGCCTCCTAAAACCACGGCACCATTCATACCGCTTTGGTTGTTTTTTTTGAGTCTGATATTGATAATTCCGCTTTCTGCATTCGCATCGTATTTGGCAGTAGGATTACTGATAACTTCAATACTTTCAATACTGCTCGCTGCAATTTGATCCATATTGGTAATGGCAGAGTTTTTTCCGTTAATCAAAATCATTGGAGATTTTCCTCTTAAAGTAATTCCTCCGTCTGCATCCACAGCAACGGTAGGGATGTTTTTGAGCATATCGGTAGCAGTTCCGCCTGTTTGTGTAAGATTCGAAACGGCATTAAAAATGAAGCCTTCGTTGGTTTTTTGAATTTGCTTTTTATGAGAATTTACAACAACAGTGTTTAACAGATTAGTGTCCGTTTTTAAAGTTATGGTTCCAATAGAAATTGGAGATCCTGTAAATTTTACTTTTTGCGTAACGGTTTTAAAACCGATTAATTTGAACTGAATTTTATATTCACCTGAAGTAACATGGTCTAAAGAAAAATTCCCGGAAGCATCTGTAACGGCATATCCGGCAACTTTAGTAGAATCGGCAGTGTTTTTTAAAACCACATCGACAAATTCGATGGCCAGTTTCCCGTCAGAAACAGTTCCTTTTACAGAAGAATTTTGGGCAAACGTGACTTGGCTTATAATAAATAAGAGGAGTAAAAGCGATAAATTTAATGTCCATTTTTTCATGAAACAAAGATATTTATAGCAGTAAAAACACAGGTGTAAGCTGGCTTAAGATAGTATTAAATTAGTCTTAGAGTCTTTTTAAATGGAAGTTTTTTGAAAAGGTGAGATGTGAGATGTAAAAAGTGAATGGTTAAAAAAAAGCAGCCGATAAATTCGGATGTTCTTAATTGAAATATATTTTTAGCTTTTCTCAATTCTTTTTCCGGCAATTTATAAAAGCGTGAAACGTTGTTGTTCCTGTCTTTTGTATTTCTGATTCTCATCGGAAGGTATTTCCCTGTGAATTTTATTCAGAAGTTTTATGAATAATACTGTTTGTTACAGGAATAATACCATTTGATACAAGTATAAAATGCATAAAAAACAGGTGTTATAACTTTGGTTTGAATTTAAAGAGGTGGAACACTTCTTAAAGGGTGTTGTAAATCGTCAAATGATGACTAAAAAATGAATTACTATTATAAAACTAAAATAAATTTAATGAAACACATTTCTCAAAGCAAAATTTACGTCTTATTAGTTGTTGCCTTATTGTCGTTAGGAGCATGCAGTAAAAATGTAGAGGATCCGGTGGTTGATACTACAGGAAGTACGGGTGATAAAGAAGACAGTGATGTTAGTACAGGTCTCAATTATTCTTCTTTTGAAGTAAACCTGCCTGAAAATCTTCGACCATTAACAAATAGTGCTTACGAAACTTATGGTATAAAGCCAAGTATTCGCTTTTCTGTTAGTGAAGATGGTAATCTGGATACTTATTGGGAAGGAGAATTAGCACCAACTGCTGACGGACACCGCCATTTAAGCAGAATCTCACTCAGCACTAAATCTATTGTTTCCGAAATTTCCTTTCCCAAAGAACTAAATTTGGGTAATACGACTTTTCTGGGTTACGAGTATTTTGGTAATAATCGTTACATGATGGGAGCATCGGAAGTGAACTCAGATGACATTGCAAGAAAGAGACCTGTGTATTATTGTTTTGACGGTTCAGGCAACGTAAAGTATTCAATAGATTTATGGCAGGCTCCTCCTAATCCCTCTGATACTCATGCAGCAGGAAGATCCGGACAGGGTATTATTGTTTACAATAAGAAACTGGATAATTTTGGTATATATTTAGCTCGCAGAGGAATGGGCGAGCATCAGGCAGCCTGGCTTAGCTTTCATGAAGCAGCTACAGGTAAATCAACTTTTATACGTCCCTGGTATATTTCCCATAACTTCGACCAGCGATTATTGCCTTTGAATGATGGACGTTATCTTGCCTCTGCCCATGCAGATGCGTTGCCCTCAAGAGGTCTTTTAATAGAAACCTGGAAATTTAATGATGATCCGTTTAATCGTACATGGTCAAATGTTTTTCCGCTTCCCAATTCTGCAACTTCAAATGATAATATTACCAATACAGCTACCGGTGATCTATTAGAATTGCCCAATGGAAATATTGCCGTTCTTTATACTACACAACATGAGTTTACTGCTAATGATCTGCGTCGTGATCTTCGCTTGTCTATATTTTCCAGCGTAGGTGCCGGAATGGGAAGTGCAGTCAAAGTTAAGGATGTTTGGTTAACCAGTTATAAGGCTACAGAAACTGCCGGCTGGGGAGCGCAGATGGCTCATTATTCACAGGGTAAAATATTTATAGCCTGGAATGCATTTGATATGTCCAAAAATAATAAAGTTTTAAAATCTTCACTTGCAGTCGTAGATTATGATGGCAATGTGCTTACTACTAAAGATGTTTCTTTGTCTAATGGGAAGGATGATAATTCCCGATTGGTGCAGCCTAGTCAAATTATTAGAAAGACAAATGACGGAAAGTATTTGGTTTTTATGTCTGAAGGCTCTGCCCCAAACAAGCTTCGCGTCAATTTGGTAGGGATTAATTAATACAGATAAAAATTGTTTTAAGAGTTTTGAAAAGCTTGATGATCAGTTAATTTGAGTTGTACTCTTTTTTTTTAAACAAAAAAACGCCCGATAAATTCGGGCGTTTTTTATAGAAATATATTTTTAGTTTTTCTCAATCCATTTTCTGGCATTAACAAAAGCTTCGTGCCAAGGCGAAACCTCGTCGTTTCTGTCTTTTGGATAATGTGCCCAGTTCCATTGGAAGGTTGAACGCTCGATGTGAGGCATCATTACCAAATGTCTTCCGGTTTTGTCACATAACATTGCTGTGTTGTAATCAGATCCGTTAGGGTTGGCAGGATAACCTTCGTAAGCATATTTAGAAACAATGTTGTAATTTTCTTCGGCTAAAGGCAATTTGAATTTACCTTCTCCGTGAGAAACCCATACTCCTAAAGTACTTCCGGCCAACGTCGATAGCATTACCGAGTTGTTTTCCTGTACTTTTACAGAAGTAAAGATACTTTCGTGTTTCTGACTTTCGTTGTGGAGCATTTTTCCGTGAACTTCATGCTCCGGATTGATCACTTCTAATTCCATGAACAATTGACATCCGTTACAAATCCCGACAGATAGAGTATCTTCTCTTTTAAAGAAATTATCGAGAGCGGTTTTTGCTTTTTCGTTGTATAAGAAAGCTCCGGCCCATCCTTTGGCAGAACCTAAAACATCTGAATTAGAGAAACCTCCAACAGCTCCAATAAACTGAATGTCTTCCAGTGTTTCACGACCTGAAATCAAATCGGTCATGTGAACGTCTTTTACATCAAAACCGGCTAAGTACATCGCATTTGCCATTTCACGCTCAGAATTACTTCCTTTCTCACGAATAATAGCCGCTTTTGGTCTCTCGACTCCGCTCGAGATGACTGGCGCTTTTCCTGTGAAGTGCGCAGGGAAGGTATAGTTTAAAGCCTGATTTTTATAGTTTTCAAAACGAGCCTGTGCTCTTCCGTTTTTAGATTGTTTTTGATCTAATAAATAAGAAGTCTCGAACCAGATGTCTCTGTACTTCGCAATATCCAAATTATAAATTCCAAATTCCAAACTAGCAGTTTCTTGAACCGAACCAATTTTGAAGAATTCGATATTGTTTGATTTTAATTTAGCTTCAACAGCTGCATTCGATTTCGCCTGGAAAACAATTCCGATGTTTTCTGCAAAAAGGATTTTTAATAAGTCTTTTTCTGCGAAAGCACTAAAATCAATTTTTGCCCCAAGGTTTACATCCGCAAAACACAATTCTAATAAAGTTGTGATCAAACCACCGCTTCCGATATCGTGTCCAGCTAAAATTTGGTTGTCACCAATTAATTCCTGAATGGTATTGAAGGCATTTTTGAAGAAAGAAGCGTCTTTAATAGTAGAAGTCTCTTTTCCGATTGTATTTCTGATTTGTGCAAAAGAAGAACCTCCTAATTTGAAATCATCCTGTGACAAATTGATATAATAGATTGAATCTCCGTTTCTTTGTAAAACAGGTTCTACTACTTTTCTGATATCGGTACAGTTTCCTGCTGCCGAAATAATAACTGTTCCCGGTGCAATTACTTCGTCGTTTGGATATTTTTGTTTCATCGAAAGGGAATCTTTTCCGGTTGGAATATTGATTCCTAATTCGATTGCAAATTCAGAACAACCTTCTACGGCAGCGTACAAACGAGCGTCTTCCCCTTCGTTTTTACAAGCCCACATCCAGTTGGCAGATAATGAAATACCTTTTAACTGATCTTTAATTGGTGCCCAGATAATATTTGATAACGACTCGGCAATAGCATTTCTGGATCCTGCAACCGGGTCAATCAAAGCAGCGATAGGAGCATGCCCGATCGAAGTAGCGATTCCTTCTTTACCTAAATAGTCCAGAGCCATAACTCCAACATTATTTAAAGGCAATTGTAATGGTCCTGCATTTTGCTGTTTGGCTACTTTTCCACCTACACAACGGTCTACTTTATTGGTTAACCAGTCTTTTGAAGCTACAGCCTCTAAGCGTAATACGTCTTGTAAATAACTTTCGAAATCTGCCGTGTTGTAAGCAACATCAGCATATTTTCTGTCAATCGTTTTATCGGTCATAACCGTTTTTGGAGAACTTCCGAAGAAATCTTCTAAAGCATAATCCATCGGTTTTGAACCATTTGTTTTAGATTCGAATGTAAAACGGTGATCGCCCGTTACGTCTCCAACCTGATACATTGGCGAACGCTCTCTGTCGGCAATTCTTTGTAAAGTATCGATATCTTTTTGACCAATAACCAATCCCATTCTTTCCTGAGATTCGTTACCGATAATTTCTTTTGCAGAAAGCGTAGGGTCACCAACAGGTAATTTGTCTAAGTCGATTAATCCTCCGGTTTCTTCCACCAATTCAGAAAGACAGTTTAAGTGTCCTCCAGCTCCGTGATCGTGAATCGAAACAATAGGGTTATTATCGCTTTCGACTAAACCACGAATCGCATTGGCAGCACGTTTTTGCATTTCAGGATTCGAACGCTGAATCGCGTTTAACTCAATTCCTGAGCCAAAAGCTCCGGTATCTGCAGATGAAACTGCAGCACCACCCATTCCGATTCTATAATTTTCTCCTCCAAGAATTACGATTTTATCGCCTTCTTGTGGTTTCTTTTTGATGGATTGATCCAGTTTTCCGTAACCGATTCCACCCGCCTGCATGATTACTTTGTCGTAACCAATTTTACGGTCGTTTTCTGAATGTTCGAATGTTAAAACGGAACCTGTAATTAACGGCTGACCAAATTTATTCCCAAAATCAGAAGCTCCGTTTGAAGCTTTGATCAAGATATCCATTGGAGTTTGGTACAACCATTTTCTTTCTTCAACAGCATTTTCCCATTTTCGGTCACCCTGAGCGGAGTCGAAGGGTTGAGCGGAGTCGAAGGACTTTAAACGTGAATAGGATGTCATGTAAACCGCAGTTCCTGCTAATGGCAATGAACCTTGTCCTCCGGCTAAACGGTCACGAATTTCTCCTCCTGATCCTGTTGCTGCTCCGTTGAAAGGTTCTACAGTGGTTGGGAAATTGTGTGTTTCGGCTTTTAGCGAAATAACAGAATCGAATTCTTTAATTTCGTAAAAATCTGGTTTGTCAGCTGTTTTTGGTGCAAATTGCTGCACTTTTGGTCCTTTTACAAAAGCAACGTTGTCTTTGTAAGCAGAAACAATATCGTTAGGATTTTCCTGTGATGTTTTTTTAATTAATTTGAATAAAGAAGTTTCTTTTTCTTCTCCGTCAATCACAAATGTTCCGTTGAAGATTTTGTGACGGCAGTGCTCTGAGTTTGCTTGTGAGAAAGCAAAGATCTCTGAGTCAGTAAGTTTTCTTCCTAATTTAGTAGAAAGATTGTTTAAGTAATCAACTTCTTCTTCGCTTAAAGCTAATCCTTCTGTTGTATTGTAAGCGGCAATATCATCGATTTCCAGAATAGGTTCCGGCTGCACATTGATCGTGAAAATTTCCTGATCTAATTGGCTGAATTTCTGTAATAACATTGGGTCAAAATCTGAAAAATCAGCTGTTGCCGGATGAAATTCTTCAATTCTGATAATGCCCGTAATACCCATGTTTTGAGTAATTTCTACAGCATTTGTACTCCATGGAGTGATCATAGTGGCACGAGGACCAACAAAAAAATCCGTCAGTGCGGATTTTTCGATCTTATTGGAGTCGGCAAAAAGCCAGTTTAGTTTTGAAATGTCTTGAGCCGAAATTTCGTTTTGCGTCTGTACTGCAAAAACAGTTTTGCTTTGGTTTTCAAAGAAATGGATCATTGTGATGTGTAGTTTGTTGTATTGAAGTGCAAATTTAGTTTAAATATCTAGCAAGCGCAAATTTGAAAACAAACTCTTTTAAAAAATATGATACCGTTCTGAAATTGGGATATTGTCGTGCAAAGTTTTTATTTTCACGCAAATTCAGCAGATTCTAGAATGCTGGAACTATTTTATAAGTAGTTCCAAAAAAAATCTGCTAAATCTGCGTGAAAAGTATTTTTAGTTAATGATTATTTTCCTGATGCTAGTTTTCGAATCTTTAACAATTTTTAAAATATAAATACCACTTGGTAAATGACTTACTGAAATGGTGTTTTCTGTCGCGTTCTGTTTTTCAAAAACTTTCTGTCCTGAGAAGGAAACGATTTCTACAGCATAAGAAGAGCCAGATTCGTTTAAATTTATATTGAAATTCCCGTTAGAAGGATTTGGATAAACAATAATTCCGCTATAATCTGCAATGTTTTCTTCTCCTCCAGCTACAGTAGACTGTACTTTTTTGCTGCCTAAATTAGTACAAGTATCTTGTGAAAATGAATCCCATTGTGCACTCAGATTAAAAGTAGTACTTGGTGAAGTTACGGTTGATTTTCTTCTTAAAGTAACGTCAGCTCCGAAATTAGCAGTTCCGCCATTGAAAGTTCCGATGATGTCGATTAAAACGCCATTTTTGAATAAACCAATTGGGTCATTTCCGTTAAAGGCCATTTCAGTTGCTGTTGTCGAAATATTAGCCGCACTGGTTGAATAGCAGCTTGAAGATATGGAGCTGTTTACAATGACAAATTTACTTCCCGAGGCTAAGGTTCCGCTCAAAGCCAAACCGGTACTCCAGGAACCGGAACCGTTGGTTTGTTTTTTTATCGTATACGAAGCTAAACTCACAGAACTTCCTGTGTTATTGGCAATTTCAATTGCTTTATTGTTTCCGGACCCTTCAACGTATTCAGAGAAAAGGAGATCCGTTGTAGATCCTGTTCCGCCACTGTCGGTTGTAACTGAAATGGTATTGCTTGAAGCGGAAACATTTCCTGCGGCATCTTTTGCTTTTACATAAATAGAATAAGCTGTTGCCGGGGTTAAACCTGTTATTGTTGCAGTTACACCGGAAACAGTGGTTTTTAAAGCGCTGTTTGCATAAATATCATAAGCTGTAACGGCTACATTATCGGTAGAAGCAGTCCAGGATAGTGTAATAGAAGTTGCTGTTTTTGAAGTCGAAGCTAAGCTTGTCGGTGCAGTTGGAGCCTGAGTGTCTGAAGAAGGTGTTCCTCCCCAAATTTGATTGACATATTCCGGATGATCGATATAAGGGTTTCTATTGTTCTGACGGGCATAGATAGCATTGTTTCGTGCAATTTCCCTTGCGCTTACAGGGTCTTGTGTGTGCCAGGTTATTAGAAGATTTAAGAATGCCGTAGTAAAAACTTTATTGCCTGATCCGTCAAACATAGGGAAAGAGTAACCCGCAACGGTATTTTCATAACGGGTAGCAAAATAAAAATACATTCTGGCAATATCACCTTTGAATTCGTTTATAGGTTCGAAAACGGTTCCCGAGTATCCGGATACCGAACTGGAACCTAATTTACCTCCGTTTTGAGAAGTATAAGTAGCAGAACTAACATTCCCGTGAGGATAGTTGGATCGGATTCCGTTTACTTTTCCATCTGTCGGAGTGATAAAATGTGCATCGGATACCATTGGAGATTGTTCGTTAAAAACCGATTGCGGAATGATATGCTCTCTGTTGTAGCAGTCACCTTCTGCAACGTAGTTCCCACAACGCTGTGTTGATCCTGTGGTATAATTGTATGGGTCAGTTCCGGATGGGTTTTCGGAATACATGTCTAAAACAGTTCCGTCATTTTCGAAAAAATTATCAACATCGGAGGTTTGATAAGTAGTGTACAATCCCCCATATCCGTTATCGGTATGACCTTTAATAATGTTGTACAATTGTGTTTTCAACGTATAACCTGTTCCTGTTGCGGTGTTGTAATAGCCGGTGGGAATTTGCGCAAATGCCGTTGCGGCAAACATCAATAACAGTAAAAAGTAGTTTTTTTTCATAGTTAATAGTCTTTAAGATTTGGTTGTTTTTCTGTTTTTAAAATACTGAATTTTAGAATGTTGAAAATCAGTTTTAGCAAATCTACTATTTTTATGAATTATATAAGTTAAGTGATGTTTAATTTTGGATATATTTTCTTACGAGTGTTTTTTGGGGTGGAAAATGTTTATCGTGTGAAGTTTTTTACCATGAATTGAACGCAGTTTGTCATTTCGACCGAAGGGAGAAATCGCACGCGAAACTCCGTCCCAATTGTCGCCAATCTTTGTCGAATTCTGCGTGCGATTTGCTTCGCCTGTTCACTGTCGCTCGAGTCTCCCTTCGGTCGAAATGACATGAAAGGAGAGAAATCTGTCGAAGTTAAATTTTAGAGGGCATAAAACTACTTAGGAAAAGCGGCATTTTGATAAGCTCCTAAATCCGGAGGAGAAGTTCTCGTTTTTCCAATAATATCTAAAGGAATGTTATAGGCCTGGTTTCCTTTCGCGAAAGCGGAGGAAGTATTGTCAATGTTGAATAGGTTTTTAGCAACATTAAAGAACTTGGGATTTTCGTTTAGAATGATCTGGTTGTAGTGCGCCGGGTCCGTTTTGAACTGGTAATCCGGATTGGTGGAAGAACTGCTGAATTTTAGCAAACAATTATTGAGTTGGTACACAAAGGCGGCAGTGGTTTTTTTGTTTAAATTGAACTCGTTGGTTCCCGATCCGTAAATGATACAGTTGTTAAAAGTTGCCTGTGTCAGCGGATTTGTTTCCGGAACAGCATTGGCCAGACTGTTGCTGAGGCTAACTGCAAATTGAGAATTATTTGACCAGCTGTTGTTGAAGGTGCAATGGGTGAATTTGTAATCTCCCCCGTATACACAAGACAAACTGGCGAGACCGGCATAATTGATAACAATGTTTTCTCCACTTATACGGGCATTTTGTGCCAGTATTCCATATTCGACAGTGTTGTAAATCTGGGTGTTTTTGATTTCAATGGTCGAAGCAGGATTCGGATTCTTGAAATTTAAACCAATGACCGCATTTTTCAGGGTAAGATGATTGATGGAGTGATTGGTGCTTCCGTTAGCAAAAATAACAGAGTTCCACTGTCCGGGAATATTATCGTAAAGCGATTCTAATCGATCGCCTTCAAAAACAACTTCATTTTCTAATTTTGGAGTTGAAGAAGTGGTTCCTTTAATTTGTAAAGAAGCTTTATCGTCGACAAAAAGACCTGAATTGGCATGGAAGTATACGCGTGCACCCGCTTCAAAAGTCACCGTTTTGTTTTTAGGAACACCGGCAAATCCGTAAATTACATAAGGTTTTTGCTTGGTGAAAAGCAATTCGTTTCCGTTGACAGGATCGTTATCATTCAGGTAAAAACCATCTACATCTTTGCCTTCAATTTTAATTTTCTCTTTGGTTCCATCAGGATTTTGTTGTGGATAAAGAAAAACAGCATCCTGAATCAGTGTGACCAAAGCGACTTGTTGTAGATTAGCGCCGCTGTCAAACTGAATCTGATCGGTATATAAAAAATCGGTTGGATTTGCATCTGTAATATCTGCGGTGGTTTCTACAAAAATGTACAAACTGTCTTTAGCTAAAAGTGTGACGTCTTTGAAAATTTTACCATTGTTTCCGCTCATACCGTCGACCGTCATTCTGTATTTTGAATTTAAGCCGTTTTTGAGCTGAATAATAGGAATGGAGATGTCGTTTTTGCTTCGGTTGTATACTTTAAGCTGATAGGTAGCAGAGCCAATATTCTTGAAAACAGTGTCCAGATAAACGGTGTCTTTTGAAAACTTTAAATCTCCGGAACTGGCAACGGTATCAAAATCAGTTCGGCAAGAACTAAAAGCTAGAATTATTCCGAAAATGAAAAGTACAAAGTATTGACGCATTTGAATGAGTTTTTTTGCCACGGATTAATAAGGATTAGAATGATTTTGCACGCAGCAAAAATATAATCTGTAATAATCTGTGCAATCTGTGGCATAAAAAAAAGTCTCAGCAACAGATTAACAATTAATGTTTTTGTAAAAATAACAAAAAACTTACACGTTTGAAGTGGATTTTTAATTTTAGAATGGGATTTTCAAATTTGTATCTCATCTTTTCTTTAATTTTACGTTTTTAAAGACTATTTTAATGAATTATACAAAAGAGCAGATTTTAGCGCGCTGTAATGAGTTCTCAAAAAACACATTGATGGAAACGCTAAAAATAGAATATATCGATGCAGGGCCTGATTTTTTAACTGCAAAAATGCCTGTAAATCCTTCTGTTCATCAGCCAATGGGCTTGTTACACGGTGGAGCTTCAGTAGCTCTGGCAGAAAGTGTTGGTAGTGCAGCATCCTTCTTTTTTATCGATATGAAAGAACAGGAAGTACGTGGCATAGAAATTTCGGCAAATCACTTGAAAAGTATTCGGGAAGGCTGGGTTTTCGGAACCGCAAGAATCATTCACAAAGGAAGAAGTATTCACTTGTGGGAAATCAAGATTACGGATGAAGAAGGAAATCTGATTTCGCTTTGCAAACTGACCAATATGGTTTTGGAAAAAAAGAAAACAGTATAGGAAGTATGAATGATTTTTTTTCTAAAATTAAAGTACAGTACGAAAAGTGTTTGCCTTTTGTAATGTACTCTAAACCGAATTCTACTACCATTTTTGCGCTTTTGCAGCAAAATGACGCGTTACATAAAATCTCCGATTATAAGGAAAAAGGTTTTGTTTTTGCTTCTTTTGATGAAAAACAACTGATATTGATTCCGGAGAATGAATCCGAAATTTTAACAGCAGAACAGCTGGAAATTGCTTTTGAGGCTGCTGAAATTGAAGAATCAGGTATTGATAACGAGGCCAGGTTACACTATGAAGCATTGGTTTCAAAAGGAATTCAGGCGATTAAGAATGACGAATTTAAAAAGGTAGTATTGTCCAGAAGTGAAGAAGTAACTTTAAGCGAGTTCGATTTTGTGTCCACTTTTCAGCACTTGATTCAATTGTATCCCACGACTTTTTCATATGTTTTTTTTCATCCAAAAATTGGTTTGTGGATGGGAGCCACACCGGAACGATTGCTGAAAGCTAATGGAAATGTTTTTGAAACAGTGGCTTTGGCCGGAACACAAAAAGCAACCCTGGAAACGGATATTTTATGGCAGCAAAAGGAGAAAGACGAGCAGCAATATGTTACGGATTTTATTGTAAAAAGATTACGTGAAGTAGCTTCTTCTGTAGATGTGTTTGAACCTTACAGTGTAAAAGCGGGATCGATCTGGCATATCAAAACAGATATCTCGGGAGTTTTAAATGATAATTCGACGCTTGAGGAAGTAATCGATACATTACATCCAACACCCGCAGTTTGTGGTCTGCCAAAGAAAAAGGCAAAGGCATTTATTATTGAAAATGAAAATTACGACAGGACTTTTTACACGGGATTTCTGGGGGAGTTGAACAGCAGTTTTGCTCATGATGAGATCAGTTCTGATTTCTACGTAAATTTACGCAGCATGCAAATTCAGGAGAATAAGGCGATTCTCTACATGGGTTGCGGTATTACAAAAGAAAGCGTTCCCGAAAAGGAATGGGAGGAAAGCGTGAACAAGTCGATGACAATGAAAAGAGTGTTGAAGATAAAATAAGTTGGAAAAAAGTTTCAGGTTTCAGGTTTCAAGTTTTGTTGTTAACCTGAAACCTGAAACTTGAAACAAAGAAAACTTGAAACCTGAAACAAAAAAGAAAAAAGAGTAAATAAAATAGACAAAACATCAATTTTGATTTTTGACATTGATATTAAAAATTATGAAACTAGACATATTAGCATTTGGTGCACATCCTGATGATGTAGAATTGGGTTGCGCAGGAACAATTTTAAAAGAAGTATCACTGGGTAAAAAAGTGGGTATTGTCGATTTGACACGTGGAGAGTTAGGAACGCGTGGTACGGCGGAAATCAGAGATGAAGAAGCAAAAGAGGCAGCAAAGATATTAGGAGTTTTGGTTCGTGAAAATCTGGGCATGCGTGATGGTTTTTTTACGAATGATGAAAAACACCAGCTGGAGGTTATTAAAATGATTCGAAAGTACAAGCCAGAGATTGTATTGTGTAATGCAATTGACGACCGTCATATCGATCACGGAAAAGGGAGTAAATTAGTTTCGGATGCCTGCTTCTTGTCAGGATTGGCAAAAATCGAAACCTCGATCGATGGAGAGCGTCAGGAAGCCTGGCGACCAAAGGTGGTGTACCATTATATACAATGGAAAAACATCGTGCCTGACTTTGTAGTGGACATCACAGGTTTTGAAAAGAAAAAGGTTGAAGCGGTTTCGGCATATAAAACTCAGTTTTATGACCCAAATTCAAAAGAACCTGCTACGCCAATTACGAGTAAAAACTTCTTTGAGAGTTTAGATTATCGTGCGAAGGATCTAGGAAGGCTTGTTGGGAAAGATTTTGCTGAAGGTTTTACTGTTGAAAGGTGTTTGGCTGTCAATAGTTTAGAAAATTTACTGTAAATTTTTCATTTTTTTCTTTGTAGAACTCAACATTAGTTATATATTTGCACTCGCTAAGCAGAAATGCACAAGCAGAAAAATGGTGGTTGTAGCTCAGTTGGTTAGAGTAGCGGTTTGTGGTGCCGCGGGTCGCCGGTTCGAACCCGGTCAGCCACCCAGAAATTTAAAGCCTTGAAGAAATTCAAGGCTTTTTTTGTTTTTATACAAAAACGAATCTTGAGAGTTTTAAAATTTCAGGTTTCAAGTTTCAGGTTTCAAGTTTCAAGTTTCAAGTTTCAAGTTTCAGGTTCCAAGTTTCAGGCTTCCGTTTCGAGCTTTGTGGGTAATATAGTAAGCTGTTGCTCTGAATGAGCCTTAGCGACAGCATAGTGCAAAGCACTATGATCTAGGTTAGGTAGTATCGTCCAGAAGAGCAGAGAGCAGATCAACGACAGAATTTCATTATCAAATAAAAAAAAATAATTTTCTATGATTTTAATCATGTAATGGGTTGAAGTTCAGTACTACCTTTACAATGTAAAAGATAAGTATTTAACCTATAAGAGTATGGTTTTATAAAGTAAAAATGGTAGCACTGTAAGGAAGATCCTAGCATTTCTCCTGAATCGAATTTAAAATTTAGAATCTGAATAATTTGTAATAAACCCCAATAATTACAAAAAAATCTAAAGGACAATTTCGATTCAGGAGTTTTTAATTTAAGAGGGGGGGAAATAATAAGAAATGAAACTTACAGCGTTTATGAAGATTCTTAAAACTTTTTTTAGTGGATTTGGTGAACTGGTGAGAGAAATAAACAAAAAAGCATGATTAAAAAATCATGCTTTTTTGTTTATTATAATTTAGTTTGTGAACTATCTTATTTCATCAAAGGTATTCCCTTGTTTAATGTCTCCGGTTTGGAAACCTTTTTTGAACCAGAACATTCTCTGTGCGGATGTACCGTGAGTAAAGGAATCCGGAACCACTTGTCCCTGCATTTTGCTCTGAATGGCATCATCACCAACAGCGTTGGCTGCGCTTAAGGCTTCTTCAATATCACCAGCTTCTATATATTGCTGATTGTCATGAGCCCATACTCCGGCATAAAAGTCGGCTTGTAATTCCAGCGCTACAGACAGTTTATTGGCTTCGGCTTCACTTTTTCCTTCCTGTGCTTCTCGCATTTTTGCCGAGGTCCCCAGTAGTGTTTGTATGTGGTGGCCAATTTCGTGCGCTATAACGTACGCAATAGCAAAATCCCCACCTTGGGCACCAAATTTAGTTTTTAGTTCTTCAAAGAAGCCTAAATCCATATATACCTTTTGGTCTCCCGGGCAATAAAATGGTCCTGACGCTGATGATGCGCCCCCACAGGCTGTGTTTACGGATCCTCTGAAAAGTACTAATTTTGGTTTTTTATAAGTAAGTCCTTCTGCTGCGAATTTTTTCTCCCAGGTGTCTTCGGTTTTAGCTAAAACAGATCTTACGAAATGTCCCATTTCTTCATCTTCTTTACTCAATGGGGCAGCAGTCTCAGTGGCTTGTTGTCCGCCTTGCATTTGCTCCAATACATTACCTACAGTTTGGCCGGTTTCACCACCAAAAACATTTAATAATAGAATAATAATACCGATAACGCCACCGCCAATGGCAACTTTTCCACCAGAAATTGATCTTCGGTCTTCAACATTATCGCTTTCTCGCGTTCCTTTCCATTTCATAGTAATTTGGATTTTAGTTCGTAAAGGTTTGTGTTGTACGAATTTATATTTTTTTTAGGAATAATGACGTAATAGCCGAATTTAGTTTTGCATTATTTTAGCCATTTTACTAAAGCTTCTTCGACACTGCCTTTCATTATGGGCTTAGAGATGTAGTCATTCATTCCGGCAGAAAGACATTTGTTGCGTTCCTCTTTTTCAGCACCAGCTGTTACGGCAATGATTGGAATGTCTTTTCCTATAATGGTATTTCTGATGGCTCTTGTGGTTTCATAACCGTTCATAATAGGCATCTGAATGTCCATAAAAACCAAATCAGGATTGATGTTTTCAAATTGACTTACGGCCTCGTAGCCATTTTCGCATTCGTGTATGTAGGCACCGCTATATAAATTTTTGATGATGGTTTTTAAAAGCAGCATGTTGACCTTATTGTCTTCAACAATCAAAAAGGTAATGCTTTTTTGATTTGAAACCGGGTCGTCGGAATTTAGTTCGAGACTGGTATTTTGAAGTTCGGTATTGTATTTCTCGCTAATGCTTTGATTGCTTGTTTTTAAGTTCAGGTCAAAATAAAAATTACTTCCTTTGTCGATTTTGCTTTCCAGCTGTAAGCGGCTTTCCATTAAAGCAAGCAATTGATTTGAAATTGTCAGTCCTAATCCTGTACCTCCAAATTTTCTCGTCGTAGAGCTATCCTCTTGAGAAAAGGCTTTGAAGATTTTCTTCTGATTTTTTTCGAGAATTCCAATTCCGGTATCCACCACCGAAAATCGGATAGTGCAATCGTTGTTGCTGCTTTTTTCTAAAACGGAAACATTAAGCTTGATAGAGCCTTTGTTGGTAAACTTAACAGCATTTGAAAGCAGATTGATTAAGATTTGTTTGATACGCACAATATCTGTCCAGATGTATTTGGGAACATCGGGTGCGACATTTAATTCTAACTGCAGATTTTTTTGATTGGATTCGTATACAATTAAATCAAAAACTTGTCCGAGTACTTTTTTGATGTCGTATAAATCGATAAAAAGTTCCAGTTTGCCCGCTTCGATTTTAGAAAAGTCAAGAATGTCATTGATGATATCCAGTAGCGAATGCGCTGATTGGTTAATTGTGGTCATGTATTTTTCCTGAATTTCTTCAAGGCCGGTATTCATCAGTAAATGCGTGAAACCAATAATACCATTCAAAGGAGTTCTGATTTCATGCGACATATTGGCCAGAAAATCAGATTTAGATTTATTGGCTGCCTCGGCAAGCTGCTTGGCTTTTATGGCATCTTCACTTTCTTTTTTGTTGGTGATGTCGAAATAAATTCCACCCACAAATTCAATTTCATCGCCTTTTTTTATCACGTCTCCAAATTCTTCTACCCAGATAAACTCGCCGGTTTTCCGCCGGATGCGATAGATATTGTGCAACGGCATTCCACTTTGTAGATTATCGATTTGGTTGTTGATCACTTCATCTTTGTCATCAGGATGAATAAGAGATAAAAATGATAAATTATTCTCAATAAACTCTGATTTGGAATAACCGGTAAGATTTAAAATTTCATCGTTGAGAAATATCTTAGTAGAGAAAGCATCAAATTTTGACAAGTATACCGTACCGGGAATGTTGTTGGCGATTAATTTGAATTTTTCCTCACTTTCGAGAATTTTGGTTTCGTTTCGGTTTCTTTCCAGTGCCGATGAGATGTTATTTGCCAGAACCTGAAAAATATAGATTTCTTCTTCAGACCATTTTCGTTCTTTGGTGCAATCGTCGAAGCCTATGAATCCGGTAAAGATATCGTTGATGTACAGCGGTAATATCAGAATCGATTTGATTTCATTGGCAATCAGTAGTTGTTTGAAAAAAGTATTGTCTAGTTTGCGGGTAAGTGTATTGACGATTTTTTTGTTCTGAGCAGCGTCGTAAATTTCTTGTAATTGATCTTTTGTTAATCGCTGTAATTTTGTGATCTGATGCTCAATACCCTGTCTGGACCATTTGTATTTCTGACTTACGGTATTTGTTGTAAAATCTTTTTCGTAGTAGTACATATGGTCTACTTTAGCTGCTTTTCCAATTAAATTGTAGGTCTCCTGAAACATTTCCTGAGTAGATTTACTCATTAGAAATTTTTCGGTACACAGGGAAAGGGCTGACAATAGCTGACTTTTGAATTCTAATTTTTTTTCGGCTTCCAAACGCATTTGTGAGGAGATTGCCAATGAGATTACATCCGAAATGGTGCGGGCGTAATTGATATCCTCGTTGTCCCAGTTTCTTTTTTCTTCGGTACTTTCAAAGCAAACAACTCCAACAAGCTGTCCGTTTAAAAATATAGGGACATCCAGCATCGATTTGATGTGGTTTTTAGTAAAGTATAATTTTTGAAATTCGGATGTTTCGAGCTTATTGAAAACGTCCGGAGCATTTATGATTGCTTTGCTTTTAAGCGTTTCAAAGTAAATTGGATAGGATTGTTTGTCCAGTATGTTTTTGTCATTAAGATGCTGTTTGTCAATACTGAAAAGATTCTTGCAGCTGATTAAGTCTTTATGACATTTCCAAAAGCTCACCCGATTGGTTTTGGTTACTATTGCGGCTTCTTTTATGATAAAATCAATAACCGTATTTAAATTGTCGTATTGGCTAAAATCTGTAGTCGAGAGTTTATTAATCGAATTGTTATACGATTCGATTTTCTTCAGACGTTTTCTTTTGTCGTTCTCAATATTTCTAATTTCAGTAATGTCGCGGGCTATTCCGGCAAAGCCAATTGTTTGTCCGAGGTCATTTTTTCGAACAATAATCTTTTGCGAAATCCAAAGCTTTTTCCCGTTTTTCTTCAGAATAGGAATCTCAATGGTGGGAAAATTATTTTCATTCATTTCCAGGTTTTCATAGAAATCTACGGCATTACGCTGGTAGTTTTCATGGATGAAATTAGAATAATGCTGAGAGATAATTTCGTTCTCAGAATACCCCAATATCGAAAATCCAAAGTCATTGATAAAGGTAAAATAACCATCAGAATCAATTTCAAAAATGATATCCGTAGCGGTTTGGATCAGGTTTTTGTATTGATCGCGAACGGTAATTTGTTCTGTAACATCCTGACCGATACTAATAATTAAGCCCTGAGAAAATCTTTTATCTTTCCACTGTATGTATTTGTATTCCCCGTTTTTGCTTCTTAATTTCCGGATATAAAGTTTGTCTTCTTCATGATTTATATTGCTGAGGTTTTCAGGATAGTCTGTTTCATTCGTTAATTTCCAAAATTTAGCTCCCATAACTTCATCCGGTAAATATCCCAGAATAGAAGTGATAGTTTCACTGCAAAATAAGATTTCGTTTTTTTCGTTTGTGGCAATAGTCAGGGAATTCCCTTTGTGTACAATTTCATTGGTGAATCTGAAATTATCACTGTTGTTTAGTAAAACGGCATATTTAACCTGATTAAGAATGAAAATCAGAACACAGTAGTTGATTAAGATAATGGATGATTTTACGGGGATTAATTGGTAAACAACCGTTGTAATCAGAAAGGTAAAAACTAATCCAACAAAGAACCAGTATAGTTTTATGGGTTTTAAGATGCTGTAGGAGAAGTAGAAGAAAATTAAAAAAGCAATTATAGGAATAATATCGTTGGTGCGATAGATGATGTTGTATCCGATATAAAAGAGATAAACAAAGAAGGACAGAATAAATATCGACTGAACCCGCTCTTTTAAAAATTTAATTTTACCAATGATGAAATAAAATAAAAGCATCGAGAAGCCTATGCTTACATTTACTAAAAGTAAACTCTTTGGCCTGATTTTAAAAATTTCGTTGATGATTTCGATTACAATCAATGCAATACCAAAGAACAAAATATAGAGATGATACTCTCTGTTTACTGTTTCTGTTTCCGGTTTTCTTTCGATGAAGTAGCCAATTCTGGTCTTGATCCGGAAGAATTGGTATACGAGAAGGGTCAGAAAGGCAATCATCGACAATCCTAACATAATCAATTTAGGATTGTTGTAAAATATGATATCTGAATTGATAACATACCACTTCGTAATAATTGATTTCAGGGCATTACCAAGTATGGCAACTCCTGGGATCAACGAATTGAAAAGACTATAGTTTGCTACCATAGAATTCGGGGGTATGTTTGGTTTAGTAAATCTTTTATTTTGAAAATTTCAACAGAGCAGGTTAGACTCTTTTTTAGCTGAAATTTTATATTTTTTAAAAATCAGACTGACCGATAGAGTCAATAGGATCTTCTTTATCCGTTTTTATAATAGCACAATATATGGCATAAGTCATGGAATAGCTAAAAGGGATCGTAAAAAGTACTCCAATACAAAATGCACAAAGACCAACTAGTATAGCGCCAACTATAGTAATTATAAGTCCTAATAATATTAAAGGCTGTTTGCTTATCAAGATGAGACTTGATTTAATGGCATCAATGGCTTTTAAGTTTCCAAATACGATTAGTGGAATGGTTAAGAAGGTAAAAAAAGATAATGTCAGTGAGAAAACTAATCCTACGGCATTTAATTTTAGAACTTCTAAAAAGGTCGTAACGATAACGCTAAACAATGAAATCAAAAATGTTGCTGCAAAAATTTGTGCGAAATGGCGGCTTTTGTAATAGGAAAATATTGTAGAGACATTAAATTCCTGATCTTTTTCTGCACAATCGGCCATTTTTAAAAAACCTGCCGTAAAAGGACTCATAATTGCCGATACGAAGGCTGTTCCAATAATATAAAGGACTAGATAAATTTGAGACAGATTTTGAGGCTGTATGTTCAGGAAGTTTGCATTCGTTAATTTGTCGATGCCAAAAAATGCAACTAGTATGAGATAAACAATAGCACCAAAGAATACTGAAAAAACCAATAGCATTAATCCGGCATAGACGGCTATTTTCTTGTAATTTTCAAAAGCATGATTGAAAACAGTTGAAAAATCTAAGGTATACCCATGATTTTTAATGTCTTTGATCTGATCGAATGTAGATTTCATTTTTATTGGAGTAGAATTATTTTATATCGACGAAATTTTAAATAATTAATGCGCCGTAAATATAATATTTTTAATCAATTTGATATGAAAATCTGGAAAACATTGCGAAATTGTTTTTTTACAGATTACAACCAGTTCAGTAAACGTTTCAGGGATATCAGTTTGTCTTTGTAAGGAGCATAACGCATAGGTAAATCAAGCCAGTTTCCTTTTTTTACGACCGCTTTGTGATGCGAAAAAATATCAAAGCTCAATTGTCCGTGATAAGCACCAATACCGCTATGACCAACTCCTCCGAATGGTAATCTTTTGTTTGAGAAATGAACGACAGTATCATTAATACAGCCTCCTCCAAAAGAATGGGAAGTAATTAGTTTTTTAGCAAAATTTTTATTTTCACTGAAAACATAAAAGGCAAGAGGTTTTTCATAACGACTGATCACGTTGTGTATGTCAGCCTCTGTTTCGTAAGTCAGAATAGGAAGGATAGGACCAAATATTTCTTCCTTCATGACCGGACTGTCCAAAGCGGGTTCTTCAATTAAAGTAGGAGAGATATAGTTTTTTTCAGCATCTGTTTCTCCTCCAAAAATAACCTTTTCGCGTTCGATCATACTGTCTAGTCGGACCCAGTTTTTGGTGTTGATGATGCGGGCAAAATCAGGAGATTTGTCTATTTTTTTGCCGTAAGCTTTTAGAATTTCTTCTATCAGAAAAGAAATAAAATTGACTTTCATGTTTTTCTGAACCAGGATATAGTCCGGTGCAATACAGGTTTGTCCGGCATTGATGAATTTCCCCCATACGATTCGTTTTGCCGCCAGTTTTAAATTGGCAGTTTCGTCAATGATACATGGGTTTTTTCCGCCTAGTTCCAACGTTACGGGAGTTAAATTTTCGGCAGCAGCTTTGGCTACAATTTTTCCAACAGTAACACTTCCGGTAAAGAAAATATAATCCCAGCGCTGTGCCAGTAATCGGTTCGAAACTTCAACACCTCCTTCAATAACTTCAACATGTTTGACGTGAAAGGTCTTCTCAATTATTTTAGCAATCACTGCTGAGGTGTGAGGCGTCAGTTCTGAAGGTTTTAAAACCACTCTGTTTCCGGCGGCTACAGCTGAAATTAAAGGACATAAAGCCAATTGAAACGGATAATTCCAGGGAGCAATTACCAAAACATTTCCGTAAGGTTCTTTAAAAATGTAATCGGTAGAAGGGAAATTGAGCAGAGATGGCAAAACGCGTTTTGGTTTCGCCCATTTATTAATGTTTCGAATAGTATCCTTCAGATCCGAAATTACATAATTGGTTTCGGTTAAAACAGCTTCAAATTCAGGTTTTTTAAAATCATCGTACAAAGCTTTTACAATCAAATCCTCGCTTTTCTGAATGTTGTACAACAATTTCTTTAACGTTTCTTTCCTGTAGGCAATGTTGTTTTTATAGTCCATAGTGTATAATCCGATTGATTTTTTTGCTTCTGCAAGTTAATTGATAAAACTTGAAATTGTAACAATTAAATCATAAAATCATAGTGCATTCCAAATGGTCTCGTCGGGAGTAGGAGCGATTATCGTGAGGTTTTCTTTAGAAACCGGATGTACAAAAACTAATTTTCGGGCATGAAGATGTATTCCGCCGTCAGGATTACTTCGGTCAAAACCATATTTTAAATCCCCTTTTATAGGAGAGCCAATCGCTGCCAGCTGGGCACGAATCTGATGATGACGACCGGTATGCAAATTGATTTCGAGTGCCACATAATTTTGAAGCTCTTTGAAAACAGTATAATCCAGACTGGCCAGTTTACTGTCCGGAACTTCCTTTAAATGTGCTTTTGAAGTATTGTTTTTCTCGTTTCTTTTGAGGTAATGAACGAGCTTCGCAGTGTTTTGTTGCGGTTTATTTTTAACAACAGCCCAATACGTCTTTTGAGTTTCACGATTACTGAACATTTCGTTCATGCGTGACAATGCTTTACTGGTTCTGGCAAAAACAACAATTCCCGTCGTAGGCCTGTCCAGACGATGAATAACGCCCAGAAAAACATCTCCGGGTTTATTGTATTTGTCTTTGATATATTCTTTTACAATATCAGATAAAGGTTTATCCCCGGTTTTATCTCCTTGTACAATATCACCCACACGTTTGTTGACCACAATGATGTGATTGTCTTCGTGAAGAATTTGGAGGTTGTTTTTGTTGGAAACGACTTTCATTTTTGGACTTTCTTAGACTTCTTAGATTTTAGATTGGAAGCTGTGGTGTTTGTATTTCTCGCAAAGATGCAAAAGCGCAAAGTTTAAATTTGATTCTTTACGTCTTTACGAGAAATAATTATAATAGCTTATTTAATGGAATTAAGAAACCTTTGAGCCTATGGAGCTTTGAATCTTAAAAAAAAGCCTTAGAACCTTAGCAGCTCAGAGCCTTAGCATCTTAAAAAAAAATTAATATTGTTCCCCCGAATTCGGAAAATCTGCAGATTTAACGTCGGCAGCATATTGGCTGATAGCCTGAGTCATTTCTTCGTATAAATTTAAATAACGGCGTAAGAAACGTGGGCTGAATTCGTTGTTCATTCCCAACATATCATGAATTACAAGAACCTGCCCGTCTACACCGCCGCCGGCTCCGATTCCGATTACCGGAATTGAAATGCTTTTAGCAACCTGCTCGGCTAAATGTGCCGGGATTTTTTCTAAAACAATACCAAAACAGCCAATTTTTTCGAGAAGTTTAGCATCTTCAATTAATTTTTCGGCTTCTTCATCTTCTTTTGCACGAACGCTGTACGTTCCGAATTTATAGATGGATTGAGGTGTTAAGCCCAAATGTCCCATAACCGGAATTCCTGCGTTTAATATTTTTTTGATAGATTCTTTAATTTCTTTTCCTCCTTCAAGTTTTACAGCATGTCCGCCGCTTTCTTTCATGATTCTGATCGCAGAGCGCAAAGCTTCTTTTGGATCTGACTGGTAACTTCCGAAAGGTAAATCCACCACTACTAAGGCTCTGTCTACAGCGCGAACTACAGACGAGGCATGGTAAATCATTTGATCTAAAGTAATAGGCAATGTCGTTTCATGACCTGCCATAACGTTTGATGCAGAGTCGCCTACCAGAATAACATCGATTCCTGCGGTATCAACAATTTTTGCCATTGTAAAATCGTAAGCGGTAAGCATTGAGATTTTTTCTCCATTGCTTTTCATTTCGATTAATGACTTTGTGGTGATCTTTTTATAATCTTTTTTTGCTACTGACATTTTTGAGTTTTTTTGAATGTGTAAAAGTATTGAATAATTATAGATTGAAATCAGCAATAGAAGATTATTTCAATCGTAAATAATTTTCCGTCTCTGAATTCTATTCTAAATTCGCTGTCTTCCAGTTGAATAGCGTACAGGTGAGGGTTTTTCATGGAAGCGCCGATATAAGTCCCGTATTTTTCAATAAATGCTTTTTCGGTCAGAGTGTGATCGAGAGAAGCCGTTGGACTGAAAACAAGTTTGTTGCTTTCGTTGATAAAAACCTTCGTTATTTCAGCCTGATTTTGTTTTTCATCTACTGAAACTTCAAAATCCGGATAGTAGTAAAAAAGTTCGCTGAGGTAAATACCGCATTCGTCGCTTACCGTTCCTTTTTTAGTAGGTTTTCCAAAGTTTTTGACTAAATCTTTTTGCGAAAAAAAGAGTGATTTTGTTTTTACTCCTTTTAAAAGAAATTCAGCTTTTTTACTGAAAGCGGTAATTTCTTCCGGTTTTTTGGTTTTCGCTAATCCTTTGGCAATAGCGATATTGAGTTCAGTATCGGCCAGAAGTTTTGGATCGTTTAATTGTTTTACAACTTCATAATATCTTTGATAAGCGGGTGCCAGTTTTGCATTTTCACTGTTCCAGGCCAATTCTACAATTCTTTCGCCAATCGTTTTGCGTTCTGCGATGGCATTGACATTCAGCTTATCAAAGTCTTTGAGTAAAGAATTAAAATCGGGTCTTTTTCCAAGGAATTTTCCAAGTGTAAATTGTGCGTATTCAGGATCACTATGACCTTGTATGTTTACCCATTCGTCCGGGTTTTTTGGAAGATAATTAACCGCTACAGGATCACCGGTGAACAGAATGGCTCTGATTTTTGAGTTTTTATCCGGTAGTGCTCTTGCTTTTAAACCGGCGACTAAAACAAAAAGATGGCTGCTGCCATAGTAATTGTCGTTACCTTCAATGATTGGATTTTCGGGGTCTTTTGTTTGAACATCTTTTGCGTTTAACCTTTTTGCAATAAATTGCTCAGGCACATAACCTTCAGAAAAATTATCAGATCTTACTTTATACCAGCCATTTTTATTTTCCGAAAGAAGCTGAACTTCTGCTCCATATTTAAAATAACCCAGAAAATCGCCTGCAGTAGTAGTTGAAGTATAGAGACGAGTATCAGAATTAAGAAAGTAACGTTCTTGCGAATGAATCAGAGCAGAGCAAAACAGTATTGCTATAAGTAAGAGGTGCTTTTTCATGAAGTAGTTTTTTCGCCACAGATTAAAAGGATTGAAAAAGAGTTACAATAAGCTTAATTCAAACGCATTTAATCTGTGGCAAATGTTCTTTAGCAATCCGCCATGTTTACGGCAATGGCCAATCCGCCTTCAGAGGTTTCTTTGTATTTGGAATTCATGTCTTTGGCAGTTTGCCACATGGTATTGATCACTTTGTCTAAAGGCACTTTTGCATTTTTAGAATCGGTTTCAAGCGCCAGTTCGGCCGCATTGATAGCTTTTATGGCTCCCATTGTATTTCTTTCGATACACGGAATCTGAACCAAACCGCCAATTGGGTCACAGGTAAGACCTAAGTGATGTTCCATGGCAATTTCGGCAGCCATTAAAACCTGAGCAGGAGATCCGCCCATTAATTCGCAAAGTGCTGCTGCAGCCATTGATGAGGATACACCAATTTCGGCCTGACAGCCTCCCATTGCGGCAGAAATGGTTGATCCTTTCTTGAAGATACTGCCAATTTCTCCGGCAACCATTAGGAATTGTTTGATTTCTTTTTCGCCTGCATTATGGTTTTCAATTACCAGATAATACATCAAAACAGCCGGGATTACACCTGCACTTCCGTTTGTAGGAGCAGTAACTACACGGCCTAAAGAAGCATTTACCTCATTCACGGCAAGTGCAAAACAGCTCACCCATTTCAGGATTTGACGAAATTTAACCTCCGTTTTTCTGATTTCTTCCAGCCAGCTTTGCGGATCTGAGTAGTTAGATAAACCGATTAAATTCTGATGCATGTCAAAAGCACGTCTGCGAACATTCAGACCGCCCGGCAGAATTCCTTCTGAATGACAGCCGATGTACATGCATTCTAACATGGTATGCCAAACGCGCATTAATTCGGAGTGAATTTCAGCTTCCGGACGCATCGATTTTTCGTTTTCATAAACAATTTCAGAAATCGATTTGTTTTCGGTCACTGTATAATTTAAAAGCTCAACAGCATTTTGAATCGGGAAAGGGAAGGCACATTTGATCTCTTCTTTGATTTTAGCATTTGTACGTTCTTCTTTAACGACAAATCCTCCTCCAATCGAATAAAAAGTAGATTCATATTCAGAATCGTCAGCTTTATAGGCTGTAAATTTTAATCCATTAGCATGAAAAGGAAGGAAATCTTTATTGAAAACAATGTCCTGAAGAAAGTAAAACGGAATTTTATATTCGTTAGCCAGAATAATTTCGTGCTGTTCTTCAATGTTTTTAATAATTCCGGCAATGTTTTCAACCGGAATATACTCGGGATCTTGCCCGCTTAAACCCAGCATCACCGACAAATCGGTAGCGTGACCTTTTCCGGTTAAGGAAAGAGATCCGTATAAATCGACTTTTACACGTTTAGTCTGGTCTAAAATTGATTCGTTTTTCAGCTCTTCCAAAAAACGTTCAGCGGCTCTCCATGGCCCTAAAGTATGTGAACTTGAGGGACCAACGCCAATTTTAAGCATATCAAAAACAGAGATACATTCTTCCATTGTGCAATTTTTATTAAGACAAAGATAATTGAATAATGCAATCCCGCTCAATTTTCTATTGTTAATGTTGCAGTTTTGTTAAAATAAATATTAAATATTAATAATTTGGCAACGAAACAAAATTAATTGCTTAATATGCCATTTTCGTAGAAAGTTCGCAATTTTTTTAGGTATTTTTGTAATGAAACAATCACTAAAGAAGCCGTTTTTTCTGCTTTTCGAAGAAACGACAAATAATAACTTCTGAGATTTTATTTTGCTTTTGGCGCTTTTTTCTGCGGAGAATTAAAATATTGTTAAGAAGATAAAATTACATTATGATAGAATTTTTCAGGCATTTTTTACAAGAATTCGAATTACCACTCAGTAATCCGGTATTGATTTTTTCTTTGATCCTTTTCATCATCCTCTTGTCACCGATTTTACTTAAAAAAATAAATATCCCGGGAATTATCGGACTTATAATTTCAGGAGTCATTATTGGACCTCACGGATTGAATATTCTGGCCAAGAACTCTGCTGTTGATTTGTTTTCGACAATCGGACTTTTGTATATCATGTTTATTGCGGGTCTGGAATTGGATATGAATGAGTTTAAAGCCAATAGGAATAAGAGTTTATTGTTCGGTTTTTTTACCTTTATTTTTCCGTTAACGATTGGTTTCCCGGTTTGTTTTTATCTGCTGAAATATGATTTTAATGCGAGTTTTTTAACAGCCAGTATGTTTGCCACCCACACATTGGTGGCGTACCCGATTGTGAGTAAACTCGGAATCGCAAAAAATCAGGCAGTGGCTATTACAGTTGGAGGAACTATTTTAACAGATACTGCCGTTTTGATTATTTTGGCAGTGATTATGGGAAGCAGTCAGGGAAGTTTGAATCAGGCTTTCTGGATTAAATTGACGGTTTCACTGGCCATTTTTTCGGCCATCATGTTTTTGGTTATTCCAAGGATAGCGAAGTGGTTCTTTAAAAAATTGGAAAGTGAGAAACACGCCCACTATATATTTGTGCTTTCAGTGGTATTTTTTGCTGCGTTTTTAGCAGAGGTAGCGGGAGTAGAGCCTATTATTGGAGCATTCGTTGCCGGTTTAGCATTAAACCCTTTAATTCCGCATTCATCGGCTTTGATGAACAGAATTGAGTTTATCGGGAATTCACTATTCATTCCTTTTTTCCTGATTTCAGTGGGAATGCTGGTAGACATCAGCGTGATCCTAAGCGGACCAACGGCTTTAATTGTAGCAGGAACTCTGAGTGTGGTGGCTATTTTTGGAAAATGGATCGCGGCCTTTTTTACGCAGATTGTATTTAGATATACCAAAACCGAAAGACAGCTTATTTTTGGATTGAGCAGTGCACATGCTGCTGCGACTTTAGCCGTTATTCTGGTTGGATTTAAAGCAAAAATCTTAGACGAAAATATCCTGAACGGAACAATTATTTTAATTCTGATTACTTGTATTGTGGCCTCTTTCGCGACAGAAAAAGCAGCTAAAAAGATTGCTATTTGCGAAGAAGAAGTTTCAAATGAAGATGCCAATGGCGATCAGATTCTGGACGAACATATCCTGATTCCGTTAGCCAAAACGTCGGCTACGGAAAGTTTGCTGGATTTCGCACTTTTGATAAAAGATAAAAAATCATCTAATCCGGTGACGCTATTAACGATTGTACCGAATAACGATCAGGCTGAAATTAATATCTTAAAATACCGAAAAGCTGTTGATAAATTTGTTATTCAGGGGTCTGCTTCAGAAGTAAAAATCAATACGATTGCCAGAATCGACCATAATCCGGCAAGTGGAATTGCGAGAACGTCCAAAGAGATCATGTCGGATATTGTGATCGTGGGATGGCCTAGAAAAACCGGTTTTTTGGATAAAATTTTCGGTGAAAATGTAGATTCGATCATCAATAATGTAGACAAATGTTTGTTCATCTGCAGGTTTCAAAAAACATTTATTGAGGAAAAAAGACTGGTTTTTATCTGTCCTCCTTTTTCTGAAAGAGGTGTCGGATTTCACCTGCTGCTGCAAAAGATCTCTCGATTATCTCAGGAATTAAGTATTCCGATCGTCATTTATGCTGAATACAAAACACATGAGGCCATTGTGCAAATTGCAACTAAATTGAAATTAAATGCCAAACTGGCTTTTAAAAGTATTTTGAACTGGGATGATTTTGAATCGATCTCAGATGAAATTAAAGCTACAGATCTGATTGTTTTTAACTTCTCCAGAAAAGGATCCGTTTCGTACCAATCGATTTTTGACAGATTGCCGCAGAAATTTGAAAAATCATTTAGTGATAACAACCTGATTTTGGTTTATGGACAAGAAGACCGTAAAGAGACTGCAATGGATGCCTACGATGATTTCACTGCAACACCATTGACAAAAGGTCTGGAAGCAATAGAACAAATTGGTCGAGGTTTGGGTAATATTTTGAAAAAAGGCTAGAATAAATAATTTGTAATTTTCTAAGATGGTACTAAAATTTCCTTTAATTGTATTGACCTTTTTAACTCTTACAGCAACTGCGCAAAATAAAATGAAAAAAGCCGAAGAACTTATAGATAAAGTCGACCCGGGATGGACTCAGGTCGAAGAATGGATTAAGACAGCAAAAAATAAAGTAGAAATTTTACCGGTTGACGCCTTAAAAGCAAAAGAGGTTTTGTATAAAATTCAGGTTACCACCCGCTCGCCAATGGGAGCTATTGTGTACCATACAGGAGGTCTTTTGATCGACGATGGCTGGATTAGAATTCTGGGTTCAGGAAATGCAAAATTCAATCGTACACTTCCGGATTGGAACAAAGGGAAATCGTTTAATGATTTTGGCGAAACAGCGCCTTTTTTATTAGTTGCCGACGATGCTATTGGAGGTTTCTACCTTTTAAACGGGGGAGGATTGGGAAGTGATGTTGGAAAAATGTATTATTTCTCTCCTGATAATCTGGAGTACGAACAGCTGGATATTACGTATTCTGAATTTTTAGGATTCTGTTTTGATAATGATCTGGATAAGTTCTATCAAGGCAACAGATGGAATGGATGGAGAGCCGAAGTATCAAAATTGAAAGGCGATGAAGTCTTTAACTTTTACCCTTTTTTATGGACGGCGGAAGGAAACGATATTAATAAAAATTCACGAAAAATAATTTCGGTCCAGGAACAATACGGACTGAATTTAGACTTGCGAAAACAATTGGGTTTTGATAAATAGAAACCTGTTTTTTTAACTTCTAAAACGAGCAATTATGAAGCACAAAGCAATATCGATCCGACCTTTTATAGGAGCCAAAGATTTTGAGATTTCCAGAAGTTTCTATCAGGATTTAGGTTTTGAAGAAGGAGTTTTAGATCCAAAATTTTCTGTTTTTGAAGCGGGAGATTTGTCCTTTTATCTTCAGGATTATTACGATAAAAGCTGGAATGAAAACACCATGATTTTTTTAGAAGTAGAAGATGTCGATTACTATTACAAGCAGCTTTTAGCACTTAACTTAACGGGAAAATACGGAGTAAAATTAACACCTATCGTTCATCAGGATTGGGGAAGTGAATGTTTTTTACACGATCCTTCGGGTGTTTTGTGGCATTTTGGGAAATTTAATAAGTAATATGACTGCCTTTAATGTTTATCTAGAATATTTTTTGCCACTGATTTTACAGATTCGCACTGATTTTACGCACAATTACTAAAGAAATTTGTGGAAATCTATCTAATCTGTGGCTAATTTTAAGATCATAGTATTAGTCACGGATAGTTATAATAAGTAAAATTAGCCGGCGGCCGTTTGACGGAATTATTTCGTTTTTGCTTTTTTCAGATTTTCTTTTACTCTGAATTTTACAATTTCGGTAATTAAATCATAGGGCATAGGCTGATTTAAAGGAAATTGTACAGAGCCTTTTCCTGATTTGTATTTTGACAGTTCTTCTTTAAAAGCATCATGTCCACTGGGCAAAGCATAAAGTCCAATATGATTTTTGAAAGCCGCAAAATAAACTACGATTCCGTTTTGCTCAAAAGCCGGCATAGAATAACTGATTTTTTCTTTGGCATCAGGAGCTGCATTCTGAATGGTCATTCGAATCCTCTCTAAGATTTCCTGAACATCATTTGGAAAACTGCCAATATATTCATCAATGTTTTCCGGTTTCTTTGTTTCCATGCGATGGTCTTAAATTGTTTAAAGTTTCAGGTTTCAGGTTCTTGGTTGTTTATTCCAATCCTTTAGGGAATCGATCCAAAACTAAATTCAGCTGGATTTTATGTTCTAGATAAGCTTTGGCTCCGGCCAATACCAAAGTAAAACCTTCGGTAGAATTTCGAACCTGATCGATGATTTTATCGGGATCTCCTTTTAAACCTGAATTGGTGATACTGACAAAGGTTTCATTTTCGTTTAACGGACTAAAGATCCATTCGACTATGGTGGTTTCGTTAGGGGCTCCCCATTCGATTACAATTTTTTTATTTTCCTCTAAATTATGAGTAGTCACCGTTAACGAGAATCCATACATTTCCCAGGTCCATTCGGTTGTTGTTCCGGCGATTAGTTTTCCTGAACTTTTTGTAAACCAAAATTTACTGGTGATTTCCGGATCTGTAAACGCCTGAAAAACTTCTGAGACAGGTTTTCTGATCAGCATTTCGGCTTTTGCGAAGTGGTTGTTTTCTGTTTTCATGTTTTTTGATTGTGAAATGTGAAATGAGTTTTGTGAAAGCTGAAATTTAGAACTTTCAATTTCATTTTTCCCCGACTTCTAATTTATAAAATTTATGGTTTAGTTTTTAGTAAACAGCTAATGATCAAAAGTAAAAAAGAAATTATGGAAGCCACGATTCGGAAAAGGTGGAGATTGTTCCATTTTGCTTCAAATTTACTTCGTAAAAGGGCAGCCTCCTGAATTGAGGTATGAACCAGATCGGTTTTATCAAGCATTTCGTTAAGCGGAATATTTCCTAAAATAGTAACCAGTATAACACCTGTGAAATAGATAATCGCAGCACCGACCGTCAGACTTAAAACAATCGTATTTGATTTATTAAAATAAGCCGCTGCAAAAGAAAACAGGAAAGAACCAAAAAAGACGAGAAAGAACACTGGATTCTGTATGGTGCGATTCATGTTTTGAAAAGCTCTGAGATAATTGATGTCATCCAGTTTTCCAATTCCCGGAGTTACAGCGTTGCCCCAGGTTAAAAATATTCCGGCTAAAAGCCCTGTAAATAAGGTAGCCAACAGTAATGTAATTGTTTTAGTATCCACAATAAAAGTATCCATGATTTTAGTTTTTTGTTAATACTGTAAAATTAGAACTATTGATTAGCCGATACTTGTTCCGGAAGCACTATGATTTGTCTGAAAAGAATTTCTCCGCAACTATTTTTCAGATACTAGGATTGTGTTGTATCAATCCATTTTCCGGTGGTTGGCGGAACATAGTTTCTCATTTGATGTAATAAGTCCTCAATAGTATCGCTCACCAGAAGCATTTCCTGATTGACAGGTTTTAATAAACCTTTCTCTACCATAACTTTGGTTAGTTCAATCAGAGAATCATAAAAGCCATTGATGTTCAGAATGCCGATTGGTTTTTTATGCAGACCTAATTGTCCCCAGGTCAGCATTTCAAAAAGTTCTTCCAAAGTTCCAAAACCGCCCGGTAATGCAATAACACCGTCGCATAAATCATTCATTTTGGTCTTTCTTTCGTGCATGCTTTCCACAACGATTAATTCGGTCAAACTCAAATGGGCAATTTCTTTTGATCTTAAAAAGTTTGGCAGTACACCAATAGCTTTTCCGCCTTCGTTCAGAACACCATCGGCCACAGCGCCCATCAGGCCTACATTTGCTCCGCCATAAACCAATTCTATATTTTGTTGGGCTAAAGTTTTTCCAAGCAGTGCTGCCTGTTCTTTATAAATTTTGTCGGTTCCAAAACTGGAACCACAGAAAACAGTTATTCTTTTCATTATTTTTTTAATTCGTATACAAAATTATGACGCGATGGTTCATTGTAGTAGGCAACGTTTATTTCTTCTACTTTAATAGCACCCAGTTTTTCTATAGCTTTTTGCGAACGGTAATTTTCCGCTCCAATATGAAACTGGACTTTGTCAACTGCTCTAAAAGCATAATCCAGCATCATTTTTTTTACCTGAGTATTAAATCCGGTGCCCCAAAATTTTCTTCCATAGAAGGTATATCCAATAAAAACAGTTTTGTTTTCAGGGTCGTATTCATAAAATCGGGTGCTTCCGGCAATTTCTCCGGTTGATTTATCGATGATCAGAAAAGCGCCTTTGCTTTCCATAGCACCTTCAAAGAAATTTTGAAAAACTTCTTTTTCATAACGGTTTTTATTCGGGTGCTGTTCCCAAATCAAAGGATCTGAAGCCACTTTGTATAATTTTTCAAAATCATTTTCCTGAAGCGGCAGTAATTGAACCAGATCATTTTCCAGAATTTCAGGCTGCAGATTTAAAAGAGAGGTATTCATTTTTTGAACTTTTTAAGTAACACGTTAGTTTTAGGAATTAAGTGGTAAACGAAAGCCAAATACTGCGAGTTCACCTTGCATAAAGTCTAAGTCTTCGGATCTTTTGAAACCCAATTTTTCATACATTTCCCAGGCCGTTTTCATGGCTAAAGTCGAATGAATGATCAATTGAGTACGTTTGTTATTAGCCGCTTTTTGGATGCATTCCTGCGTTAGAAGCTTACCAATTCCTTTTCCGCGGGCAGTTTGCGCAACTCCCAGTAATCGAAACCCGGCTGCGTTTTGTTCCTGAGTAGCAATTCCGCCCGAACCGTAGTTTTTCATGTCGTTAAAATAGATTACAGCACCAAGAATTGTATTGTTTTCGTCAGCAGCGACTAAAAGGTCGGTTTGCGGCTGATGGGTAAAATCGCCAATATTGGCCAGCATTTTATAATAGTTGGGCTGCTCATTTTCTTTAGGAAAACCTTCTAATTGTGAATAAACACTAATGAGTAATTTTCCAATTTCTTCAAATTCGGAAGGGAGGGCATTGCGCAGAGTATAAGCTGAAGGAATCATTTTTATTTTATTAATTGAAGAATGCAGGTTATTTTATGCCTTTCCACCACTGTTGGAATTGCTGTTTTTCATTTTTTAGTTCTACTAATTCTCCAATCATGGGAGTAATCAACGGAACTGGATTTTCCGATAAATTATTTAATTCAGTGACTTTATTCAAAGGTTCGTCCCAGGAATGAGGTGCCAATGAAAACTTAGAAGAATGCACCGGAAATACTCTTTTGGCATTCAGATCTTTCATAGCTTTGATAACATCTTCGGGTAAATTATGAATGTATTTCCAAGCGAGATTGTATTGGCCGTTGTCAATTAGAGCGATGTCAAAAGGACCAAATTGAGTGCCAATCTGTTTAAAGTGGGTGTCATAACCACTATCGCCACCCAGATACATTTTAAAATCTTTGGTTTCTACTACAAACGACGTCCAAAGCGTGTTGCATCGTTTAAAACTTCTGCCCGAAAAATGCCTTGAAGGAGTAGTGTAAAGTGTTAAATTCTGATCGAGTTCTATTTTTTCAAACCAGTCTTTTTCAATGATATTTTTAGTTGGAAATCCCCAAAATTCAAAGTGAGATCCTACCCCAAGAGAACAGATTACATGTTTGGTTTTAGGCTTCAATTGTAAAATGGTTTCATAATCGAGATGGTCATAGTGATCGTGCGTGATCAGTAAATAATCAATTTCCGGAAGATCATCAACTGTGTAAATATCCGTTCCTTTGAATGCTTTTGTGGTGCCGGGAATCGGGGAGGCATTACCGCTGAAAACGGGGTCAATCAAAAAGCGTTTCCCTTCAAGCTGGATGAAATAGGAAGAATGTCCAAACCAGATTAGTACCTCTTTTTCGGGCGAAAGTTCCAGTAAATTGGTTTTGATGGACGGGATTACGTCAGATGGAGTCTTTCTGTCTATTTTTTTAAGGAGAAAATCATACAATACTTGTGGATAGCCATAACCTTCAGCCAATTCCGGTGTATGGTTTTGATTTTCGAATTTGCCATTTTTAAATTGAGGTGATTTTTGAATCAATGTCAATCTTTCTCCTGAAGGTGCTTTACCAAACTTTGGATGCTGTAGAAAGAAGTAAAGTGTAATGCCTAAAATCAGAATTATAATTAGAAAAGGTGTAATCATTTTTATTGAGGGGGATATAGTTCTTGTAAGTGCTCAACTGACACGGAAATCATTTTTTTAAGAATTTCGAGGTCAATATCGCTTAATTTCTTGACATAGATACAACCTTTTTCGGCTTTGTGTTTTCCAAATTCGGAGAGTAGCTCCTCTCTTTTTTCAGGTGATGCGTACATATAAAGTGAAATTGCGGCTTTTCTTGGTGAAAACGCCACCAATGGGGCATCGCCTTCGCGGCCGCTGGCATATTTGTAATGATAACTTCCAAAACCTATGATACTTGGTCCCCACATTTTGGCTTCAAAACCTGTTTGTTCCTGCATCAGCCTGACCAGTTCGAAGGCATCATTTTTTTTGGTTGTATCTTCGACAGCGTTGATAAAATCGGCAACACTGTTTTCTGTTTCTATAGTTTTATTTTGTGCCATTTTTTACAGATTTAAGACATTACTTTTGATCTTTAGATTTTTGAATCTGAATTCGGAAGAATAAAGTTTTTTTTAGAACATCCCATTTTCATTAATCATTTCGGTAGGAATGGATTGTCCTAAATCCCAAAATTCTACAATTTTATCCACTTCAAAACGAAGGATATGCACGACAGCAAAACCAATGTCAGAAGGAGTCTGTTTCAGGTGTGAATGTACGGCGACCAGATCTTTATCTTCCAGAATATGATGAATAGTTAAAGTTTTATTGGGATTTTTTCGGGTTGATTCTTCCATAGCCAACATCAGCGTTTCGGCATCTCCTTTAAAATAAGCATTGTGATGTTTGAAATTTTCGCCGGCATGAAGACGAAAAGCTTCGTGCGAATGTCCGTTTGCGGCGAGTTTTAAAAAGTCGCGGGCGATTTCTTTCTTAGTCATGGTATTTAAGTTTAATGAGCTAACTAAGTTATGAAATTAATTGCACTAAACGGGCTTAAGTGCTTAATTTTAAGATAGTATAAAGTCTACGATAGCTTGAGAATGTATTTTTGTAGTGTCAAAAACAGGTACAGAAAAATCAGACTGATTTAACAGTAACGGAATTTCGGTACATCCTAAAATGATACCTTTGGCACCTTGCTGAATAAGTTCGTTTGCAATTTGGATATAATTTTGTCTCGAATCGGGATTGATAATTCCTCTTCCGAGTTCTTCTTTTAAAACATATTGTATGTAGTTTCGCGTTTCCTGTTTTTCGGGTATCAGGACATTCAGCCCAAAACTTTTAAGACGATCTTTGTAAAAATCCATTTCCATCGAAAATGAAGTGCCTATAAGTCCAACGGTTGTGATTTTTTCTTTTACAATGACTTTTGCGGTCTCCGTTCCGATATGAATTAGGGGCAGTCCAATTTCATTTTCGATTTCACGGGCAAACATATGTGCCGTGTTTGCACACAAAACGATAGCATCAACACCGCTGTTTTTTAAACTTAAGCAGGCATTCCATAAGAGTTCATAGGAATGAGCCCATGTTTTTTGCTGTACATCACCAAAGTTTAGTGAATAAATCAGGCATTCCGCAAATTGAAGTCCGCCTAATTTTTTATTTACTCCTTCGTTAATAAATTTGTAGTAATCTATGGTAGAAACCCAGCTGATTCCGCCCACAAGCCCAATTTTCTTCATTATTTTATAAAGCGGAGTTTTACGATTTAGAATCTTTTTTTGCAAATAATTTTATTGCCAGATAAGCAGTTGGTATATAGGCAAAGAAAAGGTCTGTGATCGTAAACCAAACCGGTGAAGGCAATGAGCACACATTTACAATTCCCCCAAGTAAAAAGAAAGCACCAATAACCAGTCCTAGTTTTGTTTTATTACTGATTGCAATTAAAACAGTTGTTCCCGCACCTGCAAACGTACCTATTGCGTGCGCCAGAAAGGGAAAAAGAAAATGTTTGGGTTCAAACAAATGCATAGTTGCTTTTAGTCCTTCCATAGTTGTGACATCAGCACCATGGGGAGGCGGAATGACAGAACTGCTCATTAATATGATAGCCATATTGACAATACTTCCAACAAAAAGACCTGTTATAACTGCTAATGTATTTCTTAAAATAGGGTTCATAGTCATCGTTTTAGTAAAACGAATGTATGAAAATTATAGTTGGTATTGTAATTAAATGATGCTTTCGGGTTTGTTTTTTATTCTTTTTCAGAAAGTTTTTTTTCGTTTTCTGTTTGTGGTTTTCCGGTTGCGTTTGGTTCTCCTTTTCCGATTGTAATTAGTTTAAGCAAACTATTTCCGATATAATTGGTCCAGGCGCCTCTGCAAATTTCAAAACATTCATATTCCGGTACCAAACCCACATGAGTAAAACGAAGTTCTGTTTTGCCGTCTTTTTCCGAAATTTCAAAAGTAGGATGAGTTCCCGTCCATTCCGTTTTATCTTCTGTAAACTTGAAGTAATTTTTTTCCACTAACCAGACTATTTTCTGATTCGGAATTACTTCTGTGATTTTTACTTTACAAAGATGGATATCTTCGTAATGATAGTCAAATTCATCGTTTAGTTTCGCACTATTGCCTTCGATTTCTTCTGACCACCAACCGCGTACATTCGTAACGGCATCAAAAACTTTCTGTGGAGACTCGTCTACGATTATAACTGTGGTGAAATTTGTTGCACTCATTTGGTAAAGGTTTAAAAGTTACAACACAAATTTAGGGTTTAATTATCAGTATGTTAGGGGTGTGAAGAGACAAAATTGAGGGGCGAATCAGACAATTAGGCAATTAGATAATTAGATTGTTGAGTTTTCGGCTTGCATTTTACATTTCATAACTCACAACTCATAACTTTTCCTCCTAATTTTCTAAAAGAGATGAAGTTAATTGTTATTTTTAACCAACCATCTAAAACCAAATTATTTATGAAGAAAATATTCTTTGTAGCAGTTCTGCTGTTAACCATTTCTTTTTCTGCCTTTGCACAATTAAAAGCACCTTCAGAGTTTATTCCGAATTATGGAAAACAAATTAGTTATTACCATCAGGTCGAAGAGTATTTTAAATACCTGACGGAACAATCGCAATCGATCAAAAAACAAAAATACGGCTCAACTAACGAACAGCGGGATCTGAATGTTTATTATATTTCGACTCCCGAAAATTTGGCAAATCTGGAACAAATCAGAAACAATAATTTAGCCGCCATTGGACTATCAGATAAAAAAACGAGTGGAGTTGAAAATAAAATTATTGTCTGGCTGAGTTTTAATGTTCATGGAAATGAGTTTGCCGGAACCGAAAGTGCCTTAACCGTGGCCTACGAACTTTTGAATCCCTCAAATGAAGCCACAAAACAATGGCTCAAAAATACCATTGTGATTCTGGATCCGTGCATCAATCCCGATGGTTATTCCCGATATGGAAACTGGCTGAGAGAAATCTCCGGAAAAAAAACACATCCGGGTTTGTATGACAGAGAGCATATGGAAGTCTGGCCGGGTGGAAGATACAATCATTATCTTTTTGATTTGAACCGCGACTGGGCATGGCAGACACAAATTGAATCGCAGCAGCGCATTAAATTGTACAACCAATGGATGCCACAGGTACATACCGATGTGCATGAAATGAGTTACAATTCTCCTTATTTTTTCCCACCGGCGGCAGAACCTCTGCATGAATTTATTGAACAATATCAGAAGGATTTTTATACGGTTTTAGGTAAAAATATCTCGCAGAAGTTTGACAAGGAAAACTGGATGTACAACACCAGAGAACGATTTGATTTGTTTTATCCGAGTTACGGAGATACGTATCCAACCTATAATGGCGCCGTAGGTCTTACACTTGAAAAAGGCGGAATAGGAGCAGGACGTGAAGTAACCATGGAAAACGGCTCTAATGTTACCATAAAAGATCGTTTGACGCAGCATGCCGCAGCAGTTTTGACCGTAGTAGAAAGTGCCGCTTCACAGAAAGAAGTATTGCTGAAAGGTTTCAGGGATTTTCATATCAATGCCCGTAAAAAAGCAAAAGGGGTTTATAATACGTATGTTTTGAAAAATAATCCTAAACTGGAACAGCTGGTGGAGCTGCTTCAAAAGAATGATGTTGAATTTAGTTATGCGGATGCTTCCGGAAGTGCCTCCGGATTTCATTATCAAACTAAGAAGAACGAGAGTTTTAAAATTGAAACTAATGATTTGATTATTAAAGCAGATCAGCCAAGATCGGTTTTAACACAGGTATTGTTTGAACCCAATCAGAAATTAAATGATAGTTTATCGTATGACATTACCGCCTGGGCACTTCCTTTAGCTTATGGTGTTGACGGTTATGCGGTTAAAAATAGTGTTCAGATTAAAACAAAGAATAAAATCGAGTCTGCAGAAAAAAACATCCCGGAATCCGTTTACGCCTTTTATGTTCCGTGGAATAACAGAACGTCGGCTCAGGTTGTTTCTTTGCTGCATCAGGCGGGAATTAAAGTTCGTTCGGCCATGAAAAAAGCAGTTTTCGGAACCGTTACGGTCGAGCCGGGAGGATTAATTATCAGCAGAGCCGATAATCCAAAAATTACTGATTTTGAAAAGACAGTCAGCAATATTATCAAAGTCAAAAGCGATTTTAGTTTTATAAGTACAGGATTTTCGACTAATTCTAAAGATATCGGAGGGGAGAATTTTACGTTACTTAAAGCGCCAAAAATACTAATGTTGTCCGGAAAAGGAGTAGTTTCAACCGAGTTTGGAGCGACATGGTTCTATCTGGATGAAACAGTTGCTTATCCGGTGAGTATTGTGGAAACGGCAAATTTGAACAGAGTTAAATTGTACAACTATAATACTTTGATTCTCTCAGATGGTAGCTATGACCTGGGGGAAGATCAGAAAAAGCAAATCGATGAATGGGTGAAAAATGGCGGAAAAGTTATTGCCATGGCCAATGCAATTTCATTGTTTCAGGACCGTGACGGGTATGCTCTGAGTTTGTTTGCAAGTAAAGAAGATAAAGAAAAATCAGAAAAAGAAGAGAAAGAGATCGAACTTAAAAAACGTTTTCTGGACTTTGAAGGTTCTGAGCGAAGAGAAATTTCGGGTTCGATTCCCGGTGCCATCATCGAAAATAAACTCGACAAAACCTATCCAATGGCTTTCGGGTTAGGAAATACGTATTTCAGTCTTAAAAGTAACGAAAGATCATTCTCATTGCTAAAAAAGGCCATCAATGTGGCGTACATTCCGAAAGATTATTTAAGCTATGGATTTGTAGGTAATGATATTAGAAAAAAACTGAACGAAACGGTAAGTTTTGCTGTGGACAAAAGAGGAGATGGAACTGTAATTTACATGATGGATAACCCGCTTTTCAGAGGTTTTTGGGAAAATGGAATTTTGTTATTCAGTAATGCTCTATTTCTAGTTCGTTAAGAAACTAAAAGCTTTATTTCCGCTCTTCAAATCTTTTTGAAGAGCGGATTTTTTTTTGATGTCCAAAAAATACCCGGCTGATATTTTCTTTCGCGTTTTATTTTATACTCCCTGTCAGTTCAAACAAAATATAGGGGCCGTGTTCTGATAAACCTCTTTCTTTGATGGAGAAACCTTTTTGCTGATAAAAAATAACAGCTCTACTATTGTTTTCAAGGCATTTGAGTGTAATTGGCAAATCGGTTATCTGAATGGCAGCTTTTAATAAAGCGCTTCCAATACCTTTGCTTTGATGGTCTTGATCTACATATAAATGATGAATGAAACAATTTTTCATCCAGATCGAAATAAATCCAACGACAGTTTCACCAATTCGCGCGATTAAAATTGTTTCTCCTTTGGTTAAGGAGTCAAAATCTTTGAGTTGAAATACTGACGGATCAAGCCAATAAAAAGTAGATCGCCTTTCTTGCAGGAATAAGGTTCTTAAGATGCCATAATCTGTTTTTTCGGCCGGAGTTATTTTCATTCTAAATTTATTTTAGCCTGATTTTGTTTTTTATTGAGCTTTCTGATCCAATAAACGATATAGAATCCGCCAATTGTTCCCGGAATAAACCATCCATAAATGTTGGGAATAAATTGGTTTACTACAATAAAAGCAGTGGTGGCGGAGATATAACCGCCAATCATTTTTCCTAAATGTAATTTCAGCCAGACCTTTTGAAGATTAGTTTTGTTTTGGAATAGCAGAAAATCCCGGGTTGAAAAAAGGAGTCCGACAAGACCAAGCACGGTAAGGACAATATTGATTTTTTGATTTATAAGTGGATTGTATAAAATCATTAAAATTCCCGTGATGATCATTATTCCTGAGATAATTTTATCCGTTTTTAAATTGATGTTTTTGTTTTTGAATTGCAAAGCCCGATACCCTGTTATAGTGAAATAAGAGCTAAACAGACCAATTGAAAATAAAAAAGAACTCTCATGTTTAGGCAAGCTTGATATAATTAAAGCCGTTAGAGCCGACAAAAGCATAGTGTAGTAAAAAAGTTTTCCGGATTTTTTATGGATACTTTTTCCTTTTTTAGATACTAACGAAATTGATCCTGAAAGAAGTGCAATACCGCCAAACAGAGCATGAAAATAGATGAGTATTTGTATGAGTTGTTCTTTCTCCATTTAAAATTTAAAGAGTTTTTAGGATTGCTTTTTAATTCAAAGATTGAATTTAATACTTTTTTAAATTATTTCAGACGTATTAAAACTCCCTTACGCTTGACAATGTTTTTATAGTCCCACTGAATTTCTCTTGCTTTTTGAAGCCAGCGCTTTACATCTGATGGGATAATCTGATCGGTTGAGGTATAGCGAAATTCTGCCGCTTTGAAAGAACCTTCATTGGCAAGTTGTTCTTCATCAAAAGACTGACCGCTCCAAAATAATAACCGAACATCATTTTTTAGTTTGCTGTAGCCTACAATAGGATTACCCTCTAAAAACCAAACCGGATGTGCGTGCCAGATTTTATTCTCCGCATCCGTAAAGTTTTCGTCGATTAAAGCAGCCAGCCGATTGCAGATTTCCTGATCAGTGCTGCTTTGTGCATTGTTATAATCTTGTACGGCTGTATTCATGATGATAAGAGGTTTTAAGTTTTATCGATGTAATGAGCTAAAATACGTTTTTTATAAGTTTGGTTTAGGAGCCTAAATGAATATGTTGATTAAAAGTAGCCGAAAAGTGACTTACAAACTCTTTGGTGTATTGTCCGGTAGGATCGAGATCAGGATCTAAAATGGTAATTTCAAGCCCGGTTAATAAATTACTCTGAAAAAGCACTGAAGTTAGTTCATTAAATTCGGCATAAGTAAGTCCGTCAGGTGTTCTGCTGTCGACGCAGGGCATTATAGTGTCATTTAAAACATCGACATCGATATGCAGCCAGAAACCATCGAGATTCTTGTTTTCTATTTCCGAAAGAAACAATTGTACGCATTTCAAAACACCTTGGTTTCGCAAGTGGTCCAGACTAACATAGGTAGCAGAAGAGTTGCGAATTTCATTTTCATAAGCATCATCATATTCACGGTTTCCCACACACCAGAGATTTTCTTCTTTGATATAAGGACGCAGATTTAGAATATTGGTTAGTTTGTCTGCTCCGTTTCCGGTAACTATCGAGGCTGCCATTCCGCCAACGCCTCCGGTTTCGGACAAGGAAATATTCATAAAATCGGTATGTCCGTCGAGATAAAACAATCCGTAATTCCCTTTTTGCTTTAAAGCTATAGCAGTTCCTAAAAGTATACTGCAGTCTCCGCCTAAGATAAACGGAAATTTGTTCTGAGAAAGTAAATTGTTTAACAGATAAGCTTGCTCTCTGGCATAATCGATAAGTGAATTGCTATTGAGAATTTGAGTTTCAGGATCCCGCTTATTTGAATATTTTGGAGGATCAAGTCTTACACTATTTTTAGGGTGAATGAGTTTATGAAGATGGTGTTTCCATAACCAGTCAGGTAAGTTTTTTACGCCCGGTTCTTTTCCGGGTTGAGGTTCTTTCAAACCCAGATTCGACGGAAATTCAACAATGCATATTTCTTTCATGACCCTTTTTATTTAGTGATAAAGTTATGAAAAATAATCGCGTGTAAAAGTTGGAAAGTGCCAAGTTTGTACCGTCTTTTTTTGAAGGAAAATAGTGCTTTGAAATGTATTTGATTGAAGAGTTTTATTCGCAAAATCATTCCTTGTGAACAGTAATTATCAATTTGTTTTTCCTTTGTTCTACATTTACCATCAGTCCTGCCATGAAGCCAAGACGGCCAAGCCATTTGCCTTCAAGTATTATTTGTGGAATCGTTATGGTTTTTCTGTAAGCCCGCGCTTGATGCTTTCTATGAATTTTCAGTCGTCTTAAATTCTTCATTTTCCTTGTATCTGTATGTTTTTTTAATGAATATCCTGTAGAATACAAATGTCTTTTGATTTATGGAGAATGTTGTCATATTATAAATTGACAATCCATAATTTTATAGAAACGAGTACAAAAAAAAAATCCGGTTTGGTTTCACAAGTCGGATTTATTATTTTTTTCTGATGAAAGCAGTAATCAATAAAGAGCACTTTTTTTACTCCAGTTTTTTAATAAGCTGAATAGAACCTTCCTGTAAGGCTTTATAATAATCGCCTTTTTTTAGTTCCGGAAGTACATAAGCTGATACGATGTCTTTAATTTCCTGATCGCTCATTTTTGGACGCAGTTTGTTAACACCCTGAATATGAATTTGTCTCAATTGCTTGCTTAAAACGATTAAAATAGAGGAGTCTATTTTTAGTTTAGAAACCAGATACTGTTCAAGGTCTGAAGAATAATCCGTAAGATTAGTGTATGGAGCTATTGAAGAGAGGGTTACAATAGTAATTTTAGTTTTAGTTTTAGTTTCACCGGCTTTCAAAAAGTCGCTCAGATTTTTAGTTTGGCTTGAAGTAAGGATTTTTTCAAAATCATTTACATAATTAGTAGATTTTGCAAAAACATCAGGCGTTTCGGTTTTGGTTTGCGCAATAACCATTGCAGGTAAAAGAAGAGCGAATGTTACTACGAGCACTATTTTTTTCATGGCAGATTTGTTTTGGGTGCCGCAAAATTAATGCTTTATTATTAAAAAAAGGTCTCTTAATGGTTACTATAAATTAATATTTATTATCATAGAAATTTCAAAAAAAAAGTCCGATTTGCTGAGACAAATCGGACTTTAGATACTAAAAACTACAACAAAGGAATTAAATGTTCCCAGTTGAGTTGTTTTGCAAAGTCAAGGGCGGTCTTGCCATTGTTGGTTTTAACTTTTGTGTCTGCTCCCGATTCCAGTAAAACTTCCACAGAGGTTTTATTTCCTGCAATGGTTTCGCGATGTAAAAAAGTATAACCAAGCTCATCTGTCGCGCTAAGTTCTTCGGGATTATTTTTGACAAAATCAATAAGGCTTTCTTTCATGTTTTTGCTCATTGGGTGTTCAATGAGGTTTTCCGGTTTTTCTTTTTGATCTGAAACAACCAGAATATCGTTGTAATCTCCAAATTCTAAGCCCCAGGCATTGTCATGATCTTCTCTTTCCTCTCCACTCATTTCTGAACGCATCGCATGTATAGTAAAGGCTCCGTAGGTTTTACCCTGAGACGCATATAGCCAATCGCTTATTTGATTTACGGGAATTTGTACTTCATCGCCATTATTGACATTGGTTAAATCGTTAGGCTGATTTACTAAGATGCCATAAATGGTATCACCGTCAAAATTGATATCGTTAATCCACATGTGTTCGACTACAGTTTCACCATCAATTTCCTGAGTAAAGGCTAGTTTTACGCAGGCAACGTCAAGTCCCGGAACAATTCGGCGGTATTCCCACGATAATTCTCTCCAAAAATATTTAAAGGTTTCCTGTGCTTTTTGATAGGCTTCGATCATTTTTGGATTTTCTCCGTCAGCAAAGAAGGTAGGTGTGTTTTCCATCGTGTATTATTTTATAGCTTTTAAAGAATTTTAAGAAATTTTAAAACGAATAAAAAACCGATTTGTTTTGCAAATCGGTTTTTTTATCATCAAAAAAGTCAATTTAGAAATTTACATCGTCTGCGATGTTTCCACCTTGTTCTGCGGCAAATTTAGCGGCATACTCTTTTTGTTTTTCTTGTTGGTAATTGAAGAACTCGTTAATGTCTTCAGAGTTCCAGTTTTGATTTTGCTCCGTCATCCATTGCATGGCAACAGATTGGAAATCTGCCAGATTGATTCCGAAGTTTTCCAGGATCCACTGAGCACCATCAATTCCGTACTCGTAAGCTGCCTGTCTGGCTCCGGCAAGTTCTTCGTAGAAGTAGCGATCCGTTCTGATTCTTTCAAGGTTAGCGGCTCCTTCCTCCGAAGTTTCGGCTTTCAGATTTTCTAATTGTGGTACGGTTACATTTTCGGCATAGTATTGGCCAAATAAAGTAGTAACTGTAAACGAAGTATCTTCGCCCATGCGCTGAGGCCAGATCGTATTTAGCTCTTCCCAAACAGCCGGTTCAAACCCCATCGCTTTGCACACTTCAAGATAATCTATTCCGGCGCTTATTTTAAGACACATTGCAGTATAAGTTCTTAAATCTACTCCGTGTACGGGCTCTAGAAAAGGATTATTGTCCTCTACTTTTACAAATCCTGAAACCTGAACTCCACTGTATTTTAAAGAATTGGCGTGCTCAAAACGAATCATTTGGTCTGAATCGCAGTTGTTCCATTCCGTATATACTTCTCTTCTGTAATTAAAATAGATATTTTGAACGTCTTTTTCGTCAAGATTTTCTCCACTTGCGCGTTCGTCGGCGATCCATGCTTCAGATCTGGCAGCTACTTCATTGTCGAAATCCTCTACAGAATAATGTGTGCCGTGTAAGGTTTCGGGATCATATTCTGTTTCCTGATAGTTATCTTCATAATCATTTTCATAATTATTGTTTGAAGTTTGAGCTTCATAATTTTGATTTTCCTGTTTGTTGTCTCCGGTTAAGGCTCCAAAAAGTTTTTTAAACATTTTTCTGCTTGTTTAAGGGTTAATAAACTATAAATATTGTAATTGGTTTTGATACATTTTTTCATTGTGTTCTTTCAAATCGGGAGTGATTTTATTCCATTCGTCATACATGGCACGCAAATAGATTTGATGCAGTTTTGGGGCATTTTTAATCACAAACTGTCTTTGTTCTTCAAGTTCCTCCATTTTTGCCAGAATTTGACTCAGTACTTTTTTATCAGATTCGTGAATTTTACTCAAACTTAATTCATGACGCTGATGGTACAATTCACGTTCTTTGTTATTTTCGATTTCAAAAGCTTCGTACAGATGCGCTGTTCTTTGCTCTGCCAGACCTCTGGCGATATTTTGCAGATTTCTGGCCTGTGTGCTGGGAGCAAACGTATTTTGAGTATTGCAATACGGACACTGGATATAAGTTTCGATTAAAAAGATTTTTTCGATCTCAATATTTCCTCCACATTGTGTGCAGTTGAATTTATTTTTGATTGCTTCAAATTCGTCGAGTATTTTTTGGTACTCAATTTCAAGATCACGCTCCTGTGTTTTTTCGATTTGTTTTCTCCAATATTCGTATTGATCTTCAAAATCATTATGACGATCTGAACAGACATTTCTGAAATTTGATACTAAATTGTAATGTTTGCTTAAAACGGAAATCTGAGAATTGTAATGATTGTAAACGTCGATAATTTTTTCTTCGTAAGTATGTCTCGCTTTTTCTCTGATATTTGATAATTGACCATTTACACCTGAATACACTCTGTGAAAAGTTCGTTTGTATAAATCATCATCACTTTGAAGAATCTCTTTCAATTCCGGAATTGCAGCAGTTGCAAATTCTTCCAGTTTGGCTTCCAGTTTTTCTAAAAAGTTAAACCATCTTTCCTGTGATTGCTGAAGCTCCGAATACCATTCCGGAAGAGCTTCGTCTTTTTGTTTATTAAATAATCCGAACATTACTTTATAGGTTTAAATTGAATTGTCTTCTTTTTTAAGATAAACGCCATCTGTGAGGTTAACACTCAAAAACTCAAATCCGCAGTAGGCACAATGCGTTAATCCGTCTTGTTTGGCTCTTCCTGCGCCACAATTTGGACAGTCTTTGGCATTCATTTTGGCTTCGGTCATTTCTGTATCTCCGCCATAATTCGTTTGTTTTTGTGCATTTTCTTTAAGCCTGCTCAAAAATGAATTTACTTTTTTCTCTTCCATTACAACTGACTTAATAATTCTGTTTTCTTCGATTTAAATTCCTCTTCATCAATTAAACCGGCATCAAACAAAGATTTTAGTTTTTGAAGTTTTGAGGTCAGATCGTCTTTTATTTCTTCTTTTGAAGTCTCTTTATTCTGCTGTAGTTGATTTAAAAGAATCCCCATACTTAAGGCATTTTGAGTTGCCTCGTGAAGTGCTGTTCCTTTATCGCCGATGGCAGTTGCAGTATTGAATTTGGTAAATTTATCCATATCGGTTACCATATTCATGTTGGTGATTTTGTCATAATGTGCTGTTACTTCTTCCGGTAAGGTTACGCTGGTAATAACGAACTGAGTCAGCTCAATTCCGAATTGCTCGAAATAAGGTTTAAGATAGGGCTCTATTTTTTTGCCCAGTTGCGTTATGTTTCCGGCAATATCCGTAACAGTTATGTTTTCGTTTGCTAAAACTTCACCAAATTTTGGAGCGACAAAATCTCGTAATTGATTTTGCAGTTCAAAAATGGTCAGCTGGCTGTAAGTTCCGGCATATTGACGGAAGAATTTGGCAACATCTGCAATTTTAAGATCAAAACTACCAAAAGCGCGAATTCTAATTTGACCAAATTGGGGGTCATTGAGCAGGATAGGAGCGGGAGTTCCCCATTTATTATTGATAAACTGATGCGTATTGAAAAAATAAACATCCACTTTAAATGGACTTTCGAAACCGTACTTCCAGCCTTTTAGTTTGCTTAAAACCGGGATGTTTTCGGTAGATAAGGTGTAAAGCCCAGGAGAGAAAACATCAGCGAGCTGCCCTTCATTTAAAAGCATAACGTGCTGACTTTCCCGAACGGTTAGTTTTGCGCCGTTTTTGATTTCTTTGTCTTCATCATAAAATTTCCACATCAGTAAATTTGGGTCACTTGTTGTGGCTTCAATTATTTCTATAAAAGGTAGCTTCATGAATTCTTATTTATAAGGAATAAAAATAAGAATTATAAGACGACTACAATGTTTTTCTGTGTCAAGTTTTTAACAATTTTTCGTTTGTTAAAGTTTTAAAACATAGGATGACATACTTTACAGATAAGCCTCTTGTAGATTCTTAAAGTTTTGAAAACCTTGCAGGAGAACTTGGTTATACTGAAAACAATTTAGCGTGAAGGATGGGAGCGGCATCCTTTTATGGCGGGGTCCGCCATAAAAGATACAGCGGACAGCCTGACCCGGAGGGACACGCCATAAAAAAATCCGACTTGCTTTCACAAATCGGATTCTTTTAAATTGAAAATTATAGACAACCGTAAAACGGTATATTTTTACAAGTGAATTACTTCGCCGTAAGCATCAGCAACAGCTTCCATAACAGCCTCGCTCATGGTTGGGTGAGGGTGGATAGATTTAAGAATTTCATGACCTGTAGTTTCAAGTTTACGGGCTACAACTGCTTCTGCAATCATATCGGTAACACCTGCACCAATCATGTGGCATCCTAACCATTCTCCGTATTTAGCATCGAAAATTACTTTTACGAATCCGTCTGGAGTTCCGGCAGCTTTTGCTTTTCCTGAAGCTGAGAATGGGAATTTACCAATTTTTAATTCGTATCCTTTTTCTTTTGCTTGTTTCTCCGTTAAACCTACAGAAGCGATTTCTGGAGTTGCATACGTACAACCCGGAACGTTTCCGTAATCGATTGGGTCTACGTGTAAACCTGCAATTTTTTCTACACAGTTAATTCCTTCAGCAGAAGCTACGTGAGCCAAAGCTTGTCCCGGAGTAACGTCTCCAATTGCATAATATCCAGGAATATTAGTTGCGTTGTAAGCGTTTACTAAGATTTTATCTCTGTCAACAGCGATTCCAACTTCTTCTAAACCGATGTTTTCAATGTTAGTTTTGATTCCAACTGCCGAAAGTACGATGTCAGCTTCAAGAACTTCTTCTCCTTTTGCAGTTTTAACAAAAGCTTTTACTCCTGCACCTGTTGTATCAATACGTTCAACAGATGAGTTAGTCATTACTTTAATTCCTGCTTTTTTCAAAGATCTTTCGAACTGTTTTGAGATGTCTTCATCTTCTACAGGAACTACATTTGGCATAAATTCTACAATAGTAACTTCTGTTCCCATTGAGTTGTAGAAGTGAGCGAATTCAACTCCAATTGCTCCTGAACCTACAATAATCATAGATTTTGGCTGAGTTGGTAAGGTCATTGCCTGACGGTAACCAATTACTTTTACGCCGTCTTGTGGTAAGTTTGGTAACTCACGAGAGCGAGCACCGGTTGCGATGATAATATGATCAGCGCTATATTCAGTAACTTTATTGTCTTTGTCTGTAACGTCAAGTTTTTTACCTGGTTTTAGTTTTCCAAAACCTTCAATAACGTCAATTTTGTTTTTTTTCATTAAGAATTGAACTCCTTTGCTCATTCCTTCAGCAACACCACGGCTACGTTGAACCACTGCAGGGAAATCTTTGTCAAACTCGGAAACTTTCAATCCATAGTCAGAAGCATGTTTTAGATAATCAAAAACCTGAGCTGATTTTAATAGTGCTTTTGTTGGGATACATCCCCAGTTTAAACATACACCACCTAAGTTTTCCTTTTCAACTACAGCTACTTTAAAGCCTAATTGTGAAGCTCTGATTGCTGTTACATATCCACCGGGACCACTTCCTAAAACAATAACGTCGTATTTCATTTTTTTGGTTTTTAGTATTTATTACCGAAAATGAAGTTTAATTCCGAAACTCATTTATCGATTTATTCTTTTGTTATTTGTGCTTGCGAATTTAAGGATTTATTTTAAAAAATACTTTAAAATTTCTTTTCACCCTTGCTGAATTTGATCTTTTCACACAGATATTGAGAAAAGTTATAGAAAAGAATAAAGTTTAATTGGTATTTTATTTTTTTTTAATAACAAAGTAGAGAAAGATGGATCATTAATTTGTAATAAAAAAAAACACATTTTAAAAAATAAAATGTGTTTTTTAGTGAAATAGGCGAATACTTATTTAATGATGATTTTTTTAACGGTATGTGCTTCAGGGTTTTCGATAAAGATGTAGTAAACTCCTTGGGCTATTCCTTTTAAATCGATGTAATTTTCCTGAGTATCTCCTTTTAAGGATACTACTTTTACAAGTTTACCCAAACTGTCATAGATCGTTGCTTTTGTTACTGAAACGTTTGTAATGTATAACTCGCCATGAGATGGATTTGGATAAATATTGATGTTGTTAAAAACCTGCTCATTTGTTTCTAAAGTACGGCAAGTTGCTGAGTATTTTGCGATTTCATCTTTTGCATCTGTCCAGGTAGCAGTTGAGGAAGAAGGATTGTCAACTTTTATACAAGTTAATTGAGTATTGTTTTTTAAATTTAAGTTGACTAAAATACCGTTGTTTCCACTTTGTAAATTCAAATCGGTTAGAAGGTTATTAGAACAGTTTACTTCTGTCAGATTAGTGTTTTTTGATAAATCAAGACTTGAAAGCTGATTGTTCGAACAGTTAAGATTTGTTAGCAAAGTATTGTTCGACACATCTAAAGTTGTTAACCTGCTAGAGGTTGAAGTCGATTTTTTTAGAATAATTTGTATTCCATTACAATAAAATTCTTTTAATAATTTATTTTTAGAAACATTAACACTAGTCAGTGGATTGTTTGAGACGTCCAGATAGTTTAACTGAGTGTTATTCGACATGTCAACTGTAGTAATTAAATTTCCTTTACAGATAAATTTCTCTAAAGCGGTGAAGTTTTCAATTCCTTTTAAATCCGAGATGTTTGAATTTGAAATGTCCAGAACTTTAATATTAGCAATACTGGAGGTGGCAACTTTTCCATTTTTTCCGTCAGTGTCAATACCTGCAGCAATAAGAAAATCTTCAAAATTAGAATCTGTTATCAAGGTACTATTGTTGCAATCTTCGCTAAATTTTGCCTTTGGATCTTTTCTTGTTGACCATTTCTCGTTTGAATAATAAGCATCATCAACCTGAATACAAGTTAAATCAGGGTTGTTTCTAAAGTCTATTCTATATAAAATAAAATTAGGATCAGAGCCTGGAAATGGATCAAACCTATAATTATTACCATTTTTTAGGTTTAGATTTACCAGTTTGTTGGATTCACATTCAAGCGATCTTAGATTTTTGTTATTAGAAACATCCAGGTTCGTGAGCAGGTTGTTAGCACAATCGAATGTGCCAAGCTTAGTGTTTGCAGAAACATCTAAAACTGTTAATTTATTATTGTCACAGTAAAGGAAGTTTAAATCTATATTTTTTGAAACATTAAGATTGGTGATTAAGTTCGAATTACAGTCAAATGAACTTAGTAACGGATTGTTTGAAATATCTATACTTGTTATCTTATTTTGGTAGACTAACAATCTTGTCAATGCGGTATTTTTGGAAATGTCTATTGATGTTAGCTGATTTGTATTGCATATTAAAGATGTCAAAGCGGTATTGTTTGAAACATCTAGGACATCATATTTATTGTTTCCAGCCCATAGTTCAGTTAATTTTGTATTTAAGCTGATGTTTAAGTTAGAAATTTGATTTGAGGTACAAGTTAATGATGTCAATTTGGTGTTTTGCGACACATCCAGATTAGAAACTAAATTATAACCAAGATCTAATTTAGTTAAGGCTTTATTGTTCGAAACATTAAGGTTTGTTAATTTATTTGATGAACATTGTAAAGTGGTTAAGTTTGTATTAGCACTTACATCTAAAGTGCTCAGTTTATTGTAATAACAATTTAAATCAACTAAAGCAGTATTTTTCGATACATCTAAAGTTGTTATAAGATAATTATTGCTACAGTCCAATGTAGTTAAATGGATATTTTTTGTAACATCCAGCGCTTTTAAAGTATAATTTGCTTGACATTTTAATGATGTCAAAGAGGTAAAGTCTTCCAGACCGGTCAAATCTGTAATGTTGCTTAGAGAGACATCTAAAGACATTACGGTTTTAACACTGGAGGTTAATACTCTTCCGTCTGGAGTTCCTGAATCAATTCCCAGCTGAATCAGTTTCTTTTCGAAATTACTGTCAGGAATAAGCGTGTACAGGACAGTCTGACATTCATTTGAGTAATTGGCAGAAGCATCTTTAGCAGCAGACCAGTTTGCTGTAGAATTTACGGCATTATCAACCTGTATACAAGTTAAATAGGGGTTTTCCTTAAAGTCTATGCTTTGCGCTGCAATCAATTGGTTGCGACCGTTTTTTAGATTTAAACTTGTTAAAGTTGAATTGTTACAAAATAGCCCAACCATTACCGGATTAGAGGAAATATCCAGTGCCGTAAGTTTTGTATAATGAGCGCTTAGGTAACGTAAAGTTGGAATCTTGGAAATATCAAGCTGTGTAATGTGATTATTGCTGATGTTAAGATTATCCAGTTTTGTGTTTTTAGAAACATTAATTGCGGTCAATTTATTAACGTTACAGCTTAAAGAAATTAGCAATGGATTATTGGTAACATCCAGATTTGTAATTTTGTTGAATGAGACATCGAGAACAGTCAGTTTTGTATTTTTAGAAACATCAATAGTGGTCAATTTTCCATTTCCACCTGTATCCATGTGTCCAAAATTTCCATGACAAATTAACCATTGTAGTGCTGTAAAATCTTGTATTCCGGTTAGATCAGTAATGGTTGCATTGGTTCCTAAATCTAATTTTGTCACCGAAGAAACGTTTGAAGTCAGTACTTTTCCGTCCGGGACACCTGAATCAATTCCCAGGGAAATAAGAGCATTTTCGAAATTGCTGTCAGGAATAAGAGTATATGGACCAGTCTGACATTCATTTGAGTAATTGGCAGAAGCATCTTTAGCTGCAGACCAATTTGCAGTAGAATTTACGGCATTATCAACCTGAATACAAGTTAAGTTAGGGTTTTCTTTAAAGTTTATGCTTTGCGCTGCAATCAATTGGTTTTGTCCATTTTTTAGATTTAAACTTGTTAAAGTCGAATTGTTACAAAATAGCCCAACCATTACCGGATTAGAGGAAATATCCAGTGCCGTAAGTTTTGTGTAATCAGCGCTTAGGTAACGTAAAGTTGGAATTTTCGAAATATCAAGCTGGGTAATATAATTATTGCTGATGTCAAGATTATCCAGTTTTATATTTTGAGAAACGTCAATTTTTGTTAGTTTATTTACGCTGCATTTTAGTGAAATCAGTAAGGGATTCTTGGACACATCTAAAGCTGTAATTTTATTGTATGAGATATCAAGAGCAATTAGTTTTGTATTTCTAGTAACGTCAATAGTAGTCAGTTTTCCATTTCCGCCTGTGTCCATATGCCCAAAATTTCCATGACAAATTAACCGTTGAAGCGCTGTAAAATCTTGAATTCCGGTTAGATCAGTAATGGTTGCATTGGTTCCTAAATCTAATTTTGTCACCGAAGAAACGTTTGAAGTCAGTACTTTTCCATCCGGAACACCTGAATCAATTCCTAAGGAAATAAGAGCACTTTCGAAATTGCTGTCAGGAATAAGGGTGTATGGACCTGTCTGGCATTGGTTCGAGTAAATGGCAGAAGCATCTTTGGCAGCTGACCAGTTTGCAGTAGAAAATGCTGCATCATCAACCTGTATACAAGTTAAATTTGGATTTCCTGTAAAGGTTATACTCTGAGGTACAATTAATTGGTTTTTACCATTTCTTAGATTTAAACTTGTCAAATCCGAACTTCTACAAAATAATCCAACCAATGCCGGATTAGAGGAAAGATCTAATGTGGTAAGTTTAGTAGATTCGGCAGTCAGAAAACGTAAAGTTGGGATTTTTGAGACATCAAGCGTAGTAATTTGATTACTGCCTACATCAAGATCATCCAGTTTTGTGTTTTGAGAAACATCAATTGCTGTTAATTTATTTACACTACATCTTAAGGAACGCAGTAATGGGTTATGCGTTACATCTAAATTGGTAAGTTGATTAAAAGAGCATTCAAGAATCGTTAGATTTGTATTCTTGGAGACGTCAAGTGTTTTTAGTTTTCCGTTTCCGCCATCGCCTGCACGACCAGTATTTCCTTGGCAAACCAGCCACTCAAGTGCTTTGAAATCTTGTATTCCGGTTAGATCTGTAATGGTTGTATTGGTTCCTAAATCTAATTTAGTGACAGAAGAAACTTTTGAAGTCAGGATTTTTCCATCCGGAACTCCTGCATCGATTCCTAAAGTTATAAGTGCATTTTCAAAGTTGCTGTCGGGAATCAATGTAAATGAATCATTTACACATTCGGTTGAATAATTTGTGGCGGCATCTTTGGCAGCAGACCAGTTTGTAGTAGCATTTACGGCATTGTCGACCTGAATACAGTTTAAATTTGGGTTTCCCTTGAAGTTTATGTCTTGTGCTGAAATTAATTGGTTATTTCCATTTTTTAAATTTAAACTTCTTAAATCCGAATTGTTGCAAAATAATCCAACCATATTCGGATTAGATGAAATATCCAGATAGGTAAGTTTTGTGTTGTCAGCTCTCAGGTAACGCAAAGTTGGAATTTTGGAAACGTCGAGTTGAAAAATAGAATTACTGCTTACATCAAGATAGTCCAGATTAACATTTTTAGTAACATCAATTTTATCAAATCTATTGACGTTACATTTTAACGAAACCAGTAAAGGATTTTTGGTGACATCTAAATTTATAAGCTGGTTATAGGAGCAATCCAGAGTGGTCAGGTTTACGTTTTTAGAAATATCAAGAATTTTTAATTTTCCGTTCCCACCGTTGATTACCTCACCTGTATTTCCATGACAAATTAGAGTTTGAAGTGCTGTAAAGTCTTGTATTCCGGTTAAATCTTCAATAGTTGTATTAACTCCTAAATCTAGTGTTGTTACTGAAGAAATGTTTGAAGTTAGTACTTTTCTATCAGGGGTTCCCGAATCAATTCCTAAAGCAATAAGAGTATTTTCAAAATTACTATCAGGTATGAAAGTATAAAGAGGACAGTCGACAGAGTAACTTGCTGCAAGATCTTTTACATCTTGCCAGTTTGTATTAGAAAATAAAGTATTGTCGACTTGTATGCATGCTAATTGAGGATTACGTAGAAAACTTAAATTATTAGTATTTAAGAGTTGATTGTTGCCATTCTTTAGGTTTAGATTTATAAGCTCATTTGAATTCAAATTAACGTTTCGGAGTTTGTTTTGTCTAGTAACATCTAAAGAAGTTATTCGATTGTTTTCGCAATATAAATCGACTAAGAGTGTATTTTTAGAAAGATCAAGACTTTTGAGTCTATTATTGTTGCAAACAAGATTAACAAGAACGTTATTGTTGGTAAGGTTTAAAGTATATAATACGTTATCTGAGCAATAAAGCCCCTGAAGATTAAAATTTTTAGTAATATTTAAAGAAGTTAGCTTGTTTTTAGAACAATATAATTGAGTTAAATATTCGTTTTTAGATATATCCAAATAATTTATTAAATTGGATTGACAGTCCAAATTTCTCAAAAGCGGATTTTGTTTAAAATCTAAACTTTGTATTTTATTGGAATGACAAATCAAAGTAGAAAGTTTGCGACTTAGAGAAAGGTCTAATCCGGTCAATTCATTGTTGGAACAATTCAAAGTCTCAAGATTAGTAAAAGCATGAAGTCCTCTAAGACTTTTAATAGAACTGGAACTCACATCTAAAGAAGTAACAGATGAAATGTTTGAAGTTAGTACCTTTCCATCGAGAACGGTATCTAATCCGAGAGAGATTAATTTCTGTTCAAAATTTTGGTCAGGAATTAAAGTGGTTTGTGCAAAAGCAGATAAACTGATTAAACACAGTAAGATAAGTAGTTTTTTCTTCATAAAATTATCCTTGAATTTGGTATACAAGTTTACAATTAATAAAAGTATTAATCGTACTATTCTGCCTTTTTTGACTCTGAATTTTAAAGTTTTGTTCTGAAATTATTTTAAACGCTTAAAAATGAGAGGTTTGTTTGTTGGCGTTGGTGCAAAAAAAAGGAGCTCTTTTTAAGAAGCTCCGGATAATGATAATAATAGAATGATTTTGTATGTATTAGACCTTTACATGGCCCCAATTTTCACCGCTGGCGATACGTCTGATTTGCATTTCGCTAACACCAAATTGTTTGGCAATCATTTTCAGACGTGTTTTTTGTTCCGGGCGTGCGAGGATTTTTTTGATTAACATGACTTTGGTAGTCGTTAACTTTCTTCCGTCGGCTTTTAAATTGTGCTCGATCAGATTCTTTTTTGCCTGAATGACATGTGGACTTTTACGGCTGTGCGCCATCATTTCGGCTTTTGTTGCCCAGCATAAATTTTTTACATCGTCGTTGCTGCGGTTGTAATCCAGATGGAGCACATAGGTTTGTTCTTCTGATTCTTTCGGAATGAAATAATGAGCGACTAATTTGTACAGAAAGAGGTATTTGTTGACAATTTTGTCACCATCTTTAACCTTAAATCTAAAAGTAGGATAACCATCGCTTAAACCGCCTTTTAGAATACGTCCGTTTTGAATTTCATCTGTAAAACTAATGAGTCGGCCTTTGTTTGAAATAGCATATTTAAGTTGTAATGAGGCGTTTATTTCTATTTCTTTGAATTCTTCGTTTGGATAAAATCTGTTTTGTGGCATTTTCTTTTGCATTTGAATTTTGTCTCTCAAAGATAAATAATTCAAAAAAAAAGAGTGCTATCCTAAAGACTGTGAATCAGTAGATTTATGATTCTTATAACGCTATTTTAACTTTTTTAAGAACTTTTTTAGCATTTTGAAATCTAGTTCGCTACAGCAAATTGAGAGTCGTACAGGTTTTTATAATATCCGTCGGTTTTAAGGAGCAATTCCTGGTGCGTTCCTTGTTCTACGATCAGACCTTTATCCATCACAACGATTTTGTCGGCATTTACAATCGTAGCCAATCGGTGTGCGATGATGATCGAAGTTCTTCCTTTGGTAATCGTTTCGGTAGCGCGCTGAATGAGTTCTTCCGAATAGGTGTCTATTGAAGACGTTGCTTCATCCAGAATTAAAATACTCGGATTACTGACATATGATCTTAAAAAAGCAATTAACTGACGCTGTCCGGACGAAAGCATAACCCCTCGTTCTTTTACATCAAAATCATAATTATCCGGCAGACTCATGATGAAATCGTGCACGCCAATTTTCTTAGCGGCCTCTAAAACCTGATCACGACTAATTTCGGGATTGTGTAAAGTGATATTGTTATAAATCGTATCGGCAAACAAAAAAACATCCTGCAAAACCACGGCAATTTGTTTTCGAAGCGAGGCCAGAGTATAATTTTCGATATTATGGCCGTCAATGCAAATTGTACCGCTGTTAATTTCGTAAAAACGATTCAGTAAATTGATAATGGTAGATTTTCCTGCTCCGGTTGAACCTACAATAGCGACAGTTTGACCTGAAGCGACAGATAAATCAATTCCTTTTATGACTTCTTCTTCCGGAATATAACTGAAACGGACGTCCTTAAATTCAATACTTCCTTCAAAAATTGGAGCTTCAATTGTTCCGGTATCCTGAATATGATCCTGAGTATCGATGATATCAAAAACACGATTGGCGGCAATCATCCCTAATTGCATCTCGTTGAATTTATCTGCAATCTGCCGTAATGGATTGAACAGCATTCCGATAAACATGGTATAGGAAAATAAATCTCCGAAAGTTGTAAAATGATCTCCGTTCAGGATTTTGAATCCACCATAAACGACCACTACCCCTAAGGTAATAGAAGAGATAATATCGGCAATAGGGAAAAATATCGAGTTGTATAAAATAGTTTTGATCCAGGCAACTCTGTGTTTGTTATTGATTTCTTTAAAATTATCAGCTTCAATTTGTTCGCGATTGAAAAGCTGTACGATTTTCATTCCTGTAACACGTTCCTGTACAAAAGAGTTCATATTGGCAATCTGCGTGCGGACTTCTTCGAAAGCGACTTGCATTTTACGTTGGAATATTCGGGTTATGTAAACCAGAATCGGCATGGCAACGACTACGATCCATGTTAATTTCCAGTTCATGTAAAACATGAAAATAAGGACTACAAGCATTTTCATTAAATCACTAATGATCATAAAAAGGCCCTGGCTAAAAATTCGGGCAATCGATTCAATATCCGAAACAGATCTAGTAACCAATTGTCCCACCGGAACCAGGTCAAAGTACTTCATTCTGAAGCTTAGTATGTGTTTAAAAAGTTTGGTACGAATGTCTTTTACGATATCCTGTCCAAGCCAGTTGGCCCAATAGACAAAATAGAACTGAGAGAAAACTTCCATTAAAAGAACCGCTCCCATTAACATGATATAAAGTAGTAAACCTTCTTTGTCGTGTGTCTTGATATAGCCGTCGACCGTTTGTTTTAGCAAATAGGGGCGAAGAGCTGCAAAAATAGAAAGAGATACAGCAAAAATAATAACGCCGTAGTAGCGCCATTTATAAGGTTTGGTATATTTTAAGATTCGTTTGAATAATCCGGTATCAAATGCTTTTGCTTTCATTTATTTTTTTTAATGCTTTAAGCTATAAGCTTTAGGCAATAGGCTTTCACTTCATGGTTAAAGCCTATTGCTTACGGCTTAAAGCGTACAGCTATAAGTAATCGTAATCAATTTCGGTTAAATACAATCCGTGTGCCGGCACCGAAAATCCGGCTTTTTCTCTGCTTTTGCTGGCGATGATCGTTTCAAAATCAGTTAGGGAAATTTTATGCAAGCCAATATTTACTAGTGTTCCAACAATTGAGCGAACCATATTTCTAAGAAAACGATTGGCCGAGATGGTAAAAATAAGCTTATGGTTTTCTTGTTTCCAATACGCCTCAAAAACCGTGCAATCAAAAGTATTGACATCTGTATTTACTTTGGAAAAGCATTGGAAGTCGGTATGGTTCAGTAGAATTTTTGCAGCTTCATTCATCAGATCTACATCTAATTTTTGATTGAAATACCAGCTTAATTCTTGTAAAAAAGGGCTTTTAACCGTGTTGATATGGTATTCGTAGGTTCTTTTAGTAGCATCAAATCGGCAATGAGCGTCATCGTGAACCAGAAGAATATTAAAAATAGCAATGTCTTTGGGTAAATAGGAGTTGAGTTTGTGTATTAAATTTGAAATATCCAGTGGAGTTTGAATATCAAAATGTCCGTACATCTCTTCCGCATGAACTCCGGTATCTGTTCTTCCGGCACCCATAACGCTTATAGGAGTGTTCAATAAAATGGAAAGTGCTTTGTTTAAAGTTTCCTGAACAGAAGAGGCATTGGGCTGAAATTGCCAGCCATGATAATTAGTTCCGTTATAAGCAAATTGAATAAAATATCTCAAGGTAAAGGTGCAAAGGTTTTTTTTAAAGGACAAAGGCTCTAAGGTACAAAGGTACAAAGGTTTTTTAAAAAAAGATGTTAAGGTTCTGAGATACTAAGATGCTAAGATTCTAAGGAACTAAGTTTTTTGTTTGATAGGTTCAAAGGAGCAAAGGGGAGAGGTTTCTTTGTTAAATAAGAATAATTGAAAGAATCTTAGAATAACTTAGTCTCATAAGTGTCTTAGCCTCTCAGTACCTTAGCCTCTTAGTCCCTTAAAAAAAACCTCTGTTCCTTTGTAGCTATGCGCCTCTGGACCTATGAAGAAACTGTTAAAACCCAAAATACCAACCGCAGTTAACAGACTTAAAAATCGTGTCAGAAATTGACAATTCTAACGATGGAGAAGAAATCGAATTTTAAGTTTTTTAAGTAAATATTAATAAGAGTTAAATTTTAAAATTTTTCATTTTAACAGGAAGTATTTCTCCTATGTTTGTAATACTAAAATATTAAAACTATGAATGAAATTACTTCTTATTGGTGGATAATTTTAATCTTATTTGCCATTGTTTTTTACAAATTTATTTTGCGTGTATTTTTCGGAATGGTTATGGTTCCGGAAAATAAAATTGGTTTGGTAACCAAGAAATTTGTTTTGTTCGGAGCTGATAAATCGCTTCCCGACGGGCGTATTATTGCTACAAAAGGTGAAGCCGGTTATCAGGCGCAAACACTTGCTCCGGGTTTGTACTGGGGAATGTGGATCTGGCAATATTCAATTGATATGACCGGATTTACGGTTATTCCCGAAGGTAAAATTGGATTGGTTTTAAGTAAAGACGGGCAGGAGATTCCAACCGGAAGAATCCTGGCAAGAAGAGTGGACAGTGATAATTTTCAGGACGCTACTTCTTTTTTGAACAATGGAGGACAAAAAGGACGTCAGACCGCATTTATTACAACGGGATCGTATCGTATTAATACCTTTTTGTTTGAAATTATAATTGCAGATCAGATCAAGATTTATGAGAATATGATTGGTATTGTGACCGCTCTTGACGGAGAGCCTATTCCGCAGGGACAAATCGCCGGGAAGTTTGTCGAAGGACATAATAACTTTCAGGACTTCGATCAATTTTTGGACAAAGGAGGAAATCGTGGTCTGCAGCCTCAGGTAATGCTGGCAGGATCGTACTACATTAATACGTGGGGAATCTTAATCGAACAAAACCCGATGACGGATGTACCAATCGGATATGTTGGTGTGGTGATTTCTTATATTGGAGAAGACGGTCAGGATGTTACGGGTGATACTTTTAAACATGGAAATATTGTTTCAAAAGGACAGCGAGGTGTTTGGATGGAGCCTTTTGGACCGGGGAAGTATGCTCTGAACAAATACACGACCAAACTGGAGCCCGTGCCAACAACTAATTTAGTTTTAAACTGGGCAAATGCTCGTAGTGAATCGCATGATTTAGATAAAAACCTGTCTACTATTACAGTTCGTTCGAAAGACGGTTTTCCTTTTAATCTTGACGTAGCGCAGATTATCCACGTACCGGCAAATGAAGCCCCAAAAGTAATTGCGCGTTTTGGAAGCATGAACAATCTGGTTTCTCAGGTTTTAGAGCCTACAATTGGTAACTATTTCAGAAACTCGGCTCAGGACAGTGAGGTAATTTCTTTCTTAAGTACCAGAAAAGAACGTCAGGAATCTGCTAAGAATCACATAAAATTAGTACTTGACGAGTATAATGTTAATGCTGTTGATACATTGATTGGAGATATTGTTCCGCCGGATTCGCTGATGAAAACCTTAACGGACAGAAAGTTGGCTGAAGAAGAACAAAAAACATATCAAACCCAAAGAATGGCTCAGGAACAGCGTCAGGGAATGGAAAAAGAAACGGCAATTGCAGATATGCAGAAAGAGATTGTGCGCGCTTCGCAAAGTGTTGAAATTGCACAACGTACTGCCGACGCGACCGTTAAGAAAGCAGAAGGTGACGCTACCAGTTTAAAACTGAATGTGAACGCTGAAGCCGAAGCAACTAAAATGCGGGCAAATGCTGAGGCAGAAGCAACGAAAGCAAGAGCAGGTGCACAGGCGGAAGCGACCAAATTGAATGCAAGTGCCGAGGCAGAGCGTATCTCAAAAACCGGTTTGGCCGAAGCAGAGAAAATTATGGCTGTTGGTAAATCGACAGCAGAATCATACCAATTGCAAGTTAGTGCGATGGGTGGGGATAATTTTACCAGATACAAAGTCACCGAAGAAATTGGTAAAGGAAATATCAAAGTAATTCCAGATGTACTAATCTCCGGAAATGGCGGCTCTGATGGTTCTATTAGTGGTTTACTTGGGTTGAAACTCATGGAAATGATGGATACCAAAGATTTAAAAGAAACAAAATCACCCAAAAAAGGATAATAAGTTATAGTCCTGAAAGGTGAGTGTGTTTTTTACTGGAACACATAATATCTAATAAATCCGATTCGTTTTTTTACGAGTCGGATTTTTTTATTGTAAAATGTGAAATGTAAAGAAACTTAGGACCTTAACACCTTAGTATCTTAGTTCATCAGCACCTTAGCACCTTTTTAAAAAAAACCTTTGTATCTTTGCTCCTTTGAACCTTTGCACCTTTGAATGAAAAAAATTCTTCTCCTTTCCGATACCCACAGTCATATTGATGATACTATTTTAAAATATGTAGCTCAGGCCGATGAAGTCTGGCATGCTGGAGATATTGGTGATCTGAATGTTACGGATACAATCAAAAAGTTAAAGCCTCTGCGATGTGTATATGGTAATATTGACGATGCACAGGCGAGATTAGAATTTCCTTTGCACAATCGGTTTTTATGTGAGGATGTTTCCGTGTGGATTACACATATTGGCGGATATCCGGGAAAGTATAATCCCAATATAAGAGAAGAGATGGCGTCGAATCCGCCTAAATTATTTATCTGTGGACATTCACATATACTGAAAGTTATGTTCGATAAAAAGAATAATCTGCTGCATATGAATCCCGGAGCGGCAGGGAAAAGCGGATTTCATCAGGTAAGAACAATGTTACGATTTGTAATTGACGGTGATAAAATAAAGGATCTGGAAATAGTTGAAATTGGTAAAAAGTAAAGCTAAATTAAAAGGGTAGCGGAACCTTAATTTTGACAGTGGTTCCTTCGTTTGCCTTTGAAGTGATTGAGATACTTCCTTTGTATTTTTTGATTCTCGCCCTGATTCGGTTAATACCAAAACCTTCAAAATTGTTTAGTCTTTGGGTTTCAAAACCCTTTCCGTTGTCCTGAATTACAATGATAAACTGATTGTTTTTTTCGGATAGGAAAATCTTGGCTTTTTGGGCATCACTGTGTTTTACAATGTTATTGAAAAGTTCCGAAACAATAAAGTAAAGCTTCATTTCAAATTTTTCGATGTATCTTTTTTCTGTTGGAATGGTGCTCGAAAATTTAAAATTTATATGAGAATTTGAGTTTCTTTCGCATAGATCTTCCAAAGCATAAATTAACCCAAAACGAACCAGAAGCGTAGGAACCAAGTCGTGTGACATATCTCGCAAAAGATCGTGTGCTTCCTGTAGAATCGATTTTGCTTTCTGAATTTCGTCTGATTTTATATCGTTTAGTGTTGTGAAAGTTTTTAAATGCAGTCCAACAGTAGATAATAAAGAATTAATGTTGTCATGTAAAAACGATGCAATTTTTTTACGTTCAACTTCCTGGCTGTCAATGCCCGCATTAATCACATTTAGTAATATTTTTTGCTTGGCATCTTTCCGTTTAATCTTTTGTCTCAGTTTGTTGTTTTGGTAGAAAAAATAAAACAAAAAGAACAAGAGGATTATCATCACGATTGATAAGCTTATAATTTGTTTGTTTCTTATTTTTTCAGGAAGACAAGTATTGTTTTTTTTGGTATTTCCGACAACTGCATTCGTGTTGTTTTTTGAAACTGTTTTTTCTTGAGCAACAGTAGGATAGCTGGTGAAAGTGGCTAAAAGAATGAAAAATATAAAGTATCTGAAAAAGGACATAGCAAAAGGTGTTTTTCTTAGAATGATCAGGAATTTATCAGATTATTTTTCAGAGCATATTTTACCAAGCCAATAGAACCTTTTATCTGTAGTTTTTTCATGATGTTTTTTCGGTGTGTTTCGACCGTGTTTGTACTGATAAAGAGCTGTTCGCTAATTTCTTTCCCACTGTATTCTAATGCAATTAAAGTGATAATTTCAATTTCGCGGGCGCTTAGAATTGGGTTGTCTACTTTGATATTTTTATTGAGTTTCGGATTGTTATGAGAGAAAATATTAAAGATTTTTTCTCTAACGGCATCGCAATAATATTCCTGTTCCTGATAAACGGCTTCTACGGCTTCTATAATGTTTTCTCCGGCACATTTTTTAGTGAGATAACCTTTTACTCCTAGTTTCATTACTTCTTTAATAATTTTGAGATCGTCGTAGCTGGAGAGGATGATGATTTTACAGGGTACATTTTTTTGCTGAAGTTCTTTAACGACTTCGATCCCGTCTTTTTTAGGCATACTAATGTCCAGAATCAGGATATCGGGATTGTTTATAGTAATATCTTCATAAACAGTATTGCCATCGTATGATTTGCCTACAACTTCAAAATTTTCAACCGTCTGCAGTAAGTTGCTAAGGCCATCAATAAGTACCTGATGATCATCTGCCAGATGTATTCTTATTTTTTCTTTCATAATTATTCGGGGAACTGAAATGCAAATAAATGAAAAAATATCTTACAAAGTTTCTTTTTAAGTTTGTTTTGACTGTTACGCAGGAAATTACAGAGAGTTTGGAGCACAAAAAAACCCGAATTTAAAATTCGGGTTCTCTTCGCACAAAAAATTTAAGTTTATAGGTTTACCTCAAACGGTCTACAGATTTTACAAGATCTTCATCCTTTTTGATGGCCTTATTAGCTAAAACTAATAATACGATAGCAACAATAGGTAGAAACATCCCAATACCTTTCTCTGATACAATGGTAGTAGTATCTCCAGATAAATTTAGAGAACGATATACAAATAATCCCAATAAAATTAAATTTAATATTATGTTCAGTCTGCCCATTACAAACTGATTTTGTCTTTTTTTGTATGAAATAATACTAATGATAGTAAGCATTGTACTTAGACCCAATAGTATCGTGTAAAACTTATCCTGCATAAAGTAAAAAGGCTTACCATTGTTTAGTGTCCAAAGCGGAGTGAAAAACAGTAATACCCCTGTAATTAAAAAGGTAAGAATTAAATATACAGTCTGAATTCGTTGTATCATGGTCTAAAATTGTTTTACAAAAATATATTTTCTTTTTTTAAAATACTATTGTATGATTAAATTTTATTCGTATTATTGCATCATAATACCGTAAGCACTTCATACTGCGGTCAATCGAAAAAAAATATCTACCTATTCTTTTTACAATATTTCCGTTAAAATAATTAAATTCATAGAACATTCATGTTTGATATTTCTGCATTAAAAGAAATGAAGCTTTCTGAGCTTCAAGAAATAGCTAAGTTAGCTAAAACTATAAAGTTTAATGGCGTTAAAAAAGAGACTTTAATAAGTCAGATTTTAGCACATCAGGAAGCGACTGTAGCGCCGCCGGTTAGTCCTGTGGCAGAAGCGGAAATAGTTGATGAAAAACCGAAAAGAGCAAGAATTGTTCCGGCAAAAAAAACAGCAGCAAACAAGAATGCACCGGTTCTGGAATTTGATAAAGCAGAGGAAGCTCCTGAAAAAGCGGAAGCTCCGATAGCAGTAACTAAAACTCCGGCTATTAAAGCAAATCCTAAAACAAATCCGAAGATAAAAGGAAATGCAGCAGCAAAAGAAACAGCAGAAGTAAAAAGCGTTGAAACAACACCGGAAGTTCAGGAAAATATTGAGAATACTGAAAGTACTGAGAATACTGAAGATGCAGCAATAGAGAAAAAGGGACCAAAAATTGTAAAGTTTAGTAAATCGGCTTACGAGAAAAAGGTTGCTTTGAAAAAAGAAAAGGAAGCTACGAAAGAAACAGCTCCGGAAAATGAAGTTATAGCAGAAGTTGCTGTTGCTGAAAAAACAGAAGCACCGGTTCAAACCAAGAAGATTAATCCGAACCAGAATAAAAATCAAAATCAGAATCCCAACCAAAACCCAAATCAGAATCCAAATTCTAACCAAAACGGGAACGGAAACAACGGGAATCAAAATCCAAATCATAAAAATAAAAAGAGTAATTTCAGAGATTCAGACTTTGAGTTTGACGGAATTATCGAAAGTGAAGGTGTTCTCGAAATGATGCCGGATGGTTACGGATTTTTACGTTCATCAGATTATAATTATTTAGCCTCTCCTGATGATATTTATTTATCAACGTCACAAATCAGATTGTTCGGTCTTAAAACCGGAGATACTGTAAAAGGAGTAGTTCGTCCTCCAAAAGAAGGCGAAAAGTTTTTCCCTCTAGTTCGTGTACTTAAAATTAATGGTCATGATCCGCAAGTTGTTCGTGACAGAGTTTCTTTCGAACATCTTACCCCGGTTTTCCCTTCTGAAAAATTTAAATTAGCCGAAAAAGGCAGTTCAGTTTCAACCCGTATTATCGATTTGTTTTCTCCAATAGGAAAAGGACAGCGTGGTATGATTGTCGCTCAGCCTAAAACGGGGAAAACAATGTTGCTAAAAGACATTGCAAACGCAATCGCAGCCAACCATCCCGAAGTTTATCTTATCGTTCTTTTGATTGATGAGCGTCCTGAGGAGGTTACGGATATGCAGCGTAGTGTTAGAGGTGAAGTTATTGCTTCAACTTTCGACAGAGAACCACAAGAACACGTGAAGATTGCAAATATCGTTCTTGAAAAAGCAAAACGTTTGGTAGAATGCGGACACGATGTGGTTATTTTACTTGATTCGATTACTCGTTTAGCGAGAGCTTACAATACTGTTCAGCCTGCTTCAGGTAAAGTTTTAAGTGGAGGTGTTGATGCTAATGCATTGCAAAAACCAAAACGTTTCTTCGGAGCTGCCAGAAATGTAGAAAACGGTGGTTCATTAAGTATTATTGCAACCGCATTGACCGAAACAGGTTCTAAAATGGATGAGGTTATCTTTGAAGAATTTAAAGGTACCGGTAACATGGAGCTTCAATTGGATCGTAAAATCGCTAACAAACGTATCTTCCCGGCTATCGATCTTACTTCGTCAAGTACACGTCGTGATGATTTATTACTGGATGAGAAAACATTACAAAGAATGTGGATCATGCGTAAGTACCTGTCTGATATGAATCCGGTAGAATCTATGGATTTTGTAAACGACCGCTTCAAGAAAACCAGAAACAACGAAGAGTTTTTGATTTCTATGAATGACTAGAAAAGGTGATGAGATTCTGAGGAGCTGAGATGCTAAGTTTTTTTTACTACCGTTGAATTTCTTGGTTACTAATCTTTTAAGATGATAAAATATATAAAGGGGTGAATTCAAAGAATTCACCCCTTTCTTTTTATGTTTAGAAGAAAAAAAACTTTTATATGAAATACCGATCGGTATTTGTGTTATATTTGTTTGGAAGATAATGGTTGAAAACTGGAAAATAATGAATACTTCTGAATTTATATTGGATAAAGTAGCACCTGTTTTTAACAGACAGGGATATGTGGGGACCAGTCTTACGGATATTACCAAGGCTACGGGACTTACCAAAGGGGCTATTTACTGCAATTTTACCAATAAAGAAGAGTTAGCTTTAAAGTCTTTTCAATTGAATGTAGATGTAGCTATAACACCTTTATTCAAAATACTGGCTTCTACTACAGGAAGTTTAGAGAAGCTTTACACGATAACGAAATATCAAAGGAGCTATTATGATGTAGTCAAAGACAGAGGTGGTTGTCCCATGTTGCGTGTAGGGGTAGATACTAAATATATTAATCCACTGTTGTTTAAGAGTGCTCAGAGTTTGTCTCAGAGGTTTATTACCGGACTTTCCAATATTATTAGTGAAGGTATTAGTAGTGGAGAAATTCAGGAGAATATTGATCCGCTGCAGTATGCAAAGCTGTTATTGTCTTTAATTGAAGGAAGTTCTCTTTTGGCCTTTACGCATAATGATGAGAGTTACATAACTACAGCAATGGACTTTATAGATAGTACAATAATTGATAAAATAAGGAAATAAAATTTTTTAACCCTTCAGATACCGATTGGTATTTGATAAAATAGATTCAAAGAATGGAAAAAGTATTAAAAACAAAAAAGAAAATCAGATTTCAGGATTGTGATCCTTTTAATCATTTAAACAACGCAAAGTATCTGGAGTATTTTATTAATACAAGAGAAGATCAGATTGCAGAACATTACGATTTGGATATCTTTAAATATCTTAAGGAAACAGGGCTTAGCTGGGTAGTAGCATCTAACCAGATTAGTTATATGCGGCCTGCTTTTACAATGGAAACGGTACTGATTGAGTCGCAATTGGTTCAGTATAGCGATAATTTTCTGCTGGTTGAAATGAAAATGTGGAATGAAAATGAAACAGAATTGAAAGCAATTTTGTGGATTAAGTTCTTTCATTACAATATTCAGAGCATAAAACGTGCCTCACATTCTGATGATTTGATGAAATTATTCGACTCGGTTGTTGTGCCAGTTGAGCAGCCAATTTTTGAAAATAGATGTTTGGAAATTGTACAGAAATTAAAATCAGGAGTACCCGCTTAAATAAGAAATCATTGCGATGGCTTATGTAAAAGTTGGTCTAAGATGCAAGAATAATCTTTAAGCAATACAAAAAAGAAGTGCCATAATATAAGGAAGGCTGTCTAAAAAAGACAGCCTTCTACTATAAAATAAACCGATTTAGGTTTTGTATGTATTTCTTGTTTTATTTCAGTCCATTAGACAAATAAAAAGCTTTATAATTAAGTACTCCTAAGAACCTTAGCAACTTAGAACCTTAGTGTCTTAGTATCTTTATTTAATCGGTTTATCAACTACCGGACGATCAGACCTATTCGCTAATTCCCAGGCAATGGAGAAAGCTAATTTTGTTCTTTTAGTCAAAGCATCGTATTCGATTTTCTGAGGTTCATCGCCTTTTCTGTGGTAGTCTTCGTGAACTCCGTTAAAGAAGAAAACGGATGGAATTCCGAATTTTGCAAAGTTATAATGATCAGAACGCTCGTAAAAATGATTTGGATCTTTCGGGTCGTTGAATTTAAAATCTAAGTCAATTTTAGTGTATTTTTCGTTTTGTGCCACAACAATATTGTGTAAATCAGTAGAGAGTCTGTCGGCTCCAATTACATACACATAGTTGTTTGTTTTTTCGTGTTCTACATCACGACGGCCAATCATATCGATATTAATGTCGGCAATGGTATTAGCGATTGGGAATAAAGGATTTTCAGAATAATAGCGAGAACCATGCAGACCGTGTTCTTCTCCGGTAACGTGCAGGAACAGGATAGAACGTTTTGGACCGTGTCCGTCTTTTTTGGCTTTTGCAAATGCTTTTGCCATTTCCATTACCGCAACAGTTCCGGAACCATCATCATCAGCACCATTATAAACGTCTCCATTTTTTACTCCTACGTGATCGTAATGTGCTGAGATAACCAAAACTTCATCCGGTTTTTCAGATCCTTCAATATAGGCCCAGATGTTTTCTGAATCGGGTAAGTTTTCATTTCGTCTGGCATTTAAAAATGAGGCAGGAATATGCTGGTAATAATCGGTTGCGCCTTTAGGAAACGAAATTCCATGTTTTTTGTATTGCCCGATCATGTAAAGACCCGCTTTCTTTTGTCCTTTCGATCCGGTTTCCCGACCTTCCATTTCGTCAGAGGCCACAACATAAAGCATTGTTTTTAGGTCTTTTTCAGAAATAAAGTCGATGTATTTAGACGGATCTGAATTGTCTTTTAAGGTAACTGATTGTGTGTTTTTACACGAAAATGCAGTACCAATTAATAACAGGATTATGATTTTTTTCATATGTTGTTTAGTGTAAATTGATAAAGGTATAGAAAATGTAGAAAACTAATAAAAATAAGATGACAGTAAAGTTTATAAACATCAATATGATGCTTTTAAAGAAGGAAATCCATCTTGTTTCGCCATAAAAACGGTGGTGTGCCGGAAAAAAATAGTAAAACATCCAGAGACCTCCAAAAAAGTCAGTTATACTTGAAATAAAAGATAGTGGGCTTTCTTCTCCAAATAAACCAACCAATCTCCGGATAATAAATAAGATGGAGGTTACGAGAAGTAAAAAAGAAAAATAATGTAAGGTGAATATTCCATGATCAAAATAATACCATCTTTTTTTACCGTGAAAGAGCCATAAAATGAAGGCAAATAGCGGCATTATAATGAAAAGTACTTTTGGAATGTTGTGTACAAAAGACTCTGTAAACTTGCTAATGAGTTCTTTTTTGGTATTGTGCTCTTTTACATATTTTACTTTTTGAATCATCCAGTAACTAAACGAATCTAATTTTTTTTCCTCCGGAGCATATTTTTGAACGGAATCGACTTCTTTTGTAAATTTGTCAAAACCATCTCCGGGTTTTAAATCATTAAGATCTCCTGTGAAAATATTTTTTGGAACTTCTTTCTTGCGGCTTACGTCGAGATTAAAATCAGTTGGGGTTTCTTTTGAATGGCCGGGAAATAAAGCAATCATTAAAAAAGTGACAAAACTGATAAAGATGTATAAGCGTACAGGTGCCAAATAGGATAAACGTTTTCCTGCTAAATATTCTGAGGTTAATGCAGAGGGTTTAAACAAAAGGTATCTGATAGTACGCCAGAAAGTATTTTCATAATGTGTCAGATCTTCAAAAAAGTGAACGAACAGATAATGAAATGTTTTTCGGGATTCGGTGTTTTCCTGTCCACAATTGGGACAGTATTTTTGTTCAACAACATGTCTGCAGTTTAAGCAGGTTTTGTCTTTTCTAATCGGACTGTGTGACATTGATTGTAAATGGTATTGGTTTGGTTTTTTTGGTTTGTTTTTTCTTGCCACGAATAACGCGAATTTCCGTAAATTTTAAAAATAATTATTCGGGTTAATACAGGTGTTTTTTTGCCGCGAATTTCATGTATCAGCCAAATTTTAAAACCATATAGTTGAAGTCCGTTTTATTCTTTGGAAATCGCAGTTTTAAAACTTATTTTTTCAATACTTCGTTCAGGAAAAGTTGTAAATGCTCAAAAGATCTTTTTGCTGCGACGGCATTATAGGCTGCTCCTTTTGAGTTGTCGTTTCCTGCTTCAGGATTGGTGAAAGAATGTACAGCATTAGCGTAATAAATCATTTGCCAATCGGCTTTTGAATCCCTCATTTCCTGTTGGAAAGCTGTGATTTCTTCTTTTGATTCATAGGGATCGTCGGCTCCGTGACAAATTAATACTTTAGTTGTAATGGGTTCGATTTTGCGGGCGGCATTTCTGGCTAAACTTCCGTGAAAAGAAACGACTCCCTTTAGGTTTAAATGTCCGCGTGCAGCTTCAAGAACACCGGTTCCTCCAAAGCAGTACCCGATGGCTACAATATTGTCGGCGTTGGCTCCTGATTTGATCAATTCCTGTAATGCGGCATTGATGCGTTTTTGATATATTTCAAAGTTATTTTTGAAGTAACTGGATTGCTTTGCCGCTTCGGCGGTGTTTGCAGGTTTGTTTCCTTCGCCATAGATATCAGCAATGAAAACATGATAGCCTAATTTGGATAAGTTTTCTGCAATATCTTTAGAAGCTTTGTCGATGCCAAGCCAGGCCGGAATCAATAAAATCCCCGGATTTTGAGTGTTTTTTTTAGCAGATTTTGCAAATAATCCACTTAGAGCCTGAGAACCATCAGTGTATTTTACAGCTTTTAGTTGCGCATTTATAGCGTTGGAAAACAATATGGTAGCAAATAAGAGAAAGGCCGAATTTTTCATAAGAGTACAATTTTTAACAAATATCAGAAATATTACGATACAAAAAAACCTCGGATTGTTTTTCTTCCGAGGTTTTTAAACGTTATTTTCTTACAATGAAAATCATTCACCGGGATGATAGGTTTTCTCGGCATTTTTGATCACATCATCTTTGTAAAACAAGACTTCTTTAAAACTTCCTTTTCGATACATTTCACTTTGATCGTTAAAATGTTTGGAGTCAGGATTTCCGCTATTACCTCCGGCTAACAATGATTTTGCTTTTATTTTTGGACCAAATTCTACAGCACATACAAAGCTGTTGCCATTGTAACCGTATCGTTTTTTGGAGTCTTTCTGATAACTGCTTTTAAAGGAAGGTAAACTTCCCCAGGAGCCCGGTCCAAAAGCGATCGGTAAACTCGGCTGAGCATCGTCATATTTTAAATCGATGTCGCCGTTTGAACGTTGAAAACGATTTATTTCTCCCCAGGCTACTTTCCAGGTTCCCCATTTAGAGTTCAGTTCTTTTAAAACGAACTGTAATTGAGGGAGCATTTGAACAGCGGTCGCATTCGTTGCAAATTTTCGGGTATTTTCTACCTGATCCGGTTCTCCTTCATCGACATATGCTTTCAATATAATCGGATCTAATTTGTACGCCCATTCGACTGCCAGAGTGGTCGCTACTGAATTTTCTTTGGCATAATAATCCCAGTTTTTGAGTATCAAAATGACTTCGTCTAATTCGGGATATGCTGTTTTGTTTTTTTCGTAAACCGTAATCAGGCTTGGGATTAGAATTTCAAAAATCGATAATTTAGTATCATATCCGTCAGCAATTACTTTGTCTAAAGTATACTGATTGCCTTTGCTGAAAATTCGAACGGCATTTACTCCTCTAAAATTTTCTCCGTCAGGCGCCATATAAGGCAGGTAGTTTTCTCTTTTCGGACTGTTTTCTCCCGCAACAGTGTAAGGTGTTGAGTTACAGTTTTGGAGCCATCCGTTTGTTGGATTATACAAATGAACGGTTTCGTTTACATTATGCAGACCTTTCCATTGCGTAGAAGAGATCGATCCGTCAATGACTTTAGACCAATTGAGGTTTTTATCTCTGATTGGGATAAAATTTCCATGCCAATAAGCGATATTTCCTTGGTTGTCTGCGTAAACAGTATTGTTTGAAGTATTGGCTTTTAAGTCCATCGCTTTTTTGTAATCTTCAAAACTGGTTGATTTGGTTCTGACCCAACTCTGAATTAAACTGGTCATCGAACGGTTATTTGATTTTAAACTGATCCATTTTCCGTCACGTTTGGCCATAATCGGACCATTATTGGTGAAGTAGGTTTTGAATTTTTTAGGGATTAATTTCCCGTTTTCGGTGTAATTTATTATAATTTCTTTTTCGATAACCGGGATTAGTTTTTTGTCGAATTCATAAAATAATTTACCTTTTTTATCGACAATTTTTTCGGCATACATATCGGCAACATCAACGTTGGAAGAGGTGTGCATCCATCCGCAATGCTCATTGAAACCCTGATAGACGAAAAATTGCCCCCAGGTTACCGCTCCATAAACATTTAAACCTTCTTCGCTGGTGACTTGTACTTCGGGTCTGAAATAAAAGGTGGTATGTGGATTGATGTACAAAATAGCATTGCCGGCAGCCGTTTTTGAGGGTGCAAATGCAAAACCATTAGAACCTGTCTGTACATTTTTTTCTCTTTCAACATACGCCACTTTGTCGCCATTACCGGAATAAAAAGCTTTTAATTCTCCTGTTGTTAAATCGGCGGTACTGATGGCTCCGATACTTCCGTCGGTCCAAAGCAAAGGGAACCAGGGTTCAAAATGTGTTAAAAGTGCCGGTTTTACTTCGGGATGTTTGTAGAGGTAAAAGTTAATAGCATCGGCATAACTGTTTAATAATTTTTTGAGCCATAAGGGAGCTTTTTTATAATCGGCTTTGGCTTCTTCGGTGTCAATTAATAATTTAATTTCTAAATCATTGTATAAAACGGCTTGTCCTTTTATTTCTGAAAGACGTCCCAATTTTTCAATATAGTTCATTTCAATGCGTTTAAAATCATCTTCGCATTGGGTGTATAATAATCCAAAAACAGCATCAGCATCGGTTTTTCCATAAACATGCGGAATACCCCAGTTGTCTCTGATAATACTAACCTGTTGGGCTAAATTTTCGAGACGAGCGGCTTCTTTTGAATTGATTTTTTGTGCAGAAAGAGGAAGACTTGCGCAACAAAGTACAAAGGCTAATTTTATAGTTTTGGTGGTAAACATGTTTATTGGATATTAAATTTTTGTCCGGCAGTATAAATGCTCATGTGTAGATTTTCAATCGAAATGAGATTATTCTTTTTAGATTTCAGAATTCCTTTTGGGTTTTTCACTACGATCACTTCACTTTCACCCGCAACTTCAATCTGATTGTTTCGTACAATGATGGCAGTGCTTTCGTCAATTCCGATTCCGGTTAAAGTAGGGAACTCGACTAATGCGGAAAGCAATCGGTTATAACGATTTCTCTTTAAAAAATGCTGATCGATGATAGCGGTTTTGAGTAGTCCAAGACCTTCAGCAGTTTCAAGATTGTCATAACGGATGTTATCAAAGGTTCCGGAGTATTCTTTTTGCAGTTTCTGATTTCCGGTAATCATTTTTTCAGACATTACAGCGGCACCGGCGCTGGTCCCGGAAATGGTGCTTCCGTTTTGATAGGCTTTTTGAATCGCCGTTTGAATTGGAGTATTTTGTACTACATTCATAAAACGGGTCTGGTCTCCACCGCTTATAAAAATCAGTTTTGCTTTTTGAAGTGAATCGGTCAGCTTTTTGTTTTGAGCTGTTTCTTTATTGAAATTAAGCATCACAATTGGATTCGGAGTTAATTTTGCCATTTGTGTTTTGAAAAAAATAAAGGAACTGTCCGGTTCTTCACTTGACATGGGCAAAACGACGATGAAATCTTTTTTGGTCAATTCAGAAACACTTAAAACTTGTTTCATCAAAGCATCAGACCGATCGCCACCGCCTATGATGAAAAGTTTGCCTTTGGGACTTTGTGCCTGAAGCAGACTCACTGTAAAAAGCAGCATAACGATCAGGATTTTTTGATACGAAAAATGGGAAGGAAGTCGGTTTTTCATCGTTTTGAATGGAGTTAATGCAGCTGGTTTATAAAATTTAAAAGAGAGGTATTGACGATAAAGAGAACATCTTTTACTTTATCTAAATCTACTTTTGAAGCGATATCACGCGTCGAATGATAATCGTCGTGAAAACCACTGAAGAATGTCATAATAGGAATTCCTTTAGTAGTAAAAGACGCATAATCACTTCCGGTATGACCGTTAGTTTCCCAGAGATCGAGTGTAAAAGGTTTTGAAAGTTTTGTATTGCTGAGATTCGCAATTTCTTTTAGATAATCGTTTTCCTTTTGAGTCCCAATGCTTAGCATTCGATGCGTTTTGTCCTCGGGAGCACTTCTCGAAATCATGTCCATATTAATAGCGAGCAGTATTTTTTGCTTTTCGGAATCCAAATGCTGAACAAAATAGTCACTTCCCAAAAGTCCCATTTCTTCGGCAGTCCACGAAGCGAATAAAATAGTACAGGGTGGTTTTGTTTTGGCTTCGGACCATTTTTTGGCCAATGCCAGCATTCCGGAAACTCCAGATGCATTGTCGTCGGCTCCATTGTAAACAGAATCGTTTAGGATGCCTAAATGGTCGTAATGAGCGCCAACAATAATAGTTTTGGTAGTGTCTTTTCCCGGAATCATTCCTAAAACATTGCGAACCGGAAAGGTTTGGGATTGCAATTCTATAGCGAAACTAATCTTTGTTTTTTTCAAGAGAGCAGAAGCAAAGGATGGTTTTTGCGCCGCTTTTTCTTCAAAATGTTCTAACGATATGTTACTTCCGGCAAAAAGTTTTTCGGCAGCTGATTTACTTAGTTCAAAAACGGGAATCGAAGTGATGACTGAATTTTCGAGGGAATGGAAGGCGGTTTCTTTTTTAAATTTGCCCCATTTTTTACAATCAATAATAATCAATGCACTGGCTCCGTTACTGATAGCGGTTTGAAGTTTGATTTCTTCCAGGTTGTTTTCTTCGGGATAGTACTTTTTGAATTTTTGATACGATACCGAGGTGCTGTCCAAATGTCCCGGGAAGCCTTTTAGAACGACAACAATTTTATCTTTTGTATTCAGGTTTTTATAGTCATCATAGTTTTCTTTCGGTAGATTTAATCCGTAACCGGCAAAAACGACTTCGGTTTCTTTTTGTAACGATTGTGCGATAGGGGTAACCTGAAAATCGGTATGTGGAGAAAGGGGAAAAGTTTCGTTACTGTTTTTTTTTATTTCAAGTGCAGCCTTTTTTATGGTGTGTTCTTCAATTTTGAAATTCTGATAGTATCCTGATTTTGTGTTGTAGGGAATTAATTGGTAAAGCTCCATCATTGAAGCAATATATTCAGAGGCCAGAAAAGCTCCTTTTTGTGTAGTTCCGCGCCCCTCCATCCAATCGGAAGCTAAGAAAGAAAGTGTCGGGGAGAAATCACTTTTTGACGGACTGGGAACAACGATTTGCGAAAACAGCATGGACTTACAGCAAAACAAAGTAAGTAAAAGCAGTTTTCGTAACATCATGGTTTAAAATTTAAAAGTAATTATAAAGAGATATTTCGTTTGAACGCACAGCCCAGTTCAATAATCGAATCGGTTTTGGCAATACCCGGAATACCATCGATTTTTTCATAAAGGATTCGGCGCATGTGTTCGTGATTTTTGGCTATGATTTTAATGTAAAGCGTAAAGGATCCTGTCACGTAATAGCACTCTGTAATTTCCGGAATTTTTTTTAATTCTTCAATAATCCGATCTGAGTCAGAATCTTTATTCAGGGTTATTCCTGTAAAAGACGCCCAGTCATAACCTATGTTTTTTTCCTGGATGATAGGTTTGATTCCACCAATTACACCTTGTTCGATCATTCGGTTAATACGCTGATGCACCATGGTGTTTGATATTTTTAAATTAGCAGCGATTGCTGAAAAAGCCATTCTTCCGTCTTTTTCTAATTCTTTAATGATGCTAATATCAAATTCGTCTAATATATCCATTCTTATAAATTGTATTTAATCTTAATGCTTCTGTTATTGCAGCTGTTCTAAAAAAAACTCTAAATAGGCGACAATAATTTCGCATTCATAAAAGTAACTATTTTTTTTAATTAACAAGGGATTGAAAGGGATTATAAAGCAACTAAAATTGATTTTTACAACCTTTTAAATCTTTGTTTTTGACTTTTAAAAAGACTTTTAAAGTCAAAATTGGTGTTTTTGGAGGGTTTAATGAGAAATTTTTAATACTTTTGGTTTTTAGAAAATTTTAAATAAATAAGATCATGATTCATACTGAAAATGCCCTGTCGTCAAAATCAGAGGTTTTGATTGAAAAAGAAAATAAATACGGAGCACATAATTACCATCCACTTCCTGTTGTTTTAGAAAGAGGAGAAGGGGTTTATGTATGGGATGTAGACGGAAAAAAATACTTTGATTTTTTATCTGCTTATTCTGCCGTAAATCAAGGACACTGTCATCCAAAGATTGTGAAGGCTATGGTCGATCAGGCTCAAAAACTTACGCTGACTTCGCGTGCTTTTTACAATGACAAATTAGGTAATTATGAGGAATTTGTAACAAAGTATTTTGGTTTCGATAAAGTATTGCCTATGAATACCGGTGCCGAAGCAGTTGAAACGGCTCTTAAAGTGTGTAGAAAATGGGCTTATGAAGTAAAAGGAATTCCGGAAAATCAGGCACAGGTAATCGTGTGCGAGAACAACTTTCACGGAAGAACCACTACCATCATTTCGTTTTCAAATGATGAAGTAGCACGCAAAAATTTCGGACCTTTTACAGAAGGATTTATAAAAATAGAATACGATAATTTGGCTGCTCTTGAAAAAGCATTGGAGTCGTCAAAAAATATTGCAGGGTTTTTAGTAGAACCAATTCAGGGAGAAGCAGGAGTTTATGTTCCTTCTGAAGGATATTTAGCGAAAGCCAAAGCATTGTGTGAAAAACATAATGTTCTGTTCATTGCAGATGAGGTTCAGACGGGAATCGCACGTACCGGAAAATTATTAGCCGTACAGCATGAAAATGTACAACCTGATATTTTAATTTTAGGAAAAGCAATTTCAGGCGGGGTGTATCCGGTATCAGCAGTTTTGTGTAATGATGAAATTATGAATGTAATCAAACCGGGACAACATGGATCTACTTTTGGAGGAAATCCGGTTGCAGCTGCGGTTGCGATAGCTGCTCTTGAAGTAATCAAAGAAGAAAATCTTGCCGAAAATGCAGAACGTCTGGGAATTATTTTAAGAAAAGGGCTAAATGAAATTGCAGAACGCAATAACCTGATCACACTCGTTCGTGGTAAAGGATTATTAAATGCAATTGTGATTAATTGTGGTGAAGATTCAGATTTGGCGTGGGAAATTTGTTTGAAATTCAGAGATAACGGATTATTGGCTAAGCCAACTCATGGAAATAAAATTAGACTGGCACCGCCTTTGGTGATGACCGAATCTCAAATTCAGGAGTGTCTTGAAATTATCGAGAAATCACTGGATGCTTTCAAGAATTAGTTTTTTTTAAGTTCTGAGGTACTAAGGTGCTGAGATACTAAGGTTTTTAGGTTTTTTTATAGAACTTTAGAACTTTCAAATTTTGTCAAAGTTTTAAATTTTGACGAAAAACACAAAGCAACAAAGGTGCAAAGTTTCATTATAAAACTTTGCACCTTTTATTTTTAAGGAACTTTTTAAAGCACTCCGGGAAAAAAAATCTTAGATTCTCAGCATCTTAGTCCCTGAGAATCTAAGTAATTTTATTTACTGTAACCCGGGTTCTGGGTGATTTTTTTGTTGGCATCCATTTCCAAGATCGGAATAGGAAATACCAGTACATCCGCATCATAAGATAATAATTCAGATCCGTCACCGTCGACACTTACATCAATGGAGCCTTTTGTTCTTCGGATATCGTGAATGGAAAAGCCTTCCATCGCTAATTCGAATTGGCGTTCTAATAAAATGGCATCAAGTGTTACTGCGGTTAGTTTTTGTGCGTTGGCTCTTGTTCTGATGATGTTGATATCGTCAATCGGAGTGTTGCCTACCACTGTTCCGGCGCGAAAGTTGGCTTCGGCTCTGATGAGGTACATTTCAGCCAGACGAATAATCCCCACATTAGCAAACTGATCGGTAAATTTCAGGGTTAGTATTCTGTCATTTACAGGGTTTACATAATTGAATTTTGCACGATCGTCGTTAGGATCTGTAAATTTTTCCAGATAAGGATCTCTGATCGCAATGTCACCTCCGCGTCCTCCATTATTCTCAGCTGAATAAAAGGTATTGGCGTCGTTTACTCCGGTTTGTTTTGTAATTTGGATAGCAAATACATCTTCAGCCTGATCGGTATCATGATTAAAGGCATCTGCATATTTTGTAGACAATGAGTGTCCGCTGTTTTTGATGACATCATCGGCAGCGTCTCTTGCCAAAGCGTAATTGCCTTGTTGTAGATATACTCTCGCTAATAGGGCTTTTGCAGCATATTTATCAGCATAAAAACTATTGTCTTTTGGAAGATTGGTGTAAGCAAGATTTAATCCGTCAATGATTACTTTGTATACTTCGGCAACCGTACTTCTTTCTTTTGATAAATCGGCGTTGAAATCATAAATAGCTTTGTCTCTTATTACAATTCCTAATTGATTATTGGCCTGACCGCTAACGTATGGTTTTGCAAAAAAGCGCACTAAATCAAAATAAGCAAGTGATCTTAAAAAATTAGCTTCACCAATCATTCGGGCTTGTTTGGCCGGATCTTTTACTTTGCTGATATTGTCGATAACGGTATTGGTAGCGTTTACGATTTCGTAACATCTGGAGTAAGTTCCGGTGATGATTACGTTATCAGCAAGCATTTGTTTGATATACATTTGTCTTAATTCGCCAAAACTTCCTCTGAATCTAAATTCAGTAGTGGCAGTTGCACCTGTTGCTCCCAGTAAATCGGCGTAAACTAAGATTCTTCCTCCGTAAGCATTTCCTCTTGCAGCAAGAGCATAAGTTCCGGTGAGTACATTGGTAACCCCTTCTTCTGTACTTAACGTTACAGAAGCGTCTTCTCTTTGCTTTGGTTCTATGTTTAATTCATCTTGACAGCTTGTAAAAAAGACTGCAAAAAACATAAATAATAGTATAGTGTTTGATTTCATCTTGATCGATTTAAAAATTGATATTTACTCCCATCGCAATTGTTCTCGCTGGCGGAGCCGAATAAAATTCCTGTCCAATATTAGGATTTGCTCTTGTGATATCGTCTCTTCGTGACTCAGGATCAGAACCTTTATAATTGGTAAAAGTCAATAAATTTACAGCGGTCATGTATACTCTTAAATTGCTCATTCCCATGTCGCTTACTGTCTTTTTAGGTAACGAATATCCTAAAGTCAGGTTTCTTAAACGTATGAAATCTGATTTGCCCAGATAGCGGCTCGAATTTTGGGTACCGTTTGTACCGCCAAATCTCGCCTGAGGAACATTGGTAATGTCTCCCGGTTTTTGCCAACGGTCTAACTGATCCAGAGTCTGGTTGTCAAAATAATCGGCTGCTGTAGACTGATAAATTCCTGCAGTGTTGTAAATACTGGCACCCCATTCTCCCTGGAAAGTAAATGAAAAATCAACTCCTTTGTACAGGATCGTATTGGTAAGTCCTGACATTAAGGTTGGAAACGGATTCCCAAGAATGGTTCTCTGTGCTTCACTATAGTCATTAGTGGTACTTCTGTCAATGCTTCCATCGGCATTTTTTGTGTTTTTTACAAAAAGTGCATCTCCGTTTGCGGGATCAACCCCTGCGTATTCTACCAAATAGAAAGACGAAATGTTTTCACCAACTCTATTAATGGTATAACTGCTTATTACATCAGCATTGTTGTTGGGTAACGATTTTACCTTAGATTGATTGGTCGTTAAATTGAAACTTGTTGTCCAGGTAAAATTTTCGGTTGTGATATTTTTGGTGTTTAAAGTGAATTCGAAACCACTACTTCTGATTTTTCCGATATTTTTGCTAATGGTTCCTAAATCGCCACCACCGGCACTTTTAGGAAGCGGAACATCAAAAAGCAATCCGTCTGTGTCTTTTTGGTAGTAATCGGCCTCGAAAGTAATTTTATCTAAAAAGCCCAGTTCGGCACCAAAATCAATTTGAGTCGATTTCTCCCAGGTTAAATTATCATTTCCTGGCTGATCAAAGGTAAGTCCTGATTTTAAATTATAGGGATTTGTCTGATACAACTGGCGTGAAGCAAAGTTTCCAATTTCGGCATTTCCTAATTTACCCCAGCTTCCTTTTATTTTCAAATACGTTAAAACCGGATTTTCTTTCAGGAAATTTTCCTTTGATATTACCCAACCGGCAGAAAGTGCAGGGAAAACACCATAGCGTTCGTTTTTTCCAAAACGGGAAGAACCGTCACGACGAATACTGGCTTTAAACAGGTATTTGCCATCAAAAGCATAGCTTAATCTTCCAAATTGAGATACAAATGCATAATCGATTTCCCTACCATGCCCTTCATTAATTTCGGCTCCTCCGTCGATTGTCTGAAAACCGTCGTTAGGGAAGTAGATGCTATTTACATCCTGATATCTATTGTTGTACTTGTTAAGTTCCATACCGGCAACAAGATTCAGAGCGTGTTTTTCTGCAAATGTTTTGTCGTAGGTAAAGTAGTTACTGAAAATATAATTTTCGGTATTTACTGAGGTTGCAAATACAGCACCGTCAGTTGCCATAAAAGGAGCATTTTTCCCCTGCCAGTAGTCTTCTGTCTGAGTCATGTAGTCATAAGAAAAATCAGAATTGAACTTCAGACCTTTTACTATTTTAAGTTCGCCAAAAACTTTTCCGGTAAGTCTGCGCATGATGGTTTTCCAGAAAGTATTGTCTTTTGCCAATAAATAGTTAGCATATTCTGTATTTGGGTTTGCCGTTCCGTCTGCCAGTCTTGCCTGTGATATTGGAGCCTGCGCTACGGATTGTAAAGGTGATGTAAAAGAGTTATCATCCTGCACTCTGTTGATGATGGCTCTTGAAAAACCAATGTTCATTCCCACAGTAAAACGATCTGATAGTTTGTGAGATAAGTTAGATCTTCCGGTTATTCTCTCCAGACTGTTACTGTCGATAATTCCGGTAGTGTTGTTGTAAGCTCCTGAAAAGAAGTATCTGGTTTTGTCGTCTCCGCCGGAAACCGAAAAATCAGCATCGGTTGTATATCCCGTTTGAAAGGCGATATCCTGCCAGTCCGTATCAATTTCTCCATTTCTCCAGTCAGTTCCCTGAGCCAGACGATCTAGTTCTTCTTCTACCGAGGCCAAATCGTCAACATTTTTTCCGGCTTCGCGTATTAATTCAACATATTGTTTTGCATTAAGCCACTTTCTCTTGTGAGTAGCTTCACTAACACCTTGCGAGAAATTAAGAGAGAAAGTTCCTTTTCCGTCCTTTCCTTTTTTGGTAGTGATGATTACTACTCCATTAGCACCACGAGCACCATAAATCGCTGCAGAAGAAGCATCTTTTAAGACGTCAATAGACTCGATTTCATTAGGGCTCAAAGTCAATAATGGATTTGTTGGCGCTCCGTTGCTGGATTCGTTGTCTGTAATCAAGGGAATTCCATCTAAAACATATAAAGGCTGTGTTCCCGCACTAATACTGGCAGCACCACGAACTCTAACATTTATACCACCTTCAACTTTACCATTTGTCTGAGTGATTTGTACACCGGCAAGTTTACCCACTAGCGCATTTTGAACGTTTGAAACAGGTATTTGCTGGATATCTTTTGCCGTAACGCGGGCAATGTTGTCCGTTAAATTCTTTTTGGTCTGTGTTCCGTAACCAACGACCAAAACGGCTTCCAGTTCATTTTGTGTTTCGACCAGTTGAACGGTCATTAAATTGGAGGCAGGGACGTGTACAGTTGCAAAACTGACATAACTTACTGTTAGTACGTCTCCTTTTTTTGCTGTTATTTTAAAATTTCCGTCAAAATCAGTTTGAGTACTGACTTTTGTTCCTTTTACAAGAATGTTAACTCCCGGAAGCGGAACTCGTTTTGAGTCAGTAACTTTCCCTGTAATAGATCCTTCCTGCGCATTGGCTATTTGCATAAATAATGTGATCAATAGCCCCAAAAAAAACTTAAAGTTGATTTTCATTTGTAAATATTTTTGGTTAGTTTCTCAAATGTCTTAATTTTCTGTTAATAAGTAGTCTTTATTTAACATTTAATATCACTAAAACAATTGTTTTTGTGATATTTATAACAAAATGGTTTTAATTTACTATTTTTAGAGAAAAATAAAACACTTTATTGTTTATTGTGTAATTAAATTACTTTTATGATGTTTTAAATCTTAATATTTAGCTAAAATTGTAATTTTATGTTTGATATTTAATCTTTTGTTTGATTATTTTTAAAAGTTTACTTTTTCAAACAAAAAAAGCGATTGTGTTGAAACAATCGCTTTTGGAAATAACTACTCAAAATATTAAAAAAAGTAATTATTTTTTTTAAAGAGATCTAACTTGTTATTTCTCGGTGTTGTTTTTTTTAAAATTTAACTTTTTTAAGTTCCCATAAGGTTTTGATAAAAGTATCAACATCCTCAGTGGTATTGTAAAAAGCCAGAGACGGACGAACAGTAGTTTCGACTCCCATTCTTCGCAAAATAGGCTGCGCACAATGATGTCCGGTTCGTACTGCAACACCTTCTTTATTTAAGGCTTGTCCCACCTGATCGTTTGTGTAACCTTGCAGATTAAAAGAAAGAACACTTGCCTTGTTTGCTGCTGTACCGATCAATCGAACGCCCGGGATTTCTTTTAGCAGTTTTGTCGCATAGTCTAACAATTGATGTTCGTACTGACCGATCGCATCTATTCCTAGTTTTGTCACATAATCTATTGCTGCTCCAAGGCCAATTGCATCGGCAATATTTCCCGTTCCGGCTTCGAAGCGATTGGGTGCTTTGTGGTATTTTATTTCCTCAAAAGTGACATCCTGAATCATGTTCCCACCAGATTGGTAAGGATGCATTTCATTTAGTAATTCTTCCTTTCCGTATAAAGCGCCAATTCCGGTTGGGCCAAAAAGTTTGTGTCCGGAGAAAACCAGCCAGTCCGGATTTAAATTCTGAACATCAACTTTCATGTGTGAAACCGATTGTGCGCCATCAATTAGAACTTTTGCTCCAACGGCATGAGCCATTTCGACAATCTTTTTGGCCGGGGTTACAGTTCCTAGTGCATTTGATACCTGAGTAAAAGCAACCAGACGTGTTTTTGAATTCAGCAATTTTGCATATTCATCCAGTAAAAGTTGACCATCATCGTCAACCGGAATTACACGAAGTTTTAATCCTTTTTTATCTGCTAAGCGTTTCCACGGAACAATATTCGCGTGATGTTCTAAATTACTGACAATGATTTCATCACCCGCAACTAAATTATAATCGCCCCAACTTTGTGCCACAAGGTTAATACCTTCAGTAGCACCACGAACAAATACAATTTCGTTTACGGAGCTGGCATTCAGGAACGTTTTTACTTTTTCGCGGGCAGCTTCATAAGCATCCGATGCGCGGGCAGCCAATTCGTGAGCAGCACGATGGATATTCGAATTTTCATGTTCGTAGAAATAGGCAATACGATCAATAACCGACTGCGGTTTTTGCGTCGTAGCAGCATTATCAAACCAAACCAAAGGTTTTCCGTTTACGGTTTCTCTTAGAATAGGAAAATCTTTTTTGATGCGGTTAGCATCAAAATGAGAACCGGAAATACCACCAAAATCTTGTTTTTCAAAAGTATTTCCAACGATTAAATTCGAATTTCTCTGATCAAAGGCAAACGGATTTTGCTCTAAAAAGTAGTACGAATTTGATATCTCATTTCCGTTTAACGGAAGGTTGGTACGTTTTGTAAATTTTGTATCCACAAAAGCCAATGCTGCTTTTAATTCTGTTTCAAACGAAGAACCTTGGGATTGAAAAGGCAGATATTCATTATTTAAAAACAATTTCGAAAAAAAACTTTCTTCATTTAGCTGAGCGGCTCCGTTATTTCCAAAATTTTCGTCATAAAAACCGGTTTGGGGATTGTTGACATTTACATTATTTCCGTGTGAAATTCCCAATGGAGAAGTTTCACTTTGAGGATCAAATCCGGCTCCGGCATTTGGATATAAAGCCGAAGCTCCTGAGCCATAATTAGCAACAGTTGGTGCTGCTCCAAATCCGCTAAATGCTGGTAAAGCAGTTGGTGAAGCTGGCGCGTCCTGCAAGGGCAGGGCTGCCGGGTTGTGGCCACTGAAGTTTCCCGTATTCAGGAAGGTTTCTGCAACTTTTGTGGCACGGGGATGTTCATTACGATCAGGACTTAACGAAATCTCTTTGGGAAATTCGTTAGGTAATGTATTGAACAATTCGTTAGCCAAAAGCTGCAAATCCTCAATGTTGGGTAAACCGTTGTTGTTAGTATTTATACTCATGGTACTTTCCAATTTCTACATCTTCAAGAACGGCAATGGCATCGTCTACCAATACTGCCAGTGAGCAATATAGTGATACCAGATAAGATGCAATTGCTTTTTCATTTATTCCCATAAAACGAACTGATAATCCCGGTGATTGTTCGCCTTGTAATCCTGGCTGAATTAATCCGATAACACCCTGACGGCTTTCTCCTGTACGTAATAAAATGATTTTTGATTTTCCGTCTTTGATAGGCAATTTGTCGGATGGAATAAGCGGAATTCCTCTCCACGTTAAAAATTGAGATCCAAACAAAGAGATAGTAGGAGGAGGAACACCACGACGTGTACATTCACGGCCAAAAGCTGCAATTGCCAAAGGATGTAGTAAAAAGAATCCCGGTTCTTTCCACACTTTTGTTAGTAGTTCGTCTAAATCATCTGGCGTTGGTGCACCGGTTCTGGTTTTAATAATTTGCGAAGGCGCAACATTGCTGAGCAAACCATAATCTTTATTGTTGATTAATTCGCTTTCCTGACGCTCTTTAATGGTTTCGATCGCCAATCTAAGTTGTTCAGAAATCTGATTGTACGGTTTACTGTACAAATCTGAAACTCTTGTATGTACTTCAACAATCGTTTGAACTGCAGCCAGATTATATTCTCTCGGATTATCGATATAATCGACAAAAGTATTGGGTAAAACTCTTTCGTCTCTTGCTGAACAATCTACTTCGATATGGCTTCCGTCTTTTACTTTATTCAAACGAAATACACCCGATTCGACTGGTGTCCAATGCAAAAGATGCGTTAACCAACGTGGTGTAATTGTTCCAATTTGTGGAACGGTACGTGTTGCAATTGCTAATTGTCTTGCTGCAACATCTCCTAATGCTGTTTGTTGTTGTTTTGTTTCAGCCATGGCTTAATGGTTTAATGGTTAATTTATTTTTTGCTGTAGTATTTTAAGAACTTTCATTCGTAAAAAAACAATTTTATCGCACTAGTAAATTTAGTTTAAAACTAAAAACCCCCGAAATAAAAACCGTTTAATTTACAGTATAATAATATCTAAATTGTTGAATCATAAGGTTTATCAAGGCATAACCTGCTTTTAAGCGAATGATATTTTTGCTTGATAGGGTGATCCGGTTTCGTGCCCGTTACCAAAGAGAGGATCTGTTTGTGCTTGGGGATGAATTTCGGTTTTAGGAATGAAATCGAGTCAAAACGAAATAATGGAAGAATTAACGGCAGAAGCACATATAACAAAAAGTGTTATAGGTATATTTTTTGGGAAGTATATAATTCGATGTACTTGCAGTTGTTTTCAAAATGTAGTTTTTTAAAATTTAATCTCTACTAATTCTATAGACAAAGTTAAATTTAAAATAATAAAATCCAAAAGTTTTTTAAAATTTATTCAGATGAGTACAAGAAAACAGGTAAAGTATAGGAGAGGTTTTGTTTTAAAGTACTGATTTATAGTTATTTGGTTCTATTAGTTTTAGAATATAAAAAAAGACAGAAAAAGAAGTAAGAGTTGTTTTTTACTTCTTTTTCTGTCTTTTTAAATGCTTTATAAAATGTAAAAAGAAGCTTCAATTACTTTTTTAAGGCAGCGCCACCAGGCATAACTTCCTGTTTTAGCTTGAATTTACTGTATTCTACAACTCCTGTCTGATCGGCCCAATCAAAATAGGCAGCCGATAGTTTATTGACAATACCGGGATTCTGTTTGGCTACATTATTGGTTTCACCGCGATCAGTTTCGATATCATAGAGTTCCCACTCGTAAGAGGGGTAAATCGATACCAGTTTCCATTTTCCATCCCGTACCGCTCTGTTTCCGGCTCTTTCCCAAAATAACGGAGCTCCTCTGTTGACCTCGGAAGCATTGTCGAATAAAACCGGCAGAAGACTTTTTCCTGGCAATGGGTTCGATTTGGCACCGTTGTATTCTTTTGGATATTCAATTCCGGCCAATTCATAAAAAGTAGGGGCAAGGTCAATAATGTGTCCGGTACCTTTATCGATGCGGCCTCCTTTTATTTTTGAAGGAAACCAGGCAATAAATGGAGAACTGAAGCCGCCTTCGTGCATATTGTTTTTGTATTGTTGTAAGGGAGTATTTGATAAATAGGCCCAGTTTTGTTCCTGATAATCGAAGGAACCTGAAGTTCCAATCGGACCATCATTTCGGACTAAACCTCTGCCTAACGGATTGTAGGTATTGAAACCGCCCTGCGCACCATTGTCTGAGATAAATATAATGAGGGTGTTTTTATCTTTTTTTAGTGCTTTTAATTTATTCAAAACCTTACCCACATTCTGATCCATATTGTCTACCATTGCGGCATAAACTTCCATTTTGGCTTTCCAGAATTGTTTTTCGTCATAGGTAAGTTTATTCCATTCCGGTACTTCCGGATCTCTTGGTGATACGGTTTGATTGGCGGATAAAATGCCATTTGCTTTTAGCTTTTCGATCCTTTTTTCTCTTAAAACATCCCAGCCTTCGTCAAATTTTCCTTTGTATTTGGCAATGTCTACCGGTTTTGCCTGTAGCGGCCAGTGTGGAGCGGTAAAAGCTAAATACAGAAAGAACGGCTTATTTTCTTTGTTTTGTTCGTCGAGAAAAGTCACCGCGTTGTTTCCGATTTCATCGGTAAAATAATAAGAATCGTCTTTAGGATGGAGTTCTTCATTGTTTCGAAGTAATTTTACAGGATAAGGTGTTTTTCCGAAAGGCAAAGGCTTGCTGTCGAAATAACTGGAAGCTCCTTTTAAGATGCCATAAAATTTATCAAAGCCTCTCTGGTTAGGCCATTGCGACTGATCTTCGGAACCCACGTGCCATTTTCCCGAAAGTAAAGTACTGTAACCTCCGGAACGAAAAACTTCTCCCAATGTCAAAGATTCTTTGTTGAGGTATCCCTGATAAGCAGGCAGGCCCAGATTGATATCAAAAAAGCCCATTCCGGCTTTGTGCTGGTATTGTCCTGTTAACAATGAGGCTCTGGTTGGAGCGCAAATCGAGTTGTTGTAGAATTCGCGAAGACGTAAACCTTCACTGGCTAGCTGATCAAGATTGGGTGTTTTTATTTCGGAACCATAATTACCTAAATCAGAATAGCCCATATCATCCACCAGAATCAGGATGATGTTTGGTTTTGAAGAAGGGGTAGTGGTTTTGTTTTGTGCGGAAACGAAAAGTACTGTCGAAAATAAGAGGTGGAGTGTTAGGAGTGTTTTTTTCATTTTAATTCATGTTGTGAGTTGCTGAAACTGGTTTTATCTTTTGTTGAATCGGTTTAAGACATATAAACATAGCTTTAAAAAAGTAGAGTAAATTATGGTTTTTTAGAACAACTCTGCGATTTATTTTTAATGAAATGTGTTTTAGATACAATAAGTTACGTTTTAAAGTGTTCGAAAAATGATTTAGATTATTATTTTTTAAAAAGTAAAAAAGCAATGATCAGCGTGACAATGATATTGAACAATTGTGCTATTAAAAAGGCATATAAAGGTTTTCGGCTGGTATTGCCCAGTAAATCTTTAAATTTGGTTTCCAGTCCGATACTGGTAAAAGCAAGGGCAAACCAAATGCCTTGCAGGTTTTTTAAGCTGTCTTTTACTTCGTCTCTCACTTCGGCAGTCAAAAGAAATGAAAAGAGGAGTGAAGCGGCAATAAATCCAATGACGAATTTTGGAAAACGTTCCCATATAACAGCTAGGGTTGGTTTTGCAGCAACAGCTTCTTCCGATTTGTTCTGAGTGTAAGTCCAGTAAACGGATATGGCAAAAGCAGCTAGTCCTAAGAGTACATTTTGAGAGAATTTGACAATTGTACTAATTTTTAAAGCGGTTTCGCCTACCAAGGAGCCTGAAGCGACAACGGCTCCCGAAGTATCAATACTGCCGCCCAGCCAGGCTCCGGTTACTTCTTCAGGAAAGTTGAAATGTTTAGCAATTACAGGCATGAAAATCATCATGGGTATTGCGGTGACCAAAACAATTGAAATCACGTAAGACAGTTTTTTTGAGTCGCCTTTGATGGCACCCGAAGTCGCAATTGCCGCGGAAACTCCGCAAATCGAAACCGCGCTGGAAATCATCATTGTTAATTCATCGTCAACTTTTAATTTTTTGCACAGCCAGAAGGCAAAGTACCAAACGGACAGTACAACCACTAATGCCTGAATAAGCCCAAGTGAACCGGCTTTTAGAATGTCTGAGAAAATAACAGTGGTTCCCAGTAATACCAAGCCAATTTTGACAAATACCTCTGTTGAAAGAGAGGAACGAAACCACCTTGGAAGGATGAAAAAATTACCCAGACAGAGACCTATGATTAAACTAAAAATCACTGCTTCGAGATTTAGACCTTTGATGGTCGTATTTCCGGAGATCACCAGGGCAAAGATGGTTAACAGATAAACGATGGGAAAACCCAGTAGAAAGTTTTTGACTGATTTTCCAATTAAAAAAGCACCAAGAGTTCCAATCGCAGTCAGATATATAAATTGTAAGCCAATGATTTTCAGGTTTCCGAAATTAAACACGTCTACTACTAAATCTGTTCCGGTTGACCATTTGAAAGTTGGAATCTCAGGCAGAAAAATAAAAAGGGAAATTCCGATGATGATAAAACCAAGAACGACGACAGTCCAGTCTTCGTGGAGGGTAAATTGTTTGGTTTGGGTTGACATTTTTAAGGGTTGTTTTTACTGGATTAAACCCGACAGGTTTTTGAAATCTGTCGGGTTTGTATGCAATTATTTAGCGGTTTTTATTTGGAAGCCAAAGCGACATCTACATCATTTTTTAAATCTCCGAGACCTTCTTTTTTGAAAATAATTTTGCCTTTTTTGTATAAGATCAAAGTAGGGAACACTTTTACTGTTTTTAAGTCGGCGATTACCTGAGGGCTGTCTTCCAAATCAATTTCCACGATTTTTAAATTGGCTCCGTATTGTGTTCTGATGGTTTCTAAAACAGGTTTTACCTTTTTACAGGCACCGCAGTAAACAGAACCAATATCAACTAGCACATCATTATTTTCTGAAATGATTTTGTTGTATTCGACTAAGGTTAGTTTACTTTTTGAATTGGAGTAAAAAGGTTTTCCGTTTCCAATCCAGTTGGCAATTCCGCCTTCTAAACTATAAGCTTCTTTGAAACCGTTTTTCAGCAATTCGTCTGCAAGCCAGACACTTCGGCCTGCACCAATGGAGTAGGTAAAAACCGGTCTTGTTTTATCTAAGGCAGCAATGCGTTTGGCATAGTCTTTCGATTCCAAATTAAAATTTTGTGCTCCATTGATATGATTAAGAGCAAATTCTTCAGGACCGCGTGCATCAATGATCTGTGGTTTTTTTTCACTTTGAATTTTAGCGTAAAAAACGTCTAATGAGACGGTGTTGGATGCTTTTTGCTGTGCAAAACTAATTCCGGATAAAAACAGTATCACAATGGTGATACTGTTTTGGATTGTTTTATTTTTTATCATGATTTTTAAGATTGAACCTGCTCATAATAAGGCTGATTGGGTACTGTTTTTTCTACTTTTTGGCGTATTGGAACTGCTAATACCCCCTCAGCCAAAGCACTTCCTTCTTTTTTGGATTTGAAGATGGGCCAAAGAAACTGTGCGTACCATTCTTCTTGTTTGTAGGACTTCATTCCGTACGATTTTGGAAATTTTCTGGTGATTAAACCTGTTCCGAAAATGATATCCCAAATAAAAAACATATTACCAAAGTTCCCTTTAAAATGTCCTACACCATCACCGCTGGTATCTGCATGATGTGCGTGATGAGTTGCAGGAGTCGAAATAAGACGCTCTAAAACCCACGCAATCGGATGTAAAACTTTGTATTTGTAAAAGGGTTTGTCCCAGGCAATACTGGAGTGAGCGCCTAAAGTGATAAAACTTTTGATGACCAATACAAATAAAGCGGGTAATCCTAAACCTAAAAAAGTTAAAGTTGCCGTTAGGTAAATCTGCGAAAAGAAAACGGTGTAAATAAAGTTTTGTCTTGAAGCCATCGCCATGCCCATGTACGGAGCGGAGTGGTGCGTTCGGTGAAAACGCCATAAAAAAGGAACCTGATGGTGTAAGCGGTGGTACCAATACTGTGTTAAATCATCGGCTACTGCGATCAGGAAAAAACCTCCCCAGAACGGAACCCATGAAAGCGAGTTGGCAAGGTTGGGAATTAAATACGGCAATGCAGTAAGACTGAAAAAAGCAATTACCGGAGGCAAAAGCAATTTAGGAGCCAGAAAACAAATGATATCTACTTTGCGTTCCTGACCCGTCCATTGATCATCGTACAAACCTGCCGTAAATTCGATAATGCCCAGAATCACCATAAAAGCGGTTAATCCCCAGGTTCTGATGTTTTCGAAAGCCGGTTTGATAAATTCTAAAAATGATGGTAAGGCAATGTGTGATTGTGCGATCGCACCATTTGTTAATTTGAAATACAGAAAGATCGCCAGGACAGGCAGTGCATAAATGAAGAGACTAATACTTAAATCTCTGGTTAGTTTACTTTTTGAATTATAAGCTGTTGCTGCCATGATTTTTATTTTAAAAAGTTGCTAATTAAAGTTAAACCTCCAGCCAGTATGAGTAGCGGGACTAAAAAAACAATCGCTCCCACGAGTATTTTTTTTCCTATAATTTCATAATCTACTTTTTTCATGTGGATTGGAATTAAAAGAGATTCAGGTCTTTAATAGATTGACAAAAGACCTGAATCTTTATTGGGTTAATTATTTTGAATTTCCGGGTCTGGTAGCTTGTTGGATGAGATCCTGTAATGTTTTTCCTTTGTCGGCTGTGGTGTTGTGTATTCTTCTGTTGTACACATCCTGCCAGTCAATCAATGGGTAAACATTGTTTTCTTTGGCTTGTTCATCAAACAGTTTTTTAAGTTCGGCTAATTTTTCAGGATATTTTTTAGCCAGATCGTTACGTTCGTTGAAATCTTCGTTCAGGTTGTACAATTCCCATACGTCTGCGTCAAAATTACTTTCAGCCGGTTTTTCGTTTTTACCTAACGATTTTTTTACCGCAAAAGAATCCGGCAGGTGAGCTGCTCCCGCTTTCCAGCCATCTTTGTAGATGGCTCTGTTTCCGAAAATATAGTAGTACTGAACAGTGTGCAATGAAGGTGCTTTGGCATCGTTTAGCGAAGCATAAAAGGTAGACCCCTGAATCGCATCTTGTTTTATTTCTCTGATATATTCCGGAGCTTTAATTCCGGCAATGTCTAAAGTTGTCGGCAGCAGATCGGTTACGTGGCTGTATTGATTTCTGATTCCGCCTTTGTCTTTAATTCCTTTTGGATAAAAAACGATCAACGGGTTACGCGTTCCCCCTTCCGATTGTGCATCTTGTTTCCAGTTTTTAAACGGAACATTGGTGGCCTGAGCCCATCCCAACGGATAATTGGTATTGAGTCCTTTTGCCGTTCCGATTTCACCAATGTTGTTTAAGTTTTTCTGAAGATTTTCTTCATCAGATCCGCCCTGAGCAAACAGACTTTGGTTGATTGTACCTTGTGTAGTACCTTCTTTGCTGGCACCATTGTCACCAATTGCCACAAAAATTAAAGTATTATCGAGTTGATTGCTTTGTTTTAAATGCTCGACGATACGTCCAATTTCATGATCGGTATAGGTAAGATATCCGGCATAGACTTCCATGAATCGCGCGTATACTTTCTTTTGATCGGGTGTTAGTTTTTTCCAGTCGGTAATCAATGGGTTACGCTCTGGCAATACAGCGTTAGCAGGAACTACACCTAATTTTTTCTGGTTGGCCAGTACTTTTTCGCGATAAGCATCCCAGCCTTCATCAAATTTTCCTTTGTAAGGTTCGATCCAGGATTCTGCCACCTGATGAGGTGCGTGAACAGCGCCTGGCGCATAGTACAAAAAGAAAGGTTTGTCTGGTGCGGCCTTATGCTGTTTGGTGATATAGCTAATGGCTTTGTCTGTAATCTGATCGGTTAAATGTCTTCCGTCAGGAGTAACATGTGCGTTGTCTTCCACCAAATCCGGTTTGTACTGATCGGTTTGTGATCCTAAGAAACCAAAGAAGTGTTCGAAGCCTTTTCCGGTAGGCCATCTGTCAAATGGTCCGGCATCAGTCGCTTCTTCATCAGGGGTCAAACCGTATTTTCCTACGGCAAAAGTATTGTATCCTTTGTCTCTCAGGATTTCGGCAATCGTACCTTTATCAGATGGAATTCTTCCGTCCCAACCAGGGAAACCGGCCGATAAAACGGTGTGAGAGAACCCGCTTACGTGTACTTTTCCCGAATTTCTTCCGGTTAAAATAGCAGAACGGGTAGGAGCACAAATGGCTGTAGTGTGAAAATTCGTGTAGCGTAAACCATTATTGGCCAGATTGTCAAAAGTGGGCGTTTGAATAAGGCCTCCAAAAGCACTAGAGGCACCAAATCCAACATCATCCAGTAAGATCCAGACAATATTCGGAGCACCTGTCGGTGCTTTTACAGGCTCAGGCCAATATTCTTTCGAATCGGCTAAAGTTTTTCCTATAACACCTTTAAAATCAGCATTCGGATTGTTTTGCGCAAAACTAAATTGTGCTGCAAGCAACGCACTAAATAAAAGCCCTTTTTGCGGACTTTTAATTTTACTATTGGGTTTGAAATTTTTCATAATCTATTAGTTTTTAGGGTTGTGTTAATTAATATCCGGGGTTTTGTGGTAATCCGATTGGGTCGATGTTTCTTTCGCTTTGTGGAATCGGGTATAAATTATTTCGTTCGGAAACAGAATTTTTAGCCAGTACTTTTTTGACTTCGGTAACCAAAGTTCCCCAGCGAACCAAATCAAACCAGCGTTGTCCTTCCTGAACAAATTCTTTTTTGCGCTCTTCCTGTAGGGCAGCCCTGAAAGACGTTTGCGTCAATCCGGTTAAGTCAACCGTAACATCTGGAGTGTTAATTGGTTTTCCGAAAGCTCTTCTTCGTACTTGATTGATTAACTCGTAGGCCTCGGGAGTTGGTGCCCCCTGTTCGTTTATGGCTTCCGCTAAAGACAATAAAATGTCGGCATAACGGATTATAGGAAAATTGATGGCTACGTTGGAAGGTGTGGCCAGATTCGTTAAATCCAGATACTTTTTGAAGATCGGTTTCGGAAACGTATAAACGTTTGCGGTACCGGGAATTGGTAATTGTTTGGCATAACTTACATCCCTTCTGGTATCCCCGGCAGCATAAATATCATAAAACAAAGCAACATCCGAAATAATATCGGCAGGTTCCGTAGCCGTGAATCCGGTAAAAGAAGTGGCTTGAAAAGTACTTCCACTGGAGCCGTTTCCAGCTTGGTTGGGTTCAAACTGAACGGAGAAAATGTGTTCTTTCCCGTTCTTTTTGGTTTTAGTAAAAATATCCTGAAAATTTTCAAAAAGCGCATATCCATAACCGCCATTGATGACTTCTCTGGCTTTTAAAATAGCATTCGGATAGTCTTTTCTGGTAAGGTAAACCTTTGTCAGAATGGCTTTTGCCGCTCCCGATGTAGCACGTCCGGTATCTGTTGCAGGATAAGTGGATGGTAAAGCTTCAGCATCTTTTAAATCTGAAATAATCTGGGTATAAACTTCCGCTACAGTGGCTCTTTTCGATTTTAAACTTTCCAATTGAATAGAAGTAGGCTCGTGCAACACAATTGGAACTCCTCCCCAAAGACGTACTGCCTGAAAATACAATAAGCCCCGGATGAATTTAGCCTCGAGAATCAATCTGTTTTTAACAGCGTCTGAACCGGCTACTTTTGGTATATTATCGATAGCAACATTGGCTCTGTTTATTCCGGCATAGATTTGACGCCACGCCACCTGAACACGATCAGAAGTTGCATCATGCGTCAGGCTGCTTAAAGCTCTCACCTGCGGATTGGTGGCAGAAACTCCCGCTGCAGCATAATCAGATGCCATGTCGGTTAGGAAATATAAATTTCGGCCAAATAAACTCTGTTCTCCCGGATCAAGGCTCAATGAAGCATAAACAGCAGTCACACTTGCAATGGCATCGTCCTGAGTTTTAAAGTAGTTGTCTTCGGTTACAAATGAGGTTGGTGTGACCTCTAAATCGGTGCACGATACCAATAGTCCGGCACTCAATAGGAATGTTATAAAAATCTTTTTCATTTTATATTTTTTTACTTAAAAAGTTACGTTCAGGCCCGAGATGAATGTTTTTGAATTGGGATAAGCACCAAAATCAATTCCTGGGTATAAGTTGTTTTGTTCGTAGGAGCTTACTTCAGGATCGTATCCTGTGTATTTGGTCCATGTAATTAAGTTTTCGGCAGAGACATAAAATTTAACGCTCTTAGCACCCAGTCTTTTGGAAAGGCTTTTCGGTAAAGTATACCCCAGAGTGATTAGTTTTAATCTTAAGAAAGAAGCATCTTCAATATAACGTTCTGAAACAATCCCCAATGGTGAACTGGTGGCTCTTGGAACTTCGTTGCTCGGATTTGTTGGTGTCCAACGGTCGTCTAAAGTTACATTCGCATTGGTACCCAAAGTAGAAATTTCCAATTGCTGATTTAAAGCGTTGAAGACTTTACCACCATAAGATCCCTGAAAAGAAAAGTTAAGATCAAAGTCATGATAGGAAATCGTATTGCTAAAGCTTGCGACAAATTTTGGTTGTGAACTTCCAAGATTTCCTTTGTCAAGAGCTGTAATTACACCATCTCCGTTAGTATCTACATATCTTCGGTCTCCAACTTTTGTATTGGCTAAACTGTTGATTTTAGGCTGAGTATTGACTTCTTCCTGCGTCTGGAAAATGCCATTGGTTTTGTATCCCCAGAAAGTTCCCAGAGGCAATCCTACTTTTACAGTTACGGGTTGCTGCTGTAATAAAGATCCGTTTGGTACTACAGGAAAAAATTGATCCACTCCGTTTCCGATAGCCACTACTTTGTTTTTATTGGCAGAGAAAACAAAGTTAGAATTCCATGAAAAGTTTTCTGTTTTTAGATTTTCTGTGATCAGACCAATCTCGATACCTTTATTTTCAACACCGCCAATGTTTTGAAGTACAGTTGCATATCCTGAAATCAGCGGAACAGGTACATTGATCAGTAAATCGTTTGTTTTTTTGTAATATACATCAAATACAAAATTGATTTTTCGATCTAATAAAGACAAATCCAATCCCACATTATATTGATTTGTTTTCTCCCATTTCAAATCTGAATTGGCCAGTCGGGTAGGAGCTAAACCGGTTTGCAGTGTTCCTCCGAAAGCATAATTTACAGAACCCATCTGAGCCAGAGAAAGGTAATTTCCAATTTCCTGATTACCGGTAGTTCCGGCAGTTATTCTTAGTTTTGCTTCCGTTAAGCCTTTAATATGGTTTGCGAAAGATTCCTCTGTGATATTCCAGGAAAATCCAGCTGATGGGAAATAACCCCAAAGCGATTTTGAACCAAATCTTGAAGATCCGTCTGCACGGCCGGAAAGCGTAAAGTTGTATTTTCCTTTGTACGAATAATTCACCCTGGTCAGCCAGGATTTTAAGACACTTTCGAAAGCATCTGTAGAAGGTTTTACCGGAACACCGTCTTGTAAAGCATTGTACGTATTGGCATCGTTTACAAAGAATTGAGCTCCTGCATTCACCACTTCCCCTTGTGTGTACTGAAGCGTATACCCGCCTAAGGCTGAAAATTTATGATTATCGCCAAAATTAGTGTTATAGTTTAAAGTGTTTTCATTCAGTACAGAGCTCACCAATCGGTCTCCAACAGAACCAAAGCCTTTTGTTCCTGCACCGGTAGTGGTGGTTGCCGGAGCGTAGTAATTTTGCTTGGTATTCATGACATCACCGCTGACAGCAACTTTTGCAGTAAGTTTTTTGGTGATTTTATATTCACCGAATAAACTGGTCAGAATCCTGTTGATTTTAGTTTCGTTGGTGGTGCTCACCAGATCATTTATCGGATTGGCAATTATTCCGTTAACAGCCGTTGCATAAGGATTATTGGTCAGGTTATAGCTTCCGTCAGGATTTTTGATCGGAACTACAGGTGGCTGATACAAAGCAACCACTAACGGATTAGGCTGTCTTCCGGCAGAAGAACCGCCATTTGTACCAATACCATTGGCAACCGAATTGCTGTAGTTGGCATTCACACCAAATTTAAAATTGGGAGAATAGTTTCTTTCGTAGTTGACACGTAACGAAATACGCTTAAAATCAGAGGCAATTACAATTCCGTCCTGTTGAAAATACCCCGCCGAAATCGCATATCTTGAACGATCATCCCCTCCCGAAAACGACAATTGATGATTTTGAATCGGTGCGGCAGTTCTAAAAGCTGCCGATTGCCAGTCGTATCCTCCTGAAGTTTTTAAAGCTTCGATCTGGGCAGCAGAAAAAGAAGGCGCCTGACCTATACTGGCCTGAACATCATTGCGTAAGCTAGCCCATTGGCTGGCATTCATTAAGTTCAGTTTTTTTGACACATTCTGAAATCCAATATAGCCCTGATAGGAAATGTTATCCTGACCTTTTGTTCCCTTCTTAGTAGTGATAATCACCACACCGTTTGCCCCGCGTGATCCATAAATAGCAGTTGCAGAAGCATCTTTTAGTACTTCAATAGATTCAATATCACCGGGATTAATCGTCGACAGGACATTGACAGTAGCTCCTGCATTGGCAACTCCGGCCGTACTGTTGTTATTGTCATTATAGATTAAAATTCCATCCACCACATAAAGCGGTTCGTTACCGGCCGTAATTGAGTTTCCACCCCTAATTCGAACACTGGAGGAAGCACCGGGACGACCCGAACTTTGTGTAACTACCACTCCCGGTATTGCCCCCCGAAGTAAGTTATCTGCCGATGAGGTCACCTGGCTTAAATTGGCTTTTGGAACTGAAGCTACAGAACCTGTAATGTCTTTTCGTTTTTGAGATCCGTACCCAACAACGACCAGTTCATCCAGTTCCTGACGTTCTTCTTTTAAATGAATAGTAATAGGATTCTTTTCGACGATAATCTCTGATTTTTTGTATCCAATGTAGGTTACAATTAAGGTGTAAGGGAATTTCTGTCCCGTTTGAAAATAAAATTTTCCTTCGGCATCCGTCTGAACGCCGTGTGTAGTTCCTTTAATCACTACCGAAGCACCAATAATAGGCTGGTTGGTGATATCATCTACGACCGTTCCGTCGAGTTTCGATTGAATAAGAGGCGTTGTATTTTGGGCATTAATTCCCGCCGATAGGAGCAGGAGAAATAGGAATGAGTATATTTTTAATTTTTTTTTCATTTCTTTGTACTGGTTTAAGTAATTAACAAGAAGCCCTGAAAGTTGAATTTTCAACTCTCTGATCGTATTCTTGGTTTAGTGATAAATATTCTTTAAGCCTTGCCATTTCTGTTGCCGCAGAAATGGCTTTTTTTATTTACAGCAACAGCTATGCATGTTTTTCATTTTGTTTTTTTTAATGGTTAGTCATTTTTTTTAAGATATAGGTATAGTTTCAGTGCTCTTTTTGATACAAACGAATGTGTCAAATAGACTTTGAAATTTCAATATGGAATCTTGTGTGTATTTAAAAATTCGTTTTTAAAACGATTCGATGTAAAAGAGAAATCGAAGGCAAACGAAAAAAAGGACAGAGTTTTAGCAACAGAAGCACATATAACAAAAAGTGTTATAAGTATATTTTTTAGGAAGAATGTAATACGATCTGCTTTCGGTTGTTTTCAAAATATGATTTTTTTGGTTTCAAATATTATTTTAAACTCTACTAATCCTATAGACAAAGTTAATTTTAATATAATAAAAACCAAAAATTTGTTTATTTTTTTTTGAAAAAGATAGAAGTATTTAGTGTTTTTTATTTAGCAATTGAGTGTAACTTGTTGTTAATTAGTGATTTATTGTTTTTTGTAAGATGTTGTAAAAAAGTAGATGCTTATATTTTTACCATTAAAAAATGTAGTACTTTATACTTAATTTTCTAATTTTTAAGGTCTTATCTCATTTTAAAATAAAGAAAAAACGTCAGCTAAAAGTTGTTAGAGTCTTCAAAAGAAGATTTTTTTTTAAAACGTAACTTTTATAGCTACGACTTTATTATAAGAATGATGGATGGCAAATGCATTTTTGGATTGAGGTGGGATAATGAAATAGATAAGTTGATTAAAGTGTTGTGAATTAGTTGTTTGTGTGTCAAGTTGTGCGTAATTTTATAGGTTGTAGGGGCATCCGAAAGGAAATTTCCGGAATACAAGGAGTCAAAACCTCTAATCCTAAAAAGCTATTTGATTTTTTCGGGGAGTAATCCAAAGAATTAGGCTAAATTTATATTCTAAAAAAGTGATAAGAGAGACTTTAGAAAAGTAAAAATTGATGTTTTTACAAAAAGTATTTTTTGCTTAAAAAACGACCGTTATGATTAAAGTTGAAGAAGCATTACAAAGAATTGAAGCGAACTGTATAAAAATGCCCACGAAGCAAATAGCGGTAAATAAAGCATTGGGGTATATTTTGGCCGAAAAGGTGATTTCGCCAATCAATATGCCTCCGTTTCGTCAATCGTCGATGGACGGTTATGCTTTTATTCATAGTATAAAACACCAATATGATATTGTAAGTACTTTTCAGGCGGGTGATCATTCCAATTTGAAATTAAAGGCAAATGAAACAGTTCGCATATTTACAGGTGCTTTTGTACCGGATCATGCAGATACGGTAGTAATGCAGGAGCATGTGATCGCCAATAAAGATTCTATTTTGATTGCCGTTATGCCTACAAAAGGCACTAATGTTCGCTTAAAAGGAGAACAAATTGCGAAAGATCATGTTGTTTTTGAAGCAGGAACTTTAATAACTCCTGCCGCAATTGGTTTTTTAGCCAGTTTAGGAATCACAGAAATTGAAGTGTACAAAAAGCCGAAAGTGGCCATTTTGGTAACAGGAAATGAATTGGTAAAACCTGGTGAAAAACTAAAAAAAGGAAAAATTTACGAAAGTAATTCCGTTATGCTTCAGGCCGCTCTTGAAACGGCAGGAATAAGTAAAACAAAAGTCTATCGTGTAAAAGACAATTTGAAAGCTACAAAAAAGGCATTAAAAGATATTTTAAAAAAGTATGATATGGTTTTGGTGTCCGGCGGAATTTCAGTAGGAGATTATGATTTCGTTAAAGAAGCTTTATTACAGAATGATGTAGAAGAGCATTTTTATAAAATCAACCAAAAGCCGGGGAAACCGATGTTTTTTGGGTCAAAAAATGGAACCTTAGTTTTTGCTCTACCCGGAAACCCGGCTTCATCACTGACCAATTTTTATATTTATGTTTATCCGGCCATCAGAAACAGAATTGGGCTTTCTGAAATTCACAGAGCAAAAATAGTCCGAACGCTAAATTCGGATGTTAAAAATGATACAGGAAAAACATTATTTTTAAAGGCAAGATACGACGAAACAAATGTTACCGTACTGGACGGGCAAAGCTCCGCAATGCTCAATACATTTGCCGTTGCCAACGGTTTGCTAATCGTTCCCGAGGATGTGGAAGCCTATGAAAAAGGGACTTTGGTGACTGTATTGCCGATAGATTAGAAGAATTTTAGATTGCAGATTTTAGATTGTAGAACAAAGAGGCTAGAACCAAGAAAAGGGGGATGTAAACAAAGACCTATAAGAGGAGCAAACCTGAAACCTGAAACTTGAAACCTGAAACTTGAAGCAGATAAACGATTAAACAATAAAAAAATGACCCTATTAAGTTCCGAAAACCTATTACTATTTAGTTTTGCATTAATTGTTATTGCATTTTTATATTCTAGTGTGGGGCATGGAGGAGCATCGGGGTATTTGGCTTTGATGACCATTTTTGCTTTTCCGGTAGCGGTGATGAAACCTTCAGCTTTGTTGTTGAATTTGTTTGTATCCAGTATTTCGTTTTTCTTTTATTATCGGATGAATTATTTCAGGCCAAAACTGTTTTATCCCTTTGCAATCGCGTCAATTCCGGCAGCATTTATAGGCGGTTTTGTCACATTAGATAACGGTATTTATAAAGTAATTTTAGGAGTAGTCCTGGTTTTTGCAGCGTTAAGGCTGTTTGGAGTTTTTAATTTTAAAGAAAAAGAGGCTGTTAAAATTAACCTGCCGTTTGCCTTAACAATTGGTTTTGCAATCGGATTATTATCGGGAATGTTGGGAATAGGGGGCGGTATAATTTTAAGTCCTATTTTATTGTTTTTGGGATGGGCGTCTGTAAAAGAATCAGCGGCCATTTCGAGTTTATTCATATTTGTGAATTCTTTTGCGGGAATGTTAGGTTTTTTTATGGGCGGAAAAACAATCCCTGTCGAAAGTTTTTATCTAGTTCCGATTGCAGTTGTAGGAGGAGTATTGGGAGGATTTTATGGAAGCGGTTATTTCTCAAACAAAACTTTAAAAGTAGTTTTAGGAACCGTAATTTTAATGGCAAGCGTCAAATTGATTTTTCCTTAATAATGGAATAATAAAAAGATAGAATGTAATCTTTATCTTTTAATGTTAAACTTTCTCTCCTTTCAACGTGAAACCTGAAACAAAGAAAACTTGAAACAAAGAAAACTTGAAACTTGAAACAAAGAAAAACTTGAAACAAAGAAAACCTGAAGCAAAAACTAAAAACAATGGAAACACTAACAGCATTTATTCTTTGTGGAGGAAAAAGTTCCCGGATGCAGTCGGAGAAAGGATTGGTTTTGTTTCGGGGAAAGCCTTTTATAGAGCATATAATCAAGGCTATTTTACCTATTACGGCAGAAATTAAATTAATTACTGCTTCAAAAGAATATGATTACCTCCCGTATCAAAAAATACCGGATGTTATTGCAGATAAAGGGCCATTAGGTGGTATTTATACTGCTTTGTTGCATTCTGAAACCGAATTTAACCTGATTTTGAGCTGTGATATTCCGTTAATTTCAACCGAATTGTTACAGGAGTTACTCTCAAAACATACGGAAGAAGCCGGAATTACCGTTTTTGCTTCCGAGAGCCGAATGCATCCACTGATTGGAATTTATTCCAAAAAGATGATCCCTTTTATCAAAAAGGCTATTGATACGGATGCACTAAAAATGATGGATTTATTGGCCCGAATACCGCATCAGATTATTAATCTGGATGAAAGTGAAATTTTCCCTTTGACCAATATTAATTCGGCTGACGAATTAAATGATTTGAATGCCAATTTAAGTTAAAAGAGTATGCAAAGCTTGAAAATACCAAAACTAACGATTGTAGGCGCAGGACCGGGTGATGCTGAACTGATAACGATGAAAGCTATAAAGGTTTTAGAGCAGGCCGATGTGGTTTTGTATGACGCTTTGGTCAATGAAGAGTTGTTAGCGTATGCACCAAATGCAGAAATTATTTTTGTGGGAAAACGATTGGGCTGTCATGCTTACACGCAGGATCAGATTAACGAACTGATTGTGTCAATGGCAAAGCGCCACGGGCATGTGGTTCGCTTAAAAGGAGGCGATCCGTTTGTTTTTGGAAGAGGGAGTGAAGAAATTGAATTTGCAGAACAATTTGGAATCGAAACGGCAATTGTTCCCGGAATTTCATCTGCGTTGGGAGTTCCTGCCTCGGCCGGAATTAGTGTTACACAGCGCAAAGTGGCCGAAAGCTTTTGGGTCATTACCGGAACAACCTCAGATCATAAACTATCGAAGGATATTCATTTGGCTTCTAAATCGGATGCGACTGTAATTATTTTGATGGGAATGCATAAATTAGAGGAGATCATTGCTATTTATCAGCAGAACAGAACCGACAATCTTCCCATCGCCATTATTCAAAACGGAACGAAAAAAACAGAGCAAAAAGTGATTGGAACTATTGGTTCAATTGCTAAATTGGTTGCTGAAAAAAATATAACATCGCCGGCTATTATTGTCATCGGCGAAGTAGTGAAAAATACATCAAGCTGGATTTCTTATTTTCAGGAACATTTTGATGATGAGTTTATTTTTCAGAATTTAAATTTATAAAATGATTGAGATTAAATATTTTGGAGCTGTTGCCGAAAGAACCCAATGTGAACTTGAAAAAGTACCTTTTTCTGAAGTGTCACTGCAGGAATTATTACGCGATTTAGACCAGAAATACCAATTTGATTCGCTTGTTTTCAGCGTAGCAGTAAATCAAAAGATAGTTTCAAAAACAGTAGATTGTACTTTGCAGACGAATGATGTGGTTGCCTTATTGCCGCCATTTGCAGGAGGGTAATCAAAAAGTAGAGCGTCTGTAAAGAAGTGAAAAAACATACAGATTTATGGGGGCCGAATTCATGAATTTTTCTAATTCAAAATAATAATTCGTGAATTCGTGGCTAAAAAAAACTTTTAATCTGTAGCAAAAAAAATAGAAGTAATGAGTAAAAATGTATTTGTAGAAGGGCCAATCAGTCCTGAATTTATAGCCGAGTCGATCGCAAAGCACCAATCCAAACACACGATTGGGGCGCACAATATTTTTTTAGGACAAGTTCGTGCCGATGTGATTCATGACAATACCGTTGTAGCTATAGATTATTCGGCTTACACGGATATGGCCAACGAAGCTTTGCACACCATTCGCGAACGAGCGTTTGCTAAATTTGATTTGACCTGTATGCACATCTATCACAGTTTGGGCGTTGTAAAAGCGGGCGAAATTTGTCTGTTTGTCTTTGTCTCGGCACCGCGGCGCAAACAAGTTTATGAAGCAACAGAAGCCATCGTAAACTGGATTAAAACCGATGTACCCATTTTTGGTAAAGAAATGTTTGAAAACGATACCTTCACCTGGAAACAGAATTCCTAATAAGACACAATGGTAGATATTACGCATAAAATAAGTACTTTAAGAAAAGCAACCGCAACCGCAATTGTAAAAGTAAGCAAGCAAGAAACAATTGACGCGGTGGAAAATAATTTAGTGCCCAAAGGAAACGTACTCGAAATGGCAAAAACAGCGGGATTGTTTGCGGTAAAAAACACGCATTTATCGATTCCCGATTGTCATCCTATTCCGATTGAATTTACTTCGGTGGAATACGAAATTAAAGGTTTGGAAATTCATATCATCTTTACGGTAAAAACCGTTTATAAAACCGGAGTTGAGGTAGAGGCGATGCATGGAGCATCAATCGTAGCCCTTACCATGTACGATATGCTGAAACCGATTGATAAAGAAATCGAAATTTCGACTATAAAATTAATTCAGAAAGAAGGCGGGAAGTCGTCTTTTAAGAATAGATTCCCGAATACAATAAAAGCAGCTGTTTTTGTTTGTTCCGATTCTATTTTTGCGGGCGACAAAGAAGATCGTTCGGGAAAAATTATAGTCGAAAAATTAAGTTCATACGGTGTTGAGGTGTCACATTATGAAATTATACCTGATGAACTTGATAGTATTCAGGACAGAACAAAAGCATTTGCCAAGGAACATCAATTGGTGATTTTTACTGGAGGTACAGGCTTGTCTCCAAGAGATGTTACACCGGAAGCTTTATCGCCAATTTTGGAAAGCAGGATTCCCGGGATTGAAGAAGCAATTCGGGACTATGGACAGCAAAGAATGCCTTATGCGATGTTGTCCAGAAGCGTAGCCGGAACTTTGGGTAAGAGTTTAGTTTTGGCTTTGCCGGGTTCGACAAACGGAGCAAGAGAGTCTATGGATGCGGTTTTTCCGCATGTGATGCATGTTTTTCATGTTTTAAAAGGTAAAAATCATGACAGCCTTTAACACTAGTTTGACAGATGGTTTTGGACGCAGACACAATTATCTGCGCATTTCGCTGTTGGAAAAATGCAATCTGCGTTGTACGTATTGCATGCCGGCGGATGGAATCGCGCTTTCTCCAAAAGCCAGTTTAATGACTGCCGATGAGGTTTTTAGTATCGCTCAGACTTTCGTGCAATATGGTGTTGATAAAATAAGATTAACTGGCGGTGAACCACTTTTACGAAAAGATTTTCCGGAAATAATTTCAAAACTGTCCGCTCTGGATATTTCAGTTTCGATTACTACAAACGGAATTTTGATCGATCGTCATATTGATGTTTTAAAGAAGTTTAAAATTAAGAAAATCAACTTAAGTCTGGATACGCTGGTTTCGTCAAAATTTAGTTCGATAACGCTTAGAAATCAGTTTGATAAAGTTGTCGATAATTTGCATTTACTTTTGAATCATGATTTTCAGGTAAAAGTAAATGTCGTTTTAATAAAAGGTTTTAACGATAACGAAATTGTTGATTTTGTTAAACTAACCCGGTTTTTGCCTATTTCGGTTCGATTTATTGAGTTTATGCCTTTTGCGGGAAACGACTGGGACCGGAGTAAGATGATTTCGCAAAAGGAGATTCTTTCTTTGGTAGGAAACCGTTTTTCACAGCAGGAAATTATCAAGCTTAAAGACGAAGATAACTTCACAGCAAGAAGTTATAAAATAAAAAACTTTCAGGGAGATTTCGGAATTATAAGTTCAATTACAAATCCGTTTTGTGACAGCTGTAACCGAATTCGCTTAACTGCCGATGGAAAAATAAAAAACTGTCTTTTCTCTAATTCAGAAACCGATCTTTTAACGCCTTTTAGAAAGGGAGAATCGATAACTAACTTAATTTCAGCAGCTGTTCAAAGTAAAAAGAAAGTCCGTGCCGGAATGGTAACGATTGATGAAATGAATGATCCTGCAAAACATTTTGATAACCGAAGTATGATTGCGATCGGGGGGTAAATTGTTAATTATGAAAAAGCCTTTCTCTTGAAATCTGGGATCGCTCAGGGAGATATTCGGTTTGTTGGGCTGTGCGAAGTCAAAGCCTTTTAAGTGCAAAAAAAAGGTTCAACTTGTATAAAGTCAAACCTTTCTTAAATATTATTTTTTCTTTTTGGCTTTTGCCTTTTTTTGAGCTTTTGCTTTCTTTTTTGCAATTTTTTTAGCTTTAGCTTTATCCTTCGCTTTTTTAGCTTTTTCTTTTTTCTTAGCTGCAGCTTTTAGTTTTGCTTTTTTAGCTTTTTCTTTCTTCTTATCATTTTTAGCTTTCTCTTTTTTCTTAGCCAGTTTCTTTTTGGCTTTGTCTTTCTCTTTGTCTTTCACTTTTTTGGCTTTTTTAGCAGCTTTATCTTTTTTAGCTTCTTCGATTTCAACTGCCTGATTAGTATTTTCTTCTTTTGATTTAGCAACAGCTGGTTGAGTAACTGTTTTTTCTGCTGGTTTAGCAGGGGGTGTTACTGTTTTTTTTATCGGTGCTTTTGCTACTGCTGGTTTTGTTGTAGTTGGAGTCGCTGCTGCGGTTTTTACGACCGCCTTAGCAGGTGTTTTTGTTGTAGTTGTTGCGGCTTTTGTAACAGAAGCAGCTGGAGCTTTAGGGGCTACTGGTTTTGCTGCTGTTGGTTTTGCTGCCGCTGTTGTTTTAACGGGTGCCGTTTTACGAACGGGTGCTTTTTTAACAGGAGCGTTGGCAGGTTTTACATTTTCTGTAGCTGGCTGAACAACTTCAGGTTTTACAGAATCGATTTTGTCCGGTGCGCTTTCTTCGGGTTTGTTTTCCATATTTTATGTGCTTTTAGGTAAGGTTATCGTCAGCAATGTAACTAAATTGTTAACTCATAGTTAAGTAAAGATAATTATAAAACATGGTATTCAATGTTAAGTTTTCTTATAAAATTTAAGGTTAAGTGTTTGAAAGTGAATTATTTGTTTTTTTAGCCGAAATATAAAACCGAAATCTCTTAACAATTCTACATGGAAAATGGGAGGAGTTGATTGTTAATTGTGAAATGCAAACTGTGTACTGCAAACTGTACACTGAGCTCATTAGCCCAGATGGGAGTGACATCCTTTTGTACCGGGGTTCGGGACAAAAGATACAACGGACAGCTGGAAACAGCTTCTTATTGGGAATATTGTTTTGGATATTTTTCAGTTGTGATCGGAGATAGTGAACACAATTGTTTGAGAGGGGAGAGGTGCGGTGTAGAGACGCATTGTAGCGCCTCTACAAATGTTTGCAAAATGAATTATTTTTTCTTTCCAATAAATCGGATTACGGAACCTTTTCCGTTGTGGAAAAGACCTTCATTGAGTTCAATTTCTTTTTCTTCCAGTGTGATGATCTCATAATTTGGAAAGTCAGATTTGATTTCTTCAATGGAAAACAAAGAAGCAATATCTTTAGGTCCGCCAACTTTATCATTTATGGCGAGGTAGTCTAAATGCTTTTTGCTGAATGCTTCAAAAATGATACAGCCGCCTTTGCGCAGGTATTGATCCAGTGTTTTGTGTATTGCTGATTTAATTTCTGCCGGAAAGTGTGCATAAATTAAAGCGATGGCATCAAATTGCTCCGGTTGATAGTGTAAGGTTTCTAGTTCTCCAATCTGATAGTCCAGAATGACATTTTCGGATTCGGCAAGTTTAAGGGCTTTGTTTTTCCCTTCTGAACTAATATCAAATGCCGAAACTTTCCAGCCTAGTTTAGCAGCAAAAACGGCATTTCGGCCTTCACCTTCAGCGGGAAAAAGAATAGTCCCGATGTCTTGTTTTTCTAATGATTCTTTTAAATAATTGTTGGGTGCGGTGCCGTAAGCAAATTCTTCGGCGCTGTAACGGTCGTTCCACCGTTCGGTCCAGGAGTTGGTCATGATTTAGATATTGAAATTAATTATTAAAGGTTTGTGATCGCTTAGCATTGTCCAGTCTTGATAAGTACCAACTTCTACACGCTCTAAAACGTTCATAAAATCTTGTGAGGCAAAGCAGTAATCCAAATGATAGGGTTTGTTTTCATGGCGGTAAAGATATAAAGTAGGATGTTCTTCTTTGCCCTGTTCCTGCTTGAAATATTTATGATACGTACTGAAAATCTTTTTTTCGCCCAGTTTGTTTACAACGGTTGTGTGATTTCCTTCTCTTCGGGGTTTGTCCCAAATCGTGTTGCTGTTGAAATCTCCAATTAAAATGGTTTTGTTTTCCTTTATCAGATCTTCATAATAATTGATCGCTTTCCAGACTTGAGTTACGTATTGCCCATCTTTATCCTGGGGATTATTGGCCCAAATGGCAAATAAAGTAAAATCAACATCTCCGCCTGTAACCGCTATGGGTAAAATGTTTTTGAAAAGTGGATTATGACAATCCAGTAATTCAAATCTATAATTGCTATAGGAGAAAACGCCAAGTCCTTTGTGCGGATTGGTTCCGTACCAAAGAATGTCGTTTGGCAGTTTTGCATCGGTTTGAAATTTTAAATTTTCAGGATTTTCACATTCTGAAATTACGGCAATATCAGCATTATAAGCGTCAAGAAATGTTGCTTTTTTTCTGAATGCCATATTACAATTCCATGCTATAATTTTCATAAGCTGATTTTCCTGTCTGAGAAAAGATCCTCTTAAATATACCAAATTAATGAGTTTTATCAGGGAATTTGCTGAACAAAAAAATGCCCTTTTCAGAAATCGAAAAGGGCAGATCGCATATTGTGATTTTTAGTAAAAAGATTACGTAATTGTACGTAATTTTTACAACAAAGAATACTCAGTTGCTTTGTTTGAAAGTTCCATCAGGTTTTTTACTTTTAGTTTTTTCATTAAGTTAAAGCGATGAACTTCGGCAGTACGCTTACTGATTTTAAGGGTTTCTCCAATTTCCTTATTCCCTTTTCCGGATAATAAAAGAGACAGAATTTCTTTTTCTCTCTTGGTAATCGTGATTTCTTCGGCTAAAGCTTGTTTACGTCCTAATGAAACAGTACAATGAACAAAGTGATGAATCAAAATTCCCGAAACATCGCCGCTGTAATATTTTCCTCCGTTTAGAACGGTATGTAAAGCTTTTAAAAATTCTTCTTTGCTGGAATCTTTTAGTAAATACCCTTCGGCACCTGCTTTCAATGCACCTAATACATATTCTTCAGATTCATGTGTGGTGAGTATAATAATCTTAACCTTATTATTTTCACTTCTAAGTTTTTCTACTACTTCAATACCGGTTAAATGCGGCATACGTATGTCTAGTATTAGTAAGTCCGGCTCACTTGAAGCAACAGCTTCGAGTGTATCGATTCCATCTGTAGCTTCGCCTACAACTTCTATGTTTACTTCGTTTTCCAACAAAGATTTTATTCCATCCCTTACAAAAACATGATTATCCGCGAGGACTACCCGAATCGTTTTACTCATTATTTATTTAATTGTTACTTCAAGACCCTACGTATATTGGTCTAAATTGTCTACGCAAATATACGTAATAGGAATGAAGAATTACACAGAAGATACCGAAAGGAATTAACCTTAATTTAAAATTAAGTTAAAGACCTAAAGAGGCTTTTATCAGATTTAAGTTTTCTTCAGTATAATTAATCTTTAAGGCTTCCTGATGCCCTTTGTCAGACATTTTATCCCAAGTCTTCTTAATGATGTTTTTGAGTTTCTCTTCATCGTGTTTGTGCACAAACGGATCCAGATAATATTCTAAGAAAACCAAACAAATTACATCTTCCAACAGTTGTGTTTCGGCATCTTTTTTTAGAAGCTTCTTTTCAATTAAAAAGGAAACCCGATCGATAAATTCAGAAGCATAGCCTGCTTTTTTCAGAATTTCGGCTGTAGTTTTTGCGTGAAATTTTTTAAGTTCTTCTCGCCATCTCAAATATCCAACACGATCCATTGGATACGATTCACGTGCCACCTTCCATCGACAGATGTGTTGTGCTTTTGAGGCAATCTGAATAGCTTCTGAAGCTTCAGGCTCAAATTGCATCAATCGTTTGTACATTCGATCAGAATACAATAATTCTTTTGGGTACTCCGTATTTTGAGCGATTTCGATATTAGGATCCTGAGCATTCTCAGCATCAATCAACTGGCTGGCTTTTTGAAAAGGTGTATTCATTTTTTAGTAAAATAATAGAGTTCAAAGATACAGAAATTAGTTGTTTCGTAAATTTTTTCCACAAGGAGAAGGGATTTGTTTTACTCCGCATTATAAAAAGGTAGTGTCTGGCAGTATTTTTTAGGTATTAAGTTTATTTTAGCAATTGTGTTATTTTTCTTAATTTTAATACTAGGTTCTACTTAAAAAAATCATAAAAAACGGGCAGTATTGATTTTTGGCTCGGTTTTTTCTAGTGTGAAGGCATAATGAAAAAATTTAATGATATGAAAAAAGTACTTTTACTATGCGCCCTAATGTCTGTGATCTTAAGTTGTAAGTCGGTTGCAGTTAAAAAAACAAACACGAAAGAAACAACTTCTCAAACAACTTCAGAAGAAGATCTAAATGTTTATTTTAAAGCTACTGGAAATGAACCATTTTGGGGATTGAAATTTGGAAAAGATAAAATTGTTTTTACATCATTGATCGAAGGAATGGAGTCTATTAGTTTTGATGCCGTTGAACCCATCAGAGCAATGGATGCTAATGTAAAAATGTATAGAGTAAAAAGCGGAAAAACAGAGGCTACTATTACCGTTCAGCAATTCGAATGCACGGATTCAATGTCAGGTGACGTTTCACCTTATACGGTTAAAGTAGAAATGAACGGTAAAACTTTAAACGGTTGTGGTAAGTATATTACGGATTATCGTTTGCATGATATATGGGTTTTAGAGGAGTTGAATGGAAGAAAACTAACTTCTTCTGACTTTCAAAAAGAAATGCCACGTATCGAAATTAATGCTGCTGAGAATACATTTTCAGGATTTGGAGGCTGTAATAATATCGGAGGGAAAATTTTCTTCGAAAAAGGATTGTTGAGATTTTCGGATGTAATTTCGACTTTGATGGCTTGCATGCCGGCGAATAAAGAAGGTGAATTTGTAGAAACATTGCAAAAAACAACTACTTATTCAATCGAGAATTTAAGATTGACACTTTCTAATCCTGATGGGAAATTATTAGTTTTTAGAAAAGTAGACTAATTCCCGTTTTATAAATAAAAATAAAATTTGCCATTCCGATTGCGATAAATTTCTAAAGATTAATGCTGAAAAAACAGTATTGGTCAGGAAAATTCGCTGATTGGAATGGCAAATTGTTTTTGGATAATAATCCGAAGGGTAAAAAATACACAACTTGCGTAATTAGATCTATTTTACTTATTTTTCGGGCTGATTTTTTCTGATATAATGGCGATGTAGTATGAAAATAGTACAATGCAATTGGACTATATTGAAGATACAATCGATATTATTCCAGTTCTTTTGTTTTCGGTTCTTCTTCGTCTTCAATAAAATCAAGTTCTAAGGCTCTTACGGTCTGAACTGCATTTCCGGCAATACCACGAATCGAGCCGTACATTCCCAGAGTATTGTGCACTACTTTTTCAATTTGCTTTTCGCGTTGTTTCCAGATACGCTGCATGGCTCTTTTTTCAGATTCCAAATCACTTTGCATTTGCGTAAAACCCTCGACAATTCCTTCTACCTGTAAGCGGAATTCATTGCTGGTTAAAAAATCATAGAGCATCGACATCTTATCTCCTTTGTTCTCCTGTGCCTGAACGGCCTGGCTAACTTGTATTAAAGATTGACGTAAAACAGCACTTAATCCTTTAAATTCTTCATAAGTACAAATCCAGATCCCGTCGCGCATTCCCATACGATCCATTCCGGCAGGCATCACCTCAGTCACTAAAACCCCAATATTGGCCTTTTTGGTTCGGATGTCATTCTTGAATTTCTCAATCCATGCAGGCTGGAAAGCTTTGGTACGCTTACTTTCATAATATATAGAACCACAATTTTGTACCTCTCGGGTATTTACAACCTGAAGACAGTCGGCTCCATTAGCTCCCTTTTTTACTTCATCAATAGTGTCTAACGGAAAATTACTGGCCAGCCATTCCTCAATTGCGAGTTCCATGACTTCACCCTGCAATTGCATGGAGCCTTGTTCCTGCTTGCGTTTCATTTCCTCAATCAGCTTTTTCTGATCATCAGATTGTTTTTGGTATTCTTTTATTTTTAGTTCGTTTTTTTCCTCTTCCTGCTTTCGGATTTTGTCGCGTTCCAGAATCAAAGTAGCGTTAAGCTGTTTTTGAGCTTCCGTTTCGATAGCCTCTTTCATTTCGAGTTTTTCACGTTGAAGTTTCGCAATTTCACCTTCCATTTTATTAAGTTCACGAAGTTTCTCTGATTTCTCCGAAAGTTCTTTTTCCATTAGAAGCAAGCGATCTTTGTTTTCTTCTTCGAGTTTGGTTTTTAATTTCTGAGAAATTTCTTTTTCGGCTATTTTTCTTTCGCGTTCCAGTCTTTCGGCAAAAAGTTCGTTTTCCTGTTTTTTCTTGGCTTCAAATTCAGCTTTTGCTTTTTCGAATTGCTCGTTTTTAAGTTCCAGTTCTTTGGACTGAGCGCTGGCTTTTTGTTGAAATTCTTTACGGATACTATCTTCCAATTGATGTTTCAAAACATCATTTACATCGATTGGTGTGCCACAATTTGGGCACTGGATTGAAGATTGCTCAGCCATTTTTTGTTGATTTTATTTAGGATGGTAATATTCTGCTAAGATATTTAAAAAGCAGGTTTTTTTTGCTACTAAATTTTATGAATTTTCAGGAAGAAAATATTTTTGAAAAACAAAGAAATTAAGATATAGTAATCTTTGTTTTGGAGATTGGAGTGATTTTGCGTCTAAAGTAGCATAAATCTGATTCATTCAGACGATTCTAAATCCACTAGTGCAATAGTAGTTTTTTTCTTAGTTTTTAAAATAATGTATTCGGTTGCTGAAAGAGTTCTTTTACTTCTTTTTCAAAACAGTTCCGAATTGTGTAAAAAACACATTTTTAGAATGATATTTTTTCTTTTTTGGATTAGTCAAAACAATAAAAACTAGATAACATACAATTATTTTACAATAAGATAATATCTTTTTTCCAGTTGTTAATTAAATATTTTTATAAAAAAAACTATCAAATATAAATAATTGAAGATTGATTTGTTTTAAAAGTTTATCTTTTTAACAGATTTCTTGTTGATTTTGTGTTTGAAATAACAATTAACAAAAAGACCATTATTTTGAAAAAAAACTACTTTATTGCTGCAGTTTTTCTGCTTCAATGTTGCATTTCCTTTGGACAAAAACAGAATCCAATTGGTTGTGGAACTCAATTATCTCAAAAGGAAGAGACTGCATTTGTGAAATCGCTTTCTAAAATTAAAACCTGGAAAAAAGGAAATACAAAGAAAGCTGCTACTGTTCCTTATATTATTCCGGTCGTGTTTCACATTTTGGCCGACGGAACGAATATTAATAATGTTTTTACCAAAGAGCAGATGAAATGCCGAATCGACGATGCGCTGCTAACGGTGAACAAGGATTTTAATGGTTTGTTTCCGGGGTATGCTATGACCGATCCTCGTTTTGACGCTGTTAAAAGTAAACTGAACATTCAGTTTGTCTTGGCGACTGTAGATCCGGAGGGCAATCCTTTAGAAATTCCGGGTTTAGACTGGCATCCCGAGGCACACGTTGCAGACGGCTATGATGCTAAAATTTATGACTACATCTGGTACGGTAAAAACAGCAGATATTATCTGGATGTTTTGGTGGTTGATGAACCCAATACAGGACAGGGGCCTACCGGTTCAGGACATGCATTTTTACCCATTCAGGATGCAATACCGCGCGTGGCTTTCAATCACAGGTACATTGGGAGTACCTGCGGATCACATGCAAGTGCTACTTTTGCAAAGGTAATGACACATGAGTTTGGTCATTATTTTGGATTAAAACACACTTTTCAGGATGATTGTGATCCGGTAAACGACGGGATGGCTGATACCCCTCCTACCAAAGTTGCTGAAGGCTGTACCAGAAATGTGCTAAACAGCTGTGGAGTTTATGCCAATGCCGAAAATCACATGGATTACAATACGGAATGTCAGAATATGTATACCCGCGATCAGACAAATGCAATGACCTATTGGCTGGAAGATAAAACGGTTGCCAAATATCCAAGAGGGGTATTATGGGATCCGGCTAATCTTAGTGCAGTAGGGGTTATTGAAAGCGATCCAACGGCTAATTTTAGCAGCAGTACAACCGCTATTTGTTCCGGAAAAGCAATAGCTTTTAAAGACGTTTCTTTAGGATTGCCTAATTCAAGGGTATGGACATTTGAAGGAGGAACTCCGGCAACCTCTACAGATCAAAATCCGACGGTGACATATAACACATCAGGAAAGTATAAAGTAACTTTAAAAGTAACCAACTCACAGGGAACAAATACGAAAGAAGTAGCCAATTATATCGAAGTAGATCAAAAATCAAATGCAAATTATACGGAAAGTTTTACAGGTGTTTTTCCTCCGAGAGGATGGGAAGTGATGAATCCGGACAAAGGTCTTGGCTGGGAAAAGCGAAAAGGAGTGGGGCATAATGACAGTTCGTGTATGATTATGAACAATGCTGATAATTCGGTATTGGGAGCTTTGGATTATATCAGATTGCCTTATTTCGATTTTACGGCCGGACAAAACAGTCAAATGTATTTTGACGTAGCATATACCAAGTTTGATGATGTAAGCCCTGATGTTTTAAAAGTACAGGTCTCGACTGATTGCGGACAGACCTGGAATGATGTTTATTCGAAAACGCACACGGTTTTACAAACCACAGCTGTTCCTACTGCTCAGGCCAATAATTGGATACCGGTTACAGATGCCAATTGGCGAAAAGAAGTAGTCGATCTTACTGCTTATATCGGGAACAGCAATGTCTCTATTCGTTTTGTAAACGTATCGGGCTATGGAACGCGAATTTGGATTGATAATGTAAACGTTGCGGTTACACAGGCTGCTACTCCGGTTTCTGATTTTGCATCCAGCATGAGAGATACGCGTTGTACAAGTCTTACGGCTCCATTTGTAGATGTTTCAACAGGAAATCCAACGTCCTGGAACTGGTCGTTTCCTGGAGGAACACCGTCAAGTTCTACAGATCAGAACCCAACAGTAATCTATGAGGTACCGGGATCTTATACCGTAACACTAGCTACTAAAAATGCCAATGGTAGCGGAACAATAACGACTAAAAACAATTTTATAACCATTGTTGATCCTTATAAAACTTCTTTTACCGAAGGCTTTGAAGGTTCTTTTCCACCAACAGACTGGGAAATTATTAATCCGGACAATAAATTAGCCTGGGAACAACGCATTGGAGTAGGGCGTAACTCCTCCTCTTGTATGGTTATGAATAATGCCGACAACGATAAGGTGGGTGAGGTAGATGAAATTATTCTGAGACCAGCTGATTTATCAGTTGGAGTAACCGATTTTTCATTCGATGTTGCCTATGCTAAATTTGATGCCGTGAGCCCGGATGCTCTGGAAATTCTTGTTTCAAAAGATTGCGGACTGACCTGGGAAAGCATTTATAAAAAAACGCATATGGAACTGGAAACATTTGAAAGCGCCGATGCCAACAATTGGATTCCGTCTTTAGACTCGCACTGGAGAACTGAGAGAGTTACTTTGTCCAGATTTAAAGGAGAACCGAACGTTTTATTTAAATTCAAAAACACTTCTGGATTTGGCGCAAGAATATGGATTGACAATTTGAAATTTAATTTTGATAGCAAAGAAACTCCATTCTCAGAATTTGTTTTGAAGAGCGATAAATTGTGTAGTGATCTTCCAATTGCATTCAAAGATAATTCAACAGGAGAACCTACGGCATGGGTATGGTCATTTCCGGGAGGTACACCGTCTTCTTCAACAAGCAAAGAACCTACCGTGGTTTATGATAGCGCGGGAACTTATAATGTAACTTTAACTGCTTCTAATGTTTATGGAGCAGGAACTGTGATGACAAAAAACGGTGTGGTGGTCGTGAAAAGTAAAAACAGCCTTCCGTTTTTAGAAAATTTTGAAGGAAGTTTTCCTGTTCAGGATTGGCAAATCATTAATCCGGGTGAAGATGCTATTACATGGGAAAAGCGTTCGGATGTTGGTAAAGGAGACTTATCCTGTCTGGTAATCAATAATGCCGACAACCCAACCGCTAAGGTTGATGAACTAATTTTAAAGGCAGTTGATCTTTCTTCTGCTGCAACACCTTATTTGTATTTTGATCTGGCTTATACTCAATATTTAAGCGTTTTTGATCCTGAACCAGCTCCCGATAAGATTGATATTCTCGTATCTTCAGATTGTGGTGTGACCTGGACGAATGTGTATTCTAAAAATCAAATACAGCTGCAGACTGTTTCACCTCCAATTCAGGATGATCCTGCAACCACTACATCAAACGAAACAAACGATTGGACTCCAACCAAAGATTCTGACTGGAGAGCCGAAAAGATCGATTTAGGTATTGTAAAGCAACAGAAAAATGTTTTAATTAAATTTAAAAGCACTTCAGGCTTTGGAACCAGAATCTGGTTTGATAATTTAAAAGTAGACAACGGTCCTAATTTGGCGGTAACGAAACCAAGAGAAATAAACAACCTGAAAGGAGTTCAGGTTTATCCAAATCCGTCTGCTAATGTTTTTCATGTAGTAACGCCATCATCGGCGGATAGTTATACCGTTACAGTGCATAGTGCAGAAGGAAAAATGATTCATACCGAAACTTTTTCCGGAGGGAATAACACAGAAAAATCAATTAATTTATCGGGGAAAACAAGAGGGGTATATTTTCTTAATGTAACTTCTTCAGCGAAGAAAACTTTCACTCAGAAAATCATAAAGCAGTAATTTAGGCTGTTATAAAAAGAGAGAGACTGTGTCCGTTGGGATACAGTCTCTTTTTTATGTAATGATTTATCAGAAAATTGACCCTCCACAAAAAAAGGATCAAATTTTGAAATTAAACGATATCCACAACAATTTTTCCAACAGAAGAACTATCACTAACCGCTTTATGAGCGTCCATAGCAGTATCTAAAGTAAAGTTTCTGGGATCAATAAGGGGGTTTAATTTCCCTTCTTCTATAAATTTTGCAGCTTCTTTTAAAATATCTCCATGATGTTTTCTGCCCTCACCACTAATCATCGGGTGTAAAACAAAAACACCATGTAAACTTGCAGATCGAAGTGATCCCGTCGCCAATGCATGCGTTCCAAAAGCATAGCAACTGGCAATCTGACCATAATGACGGATAGCAGCAAAAGAATCATCCAAAGATTGACCTCCAACCGTATCGTAAATAATGTCAAAACCTTTTCCGCCTGTAAATTGTTTTACATAATCTTCAACTTTTGCTGTCTTATAATCAATTGGAGTTGCTCCATATGATTCAACGATGGCGGCTTTTTGAGGAGAAACAGTCGCATAAACATCAGCACCAAAAATGCGGGCCAACTGTACGACCATGTGTCCAACACCTCCGGCTCCGGCATGAACCAAAACCTGATCGCCTTTTTTTACTTTTGCCCTGTCAATTAGACCCTCCCAGGCTGTTAGCAATACAAGCGGAACGGCTGCAGCCTCTTTCATACTTAAATTCTTTGGTTTTACAGCGAGTAAATCGGCGTCAACAGCAGTGTACTCTGCTAATGTTCCCTGAAGTCCCAAAACACCTCCGGCGAGCCCGTAAACTTCATCACCAACTTTAAAATCGGTAACGTTTTTTCCAACTGCTTCAACAACACCGGCAAGATCAGTTCCTAATATTGCTGGTAAAACGGGCGAGGCATAGGGTGAAACCCCAATACGAATTTTGTTATCGATAGGATTAACACCACTTGCGTGAATTTTGATTAAAACCTCTCCTTCTTTTGGAGTCGGTTTTTCTATTTCAGTACTTACAAAATCAGATTCGTAAGTAGTCGTTAAAAGTGCTCTCATTGCTAACTTTGATTATAATATTTGTGCTGTTTTGTAAACCTGAATGGGCGAGGAGATTAAACCTTCACTTTGTTTAATAAAATCCTGCAGATACTGTTGATTGTTGTGAATATCAAGGCCTGGTTGGTCTTTCCATTCTTCCCAAATAATAAAAATATTTTCGCTGTGATGCAGATCATATCGAATACAAGCCTCTTCTTTTCTGGTTTCAGTAACCAAATGGTTTAACATGTTTTTGATTTGCGCTGTATTTTCCGGTTTACTTTTTAAAATAGCGGTAATTGAGATCATAGTTATAAAGTTTTAAAGATTTGTTCTAAATGGTTGGTATAGTTTACCTTAAAGATACCAATATTTTCTTCAGTTGCCCCCTTTTCTACATCATGAAAATGGAAACCGTCTAATTTCTCCATTCCTACAAATTTATTCATTTTATGGAAACCAAACATAACCCCTTCATCTACAGTTGTTTCTTCAAAAAATTCTCCCGGAAGCGTGAAAGCCGTTGCAGGGGCATTCCAGCTTGTGGTAAGCATGTATTTTCGTCCGTGCAAAAGTCCGCCTGTACCGTAATTGATATCCGGATTTGTCCTTGTTCTGCCGTCGTTTTTGTAAATTCCTTTTTGATGCCCGGCAGTAAAAACGTCATCAATATATTTTTTAAAAAGATTTGGTAATTGAAACCACCAAACAGGTGTGTGATAAACGACTACATCTGCCCAAACGAATTTTTCGACTTCTTCGTCTAAATCGAATTCTTGTTTTATATCAGTTGTTTTAATTTCAAATTGCTTGCTCTTTGTTAAGTATTCTATTGTCCAATCTGTAACGGTTTGATTGAATTTTCCACCTGAATGAGCAAAGTTTTGCCCGCCGTTGATAATAAATATTTTCTTCATTTTGTGAATGTTCTTGTAAATTTTGTTTGCGTATAAATTATTGTAATAGATTAAGGCATGATTTTTTTAACGTTTCAAAAAAGACGTTAAAGAATTATTTGGCAAAATTATACCATGTTTAATGATATCGAATGGTATATATTTGTGTTTTTTAGGTATATTTGCAACGGTAATAAATAATAGGCAGTATGAAAAAAGAAAATTTATATGAACCGTTCAGTGTTTCTTTTGAGACTTTAGAGGAATATCCGGATGTAGGAGATCGTCATAACTTTTTTGAATTGGTTTATGTTTTGAAAGGAACGGGTTTGCAGTGTATTAATAAAAATGTTTTTGAATACGATGCGGGACATTTGTTTTTGCTTACACCTGAAGACTGTCATAATTTTACCATTGAGACCAAAACAAATTTTTTCTTTTTGAGATTTAATGATATTTATCTGAAAAATTCAAGTCTTCAAAATGAAAACATTCAACGTTTAGAGTATATTCTACAAAACGCAAATCATCAACCGGGCTGTATTTTAAAAAATGTTGCCGATAAATGCCTCGTAAAAGTTATGGTGGAAGCTATTATTCGGGAGTATGAAGATAAGGATGTTTATAACAAAGAATTGATTCAGCAATTGGTCAACACCCTAATTATCGTGGTAGCAAGAAATATTGCAAAGTACTTGCCGGAACAGGTAAATATCGGCTGTGAGGCAAAAGCAATGGATATTTTGCAATACATTCAAAACAATATTTATTATCCTGAGAAAATCAAAGCAGAATCGATTAGTGACTTTTTCGGAATTTCAAGTACCTATTTAGGACGTTATTTCAAGAAGCATGCAAACGAAACCATGCAGCAGTACATCAGTAATTATAAAACAAAATTGATTGAACATCGTTTGCAATTCAGTGATAAACGAATCAATGAAATAGCTTATGAATTTGGTTTTACAGATGAAAGTCATTTTAATAAATTCTTTAAGAAACAAAAAGGAAATAGTCCTTCCGAGTTTAGAAAAACAATCAGGATCAGTGCTTAAACACGGATTTCACTAATTTTTTGCCACAGATTAGATGGATTAGAAAGATTTTAATTCGTGTGAATTCGTGAAATTAGTGTATAAACACGGATTACACTGATCTGCACTAATTTTTTCGCCAAGCAGTGAAAAGGATTAAATAGATTTTTAATTTGTGTTAATTCGTGAAATTAGTGTTTGGTCTAAGATGTTTTAAATCTGGAATCAAAATTCATTCGGGTAGTGCTGACAACCTTAATTTTCTTACTGTCCGGATGAGCGGGATTTATGAGGTAATTGAATTCCTGCGGTACAATGCAACTGGGAACTTTTAAAATAGCAGCTTCATTGTAATCAATAAAATCATCGCCAATGGTTTGTGTTATCAGGATTGGTGGTTTGGAATTCCAGTCTTCCGGTAAATCTTCCAGACGAACTTCCTGAATGGTGATTTCATCCGGGATTTCGATTTCGACATAAAACCGATCCAGAGGTAAATCTTCACTTAAATCTAAATGAACAGATACTTCAAGTGTGGCGAGCGCTCTGCTTTCAGCTGTGTAAACCATACGGGTGTTGAGACTGTTCCATCGGAAACCTTCAGACATCGAGGCTCCGATTCCTGCTAAAGTAGTGGACAGGTATTTTTCTCTTTCGATTCTAAAAACCTTCATTAAGCTAAGTTTCCGTACTCTAATCGGTTTAAGCTAAATTTCACCTCGTTAATTCCTGTTACGGTGTCCAGCATGTTTTCAGGAGTACTTCCGCCAATAGATAAATTAGGCTTTTTAAGCCACCTTTGAAATTTTTCTTCTTCATTATTGAAAACTTCCAGGCCGTAATCGATCAGTTCATTGATTAAAATAACCAATTCACTGTCTCTGCTGTCTAAAAGTAAATGCTCGCTTTTTTTCTTGTTGTAAGTGGTTTGAGGAATTCCCACAATTGCCAGCATAGATTTTACAGGGTTGTTTAATCGCCTGCTGATGACTTCAATTGAATCATAAGGAATACCGGATCGGATAACCCCAACACGTTCCATTTTGTTGCTCCAGCTGTATTCTTTCCCGTCAGAACTTAGAGTTGATCTTTTAATAGAAATTACTTTCCCGGAAGCATTTCGAATGCTTCTCTTAGTATCAAAAGGTTCTGTATTTTGTTTTATCTTTTCCATGATACAACTATTTTGTTATAAAGATACAATAATTCTGTTGTTCATGTCAAAGTTTGGAGAAAAAAATATTTTCGATTTACAAGGATAGAGTTAAATGATCTTCTTAATTACACGCAATTTGTGAGTGTGTTTGTTTGTTTCGGGATTGTAGATTCCTAAGTGATCCAAACGATCAATACGAACTTTACCGCTGGCATGAATGATGTAATTATTGTCCATAATAATACCAACATGCGTAATATTTCCTTCGTCGTTATCAAAAAAGGCTAAGTCGCCGGCTTCGCTTTCTTCGATAAAGCTCAAGGGTTCTCCGTCAAGAGCCTGTTGTGAGGCGTCACGATGAATTTTATAGCCGTTTAACTTGTAAACCATTTGAGTGAAACCTGAACAGTCAATTCCAAAAGGAGTTTTACCTCCCCAAAGGTAAGGTGCGTTAAGATACATAAAAGCAGTACTTATGATAGCACTCTTAGGCTTGATGCCGCTGGTTTTGGTGCCTTCAAAATCAAAATTTGAGATATTGATTTCACTGTTATTTAAAAAAGACAAAGAAGCGCCAAGGGGAATTGGCAGTAACAAATTATTTGAAGAAGTGATGTAGTCAATCAAGTCGGCATTTAGGATAATAGCTTCACTGCTTAATTGATTGAAATTTGCTTCAGAGATAATCTGGTATTGTTTTGAATCTACCCAGCCTTCATAGTCGTCGTATTGAATTCTTATTCGGGCCCATTGATTTTGACGTTCCAAAATCTCGATATGTTCACCAAACAAAAGTTGAGTAACGATTTCACTTCTGTCACTTGGCTCAGCTCGTACGGGTACTATGGCTAGATTGCAAATTCCGAACATTTAGGGTAGTTTATAAGTTAAAAATTAGGAGTTATCTGGAAAACAAATAACTCCTAACAGAATAGTATTTAGGCTCTCTCGATAACAATTGCCGAAGCACCGCCACCGCCGTTGCAAATTGCTGCAGCTCCGGTTTTAGCATTGTTTTGTTCTAAAACACTTAGTAAAGTTACGATGATTCTTGCTCCTGAGCATCCTAGAGGATGTCCTAATGATACAGCTCCACCATTTACGTTTACTTTGTCGTTATCAAGACTAAGGATTTTTGAATTGGCTAATCCAACTACCGCGAATGCTTCGTTGAATTCGAAATAATCAACATCACTTATTGAAATTCCTGCTTTGTTTAAAGCTTTTGGTAATGCTTTTGCCGGGCTTGTTGTAAACCATTTTGGCTCCTGAGCAGCATCTGCATAACCTTTAATGTAAGCAAGAGGTTTTAATCCTAAGGAAGTTGCTTTTTCTTCAGACATTAGAATCAAAGCAGCGGCTCCGTCGTTTATCGTAGAAGCATTGGCAGCAGTAACTGTCCCGTCTTTAGTGAAAACGGCTCCTAGTGTAGGGATTTTGTCTAATTTTACATTGGTATATTCTTCGTCTTTTGAAACGATGATTGGTTCGCCACGTCTTTGTGGAACCTCTACAGGAACAATTTCATTATCAAATTTTCCGGCATCCCAGGCTTTTGCACTTCTTTCATAAGATTGAATAGCAAAGTTATCCTGTTCTTCACGGCTGATGTTGTATTCAGACGCACATAAATCAGCGCAAACTCCCATTGCGTTGTTATCGTAAGCATCTGTCAAACCATCTTTCTGCATTCCGTCAAGCATAGAAGCCGGACCAAATTTAGTTCCGTTACGCATTTGTACATAATGTGGGATCAAGCTCATGTTTTCCATTCCTCCGGCTACTACAATTTCAGCATCACCACAAGCAATAGCCTGTGCGGCGAACATAACAGCTTTCATTCCTGAAGCACAAACTTTGTTTACGGTTGTAGCAGCAACTTCTTCAGATAAACCGGCAAAAAGCGCAGCCTGACGTGCTGGTGCCTGGCCAACTCCGGCCTGTACCACATTACCCATAAATACTTCATCAACTAATTTTGGGTCAAGGTTAATTTTTTGAAGTGCGCCTTTTATTGCGGCAGCACCTAACTTAGGGGCAGGTACAGTAGATAAACCTCCCATGAAACTTCCGATAGGCGTTCTAACGGCAGAAACGATAACAACTCTTTTGTTCATTTTCTGTTAATATTAGTTAATCAAGCAAATTTACTCTTTATTTAAATAAATTCAAATTTTGTGTCAATTCGATTGAATTTTAAATTTAATGTGAATTTTTAGTTAATTCTATTTATTTGATTGTGAAGCGTTTTGAAAAAAAGATTAAAAAAACTTAAAAAAAAGCTCCGAAATAGTTGTGAGATATGGAATGTTGTCTTACATTTGCAACCGCAAAACAGAACACGTTTCTTGAGCTTGGAGAGGTGCCAGAGCGGTAATGGAGCAGATTGCTAATCTGTCGACGGGTAACCGTCGCCAGGGTTCGAGTCCCTGTCTCTCCGCTTAGATTTTGCCTCGGGGTGTAGCGTAGCCCGGTTATCGCGCCTGCTTTGGGAGCAGGAGGCCGCAGGTTCGAATCCTGCCACCCCGACAAGAACTTTGTCGGAAGTTTAATGAAAATGGACGCATAGCTCAGCTGGATAGAGCACCTGCCTTCTAAGCAGGCGGTCGAAGGTTCGAATCCTTCTGCGTTCACAAAAAGCCACTCCAATCGAGTGGCTTTTTTGTTTTGTAATAAATTGAGATTTGGTTGCAAGCGCAGTTGGATAGGTATACCGATTTTTATCGGGACGGTCGAAGGTTTGAATCTTTCTGTGTTCACGAAAAGCGATCCAATTGAGTGACTTTTTTTATGATGTGTTAGATTGGTTTTTTTCTTGATCTGCATCGGATCAATGGGTAATCTAAAAATGATGAAACTTTTCATTATCAAAGGTGCGTTGATGGTTCGCAAATAACAGGTTGAATTAGAGAGAGTGAATGTATAGTCATTTTTGATAAAGCAATTAGTAATAACCTGCAGGGCAATGCGGGACAAGCATTATTTTTAGTAATAAAATAAATTATGAATAAAAGACAAATTCTTGCGGCTATTTATGTTTGTTTTATACCTGGTTTGACTCTATTAGTGGGGGCATTTTATTTTTTTCAACAGAAATTAAATTTTATTGAAAAGGCAAGTATTGTTTACGGTACAGTTATCGAGTCGATACCTCTTGCGGGCAATAAGAATGGATCGCTTTATTATCCTCATGTTTCATTTATTACGAAATCAGGTAAGCCAATAGATTTTACTTCTAATGTGGGGGCTTCTCTTCCGACTTACATTGCAGGAAGTCCCGTTAAGGTTTTATATGATCCAACTAATCCGAATAAAGCGGAGATTGACGGGATTTACGCTTATATTGTAGACCCAATGCTTTTGGGTAGTTTTGGCGTATTTTTCCTTTTAATGGGTTTAGGTGTTATTTTAAACGAGTATCAAAAAAGTAGGAAAAAGGATTGATATTGAGTTTTCAAGTCTTTAACTTTTGAATTTACATAATATTAAAAGCAGAATAATAGCGACTCAGAAGTAATGAGCTGGATTTTTATGGATTCCGGAATTTTACCGGGTTACTGGTATTAAAATGCTTTAGAATCTTCTTAGGTGCAGTGATGACTTCTTTACGAATAGAATCAAACCATTCTACTTCTTTACTGAGCTCAGCACAGCATTCATTTTTGGAATTAAAAAAGCAACTTTTAATATTGATTTTGTCATTTATTAAGCAATATTTCATCTCAACAAAAAAATGTTCCGTAAACATTAGGTTTTTATAGCAGACCAGTGCATATTTTCCTTCTTGTAAATCGAGTTGTAAAGAATTTAGTCTTTCTCTTGAAAATCCATTTTGAAATAAAAAACGGTATAGTAATCGTAGTGTATAGGAGTTGTATGTGGTCTTCTCCATGACCATGAGATCGTTTACGTCCTCACCTGTAACAATATAATTTTTGCAGATCATTTGAAATTTTTTAGGTTAATAGAAGAAGAGGCCAGCTAAGTATGAAACTGACCTCTAACCAATAGTCATGTTTAATAATCTTTTAAAGCAAAAAGTTATTAGGCTGGTTAATGTTGAATTGGGAAATTCTACTCACTAGTTAAGCCTGATCTTTTAAAATGGATTATTTAACTAACAGAAAATTGTAACTAATCTTAATTTTGTCAGCAATTTTCTTTCTGACAAGACTTGGTATTTCGATATCAAAATCTTCAGGTTTGACTTCAAATGAACCTACGGTACTAAGACCATTGGCTGCCTTGGATATTTTGACGTTTACTATAATAGGTTTTGTTTTTCCATGAATGGTAAGATCGCCTTTTAGAGTGAAATTTTTAGGAGTATTGGTAATTTTAGAAATATCAAAATCTTCTAATTTGCCTTTTAAAGTTGCTTTTGAAAACTTTTCAGACTCCATATAATTTTCGTTGAAATGTTCCTCCATTAAAGCAACCTTAAATCGGAAACCTTTTATCAGAGCCAGAGCTGCGAAATCTCCTGTAGATTGATCCAGAATTGCAGACACGCTTTTATTTTCAGCAGCAACTTCTTCATAGGAAGGCACAGTAGCCTGAAATTTTATAGTACCTGTTTTTGTGATTACTTTTTGTGTATATCCGTTGGTATGTATCAAAATGAGTAAGAGCACTGCAAAGAAATTAAGAAACGATTTTTTCATAATAATTAGTTTTCTTTTAGTCCGTCTGTATTCCATTTCACAATCAAATCGATATTGGCCTGAGACATTCTTCCTGCCTGAGGCATAATTCCTTGCTGACCATTTTGTAGTTGAATTCGGTTCAGTAAACCAGCACCTTCAGTGGCTGTTTTTACCTCGGCATATGTGGTCAATGGTCTGAAACCAGCGGATCTTCCGCTTTGATGACAGCCTACACAATTGGCGTCAATAATTGCTTTTACATTTTTAGAATAACTAATTGCAGTGGTTGGTGTTTCGGGTCCCGGAGTAGGATTGTCTGTAACTGGAGGAGTTTCTATATCTTTGTAAGTGTCAGAATCACTGCAGCTTGTAAGTGTTAGTGCAGCTGTTAGAATTGTAAATGTTAATGTTTTTTTCATGGTTTGCTTGTTTGTAGTTATTAAAATACTCTGTATAAGTTAAATCCGAAAAAGAAATCTCCTTTCCCCCAGTTTCCGGCGGCATTGGTAAGGTATCCGCTTTCACTCATAGCTTGTGAATTGGTGAAAATTAATTGAAATACATGCCCTCCGGTTTCGACATCAAGACCAACAGACAGTGGGTTTTCATAAAAATTAGGTTTATTAAAGTTGTGCATGTATTCTAAATTGACAGATAATCTTTTGGTAATTTTATAACGTCCGCCACCGCCAAAAGAAAATTGGTTGTCTCTTTCTAAGTCCGGATTGTAAAGATTTCTATGCACAAATGAGGGTACTAGTTCTAATGATAGTTTTTCATTGACTTTTCTGGATAGTAGTAATTGTTGTACAAAAGTTATGCGATGCTTAAATTCTAAACCAGGATATTGATGTTTTTCCAGAAATGTATTGATATCTGCAACACTGTAACCAACAATGTCTACGGGAAAGCTATTGCTTTGTCTCATTATTCGGTATTTTGCTCCTGTTTCATACAGTTTGTTTAAGGTATGCCGGGACAGGCTCACGGATAGCCAGTCTGTAACACCATAAATACCGCCAAGTTTTGTAGTGGCATTATCAAGGCCAAAAAAACTGTCAAAACCATCTTTAACACTGCCAAAACGATGAGAGACTACAAAATAGAATTCTTTTTTTGCAGGCATTTTTGTGGTTTGTAAGGTGACCAGTTGTAAGGCTTTAAAAGTTGCTGTGGGAAAGTTTTCCTGTACCTGAGTAGAGTCAAGGCTGCTTAGTAAATCATCTTGCGAATAAGCTATAGTAGCCAGGAAAAAGCAGATTGGGACTAAAATTTTTTTCATAAATGGATGAATTGATTTATTGATTAATTAATGGTGCACTGGTCTAGTTTGACTTCTTGAAATAATTCATCAAAACCAATGCATTTGCCTTTAATGGTTACTTTGTTGTTCAATAATTTGTCTTTTGTTTTTTTGGTAAACAAGCAAAAAATGTTGTTTTCAAGTATCACAACAGAATCGGTTTCTTTGGTTACTTTTCCGGTTATTTCTATTGTTTTATTGAGATATAATGAATCTGCTTTTTCTGTATTTGAGTTATAATCATCAAGCAATTTTGTTGTTGTTATGCTAAACTCAGGTATTTCAGATTCTATATTGCGTGCTTCCTTAAAGAGAAAACCGTAATAAAAATAGAGGCCTGTCGAAATCAATACTAACGAGGCTGCAATTGCAAATGCGATTCTTTTTCTGTTCATTTTTTATTCTTTTTTTGATAGGGTTCAATAGTAAAACAGCTTTAATGCGGATTACCCTACTTAAAAAGTGATATTTTTAAAAAAAAAGTACGAGATTTATTAAGATTCTGTTGTTAATAGAATGAGGATGAGGTTTTAAGGTCTAGGGTCTTTAGTTGTCGTAAGGTTGGAGAACAGATGAAAATTCAAGTTAGTTCAACTGAAAGTAGAACTAACTTGAATAATTGTAGGTTAAGAGAATGTATAAATGAATTGGAGAGAAATATTATGCTCTTTAGATTGCCGGTGGCGAATCTTTTACGGGTACTGGCCAAACAGCAGGACTCGGAAAACTAATTCCTTTATTGGCACCTCTTACGTTGGTATCTTGTCCAAAATAATACAAAGGCCAGCCATTGTAAACCAATTGAGATTTACCAAATACCGTAATTACAGAAAATTTAGATTTGTCAAGAGTAGAAGGAACAACTATTTTGTCTGTTTCATAGATAGGCCAAACGGCATTGTTTGAAAAATCTGCTTTTGTAAAATTGTTTTTCTTGAAATTATCATTCTTAAAAGTATACAGTGTCAGTCCTTTTGCATCTGTAAAGTAGGTGGTCAGACCATCGCCGACAGTGTAATCAGATTTGTAGTTTTTTCCGTCATGTCCAAGAAGCTGACTTCTGACTAACATAATCGAATAGTCTGGTTTTGCTATAAACCAAACACCGCCAACACCATCTCCTGTTGTTTGTCCAGCAGTTTCCGGTGTATTAGTTCCGTTTACACTTGGCGCATAGTAATACAGTGGCCATCCTTTGTAGGTCAGCTGTTTTTTACCTGATGTGGTAGTTATGGAAGCAAAATCAGTGAGTGTTAATCCGCTACTTAATTTTTCAGCAGTTAAATTATCTACATAAAATGGAGGCCAAACAGCTTCGCATCCGCCTGTACATGAGGCTTGACCCTTTGCATCTGTTGCGAAAAAATATAAAGATTTTCCATCTTTATCAGAAAGATAAGAGCCTAATGTGGTACTTGTTGAAAGTGCAATTTCTTTTTTTGCTTCCGGAGTAACGGTAGTGTTATCCTTGTCATTGCTACAGCCGGCAAGAAATAGGATGGCCGCAAGAGCAGTAAAAGCTAGTTTAAATGGTTTTGATTTCATGGTTTTTTAATTTAGGTTATATGAAATGGGAAATGTGCTTTACCTATTTAGTAAAGTGTTTTATTATAATGTCTAGATATCAGCAAGAGGTATTTGCTTTTGATAGGTAATTCGTGCGATGAATTCGAAGTCTATGAGCTATCATAGAAAAAATACGCTAAATGGTATTGGATGAAGTTGTTTACTAAAGTCACTTTTTATTTGGATAAGATTCAATAGTAAAACAGCTTTGATAAAGGTTACCCTACCAAAGAATTGTTGTTTTATTAAAAAAAAGAAAAGTAATTTTAGGTAAACCTTGTGGAATAAGGCTAAAATGAAACTCTAAAACTCATGTTTGGAGTTCTTTGCAGCGAGAAAGTTTCAACTTCTTCTATAGAATTGGTTAAAGAGCTTACTCTATAATATTCACTGATTTCATTTTTTCTGTTTAGGATATTCAAAATAGACAAACCAAGTTTGTATTGAATTCCATTTGCGGTTTCCCACTTGTAAGTAGAGGAAATGTTGACTTGTGAAAAAATATGTACATTAGTATTGTTTGGTTTGTTGTACACCAATACAAGATCTGAGAGATTAATTTGCGAAAAATCAGGCGAGGTTTTTGGTCTGCCGGAAGACCATTTTGTACCCAGGGCTATTTTGAAATTGTTCTTTTCATAAATTCCTGCCCACGACACCGTATGCATTACCTCAAAATTGTTGGGAAAACTTGGAGGTTCAAAATTAGAGAAATAGTAATTATTATGGTTGTAGGTATAGCTTAACCAGGTGAGAAAGTGGTTCATTTTTTTCTGAAGCAACATTTCTGTCCCCAGGACTTCGTAGTCGCCAGTCATTCGGACAAATTCTAATTGGTTTTGAAAGCCCTGACTGGATGTTATGATTCCGGATACTTTTTTATAAAAATTTTCTATATCCAGTAGCCAGTTGTTCTTTTTGTAAAATAAGTTTAAAGATATTTGTTTGCTCCTTTGAATGGGAATGGTTGTATTATTGGACACGATCCAGCGCCTTTTTTCAATGCCGAAATAATCTTTCTGTAAATCAATAATTTGCTGTGAATTTTGGCTTTTTAACTCAGCCAGCAATTCTAAATTTAAACTCTTGTTGATGCCATAATTAAATTGAATGCGAGGTTCGATATTGTATTTTTTAAATTTTTCAATATAATTAATACGAGTTCCTGCTTTAAAATAGATTCGGGAAAGTGTGTCGTTGTATTTTCCTTCTAAGATTAGAGCATGAGTTTTTAGTACATCTTTTACTTTACGATAAAAATCAGGATTAGTTACTTGTTCTAAATTAGTAATACCAATTTCATTGAATTGGTAGCCATCGCTTAAACTAATTTTAGAGCTGATAATATGGTGGTTTTCCATATTAATTCCATTATTATTAACCGTATTCTCCTGAATCACGATTTGATCTCCAAAAGTAGTTTTTTGGTTGGCCAAAAGTTCATAAGCCGAATTGTAAACATTAATTTTGGTTGTATTAAAGTTGTTCCAGTTTCTTTTCCATGACAAATTTCCACCATAATTTTGTTGACGCAAAACATTGTTTTCCGATTTATTTATGTCGTATACGGTGGCGCTTTGAAAAACTTCCAGATTATCTTTAATCGTGATTAAATCAAGTATAATTTGATCTTTAGCGCCTATTTTGCGTGTATATTTTAAGGTAGCATCATAAAAGTCAAATTTTTTATCACTGCGATAATTTATATTTTGTTTTTCTGAAAAGTCGGTGATGGTAGTGTTTTGAAATACTTTATTAAAATATTCCTTATAGGTTGGGGTTTCTACAAAATCGGTAATCGATTTGCGTGCCGAAATTTCGATAGAACTCTTTTTGCAAAGATTGTACTTGGCGTAAATATCAGCGTTTATCATATTGATTCCGGCACTAAAAGTATTCTTTTCAGTTGTTTCAGGAGTAGAAGAAATGGCTACTACACTAGATACGCTCTCACCGTAAAATGCAGAGCTCCCATTTTTGTAAATGGAAATGGTATGTGCCAAATTGGGATTAAAAACAGATATTAAACCAAAAAAATGTCCGGTTTGGAACATCCGTATTCCATTCCATAAAAATAGATTCTGATCGTGAGTGCCGCCGCGTACGTTGATGCTGGAAACGCTTTCATCAAGACTGTTGACACCAGGAATTTGTTGCATGGTTTGCAAAGCATCAGGTTCTATAAGTCCCGGTAGAATACCAAATTTCTTAGGTTTAATTTCAAAAGATCCATCCGGGCTTTTTGAAATCCCTGAAGCCAAAATAGCATTGGCTTTAATTTCCTGAAGCTCCGTTATTTCAGACTCTAATGTTATTTGCAGGCAAGTTTTGGAAGAGGAATTATTAACTACAATTTTTTTGGTGATAAAGCCAATATGACTGATCAGAAGGGTGTTTTTACTGTCTTTTCTAAACTCAAAATAGCCATTGGAATTGGTTGTGACTTGAGTTTTGTTAAGCAGATTAACATTAGCGTTTTCAATAGGTTTTTTATAGTCATTAGAGAAAACATAACCACAGATCATTTGTGATTCACTATCATTTTTATAAATATTAATGAATTGGTTTTCAATATTTTCAAATGACAGATTGGTTTTTTCTGTAAGATATTGTAGCTTCTGATCTAAAGTAAGTGATTTTTTAGGTGGAGATATTTGTAGATTGGTAATATTATCTTCTGTATAATTAAAACTTACATGATGTTGTTTTTCAATAGCTGCTATAATTTTTTTAAAAGGCACAGCTTTTCCCTTATCTTGAGAGCAAACATTCAGGACAAGAAAAAATATAAAAAACAAAAAATGAAACCGTTTGGGGAATGACATTTATTTCTCGTCAAATATTATCTTATTTTTGGAGACTTTTTTGGCCTCTAAATGATAGGTTGTACTAATAATTTGTATCGCTGTATTTAAATCTTTAGCTGGTAATTTTCCGGTAAATAGAGAGGTGGTATCTTTTGTGTTTAGTTCGATTGTAATGTTGTATTGTCTTTCAACTTCGTCTAGTATCGTTCTAATGTTTTCTTGGTAGAAAAATATTTGATTGTCAATCCATTCGGGTTTTAACGAGTTTATAGTGGTGTTTACCTGTTTGCCATTTTCAAAATTAACGCTTTGTCCGTGAGTTAACACAATTTGAGTGTTTGCATAATTCACTCTTACACGTCCTTCATAACAAACGACATCAAACTTGTTTTTTCTCACCTTAACATTAAATTGAGTTCCTAAAACGGATACTTTTCCCAGGCTGGTCTGTACTTCAAAACGTTGGCCTTTGGCAACCTTAAAATAAGCCTCTCCCTTTAATTCAAGGTGCCTGTTGTTGACCCAATTCCATTTTTTGTAACTTATTTCAGAACCTGAGTTTAGGACCACTTCAGAATTATCAGGTAAGGAAAACGTAGTTTTCTCTCCAAAATTTGCGATTTGCGTCTGAGGAACTAAAAGTTTCATAACAAACGTAATTCCGAGTACCAACACAAAGACAGCGGCAGCTCGGAACATCCAGTTTTTGTATAAGGGAATTGCTTTTGGAGTTACCGTTTTCTGATTCAGGATGTTAGATAACATGGCATTTTCATCCAAATCACCTACTTCTAAGTGAGCAGTATAATTCTTTATTTTTTGGTATTTTTCAAAATCGGGACTTGCTTCAAATTCAGCTAATTCATCCTGAGATAAATCATTGTTAAGCCATTTTGCTAATAAGCGATTTTTTTTCATTATACTGGTATTATATTGTTAAAACAATTGAATCTAAATTTACCCTACTTCTATAAATCAATTTCTTTGCGTAAACTCAGTAAAGCAAGATGTATGCGTTTTTCAACTGCCTTTACGCTAATATCTAACGCTATGGCAATTTCACTGTATTTTTTTCCGTCAATTCGATGCATCAGAAAAGCGATACGTTGTTTTTCGTTTAAATTTTCAATGGCTTTCAAGAGTTTGGCTTGAAATTGTTTCTCCTCCAGAATATATTCCGGATTTTCATTTGTTTTATCTAAGCCGGTGAAGTTTTTCTCATATCTCAAAACAACTTTTTGATGCGCAATTGCATTGAGACTACTGTTATTTGCAATAGTATAAAGATATGATTTTGCTTTTTCCAAAGGTACAGAAGCACAGTTTTGCCAAAGTTTTACAAATGCCTCCTGGGCTAAATCTTCCGCCTGATTGAGATTGCCAAATTTGTAAAAAAGAAAATTACGAAGTGCTTTTACCTGACTTTTAAAAAAAGTCGAAAAGATTATTTCGTCGCAAGTATTGGATTGGTCTTTTTGTGGCATTTCGTTTTTCAGTTGTTACCTTGCAAAAGTATTTGTTTTTGGTTTAAGTAGGGTAAAAGCAAAGCTGATTGTTTTTATATAAATAGGAAGTGTTGTCTTTGGTTGATAATTAATGTTTTGTAGAATCAAACGAAAGACCTTGATGAGGATTTATTAAAAAACAGTTTCTTTAATTTTGTTACCTTTGTAAAAATATAAATATGTTCCCTTTAAAAAAATATTTATCAATAGTGGCTTTCTTGCTTTTGCTTTCTTGTCAGAGCGAAACAGATGAGAAAGACGATACGGCACAAGGAACAGTCACAAATGTTTCGCCGCTTACTACTTATCTGCAAAGGGTTGCAATGGTTCAAACCGTGCAGGATAATGTAATCGACGGATCTAGTTATTGTACTATTAGGCTGCCATATACCGTTACGGTTAACAATGCAAAAATTGCTATAAACTCCACTGCCGATTATAAAAAAGTCACAGACAATATAAATGCAAATGCATACGATGATGATATTGTAAAAATTGATTTTCCTGTAATGATGGTGTATTATAATTATATTGAAAAAAATATTCCGACTGAATCTGACTTTAAAGCTTTAATCGACTACTGGAATCTTTATCCAGATTTGTTGTCTAAAATTAATGGACTAAAGGTCAACTATCCTATAACGATTAATATTTATAACAGTGCAAATCAAATTGCAAGTTCTGTTTCGATTGTTAGTGATCAGACTTTCTTTAATTTTATAAAAAATTTGAATAGCAGTCAGTATATTTCATTAAAATATCCAATTTCGATAGCAGATTATAATAATCAGACAAAGTCAATCTCTAATAATTTAGAGTTTGAAAATGCGATAAAATATGCGATTGACAATTGTCCTGAAAATAATATTGTAACACTTGATTTTCCGCAAACTATAACAAAGGGGACTTGGGAGATACCTTATTTTTTTGATGACTCAGAAAAGACGTCTACTTATATAGGTTATTCTCTTGTTTTTAAAAGTGACAAATCTGTAGTGGCTACAAAAGGAGCGACCTCACAAACTGGTCAATGGGAAAGTACTTTGCAGAATGGGGTTAGAGAAGTTAAAATAGAGTTTAATTCAGAACCGCTAAGTAAATTGAATCGAAGCTGGAGGTTGTTTGAGTTTAATAATTCTCAAATTCGATTACGTGATATCAGTACTACTACGGATTATCTTTATTTACAAAAACAATGATACTTGAAGAACGATGTTTTTGTGTCAACCAGATCATCGCATATACTCGTATTGTAAAAGAAGTTATTGATAGTTTAAATTAAATACTATATATAGTATACAACCCGACAGGTTTTCAAAACCTGTCGGGTTTGTTTTTTTTACTACCTATATATAAGGAGTGATTCTGTCCGGCTGAGCGAAAATGCAAGAAAAGCAGTTTCTGTCCATCTGAGCGAAGTCGAAGCCATCAGGTTTGCAATTTGAGATTCTATACTATATATAAGAGTAGTTTTTCTGTCCAGCTGAGCGAAGTCGAAGCTTTATCCCGCTATCCGCTGCAATCTTTTGCTTTTTAAAGGAAAAATCAAAAGGATTTCCACTGCTATCGGGGCTAGGGTATGGGTTTTCAAAAGAAATAAGGCAAGAAAAACAAAAACTTCGCGCCTTTGCGTCTTTGCGAGATTAGTAAGAAACCAGTAAAAATGGGGCTTTGTATCTAGTAGTTTCATTTGAACGAAGAAAAACCTTTCAAAGCTGAAAATAATTTAATTTGTAAAAGAGGTGTTATCAGGGTGTTAAGAGAAAGTTTCGAAAAAGATTAAAAATAAGTTTGCAAAAAGCTTGTAAAAGCGGATAAAGTGACTACTTTTGCACCCGCAACAGCGATAAACGTTCACTGAAATACTGACAAGCGAAGGAATTAAAACGGAAAGAAATTTTCAAAAAAAGATCCCAAAAAGCTTGCGAGTAAAGAAAGAAAGTTTTAAGTTTGCACCCCGCAAAACAAGGGAAGTTCATTGAAAGATTGGTAAGGAGAGAAGTTGAAAACGAAAAGAAATTTTCTAAAAAAAAAACTTCAAAAAACTCTTGCCGATTAGAAATAAGTTTTCTACTTTTGCACCCGCTTTGAGAGACAAGCGAGATTAAGAAAAAAGAATACGTTCGTAGACATATTGAATTGACAGCCGTTTCGATGAAAATCGGAACAAAAGAATAAGAGTAATAGAATCGTAAGATTCGAAAAGAACCGATAGATATCATCGCAATATAATATAAAAATATACGATGAAGAGTTTGATCCTGGCTCAGGATGAACGCTAGCGGCAGGCTTAACACATGCAAGTCGAGGGGTATATGTCTTCGGATATAGAGACCGGCGCACGGGTGCGTAACGCGTATGCAATCTACCTTTTACAGAGGGATAGCCCAGAGAAATTTGGATTAATACCTCATAGTATAGTGACTCGGCATCGAGATAC